>NZ_JAGGPN010000021.1 GCF_018613795.1 Arthrobacter sp. ISL-65
TCGGTGGCGCGGCTGCCCTCCGGCAGCGGCTGGCCGGGCAGGTACTTGCCGCTCAGCACGCCCTGCGCCATGGGCGACCAGACGATCTGGGAGACGCCCAGTTCCTCCGACGCCGGAACCACTTCCTCCTCGATGACCCGCCACAGCATGGAGTACTGCGGCTGGTTGGAGATCAGCTGGAAGCCCAGTTCCTTGGCCAGGGCGTGGCCGTTGCGGAGCTGTTCAGCGGTCCACTCGCTGACCCCGATGTACAGGGCCTTTCCCTGCCGGACGATGTCCGCGAAGGCCTGCATGGTTTCTTCCAGAGGGGTTTCGTAGTCGTAGCGGTGGGCCTGGTACAGGTCCACATAGTCCGTCTGGAGCCTGCTGAGGGACCCGTCGATGGATTCCATGATGTGTTTGCGGGACAGGCCGAGGTCGTTCTTTCCCTTGGGGCCGGTGGGGCCGAATACCTTCGTGAAGATCTCGATGGACTGCCGGCGTTCGCCCTTGAGCGCTTCGCCCAGAACGGTTTCCGCGGCGGTGTTGGCGTAGACGTCTGCCGTGTCGAAGGTGCTGATGCCGGCGTCAAGTGCTGCCCGCACGCACTGGGTGGCGACGTCGTTCTCCACCTGGGAGCCATGCGTGAGCCAGTTGCCGAACGTGATTTCAGAAATCTTGAAGCCGCTGTTTCCGAGGTATCTGAATTCCATGGGCTTCACGCTAGCGGAGATGGTTGCTCAGGGTAAGGGATGCCGACGGCTTATCTCGCGGGCTCCCCCCGGCCAGGACGCACCTGCGGGCATGGAGAACCAGCGCGGTCAGGCGCGGGTGTGGGCGTCCGGGTGTTGCGCGAGCGACGTCATGGAACCGGTGTCCAGGACGGTGACATGACCGGCAACCGCGGGCTTCCGCGCAGGCCGCGGCGGCTGGGCGGACAGCGCCAAAGCGGACCGTACTGTTGCCCCCTTGCTGGTGGCGCCCGTGCTGGTGGCGCCGTTGCTGGACGGTTCGGCCGGCACGGCATCGTGGCGCAGGGCTGATTCCACGAGCGGCGCCACCTGCGTCACGCTGGCCGCAGCCACGTCGGGCGGCGGCAGGTCCCGCACGGTGACCTTTATTTCCGGCGCGGCGGCCCGGGCGCGCGCCACCGCGCGGGCGTCGGCGGCAGCCACGGCGTCGGCCCAGCCTTTCGAGAGGACCGGCGGCACCGGCCGGGCGGCGGTCACCAGGGGGTGATGGACGACGGCGCTGCGGAGCGCCTCCTGGAGGCCGGTGCGGGTCCGGAGCTTCTTCCAGTCGATCGGTGCGCGGGGCTCGCGGACCGGGCGGGGGGCGTTGGAGGCCTTTTTCGCCTTGGCTTTTGCCGGCACCGTTTCCGCCTCGGCGGGCAGCGGGCTGCCGTCCGCGGCGAGCCGCACGATCTCGATGGTTTCGTTTTTGGGGAGACGGCCGAACAGCGCCATCACGATCAGCGCTACAAGGCGTCCCAGCCCTGCAATCACCAGCGTGAGCATGACACTGATGCACAGGCCGATGAACATGAGGAAGGCAACCCCCAGGGTGCCAAAAAATGTCAGGTTCAGTGCAATCGTTGTCGGATCTTCCACTTCACCCTCCTTACCATCGGCGCCCGGCTCGTCCCCCAGTGATCGAGCCGGTGATTACGCCGGAAAACAGCCCCTAACCACCATACGGACTATTTACTGCCGACATGCCCGCATGGCGAGTACCGGCAACTGTTGTTTCAAAGCTGTTATAGGACGCGGCCCCTCCGCGGGCGCCGATAGGCTGATCCAGCAAGCGACCGCCACGTTCCCAGGGATGCCATGACCGAGCCAGAACCCTTTTCCGGTAACTGCCCGTGCCTTTCCGGCGAGCCGTACGCGGACTGCTGCGGCCGGTTCCACACCGGTTCGGCAGACGCAGCCACCGCCGAGCAGCTGATGCGTTCCCGGTATTCCGCCTTCGTCCTGCTGCATGCCGATTACCTCCTGAAAACATGGCATCCCAGCACCCGGCCTGCGGAGCTGGACTTCGATCCGGGCCTGGAATGGCGGCGGCTGGACATCGTGTCCGTCGAGCGGGGCGGTCCGCTCGACACCGAAGGCGCCGTGGAGTTCAAGGCACACTTCCGTCAGGACGGCGAGCGCGGCGTCCACCACGAAACCAGCCGCTTTCTCAGGGTGGACCGGCGCTGGTACTACTTAAACGCCGTCGCGCTGTACCGGTAGCGGAAGCTGCGGCCGCCGGTAAGTGGTCCTCCTGATTCAGTGCTCCTCGTAATCCGCCGTGGGAGTGAAACCGGCGCGGTCCACCTTGCGGTGGAAGTGCATGCCGGCCATGCCGCCCAGGACGGCGCCCACCAGCGCCACCAGGGCGACCACGACGGCGGCAATGATGCCGGTGGTGGTCACCTGGCCTTCGTTGACTGGAATCCGCGGGAAGCTGTTCAGCTGTGCCAGGATATTGAACTGCTCGCCGGCGATCATGCCGAGCACGGCCACCAGCACAGCCGCGATCAGGGCCCAGATCCACACCGCGAATCCCTGTTTCGCGCCATTGAACCGGGCCATCCTGCCGGCGACGTAGCCGCCGCTGTAGTAGGAAGCGAAGAGGATGACCAGCAGGACGATGATGCCCACGATTCCCACTGTCTGGTTCGAGGCTGCCCGGCCCACGGCGGCGTTCACGTCGGCGTTCGTGGCAAGTCCCACGGCGGTGCCGGCCGCGGCGACCAGGGCGGTCAGCAGCACGGCCATGCCCGTGGCGGCCAGCCAGCCAAAGAACGCCGAGCCAACCTTGATGCCGCCGAACGCCTCCTTTTCGCGGGCCGCGGCCATTTCCCGGGTGGCAAAGGCCGGGTCGTCGGAGCGTGCCGTGTCCGGGCGGTCGTCCGGTTCATTGGCGGGCGTGTAGTCGCGCTCGGCGTACGGAGTGTCCGCGTCGGTGGTGTTGAGGGCCCGGGTGTGCGTGTCCGTCGTGGAGCCGGTGCTGGTGGCGCCGGGGCGGGCGGCCGACCGCCGGGTCTGGGTGGCATCGTAGACCGGAGTGGCCTCCGTGGGGGCGTCTGCCGAACTGCGCTCCGCGGTGCCGTAGTTGGCACGGTAGGGCTCTGCCGCGCTGTGTTCAGGCCCGCTGCGTTCGGGCCTGTTGGGTTCGGACGTGCCTGATTCAGGGGAAGTGCGCCGGGGGCGCCTGTCCCCGGAGCCGATTGGGCTGCTCATCAGCGACTCGCTTTCATGGAACGGACCCGGACTCAGGGGGCCTAAGCCGGGCAACGCACTGCCTGAGGCCAAGGCACTGGCCTCAGTTTCTAGCTAACTCCGTTCAATGGGCATTAGCAAGGATGCTTAGTATCTTGGTTTTGGCGCGTCGTCTCCCCTTGTCAGTGGCGGTGTGGGCGATCAGAGCTGGTTCGGGCGTATGGTGTCCGGTCTGTCTGGTGTCCGCCGACTCGCGGTCAGCGGTAGGCGCGGTGCAGGTTCTCCTTGGTCGACTCGCGGGCGGAGGCATCGGCGATCCACGGGCCGGTCCCTTCGGACTGGTCCAGCACGCCTGCCTCCAGCCATGTGTAGTCGCCGGCGAGCACCTTGCGCGCGAGGGCGCGGTCGCCGTCGTCGGTGTTGCGCCACAGCTGGTCGAAATATTCGTCCACCCGGATGCGTGCCTGCTCGCAGAAGGCGTCCGCCAGTTCGAACGCGGTGGCGCCGCGTTCAGGTGCGGTCCGGAGCAGCATCTCGGCCCGCGAGCAGCAGGCCGCCATGGCGAACAGCTCGGCTCCGATATCGACGATCCGGCCAAGGAACGCCTGCTTGTGCTCCAGTCTGGCCTGCCAGCGGCCCATGCCGTAGAAGGTCTGCCGGGCCAGCCGCCGCGAGGACCGTTCCACGAAACGGAGGTGCTTGGCCAGCCGTCCGAAGTCACTGTAGGACCGCGGATCCATGCCGGCGCCCGCCACCAGTTTGGGCAGCCATTTTGCGTAAAAGCCGGAGGCTCCGACGGCGGCCCGCGCCCTGTCCGAAAGGCTCGCCTCCGCGGAGGCCAGGTCCCCGGCTGCGGCGAGGTGCGCGTCCACGGCCTCGCGGGCTATCAGCAAACGCATGATCTCGGACGAGCCCTCGAAGATGCGGTTGATCCGCAGGTCGCGCAGCTGCTGCTCGGCGGGGACGGCCCGCTCGCCGCGGGCCTCGAGCGACTCGGCCGTCTCGAAGCCGCGGCCGCCGCGGATCTGCACAAGTTCGTCCGCGATCCGGTAGCTGATCTCGGTGGACCACAGCTTGGCTAGCGCCGCCTCAATGCGGACGTCCTTCTGCCCGGCGTCGGCCATTTCCGCGGACAGCTCGAACACGGCGTCAAGCGCGAACGCCGTGGCTGCCATGAACGCGATTTTCTTGCTGACTGCCTCATGCTTGCCCACCGGGCGGCCCCACTGCGTGCGGGCATTGGACCATTCCCGGGCGATCTTGAGGCTCCAGCGGCCCGTCGCCACACAAAGCGCGGGCAGCGAGAGCCTGCCGGTGTTCAGCGTGGTGAGCGCAATCTTCAGCCCCTGGCCTTCACGTCCGAGCCTGTTGGCGGCCGGCACCCGGACCTGGTGGAACCGGGTCACTCCATTCTCGATGCCGCGCAGGCCCATGAAGGCGTTCCGGTTCTCCACCGTGATTCCTGGCGAGTCCATCTCCACCACGAAGGCGGTAATGCCGCCCTTGTGGACGGCGCCGTCCACGTCGGTATGCTGTGGCACCACTGCCATCACCACCACCAGCTCGGCGATCACGCCGTTGGTGGTCCAGAGCTTGACGCCGTCCAGAACGTAAGACCCGCCGTCGGCGCTGGGGACAGCGGTGCTGCCCATCCGCGCGGGGTCACTGCCAACGTCGGGCTCGGTCAGCAGGAACGCGGTAACCGCCCCGCCCGCGCAGCGTGGCAGGTACTTGCGTTTCTGCTCGGGGGTGCCGAATACCTTCACCGGTTCCGGCACGCCGATGGACTGGTGGGCCGAGAGCAGGGCGCCCAGGCTCGGGTGCACCGATCCCAGCAGCGCCAACGCCCGGCCGTAGTAGACCAGGGACAGGCCCAGGCCGCCGTACTCCTGCGGAATTTTCATGCCGAACACGCCCAGCTCTGCCAAGCCGCGGAGGTATTCGTCGGGAATTATCGCGTCGTGCTCGATGATCCGTCCGGACATGGTGCGGCAGAATTCCGTCAGCCGTGCCATGAAGGCCTCGCCGCGTTCCACGTCATCGGGTTTGGCGGCGGGCCAGGGATGGATGAGGGCCAGGTCAAAGCTGCCGAGGTACAGGCCCTTGGCGAAGCTGGGCCTGGCCCACTCGGTTTCGCGTGCTGCCTCGGCAATGGCGCGGGCGTCCTCTGCGGACGCGCCCGCGCCGATCTTCTCCGGAGCGACGGGTGTTTCGGACGCGGGACTGTCGACGGGCGGGACGGTGCCAGCCCTGCTGTCAGGGGCCGGGCGTTCAGTTGCCTGGCTGTCAGTGGCGGAGCTCACGGGGCATCTCCTCTGACCGGATGACCGGTTCAAAGCCCTGGGTCCGCCGCGGGTGGAGAACCCTTCAGCTGTCCCTCAATGCTACCCGCGGGTAGGTTCCGGTGCTAGGGGACGGCTGCCCCTGAAACTCCGCGGGAAACTCGACTGCAGAGGCGTGGTGCAGCAAGCTGTCCCAGGCATGGTTGATTCCGTGGACGGTCCTGAGCAGGGCCCCGGCAATGGCCACCCAGGCGAGCCTCCCCACACCCACCAGGACCAGCGCGGCGAAAGCCGCCACGGCCACGAACAGGACAAGTGCCAAGGCAACCATCAGCGTTCCGATGAACACCAGGGTGCCTGTCTCCACTGCACTCAAGTCGAACTGCATGCTTCCCCCTGCGCCGTTGCTGCGGATGGATCAGATCAGTAGCTCGAGACTAGAGCCATTGGCGAAGCTTCCTCCAGCGTCTCGGCCATGCTGTGGCCGCGTTGATACGGGATCGAGACAATACTCCGCCGTAGGTCACGGAGTGATTGCGAAAACCTCATCTGTCACACCCGTAACGTTGCCTGACGGGCACCCGGCGACGTTTCCGGGTTAGCGGGAAACCGCGGCGTGGGCCGCCCGGGGCTCTGCGTTAACCTTGTAGTTGGCAGTTTTCGGGTTTCCGCTGCCCAGACCATCCCCCAAGCTGCTAAAGGAGAGTGTGTGCCCCGGTCCGCCACGTCCTCCGCTGACGCGATCAGCGCCAGGCTCAGGGACCTTGAGCTCCTCACCAAGGGGCCGGCATGGGCCCTCACCCGTTCCGCCCCGTGGGTGATCGCGGTCCTGCAGGCATCCTTCACCCGCACCCGGCCACAGCTTCCGCTGGAAGAATTCCATGCCGACGTCGACTCCTTCCTTGAGCAGTTGCGCCGCCATGACCCGGGGCTGGGCGGCCATGCCAACGGGAAGTCCTTCGGCGATGAGTGGACCCGCAAGCAGTTCCTGACGCGCCGGAACCAGTCGGGGCAGATCGTGTACGAGGTCACCGAGCCGGCCGCCCGCGTGCTGGCGTTCCTGGACAGCCTCTCCAGCGAAAGGTCCACGCTCAACGGGTCCCGGCTGGGCACGCTGCTGGGCGACGTGGAGAAGCTCGCCAACGAGACCAACCCGGACCAGAGCGCCCGGCTGGAAGCGCTGGAGGAGGAGATCGGGGAGCGGCAGCAGCTGATCGAGGACATCAGTTCCGGTGACTTCGACGGCCTCCTCGACGACGACCAGGCCGTCGAAGCGGCCGGCAATATCCTGGACCTTGCTGCCAGCCTGCCCGCGGACTACAAGAAGATGCGTGACCGGATCGAGGAGCTCGTGGGCGAGCTCCGCAACCAGATCATCGAGGAATCCCTGACCAAGGGCGCCACGATGGCCCAGGTTCTTGAGGCGGACAAGCGGCTGCGCCAAAGCCCGGAGGGCAGGACCTTCCGTTCCTTCACCGCGTTCCTTGAGGACCCCCAGCAGCAGCTGCGCTTCCGCTCCGCGATCGGCGAGGTGCTCAGCCGCCAGTTCGCGGACGACCTTTCGCCGGAGGACCGGGAGACCCTGAAAAACCTGGTGGCGGAGCTTCGGCAGCAGCACAGCCAGATCCAGCGCATCTACGGCAAGCTCAGCGAGAGCCTGAACACCTACGTCCAGAGCGACGATTTCCGTCAGTCAGTGCGGCTCCGCAAGGTGCTGCGCGAGGCGGAACAGGCCATCCGGTCCATGCCCTACGAACGCGAACGGCCAGGCCTGGTCCGCGGTCCCGTGCTGTTCAACGCAGGTTTCGAATCCCTCGCCATGGTCAAGCTTTTCGATCCGGACGAGTTTGCTGCCCCGCCCAAGCTCGCCGACCCCATCGCGTTCAGCGACTCGGACCGCGTCCGCTCGCCCCGGACCCCCAAGGCCAGGCCGGAGGCGATCCGCACCGCGGCAGCCGGCGCCTCGACCCTCGCCGAGGCGTGGGAGCAGCTTCCGCCGGAGGAGCAACACATCAACTCCATCCGGGCGCTCCTCTCGCACGCACTCCACACCGGCGCCGGCTTTGACCAGCTGGCGTGGGAGGCCCTCGACTTCGAACAGATAGACGGCACCACCCGCAAGGCGTACCTGCCGGTGGTAACGCTCAAGAAGGATTAGCGATGACTGAAGAGATTACGACGGCGGACGCCGCGACCCCGGTGGCCGAGCCCACCGAAACCCCGCTGGTTGAGCCTGCCGAAACCCGGACGGATGCGTTCACGGTGAGCCCCCGCGACACGTTTGTGGACGGCGCCGCTCTCTTCCCCGGTGACACCGGCGTGCTTCCCATGAAGGTGCGCCAGGCCCTGGTGAAGCTGCTGAAGGGCCCGTACGTCGACGGCGGCCGGGACGAGAAACTCTGGACAACGCTGCTGGACAACCAGCTGATCCTGCGCAGCCGGCTCTCCGAGCTGTTCCTCATGCTGCAGCTGGACCACGAGCGCAAGATCGCGGTGCTGCGCCCCGTCGATCCGGAGGCTATCGGCGGCAGCGCCCGCTCCAGCATCCTGCGCCAGCAGCGTGCCCTGAGCCGTGTGGAAACGATCGTGCTGCTACGCCTGCGGCTCCTGCTGGACCGCCACGTCACGGCGCAGACGGACCCCACCATCACGCGGGAAGAGATCGCCGAGCTCGTGGCCCACTACCAGCCGGCAGGCCAGCAGGACGCCCTGCGTGACTCGGACGTCGTGAACCGGGCCATCACCAAGCTCCTCGCCCGCCAGCTCCTGCTCACCACCCCCCTGGACGACGTCTATGCGATCTCCAACGCCCTTCCCCTGGCCCTCCCCTTCGACAACATCGGCGACATCCCCGCCCAAATCGAGGCCCTAATAGCCGCCACAGCAGACCCCACAGGCACCGAAGCAATGCTGGAACTCGACGGCGAGAAACCCAACGCGGACGGTGACCAAGAAGACGACGAAAGCCCGCTGGTTGAGTCTGTCGAAACCAAGGTCTCGACCAGCGAAGAGGAGCCGGCCAAGTGAGCATTGCGAGCATGCTGCCGCTGGGCGACGTCGTTAACCCGGGCCAGATGCGCCTGGCGCTGGTGCAGGTGGTCAACTGGGGCACGTTCCATGGCGCCCACACTATGCACGTGGACCGCAACGGCACCCTGCTCACCGGCAACTCAGGCGTCGGCAAGTCAACGCTGTTCGACGCCATGCTACGGGTGTTCGACGCCCGGCCGCGCTCCAACGAGGCAGCAGCCCAGCGGTCGGGCGCCGTGGAGGACAAGCGGACCACGTTCACGTACATGCGCGGCAAGGTGGGGGACAAGGCCGTGGGCGAGGGCTCGGCCAGTGCGTTCCAGCGTCCCGGTGCCACCTGGTCCGCCGTCGCCCTGACGTTCGACAACGCCGCGGGCACCAAGGTGACGGTGTCGGCCCTGTTTGACCTGCCCAAAAACGGGACGGAGTCGAGCGTCGGCCGGTACTACCTGATCGACAACAGGCCGCTGGACCTCGCCGCCATCGAGGACATCGCCGAGAAGCGTTTCACCAGGGCTGCGCTGGAAAACATCTTCCCGGACGCCCAGGTTTTTGACGTGCACAAGGCCTTCGCTGAGCGTTTCCGCCGGCTCCTGGGCATCAACTCCGACCAGGCACTGCCCCTGCTCCGCGTCATCCAGGCCGGGAAGGGCCTCGGCGGCAGCGTGAACACATTCTTCCGCGACCAGGTGCTGGACGCGCCGGCCACCCTGGCGGCGGCGGACGACGTCGTCGAGGAATTCAGCAACCTCATGTCCATCCGGCAGCGGCTGGAGGACGTCCGGCAGCAGCGCGACCAGCTGGCCCCCGTCCCGGGACTGAACAGGGAGTACGCGCAGTCGCTGCTGGACGCGAACCGGCTCCGTGAACTCGCAGGCGAGGAGTTCGAGGCCTACCGGCAGCAGCTTGCCGTCACCGTGCACGAGAAGACCCTGGCCCGCTTCAAGGCGCTCGCCCAGGCGAAGGCCAGGGAGCTCGCAGCGGAACGCGGTGTGCGGGACGGCCTGGCCAAGGAGCTCCGGCAGCTGGAGGCGGAGTACAACAACCAGGGCGGCAACGCCATCTCCTCGATCGAGCAGTCCCTGGAGAACGCCCGGGTGGGGCTGAAGCTCCGCCAGCAGGTGGAGGAGGCGGCGCGGCAGGCGCTGACGGATGCCGGCCTGGCCCTGGAATGGACGGCTGAAGGCTGGGAGCAGGCCCACGAACAGGCGGCCACCCGCTCGGCGGAGCTGAGGGATGACTCCGCAGCCCTGCAGGAGCTCCGTTTCGAGGCCTTCGATGCCCACGCCACGAAGAAGCGGGAGCTTGCCGCGGCCGAGCAGGAGCTTGTGTCGCTGAAAACGCGCAAGTCCCTGCTGCCGCCGTCGAGCATTGAAAACCGGGCCGCGATTGCGGCCGCCACCGGCGTCCCCGAGGAGCGGATGCCGTTCGGCGGCGAGCTGATCGACCTGGCCGAGGGCCAGGAGCAGTGGCGACCCGCGGCCGAACGCGCCTTGCGGAACCTGGCCACCACGCTGTTGGTCCCGGGCGAGCACTTCGCCGCGGTCACCCGCTACCTGAATGACCACACGGTCCGCGGCGCTTTGCGCGCGGTGGACGTGTCCAAGCCGCTCGCCGGGGCAGCGCTCGCGGTGGAGGACGTGGCCGACGGTGACCTGCTGACGAAGCTGGACATCCTCACCACCGGGACAAACGCGGAAGCCGGGGTGTGGATCCGTGAGCGGATCGCCCTCGACTTCGCGTACCCGTGCGTGGAGAACCCCGACGAACTGGCGGTCCTGGCCAAGGGGCTGAGCCTCGGCGGCGTGGTCAAGCGCAACAGGCACACCGTGGAAAAGGACGACCGGTTCACCAGCCGGCAGGACTACGTCCTCGGGTTCGACAACGCCTCCAAGCTGGAGCTCGTTGCCGGACAGGTGGAGGACCTGCGCCAGGAACTGGCCAAGGCGGCACAACTGGCCCAAAGCCGCGAGGAATCACACCAGGGCATGTCCCGGCAGCTCGAGGCCCTGCACAGGGTGGCCGAGGACAACCGCCCGTGGGAGCAGGTCTCGGCAGCGGTTGCTGCAGACGAGCTTGCCAGGATTGAACAGCGGCTCAAGGACGCCCTCGCCGCACAGGCTGACCTCGAACCGCTCCGCGCCAACATCGAGGCGGCGCGACTGAAGCACCAGTCCAGCACTGAGGCCGCCGCGGTGCTGCAGAGCGAATACAAGGCGCTGGACCAGCAGCTCACAGCCTCCGATTCACTGCTGGAAGGCGCTCGTACGCGCCTGAACCAGGCCCCGCCGTCGGACTCCACCACCGCGGCGCTGGCGCCGTATTTCGCCGAATTCGGCGACGTTACGGAAATGCACGAGCTGGACAACCTCGCCGGCCGGGTGCGGACGCAGCTGCTCGGGGACCTGCACGGGGCGGAATCCCGCGCCCAGGCCACGTCGGAGCGGCTCACGCGGATCTTCGAAGGCTTCGTCCGCGACTGGGGCACCGCGATTTCGGCCGACCATGGCACGTCCATCGGCGCCGTCGGCGAGTTCGAGGCCCGGTACCACGCGATCATCAACGACGGGCTGCCCGCGCAGGAGGCCGAGTTCCGGCAGTTCTTCAACCAGCGCACGCACGAGTCGTTCAGCACCCTGCTCCACCTGCTGGACGAGGAGCGCCGTTCCATCACCAGCAGGATCCTGCCGCTGAACGGGATCCTGTCCGAGGTGAATTTCCACGAGGGCAGCTACCTGGAACTCGACATCAAGCAGACCCTGCCGGCCACGGCCAAGCAGTTCAAGGACGCTATCCAGAACGCACTGAAGACGCGGCACGCCCGGCACGGCAAGGCGGACACCGCCCATGCCGGCCAGAACGACGACGCCGAACTGACCGCCCGCTACAAGTCGCTGGAGACGCTCGTGAAGCGGCTGGGATCGCAGACTCCGGAGGACCGGCGCTGGCGTGCCGAGGTGCTGGACGTGCGCGGACACCTGTTCATCCAGTGCAAGGAGCACCGCGAGGTGGACGCTCCCGGGAAGAAGGCTGGCAAGCGCACGGACGTGTTCATGCACGCCGACACCGGTTCCATGTCAGGCGGTGAGCGCCAGCGGTTCACCGCGTTCATCATGGCGGCGGCGCTGAGCTACCAGCTGGGCATAGCCGAGCAGGGCTTCACCACGTACGGCACAGTGATGATGGACGAGGCGTTCGTGCTGGCCTCCGAGGAATTCGCCGGCGCGGGCATCAAGGCGCTGCATGAGTTTGGCTTCCAGCTTCTCCTTGCGGCACCAGAGAACGTCATCGACCTGTCCCGGCACCTGGGCTCGGTCACGGAGATTCTGCGGGACAGGCGCACCAACCGCTCCGGCGTGCTCACCGCCCCCGTTATCACTCCGAAACCCGGCACAGAAGGGCAGTGGCGCTCCGAGGCCAATCCCGTCGATATCGTGCTGCGCTAGTCCATAACGCTTTCGCGCGGTTTATAACAAATCGATGGATTTATTGCGCTGGCCCTAGTGGCGGGCAGTTTTGGCGTGCCACTGTGGTGCCTCCACCAGTCTTCGCCAAACGCTCCCCAGGGTCATGGACACTCCCATGCGGCGGGCAGAGCAGCCCCTGCGAGCTTGACGGCGTCATCATGAAAGGCACCATCATGCGCCCTGCGTTCCGCGCCCCCGTCGTCTCTGTCCTTGCTGCTGCTGCCGCCGCCCTCTCCCTGGCCGGCTGCGGGGCCATGGTGTCGGCGGCTCCGTCCTCGTCTTCCCTGGCCGCTTCCGCAACGGCACCGGCGTCGTCCGCGCCGGCCCCCGCCGAGCTGAAGACGTACACATTCCCGAATGGCCACGTGTCCTTCAAGTACCCGGCCGACTGGAAGGTTGAGCTCTTCACCGGCGCCGGGTCGCCGTCGGACTCGGCCACCGCCACAGTTGTCGACGCGAGCGGCACCGAGCAGGCCACCCTGTACTCCGGACGGGTGGCCGACGGCGTCTCCCACCCGGTGACCCGCACCGTCTACGAGTCCGCGCCGGTTCCGGGGCTCGCGGCGCAGCCCGCACCGGCTGCCCACTACGCGTTCTACGCAGACCGGATGGACAGCAGTGCCACCTACCGGATGCACCTGGCGGCGGGGGCTCCCGAGTCAGGGCAGGGATCCGCGCTCGATGGCATCATCCGCGCCGGGGATGGCGTCATCCTGGCTGACGTGAAGTTCATCGAGAAGCCCTTCGCCAATGACGCCGCGGCCAAGTCCTGGCTGGCGGGCGCCGAGGGGCAGGCCCTCAAGGCGCTGCTGCTGAGCATCTCGTACAGCTCCCCAACCGCCCCCTAGCCTCGCAAGCTCGGCCAGGGAACCCGGCGGTTGTGGCCCCAGCTCGGCCAGCGGATTACGTGTGTGCGGCCGTGCAGGCGTCGATCTGGGCCTGGACGATCCCGCCGTAGTAGGCCACCAGCTCGTCAAAATCCCAGCCGTCGAAGAGTCCCAATGTCCGCACGGTTTCACCGAAGCCGGTCATCAGCGCGGTGACAGTCGAGGCATAACGGCGGTCCGGCGTCGCATCCCCGATCAATTGTGTGATGCTGCCGAGGTAGCGTTCGCGCAGTTCGCTCCGCGCCGCATCTGGGTCCGGGGCATCGTGGACATTGATCGGAATGCTGGCCCACGGCTCGTGCATGCCGCGTTCCCGCCGCATCAGCACGCGGAAGACCAGGGCGCCGCCCAGCTCGGATGCCGGGACAGACAGTTCGGTGAGCAGCGACTCGTCCGGCTGCACCGCCGCGAACAGCTTGGCCTTGGAGATGAACAGCTTCATCACCAGGGCCGCCGAAACCCCGGCCTCCGCGGCGATGTCCCGGACCGTCACGGCCCGGTAGCCCCGTTCGCCGAACAGCCGGCCCGCCGCGGTGAGGATCGACTCCTGGCTGGGGCTGCTCATGCGCGCACCGGCTCTGCGCCGTTCCCTTGCGGGACGCGCTCAGCTGCTAGGTCCACGGTCACGGACCGGTTGTCGACGGCGAGCTTCCGCGCCACGGCTTGATGAGTCACGGGATGAAGCATAGCCACTATGTAGCGTCCGGCGACGGGCAGCGGAAGTGTGTACACGCCGTCGTCGTCCGTCCGTGCGGTGTCCACATGCTCCCCGGTGGCGTGCAGCAGCGTCACCACGGCGCCGGTCACGGGCTCGCTGCCGATGGCCGCCCGGCCCCTGATTTCCAGCCGCTCCTCCAGGAGGAAGTTCTGCTTCAGCGTGCGCCCGTCGAAGTCGAAGACCTCCGCCATCGGCGCCCAGCCCGCCGCGTTGGCCACCACGAGGTACTTCCCGGCGCCAGGCAGCGCCACCGAATAGTTGCCGTCGGTGTCCACGCGGCTCCAGTCCACCGGCTCGCCCGCCGTCTGGAGGACGGTGACGACGGCGGGAGTGAGCGGGCGGTGGTCGGGTGCCAGGACGCGCCCCTGCACCACCAGTTCTGCTGCCGCCGGCGCGGACGGGCGGTGCGTGATGGTGCGGGGAATGAAGATGGCGGCGAGGACGGAGGCGGCGGAGGCCAGCGCGGCCATCCAGAACACATCCCGGAACGCGTCGAACGAGGGCAGTCGGGCGGCGCCGAGCGGAATGGTGACCGAGGTCAGTACTGCGGCGACGGCGGCGCTGGAGGTCGAGGTGCCAATGGAGCGGACCAGGCTGTTGAGGCCGTTGGCGGAGGCGGTCTCCGTGATCGGGACGGCACCCATGATCAGCGTTGGCATGGCGGCATACGCGATGGCCGTTCCGACGCTCACCACGGTGGAGCCGATGATCACCCAGGTGATGGAGTCGTAGAAGAAGACCCGGCCCACGTACCCGACGATCATCACTCCGGCGCCGGTCATCAAGGCGGACTTGCCGCCGAAGCGCCGGATGATGCCTCCGGACACCGGCGCGAACACCACCATGGCCAGTCCGGACGGCACCATGCAGAGGCCTGCCGTGATGACGTTCAGTTCAAAGCCGTACCCGGTAGCGCCGGGGAGCTGGAGCTGCTGGGTGGTGAGGAGCATGTTGGCGAACATCGCGAAACCGATCAGCAGTGACGCGAGGTTGGTCATCAGGACAGGCCGCCGCGCCGTGGTGCGAAGATCCACCATGGGCTGGCCAACCCTGAGCTCGTAGGGAATCCAGGCGGCCAGCAGCAGCGCCGCCGCGAGGAACAGCAGCAGCACGGGTTCCGAGCCCCAGCCCCAGGCGCCCCCCTTGGAAATCGCCAGCAGCAGCGATCCCAGTGCGGCGGAGAGCACCAGCGCGCCCGCGTAGTCGAAGCGGCCGGGAGTGCGCACCTTGGACTCCGGAACCACGAGCACAACCGCCAGCAGCAGCAGCGTGCCGGCTGCGGCGGAGACCCAGAAGATGGACGTCCAGCCGAGGCTTTCATAGAGGAGGCCGGCGAGCGGCAGTCCCAAGGCGCTGCCGATGCCCAGGGTGGCACTCATGAGTGCCACCGCGGAGCCCATCTTTTCCTTGGGCAGTTCATCGCGCATGATGCTGATGCCCACCGGGATCAGCGCCGCGGAGAACCCCTGAAGCGCCCGCCCGATGATCAGCCACAGGAAGGTCCCGCCCAGCGCGGCCATGACCGAACCGGCCACCATGATGGCCAGGCAGATGACCATCATCTTCCGCTTGCCGTACATGTCGGCGCTGCGGGACACGATCGGAGTGGCGACCGCGCTGGCGAGGAGCGTCGCCGTCACCAGCCAGGATGCATCGTCAGGCGTGACAGAAAGGATCCGCGGAAAGTCGGGCAGCAGCGGCACCACCAGGGTCTGCATGAGTGCCACCAGCGTGCCACTGAGCGCCAGGACCGTGGTGATGGCGGGCGCGCTGCGGGTTGGTTTCGGGGCAGGGGGTGCTGTCATGTGCGGCAAGCCTTTGTGGGGGAGGAGGTGCCCGCGGTAAGGGTGAACGGGCGTTTACTCCTTCGAGTGAACCATTGTTCACCCTTGGCTGGCAAGGCGCCGGCAGTTAGGCTGGCCACTCGGAGCAATTACGTTATGCAAACCTTTCGTAATCTACGGAAGGATAGGCTAGCCTTACTTGGGTTCGCTTCATTCACCTAAGGAGTTCCGTGACTTCCCCCCTCTTCCCCGGCCGGTCGGCCGTCGTTTCAGACGGCACTGCTGCCGTTGGCACCACGCGCCGCTCCCTCCTCAAGACCGCCGGCAAGGCCACCGCCGTCCTCGGTGCCGCGGCACTCTCCCTGACCGCGTGCTCCACAGGGCCGGCTTCCACTGCTTCGGAAGCCAGTGCCACTTCATCCGCCAGCGCGCAGTTCCCGGTCACCATCAAGCACGTCTTTGGCGAAACCACCATCAAGGAACAGCCCAAGCGCGTCGTCACGGTCTCATGGGTCAACGACGACGTTGCAATCGCGCTGGGCGTGGTTCCGGTGGGTGTGCCCAAGAACGAGTGGGGCGGCAATGACAAGGGCTCCACCCCGTGGAAGGACGCTGCGCTGGAGAAGCTCGGCGCGGGCTTCGGGTCGGACAAGGGGCCGGTCCAGTTCTCCGAGGCTGACGGCATCAACTTCACTGAGATTGCCAAGCTCAATCCGGACGTCATCCTGGGTGCCTACTCCGGCCTGACGGAAGAGGACTACAAGAAGCTCAGCGAAATCGCCCCGGTGGTTGCGCATCCCGAGCTGGCCTACGGCACTTCCTGGCAGGATTCCACGAGCACCATCGGCAAGGCGCTGGGCAAGGAAGCCGAAGCCACGAAGCTGATCGCCGACACCGAGGCCACCGTCAAGGACAAGGTTTCCGCCTACCCGCAGCTCGCAGGCAAGAGCTTCATCTACGGAAACCTCGAGCCGGCCAAGAGTGACGGCGTGAACGTGTACACCGCCAACGACAACCGGCCGCGCTTCCTCAGCGAGATCGGCATGAAGCTCGCCCCCGTGGTGGAGGAGAACTCGAAGGGATCCAAGGAATTCTTCATCCCGTGGTCCGCGGAGAAGGCCAACGAGCTCAAGTCCGACATCTTCGTGACCTGGGTTCCGGACGCCAAGACCACCGATTCCATCAAGGCCGACCCGCTGCTGGGCCAGATCCCCGCGATCAAGAACGGCGCCATGGTCGCGGACTCGGACAACACGCTCACCCTGTCCATCTCGGCCTCCTCGCCGCTGAGCCTGCCGTGGTCGCTGGACACGTTCCTGCCGCAGCTGGCCAAAGCCGCAGACGCTGTCTAGCCCGGGTTCGGTAGACAGCTTCCCATGACATCGAGCACGACGACGGCCCCCGCTACCCAGCGCGAACGGACACTTGGAGCCCCTGTGGCCGCGGTTGAGGGGCCGCAACTGTCCGTTCGCGCCCAGCCTGCGCGCAAGGTCCCCGGGCCACGCGCCGCCTGGCTGCTGGCCGCCGTCGTCGTGCTCGTTGTTGTCTGCGGCGCCTCCCTTGCCGTGGGCGCCCGCGGTTTGGCCCTCGAAACCGTGTGGCAGGCCCTGGCCCAGTTCAACCCGGCGGACGGCGACCACGCCGTGGTGCATGCCCGGATCCCGCGGACCGTTCTGGGTCTGCTCGCCGGTGCGGCGCTGGGCCTGGCGAGCGCGGCCATGCAGGGCGTGGCCCGGAACCAGCTGGCGGACCCGGGCATCATCGGCGTCAACGCCGGCGCCGCGCTGGCCGTGGTCACCGGGATCTATATCTTCGGCATCTCCTCGCTGACCGGTTACATCTGGTTCGCGTTCATCGGGGCTGCTGCTGCTGCCGTCGCCGTTTACCTCATTGCCTCCATGGGCCGGGACGGTGCGACGCCGGTCAAGCTCGCCTTGGCGGGCGCCGCACTGAGCGCGGGGCTGTTCTCACTGATGAATGTCATCCTGGTCTCCAGCCAGGACACCCTGGACCGTTTCCGCTTCTGGCAGGTGGGCGGCATTGCCGGGCGCGACTGGTCCGTGGTGCTGCCCGGGTTGCCGTTCCTCGTCGCGGGGGCACTGATCGTGCTTCTGACGGGACGGGTCCTTAACAGCCTGGCGCTGGGCGACGACGTGGCCCGCGGCCTGGGCCAGAACGTCGGCCTGGCCCGCGCCGTCACCGCGCTGGGCATCGTCCTGCTGTGCGGGTCGGCGACGGCGCTGGCCGGCCCCATCGGGTTCGTGGGCCTCGTTGTCCCGCACGCCGTCCGCTTCCTGACCGGCCCCGATTATCGCTGGATCCTGCCGTTCTCCGCCGTGCTCGCACCCGTGCTGCTGCTGGTGTCCGACGTCGTGGGCCGGGTGATCCTGCTACCCGGCGAGGTCCCGGCCGGCATCATGACCGCCTTGATCGGCGCGCCGGTCTTCGTCTGGCTGGTCCGGCGCGGCAAGGGGGCAGGCCTGTGACTCCGAACCCGGCCAACCCCGCGACCACCGGGAAGCGCCAACGGACACTTGGGGCCCCCACCCGCGTGCGCGAACGGGCAGACAATGCCCTCAAAACCGCAGAAACAGGGCCTTATCTGCCCGTTCGCGCTTCGAACCGGACGAGGAGCCTGCTGAACCGGTGCCTGCTGAACCGGACGGCGGTACTGGCCGCCGGCGTCGTACTTCTCCTGGCCGCCAGCATCCTGCTGGGCAGCTACACCGTGACCATCCCCGACCTTTTCAAAATCCTCGCTGCCCACTTCACCGGCGGCGAGAAAATCCCCGGCGCCAGCTTCATCGTGATGGAGGCCAAGCTGCCGCGGGCGGTCATCGGCACGTTGATCGGCCTGGCCTTCGGGCTCTCGGGTGCGCTGTTCCAGACCATGCTCCGCAACCCGCTGGCCAGCCCGGACGTGATCGGCATCAGCTACGGCGCCAGCGCGGCCGCCGTCCTGGCCATCGTGGTGTTCGGGGCCTCCGGTGCCGCGGTGTCCGGTGCTGCCCTCGGCGGTGCGATGGCCGTGGCGGCGCTGATCTACGGCATCTCCCGCAGCGGGTCCCTGGGTCTCCGCGGCGGCAGCCGCGGAAACGCCGCCGGCAACCGCCTCGTCCTCGCCGGCGTCGGCATTGCTGCCGCGCTGCACGCCATGGTCAGCTTCCTCATGACCCGGGCCGACATCCGTACCGCCGCGGAGGCGCTGATCTGGATCAACGGCTCGCTCAACTCCGCCAGCTGGGACCGTGCGGGCGTGCTGGCCCTGACGCTGATGGTCCTGGTTCCGGTAGCCGCCCTGCTGGCCGGACCTCTGCGCATCCTCGAACTGGGGGACGACGCCGCCGCGGGACTCGGCGTCCGCGTGGCCGCGACCCGGCTGGGTCTGGTGCTCACCGCCGTCGCGCTCGCCGCAGTGGCGACGGCGGCCGCCGGGCCCGTTGCGTTCGTCGCCTTTCTTGCCGGCCCCATTGCCCGCCGCTTCACCGGCCGCTCCAGTCTCCCGGCGGCGGCCCTGGTGGGCGCCCTGATCGTCCTGGCGGCGGACTACTTCGCCGCCAATGCCGCCCCGCTGCTGCTGGACGGCACCGTCCTGCCGGTCGGCGTCGTCACCGGCGCCCTCGGCGCCCCGTTCCTGCTGTGGCTCCTGGTCACGTCCAACCGAAAGGATGCCTGATGGCCGTTCTTCAAGCCCGCGACCTCACGCTGCAGTACGATCAGCGCCGGGTCGTGGAAAACCTCACCGCAGAGATTCCTGAGGGCCGGGTGACCATGATCCTAGGTGCCAACGCCTGCGGAAAATCCACGCTGCTGCGAGGGCTGTCCCGGCTCCTGAAGCCTGCCGGCGGCACGGTCACCCTCGACGGCAAGGACATCCACTCCCGCCCGGCGCGCGAGCTGGCCCGCACCCTCGGCCTGCTGCCCCAGCACCCGATGGCACCGGACGGCATTACCGTCCGTGACCTGGTGGGCCGTGGGCGGTACCCGCACCAGGGTTTCTTCCGCAGCTGGTCGGAGAAGGACGACGCCGCGGTGCAGCGTGCGTTGGAGGCCACCGAGACGCTGGGGCTCGCCGGGCGGAACGTCGACGAACTCTCCGGCGGTCAGCGCCAGCGGGTGTGGATCGCCATGGCGCTCGCCCAGGAAACGGACGTGCTGCTGCTCGACGAGCCCACCACCTACTTGGACCTCGCCCACCAGGTTGAGGTGCTGGACCTGGTCACCGACCTCAATCGCCAGCGCGGCACCACGGTGGCGATCGTCCTGCATGACCTCAACCTCGCCGCGCGGTACGCCGACCATGTCATCGCCCTGAAGGCCGGGCGGATCGTGGCCGAGGGCGCATCGTCCAGCGTGATTACCGAGGAGCTGGTCCGGAGTGTCTTCGGGCTGGAATCCCGGGTGGTGCCGGATCCGGTGTCCGGCACCCCGCTGATCATCCCCCTCGGCAGGCACCACGCCGACCCAAAAGTTCAGATCTCGACCCTGGAGATGGCCTCATGAGCGCAGTACAGAACAGTGCAGTACAAAACAGCGCAGTACAGAACAGTTCCGCCCGCACCTCCATCAGGGACCGTCCCGGCTTCGCCACCGAGCCGATGACACTGGCGTTTGATGTCACCGTCTCGGCGGTGCAGGAGCTCAGCCCGAACTTCCGCCGCGTGACGTTCGGCGGCTATTCGCTGCGCGACTTCGGCGTCCACGGCGACAGCCTGGACCTGCGCATCAAACTCATGATCCCCTCGCTGGCGCCGGACGGCGGCAGCCGGCTTCCGCTGCCGAAGTTCCGGATGGAGGAGAGCGGCTGGTACCAGGAGTGGCTGGCCATGGATCCGGCCACCCGCGGCGCCATGCGCACCTACACCGTCCGGCAGGCCCGGCTGGACGGCGTGTACCCGGAGGTCGACGTCGACTTCGTGATGCATTTCGACGCCGCCGGCAACGGCGGTCCGGCGGCGAACTGGGCGCTGACGGCCAAGCCGGGTGACGCCCTCACCCTGATCGGGCCGAACAACCGTGCTGCGCACTGCGTCACCGCGGAAACGTACTCAGGCATCGAATGGCGGCCCGGCCTGGCCGGACGCGTGCTCCTGGCCGGCGACGAGACGGCCGTCCCCGCCATCAGCGCTGTTCTCGAAAGCCTGCCCGAGTACATGACCGGGCATGCCTTCCTGGAAGTACCGGAGGCCGGCGACTTCCTCGATTTGGAGACAGCGGCCGACGTCGAAATCACCTGGCTGGCACGCGGCGCCTCGATCGGCAGGTCCCGGCCGCACGGTGAACTCCTACAAGAGGCGGTGCGCGCGGCTGTCCCCGTGCCAGGCTGGGTGGGCATCAAGTCCGCCGACGCCGCCGGCCCGGAGCCCGACGACGTGAACGTTGACCAGGAGATCCTGTGGGAAACCCCGGCACGACTCGATGCCGCCGCAGTCAGCGCCACGAAGAACCCCGGCAAGCCCGCAGGCGCCCTGCCGTTCTACGCGTGGATTGCCGGGGAAGCCGGAGTCATCAAGGACATGCGGCGCTACCTCGTCCGCGACGTCGGGATCGACCGGAAGCAGGTGGCGTTCATGGGGTACTGGCGGCAGGGCAAAGCCGAACTCTGACCCTGGGTGTGTCGGGCGGGTCCGCCTCCTGCCGCCCGGGCTCCCTCCCGGACGCTTCCTCAGGTTTCGTCGCTTGAACCCGGACGCTTCCTCAGGTTCGGTTGCTTGAACCCGGATGCTTCCTCAGGTTTCGTCGCTTGAACCCGGACGCTTCCTCAGTTTCAAGGTCGGGTCGCGGACGGTGACGTTCATCTGGTGTTTCCCTAGGTGTTGCTCCTGATGTGTACTTTGTCAGGGTGGGTGTCTCTCCTTTGCTCCCGGACCGGGGCAGGCGGCAAGTGTTCGTTGCCTTGGGGGACTCGTTCACCGAGGGCGTGGGTGACCGGAGTTCCAGGCTGCCGAACGGGGTGCGGGGCTGGGCTGACCGCGTGGCGGAGAAGCTGGCCAAGGCAGAACCCGGCTGGCATTACGCCAACCTGGCCATCAGGAGCAAGCGGCTCCGCCACATCGTGGATGAGCAGCTGGAGCAGGCACTGGCCATGGATCCCACGCTCATCACTCTCTATGCCGGCGGCAACGACATTTTGGACTTCGGCACGGACATGGACCAGCTCCTGGCCCAGTACGAGGAACTGGTGGCCCGGCTGGCGGCCACCGGCGCCACCCTAGTCCTGTTCACGGGGTTCGACGTCAAGGTGTCCGCGGTGCTGGAACCGCTGAAGAAGCGCAACACCCTATACAACCGGCGGGTCCGGGAGCTCGCCGCCAAGTACGGGGCTGTACTCGTGGACTATTGGTGTTTCGAGGCCTTTCGCGACCGCAGGATGTGGGACACCGACCGGCTGCACATGTCCAAGGCCGGCCACAAGTACCTCGCGGCCCAGGTTCTGGACCATCTGGGTGTCCCGCACAAGATCAGCCTCACGGAATGGGAGCCGCCGGCCAGGATGACACTCCGCGACTGGGAGAGGCGGCAGCGGCGCTGGATGAATGACTGGGTGCTACCGCTGTTTGGCCGGAAGCTCCGCGGCGTCACACTGGGCGACAACCTTAGCCCCCGCTGGCCCCAGCCGGTGAAGGTCCCGCGCAAAGGCGGCCTGAAAAAGCTGATGGAGCCGGACGGGCGCGGACGCGCAGGCTAGTCCAGCAGGTTCTCGAACCCCGGCGCAGTGCGGTTTGCGGCGAATTCCATGACATCGAAGTCGGCGACGCCGTGCACGTTGAACGGGTCCTTGGCCAAGGACCCGTCGAGTGTCGGCCGGTCGGCCCTGGAGAGCAGCACGCCGCCCGTGCGCGGAACCTTGCGGCCGGCGGCGATGAAGACACCTTCGTCAAAAGCATCCTTCAGCCAGTCCACGTGGGCATCCAGGTGCTGGTCCACGATCTCTTGGGCAACCTTGTAGGTCAGGGAAACTACGTACATGACGGCCAGCCTACCGCCAGAGCCTTCGCCACCCGGCGACTCGCCGCCGCCGGAACCGGCCTTGAACCGTCAAGCGTTAGTTCTCCTAGGATGGAGTAATGACCGAACCGCACTGGCTCAACGCCAATGAACGCCGGGCATGGCTTGCCCTGCTGAGCATCAACACCATGCTGCCCGCGTCGCTCGATACCCAGCTGCATGCTGCCGGCAAGGTGTCGCTGTTCGACTACAACGTGCTGGCGATGCTCTCCGAGGCCGAGGGGCGCTTCCTGCCGATGAGCGAGCTGGCGGCGCGGACCAGCGCCTCCCTCTCCAGGCTCTCCCATGTGGTTACCAAACTCCAGAACCGCGGCTGGGTGGAACGCCGGCCGCATCCCGGCGACGCACGCGTCACCACCGCGCACCTCACCGAACAGGGCATCGCCACCATCGTGGAACTGGCACCGGGCCACGTCGAATCCGTGCGCTCGCTGTTCCTCGACGCCCTGACTGAGCGTGATGTAGCGGACCTCGCACGCATCGGCGAAAAGATTGTGGCCCGTCTGGACAGCAATCACTGGATCCTCCGCGAGCGGCAGTAGCAGCAGCACCCAGGCAGTCGCCCGGCAACAGCTGCGCCCTACGGACCCGTCTTGGTTGCTCCCGGCAACGGGTGGCAGACTTGCTCCCATGGATTTCACGGCCCGCTACGTTGCCCTCGGAGATTCCTTCACGGAGGGCGTCGGCGACGACGACCCGGCGCGGCCCAACGGGCTCCGTGGCTGGGCTGACCGGGTGGCGGAGCAGCTGGCCTCGGCTGACCCCGGCTTCGGGTACGCCAACCTTGCCATCCGCGGCCGCAAGCTGCGGCAGATCCTGGCCGAGCAGGTGGACGCCGCCGTCGCGCTTAATCCCACACTGGTGACCCTGTACGCCGGTGCCAACGACATTCTCCGCCCCAAGATCGACATAGACGACCTGCTCGCGGATTACGAAAAAGCCGTCGGGAAGCTCGCGGCCACGGGTGCCACCGTGGTGCTGTTCACGGGCTTCGACGCGCGGGGCTCGAAGGTTTTCGGCACCATGCGGGGGCGCACGGCCATCTACAACGAACTCGTGCGCGGCATCGCCGGGGACCACGGGGCCCTGTTGGTGGACTACTGGCGCTTCAACGAGTACTACGACTGGGGCATGTGGGCCAAGGACCGGATGCACATGTCCGCCGCCGGGCACGCGAACATGGCCAAGCGTGTCCTGACGGTCCTCGAACACGAGCACTCCATCGAGGTCCCGCCGATGACCCCCGTCCCGGAGCTCAGCACGGCGGAGGCTCTGAGGGCTAACGCCCGTTGGGTCCGGGAATTCGCCGCACCGTGGGTGGTCCGGCGGGTCACGGGTAAGTCCTCTGGTGACACCCTCCAGCCCAGGTACGCCCAGCTCACCCGGCTCTAGGCATCCCGGGAAAGCCCGCCGCCCCGTTCGATTCCGGGTCGATCCGAAACTACCGCCGGAACCCGCCCGTTGCCAGCAGCTCGCCATTTGCACGGACGGCCAGCGCCTCGATGTCCCACATGGCGGTGGCGCGGTTGAGCATGGGGACCCCGCCCGCCACGATCGCGGTTGCCAGCACATCGGCGGTGACCACGTCCGCCGCGGCGATCGAGACCTGACGGAATTCCGCGGCCCCGGCCGTGACGCTCCAGATGTGATCCCCGCGCTCAGCGGAACCGGAGGTGGCCAGCGCCGCCCGGGTCCCGCCGTCGGCCGTCTTTTCACCCAGCGGCGCCAGACCGGCCGGAGACAGACTCTGCGGAGGCGAACCCAGCGCCGCCCCGCGCAGCGGGAATCCGGCGAGCAGGGTCCTCCTGTCCGCCGGGTCAACGATCCCCGCCCGCCACGGCACATCGATGCCGGGATTGGGGGAGCCGCTGACCAGCACGTCCCCGCCGGCGTTCAAGCACCAGTTGGCCAAGCCGAGCGCCATCAACGACTTGCCGGCTTCCCGGATGGCGTGGCCCTTGACGATTCCGGAGAGATCCAGCGCCCCGTCCGGACGTTCCGGCGTGAACGCCCCCTCGGTGAGGATCCTCCACTCGGCCGCCTCCTCATATCGCGCCCGCATTTCTGCCGATGCCTCCGGCAGAGCGAGTTCGCCGCGCACCAGCTGGCTCGCCTCCGAATCGGGGCGGTAGAGGCTGAAGATGCTGTCCAGTTCCGTGAACAGGCGTTCGACGACGGCGGTCGCCGCGTCCAGCTCATCCGCCACCGCCTGGGGTGCTTTGTGAGCGTCCGTGGGGACAGTCAGGCTGATGACAGTTCCCATGCAGGTGAAGGTCCGGGCCCGGAGCGGGGGCGTGGTCTCAGAGGCTTGCTGCATCGAGGGCTGCCTGGAGGGAGGTGAGGTAGGCGTCGCTGGTCACGGTGGCGCCGCCCACGGTCTGCACATCGCCGGACTGTGCCTGAAGCACCTCGCTGCGAAGAATCGGGGCGGCATAGTTGCTGATCTGCACGGACCGGCCCTCGGCGTCGGTGAGTTTCAGGGCTGTGACGTCGGTGATCTGCCCGGACTTCACGGTGATCTGGACCTGCACGGTGCCGAAGCGGGTCTGGACCAGATCGCCGTCGTACGTGCCGCCGGCCTTGGCCGCTGCACCGGCGGCTCCGGACGCGCCGGATGCGTCCGTCGTCCCGGAACTGCCAGTCGTGCCGGAATTGCCGGTCGTTCCCGACGACGCCGCGGATTCCGACGACGCTGCGCCGCTGCTGCCCGTGGTTCCCGTCCCCGAATCCTGATTTCCCGTTGCTGCGGCCGAGGCCGCGCTGCGTGTATCGGCCACATGGACACCTGATTGCCAGCCGACCAGGAGGATGCCGGCCGAAGCCACGGCGGCTGAAACTGCTGCTCTGATTCTCACCAGTCGAACCTTTCGTGATGGAGCTGATCTTCATGGACGCCGGCGGCGCGGGCGGCGGTCAGGACGTTGCCTGCCCACCGCGAGGGCCCGCATACGTAGACGTCGGCATGGGCGATTTCCGGTACGTAGTCCGCCAGGGCGTACCCGGCCCGATGCTCGGCGGCCGGAAGCCAACTGTCCGGTGAGCCGGCGTCCCTTCCGCCCGTCAGATGGAACAGGGTGGCGCCGCGCTGCCGGCACAGTTCGAGGATTTCCTCGCCCAGGTAGAGCTCCTGGTTGCTATGCCCGCGGAGCAGGACCGTGGCCTGGCCGGGGGCGAAGGGGGTGGTCTCCAGGAGGGCCCGCAACGGCGTGATACCGATGCCGGCGCCGATCAGGACCACGCGGTCCTTGCTGCGAGCTGCGGAGCTGAAGAGACCGTAGGGCCCTTCGATGGCGACCTTCGTTCCGCGCCGCAGCCTCAGCAGTTGGGCGGAGCCCCGGCCGAGATCACGAACCGTGATCCGCAATCTCCCGTGCCGATCAGGTCCTGTCCACACCGGCTCCGCAGACAGACTGAACGGATGCGGATGCCACCACAGCCCCGGGGCGAGGAAGCGCCAGATAAAGAACCGCCCGCCGTTGCCGGCCAGCGAGCCGAGCTGCAGGCCGCTCATTTCGATGTTGACCACCCCGGGAGCTACGGAGGTGACGCGCTCAACCGTGAGCTGATGCCTGAAGGTTACCCGTACAGGCTGGATGAGCCGGTAGTACAGCAAGCCGGCCCCGGTGGTGATGCAGATGCCGAGCCAGTACCAGCACTGCCAGGTGCCGACGGCGAACAGCCCGCCCACGCTGAACTGGTGCGGCAGCGAGGTGAGCACGGCAGCATAGGTGAGCAGGTGCACGGCGTACCAGAATTCGTAGGGGAACCGCCGGCGGACCGCCACCAGGGACGTGACCACAACCGCGATGAAGAGGGCCAGGGAGATGAAGGCGAGCCACATGTCGGGCACCAGCACCCAGAGCGCCACGGCTTCGCTGACCGGGTCGAGCCCTTCGGCCATGCCGTAGCCCACCGCGATGAGCAGCCCGTGGGCCAGCAGCAGGTACAGCGAGGGTTTCCCCAGCTTCCGGTGAAACTCCAGTGCCCGGTCATGCCCCACCGCGCCGTCGATGAACGGAATCCTGGCGGCCAGCATGAGCATGAGCAGCACGAGGTCCATGCCGGCAAGGCCGCAAACAATGCCCAGCGCCGTGACCACGCCGGCCGGCGAGGAGGCCGCCGTCAGGCCGCCGTCGGCAAGCCAGAGCGCAACCGAAGCGGCCAACGAGGACCAGGCCGTCACCGTCAGGACATCGGCGCGGAGGAGCCTGCGCCGGTGTGGGCCGGCGAAGCGGCCGGCCTCCCGAACTGGAGCAGGCCCGTGGGCGGGGCGCATCGGAGTGCCGGTCCCGGGGGAGGGCAGGAGCTCTGTGTTCATGGCTCAAGATTCCGCCCCGAGCCTTTGACTTTGCTGTGAGGAGCCTTCTTTCCGGATATGTCTTGGAGGGAAGCCCTGGCGACGGCGGTTCCCGGGGCTGCTATAGCACCGTTCCCCGCCGGATTGGTCTTTAATTCGCGTCTCTCGTAGACTTGGTTGGCGCTAGGTGGCGCGGAGCGTGTGCAATTGCTCCGGTTTGCGGTGGCTGTTGGCAGTATTCACAGTCCTGGAGGCCGGTAGTTAGGGGCTCAAGTTGCGTGCATTCCTGTATTCGCCCAGCATCCCGGCATTTCGCAGTGGTTCCATTGCCAGATGCTCGTGGCTCATCGCATTCAGCCGCAGTAAACCCGGTTCGCCGGCGTTGAAACGTGCGGACGCGTGAGGCTGGATGCGGACGCCGCCTGCCGCACGGTGAAGCAGAACTCTGCCAGCCGTTTCATTCATTTTTCAGAGGAGAGTCGTCATGGCAGCACACTGCCAGGTGACCGGAGCCGAGCCGGGCTTTGGACACAGCATTTCGCACTCGCACCGCCGCAACAAGCGCCGGTTCGACCCGAACATCCAGAAGAAGCGCTACTGGGTTCCGTCCCTGCGCCGTAATGTCACTCTGCAGGTCTCTGCAAAGGGCATCAAGACCATCGACGTACGCGGCATTGACGTTGTCGTCGCCGCCATCCTGGCACGAGGAGTGAAGCTCTAGTGGCAAAGGACAAGGACGTACGTCCGATCATCAAGCTCAAGTCGACCGCGGGCACGGGTTACACCTACGTAACCCGTAAGAACCGTCGTAACGATCCGGACCGCCTGGTCCTGAAGAAGTACGACCCCAAGATCCGCCAGCACGTCGAATTCCGAGAGGAGCGCTAAACACATGGCTAAGAAGTCCAAGATTGCTCGCAACGAGCAGCGCAAGGTCATCGTTGAGCGTTACGCTGCAAAGCGCCTCGAGCTGAAGAAGACCCTGGTTGACCCGAACGCGACTGACGAAGCACGCGAAGCTGCACGCCTCGGCCTGCAGAAGCTGCCCCGCAACGCCTCCCCGATCCGTCTGCGTAACCGCGACATCATCGACGGCCGTCCGCGCGGTACCTTCCAGAAGTTCGGTATCTCCCGTGTCCGCTTCCGCGACATGGCTCACCGCGGTGAGCTCCCGGGCATCACCAAGTCTTCCTGGTAATCCAGCACCGTTGATTCCAGCTGCTTGAGGAGGGCCGGCAACCGCATGGTTGCTGGCCCTCCTTTGCGTTAAACGTTTTTGTTAGCACCGGCCACTCGTTGCGCCGGGGGACATGTTCCTGTGCGGCAGCACACATAACCGATGGCGACGGCGCAGGCTCACCAGCGTGCCCTCGCGCACCCTTCCGCCGCGGAAACACGGGGATCCCATGCTCTTGGTAGGACGGTTTGCGGTCGGGCGGCAGCGGGTGTACTGTTTTCTAAGTCGCCGCGAGGGAGACAGCGAAGAGCTGGTTACCGCGGGCGGCCAAATCCCCGAAATTTAGACCGTAGTTTGGTGACTCTTCAGGTCGCTTGAGCGTGGTGGGGCTGGTTTTCCTGCCGATGAGAGTCCTGAGACAAGGATTTGCGTCGGGGAGTGAAACCGGGTAAGTTTGAAAAGTTGC
>NZ_JAGGPN010000022.1 GCF_018613795.1 Arthrobacter sp. ISL-65
CCACGAGAACCCGGCCGGCATTGTCCTGACCCGCCAGAACATCCCCACCTACGAGCGTGGCGAGGGCGCGGCCGAGGGTGACACCTTCGGCTCGACCGCAGGCGTCGCCAAGGGCGGATACATCCTGGCTGAGGCGTCCAAGGACGGCAAGACCGTGGACGCGCAGGTCATCCTGATCGGCACCGGCTCGGAAGTGCAGCTGGCCGTCCAGGCCCGCGAAGCACTGCAGGCCGAAGGCATCGCAGCCCGCGTGGTTTCCATGCCGTGTGTCGAGTGGTTCAACAAGCAGGACGCCGCCTACCGCGAGGCAGTCCTGCCTGCAGCGGTCAAGGCCCGCGTTTCAGTTGAAGCCGGCCTGTCGCAGGGCTGGCGCGAGTTCGTCGGCGACGCCGGCCGCTCCGTCAGCCTCGAGCACTACGGCGCATCCGCCGACTACAAGCGCCTGTTCCAGGAATTCGGCATCACGGCAGAGGCTGTTGCCGCCGCCGCCAAGGATTCCCTCGCCGGACTCCAGTCCTGACAGCACCCCACAGTTCAAGGAGATTAGAAATGACTAGCACTCCCACCCAGCAGCTTTCCGACGCCGGAGTTTCCATCTGGCTCGATGACCTCTCCCGGGGCCGTCTGAAGACCGGCACGCTGCAGAAGCTGATCGAAGAGAAGAACGTTGTGGGTGTCACCACGAACCCCAGCATCTTCCACGCCGCCATCACCTCCGGCACGGACTACGACGCCACCATCGCGGCTCAGGCAGCTGCCGGCGCCTCCATCGAAGAGACCATCTTCGAGATCACGACGACGGACGTCGCCGATGCCTGCGACCTCTTCGCCCCGGTCGCTGCGGCGACCAAGGGCGTGGACGGCCGCGTCTCCATCGAGGTGGACCCCCGCCTCGCCTGGGACACCGCAGGCACCATCGCTGAAGCAAAGCACCTTTACAAGAAGGTCAACCGCGACAACGTCCACATCAAGATCCCCGCCACCCTTGAGGG
Organism: Arthrobacter sp. ISL-65; assembly: GCF_018613795.1. Lineage (GTDB taxonomy): Bacteria > Actinomycetota > Actinomycetes > Actinomycetales > Micrococcaceae > Arthrobacter. The sequence continues at coordinate 993 of NZ_JAGGPN010000022.1, forward strand.
CCTGGAAGCCATCACGGCAACCCTGGCCGAGGGCATCAGCGTCAACGTGACTCTGATCTTCTCGCTGGAACGCTACCGCGCCGTCATCAACGCCTTCCAGAGCGGCCTGGAGCAGGCCAAGGACAACGGCCACGACCTGTCCACGATCCACTCCGTCGCCTCATTCTTCGTCTCCCGCGTGGACACCGAAATCGACAAGCGCCTGGACGCGATCGGCACCGACGAAGCCAGGGCCCTCAAGGGCAAGGCCGGCGTTGCCAACGCTCGCCTCGCCTACCAGGTTTACGAAGAGCTGTTCTCCACCGAGCGCTGGGCCGTGCTCGCCGAAGCCGGCGCGCTGCCGCAGCGTCCGCTCTGGGCTTCCACCGGTGTGAAGGACCCGGCTTACCCCGACACCCTCTACGTCACCGAGCTCGTTGCTCCGCACGTCGTGAACACCATGCCGGAGAAGACCCTGGACGCCACATTCGATCACGGCGTGGTCACGGGCGACACCGTCACCAACGGCTACGATGAAGCGAACGCCACCCTCAACGCCCTTGATGCCCTCGGTGTGTCCTACAACGAGGTGGTTGCCCTGCTGGAATCCGAAGGCCTGGACAAGTTTGTTGCCAGCTGGAAGGAACTCCTGGCAGACGTTGAAGGCGCCCTCGCCACCGCACGGAAGGCTTCCTAACCCAACATGAGCACACTCAGCTACGACGCCACCGGTTCCGCCCGGAAGGCTCTTGAGCAGCACCTGCCCGCCCTCGTGGAAGATCGCGTGGCCACCCGGATCTTCGCCAAGGACCACACCCTGTGGGGTCCCGATGCGGAAGCCGAGTCGGCAATCCGCCTTGGCTGGGTCGAGGCGGCCACCGTCTCCCGGCCCCTGGTGGACGGCATCCTGGAACTCCGCGATGCCCTGAAAGCGGAGGGTGTTACCCGCATTGCCCTCTGCGGCATGGGCGGCTCCTCGCTTGCTCCCGAAGTCATCGCCGGCACCGCTGGCGTCGAGCTGACTGTGCTGGACAGCACCGATCCCGAACAGATCGGTGCTGCCCTCGCGGACCGCCTCGCTGAAACCGCGATCGTGGTTTCCTCGAAATCCGGTTCAACCCTGGAAACCGATTCGCAGCGGCGGATCTTCGAACACGCCTTCACCGAGGCCGGTCTCGATGCGAAGAGCCGGATCATCGTGGTCACGGATCCCGGGTCCCCGCTGGACAAGGCCTCACGCGAGGCCGGCTACCGCGCAGTCTTTAACGCGGACCCGAACGTGGGCGGCCGCTACTCGGCGCTGACGGCCTTCGGGCTCGTCCCGTCCGGCCTGGCCGGCGTGGACATCGCGGCCCTGCTGGACGAGGCTGAAGAAGCCGCAGAGATCCTTAACGAGGACGCTCCCGAGAACATCGGGCTGGTCCTGGGCGCCGCCCTGGGCGGCACCAACCCGCTGCGCGACAAGATCGTCATCGCGGAGGACGGCTCCGGCATCGTGGGATTCGCTGACTGGGCCGAACAGCTCATCGCTGAATCCACGGGCAAGCTCGGCACCGGCGTCCTGCCGGTTGTGGCCGGCCCGGATGCCCCGGAAGTCACTTCCGGCGCTGAAGACATCCTGGTGGTCCGCCTCGTCAGCACGGATACCAACGTCGAACTGGGCGAGAACGAAGTTGCCATTGCCGGCGGCCTCGCCTCGCAGATGATGGTGTGGGAATTCGCCACCGCTGTGGCCGGGCGCCTCCTGGGCATCAACCCGTTTGACCAGCCCGACGTCGAAGCCGCCAAGGTGGCCGCCCGCGGACTGCTGGACGCCCAGCCGGAGCCGACGCCCGCCAATTTCACCGACGGTGCCATCGAGGTGCGCGGTGGCGAGTGGCTCGGCGACGCGACCACCGCAGCAGCCGCGGTCTCTGCACTGCTGGCACAGCTGGGCAGTGACGGGTACCTGAGCGTCCAGGCCTACTTCGACCGCCTGGCCTACGCACAGCTCGAGGGCGTCCGGGACGAACTCGCTGCCGTGAGCGGCCGACCGGTCACCTTCGGCTGGGGGCCCCGCTTCCTCCACTCCACCGGCCAGTTCCACAAGGGCGGCCCCGCCATCGGCGTATTCCTGCAGGTCACTGCGGCGTCGGCCCAGGACCTCGCTATTCCGGAGCGTCCGTTCACCTTCGGTGAGCTGATCGCCGCCCAAGCCGCCGGCGACGCCCAGGTGCTCAGCGAGCACGGCCGGCCCGTCCTGCGCCTGCACCTCACCGACCGCGCAGCGGGTGTCGCCCAGCTGCAGGAGATCGTTTCGTCGCTTGCCGGCAAGGCCGCGTCCGCCACTGAGAGCTAAGGCACTGAATAAACCATGCCAGATACTTTGAATGGCAGAAGGTCAGCGGTCCGGTCCGGGAATCCTTTGCGGGATCCGCGGGACCGGCGGTTGAACCGGATTGCCGGGCCGTCCTCGCTTGTGCTCTTCGGAGTCACGGGGGATCTGGCCCGTAAGAAGCTCATGCCTGCCGTGTATGACCTTGCCAACCGTGGCCTGTTGCCGCCGAGTTTCGCTTTGGTGGGTTTCGGCCGGCGGGACTGGGACAACGAGGATTTCGCGGCGGAGGTGAAGGACGCGGTGAAGTCCTATGCCAGGACGCCGTTTGATGAGGCGGTCTGGAACCAGCTCTCCGAGGGCATCCGCTTCGTGCAGGGCGCGTTCGACGACGATGCCGCGTTTGAGCGGCTCGGCGAGACGATCAGGGAACTCGACGGGAACCGCGGTACCCGCGGGAACCACGCGTTCTACCTCTCGATCCCGCCGAAGGCGTTCGAGCAGGTCTGCCGGCAGCTGTCCAAGCACGGCCTGGCGCAGGCCGAGGGTGAGAAGTGGCGCCGCGTGGTGATCGAGAAGCCGTTCGGGCACGACCTCGAGTCCGCCCGGCAGCTGAACGGCATCGTGGAGTCGGTGTTCCCGCAGGACGCGGTGTTCCGGATCGACCACTACCTGGGCAAGGAAACGGTGCAGAACATCCTGGCGCTGCGGTTCGCGAACCAGCTGTTCGAGCCGCTGTGGAACGCGAACTACGTGGACCACGTGCAGATCACCATGGCCGAGGACATCGGCACCGGCGGCCGGGCCGGGTATTACGACGGTGTGGGCGCGGCCCGGGACGTGATCCAGAACCACCTGCTGCAGCTGCTGGCGTTGACGGCGATGGAGGAGCCGATTTCCTTCAACGCCGATGACCTGCGGGCGGAGAAGGAAAAGGTCCTCGCCGCCGTGAGGCTCCCGGAGGACCTGTCCACGCATTCGGCCCGGGGGCAGTTCGCCGGCGGCTGGCAGGGCGGGGAGCAGGTGCAGGGGTACCTGGAGGAGGAGGGCATCCCGGCCGATTCCACCACCGAAACCTACGCCGCGATCCGGGTGGACATCAACACCCGCCGCTGGAACGGGGTGCCGTTCTACCTGCGCGCCGGGAAACGGCTGGGCCGGCGGGTCACGGAGATCGCGGTGGTGTTCAAGCGGGCACCGAACCTGCTCTTCCGTGACCACGGCGATGATGATTTCGGGCAGAACGCGGTGGTGATCCGGGTCCAGCCCGATGAAGGCGCGACGATCCGGTTCGGGTCCAAGGTCCCCGGCACCCAGATGGAAGTGAGGGACGTGACCATGGACTTCGGCTACGGGCACTCGTTCACCGAGTCCAGCCCCGAAGCCTACGAGCGGCTGATCCTGGACGTGCTCCTGGGTGAGCCGCCGCTGTTCCCGCGGCACGAGGAAGTGGAGCTGTCCTGGAAGATCCTGGACCCCTTCGAAGAGTACTGGGCCGGGCTGGGTGAACAGCCCGAGCCGTACGCGCCCGGCAGCTGGGGCCCGGCCTCGGCCGATGAGCTGCTAGCCCGCGACGGACGCACCTGGAGAAGGCCATGATCGTAGACCTGCCCAACACCACCACCTCCACCGTTTCCAAGAAGATCCAGTCCCTGCGCGAGCAGGGCGGGGTGATCGCGCTCGGCCGGGTCCTGACCCTCGTGGTGGTCACCAAATCCGGGCTCGAGGAAGAAGCGATCGAGGCCGCCAACGAGGCCAGCCGGGAACACCCCTGCCGGATCATCGTGCTCGCCGACGCCGGCTCAGCGGCGCCGAACCGGCTCGACGCGCAGATCCGGGTCGGCGGGGACGCCGGCGCCTCGGAGGTCATCGTGCTGCGCGGTTTCGGGGAACTCGCCGAGGAATCCGAGTCCCTCGTCGCCGCGCTGCTGCTGCCCGACGCCCCGATCGTGGCCTGGTGGCCGCACGGGGCACCCAAGAACGCGTCCGAAACCTCGATCGGACGGATCGCGCACCGCCGGATCACCGACTCGGCGAACGAGGCCGAACCCCAGGTCGCGCTGGAAAACATCCGCAACACCTACAAGGCCGGCGACACCGACCTCGCCTGGACCCGGCTGACGAACTGGCGCATCCAGCTCGCCGCCGTCCTGGACCAGGCCGACACCTCGCCCGTGACCGCCGTCGCGGTCGAAGGCGCCTCGGACTCGCCCAGCACCATCCTGCTCGCAGCCTGGCTGACTCTGTCCCTGGACGCCCCCGTCACGATCGTCGCGGACCCCGCAGGCACCGGCATCCGCCGGGTCCGGCTCACCCGGACCAGCGGCGACGTCCAGCTCTTCCGCCCCGGCCTCTCCATCGCCGAACTCACCCAGCCCGGCCAACCCGCACAACGCATCTCCCTCCCACGACGCAGCCTCCGCGACTGCCTCGCAGAAGAACTCCGCCGCCTCGACCCCGACGAGGTTTTCGGCGAAGTGATTACTATTGGACTGCCACGTACCAATCTAAGGAGTGTCCGTCCCAGTGAGCGCTGAGCCCAGAGTAAGCATCCATCCTGACTCTTCCGTCCTCATGGCCGCTATTGCGGCCCGACTGATCACCAAGCTCGTGGATGTGCAGGACCGATTCGGTGAAGCAACAGTGGTGCTTACCGGCGGCACGGTGGGCATCGGAACGCTGAAGGCAGTAGCCGACTCCCCTGCCGCCCCCGCGGTGGACTGGGCCAAAGTGAACTTCTGGTGGGGCGACGAACGCTTCGTCGGCTCCCAGGACCAGGACCGCAACGCGCTCCAGGCCCAGGAAGCACTCCTGAAGCACATCAACGTTGATCCCGAGCGCGTCCACGTGCCCGGCTCGACGGATGACTTTGAAACGCCGGAACAGGCTGCAGAGGACTACGCACAACGCCTCAGTGATGCGGCAGCGGCCGAGCATGCCGCGGATGCTTCGGACGACCGTCCCGAGGAGCCCGGCCGGCTTCCCCGGTTCGACGTCGTCCTGCTCGGTGTGGGCCCGGACGCGCACGTTGCGTCCCTGTTCCCGGAACAGGGCGGCATCCGCGAGAAGCAACTGACTGTGGTGGGGGTCCGCAACTCCCCCAAGCCGCCGCCCGGGCGCATTTCCCTGACCCTGCCGGCCATCAACACCTCCGCGGAGGTGTGGATGGTGGTCGCAGGCGAGGACAAGGCTGGCGCGGTGGGGCTGGCCCTGGCCGGGGCCAACCCCGTGCAGGTGCCCGCGGCCGGGCCAGCAGGCCGGTCCCGGACGCTGTGGCTAATCGACGAAAACGCAGCCTCGCGCGTGCCCGAGCAGCTAGTCAGGAAGGCGCCGGCTGGCTCTTAGCCGCCGCAACGCTCCAGCCAGGACGTCTTCGGCGTCCTGGCTGGAGCGTCTTTCTTTAACGTAATCCAGATGACTTTTGAAGCCTTCTTCCTGGGCTTCGCCGGGCACCCCGGCACCGGGGTTGCGCGACGACAGCCGACCGCACTGGCGGCAGTCCCACACGTTCGGAATCTGGTCGTCCGGCATCTTAAGAAAAACAGGCCGCGTCTCGTGTCCCATGGCGCACCAATAGGAGACACAAATACGCGGCAGGGGCTCCCCGAGAGGATCATCCCCCTGGTTTTTCAATCCGGCCCCTTGAATGACACCCACGCGGGTGCCGCGGAATCCTGAAGAGGAATGCAATATGGGAACTCCCTCGCTACTAATGGCGGCGCTGCCGTTAGATCCGGTAGCCACAGTCTAGTCCGCAGTTCCGCCTGGCGGCAGGAAAAAGCCCGGCCCAATCAGGAACGGATCCTGATCGGGCCGGGCTTTTCGTGGCACTTGGCTGCGACAGCGTTAGGAGTCAGCCACACCTGTGAAGCGCATCAGGAGGCCAAGGGCGATGATGACGACGCCCCAGGTGACACCGAGGATGATGGTGAACCTGTTGAGGTTGCGCTCAGCGACACCGGACGAGGACAGCCCTGAGCTCATTCCGCCGCCGAACATGTCCGACAGGCCGCCGCCGCGTCCCTTATGGAGCAGGATGAGCAGGGTCAGCAGAAGGCTGGTAATGCCCAGCAGGATCTGCAGAATCACATGAAGAACGTCCACGACGGCCTTTCCAAAGTTGGTGGATGCGGGAGCGTGCCAAATGAACGGACTAGTCCGTTACGAGGTGGCTCTCGAACTTCACAATATTAGCAAACTCAGCGGGATCAAGGCTGGCACCGCCCACCAGCACGCCATCGACGTCGCGTTCCTTGAGGATGGCGGCGGCGTTACTGGCCTTGACCGAACCGCCGTACAGCAGGCGGACCTTGCCGGCCACGTCGGCGTCGAACAGTTCGGTGAGTTCGGCACGGATAGCGGCGCACATTTCCTGGGCGTCCTCCGGGCCTGCCACCTCACCGGTGCCGATAGCCCAGACAGGCTCATAGGCGACGACGAGCTCGGCGGCCTGCTCGGCGGTGAGGCCTTCGACGTTGGCCCGGAGCTGGTCCAGGGTGTGCTGGACGTGGGTGCCGGCCTGGCGGATCTCCAGGCCTTCACCGACGCACAGGACGGGGATGACATTGTGGCGGTAGGCCGCCTTGACCTTGGCATTCAGGACTTCGTCCGACTCAGCGTGGATGGTCCGGCGTTCGCTGTGGCCAACGAGGACGTACTTGCAGCCGAGCTTGTTCAGGAACTGGCCGGAGATGTCGCCGGTGTACGCACCGGAGTCGAACTGGGACAGGTCCTGGCCGCCGTAGGCGATGTCGAGTTCGTCGCCCTGGACGAGGGTCTGCACGCCGCGGAGGTCGGTGAAAGGCGGGAAGACAGCGGCTTCCACGCGGCTGTAGTCGTGCTTGGCGTCGGACAGTGTCCAGGCCAGCTTCTGCAGGAGGGTGATGCCCTGGACGTGGTCCATGTTCATCTTCCAGTTGCCTGCGATCAAAGGCGTGCGGTCAAAGGTGCCGTTGGTTGACGTAGTCACGTGTTCTCCAAAACTGCCGGTCAAATGTGCTGATCATGTGAACAGCCGGCAGGGCGCCTTCGCGGTGCGAAAGGTGCCCTGCCGGCTGGTGTGTCTTTAGCGGTCCAGAACGCTCAGGCCGGGAAGTTCCTTGCCCTCAAGGTATTCCAGGCTGGCGCCGCCGCCGGTGGAAATATGTCCGAACTGGTCATCGGCGAAGCCGAGGGTGCGGACCGCAGCCGCGGAGTCACCACCGCCGACGACGGTGAACGCGTCCGTCTCCGTCAGCGCCTGGGCGATGGCCCGGGTGCCTGCGGAGAAGGCCTCGAACTCGAAGACGCCCATGGGACCGTTCCAGAACACCGTCTTGGCGCCCTTGATCTGCTCGGCGAACGCCCGGGCAGACTCGGGTCCGATGTCCAGGCCGATGCCCTGCGCACCGAAGCTGCTGCCTTCGATGGCCTCGGCGCTGACCGTTTCGTGGTCGGCGTCGGCGGCAAACTTGGCTGCCACCACGACGTCCGTGGGGATCACGAATTCGGTGCCGGCGTCGGCTGCGCGCTTGAGGTAGTCCTGGACGACCGGGATCTGGTCCTCTTCCAGCAGGCTGCCGGCCACCTTGTGGCCCTCGGCTGCCAGGAACGTGAACAGCATGCCGCCGCCGACCAGGATGGTGTCAGCCTTGCCGAGCAGGTTGTCGATGACTGCGAGCTTGTCCGAAACCTTCGAACCGCCGAGGACCACAACGTAGGGACGCTGGGTGTCTGCGGTCAGCTTGCGGAGGACTTCCACCTCGGTGCACACAAGGTCGCCGAGGTACGACGGGAGCCGGGTGGCGACGTCGTAAACGCTGGCGTGCTTACGGTGGACGGCGCCAAAGGCGTCGTTCACAAAAGCACCGTTTTCACCGGTGAGTCCCACCAGTTCGTCGGCGAACGCGCCACGCTCGGCCTCGTCCTTGCTGGTCTCGCGTGCGTCGAACCGCACATTCTCGAGCACCAGCACCTGGCCGTCCTGCAGCGCAGCTGCCTGCTCCTTGGCAGAGGACCCCACCGTGTCCTCCGCGAGGGAGACAGGGAAGGAAGCCAGCTCGGCCAGGCGGGCAACCGCCGGCTTGAGCGAGTACTTGTCTTCAGGGGCGCCCTTGGGGCGGCCGAGGTGGGCTGTTACCAGCACGCGGGCACCGGCGTCCGTGAGCTTTCCCAGCACTGGCAGTGAGGCCCGGATGCGGCCGTCGTCAGTCACTGTAGAGCCGTCGAGCGGCACATTCAGGTCACTTCGTACCAGAATGTACCGCCCGCGGACACCTTCAGCGATCAGTTCGTTGAGGGTGTGAGATGTCATGTAGCTAACCCTAGCCCAGCTTTGCCGCGACAAGCTCCGTGAGGTCCACGAGGCGGTTCGAGTAGCCCCATTCGTTGTCATACCACGAAACAACCTTGACCTGGTTGCCAATAACCTTGGTCAAACCGGAGTCAAAGATGGACGAGGCGGGGTCGCCGACGATGTCCGAGGAGACGATCGGGGCGTCGGTGTAGGTCAGGATGCCCTGCCACTCATCGGACTCTGCAGCCTTCTTGAGCGCGGCGTTGACCTCTTCCACGGTGGTCTCGCGGGAGACCGTGACGGTGAGGTCGGTGGCGGAACCCGTGGGGACCGGAACGCGGATGGCGTAGCCGTCCAGCTTGCCCTTGAGCTCCGGCAGGACCAGGCCGATGGCCTTGGCGGCACCGGTGGAGGTGGGAACCATGTTGATGGCGGCGGCACGTGCACGGCGGAGGTCGTTGTGCGGGCCGTCCTGCAGGTTCTGGTCGGCGGTGTACGCGTGAACAGTGGTCATCAGGCCACGCTCAATGCCGAAGGTGTCGTTGACAACCTTGGCCAGCGGGCCGAGGCAGTTGGTGGTGCAGGAAGCGTTGGAGATGATGTGGTGGTTCTCGGGGTCGTAGAGGCCGTCGTTGACGCCCATCACGATGGTGATGTCCTCGTCCGAGGCGGGGGCGGAGATCAGGACCTTCTTGGCGCCGGCCTCGATGTGCTTCTTGGCGGCAGCTGCCTTGGTGAAGAAACCGGTGGACTCGATGACGATGTCAACGCCCAGCTCCTTCCAGGGGAGGTTGGCGGGGTCGCGCTCGGCCAGGACCTTGATCGCGTTCCCGTTGACGACCAGGTTGCCTTCCTTGACCTCGATGGTTTCGGCCAGGCGTCCGCCTACGGAATCGTACTTGAGCAGGTGGGCCAGCGCCTCGGGGCTGGTGAGGTCGTTGACAGCAACGATCTCAAGGTCCGCACCCTGAGCAAGTGCAGCGCGGAAGTAGTTGCGGCCGATGCGGCCGAAGCCGTTAATACCAATACGGGTGGTCACTTTTTGTCTCCTTTGTGCCTTGGAAGCACAACTAGTTAAGCGGGCGTTCAAGCCAACTAACAGATCCCGCACGCCATTGGGCAGAGATATTTTTCAGATCGGAGGGCGACCAGCCTCATTGCTGAAGGCTAACCGCCTTCCGTGATCCATCTTACGTTTAAGTAGGTCTGCCCCCGCAAGTGCGGGGGCAGACCGTCCAGAATTCGGCCCTAAAGTGGCCGAATGTGAAGTTTGTTACTGCTTTATGTACGCGGGATCACACTTAGAGGGTAATGAGGCCCGTTGCGTTGGCGCGTGCCGCGGCGAAGCGTGCGGACACGTCGGCCCAGTTGACGATGTTCCAGAACGCCTTGACGTAGTCGGCCTTGACGTTGACGTAGTCCAGGTAAAAGGCGTGCTCCCACATGTCCAGCATCAGCAGCGGGGTGGTGCCCAGCGCGACGTTGCCCTGCTGGTCGTAGAGCTGCTCAATGACGAGGTTGCCACCGATGGGCTCGTAGGCCAGGAAGCCCCAGCCGGAACCCTGCAGGCCGAGTGCAGCTGCGGAGAACTGGGCGCGGAAGGCATCGAACGAACCGAAGGCGTCGTCGATGGCGGCGGCGAGCTCACCTTCAGGCTTGTCGCCTCCGTCCGGGGAGAGGTTGTTCCAGAACACGGAGTGGTTGACGTGGCCGCCGGTGTGGAAAGCCAGGTCCTTGGAAAGGCGGTTGATGTTGGCGAAGTCGCCCTTTTCGCGTGCCTCGGCCAGCTGGGCCAGCGCGTTGTTGGCGCCCGTCACGTACGCGGCGTGGTGCTTGCTGTGGTGCAGCTCCATGATCCGTGCAGAGATGTGGGGCTCGAGCGCTGCGTAGTCGTAGCTGAGTTCGGGCAGAACGTACTCGGTCACAAAATCCTCCAATGTCGTGGACAGTTTGTCCGGTTTTGCTAACTCTGGGATTGTGCATCCCGGATGACGGGTCATCCGGAAAACTCCGATGCCGGCAACAGCCGCCACCTGGTCTTGATTCTATGGGCGCCGTTACTCGTCCAGCATTTCCGGCGTCACATTGGCATCCGTGCCCGGGATGCCAAGATCCGAGGCGCGTTTGTCCGCCATGGCCAGCAGCCGGCGGATGCGTCCGGCGATGGCGTCTTTCGTCATGGGCGGATCGGCGAGCCGGCCAAGTTCGTCGAGGCTGGCCTGCTTGTGGGCCACCCGGAGTTCACCCGCATATTTGAGGTGGTCCGGAACGTCGTCGCCGAGGATCTCCAGGGCCCGGTCCACCCGGGCGCCGGCGGCCACGGCGGCTTGCGCGGACCGGCGGAGGTTGGCGTCATCGAAGTTGGCGAGGCGGTTCGCGGTGGCCCGCACTTCCTTGCGCATGCGCCGCTCTTCCCAGACCATGAGTGCGTCGTGGGCGCCCATCCGGGTGAGCAGCGCGGCGATGGTGTCGCCGTCGCGGATCACCACACGGTCCACTCCCCTGACTTCCCGGGCCTTGGCCTGTATCCCCAGCCGCCGGGCCGCGCCGACCAGCGCGAGGGCGGATTCCGGACCAGGGCAGGTGACCTCCATGGACGAGGACCGGCCGGGTTCCGTGAGAGAGCCGTGCGCCAGGAAGGCGCCCCGCCACACCGCCTCGGCGTCAGCGGCTGAGCCGTTGACGACGACGGACGGCAGCCCTCGCACGGGCCGTCCCCGGCCGTCAAGGAGGCCGGTCTGCCGCGCCAGTGCCTCGCCGTCGCGGACGACGCGGACCACGTAACGGCTGCCGCGGCGCAGTCCGCTGCCGGAGACGACGATGATCTCGCTCTGGTGCCCGTAGACCTCGGCTATTGCAGCGCGCAGGCGCCGGGCGGTGGAGGCAAGATCCACCTCGGCCTCGATGACGATCCGGCCCGAGATGATGTGCAGTCCCCCGGCGAAGCGGAGCATGGCCGAGACCTCAGCCTTGCGGACTGATGATTTCTTGATGTCCAGGCGGGAGAGTTCTTCCTTGACTGATGCTGTCAGTGCCATGGCACCTTTCCTAACTATTCCCGAAAATATCCTGGTAGGCCGTAGCCAGCCGCAAGGGGTCGTGGACCGGTCGCCGGCCCGAAGCCCCTACTCTACCCAAGACAACCTCGGCGCCGATCATCCCTGCTGCCCGTTCAAACTCGGCCAGGTCCGAAACGGAGGCCGGGTCCGCGAGCACCACGTCCGCGCTGAACTCGGGCGCGTAGTCGCGCAGGGTGTGAAGGTGGTCGGCGGCGGACATGCCGGAGGTTTCCTTGGTGTCCATGGCGAGGTTCATGGTGAGGCAGCGCTTGGCCGGCGTATCGCAGAGCGCCTGCCGCATTTCCGGAAGCAGCAGATGCGGGAGCACGGAGGTGTACCAGGAGCCGGGGCCCAGCACCACCCAGTCGGCAAGCTCGACGGCGGTCAGGGCCTCAACGCAGGCCGGAGCCTGCTCGGGAAGCAGCCGGACGCTCTCCAGCGAACCCGCAACGGCACAGCGCGCCTGGCCCGTGATGGTGGTGACCGTGCTGCTGCCGTCGGGGGCGGTCACGCGGACATCGCCCTCGATGGTAAGCGGAACGGTGGACATGGGCAGAACCTGTCCGCGGGCGCCGAGCAGCGCACCGGCCCATTTCAGGCCGGCCACCGCATCCCCCAGCAGTTCCCAGAGCGTGACGATCAGCAGGTTGCCCATGGCGTGCTCGTCCAGGGAAGCGCCGCCGCGGGCGGACCGGAACCGGTGCTGCATGACGTCGCGCCAGGTGCGGCCCCAGTCGGTGTCATCGCAGAGGGCGGAAAGGGCCATCCGGAGATCACCGGGCGGAAGGACGCCGTACTCCTCGCGGAGACGGCCGGAGGACCCGCCGTCGTCCGCCACGGTAACCACCGCTGTCAGTTCGGAAGTAAGCAGCCGCAGTGCCGAGAGGGAGGCCGAAAGGCCGTGGCCGCCGCCGAGCGCGACGACGGTGGGTCCCTTGGCCTGTTGGGAACCGGTCAGGCCGGCCGGCGGAATCAGGGGCAGCGGGCCGGTAAGAACGCCCATTACTCGCGGCCCAGGTCCCGGTGCGTCGTGGTCACGGTAACCCGCGGATATTGCGCGAGCCGCTTGGAGAGCTCCATGGCGACCGCCACCGAGCGGTGCTTTCCGCCGGTGCATCCGACGGCGATGGTGGCGTAGTGCTTGTTCTCCCGGCGGTAGCCCTCCATGACAGGTTCCAGGGCGAGGACATACCGTTCCACAAAGTTGGGCACACCCTCGGCCCCAAGGACGTACTCGCTGACGTCCTGGTCAAGGCCAGTGTGCGGCCGGAGCGCTGGCACCCAGTGCGGATTCGGGATGAACCTGACGTCAGCCACATAGTTGGCGTCAACGGGAAGACCGTATTTGAAGCCGAAGCTCATGATGTTCAGGCGGATCGCGATGGGACCGGTTTCGGTGAACAGTTCGGTGATCGCGGTGGCGAGCCCGTGCACGTTCAGGGACGATGTGTCCAAAACGAGGTCCGAGGAGTCGCGCAGCTCCTTGAGGAGCTCACGTTCGGCGGCGATGCCGTCCAGGATCCTGCCGCCGCCCTGCAGCGGGTGCGGGCGCCGGCCCTGTTCGAAGCGGCGGACCAGGACGTCGTCGCTGGCGTCGAGGAACAGCACACGGAAGGTGACGCCGCTGACTTCGAGGGCACGGAGCGCGGCGCGGATGTCGGCGAACAGCGCCTTGCTGCGCACGTCCATCACCACGGCAAGTTTGGGAATGGACTGCGGGGCGTGGGACACGAGTTCAGCCAGAGTCCCCAGCATCTGCGGCGGCAGGTTCTCGACGACGTACCAGCCGTGGTCCTCCAGCGCATCGGAGGCGGTGCTGCGGCCCGCGCCGGACATCCCGGTCACGATGAGCAGCTCCGCTTCGGCGGGCTTGACCGGTGTCAGGCCGTCCTCTTCCGTGCTGGACTCCGCCGTCGACTCTGCCATTGATTCCAGCCTCATTCCTGCTGTTGCTTCCCGCGTGCAGTTTCTGCGCGGGTTGCTGTTTGCGGCACACGCCGATTTCCCGTACTTACCCTAACCAAGTTTCGGGGCGCGGGCTAAGTTTCCAGCACTTCCCCGGTGGTCATGTTGATCGCCGGAACGGACTCGTCCGAGTCACCGCCTGCGCCGCCCGGACTGAAGTGGGTGACGATGGCCGCGGCCAGTGCCGGCCCGACACCCTTGGCCTCGGTCAGTTCCTCCGCCGATGCCGCCTTGATCTTCTTGACGGAGCCAAAGTGGGCGAGCAGGGCCTTCCGCTTGGAATCGCCCAGCCCGGGTACGCCGTCGAGGGCTGAGACGGTCATCGCCTTGCCGCGCTTTTGCCGGTGGAAGGAGATGGCGAAGCGGTGCGCCTCGTCTCGGATGCGCTGCAGCATGTAGAGGCCCTGCGAGGAGCGGGGCAGGATGACCGGAAAGTCGCTGTCCGGCAGCCAGACCTCCTCGAGGCGCTTGGCGAGCCCGACGACGTAGACGTCGTCGACGCCCAGCGCCTCGAGTGCCCGGGCAGCCGCGTTCACCTGGGGCTTGCCGCCGTCCACCACCACGAGGTTGGGCGGGTAGGCGAATTTCGCGCGCGGCGCCGGCGTGGTGGTGTCGGACAGTGCAGCGTCCGCCGTTGCGGCGCCTGGTGCCGCCCCGTTGGCACCGGAACCGGCTGGGGCCGCCCCGTTGGCACCGAAACCGGCCGCGGCCGCCGGGGCCGGGGCCGCCGGCGTCGCAACCAGTTCGGCGGCTTCAACCTGGGCCGTCTTGTCCACGAGGTAGTGCCGGAAGCGCCGCGTCAGGACGTCATGCATGGCGGCGGTATCGTCCGTGGCCGCGGCCCCGGTGATGGAGAACTTACGGTAATCGGATTTCTTGGGCAGCCCGTCCTCCACCACCACCATGGACGCCACCACGTTGGTGCCCTGGACGTGGGAGACGTCGTAGCATTCGATGCGCAACAGCGGAACGGGGAGCTCCAGCGCCTCCTGAAGTTCCTGCAGGGCCTGCGACCGCACGGTCAGGTCGCCGGCCCGGCGGGTTTTGTGGAGCCGGAGTGCGTGTTCGGCATTCTCACGGACCGTGGACATGAGGGCGGCCTTGTCCCCGCGCTGCGGAACGCGAATGTCTACCTTGGCGCCGCGGATGCCGCCGAGCCACACTGCCAGGTCCTGCGCATTGCTCGGCTCGACAGGCACCAGGACCTCGCGGGGAAGCCGGCCCTGGATCTCGGCGTCCTCGCCGTAGACCTGCTGCAGGAGGTGTTCGACGAGGTCGGGGGTGGTGAAGTCCTCCACCTTCTCGACCACCCAGCCGCGCTGGCCGCGGACCCGTCCGCCCCGGACGTGGAACACCTGGACGGCCGCTTCGAGCTCGTCCTCGTGCAGGGCGAAAACGTCGGCGTCCGTGTCCTCGGCGAGCACCACGGCGTTCCGCTCGAAGACCTTCCGGAGGGCGGTGATGTCGTCACGAAGCCTGGCGGCGCGTTCGTAGTCAAGGATGGCGACGGCGGCCCCCATCTCCTTTTCGAGCCGGGCGATGAACCGCTTGGCCTCGCCTCCCATGAAGGCGCAGAAGTCCTCGGCCAGGGCGCGGTGTTCCTCGGGGGTGACGCGCCCGACGCAGGGGGCCGAGCATTTGTCGATGTAGCCCAGCAGGCAGGGCCGGCCGCTGGCCTGGGCACGCTTCAGCACGCCCGCGCTGCAACTCCGTACGGGAAAGACCCGCAGCAGGGTGTCCATGGTCTCCCGGATGGCTCCGGCCGTGTAGGGGCCAAAGTACCGCGTGCCCTTCCGCCGCTCGCCGCGCATGACCTGCACGCGCGGCAGCTTCTCGCCCATGGTGACGGCGAGGTACGGATACGTCTTGTCGTCCCGGAAAACCACGTTGAACCGCGGCTTGAATTCCTTGATCCAGGTGAATTCCAACTGGAGGGATTCCAGCTCGCTGCCCACCACCGTCCACTCGACGCTGCTGGCCGCGTGCACCATGGCGTGGGTCTTGGGCAGCAGCCCTGCCGGGTTCGCGAAGTACGAATTCAGGCGTGACCGGAGGTTCTTGGCCTTGCCGACGTAGATAACCCGCCCATGGGGATCCCTGAACCTGTAAACACCCGGATTGGTCGGAATCTCGCCCGTCTGGGGTCTATAACTTGATGGATCTGCCACGATTCCAGTCTACTGAGCTGAGGGGCTGCGGATTGCCGCCAGCCGTTCCAAGGGAGCGGCTGAAGCGCCGGACCGGCTCGCGGGCGACCGGTCTACTCGATGACCTTGCTCTGGTTGTAGCTGGTGGAGCGTTCCTGGCCGCTGAGTTCGGCGATGGCGTCCATGATCCGGTCGGTCACCTGCCGCCGGGCGGGGAGGGAATGATCCGGGCCGGTCTTGTCGAAGTAGATCGGCTCGCCCACCTTCATGATGAAGTGCTGGGGTTTAACTGCGTTGCGGCCAGCGGGCTGCAGCTTCTCAGTGCCGATCAGTCCCACCGGGATCACCGGGGCGCCGGTGGTGAGGGCCAGCCAGCCGACGCCGGTCCGGCCGCGGTACAGGATTCCGTCGCGGGACCGGGTGCCCTCGGGGTAGATGCCGATGCCCCTGCCGTCCTCGAGGATGTCCAGCAGTGTCCTGAGGGCCTGCACGCTCGCGGCCTGTTCCCCGCGTTCGACCGGAATGGAACCGACTGCCTCGAAGAAGGACTTCATCACGCGGCCCTTGATGCCTTTGGTGGTGAAGTACTCCGCCTTGGCAAAGAACGCGACGGGCCGCGGCATGAGTGCCTGGACAATCACGCTGTCCAGAAAGGAGAGGTGGTTCGGTGCCACAATGAACGGCCCGTCCTTGGGAACATTCTCCAGCCCGATCACCGTGGGCCGGCAGCTGCCGGAGATGAGGGTCCGCGTCGTCCAGCGGACGCCGTCAAACAGCTCCATCGTTGCGCACCTCGCTCAGGGCTGCGGCCCGGACGTTCTCCAGCTCCTCGACTTTGGCACGCAGGCCGGCGGTGTCGTGCACCACCGCCACAGCTCCCGCTGCCTCCAATTCGCCGTCGGGCGCAAAACCCCAGCTGACGCCGATGCAGTCGAGTCCGTTGGCCAACGCTCCGGCCACATCCTGCGCACGGTCGCCCACCATCACGGCGTGCTGCGTGCCGAGGTCCGTCATGGCAGCGGCGATGATGCCGGTCTTGCCGACCGGACCGGCTGCAGCCGCGGTCTCGTCTGCGGCTGACCCCCTGATGGCGCGGAACCGGCCAGCAATCTTGTGGTGTTGAAGCACCAGCTGGGCAAGGCCTTCAGGCTTTTGCGTCGCCACAGCTACGGGCCGCCCTGCTTCCACGTAGCCATCCAGCAGGTCGACGATGCCCGGGTACAGGCGGCTCTGGGAGATGCCGAAGTCCAGGTAATGCATCCGGTACGTCCGAATGACAGCCTTGAGCATGGCTGGCGGAACAGCCGCGACATTCAGCAGGGAGTCGCTCAGCTTGGGACCCACCATCGCGTCTAGAAGGTCCTGGCTCGGGACAGGAAGGCCATGTTCCGTGAGGGCCGCGGCAATTCCGTCTGTTATCCCGCCGGCCGGATCGACAAGAGTGCCGTCCAGGTCGAAGATCACGGGCACTGTTGTTGAAGTCACCGGCTTAGTTTCTCACGATGGCACGCCTGCTCAAACTCGTATGCCCTCCGTGGAATACTTCCGCTCGTAATTGGAGTTTTTGTCCACGTGGCGTGACTTCCGAGGGGTTTAGCGCCCAATATCTGTACAAAAACTCCAATGAAACGCAGACGACGGCGGCCCGCCAGTTAATCTGGCGGGCCGCGTGGTGTGCTGGTTTGGCGTCGTGCCTTGACGCCCTAGCTGAGGATTTCGGCCAGGAACTTCGCGGTGTAGCTTTCCGAGGACTTGGAGACCTGCTCGGGTGTACCGGAGGCAATGATCCGGCCTCCGCCGGAGCCTCCGTCAGGGCCCAGGTCCACGATCCAGTCGGCGCTTTTGATGACGTCGAGGTTGTGCTCGATGGTGATGACCGTATTGCCCTTCTCCACGAGGCCCTGCAGCACCATGAGGAGCTTCCGGATGTCTTCGAAGTGCAGCCCGGTGGTGGGCTCGTCCAAAACGTAGACGCTGCGCCCGTTGGACCGCTTCTGGAGCTCGGCCGCCAGCTTGACGCGCTGCGCCTCGCCACCGGAGAGCGTGGTGGCGGGCTGGCCCAGCCGGACGTATCCGAGGCCCACGTCCACCAGTGTCTTGAGGTGGCGTGCAATCGGCGAGAAAGCGGCGAAGAACTCCGCGCCCTCCTCGATGGGCATGTTCAGCACGTCGGCGATGGTCTTGCCCTTGTAGTGCACCTCGAGGGTCTCGCGGTTGTACCGCGCACCGTGGCAGACCTCGCACGGAACGTAGACGTCCGGCAGGAAGTTCATCTCGATCTTCAGCGTGCCGTCGCCGGAGCAGGCTTCGCAGCGCCCGCCCTTGACGTTGAAGGAGAACCGTCCGGGGAGGTAGCCGCGGACCTTGGCCTCGGTGGTCTCGGCGAAGAGCTTCCGGATGTGATCGAAGACGCCGGTGTACGTGGCCGGGTTGGAGCGCGGCGTGCGGCCGATTGGGCTCTGGTCGACGTGCACCACCTTGTCCAGGTGCTCGAGGCCCTGGATAGAGCGGTGTCGCCCGGCCACCTGTTTGGCGCCGTTGAGCTTGTTGGCCAGCACCTTGTACAGGATCTCGTTGACCAGGGTGGACTTGCCTGAGCCGCTGACGCCGGTCACCGCGGTAAACAGGCCCAGCGGGAAGGCCGCATCAACGTTGACCAGGTTGTTCTCGCGGGCGCCGACCACCTTCAGCTCGCGCTTCTTGTCGTACTTGCGCCGCTTCTTGGGGATGCCGATGCTCTTCCTGCCGGAGAGGTAGTCCCCGGTGAGGGACTTCGTGTTCTCCAGGAGTGCTTTGTAGGACCCGGAGTGGACCACCTGTCCCCCGTGCTCGCCGGCCCCCGGGCCGATGTCCACGATCCAGTCCGCCTCGTGGATGGTGTCTTCGTCGTGTTCGACCACGATAAGGGTGTTGCCCAGGTCCCGGAGCCGGGTCAGGGTTTCGATCAGGCGCCGGTTGTCCCGCTGGTGCAGCCCGATGGAGGGCTCGTCCAGGACGTAGAGGACACCCACGAGGCCCGAGCCGATCTGGGTGGCCAGCCTGATGCGCTGGGCCTCGCCGCCGGAGAGCGTGCCGGAGGGGCGTTCGAGGTTCAGGTACTCCAGCCCCACGTCCAGCAGGAAGGTGAGGCGGGCCTGGATCTCCTTGAGGACCTGATGGGCGATCTGCGCCTCACGGCCGGTCAACACGAGGTTGTCCAGGAATGCCGCGCATTCGCGCATAGGCAGCCGAGCGACGTCGGCGATGGACTTGCCGTTGATCAGGACAGAGAGCGACGCCGGGTTCAGCCGGGCGCCGTTGCAGGCGGGGCAGGGGATCTGCCGCATGTATTCCTCGTAGCGGTCCCTGGCGGAGTCAGACTCGGTTTCCGTGTGCTTGCGGTGCACGTACTGCACCACGCCTTCGAAGCCCGTGCTGTACTTGCGCTCCCTGCCGAACCGGTTGCGGTACTGCACAACAACCTTGTGGTCCTTGCCGTGCAGGACGGTCTGCCGGACGTCTGCGGAAAGGTCCTGCCACGGCGTGGTCATGGAGAATCCGAGCTCCTTGGCGAGCCCCCCGAGCAGCCGGTTCCAGTACTCGGTGGTCGCGGTGCCCAGTGACCACGGCGCGATGGCCCCGTCCTCCAGCGCAAGCTCCGGGTTGGGAATGATCAGTTCCTCGTCGACTTCCAGCCGGGTGCCGATGCCGCTGCAGGCCGAGCAGGCACCGAACGGGTTGTTGAACGAGAAGGACCTGGGCTCGATCTCATCGATGGCCAGAGGATGCTCGTTGGGGCAGGCCAGGTTTTCCGAGAAGGCACGCGTGCGGTGGGGGTCGTCGGCGTCCAGGTCGACGAAGTCGGCCAGGACGCGCCCCTCGGCGAGGCCCAGCGCCGTTTCAATGGAGTCCGTCAGCCGCTGCCGGATGCCCTCCTTGACCACGAGCCGGTCCACCACCACCTCGATGGTGTGCTTGAACTGCTTGCCCAGCTTGGGCGGATCGCTCAGCTGGATGAGGTCCCCGTCCACCCGGGCGCGGGAATAGCCCTTCGCCGTCAGCTCCTTGAAGAGGTCGACGAACTCACCCTTGCGGCCGCGGACCACGGGAGCGAGGATCTGGAAGCGGGTCCCGTCCTCCAGTTCGAGAAGCTGGTCCACGATCTGCTGCGGGGTCTGCTTGATGACCGGTTCACCGCAGACGGGACAGTGCGGACGGCCCACACGCGCCCACAGGAGACGCATGTAGTCGTAAATTTCGGTGATGGTGCCCACGGTGGAGCGCGGGTTCTTGCTCGTGGACTTCTGGTCGATCGAGACCGCAGGCGACAGGCCCTCGATGAAGTCGACGTCGGGCTTGTCCACCTGGCCCAGGAACTGCCGGGCGTAGGCCGAGAGCGATTCGACGTAGCGGCGCTGGCCCTCGGCGAAAATGGTGTCGAAGGCGAGCGAGGACTTTCCGGAGCCGGACAGGCCAGTGAAGACGATCATGGCGTCGCGCGGCAGGTCGAGGTCGACGTTGCGGAGGTTGTGCTCACGGGCGCCCTTGACCACCAGCCGGGAAAGGTCCGGGCGCGCCGGTTTGGCGGGGCTCAGGGGTACGACGGCGGAGGGGGCAACAGCGGTTTCTTCAGCTACGGCTTTAGGCACCCACTAATGCTAGTCGAAAACTTCTTCGAATATCCACGCGGGTGTGCTACGCCACCTTCGCTACTCGGCGTCGTAGGCGGCCGCCAGCAGGTGGACGGCCTGGGCGAATGTTGCGCCCTGTGATTTGGCTGCCGCGGCATAATCTGAGGCTGCCTCGGACAACGCCCCCCAGCGTTCGTCGCGGGCGCAGACCACCGTCCCGTTGCGTCCCTTGGTGGCGACGACGCCAGCAGCTTCGAGCTCCTTGTACGCCCGTGCCACGGTGTGGGGTGCGACGCCGAGGATTCCGGCGAGGCTCCGCACCGCCGGCAGTCGCGTGCCGGGAGCAAGCTTTCCCTGATCCGCCTGCTCGATCACATGCAGCCTCAGCTGCTCGAAGAGGGCCACGGAGCTGCCGGTGTTCGGTTTCCACTGCCCCGGGAAGATATCGGCGGTCACAGGCCTGACTCCCGGTAACGCTGCTGGCCGGCGGCGTGCCTGCCGCCGTGCCGGCGGATGGCACCGAGTTCGCGGTCCACCCCGCGGAACTGGGCCTCATACAGGTGCCTGTAATGGCCGTCCACGGACAGCAGGCTACTGTGCGTCCCCTGTTCAACAATGCGTCCGTGATCCATGACCAGAATTAGATCAGCGTCACGCACGGTGGACAACCTGTGCGCAATGATGAAGCTTGTCTTGCCCTGCCGCAGCCTGTTCATTGCGAGCTTGATCTGCACCTCGGTCCGGGTGTCCACGGAGCTAGTTGCCTCGTCCAGAATAAGGACGCTGCGGTCAGCGAGCCGGGCACGGGCGATGGTGATCAGCTGCCGCTGGCCCTGACTCAGGGTATCGCCGTCGTCTCCCAGGACCGTGGCATATCCCGCCGGCAGCGACCGCACAAAGTGGTCCACGTGGCTGGCCTCGGCGGCCGCCAGGATCCGGTCATCATCAGCCCCCGGGGAGCCGTATTCGATGTTCTCGCGCACGGTGCCGCTGAACAGCCAGACGTTCTGCATGACCACGGCGAAATTGGACCGCAGCGAGTCCACGGGCACCGTGGCGATGTCCGTGCCATCGATCGTGATGCGGCCTGAATCCAGTTCGTAGAAGCGCATGAGGAGATTCACCACCGTGGTCTTACCGGCCCCGGTATGGCCCACGATGGCCACGGTCTGGCCCGGGAGGACGGAGAAGGACAGCCCGCTGACGGCCGGCGCCCCCGGGGTGTATGCGAAGGTGACGTCCTCGAATTCGATCCGGCCGCGCAGGTTTTCCTGGCGGGCCGGAACGCCGTCCTCGCTGGGAATCTCTGGCTCATCCAGGAGGGCGAAGACCCGTTCCGCGGAGGCCGCGCAGGACTGCATGAGGGTAAGCATGCCGCCAATCTGCCCCATAGGTTGGGTGAACAGACGGCTGAACTGGATGAACGCCTGGATGCCGCCGATCGTCATGGCTCCGGCCGCCACCTGCAGGCCGCCCACCACGGCAACGGCCACATAGTTGAGGTTGGCGACGAGGACCATGAGCGGCTGCACGGCTCCGGAGACGAACTGGGCTCGCGCACTGGCACGGGCCAGCCGGTCGTTGCCGCGTCCGAAGATGGCCGACGCGGTGTCCTGTTGCCCGAACGTCCTAATCACCTCGTGTCCGGTGATGCATTCCTCGATGTGGGCGTTCAGCTCGCCGGTGGAGGCCCACTGAGCCGCGAAATAGGCCTGGGACTGGCGCGCCATGTACACCGTTATCAGTGTTGAGACGGGAACGGACACGAGGGCGATGGCCGCCAGCAGCGGCGAGATCCACAGCATCATGGCCAGCGAACCGCACAGCATCAGAACGGACATGATCAGCTGCGTGAGCAGCTGGTTGAGCGCCTGTGAGATGTTGTCGACGTCGTTGGTGGCCCTGCTGAGCACATCTCCCCTGGCCTGCTCCTGGAAGTGTGATGAAGGCAGGCGGTGCAGTTTGTCCTCGACGGCGGCGCGGAGGCCGAAGACAAGCCGCTGCACTGCCTGGGCGGTCAGGGCCCCCTGAACCCAGTTGAAGATTGAGGTGCCGACGTACATCAGCGACACCGCGCCCAGCAGCGCGGCGAGCCTGCCGGCGTCGAGCGTGCCATGCATGAAACCGTCGACGACGACGTCGGTGGCGTCACCGAGGAGCTTGGGAGCAGCCACATTGAGGGCGGCGAAGCCGCAGGTTGCCGCGACGGCCAAGGCCATCCGCCGCCTCGACGGGCGCAGCAAGCCCAGGAGACGTGCGGCCGCCGGCAGGAAGCTGCCGGCCTTGCGTGCGGCTGCGTGTGTGCCCTTCATGGCTGCCCGCTGCTCACGGCTGCTCATCCATGGCCAGCTGGGACTCGGCAATCTCCCGGTAGGTGGGCGATGATCCCAGCAGTTCGGCGTGGGTTCCCTGGGCCACCAGCCGGCCGTCCTCGAGCACCAGGATCCGGTCCGCACCCATGACGGTGGGAATGCGTTCTGCCACCATGAGCACCGTTGCTGCTTCCAGCACGGGCGCCAGGGCCTGCCGGACGGCAGCCTCGGTGGCATAGTCCAGGGCGGAAAAACTGTCATCAAAGAGGTAAAGGTCCGCGGTGCGGAGCATGGCGCGGGCGATGCAGAGACGCTGCCGCTGTCCGCCCGAAAGCCCGGCCCCGCCCTGGGCGACGGCGGCATGGAGGCCGTCCGGGAGCTGGCGGACGAAGTCAGCGGCCTGCGCCAGCCGCAGGGCCTGCCACAGCTCGTCCTCGGTGGCTTCCGGCGCGGCCATCCGCAGGTTGCTCGCCACCGTGCCTGAGAACAGATAGGAGTGCTGCGGCACCACCGAAATACTTTCCCGCAGCCGGTCAGCGGGCAGGGTCCGGACGTCGGCTCCGCCCATCCGGACTTCACCGGACGTGGCGTTCAGGAACCGCGGGAGGAGATTCAGCAGCGTGGTTTTGCCGCTGCCGGTGGCACCGATGATGGCCGTAATGGTGCCGGGGGCGGCAGTGAATGTGATGTCGGCCAGGACCGGGGACTCCGCCCCAGGATAAGCGAACCAGACGTGGCTGAACTCTGCTCCCCCGCCATCCGGGATTGCGGGCTTCGCCGCGGCTGCGTCAGCCAGTGCCGGGGTCACGTCCAGCACGTCCTGGATCCGTTCGGCGCAGACGGCCGCGCGCGGTGCGGTGCTGAAGACGTACATGGCCATCATGATGGCAAGCAGGATCTGCAGGATGTAGGCAATGAAGGCTGTGAGCGCGCCCACCTCCATGTTGCCGCTGCTGATCAGGTGCCCGCCGAACCAGACCACGGCCACCGAGGAGAGGTTCACCACGATCATGATCATCGGAAGCATGCCGGCGACCAGGAGCGCGGACTGAAGGTTGTTCCGGGTCAGCCGCCGGTTCGCTTCCGCGAAACGGGCAGCCTCATGCTTTTGCCGGACGAACCCCCGGATGACGTCGGCACCGATGATCTGTTCGCGGAGGATCCGGGTGATGCCGTCGATGAGTGCCTGCCCCTGCCGGTAGAGCGGGATGAGGCGGCGCACGATCAGGTACATGATGAGCACCAGGAGCGGGACGATGACGATGACGACCGCGGACAGGACCGCATTCTGCTGGACGGCGAGGATAATTCCCCCTACGCCCATGACGGGCGCCGCTGCGAGCATGGTGAAGACCAGGACCGCGAAGGTCTGGATCTGCTGGACGTCATTGGTGGCCCTGGTGACGAGGCTGGGCGCGCCGAACGTCCCGATCTCCTGGGACGACATCGCCTGGACATGGGAGAACAGCTCCCGTCGCAGGCGGTGCCCAATCTTCATGGCGACGTCGGCCCCGAGGTAGCCGGCGCCTAGGGCGGCTGCGGCCTGCACAGCGGTGAGAACCATCATCCAGCCGCCCAGCCCCAGGATCACCCCGGGCTGGTTGGCGAGGATTCCGTCGTCGATGATGCTCGCGTTCAGCGTGGGCAGCAGCAGGCTGCCGGCCGTTTGCACCACCTGCAGCACAATGATCGCCCAGACGGCCCTCCGGTGTTCGCCGAGGAGGCGGAGCATTAGGCCCAACAGCACCGCGCGCCTCCTCTATAGCCAGGGCTGAACGGGGGCCTTCCATGGCGGGTCCCCAACAGCCGCTTGGCCATTGTAAGCCACATCACATCGGACCGGGCGGGAGGTCGGGCGGCTTGTTGCAGGCGGGCGAATTCCATGCTGCCCTAAAGCTTGCGGGCCACCGCGAAGATCCTGCGGAACGGGTAGACCGTTCCGTGGGGCGTTGCCGGGTAAGCCTCGGAAAGCCGGGCGCCGTATTCGGCTTCGAAGCCTGCGGCGTCGTCCGGCGACAGCGCGGCCAGCACGGGCCGCAGGCCGGCGCCGCGCACCCAGTCCAGCACCGGGTTTTCCCCGGTGAGCACCTGCTGGTAGGTGGTTTCCCACGCATCAGCGGTGCACCCGGCGTCGAGCATGATCTCCAGGTACCGTGCGGGGTGCGCCACCGCCTCATCGTGGCGCAGCACGCCGGCGAGCTTGCTGGCCCACTTCGGCGACTCGGCGACATCCCGCATCAGGGTGTGGGACGCGGAGGTGAAGTTGCCCGGCACTTGGATGGCGAACCACGCGCCCGGCTTCAGCGCCTCCAGCCAGGCGGCCAGCAGTTCAGGGTGCCCGGGCACCCACTGCAGCGCTGCGTTGCTCACCACCACGTCAGTGTCCTCGGAAGGCAGCCACGAAGCGATGTCCCCGAGGCTGAACTCCAGTCCCGGGGCGGACTGCCGGTGCTGTTCGGCCGTTGCCAGCATCTCGGCTGAGGAATCCAGGCCCACCACGCGCGCATCAGGCCAGCGTGCCGCGAGCGTGGCGGTAAGGTTTCCGGGGCCGCAGCCCAGGTCAACCACCTGCCGCGGGGTGTCGGCGAGGACGCGGCCGGTCAGGTCAAAGAACGGGCGCTGCCGGTAGTCCCCGAACTGCACGTATTTGGCGGGATCCCACACATGGCCTCCGGTTGTTCGTTGAAGGTTGGTCGTTGAAGTTTTGTCCTGGCAGAGCGAGCCTAGCGCCGGGCCGGCACGAAACCGTTCAGGGACGCGCTGGCACTAAGCTGGAAGGCAATGAAACTCGTTGAACAGCTCCCCGCCCCGTCCGCACGGATCACCACCGGAACCGGCGCGGACCCGGACACGCTGTACGAGCGCTTCGTGGAGTGGACAGAAAGCCGCGGCCTGCAGCTGTACCCGGCCCAGGACGAGGCGATCATGGAGCTGGCCTCCGGCGCCAATGTGATCCTCGCTACGCCCACCGGATCAGGCAAGTCCCTCGTTGCGGTTGCTGCCCACTTCCAGGCGATGGCCCGCGGCGAGCGTAGTTACTACACCGCCCCCATCAAGGCCCTGGTGTCCGAAAAGTTCTTCGCCCTTTGCGAGATCTTCGGGGCGGAGAACGTCGGCATGATCACTGGCGACTCCGGGGTGAACCAGGACGCCCCGATCATCTGCTGCACGGCCGAGATCCTGGCCAACAGCGCGCTGCGCGAAGGTGCGGCGGCCGACCTCGGCGCCGTCATCATGGACGAATTCCATTTTTACTCCGATCCGCAGCGGGGCTGGGCGTGGCAGGTTCCGCTGCTGGAACTTCCGCAGGCACAGTTCCTCCTGATGTCCGCCACGCTGGGCGACGTCAGCCGCTTCGAAGCGGGCATGACCGACCTCACGGGACGGCCGACAACCACCGTAAGCTCGGCCGAGCGGCCGATTCCGCTGCATTACTACTACCGCGAGACGCCGGTGCACGAGACCCTCGAAGAGCTGCTGGGCACCCGGGAAGTGCCGGTCTACGTGGTGCATTTCAGCCAGGCGGAAGCCATCGAGCGCGCCCAGACGCTGATGAGCATCAACGTGTGCACGCGCGAGGAGAAGGACAAGATCGCCGAGCTCATCGCGAACTTCCGCTTCGCAGCCGGCTTCGGAAAGACGCTGAACCGCCTGGTCCGGCACGGCATCGGCGTGCACCACGCGGGCATGCTGCCCAAGTACCGCCGGCTCGTGGAGCAGCTGGCCCAGGCCGGCCTGCTCAAGGTCATTTGCGGTACGGACACGCTGGGCGTCGGCATCAACGTGCCCATCCACACCGTTGCACTCACCGCGCTGAGCAAGTACGACGGCGTGCGCACCCGGCTGCTCAACTCCCGGGAGTTCCACCAGATTGCCGGAAGGGCCGGCCGGGCCGGCTACGACACGGCCGGCACCGTGGTGGTGCAGGCGCCCGAGCACGTGGTGGAGAACGTCAAGGCAATGGCCAAGGCCACCGCAAAGTTCGGTGATGACCAGCGGAAGCTGCGCCAGGTGGTCAAGAAAAAGCCGCCGGAGGGGTTCGTGTCCTGGGGTCAGCCCACCTACAACCGTCTGGTGGAGTCTGTCCCGGAGCCGCTGAATTCCAGCTTCACAGTGACCCATGCCATGCTCATGAACCTCATGGAGCGGCCGGGCGACCCTTTCGCCGCGGCACGCCGGCTCCTCACCGAGAACCATGAAACCCGGCCCTCGCAGCTGAAGCTCATGAAGAAGGCCCTGGGGATCTACCGGGAGCTGCTCGCCGCCGAGGTTGTGGAACGCATCCCGGCGGCAGAGCAGGGGGCAGACGGCCGCACGGTGCGCCTGACCGTCCACCTGCAGCCGAACTTTGCCCTCAACCAGCCGCTGTCCCCGTTTGCGCTGGCCGCGCTGGATCTGATGGATCCCGAGTCGCCGTCCTACGCCGTCGACGTGGTTTCCGTGATTGAAGCCACGCTGGAGAAGCCGCGGCAGATCCTGTCCGCGCAGCAGAAGAAGGCACGCGGCGAGGCGGTGGCGGCCATGAAGGCGGACGGCATCGAGTATGAGCAGCGGATGGCCATGCTCGACGAGGTCACCTATCCCCAGCCGCTCGCGGAAATCCTGGGCGAGGCCTTCGAGGTGTACCGCAAGGCTGCCCCGTGGGTGGGCGACTTTGAACTCGCCCCCAAGTCGATCATCCGGGACATGTATGAGCGCGCGATGAACTTCGGCGAGTTCGTGCAGTTCTACGGCCTGGCCCGCTCCGAGGGCATCGTGCTGCGCTACCTGGCGGACGGCTTCAAGGCACTCCGGCAGACCGTTCCGCAGGATGCCCTGCGGGAGGACCTCGAGGACCTGATCGCCTGGCTGGGCGAGCTGGTGCGGCAGGTGGATTCCAGCCTGCTGGACGAGTGGGAAGAACTGGCCTCCGGTGCCGCCCCGACGCCGCACGACGCTCCGCCGCCCCCGCCGCCGTCGCTCACGTCCAACATCCGGGCTTTCCGGGTGATGGTCCGGAACGAGATGTTCCGGCGCGTCGAACTCTTTGCAGACGAGGACGCCACCGCGCTTGGCGAGCTCGACGGCGACGCCGGCTGGGATGCCGACCGCTGGGAAAACGTCCTGGACGACTACTTCGACGAGCACGACGACATCGGCACCGGCCCCGACGCGCGCGGACCCGGGCTGCTCATCATCACCGAGGAGCCAGGCGTCTGGAAGGTCCGCCAGATCTTCGACGACCCGGCAGGGAACCACGACTGGGGGATCTCGGCCGAGGTGGATCTGGCCGCCTCCGACGAGACCGGCACCGCCGTGGTGCGGGTGACCGGAGCGAACCGGCTCTGACAGGCGGACCGGGCGCTCCGGACCGGGTCAGACCCTCGGTCCGCGAGCTACGGACCAGGCATCCTTTGAAGTGCGATAGCCGCAGTGAAGGAATCCGGCAGCCCCACTGACCCCGGATTCACGGCGTCGACCAGCCACCGATTTCCGCTGCCTTCCGGGCCCCCCGCCAGAGGCACGGCCGAAGGCGCGGCCGGTGCCTGCAGAAAGCCCGGCAGCAATGGAACGGGTCCGGCAACGTCCACCAGACACGGGTCGACGACGGCCAGCCCCCTGCCCAGCGCCTTGAGGACTGCCTCCTTGCGCGTCCACAGGAGTGTCTGGAACCTTGGCCGGAGTGCAGGCTCCACCCTCTGCAGGTGCTGCCGCTCGCGCTCCGAAAGGGCAACCAGCCCGAACCCGTCGAAGCCTGCGGCTGTGCTGTCCTCCAGGTCGACGCCGACTCCCAAGACCCCCGCGTCAGTTGTAGCAGCCAGCAGGCACCAGTCCCCCGCCCGGCTCAGGCTCGCCATAACGGCCGGGCCGGATGGACCGGCCTGGTACCGGGGCGTGCCGTGCACGCGGTCGTCCCTCGTGCACTCTTTGCATACGTAGTCTGCCCGGAGCTCTTCGGCGCCCATCCCTGCAGTTTCGGCGGCGTGGCGCCGCAACGCGATGCGTCCGGCCAGGAACCTGTCCCGCTCAATTCCGGAACCGAACGACGCTGCCCGCTGCCGCTCGCCGTCGTCCAATGTATGGGCCTGCCGGAGGTCGACGCTGGACAGCTTCACGCCAGCCAGAAGGACCCGGTCAGGTCCCGGCACTGCCGCCCTTTCCACAACGCCTCCGGAAGGTTTGCTGCACTGTTGATAGGTCATGGGAATCTACAGCCTATACGCCGGTGGCATCCTGCCCTGCGTGCTGCGGCCTGATCCAGCAAGCCCGGACCCAGTAAGCTCGGACTCATGAGTGTAATCCGTCCCGCCACACCCGCCGACGTTCCCGTTATCCTGCAGTTGATCCACGAGCTGGCTGTCTATGAAAAGGAGCCGGACGCCGTCCGGAACACCCCCGAGATGCTCACCGAGGTGCTTTTCGGCAGCAACCCGCGCGTGTACGCCAACATGGCCGAGAACGAGGCCGGCGACGTGCGTGGCTTCGCGCTCTGGTTCCTGAACTACTCAACGTGGGAGGGCGTGCACGGGATCTACCTGGAGGACCTTTACGTCACCCCGGAGGCGCGCGGCGAGGGCCATGGGAAGGCCCTTTTGCAGCATCTGGCAGCGACCGCCGTCGAACGCGGCTACGCGCGTGTGGAATGGAGCGTCCTGGACTGGAACGAACCGTCCATCAACTTCTACCGGAAGCTCGGGGCGTTCCCGATGGAGGAATGGTCCACGTTCCGGCTGACCGGAACGGCGCTGGCAGAGTTCGGCAGCCGCAGCGAGGCCGGTGTCCATGGCTGAAGCAGCGCTGGACGCCACTGTACATGCGGGCCCGGTTCATACAGTCCGCGCCCGGCATAACTTCCGCGGCATGCGCACGGCAGAACACTACTTCACACTGCCGCTGGACCATTTTGCCGGCCCCGGCGGGGAAGACGCGGCCGAGACCATCACAGTCTTCGCCCGCGAGTACGTGTCCGCCGAGCACACGGAGGCAGAAGCCGCCGAACTGCCATGGCTCCTGTATCTTCAGGGCGGTCCCGGCGGGCGCGGCAACCGCTTCGCGTCGCTGGGCGGCTGGAGCAAGGCAGCCGCCAAGGACTTCCGCATCCTGATGCTGGACCAGCGGGGCACCGGCCTCTCCTCCCCCATTGACCGCAACACCCTGCCCCTGCGCGGGGACGCGGCAGCGCAGGCGAGGTATCTTGAGCACTTCCGGGCCGATTCGATCATTGCGGACGCCGAGCTCATCCGCCAGGCTGTCGGCTCGGAGCCGTGGACTGTTTACGGGCAGAGCTACGGCGGCTTCTGTGCGCTCACGTACCTGTCGTTCGCACCCAACGGCCTGCGCGAGGTGCTGATCACCGGAGGACTCGCCCCGCTGACCGGTACCCCGGAGCGGGTCTACCGCGAGACCTTTAGACGGGTGGCCGCCCGCAACGCGGAGTACTTCGGCTGGTACCCCGAGGACCGGGAAGCTGTAGACCGCATCGCCAATCACCTCCGCAGCACGGCGGAGTACCTCCCGGACGGCTCTCCCCTCACGGTCGAGAGGTTCCAGATGGTGGGGTCCTTCCTCGGCGGGAACACCCGGGTGGACACCCTGCACAACCTGCTGGAGGACGCCTTCGTGGAGACGCCTGACGGTCCGCGGCTCTCGGATCCGTTCCTGGAGCAGGTCCGCCCCTTGGTCTCGCGGGCAGCCAATCCGCTGTACGCGCTGATGCATGAGTCCATCTACGGCCAGAACGCGGCCACGGGCTGGGCGGCCTGGCGGGTTCTCGAGGAGTTCCCCGAGTTCAGCCCGGACGCTGCCGAGCTACTCCTGACCGGCGAGATGGTCTACCCGTGGTACTTCGATCAGGACCCTGCCCTTCGCCCGCTGCAGGAAGTGGCGGAACTGCTGGCGGCCAAGGCTGACTGGAAGCCCTTGTATGATACCGCGCAGCTGGCTGCCAACATCGTGCCCGCGGCGGCCGCCGTCTACCGCGATGACATCTATGTGGACCACGGGCTCTCCATGGAGACCGCCGCCGCCGTCCGCAAGCTGAAGACGTGGGAAACCGGCGAGTTCCACCACGACGGCATCGCGGACGACGGTGAGGCCATCTTCGGCCGCCTGCTCGGCATGGTGCGCTCCGCCCGCTGAAGCCAGCCGGACCCTGCGCAAGACGAAGCAACCCCGGCCACCAGGTGGCCGGGGTTGCTTTCTGCTGGGACTGGCTGCGGAAGCCTAGTCGACGTCGCTCAGGCTCTTCCGGGAGTCCTCCTCGAGGCGGGCATCCAGCTTGGCCTTCTGTGCGCCGGAGCTCACCAGGCTGGCGATCACGGCGATGATGATGGTGCCGATGATGACCGCGAGGGACACGTACGTCGGGATCTCCGGGGCCCATTCGATGTGGTGCCCGCCGTTGATAAACGGCAGTTCGTTGACGTGCATGGCGTGCAGGATCAGCTTCACGCCGATGAACGCCAGGATGATGGACAGTGCGTGCTTCAGGTAGATGAGGCGGTTCATCAGGCCGCCGAGCAGGAAGTACAGCTGCCGCAGGCCCATCAGGGCGAAGATGTTCGCCGTGAAGACGATGAAGGCGCTCTGCGTCAGGCCGAAGATCGCGGGGATGGAATCGACCGCGAAGAGCAGGTCGGTCATGCCGATGGTGATGAAGACGATCACCATGGGGGTGAAGACCTTCTTGCCGTCCACCGTGGTGCGCAGCTTGCCGCCGTCGAACTTCTCGGACATGGGGATGACCTTGCGGAGCTTGCCGATGAGGGCGTTCTCCTGGTCCTCTTCGTCTTCGCCCTCGTCCTGCGCCTGCTTCCAGGCGGTCCAAAGGAGGAAGGCGCCGAAGACGTAGAAGACCCAGCTGAACTGCTCGATCACAATGGCGCCGAGCATGATGAAGATGCCGCGCAGGATCAGGGCGATGATGATGCCCACCATCAGCACTTCCTGCTGGTACTTACGGGGCACGGAGAAGCGGGCCATGATGATGATGAAGACAAACAGGTTGTCGATGCTGAGGCTGTACTCAGTCACCCAGCCGGCCACGAACTGGCTGCCGTACTCGGGTCCCGTGAACATGAACATGGCACCGGCGAACACGAGGGCCAGTGCCACATAGAAGGCCACCCAGAGGCCGGCTTCCTTCATGGAGGGCTCATGCGGACGGCGCACTACCAGAAGCAGGTCCATAAGGAGGATGATGCCGAGGACGACGAACGAGCCGACCTCGAACCAGACGGGAAGTTCCACAAAAATGCCTTTCGCAGGGTACAGAAAACCGGTGTAAGTCTCTCCGGCGAACCTGTGCACTTGGTGCTGATGTGGCTGCCCGCTACGCCCGGCAGGGCATCTGTGCCCTGCGTGTTGACGTTCGTAGCGCTTGGGATACTCCCCTACGTGACCTCAACTTTACCCTAGAGGCGCGGTCCCCCGCGCCATGTGACACCCCGGCGCCACCTGACCCCCGCGCCGCGTGACGGCGGCTAGGCGTGCCCGGCCGACTGCATCTGCCGCAGTTCCTTCTTGAGCTCGGAAACTTCGTCGCGGATCCGGGCGGCGACTTCGAACTGCAGCTCGGCGGCCGCTCCGTGCATCTGCTCGGTCAGCTGCTCGATCAGGCCCACCAGGTCCTCGGCGGGCGCCGCTGCCAGCCCGTCGGCGCGGATGGTGGCCGCCCCCTTGGCGGCGGACTTGCCGCGCTTGGCGCCCTTGGCCAACCGGTTGTTGTTGAGCAGCTCCTGGGTGTCCGCGTCTTCTTTGGCCAGCTGGTCGGTGATGTCGGCGATCTTCTTCCGCAGCGGTTGCGGATCGATTCCGTTTTCCGTGTTGTAGGCCACCTGGATGGCGCGGCGCCGGTTGGTTTCATCGATGGCGTGGGCCATGGAGTCCGTAATGCGGTCCGCGTACATGTGGACCTGGCCCGAGACGTTGCGGGCGGCACGGCCGATGGTCTGGATCAGGGACGTGGACGAACGCAGGAAGCCTTCCTTGTCCGCGTCCAGGATGCTCACCAGGGAGACCTCCGGCAGGTCAAGGCCTTCCCGGAGCAGGTTGATGCCAACCAGGACGTCGAACACACCCATCCGGAGTTCGCGGAGCAGCTCAACGCGACGAAGCGTGTCGACGTCGGAGTGCAGGTACTCCACCTTGATGCCATGGCCCAGGAGGTAGTCGGTGAGGTCCTCCGCCATCCGCTTGGTCAGCGTGGTGACCAGAACGCGTTCATTCTTCTCCGTGCGGGTCTTGATCTCACCCAGCAGGTCGTCGATCTGGCCTTTAGTGGGCTTGACCACCACCTCGGGGTCGATCAGGCCGGTGGGCCGGATGATCTGCTGGACGAAGCCGTCCGCCTTGCCCAATTCGTACTTGCCGGGCGTGGCGGACAAGTAGACGGTCTGGCCTGTTCGCTCCAGGAACTCGTCCCATTTCAACGGACGATTATCCATGGCGGACGGCAGCCGGAAGCCGAAGTCCACAAGGTTCCGCTTGCGGGACATATCGCCCTCGTACATGGCCCCGATCTGCGGGATGGTCACGTGGGATTCGTCCACCACCAGCAGGAAGTCGTCCGGGAAGTAGTCAAGGAGGCAATGCGGGGCGGTTCCGCGGGCGCGGCCGTCAATGTGCGATGAGTAGTTCTCGATGCCGTTGCAGAAACCCATCTGCTGCATCATCTCGAGGTCGTATGTGGTGCGCATCCGCAGCCGCTGGGCTTCCACGAGCTTGTTCTGGCTTTCCAGGACCTGGAGCCGGTCGGCGAGTTCGTCCTCGATCCGCTTGATGGCACGCGCCATCCGCTCGGGTCCGGCCACATAGTGCGAGGCCGGGAACACGTACATCTCCTCTTCGTCCCGGATCACCTCTCCGGTCAGCGGATGCAGGGTATGGATGTTCTCAATCTCATCCCCGAAAAACTCGATCCGGATGGCCAGTTCCTCATACATGGGAATGATTTCCACGGTGTCACCGCGGACCCGGAACGTGCCGCGGTGGAAGTCCATGTCATTGCGGGCGTATTGCATGGAGACAAATTTGCGCAGCAGGTCATCACGGTTCATTTCGGCGCCCTTGCGCAGCGTCACCATGCCGGCGATGTACTCTTCCGGAGTGCCCAGACCGTAGATGCAGGACACGGTTGCCACCACAATCACGTCGCGGCGGGTGAGGAGCGCGTTGGTGGCGGAGTGCCGGAGCCGCTCCACTTCCTCGTTGATGGAGGAGTCCTTCTCGATGAACGTGTCCGTCTGCGCCACGTACGCTTCGGGCTGGTAGTAGTCGTAGTAGGACACGAAGTACTCCACCGCATTGTTCGGCAGGAGTTCGCGGAACTCGTTGGCCAGCTGCGCCGCGAGGGTCTTGTTCTGAACCATCACCAGGGTGGGCCGCTGGACCTGCTCGATCAGCCAGGCCGTGGTGGCGCTCTTGCCGGTACCGGTGGCACCGAGCAGCACCACGTCCTTTTCGCCGTTCCTGATGCGCTCCGTCAGCTCGGCGATGGCCGCCGGCTGGTCACCGGCCGGCTGGAACTCGCTGATGACCTCGAAGGGCGCAACGACGCGGTTGACTTCCTGCGCAAGACTCATGTACCTAATCTACAGGCGGCCACTGACAGGAACTCCTGATTCAGCTTTGGGCTGTACCGGGTTCAGCCGCGGCTCGTGTTGGCGGAGCTGGAAACGTACGACGGCGGCTGCCAGCCGCTGCTTTCGGCCCACCGTTCCATTCCGGGAGCCCCGACGTCGCGGAACCACGCCTCCTTGTCGTCGGCGTAGCCGGACGTGTTGGCGTCGGAGGCATGCAGGGCGGCCAGCCGGCGCTTCTCCGCTGCATATTGCTCCCGTGCGGCCGGAACGGCGCGAAGCCAGTCCCGGAAGCAAAGGGCAAAGCGCCAACCCGCAGAACCGGCCACCCGGACATGGAGATTGACCGGACGCGCGGGATCGGCGTTGCCGTGCAGGCGCTTGGACCAGGCAGCGGGGTCGGGGCGCCCGCGGGGGCTGTCCATCAGGATGCCCGGCCAGAGCGGGAACCCCGCGGCACCAAGCAGGGCCGCAATCCGGTCTGCCGTCATGAGATCAGAGACCGCGAGCTGCAGGTCGATGACGTCCTTCGCCTCGAGCCCGGGGACCGACGTCGACCCGATGTGGTCCACGGCCAGCACGCCCTCCGGGACGGCGGTCTTCAGCCGCTCGGCCAGACAGGCGGCCTGGCGCGGCCAATCGGAGTCCGGTGACGCCAGAACGGGCGCGCCGCTGCGGCCAGCCACCGCGGCCTGGCTGATGTTCCGCGCGAAGGGCACGAGCCGCTCCTCCCACAGCCGGTCCACCGAGGCCAGCAGCTCCTCGCGCGTGCCGGAATTGGGAAGGACCACGTCCGCTGCGGCGAGCCGGTCCTCGCGGGACGCCTGGGCGGCCATCCGTGCACGGGCGTCCGCTTCCGTCATTCCGCGGTGCCCGGTCATGCGCTGCAGCCGGACATCCTCGGGCGCATCCACCACCAGCACGAGGTGAAAGTTCTTCTGCTGTCCGGTTTCCACCAGGAGCGGAATGTCCTGCACCACCACCGCGTCACCCGGCGCGGCCGCAATCACCACCGCGGCGCGTTCGCGCACCAGCGGATGGACGATGCCATTGAGCTCGGCGCGCCGTCCCGGCTCCTGGAACACGATGGCCCCGAGGCGTGGCCGGTCTAGCCGCCCCTCGCCGTCGAGGATCTCCGGGCCGAACGCGGACACGACCGCGGCCAGCCCCGGAGTGCCCGGTTCCACCACTTCACGGGCGATCGCATCGGCATCGACGAGCACTGCCCCCAGTTCTTCCAGGCGCGTTGCCACCAGGGACTTCCCTGAAGCGATGCCGCCCGTCAACCCAATCTTCAGCACTCCCCAAGACTAGACTGAACCGGTGGCAGAAGAGGCAGTTCCAACGCAGACCGAGGCGACACAAAGCAGGCGGTCCGCGTACACCACGCTGGCTGCCGGAGACGGCTTCCGCCATGAGATCGAGATCAAGCGCTCCCGGTTCATCACCGTCCTGCGCCGCGCGGGGACCGAAGAGGATGCCCGCGCGCTGGTGTCTGAACTTCGCCGCGAGTTCCATGACGCCCGGCACCACTGCTCCGCCTTCGTGCTGGGGCCGGACCGGGATATCCAGCGTTCCAGCGACGACGGCGAACCCTCCGGAACCGCCGGGATCCCCATGCTGGAGGCCCTTCTCCGGCGTGAAACCATCCCGGGGGTGACGGATCTCAGCGACGTGAGTGCCGTCGTCGTGCGATACTTCGGCGGGATCCTGCTGGGTGCCGGCGGGCTGGTGCGCGCGTACTCCGATTCAGTCTCGACGGCCTTGGAACTCGCTCCGCTGGTGCGGCGCCGGCGGCTGCGCATCTGTGCCGTGCGGGTACCGCACGCTGCGGCAGGCCGTCTCGAGAACGACCTGCGCAGCGCGGGCTATGCGATGGCGCAGACCGGCTACGAAGCCCAGTCCACGGTGCTGCGCCTCGCGCTGCCGGATGCGCCGGATGACCTGGCGGCGGCGGCCGACCGGCTGGCCGCCATGACCGCCGGAAGTGCGGCCCTCCAGCGCGAGGACACGGAGTGGATTGACGTTCCGCACTGACGGCTGGCCGAAAGAATCATCAGCTTGCTTGTGACTTTCGGCTTTTCTAGGGTGGACCTGTAAGGCACCACACGGAAAAGGAGGACGCATGTCAGAGCACGACATCACCGGCAAGAGGGTCGCCTTCCTGCTGACAGACGGCGTGGAGCAGGTTGAACTGACCAGCCCCTGGGACGCGGTCAAGAACGCCGGCGGCGAGCCTGTCCTGGTGGCTCCGAAGAGCGGAAAGCTCCAGGGTTTTGAGGGCGTCGAGAAAGGCGACACCTTCGACGTCGACCTGACCCTGAAGGAGGCCAACGCGGCTGACTTCCACGCCCTGGTGATTCCGGGCGGGGTGGTGAACGCCGACCACCTCAGGGTAGACAAGGACGCTCAGGCGTTTGCCCGCAGCTTCTTTGAGCAGCACAAGCCGGTAGCGGCCATCTGCCACGGCCCGTGGCTGCTCATCGATGCGGGCGTCGTCAAGGGCAGGAACCTCACCTCCTACCACACGCTGGCCACAGACCTGCGGAATGCGGGCGCCAACTGGAGCGACCAGGAAGTCGTGGTGGACCAGGGCTTCGTGACCAGCAGGAAGCCGGGCGACCTCCCCGCATTCAACAACAAGGTGCTGGAGGAGATCGCCGAGGGCGAGCACGCCGGGCAGACCGCCTGACACTGCCAATTCAGGCATCCGGCGCCACAACCGGCCGGAACGACAAAAGGTGGCCGCCCCCTCTCGGGGACGGCCACCTTTTCAGTGGCAATTAGCTAATGCCGGGCAATTAGTTGCCGGTCAGCTTCTCGCGCAGAGCGGCAAGTGCCTCGTCCGAAGCAAGCGTGCCTGCACCGGAATCGGTGGCAGCCGGCTCGGAGGAGTAGCTGGTGGTGCCGGAGTCGCTCTCACCGGACGTTGCAGCTGCAGCGTCGTCGGCGGCGTGCTGGGTAACCTGCTTCTTGTGTGCTTCCCAGCGGGTCTGGGCGTCAGCGTACTGCTGCTCCCAGGCGGCGCGCTGGTTCTCGTAGCCTTCAAGCCACTCGTTGGACTCCGGGTCGAAGCCCTCCGGGTACTTGTAGTTGCCCTCTTCGTCGTACTCTGCGGCCATGCCGTACAGAGCGGGATCGAACTCGGTGCTGTCGGCGTCAACGCCCTCGTTAGCCTGCTTGAGGGAGAGGGAGATGCGGCGGCGCTCGAGGTCGATGTCGATGACCTTGACGAACAGTTCGTCGCCAACGGAGACAACCTGCTCAGCCAGCTCAACGTGGCGGACAGCCAGTTCGGAGATGTGAACGAGGCCTTCGATGCCGTCTTCGACGCGGACGAACGCACCGAACGGAACGAGCTTGGTGACCTTACCCGGAACAACCTGGCCGAGGGCGTGGGTGCGGGCGAAGGTCTGCCACGGATCTTCCTGCGTAGCCTTGAGCGACAGGGAGACACGCTCGCGGTCCAGATCCACTTCGAGGACCTCGACGGTGACTTCCTGGCCAACCTCGACAACCTCGGACGGGTGGTCGATGTGCTTCCAGGACAGCTCGGAAACGTGAACCAGGCCGTCTACGCCGCCCAGGTCCACGAAGGCACCGAAGTTGACGATGGAGGAAACGACGCCGGGACGGACCTGGCCCTTTTCCAGCTTGTTGAGGAACGTGGAGCGGACCTCGGACTGGGTCTGCTCGAGCCATGCACGGCGGGACAGCACAACGTTGTTGCGGTTCTTGTCCAGCTCGATGATCTTGGCTTCGATCTGCTGACCGATGTACGGAGCCAGGTCGCGCACACGGCGCATCTCGACGAGGGATGCGGGCAGGAAGCCGCGCAGACCGATGTCGAGGATAAGACCACCCTTGACAACCTCGATGACGGTACCGGTGACAACACCGTCTTCTTCCTTGACCTTCTCGATGTCGCCCCAGGCACGCTCGTACTGAGCACGCTTCTTGGAGAGGATCAGGCGGCCTTCTTTGTCTTCCTTGGTGAGCACCAGGGCTTCGACCTGATCGCCAACGGAGACGACGTCTCCGGGGTCAACGTCGTGCTTGATGGAAAGCTCGCGGGAGGGAATGACACCTTCGGTCTTGTAACCGATGTCGAGCAGAACTTCGTCGCGGTCGACCTTGACGACGGTACCTTCGACGAGGTCTCCGTCGTTGAAGTACTTGATAGTGGCGTCGACAGCTGCGAGGAAGTCCTCAGCGGTACCGATGTCGTTGATCGCGACTACGGGGGTACCGGGCTTCTCGGTGGAGGTGATGGTCATGTAGTAGGGGCTCCGTTGTGGATAGTTAGTCGGTCAGGCAAACCGCCGCGCCTGCGTTATGGAACGCAGGCGCAGGTGCGGGCACTCCGCAGGGAAGTGCCTGGTCATCCTGATTTTGTGGATTAAAAAGCGTGCACGTAGTACACGCCCGTTTATTCTAGTGGCAAGCGCCAACCGGGGTCAAAGCGCTAGAAGTGTGTCAGGCAGTGCGGCGGACGTTCGACGGCGAACATGCGGGCGGCGCGGAACGCCGCGCCCGGCGTGTGCTCCAGAATGCGGCCCGACGCCGCCAGGGTCACCGGGCTGACCCCGCCGAGGTAGATCGCGGACAGCGCCGCGACATCCAGCTCGAGGTCCGGCGCGCCGCTGCCTCCGGCCGTGACCGCTGCGCCGCTGCCGTCAACGTCCAAGGTGAAGGTGCCGCCGGTCAGGCCAAGGGAGTCGGCGACTTTCAACACCAGCCGCCCGTCGGCCGGGTAGTGGCGGGCTTCCAGGGCCTGCTTCGCGTCGAGGATCCGCAGCCAGAGCATGTCCCGCGCCGCCGAGGCCTCCACGCAGCGGGCGTCCTCGAGGGCCCACCGCAGCGGGTCGTCCACCGGCGCTTCCTCCCAGGTGACGCGTTCCACCAGGTCGATGGCGGCAAGGTACTGCCATAGCTCGAGGTACGCCGCTCCGGTTGCCGCGACCAGATCCACGACTTCCATGGTGTACGGAGTACTGGACCAGCCGGCGAACCTGTAGGAGACGTAGCCGTCCACGTCTCCGCCGGGCCCGTAGTGCAGCGCCACCTTGACCTTCGGGTCCTCGCCCCCGTCGCGGCTAACGGACCCGGAAGCGAACTGCCGGTAGAACTCATGCCGGCCGATGGATCCGGGCGTGATGCGGTGCAGGCGGCCGAAGACTTCGGGGGCCAGCTCCAGCAGAACCCTGGGGTCGGCCACCTCGACGCTGCCCACCGGAGTGTGGTTGAGCCTGAAGCGCGCCGTGGTATCCACCTTCACGGACTGCTCGGACGTTGCCACGCCAAACCCGAACCGGCCATAGATCGAGGCCTCGGACGCCGTGAGGGCTGCCATCGCAAGGCCTTCCTCCCGGGCCAGGGCGAGGTCCTCCCCCATCATGCGGCGCAGCAGGCCGCGGCGCCGGTGCGAGGTGCGGACCGTCACGGCGGTCACCAGCCGGGCGTCCAGCAACCGGCCAAAACCGATGTTCAGTGTCTTGGTCATGGTCCCGAAGGTGGCAACGGGCACGTCGGCTCCGAGCGAGTGACAGGCAACCGTTCCTGCCTGGTACACGCCGGTCATGACGCGCCGGTCCGTGCGCTGCAGCTCAATGCTCTTGTCCACGCGCTCGTCGCTGCGGCGGGCATCGTGGAACCCGAAGGCTACCGCCTGCATCCACGCAACCGACTCCGCATACGCAGGATCATCCTTGGCCGCCGCTTGGAACCGGCGGATTTCATAGTCCACGCTCAGATTAGACACAACGCCGAGCCTAGCCAATGGTCCCGCCGGCCCGCCATAGGAAACGCCGCCCGCCCGCCACCGGCACGCTGAAGTGCCGGCGGCGGGACGGGAAACACGGGCGACTCAAGCCGGGGTGGCTAGTGGCCGGCGTCGTACCAGCTGGTGCCGACGCCGATCTGGACTTCCAGCGGAACGCTGAGTTCCGCAGCGGCGGCCATCTGCTCCGTGACGAGCTTTTCGACTGCCTCCCGTTCGCCGTTGGCCACTTCCAGCACCAGTTCGTCGTGGACCTGCAGCAGCATGCGTGACTTGAGGCCCTGTGCGGCCAGTTCCGCGTGCACGCCCAGCATGGCGCGCTTGATGATGTCCGCCGCGGAGCCCTGGATTGGCGAGTTCAGGGCGATGCGTTCGGCGTTCTCCCGCAGCTGCCGGTCCGTGCTGGTGAGGTCCGGCAGGTAGCGGCGCCGGCCCTCGATCGTGGCGGTGAAGCCGTCCACCCTTGCCTGGTCCACCACGCCGCGGAGGTAGTCCCGCACGGCACCGAACCGGTCGAAATAGTCCTTCATGAGGTTCCTGGCCTCGTCCACCGAGATCTCAAGCTGCTTGGACAGCCCGAAGGACGTCAGCCCGTAGGCCAGGCCGTAGGACATGGCCTTGACCTTGGAGCGCATCGCGCTGGTGACCTCCGCCGGCGGCACGTGGAAGATGGACGAGCCGACGAAGCGGTGCAGGTCCTCCCCCTCGCGGTAGGCCTCGATCAGGCCGGCGTCCCCGGACAGGTGCGCCATGATGCGCATCTCGATCTGCGAGTAGTCCGCGGACAGCAGGCACTCGTAGCCGTCGCTGACCACGAAGATGCCGCGCACGCGGCGGCCCTCCTCGCTGCGGATCGGGATGTTCTGCAGGTTGGGGTTGTTGGACGAGATGCGCCCGGTGGCGGCCACGTTCTGTGCGTAGGTGGTGTGGATGCGCCCGTCCTCCGCCACAGACTTCTTCAGCGTTTCCACCATCTGCCGCAGCTTCGCCGACTCACGGTGGGCCATGAGCTGGACCAGGAATTCATGCCCGGTCTTCTCCAGCAGGTTCTTCAGCGATGCGGCGTCCGTGGTGTAGCCGGACTTGATCTTCTTGGTCTTGGGCAGTTGCAGCTCCTCGAAGAGGACCGTCTGCAGCTGCTTCGGCGAACCGAGGTTCACCTCGTGGCCGATTGCGGCGAACGCCCGTTCCTGGGCGTCGTCGATCACCCTGGCCAGATCCGCCAGCTGTTCGTCCATCAGCTCCATGGAGACGGCGATGCCGGTCCTCTCCATGTCAGCGAGCACGCGGGCCACCGGCAGCTCCAGCGTGGCCAGCAGGTCCTCGGCCTTGCGGTCCTTCAGTTCCGATTCGAAGAACCGGCTCAGTTTATGGACCACGGCGGCAACCTGGACCAGCGCGCCGGACACCGCGGCGTTGTCGTCGTCGAACGACAGCTCCAGCTGGCCGGCCTTGGCGGCCTCGGGCGTGATGTGGATGTTCAGGTGGAACTGGGCCAGTTCTGCCAGTTCATAGGTGCGGCGGTCGGGCTGGATGAGGTAGCCGGAAATGGAGGTGTCATCCACCACGCCCTCCAGGTCAAAGCCACGGTTGGCCAGCGCCTTCAGCGCCGCCTTGTAGCCGTGCATCACCTTCGGGGATTCCCCGTCCCGGAGCCACTGGGCCAGCACGTTTTCCGCGTCGGCGTCCAGCGCGGTGAGGTCCACGTAGGCGGCGGCATCGTCCCGCACGATGGCGACGGCATCCGCGTCCTCGCCGATCCGGCCCTGCAGCACATCCACAGCGAGGGCGGGCCGGTGTCCTGCCCCTGCCGCGAGGAAGGCCCCGAGCGCATCCGAGTCCGTGATCATGGCGAAGTCCCTGGTCTCCAGGGGCTCGCGCTCCGGCGCAGGCGCCTCGCTCGCGTACAGATCAAAGAGCCGGGTGCGGATGGTCTTGAATTCGAGCTCGTCGAAGAGCTCCTCGACAGCCTTCTGGTCCGGCCGCGGATCAGCCAGCTCGTCCAGCGTCACCGGGAGGTCAAGGTCGGTGTGGAGCTGGTTCAGCTTGCGGTTGCGCTTGACCGCGTCCACGTTGTCCCGCAGCGCGTCCCCCACCTTCCCGCCGATGGCATCGAGGTGTTCCAGCACGCCTTCGAGGCCGCCGTAGAGATTGATCCACTTGGCGGCCGTCTTGGGTCCGACACCGGGGACGCCCGGCAGGTTGTCAGCGGTCTCCCCCACCAGGGCGGCGAGGTCCGAATACCGGGAGGGGCTGACGAAGTA
Organism: Arthrobacter sp. ISL-65; assembly: GCF_018613795.1. Classification (GTDB taxonomy): domain Bacteria; phylum Actinomycetota; class Actinomycetes; order Actinomycetales; family Micrococcaceae; genus Arthrobacter. Next base: position 43,254 of record NZ_JAGGPN010000022.1, read on the forward strand.
CTTCGCCTCGATGGCGGCGGCGTCCATGCGCGGGATGTCGCTGACGCCCTTCCTCGGGTAAAGCACGAACACGTTGTCCGTGATGAGCTGGAAGGCGTCACGGTCGCCGGACACGAGCAGGACCTCGTAACCGGCCTTTTCCCCCATGGCTGCGAGCGTGGCCAGGATGTCGTCCGCCTCGTAACCGGGCATCTTGATGGTCTTGATGCCCCACGCGCCCATGACCTGGTCGATGAGGTCGATCTGGCCGCTCATTTCGCGGGGCGTCTCGTTGCGGCCGCCCTTGTAGTCGCTGTACTCGGCCTTGCGGTGGGTGGTGTCGTCCGAGACGTCGAAGGCGACCGCGACGTGGGTGGGCTTTTGTTCCTTGATCAGGTTGATGAGCATGGACGTGAAGCCGTGGATCGCGTTGGTGTGCTGGCCCCGGGCGGTGGAGAACTTGTCGGCCGGGAGGGCAAAGAAGGCCCGGAAGGCCATGGAGTGCCCGTCCAGCACCAGAAGCCGGGGCTGCTCCGTCAGGGGAACTACGGGGGCCTCGGTGGCCGACACCGACGGGGCGTCAGGCGAGGACACCGCGATGTCCTGAAGGGTCTGGGTTGTGGACGGAATTGGGGCCGGTTTGGTTGTTTCACTCACAGGTGCCAGCCTAGTTGCCATGATGGACAATTTCACGCCCAGCCCTGCCGGTGAGGCCAGTCCCACAGAGGCAAGCGCGGCGGCGGAAGCACGCTCTGCCGTCGAAACGCCTGCCGCGGTTGAGGCGCCCGACGCGGTGGAAGCCGCGGCCGAAGCCGACTTCAGGGAAGAGCTGTCTGAGGCGGGCGTCCCCGAACACCTGCACGACTGGCTCGCCGAGTACGGCATCGGCGCCCTCGTGGTGAAGATGGGGATCCGGTTCCTGGAGATGAGCCCTGAACGGTGCGTTGCCACGATGCCGGTGGAGGGGAACACGCAGGTGGCCGGGATCCTGCACGGCGGCGCGCACGTGGTGCTGGCCGAGACCCTGGGATCGTTTGCCGCCGGGATGCACGCCGGTCCCGGCCGCCAGGCGCTGGGCATCGAGGTCGGCGCCACGCACCACCGTGCCGTTTCGGCGGGCACGGTGACCGGAACGTGCACGGCCATCCACCTGGGCCGCACGCTGACCACGCACGAAATCGTGATGACCGACGAGCAGGGGCGCCGGCTGTCCACGGCGCGCATCACCAACCTCATCCGTGACATCGGCCGGTAGGCCGTCCGCTGAGCAGCGCCGGTAGCGGCAGAAGAAGCTAGCGCCCGGGCCAGCGGTACCGGAGCTCCACGATCCCCCGCCCCTGGGGACGCGCCTCCTGCAACTCAAGTGGCGCCGTCGGGCCCTGGACGAGGGGAAGCAGCCGCTTTCCCGCGCCGAGCACCACGGGAATGATCGATACGATCAGCTCGTCCAGAAGGCCGGCGCCGGCGAACTGGGCGGCGAGGTCGCCGCCGCCCACGACCCAGATGTTTTTGCCGGCGGTGTCGCGCCAGAGGTCGTCAATGAATTCGGTCACCTCGCCGCGGACGAACGTGATGTCGGCCCCCGGTGGGGCGCTGAACTCGTGGTGCGTGAAGATCCAGCAGGGTGTGCCGGGGTAGGGCCAGTTGCCGGGTTCGTGCTCCATCAGCCACTCGTAGGTGGTCCCGCCCATGACGATGCAGCCGACGCCGGACATGAAGGCGTCGTAGCTTTCCTTGCCGCCTTCGAAGCCGTCGAACTGCAGCAGCCAGGCAAGATCGTCGTCTGCCGTGGCAATGAAGCCGTCGAGGGAGGACGCAACGTAATACTGGACACTGGCCATGGGCCCAGCCTAGCCACTCCGGTTCAGCGTTCCCAGAGCGGCACAGGGCGGCGCCGTTCCACAGGCGGTCCGTCGCCGGACGGGCCCGGTTAGCCGCTGAAGTACGGAATGATCAGGTAAAGCCCGAACAGCACGGCGATGCCACTTAGCCCGAAGCATGCATAGGCGAGGTACCGGACCCATCCGGGCGCAGCCACCTGGCGGTCACCGGCGATGGCCGTAAGCCGAACGCCGAGGGAATAGAGGACCACAAGGGTCACAGCGGCTACCAGCGTGGCGCCGGCTACGGTGAGGAGTTCCAACCACTTCATCGCTGCGGGTCCTTCGGGTTGTTCTTGGCGCGCTCGGCGGCGCGTGCCCTGGCGAGGGCCTTCTTCTTGGCCCAGCGGACTGCCTGCCCGGCCTCTTCGACCTCCACGGCGTTGTGATGGCCCACCTCGGATTTTCGGGATACCAGGAACATGTACAGCACGGCCCCGGTGCCGGCGACGGCTGCGATCACCACACCGACGATCCCGGTCTTGACCAGCAGCGCCGTCAAGGCACCAACGATGCCGGCGGCCGGCAGCGTGAAGAGCCAGCCGAGGGCGATCCGTCCCACCATGCCCCAGCGAACGGTCGTGCCCCGGCGGCCCATGCCGGAGCCGATCACGGATCCGGAGGCCACCTGCGTGGTGGACAGGGCAAAGCCCAGGTGCGAGGACGCAAGAATGGCGGACGCGGTGCTCGATTCGGCCGCAAAGCCCTGGGCGGGCTTCACCTCGGTGAGTCCGGCACCCATGGTCCTGATGATTCGCCAGCCACCGGCGTAGGTTCCGATGGCAATGGCCAACGCGCAGGCCGCGATCACCCAGAGCTGCGGACCCGAACCGGGCTCCTGCGTTCCGGCCGAGATCAGCACAAGGGTGATAATGCCCATGGTCTTCTGGGCGTCGTTCGTACCGTGGGCCAGCGCCACCAGGCTGGACGTGAAGATCTGGCCGGTCCGGAAGCCGCCGCGCTTCTGCGTAAGCTTGCTGCCCGTCTCCGGATCATGCCGTGACGTGAGTGCGTAGGCGATGCGGGTGCAGATGTAGGCCACAAGTCCGGCAATGACGGGGGCGAAGACAGCGGGAAGAATGACTTTTTGCAGCAGTGTTTCCAGATTGACGGAGTGGAAGCCGATGCCGGCGATCGCCGCGCCGATTAGACCTCCGAAGAGCGCATGGGATGAGCTGGACGGCAGACCCTTCAGCCACGTGATCATGTTCCACAGGACGGCGCCCATGAGGCCGGCGAAAATTATGTCCGGAGTGATCTGTATTCCGCCGGACCCTTCGCGGATGATACCGCCCGAGACCGTTTTGGCAACTTCCGTGGACAGAAAGGCGCCAACCAGGTTCAGGACCGCGGCTAGTGCAACCGCAGTCTTGGGCTTGATGGCACCGGTGGCAATGGGCGTGGCCATCGCGTTTGCGGTGTCATGGAACCCGTTCGTGAAGTCGAAAAATAGTGCCAGCGCAATGACCAGCGCCACCATGAAGGTGATGTCCACCTGTTGCCCAATCTGCAGAGTCTACGTACAGCAGTTCCACTTCCCCTGCCTGCACTGCACAGCATAGTTCACCCGCTGTTTAAGAAAACGTCTGGGGGTGGGGTAGCGGAGTTGCAGAGCGGGCTTGAAACCTTATCGATGGTACGCGTCCTGCAGACGAGGTCAAACCTGCAAGGCCCAGACTCTGTCACACCTGCCGGTCCGGGGGCCGGGAGAAGGCGCGGATGGCCTCCAGATGACGCGGCGACAGTCCGGTCCGGGGGTCCGGCGAGACCAGCAAGGCACGGCGGCCAAGGATCCGCGCCCAAGCCTGGGCACGGCCCTCGAAGGCGAGCTGGTCGTCCACCCAGATGATCCGCTCCGGCGTGTTCCTGCCCACATCCGCCTGGATGGCTTCCAGCTTCCACCATTCCGCGCCGCTTCCCGCCCCGTCCGCGGTAAGCACCGGCCACGAGCTTCCCTCCAGTCCGGTGACCGGGCAGAGTACGGCGGGCGCCAGCTCCTCCCAGCTGGTGAGCCAGACGCAGCGGAGTCCGGGCCGCAGTGACAGCCGGTTCAGGGCCGCCACCAGCTCCGCCGCGTAGGCAACTTCCAGCATCCCGGCGTAGGCGTAACGCCAGGCCGAGCCCCACGGCGTAGTGCCCGTGGGGCCGAACGGGCAGACCACGCCGTCGACATCCAGGTAGAGGGTCACCCTGTTCCCGGTGCCTCCACTCAGCGCGGTGTCTTCATTCCGCGCGGCATTTCCCACGGCATTCCTCCAACGCCTGCAACCGGCGCTGAACCTAACGCTACGGAACGCCCGCAGGGCGGGGCAATGCCCCCAGACTCCAGGCTCTGCTAGGACGCCGCTGCGCTACAGCGCCGCCCGGTTACGCCGGAACCTTCGCCCCCACGGTCGACGCCGGCACGGCAGCGGCGGGCACGCCGTCGCCGTCCTGGCCGTACAGCCAGTCGTTGTACTGGAAGTCGTTGTCCTTCCGGCTCTTGAAGAGCAGGTTGCGCAGGGTGCGTGCCAGCCCCGAGACGTGCCAGGTCTCGCCCCAGATCCGCGCGGTGCGCTGGACCCGGGCGGTGCGGCCTGCGCGGAGGTTGTTGAATTCCTGGATTGCATCGTCCCAGGCTGCCGGGTTGACGCCGTCCGGGGTGAACACAGTGCCGTTGCTGACGTCCTGCAGCGCGGCTGCGTCCTCCAGAGCCTGGCAGGCCCCCTGGGCGAGGTACTGGAGCATCGGATGCGCCGCGTCGCCCATCAGCACCATCCGGCCGGCGACCCAGCTTTCGATCGGGTCGCGGTCGTACATGGGCCAGCGCATGCTGGTACCCAGGTTCTTCAGCGCTTCCTGGACGGCGGGGACGCAATCCTTGTACGCGGCCTCCAGCTCGTCCACTCCCCCGTACTGCTCTTCGCCGCGTTCGAAGGAGGGTGATTTGAAGACGGCCACAGTGTTCAGCAGCTCGCCTTTGCGCAGCGGATACTGCACGAGGTGGCAGTCCGGTCCGAGGTAGACGATAACGTCCTCCAGGTCGGCCTTGGGAGTATTTTCGGTGATCGGCACGGTGCCGCGGTAGGCAACGTAGGCCGATGAGACCGGTTCGTCGCTGGCCACGAGCGGACGCAGGGTGGACTTGAGTCCGTCGGCACCGATCACGACGTCGGCCTCGTAGTCCACGCCGGCGGCGGTGTGGGCCACGCCGCGGCCGTTCACGGTTTCAACGCTCTCGACCATGACGTCGTTGACAAGCTTGACCCCCGCCGCCTCACAGCCTTCGAGGAGGACCCGGTGCAGATCGCTGCGGTGGATCACGACGTACGGCGCACCGTAGCGTTCGGCGAATTCCCCGCCAAGGGACTGCCGGGTGAGTTCCTCGCCGGTGACGGCATCGCGGAACACCAGGTGCTTGGGCTGGACACCTATCTCAAGCGCCTTTTCCAGCAGGCCCCAGCGCCGGAGGACGCGGGCGGCGTTGGGGGCCATCTGCAGCCCCGCGCCGACCTCACCGAATTCAGGGGCCCGCTCCACGAGGGTGACGTTGGCGCCGTTTTCACGCAGCGCGAGGGCGCCGGCCAATCCGGCCATTCCCCCTCCGATGACGAGGACATCGGTGGACGAGGCGTGCTCAGACATTGTTTGCTCCTGTTGGTGAGGGGGAAATTGAGAGTTTTGACTTGAGTTTGAGACCGACGGCGGCCAGCAGGACCGCGGCGATGGCGGCTGCACGGGCGAAGGCCAGGAAATTGGAATTGACGCCCAAACCGGCGGCAAGCAGTAGGCCGCCCACCTGCGGTGCGGCGACGGCGCCGATCCGGCCCGTCCCCAGAGCCCAGCCCAGCGCGGTCCCCCGCAGATGCCCGGGATAGTGGCTCGCGACGGCGGCGATGATGAGGCACTGCGTGCCATGCGTGCCGACGCCGGCAAGGACCAGCATGCAGTAGACGACGCCGACGGGGGGCCCGGTCACGAGGACCACGAGCGCTCCGGCAGCGACGGCGGCAGCGGCGATCGCCGTCGGAACCGGACCGAAGCGGGTCCCGGCCCAGGCCGTGATGACCGAGCCGGCCACCGCCCCGAGATTGAGGGCCAGGGCGAAAGTCAGGGCGGAGCCCAGGTTGTAACCGGCCAGTTGCATGAGGTTGGGCAGCCAGGTGCCCAACCCGTACCAGGCAAAGAGCGTGGCAATCGTGGCCACGGCGAACAGCACGCTGGCTCCCAGGTAGGGGGCACGGAGCAGCGATTTGAAGCCGGATGGTTCCTTGACCGTGCCGCCACTGCCGGCTGCCTTTCCGGTCGCGTTGCGGGCCGCCTTGGCTGCGGCAACATCCATGGCGCTTAGCGGGGCCAGCGTCTCCGGAAGGTATTTCAGGCCGAGCGGCACCACGACTACCAGGGCAAGCACGGCCACCAGGAACATTGACTCCCAGCCGAAGGCGGGGATTATCTGAATGCCGACGAGGGCTGCGATGGATCCGCCGATCGGGACGCCGGACATCATCAGGGTGGCGACTGTGGACCGCCATTTGGCGGGCACCAGCTCGGCAACGAGGGCGTTCGCTGACGGCACCAGGCCGCCGAGCCCGATGCCGGCGAGGAGCCGCAGGGATCCGAAGGCGGCGGCATTGGGAGCGAAGGCACAAAGGATGGTGAAGATCGAGAAAATGATGGCGCAACCCAGGATGGTGCGGCGGCGACCCCAGGAGTCGGCCATTCGGCCGGCAAAGATCGCCCCGATCATCATGCCGACGAAGGCCATGGATCCGATGGTTCCGGCGGTGGCCTTGCTCAGTCCCCAGCCGGTCTCGGAGATCAGGGAGGACTGGACGGTGCCGTAGACGATGAGGTCGTAACCGTCGAAGACCACCAGGAGCCAGCAGACGAGAACAGCCGCTGCCGAGCTTTTGGAGAACCTCGGTGGGGGCTCATTCGCGGCAGTGCGGGCGGGAGCCCCCTGGGAGGACCCGTGCGGCGCTGCGGCGGGAAGTGTGTGATTCATCCCACTACTGTCAGCGCCATGGCAGGGCAGCCGCCATAGAATTCTGATGTGCAGAACATCTCATCATCCCATTCGTCCCGGAAGCCGGTGCAGAAGCGGCCCACCTATTCCATCGAGGCAGTGGACAACGCGCTGCAACTCCTGCAGCTGCTCCGGGACGGTGGCGCGCTGAGGCTCAAGGACGCAGCCGGGGAGCTGGGGGTGGCCCCGTCCACTGCCCACCGGCTCCTGGCGATGCTGGTCTACCGGGGGTTCGCCGTGCAGGATGAAAACCGCCGCTACGTGCCGGGTCCTGCAATGGGGGTCGGGCCTGCCGGGCTGAGCTGGACCAGGCTGCTCCGCGGGCTCGCCCAGCCGCACATGGAGCTGCTGTCCGCGCAACTCAACGAGACCGTCAACCTCATGGTCCGGGTGGGCACGAAGGTGCGGTTCCTGGCCACGGTGGAGGGAAACAACGTGTTGCGGGTTGGTGACCGGCAGGGGACGGTGATGCCGGCCAATAAGACCTCCGGAGGCAAAGCCATGCTCGCCGAACTTGAAACCCCGATGATCGAACAGCTCTTCCGCAGCAACAATGCCGAAATTGGCGGGGACACGATTCCCGCGGCGGACTACCCGGTGTTCCTGCGCGAGCTTGAATCCATCCGCAGCAACGGTTTCGCGGCTAACTTTGAGGGCACGGAGGAGGGCGTGAGCGCCCTCGGCATCGCCCTGCACAACCGGCACGGCCAGGTGGTCGGAGCGCTCAGCGTCGCCACTCCCGCGACGCGGTTCCGCAGGTTGTTCGACGCCGGACTCGTGCCCGCCCTGCGGGAAACCTGCCGGCAGCTGGAGATCGATATCGCGGCCAATCCGGCCGAGCCGGACTGAGGCCCCGGAAGTCCGGACCCAGTCGTCCCACACTAACAATTCTGACCAGCAGAATATGCTGGGGATCACATAGCTCCATCCGTAGGGTCGAACTACGCCAACGAACTGTTCTGACCTATCGAGGAGGCCCGCGTGACCATCAGCGCCGAGAACACGACCCATGAATCAGTGGCCGCCGCCCATGAGGCCCCGGAACCGACACCGGAGGAGGCCGTGCAACTGGAGCAGCTGTACCGCGACTTCGAGCAGGAGAACCTCATCCCGCTCTGGACCGAGATCGGTGACCTGATGCCGATGGTTCCTTCGCCCAAAGCCCGGCCCCATGTGTGGCGCTGGGACGACCTCTACCCCTTGGCTGCCCGCGCCGGTGACCTGGTTCCCGTAGGGCGGGGCGGTGAGCGGCGGGCCATAGCCCTCGCCAACCCGGGGCTGGGTGGCACGCCCTATGCGACACCGACGCTCTGGGCGGCCATCCAGTACCTGGGTGCCCGCGAGACCGCACCGGAGCACCGCCACTCGCAGAACGCCTTCCGGTTCGTCGTCGAAGGCGAAGGCGTCTGGACCGTAGTGAACGGGGACCCGGTGGCGATGCGCCGCGGTGACTTCCTGCTGACGCCCGGCTGGAACTTCCACGGCCACCACAACGACACCGACCAGCCGATGGCGTGGATCGACGGCCTGGACATCCCGTTCGTGCACTACGCCGACGCCGGGTTCTTCGAATTCGGAACCGAGCGTGTCACCGACGAGGCCACCCCGGACATCTCCCGCTCCGAGCGGCTCTGGGCCCACCCCGGGCTGCGCCCGCTCTCCGGCTTGGACAACACCACCAACTCCCCCATCGCCGCTTACCGGTGGGAACACACCGACCGGGCACTGCGCGAGCAGCTGCTGTTGGAGGATGAGGGCCACCCGGCCACCGTCAGCCAGGGCCACGCCGCGATCCGCTACACCAACCCCACCACCGGCGGGGACGTGATGCCCACCATCCGCGCCGAGTTCCACCGGCTCCGCGCCGGCGCCACTACCGAAGCCGTCCGCGAGGTCGGCTCCAGCGTGTGGCAGGTCTTCGAAGGCACCGGCAGCGTGCTGCTCAACGGCGAACGCAAGGAACTCGCCAAGGGCGACCTGTTCGTGGTCCCGTCCTGGACCGAGTGGTCCCTGCAGGCGGAAACAGAATTCGATCTGTTCCGCTTCAGCGACGCCCCCATTTTCGAACGCCTGAACTTCAACCGCACTTACACCGAAGGACGCAAGAACGCATGAGACTCCTCACCCTCCGCCTCTCCAATGGGGAAAAAACAGAAACCGTGGCTGTCCGCCAGGACGGCGAGACCCTGATCGAGATCGACGGCTTCACCGACGTCGGCGAACTCCTCCGCAGCGAAGACTGGGAGACCACGGCTCGGGCGGCCAACGGCGCAACCCACGCGCTCGACGGCGCCGACCTCGCCGCCGTCGTGCCCTCCCCGGGGAAAATCATCTGCGTGGGCCACAACTACCGCAACCACATCAAGGAGATGGGCCGGGAAATCCCGGAGCACCCCACCCTGTTCGCCAAGTACACCGAATCCCTGATCGGCCCGAATGATGACCTTGCGCTGCCGCAGGAATCCGACACCGTGGACTGGGAAGCCGAACTCGCCGTCGTCATCGGCAAGAAGGGCCGGCGGATCAGCGAAGCAGACGCCGCGAGCCACATCGCCGGCTACTCCGTCCTGAACGACGTCAGCATGCGCGACTACCAGTTCCGCACCATCCAGTGGCTACAGGGCAAGACCTGGGAAAAATCCACCCCATTCGGCCCCGCCCTGGTCACTCAGGACGAGTTCAGCGCCGGGCCGCTGATGACCTCGGCCGTGGACGGCGAGATCCAGCAGAGCACCCCCACCGGCGACCTCGTGTTCACGCCCGAATTCCTGGTCTCCTACATCTCCACCATCATCACGCTGAACCCCGGAGACGTGATCGCCACCGGCACCCCCGGCGGTGTGGGCCACGCGCAGGACCCCAAGCGCTACCTGCAGGAAGGCCAGGTCTTGGTCACCACCATCGAAGGTTTAGGCCGGCTGAGCAACCGCGTGGTCAAGGAAGCCTGATGGCAACCCGCCACGACCTCGCCACCGACCCGGGCCTGCAGGAAGAACTCCTGCAGGCCCGGCGGGGCACTGCATTCTTCGCCCGCAAACTTAACGAACTCAGCGACGGCGAGCTCGACGGCGGCTCCCTCCTTCCGGACTGGACGCGCCGGCACGTCGTGGCCCACGTCGGCTACAACGCACGGGCCATCGCCCGGCTGGTGGAGTGGGCGGCCACCGGGGTCGAAACGCCCATGTACCCCTCGGTGGCGGTTCGGGACCACGAAATCAACTTCGGCGCCACCCTGTCCCCGATCGCATTGCGGAACCTCTTCGACCACTCCGCCGTGCACCTCAGCGTCGAATGGCGCGACCTGCCGGACCGGGACTGGGCCAACGAAGTCAAGACCATCCAGGGCCGCACCGTCCCGGCCTCCGAAACCGTCTGGATGCGCACCCGCGAAGTCTGGATCCACGCCGTCGACCTCGGAAACGGTGCCAGCTTCGCCGACATCCCCGCGCCCGTCCTGGAACGGCTGCTGCGGGACATCACCTCGGCCTGGCACACCCGCGGCACAGATGCCGGGCTGGCGGTCAGGGTGACGGGCACGGACCTGGTGTTTGGCGATATTGCTGCGGAGGATCCCGTCACTGTCGGCGGCCCGCTCGCCGGCGTGGCTGCCTGGGCCGCCGGACGGACAGCCGAAGCGGGCTGCTCCGGCGTCACCGCGGCCCGCGGGGCAGACGTTCTGTCCGACGTTCCTCCTGCCCCGAAGTGGATCTGAGGGCGGCCAAAACGCCGGGGTAGACTGTGCCCGTCAGCGCTGGAGCGGGATCCGACGGAAGGCAATCCATGGGCATGGCCGGGGCAAACGGGGCAATTTCGGACGACGAACTGGACCTCCTCCACCGCTACTGGAACGCGGCGAACTACCTGACGGTGGCCCAGATCTACCTCCAGGACAATGCACTGCTGCGGGAGCCGCTGCGGCCGGAGCACATCAAGCCGAGGCTGCTGGGGCACTGGGGCACCGGGCCCGGGCTATCGCTGATCTACGCCCACCTGAACCGGCTGATCAGGAATACATCTGCCGAGGTCCTCTTCATTGCCGGCCCGGGCCACGGCGGACCTTCGGTGGTGGCGAACGTCTATCTCGAGGGCAGCTACTCCGAGATCTACCCTGAGATCAGCCGCGACGCCGCCGGGCTGCGCCGGCTGGCACGGCAGTTTTCGACGCCGGGCGGTGTGGGCAGCCACGTGGGTCCCGCCACTCCCGGGTCCATCCACGAAGGCGGCGAGCTGGGCTACTCGCTGATGCACGCCACCGGCGCGGTGATGGACAACCCGGGCCTGATCGCCGCCTGCGTGGTGGGCGACGGCGAGGCCGAGACCGGACCGCTCGCCGCCTCCTGGACGGCGCCGTTCTTCCTCAACGCGGCGCGGGACGGCGCAGTCCTGCCCATCCTGCACCTGAACGGGGCCAAAATTTCCGGGCCTACAGTCCTGGGACGCCGCCCCGACGCGGACGTCGAGGCACTGCTAAGCGCCAACGGGTGGGAACCCGTGACGGTGTCCGGCGACCAGCCCGAGAAGGTCCACCGGGCCCTGGCCGCCGCCCTGGACCAGGCGTATGGCACCATCCGGGACATCCAGCAGGCCGCCCGGGGCGCCGGTTCCGGCGCTTCCGGCTCCGGCAGTACTCGCACGACGGCGGCGCGCTGGCCGGCGATCATCCTGCGGACCCCCAAGGGCTGGACCGGACCGGGGTCCGTGGACGGCAGTCCGGTGGAAGGCACGTTCCGTGCGCACCAGGTTCCCCTGTCCGGTGTCAGGGACAATCCGGAGCACCTGGCGCTTCTGGAGCAATGGATGCGCTCCTACCAGCCCGAGTCCCTGTTCGACGACGACGGCCGGCTCCTGCCCGAACTGGCCGCTTTGGCGCCCGAAGGCAGGCTCCGGATGGGGGCTGCGCCGTGGGCCAACGGCCAGCCGTCCGTCCCGCTGGACATTCCGGACCTCGAGCAGTACGCCGTCGACCCCGGCCAGCCCGGTGCGACCAGCATCGAAACCACCAAGGCGCTGGGCGAGCTGTTCCGCGACCTCTACACCGGAACGGAGGACAACCCGCGGTTCCGGCTGTTCTGCCCGGATGAAACCAACAGCAACAGGCTGGGCGCCGTGTTCGAGGCCACCGACCGCTGCCTCATGCTGGCGGGGACCTACGGGAGCGGCGGGGATACCGGCGGGGACGACCATGTGTCGGCGGACGGCCGCGTCATGGAGGTGCTCTCCGAGCACCTGTGCCAGGGCTGGCTGGAAGGCTACCTGCTGACCGGACGGCACGGGTTCTTCGCCAGCTACGAGGCCTTCGCCATGGTCAGCGCCTCCATGACCGTCCAGCACGCCAAGTGGCTGCAGCACGCCCGGGATCTGGAATGGCGCTCGCCGGTGCCCAGCCTGAACATCCTGCTGACCTCCACCTGCTGGCGCAACGATCACAACGGTTTCAGCCACCAGGGCCCGGGCCTGATCGACACCGTGCTGTCCCTTTCCGGCGAGGTGACGAGAATCTACCTGCCGCCGGACACCAACACGCTGCTGGCGGCTGCAGAACACGCCCTGCTCAGCAAGGACTACGTGAACCTTGTCGTCGTCGACAAGCAGTCCCACCCCCAGTACCTGACCCTGGCGGAAGCCCGCGCGCATGCAGAAGCCGGAGCCTCCCGCTGGGAGTGGGCCGGCAACGAGGACGGCAGCAGCACAGAACCGGACGTCGTCCTCGCCTGCGCCGGCGACGTCCCCACCGAGGAGGCACTTGCGGCTGCCTGGCTGCTGCAGCGCCACGTTCCCGATGCCACCGTGCGCGTGGTGAACGTCATGGACGCCATGGTTCTTCCGCCGCGCGACGTGCACCCGCACGGGCTCGACGACGGGACGTTCACTTCGCTGTTCACGGACACCTGCGAGGTGGTGGTGGCATGGCACGGCTACGCCCGCTCCTTCCACCAGCTCCTGCACGGCCGGCCGAACCCGGACCGGTTCCACGTTCGCGGCTACAGCCAGCAGGGCACCACCACCACGCCGTTCGACATGGTGGTGGTCAACCGGATGAGCCGTTACCACCTGGCGCTGGAGGCACTCCGCCGGATGCCGCGGCAGTTCGACGGCGCGGAGTCCCTGGCCGAGCACTGCCACGGGCAGCTGGACGCCCACGCCGCCTACATCCGCGAGCACTTCGAGGACCTGCCCGGCATCCGCGAGTGGGTATGGTCGCCGCCTGGTTCCTGAACGGCCAGGTTTTGAGCCCCGTCCACGCAGCCATCCCCGCGGTTTCCAGCATCAGGGCACGGCAGTAGTCTGGATGCATCATCGGGGAAGATCGCATGCCTGAACTCGACCAATTGATCCTGAATGCCCGCGAAGCTTATGACCGCCGGGACTGGGCCGGCGCACGGCGCGGCTTCGGCGCCGCGCGACTGCAGGCGCCGCTTGACGCGCCGGACCTCGATGCGCTGGCGAGTTCGGCCTGGTGGCTGGGCGACACATCCGGGGCGCTGGCCACGGCCGAAGAACTGTACCGCCGGCTGGCGGGCGACGGGGACCGGACCGGTGCCGCGATGGCCGCGCTCAACCTGTCCCTCCGCTGGGGCACCCGGGGCGACCTCGCCGTGGCTTCCGGATGGCTGAACCGCGCACGGCGCATGCTGGAGGGGCTCCCGGAAGGCCCGCCCAGCGGCTATTTGCTCTACCTCGAGGCGGGCATGACCATGGACGTCGAGGGCGATCCGGCACCCGCCCGGACGGCTGCGGCAACGGTCGAAGCCCTCGCCGACCGCTTCGGGGATCCGGCACTGGCGTGCTTTGCCAGAGTCTTGTTCGGCCTGGCGCTGGTCCGGGAGGGACAGACCGAGGCAGGATTCGGAGACCTCGACGAGGCCATGCTTCCTGTCCTCGCCGGTGAGGTTCCGCAGGAGTGGGCCGGCGACATCTACTGCACGGTGACCCATCTCTGCCACGTGCTGGGCGACTTTTCCCGGATGCGGTCCTGGACCACGGCCATGGAGCGGTGGACCGCGGGACAATCCCGCACATTCGTCTACGCCGATGTGACCCGGGTCCACGAGCTCCAACTCCTTAGTGCAGAGGGCAACTGGGATGCCGCGGAGCAGGAACTCTTGCCCCTCAGTGACAGGCTGGCCCAGGCCCACGGCTGGATGGCTGGCGCCGGCTACTACGAGCTCGGCGAGATCCGCCGTCTGCGGGGCGACCCGGCCGGCGCCCTCGATGCATACGCCCGGGCGCGGGACGTCGGCGTCGAACCTCAACCGGGTGAGGCCCGGCTGCACCTCGCCGCCGGTGAGCGCGGCCTGGCGCTGGAGCAGCTGCGGGTGGCCCTGGCCGTAAGCGGACCGCTCGATAAAGCCCGGCTGCTGCTTGCCGCCACCGAGCTGGCAGCGGCGTCCGGGCAGGAGGACCTCGCCACAACATGCTGCGCCGAGTTGGAGCAGACGGCGGCCCGCTATTCCTCCCCTGGACTGCGGGCGTGGGCAGCTCAGGCCCGGGGTGTTGTCCTGCTGGGAGCGGGCCAGACAGCGGAAGCCCTGGCCGCCTTCGAAGCGGCAGGCCGGATCTACCGCGACCAGCGGGCCCGCTACAGCACGGCTGTCATCCATGAACTGGAATCGTCCTGCCGGAGGTCACTAGGCAATCCGGAAGCAGCCGAGGCGGACCTGGCCACAGCGGCGGCCATCTACCGGCAGCTTGGCGCTGAGCCCGACCTCCAGCGGATCCAGGCTTACCTGCAACGGAATCATGAGTCTGCGCCGGGCGGGCTCACCGCCCGCGAGGCCGAAATCCTGGCGCTGGTCAGCGGCGGCGCGAGCAACCGCCAGGTGGCCGATGCCCTGGTCATCAGCGAAAAAACCGTGGGCCGCCACCTGGCCAACATCTTCGGCAAGATCGGCGTCTCCTCGCGCACCGGCGCCGCGGCGTGGGCGCATGAGCACGGCCGCCCCGGATCCTAAGCGGCGCATACATCATCTGCCCCATCCCCGCGCGGAAAAGATGTATCGTCCGCCCGACGCGGGGCGGTCCTCCGCGGGCCTACCTTCGGAAGTAGCGGTCCGCAGTCCCCAAAAAGGTCCGCACTTACCGAAAGGCACAAACAATGAGCACCTTCCAAAGCCAGGCAGTCGCCGCCCCCGAGGCAGCCGTCGAGGCTGCTGCCGGGAGGCTGGTGGGGATCCTCAACGACAGTTCCGCGGCCATCCTGGCCAGCATCGGCTACCAGACCGGCCTCTTCGAGGCGATGGCGGACCTGCCGGCCGCCACCAGCGAGCAGATCGCCGACGCCGCGGGGCTCAATGAACGCTACGTCCGCGAATGGCTGGGCGGGATGGCCACCGCCAGGTTCGTCGACTACAACCCCGCGGCACGGACCTACCTGCTGCGCCCCGACATCGCCCCGTCCGTCACCGGCCCCGGGGTGGACAACCTGGCCCGAACGCTGATGTACATCACGCTGATGGGAGAAGTGGCGGGCAAGATCGCCGGCAAGTTCCGGACCGGTGGCGGCCTGGACTACGCCGACTACCCGGGCTTCGTGGAGATCCAGGCAGCGGACAGCGGCTCCGTGCACGACGCGTCCCTCATCGACGCCATCCTTCCGCTCTGCGGACGCGTGGACGCGCTGCGGACGGGCATCGACGTCGCAGATATCGGCTGCGGCGCCGGGCACGCGGTGAACCTGATGGCAGCAGCTTTCCCGGCCAGCAGGTTCACCGGTTATGACTTCCTCGAGGAAGCCCTGACCGCCGGCCGGGCCGAGGCTGAACGCCTTGGCCTCACCAACGTGCGTTTCGTCCAGCGCGACGCCGCCGGCCTGGACATCGACGAAGAGTTGGACCTGATCACCGTCTTCGATGCCATCCACGACCAGGCACACCCGGCCACCGTCCTGCGGAACATTCACCAGGCCCTGCGGCCCGGCGGAACGTTCCTGATGGTGGACATGAAGGCGTCCAGCAAACTCGAGGAAAACCTCAACCTGCCATGGGCGACGTTCCTCTACGCCATCTCCACCACGCACTGCATGTCGGTGTCGCTCGCCCAGGACGGCGATGCACTGGGCACGGTGTGGGGTGTCCAGCTGGCCGAGTCCATGGTGCGGGAGGCCGGCTTCGAACAGGTTGACGTCAAGGAATTGGACGAGGATCCCTTCAATGCGTACTTCGTCGCTAGGAAGCAGGAGCTGCCGCGGCCCCGTTGACGTTCACCAGCCATGCGATGCCGAACTTGTCGGTGCACATGCCGAAGATGTCGCCCCACGGAGCCTTCTCCATCGGGACGGTGACGGTGCCGCCGTCGCCGGACAGCTTGTCGTAGTAGCCGCGCAGTTCGGCCTCGTCGTCCCCGCTGAGCGACACGGAAATGTTGTTGCCCGGCGAGTAGTCCATGGAGTTGGGGGTGTCGGCCCCCATGAGCACAAGCCCCTTCTCGGCGGTCAGCATCCCGTGCATGATCTTGTCAGCCTCGGCCGGGTCTTCGCTCGCGTGGAACTCCCCGAAGGTGCTGAGCGCCAGGTCGCCGCCGAACACTGACTGGTAAAAGGTCATGGCGTCGCGGGCGTTGTCACGGAAGCTGATGTACGGGTTGAGCAGGGTGGACACGGTCGGTTCTCCTTCGGCTATGCGTGTGGCGCCTTATGTGCGCGACGCCCGGCACTACACATGTTGCCCGAATCCGGCTCCCCTTCATAGGGGTTCGGCGGCGGCGGTCAGGGCCGGAAGCGGTAACCGATGCCGGCCTCGGTCAGCAGATGGCGCGGGTTGCCTGTGTCCGCCTCCAGCTTGCGCCGGAGCTGGGCCATGTACACCCGCAGGTAGTTGGCTTCCTTCTCATAGGCTGGCCCCCAGACGGTGGCCAGGATCTGTTGCTGGGTGATGAGCTTCCCCGGGTTCCGCACCAGCAGTTCAAGGATGCTCCACTCCGTGGGAGTGAGCCGGACAGGCTCACCATTCCGGGTGACCATCCGCCGCCCCAGGTCAACACTGAACTCCGCGGTGTCCACGGTGGACGGCTCGGCGGTTTCCGGCGCGCGGCGCAGGAGCGCGCGAAGCCGGGCCAGGAGTTCCTCCAGCCCGAAGGGCTTGGTGATGTAATCGTCCGCGCCGGCGTCGAGGGCGTCCACTTTGTCCGATGAACCGTGCCGGGCCGAGAGCACCAGAACCGGGGCGGAGCTCCAGCGGCGGAGTTCCCTGAGGACCGCCGCACCGTCCATGTCCGGCAGTCCCAGGTCCAGGACAACAAGCCCGGGCGGATTGCGCGAGGCAGCAATCAGCGCGGCCTCGCCGTCCGCGGCCGTCTCCACGGCGTAGCCGTGCGCCTGCAACGTGATCCGCAGCGCCTTCAGCAGATGCTGGTCATCATCCACAACGAGGACGCCCGTCACTGGGCAGTCTCCTGTGGAGATACGGCAGGTGAAACGCCAGGAGCGACGGCGGATGCCCCGCCGTCGGCAATGGTTGTGTCATGTCCCGTTGACAGGGGAAGCCGGATGACCATGGTGAGCCCCCCGCCGGGCGTCTCCTCTGCCGCCAGGCTGCCGCCCATGGCCGAGACGAACCCCCTTGCGACCGCCAGTCCAAGGCCCACGCCGCTCGACTGGGACACATCGTCCAGTCGCTGGAACGGCCGGAACATCGCGGGCACGTTCCGGCCCGGCACACCGCGTCCGTGGTCGATGATCCTCAGTTCACCTGCCGGGTGCCCGTTAAGGACGGTGCCGCTGAGCCCGCCCGTCGCCGCCGTCACTTTTACGTCAGAGGCCGGGGCGTACTTGACCGCGTTTTCCGCGATATTGGCGATGACGCGCTCCAGCAGGACTGCGTCGGCGTCGACGGCGGGAAGGTTCGGCGGCAGTTCCACTCGCACACTCCCCGCCGGAAGGCCACGCAGCGCGGGAGGCACAACATCGAGCCACCGAACGGGCTTCAGCAGGGGACGGACTGAGTCGGCGGTGATCCTGGACATGTCGAGGAGGTTGCCCACCAGGGCGTCCAGCCGGTCCGAGCATTCGTCGATGGTTTCCAACAGCTCCTGTTTCTCCTCGGGGGGATACGTGACGGCGGTCTGCAGGAGGCCGCCGACGGCGAGCTTGATTCCGGCGAGCGGCGTGCGGAGGTCGTGGGAGACGGCACGCAGGATGGCGGTGCGCATGGTGTTTCCCTCGGCAAGCCGCAGCACCTCGAGGCGGCTGGCGGCCAGCTGCTGGCGCTCCAGCTGGGCCAGCACGTGCGCGGCGAAGGCGCCCAGCAGGCTGCTGTCGGCAGCCGGCACGGTCCTGCCGAACAGCACCAGCCAGGTGCCGTCGTCGACCGGTTCCACGGTGTGCCCGGCGAATTCCGTGCCTTCCCGTTCATGCTCCGTCAGCTCGCCCGCACTCGCGAGCAGCCGCGCGCCGGGATCGGCGCCGGATGCGGGTTCGAAGGCGGACCCGCTGAAGAGAGCCGCGCCGCGTACCCCGAAGACGTCCAGCGCCTGTGCCAGCAGGCTGCCCACCGTATCTTCCGCGCGGGTGGCGCCGCGGGCCAGCTCACCGAGCGTGGCCGCCTCGGCGCGCGCGCGGGCGGCCTCCTTGGAACGGCGTGCGGACCTGTCCACGACGCCGGCCACGGCCACCGAGACGCCGACGAAAACGCCGAGGGAAAGCAGGTCCTGCGGATCGCCGATGGCCAGCTCACCCACCGGCGGCGTCGAGAAGTAGTTGACCAGCTGGCTGCTCCAGAGTGCACCGGCGACGGCAGGCCAGAGCCCGCCCACGAGCGCCACGGCCACGGCCCCGGCCAGCTGGACCAGGACGGCGGTGGCCACGCTGTGCTCGATGACGGCGAGCGCCAGCTGCATCAGGATGGGGACGGCGGCCGCCAGTACGAAGCCGACGGCGACGCGCACGCGGCCAAGGTCCCGCTGCCGACGCCGGCCCGTGCCGCGCCCGGCCAGGGGATGCGGCACCACCTGCACGTCAAGGTCGCCGGCACGGCGGATGATCCGCGTCTCTGTGCCGCCCGACAGGAGCCTGGTCAGAGGGTGCGCGCGCGACTGGCCGATGACCAGCCTGGTTGCGCCCACATGGGACGCGAACCCCAGGAGTGCTTCGACGGGGTCATGGGCGGCGACGGTGTGGTAGCTTCCGCCCAGCTCCACCACCAGACGGCGCTGCGATTCCAGGGCGCTGGTGGATTCGCGCGACGCGCCCTCCGCGGAACGGATGTGCACGGCGAGCAGCTCACCGCCACCGGCGCCGTCCAGGACTTTGACGGCACGGCGGATCAGGATCTCCCCCTCAAGGCCTCCCGACAAGCCAATGACGATCCGTTCCCCTGCCATGACGCCATTCTTCCACCAGTCCGCCGGCCCGGGCGGCACGCGCGGTGGGGTGCCTCAGACCGGCGTTAAGGATCCGTCAAGATTCCGCTGCGGGCGGTTCCGGCGCTCCGGCGCGGTGCTACGTTCGGCTGTGCCCGCACGAAAATGCCGCGGCGGCAGTAACTGGCCGCGGCGGCAGTCACATAGCGCGGTCGCGGGGCACCAGCACAGATGGAAGGCACCATGACAACCATGAGCCGCCCGCCGGCGGACCCCTCGGAGCTGCGCCACACCCGCAGGCAGCGGCTGCACAGCTGGCTGCTGCTCGGCCTTCAGGACAGCAAGGGTTCCCATCAAGGGCCGGGCGGGCGGACCCTGGCGCACGAGCGGAAGCATGCGTGGTGGCAGGTCATGTGTTTGACCGGCGTGGACTACTTCTCCACCCTGGGCTACCAGCCCGCCATCGCCGCGCTCGCGGCCGGCGTCATTTCCCCGCTGGCCACGCTGGTCCTCGTGGCCGTCACGCTGTTCGGGGCGCTGCCGGTGTACCGCCGGGTGGCAGGCGAAAGCTCCCACGGGGAGGGCTCCATCGCCATGCTGGAGCGGCTGCTCCCCCGCTGGGGCGGCAAGCTGTTCGTCCTGGTGCTGCTCGGCTTCGCGGCAACGGACTTTATGATTACCATGACCCTCTCCGCCGCGGACGCCACGGCACACCTCATCCAGAACCCGTTTGCCCCGGCGTGGCTGCAGGGGCAGGAGGTGACGGTGACCCTCGTTCTCCTGGCCTTGCTTGCTGCCGTCTTCCTGCGCGGATTCAAGGAGGCGATCGGGATCGCCGTCGTCCTGGTGGCGGTCTATCTGGCGCTGAACGTCGTGGTGGTGGCGAGGGCCGCCGCCGAAACGCTGGGGCACCCAACCGCCGTCGGCGACTGGTGGCAGGCGCTGGGGACATCTCACGGAAACCCTGCGCTCGCCGTCGCCATAGCCCTGCTGGTGTTCCCCAAATTGGCGCTGGGCCTGTCCGGCTTCGAAACAGGCGTGGCCGTCATGCCGCAGGTCCGCGGCCGGGACACGGACACGGAGGAGAACCCGGCGGGCCGCGTCGAAGGGACCCGCCGCATGCTGACCACCGCCGCGCTGATCATGAGCGCGTTCCTCATTGCCAGCAGCCTCACCACGGTGATCCTCATCCCGGCAGCCGAATTCGAGCCTGGCGGCCAGGCCAACGGCCGCGCCCTTGCCTTCCTGGCCCATGAATACCTGGGAAACGGGTTCGGCACCGTCTACGACCTCAGCACCATCGCCATCCTGTGGTTCGCCGGGGCGTCGGCGATGGCCGGGCTGCTGAACCTGGTGCCGAGGTACCTTCCCCGGTACGGGATGGCACCGGAGTGGGCCAAGGCCGTCCGGCCGCTGGTGCTGGTCTTTGCCTGCATTGCCTTCCTGGTCACCATTCTTTTTAGGGCCGACGTCGACGCCCAGGGCGGTGCGTACGCCACCGGCGTGCTGGTGCTGATGACCTCCGCCGCGGTCGCCGTCGCACTGTCCGCCCGGCGTCACCGGCAGCGGAAACGCACCGCGGGCTTTGGGCTGATCGCCTTCGTGTTCATCTACACGATGGTCGCAAACATTGTTGAGCGGCCCGAGGGCATCCGCATTGCCGCGTTCTTCATCACCGGCATCATCGTCATTTCGCTGCTGTCCAGGATCGGGCGGTCCTTCGAGCTGCACGCCACCCACGTCCGCCTCGACCGGACGGCCCTGGAATTCGTCGCCGAGGACGAGAGCGGCCCCATCGGCATCATTGCGCACGAACCGCGCAGGCTGACCGCGGAGGCGTACCGGCAAAAACTGACATCCGCCATCGAGGTCAGCCACCTGCCGGTCCATTACGAGGCGCTGTTCCTGGAGGTGATCGTGGACGACTCGTCCGACTTCGAGACCGAACTGCAGGTACACGGCGTGGTGCGGCACGGGTACCGGGTGCTGGAGGTGCACGGGCCCGTGGTGCCGAACACCATCGCCTCCGTGCTCCTGCACATCCGGGACGTCACCGGGCTCATGCCGCACATCTATTTCCGCTGGACCGAGGGCAATCCGGTGGTGAACCTGTTGCGCTTCCTGTTCCTCGGCGAGGGCGAGATCGCCCCGGTCACCCGGGAGGTGCTGCGGGAAGCCGAGCCGGATGTCACCAAGCGTCCGTGGGTGCATGTGGGGTGAGCACTTCCCCGGACCCCGGTGAACATGCGCGGCGCGTTGCGTGTTGCGTGCGCGGACGGACGCCGGGCCGTAGGCTCAGCGCATGGCGAAATTCTTTGATGTCCACCCCGAGGATCCCCAGCCCCGCGCGATCTCGCAGATCGTGCAGCTCCTGCGATCGGGCGGGCTGATCGCCTACCCCACGGACTCCTGCTACGCCCTCGGCGCCCAGCTGGGGAACAAGGAGGCGTTGGACCGCATCCGTTCCATCCGCCAACTGGACAGCAAGCACCATTTCACGCTGGTGTGCCAGGACTTCGCGCAGCTGGGGCAGTTCGTGAACATCGGCAACGACGTGTTCCGCAGCATCAAGTCCGTCACTCCGGGCAGCTACACCTTCATCCTGCCGGCCACCAAGGAGGTCCCGCGCCGGCTGTTGCACCCCAAGAAGAAGACCGTGGGTGTGCGCATCCCGCGGCACAACTTCGTGCAGGCGCTGCTGGCCGAACTCGGCGAGCCGCTGCTGTCCAGCACGCTGCTGCTGCCGGACGAGGAGGACCCGCTGACCCAGGGCTGGGAAATCAAGGAACGGCTTGACCATGTGGTGGACGCCGTGGTCGAGGCCGGCGACTGCGGCTCCGAGCCGACCACCGTCGTCGACTTCTCCGGCGGCACCGCTGAGGTGGTGCGCCGCGGCACGGGCGACCCTTCCAGGTTTGAGTAGGGGCGGGTTGGCGTAGCCGCGTGGCCCCGGGCGGGCGGCGCGGGCTACTCCGGCTTCTTCGCCCTGCTGGGCTGGACGCGGGGTGGTTCGCCCGGCATCTTGGGGTAGTCCGGCGGGAACGGCAGCTCACCCAGCCCGTCCTTGACGTCGCGCTCCCACCACTCCAGCAGCGTGTCGATGGTCCCCGGCTTCGCATGCATGTCAGCCCACGGGTCCCCCACCGTTTTCAGCCTGTCCGGGACGGTGAGGATGGTGAAGTCCTTGGGCCTGACGTCCGCCAGCTCGTCCCAGGTGATGGGGCAGGACACGGAAGCGTGCGGGAGGGCCCGCGGGCTGTACGCGCCGGCGATGGTGCGGTCGCGGTTGGCCTGGTTGAAGTCAACGAAGATGCGCTCGCCGCGTTCCTCCTTCCACCAGTTCGTGGTGACCTTGTCCGGCATGCGCCGCTCGACCTCCCTGGCGGCAGCGATTACAGCGTGGCGGACGTCCAGGAACTCGCGGGTCGGCTCAATGGGAGCATAGACGTGCAGCCCACGGTTGCCAGAGGTTTTCAGGAAGGCGTCGAGGCCCGCCTCGCCGAGTACCTTCCGCAGTTCCAGGGCGGCGGGGATGGCATCGTCGTAGTCGGTACCCGGCTGGGGATCCAGATCGATGCGCAGCTGGTCGGGATTGTCCGAGTTGTCGGCACGCGACGGCCAGGGGTGAAAAACCACGGTGTTCATCTGTGCGGCCCAGACAGCGGCGGCCGGCTCGTCCAGGACCAGCATGGGATGCGAGCGCGCGCTGGGAAAGGTGACCTTGACCGTGCGGATGAAGTCCGGCGTACCCTTCGGGGGGTTCTTGGAGAAGAACTGCTCGCCGTCCACGGTGTCTGAAAACCGCTGCAGTGCCACCGGCCGGTCGCCGTTCGCCCGGATGAAGGCCTCCCCCACGTCCACGAAGTAGCGCGCCAGGTCCAGCTTGGTCAGTCCCAGTTCGGGCCACAGCACCCGGCTTGGACTGGAGACGCGCATTTCCCGGGGGCCGTCGGGCCCGTCGACACTGATGGTGGTCTGTTCACTGGCCATGGGGACAACCTACCCCGCGCGGCCCGCGGCGTCAGCAGTCCGCCCGCCGCGATTCCTGCCACGATCGAAGGCGGTCGTATCCCTCAGGCGAGTCCCGCCGTCGGGCACTGAGAAACATCTGCCCGCTCTCTGGGCACCGGCGGGGCCATCTGTAAGGATGAAACACACCGGGCGCCGCCAGGCGCAGAGCATCCTCGAAGGAGACCCGTTCCATGGTTGAATCCCCGAGTCTGGACCAGGCTGCCGAGGAGTCCGGTGAGTCCCAGCCTTCAGGGGCATCCCAGTCAGGCAACCGCCGCCTGCTCAGCAGGGTGGCCGCGCAGGCTGGCCTGGAGCCGGGCAGCCGGGACTGGACCGCGCTGGAGCAGCGCTTCGAGCGCCACTTCCCCGATCTGTCGAGGCTGTTCCGTTCGCTGTACGGATCACGGCCTGACATTGAGGAACAGCTGACTGCCCTGGCGCTGGAGATCGCGCGTTCCTGGCAGGAGCGGCCCGCCGACCTGAAAAAGCTGGACGCCGGCCGCGGAGGCCATACCGAATGGTTCCAGTCCAACCGCATGCTCGGCGGCGTCTGCTACGTGGACCGGTATGCGGCAGACCTGGAGGGGGTCCGCGCCCGCATCCCCTATTTCAAGGAACTCGGCCTCACCTACCTGCACCTGATGCCGCTGTTCCTGGCCCCTGAGCCCCTGTCCGACGGCGGCTATGCCGTGTCCAGCTACCGCGAGGTCAACCCGAAGCTCGGCACCATGGACCAGCTGCGCGCGCTCGCCGCCGAGCTGCGGGCCAACGGCATCAGCCTGGTGGTCGACTTCATCTTCAACCACACCTCCAACGAGCACGAGTGGGCGCAGCGGGCCGCCGCGGGCGATCCGCGCTACAGCGACTACTACTGGATCTTCCCGGACCGCGGCATGCCGGACGCG
Source organism: Arthrobacter sp. ISL-65 (assembly GCF_018613795.1). GTDB lineage: Bacteria > Actinomycetota > Actinomycetes > Actinomycetales > Micrococcaceae > Arthrobacter. Next base: position 67,331 of record NZ_JAGGPN010000022.1, read on the forward strand.
TTCGAACAGAACGCGCGCGAAATCTTCCCGGAGGACCACCCCGGCTCCTTCGTGCAACTGCCGGACGGCCGGTGGGTCTGGGCCACCTTCCACACGTTCCAGTGGGACCTGAACTACTCCAACCCCGAAGTGTTCCGGGCCATGGCCGGAGAAATGCTGTTCCTGGCCAACCTCGGAGTGGACATCCTGCGAATGGACGCGGTGGCCTTCATCTGGAAGCAGCTGGGGACACCGTGCGAGAGCCTGCCCGAGGCGCACACCCTACTGCAGGCCTTCAACGCCGTCTGCCGGCTGGCGGCGCCGTCGCTGCTGTTCAAGTCCGAGGCGATCGTGCACCCGGATGAGGTGGCCCTATACATCGATCCGGCCGAATGCCAGCTCTCCTACAACCCGCTGCAGATGGCGCTGACCTGGGAAGCCCTGGCCACGCGCAACGTATCGCTGCTGGCCCAGGCCCTTGAGCGGCGGCACAAGATCGCGCCGGGAACCTCCTGGGTGAACTACGTGCGGAGCCACGACGACATCGGCTGGACGTTTGCCGACGAGGACGCCGCCGAGTTCGGCATCAACGGGTTCGAACACCGCCGGTTCCTGAACTCGTTCTACGTCAACCGGTTCCCGGGCAGCTTCGCCCACGGCGTGCCGTTCCAGGACAACCCGCGGACAGGCGACTGCCGCATCTCCGGTACCACGGCGTCGTTGTGCGGCCTGGAGGACGGTTCGGCTGAGGCCATCCGCCGCGTCCTGCTGGCCCACTCGGTAGCCTTCAGCACCGGCGGCATCCCGCTGCTCTACCTGGGCGACGAGGTGGGGCAGCTCAATGACTACGAGTACTCCCGGGAGGACGGCCACGAGGCGGACAGCCGGTGGGTGCACCGGCCGCAGTTCCCCGCCGAACGCTACGCGAGGCGCCTGGACCCGGCGACGCCAGAAGGTGCAGTTTTTGCGGGGCTGCGGCGGCTGGCGGAGGTCCGCGCGGCGACCCCAGAACTGGCCGGCACCCGCCTGGTGCCGTTCACCACGAACAACGCAGCAGTGCTCGGGTATCAGCGGCCCGGCGAGGGAACGGTGGTGCTGGCCCTGGCCAACTTCAGTGACGGGCCGCAGGTGGTGTCAGGGGACACGCTGTCCGGGTTCGCGGCAGAAGCTTTGGACCTGTTTTCCGAGGAGTCGGTAAGGATCGACGAGGGGCTGGTGCTGCGGCCGCAGGATTACGCCTGGCTCAGGGTGGTCCCGGCGGGCCGGGCAACCGTCGGCTAGGTCAAAACAGCTAGGCATCCACTTTGTTGCGCGCCTTCCTGAGCTTTCCTGCGACGAACAGACTGGCCAGAACGGCGCACCCGGCTAACTCCATCAGGTTGACGACCCAGACGGCGATCCCGTCGAGGCCTGCGGCGTCGTTGGAGGTTGAGGCCAGGACCGTCATCGCGCCGCCTGGTGTGCCTGTGAGCTCCCGCCGGCTTCGTCCAGGCTGAAGGCCGCCGTGCCGCAGAACGCCACCACGACCATCGCAACAAGGGCTGCGCCGAGCCTCCCGCTGCCGATGGTCAGGGCTGCAATCGGTCTGTAGACCATCATGGTGGTTCCTCCTGCGGGTGATGGGCTGTGTCCGGTGAATCCGGCTTCTGCATTAACTGTCCGGCCCGGAGCTGGCTGGAGACTTTCACCTGTCTGTGCCCGGGCTGTGCATTACGACGCCGGCATCCCGGCTTTGCGTCCGAACCCGTCAGCCCGGATCAGGCATGATGGACTCATGCCCACCGCTGACTCGCCCATCACCATTGCCGTCGGCGACGGCCACGTCTCCGGCGCCTACGCGCGGCCGGCCAACCCGTTCGCAACGCTGGTGCTGGCCCACGGCGCCGGCGCGGGCATGGAGCATCCGTTCATGCGCGGGTTCACGGGCGCATTGAACGACGACGGCGTGGCCACCTTGCGCTTCAACTTCCCCTACCGCGAGGCGGGCCGGAAGTTCCCCGACCGGCCGCCGGCAGCGATTGCCACCTGGCGGGCGGCGATGGCCGAAGCGGCGGCCCGGTCGGAGTCCGCCGGGGAAGCCGAGCCGGTGTGGGCGGCCGGAAAGTCGTTCGGCGGCAGGATGGCCTCCATGGCGGTGGCCGAAGGCATGCAGGCCGCCGGCCTTATCTACCTCGGCTACCCGCTGCACCCGCCGGGCAAGCCGGAGAAGCTCCGCGACGAGCACCTCTACAGGCTGGAAACCCCCATGCTTTTCCTCCAGGGAACACGTGACACTTTCGCCACCCGGGAGCTGCTGGAGGGAGTGGTCTCACGGATTGGACCAACCGCCACGCTGCACTGGTGCGAGGGCGGCGACCACTCGTTCGCGGTTGCCGGCAACAAGCGCACCGCCGAAGATATCGGTGCCTCGCTGGCGGCGCCGGTCGCAGCATTTCTGCGCGCCAACAGCCCCGCCGGCTAGGGATTTCAGGCGTGCGCCGCCGCCGGCGCCACGTTGCCCGGGATGGGTTCGTGCCGCAGGTAGCTGCGGCGGAACCGGCCCGTGCCGGCGGTCAGCGCCCGCAGCTGGACCGCATACCGGAGGAGCTCCCCGTCCGGGACCTCGGCGGTGACTTCCGTGGCGTCCCCGCCGGACGACGTCGTGCCCGTGAGCCGGCCACGGCGTGACGAGAGGTCGCTCATGACGGCGCCCACGTACTCATCCGGGATGCTGATGGTGACGGAGGATACCGGCTCCAGTAGCTGGATGCGGCCGGCGGCTGCGGCCTCACGCAGGGCCAGCGCGCCGGCGGACTGGAAGGCGGCGTCCGAGGAGTCAACGCTGTGGGCCTTGCCGCCCACGAGGGTCACCCGGATATCCACCACCGGGAAGCCGGCCGAGACACCCTTCTGCATCTGTGCCCGCACACCCTTCTCCACCGAGCCAATGAACTGGTTCGGCACCACCCCGCCCACGGTCTTGTCCACGAACTCGAAGCCGGCCCCGCGTTCGAGCGCCTCCACCTCGATGTCGCAGATGGCGTACTGGCCGTGGCCGCCGGACTGCTTGACGTAGCGCCCGTGCCCGGCGGCGGGCGCGGCGAAGGTCTCCCGCAGCGGTGTCACCACGGGCACGGTCTGCAGCTTCACGCCCTGGTCCCGCAGCCGGTCCAGGACCACCTCGCCGTGGGCCTCACCCATGCACCACAGGATCAGTTGGTGGGTTTCAGAGTTGCGTTCCACCCGGAGCGTCGGGTCGCCGGCGGCCACCTTGCCCAGACTCTTGGCGAGGGCGTCCTCGTCGCTGCGGGTGGCGGCCTCGACGGCCACCGGCATGAGCGGTTCCGGCATGTCCCAGGCGGTGATCAGCAGCGGGGCGTCCTTCGCGGACACGGTATCGCCGGTCTCGGCGCTGCCCAGTTTGGTGATGGCGCAGATGTCGCCGGCCACGCTGTACGGCACGGGCCGCAGGCTTGCCCCCATTGGGGAGTAGAGGTGGGTGAGGCGCTCGTCGCTGTCGTGGTCCTCATGGCCGCGTTCGGCCAGGCCGCGGCCACTGACATGCACGGCCGAGTCCTCGCGCAGCGTGCCGGAAAAGACGCGCACCAGGCAGACCCGCCCCAGGAACGGGTCCATGGTGGTGCGCACCACCTCACCGGCCAGCGGCCCGGCGGGATCGCAGGACAGCGGCCCCGCCGGTTCCCCTGCAAGGTCCGTCACATCCGGCACGGCGCCCTCCAACGGTGTCGGGAACGCCCGGGTCAGCATGTCCAGCAGCTCGGCGACCCCCAGACCCGTTTCTGCCGAGGCAGCCAGGACGGGAAAGAACGATCCGCGCGAGACTGCGGTCTCGAGGTCGCCCACCAGGACGTCGACGTCGATATCCTCACCGCCGAGGTAGCGGTCCATGAGTGACTCGTCCTCGCTCTCGGAGATGATGCCCTCGATCAGCGTGCCGCGCTCGGATTCCACCGCTGCGAGCTCATCCGCAGTGGCCTCCCGGACCGCGGGCGCCGGGGACTCGCCGTCGTACTCCGAGATCTGCCCGGACAGCAGCCCCAGCAGTCCCGCGGCGCCGCCGTCCCCGGGGACCGGCAGGTAGGCGGGCACCACCGACTGGCCAAAGGCGCGCTGGCAGGCGGCCAGGACGGCGTCGAAATTCGCACGCGGGTGGTCCAGCCGGCTGATCACCACCGCCCGGGGCGTGTCCAGCTGGGCGCACTCCGCCCACAGTGCGGTGGTGGCGGAGTCGACGCCGTCCACGGCCGACACCACGAACAGCGCCGCGTCCGCAGCGCGCAGCCCCGCCCGCAGCTCGCCGGTGAAGTCGCCGTAGCCGGGTGTGTCCAGCAGGTTCACCTTGACGCCGTCGTAAATCAGCGGTGCCACCGAAAGTACCACGGAGCGCTGCTGGTGGATCTCGGACGGTTCCGCATCGCTGACCGTGTTGCCGTCAACGATGGAACCCATCCGCGGGATGGTCCCGGCGGCGGCGAGCAGGGCCTCAAGCAGCATGGTTTTGCCGGCCCCGGAGTGTCCAACAAGCGCGACGTTGCGGATGCCCTCCGGCTTGTCCACCGGCGCTCCGGCCGACGCGTCCGCCCGCCGGAGATCGGAACTGCCGCGGCCCGGGCCCTTGCCGCGGCCATTAGTGCCCTTTACCGACATGACCATCTCCCGGCGTGCTAGTCGTGAGCCGCCAAGCGGCCTTAGTAAGAAGATTCGACACCTAAAGCTGCTGATCAGCAAGGGGTCCCGGCCCCTCAACGCCAGTCCGGCGGCGCGGCTCTCCGGAGCCGGCACCGGCGGTAGGTAATAACCGTTGCGGCGTCATGCCGGTAGGGGGACGATGGATAACGTGGCCGCACGGCCGGCCCATGCCATCCGACTAGTCGCCAGGGAGCGGTCGATGAGTGCGTGGAATGAAGATATCGGTGCAGGATCGTCCGGACTGACGGCGGTGACCGTTGTGGAAGGTTCCTCCTTCTGCATCTCCGCCGAGAGCGGGGACGTGTTTCCCGGCCAGCCGCAGGGCGCTTTCTACCAGGACACCCGGATTCTGTCGCGCTGGCAGCTGACGGTCGACGGCGTTCCGCTGGAACCGCTGTCCGGCCAGACCCGGGAACCCTACCGGGCGGTGTTCGTCGGCAGGCCCCGCGGCGCCAACGGGGCGGTGGAGAGCCCGCTGGTGGTGGAGCACAGCCGCCAGGTCGGGCCCGGTCTGCGTGACGACATCAGAGTCCACAACTACTCGGAACAACCGCGGACCTGCCGGATCCAAATCAGGGTGGACGCGGACCTGAGCGACCTGTTCGATGTCAAGGGCGGAAAGGTGGTGCCGTCCTCCGAGCACAGCCGACAGGTCCGGGCCGACGCCCTCCAGATTGACGCCATGCGCAACGGAATCCACCGCGGCGTGGTCATCAGCGCCCACGGTGCCACCGTCACCGAGGATGCCCTGGCGTTCGATGCCGAACTGGCCCCCCGCGGTTCATGGACCGCCAGCGTCTTCACCACCCCGCTGGTTGACGGCACCGGACCGGAGCAGCCCTTCACGCACGAGGCTGCTCCGCACGTGGGCGCGCAGCGGTACGCCGAGTGGGAGGAACATGTCCCCCGGCTCACGGTGACGGATAAAAATGTGGAGAAGGTCCTCACCCGGAGCCAGGAGGACCTGGGCGCATTGCGCATCTTCGACCCGGACCACCCGGAGCGGGCAGCAGTGGCCGCAGGCGCCCCGTGGTTCATGGCCCTCTTCGGCAGGGACTCCATCCTGTCCTCCTACATGGCGCTGCCCGTGGATCCAAAGCTGGCGGTGGGGACCCTCCAGACCCTGGCCTCGCTGCAGGGCGAGAAGGTTGACCCGGACACCGAGGAGGAACCCGGGAGGATCCTGCACGAGGTGCGGCTGGGCGTCACCGCCGGACTGGCGCTCGGCGGTAGTCAGGCGTACTACGGCACCGCGGATGCTACACCCCTGTTCGTGACGCTGCTGGCGGAGCTGGGGCGCTGGGGGCTGGCGGGCGACCTCCTGGATTCGCTCCTGCCGCATGCGGACCGGGCCCTGGAATGGGTGGAGCACTACGGGGACCGCGACGGCGACGGCTTCGTGGAGTACCAGCGCGCCAACGAGCACGGCCTGCTGAACCAGGGCTGGAAGGACTCCTGGGACGGCATCAACTTCGCCGACGGCAGGATGGCGGAGGCCCCCATCGCGCTGTGTGAGGTGCAGGGCTACGTCTACAGCGCCTACCTCGGGCGCGCGCTGCTGGCCCAGCAACTGGGTGACGAGGAGACCGCGGCCACATGGAACCGCCGGGCCGCCGATATCAAGGTTGAGTTCAACGAGAAGTTCTGGCTCCCCGAGCAGGAATACTTCGCAGTGGCACTGGATAAGGACAAACGCCCGGTGGATGCCTGCACCTCCAACATGGGCCATTGCCTCTGGGTGGGCATCGTCGACGCCGACAAGGCGCCCCTGGTGGCCAAGCGGCTCATGTCCCCGGAGATGTTCACGGGCTGGGGAATCCGTACGCTCGCCTCGGACATGGGCGCCTACAACCCCGTCAGCTACCACAACGGTTCGGTCTGGCCCCACGACACAGCGCTGGTGGCCGCCGGACTGATGCGGTACGGGTTCGTCGAGGAGGCCACGCAAATCGCCAAGGGCCTGTTCGACGCGGCCGAACAGTTCGACGGGCGGCTTCCGGAACTCTTCTGCGGTTTCTCCCGGGACGATTTCCCGGACCCCGTCCCCTTCCCCACGTCGTGCTCGCCGCAGGCCTGGGCATCGGCGGCGCCGGTGCACCTGATGCGTACCCTCCTGCGTTTTGATCCCCTCCTTCCCCGGGAGGAGGTCTGCCTGGCGCCAGTGCTACCGGCGGAGTTCGGCAGCTTCCGCGCCGACAACGTGCAGATGGATCATTCCCGGATCACCTTGAGCGCCACCGGCAGCGAGGGGTCAATTGACGGCCTGCCGCTAGGCGTGACAGTTCTGCACGAACCGCGGCCGCCGCTGGAGCGGCTGATGGCACCTTAAGGAACACGGCACCGTACTCCGGTGCGCCCACAACTGAATGGTCTCAGTAGTTAGACGGTCACAGTACATCCGGACAAGGGAGCTGCGGATGCGTATCGGTTTGATTGCGGGGCCTTGGTATCCGATTCCCCCGGCTGGGTACGGAGGCATCGAACTGGTGGTCGACGCCCTGGCCAGAGGCTTCACGCGGGCGGGCCATGAGGTGTTGCTTGCCGCCGCCGCGGACAGCACCTGCCCGGTGGATCGGCTCCCCGGGATGCGTTCCTCCGAACCCGACCTCGTTGGATTCACCTCCTCGGAACTCAGCCACGTCATCAGCGCGTATGCCGGGATGGACGGCATGGTGGATCTGGTCCATGACCACACCCTTGCCGGCCCGCTCTACCGCGGCCGTCCCGAGGGGCTGCCGGTGGTGACCACAATCCACAGCGACCTGAGTCCCTCCTTCGCCGCCGTCTATGGCGCAGCAGCCCGGGACACAACCCTGATCGCCATCTCCAAGAGCCAGGTCAGCAGCGCGCTGGCAGACCGGGTCGCGGCCATCATCCCCCATGGCATGGAGGTGGCCGCCGTTCCGGTGGGGCACGGGCAGGGCGGCTACGCGTGTTTCCTTGGCCGGATGTGCCCCGACAAAGGCGTCGTCGAGGCCATCAGGGTGGCCCAACTCGCCGGAATTCCGCTCCGGATCGCCGCGAAGATGCGGGAACCGGCCGAAGTGCAGTACTACCACGACGTGGTGGAGCCGCTGGAGGGCCCGGACGTGGAGTTCCTGGGCGAGGTGGGCGGCGCGGAGAAATACAAACTGCTCGGGGAAGCCATCGCCCTGCTCAATCCCATCCAGTGGATGGAACCGTTCGGGCTGGTGATGATCGAGGCGATGGCCACCGGCACACCGGTCGTGGCCACACCGATGGGCTCGGCGCCCGAGATTGTTGACGACGGCGTCAGTGGCTACCTGGCTGAGGCTCCGGAGGACCTGGCCCGCCTCGTGGTGCGCGCGGCGGACCTGGACCGCAGGACGGTCCGGACCCAGGCCGAAGAGCGTTTCAGCACCGAGCGCATGGTGGACGACCATCTGGCCCTCTACGCACGGCTGACCGGTGTGACCTCCGCCCGGTAAGCACTCCCGCGCGGTCGTCACTTCCGAAAGGTAGTCACTTCCGGGACTTGGTCCGTGCCGTCGCCGTCGCGGTCCAGGGGTCCTCGGGCCAGGGGTGCTTCGGATAGCGGCCCCGCATCTCGGCGCGGACCTGTGCGTAGGGCCCCGACCAGAAGGAGGCGAGGTCGTCTGTCACGGCCAGCGGCCGCCGGGCCGGCGACAGCAGATGGAATTGCACCGCCACCCGTCCGCCGGCGAGCCGCGGCGTCCGGTCCCAGCCGAAGCATTCCTGGAGCTTGACGGCGACTACCGGCCTGCCGCCGTCGTCCCCGGCCGCAGGATAGTCAATCCGGACGCGGGAGCCGCTGGGCACCTCCAGGAACTCCGGGGCGAGCTCGCCGAGCCGGGCGGCGTCGGGCCACGGCAGCAGCCGCCGCAGAGGATCCGTCAGGTCAATGCCGGAGGTAGCGGCACCACCGGCCAGCGCTTCCAGCTCCGGACCGAGCCAGTCGCCGAGTCGGGACAGTAAGGCCTGCTCGGACATGTCCGGCCAGGGTTCGCCCAGTTCGCGGTGCAGCAGGGCGAGACGGCGGCGCAGTCCGTCGGCCGCCGTCGACCATCCGATGGCTCCCAGCCCCTGTTCCTCCAGCGCCCGGGCTACGGCGGCGCGCGCCTCCCCCGCGGAAGCCCGCACGGGCGTGGAGGAGAGCGAGATGGCGCCCAGCCGCCGCTCCCGGCGGGCCGTCACCCGGCCCTGGCTGAACGTTGCCTCGACCGAATCGAGCAGCAGGTGCGCTGCTGCGGCCTCGGCTGTGTCTGTTGTCAGCGGTGCGGCAGAGCGGATCACCGCCCCGGTCCCGGCGGCGTCCCGCCCGTCCGCCCGCGCAACCTCGGCCACCGCCAGCCATTCGTGCCCCGCAAGGGGGCTGCCGGCGGGAAGGCCGGCCCGGGTGCCGGAGGTCAGCAGGTAACGCTCCGGCCCGTCCCCGGGGACCCGGCGGGCTACCCGGTCCGGGAACGCCAGGGCCACGACCAGACCGATCTGTTCGGCGGTTCCCGCCGGCACGGCGACGGAGGGAAGCCCGACGCCGGTCGGTGCCTGGCGTGCCATGGTGTCCAGCCGACGCGCCTCCTCGGCCCAGCGTTTGGAGGCGGGGTCCGTGCCGGAGCGAAGCGCCGACACCAGCCGGGGCAGGTCCGCTCCATTTGCGCGCTGGTCCCCTGCGACGGCGGCCACCACCTCAGCGGCGGTTCCGTAACCTTTAGTTCCGGAACCAGCGCGGCCGGCCGAACCTCCGCCCAGCAGCGCCGACCCGACCAGGAGGGCACGTCCCAGGCGCGGATCGGCCGGGATGCGGGCAAGGGCTTTGCCCAGCTCAGTGGCCAGCCCGTCGTCCGCCACGGCGCCAAGCTCGCGCAGCACCTCGGCGGCGTCACCCATCGCCCCCTGCGGCGGGGCGTCCGGAAGTGCCAGCCCACGGCCGCCCGGTGAACCCCAGCACGCGAGGATCAGGGCGGCACCCGTCAGGTCCGACACGGCGATCTCAGGCGTCTGGTGCGCGGGCGCAGCGCCGAGGGTCTTCTGGTCATAGCAGCGGACCACCTTCCCCGGCCCCTGCCGCGCTGCACGTCCGGCGCGCTGCTGGGCCGAGGCCCGGGAGCAGGAGACGGTGACCAGGCCGGTCATGCCGCGGCCGGCGTCACGGCGCGGTTCCCGCGACAGGCCGGCGTCGACCACCAGCCGGACGCCGGGCACCGTCAGCGACGACTCGGCGAGTCCCGTGGACACGATGATCCGGGCGGGATCCCCCGGCTGGCGCCCGGACACGGCACGGTCCTGGGCGGCGGGGCTGACTTGGCCGTGCAGTTCCAGGATTTCGACGCCGGGACCCACCCGGCTGCGGAGCCGGCCAGCCACATACGACACCTCCCAGGCGCCCGGCAGGAACACCAGGGCGTCGGTGCCGGCGTCCGAGGCAAGGGCTTCCGCGTAGCTCCCCGCGGCGGTGCCCGCCACATGGTCCAGGAAAGCGCGCGTCACGCCTCGGCTGTCCAGCCGCGCCACCGGGGCGGGGGCCCATGCCGTTTCCAGCGGGTGCAGCGCGGAGGGGCAGTCGACAATGGGAGCCGGCCCGCCGCCGTCGGCCTCTTCGATTCGCTCTCCGCCGGGATCCGCGCCGAGCAAGGCCGCGAACCGTGGCGCGTCGAGGGTGGCGGACATGGCGACGAGCATGAGGTCGCCGCGCAGCTGGCGCACCTCGGCGAGCAGGCCCAGCAGCAGATCGGTGTCCAGGCCGCGTTCGTGCACCTCATCGAGGATCACGGCGGCAGTGCCGTCCAGGCCAGGGTCAGCCAGCAGGCGGCGCAGCAGGATGCCGGGGGTCACGAACTCGATCAGGGTGCCGGGACCAGCCTGCCGTTCGCCGCGGACGGTGTACCCCACCCTGTCCCCCAGCTTCGTCCCGTCAAGGGCTGCCAGCCGCCGCGCGGCCGAGCGGGCGGCGACCCGGCGCGGCTGGGTCACCACGATGCGAGCGAGCCCATCCCCGGCGGCTGCCTGTGCCAGGAGGTTGGCAACCAGCGGTGGCACCAGTGTCGTTTTGCCGGTACCGGGCGGGGCCTGGACCACCGCGGCTCCGCCGGCGCCCTGCCTTCCCAGTACACCGGCCAGCTCCCCCAGCGACTCCGCAAAGACCAGGCCGGAACCGATGGCCTGCAGGTCGAACGGGGCGGAAGGTGCCAGGGCGTCCTGTGGGGCATCTTGCGGGAGGGGTGCGGAAGTCACTCCTCCATTGTGCCGGTGGCAGCGGCGCGACCTGACACGGGCACGTGGCTTCCTAGGCTGCCGTGGATGACGACCAGTAAGGCCATGGATCAACTGGCAGTGGTGGTTCAGACCCGTCGGGTGCCTTCGGGCTCTCAACGCCATCAAGATAGTCGGGAGGTTCTGAAGGTTCAGGGCACGGGTAACGGCCCAGGCCTGAGTAGTCGTTGAAGGCGTCGAACGTATCGGGTTCGTCTGGCCGCTCCGCTGGTTCAGACCAGGTCGGTGGCATGGCCCAGTCCGAGGGCTCTGGCCAATCCTGGCCGGGTGTTGGTTCGGGCCAGTTCTGGCCGGGTGGCAATTCCTGCCAATCCGGCAGTTCCGGCCAGTCCGCGACGTGTGGTGGTTCCGGCCAGCTGGGTGGTTCCCAGTCCTGGTACTCGGCCGGGTAGGACCTTCCCGAGGGTGAGACCCAACCAGGCGGCCTGTCCCGGGTGGCACCGACCGGTCTCCATGCCGTGGCGTGTTTCAGCCGGTGGTGTTTCGGGCAGGGCTGGCCAAGATTGCTGACGCCGGTGCCGCCGCCGCCGTCGGACCAGGCCAGGACGTGATCGGCGTCGTTGTCCAGGGAGTAGTTGTTGCAGCTCGGGAACGTGCAGCGCGCGTCGCGCAGCCGCAGCACTGGCGCATCGGCTTCGTCAGCCGGTAGCTGGTCCGTCCGATCTCCAGCGGCGCCCCGTCCCGCGGGTCGGTCAACACCCGCAGGAACGACGTCCCGCCGTCGGCGACGAGCCGGCGGGCCATGGACGGCGGAATCGGCCCATAACCATCCAGCGTCGCCGGTTCCTCCGTCAGGCCAAGCAGCGAAAACACCGGAACCGTGACCAGGACCTGCGCCGTCGGGGACCGCACACCACCAGCTGACACCTCATCGGCCGGGACGGATCCTGCGGCCGGGCCCTCAGCCCCGCTATCAACCCCGGAGTCCGCCGTGAGCAGCCATGTGGCGGCGGCATCGACCCGCAGCTGGGTCAGGGTCCGCGATTCTGTCGGGCCCTGCATGGCGCGGGCGGCGGCGGTGGTGCGGTCCCAGATCCCGGCAGCCTGATCCGCCGGCAGATACGCCGACAGCCAGGCCATGCCGTCCCGGTCCGGGACGTATTCCAGCCGCCGGTCCTTCGCACTCTTGCGGTGCCGGGTTTCGATGCTGAGCGGGTGGTGCCGTTCCCGCCAATAGCGGGCCTTGGCCCGGAACCTGGACGGTGTCAGCTCCCCGGCCGGGCAACCCCCCGCAGCCCCTGGCGCGTCCGGGTCCAGGAAATGCGCCTCAAACGCCGACACAGCCGCGGGATCCAGCCCATCGGTCTCATCGCACATGATGCGCCCGTGCTGCCAGGAGATTGTTCCTGACCCGAGCGCGGCCAGCGTCAACGGCAAATCCGTGCTCAGCCTGGCGGATTCCTCCAGAAAACGTGCCGCCGACCCTTCACTCGCGGTCAGCGCGCCCGCCACCTCCGCGGTCACGGACATCTGCAGGACGGATTGTTCCTGCACGGACGCGTCAGGCGGCGCCATCGCCTCCTCCGCCGCTGCGAAACCGGCCGCCAGGTGCACCTTCACGGCCGCAACCCGCGCTTCCATCCCTGACACCTCAGCCAGCCCGGCAAGGAAGGCCTCCGCCCGCTCCTGCAGGGGATCCGACTGATCCGGCAGCGGATCCACGCCCGCCGGGCCCGGATCAGCCGTCCTGCGCAGCTCGGCAGCCAGCGCCGCGGCAGAGGCACCAATAGCCTCCAACGCCTCCACAGCAGCTGTGCTTTCCATACCCACAGCATGACAGCGGGGTATGACAAAAACGCCGCACCACAGAATGACCTCCACGGCCTGATGGTCACAGACCCGACGAAATCCTGGGGCACCCTATGAAGCGCATAATGGCATCATCCACAGGCGAAAAATCACGACGGCGGCCAATGACAAGGAGGTCCGGATGCTGAGGCTTCCCCGCATCACGGTTGAGGTTCCGGTGCTCGCCGTCGGAGCCAAACCCGCGGACTACGAACAGCTCGCCGCGTACACGGACGGGCTGCGCAGGCCGCAGGGCCTGCACATGACCCTGCTCCACATCGGCATGCTGGAGGACTTCGCCGCCGACGTTGCTGAATGGACGAAGGGAACCACCGATTCTGCAGCGGCCGCCGTTGCAACTGTCGACTGGCTGCGCGCGCTGCCCGTGCTGGAGGGCTTCTCCGGTACGGCCGAGCGACTGGTTCTGCTGGGCGGCGGCAGGGTGTCCGGACTCGAGGTGGACGTGCCCCAGGGCGTGCGGGACTTTCAGGTCTCCCTCGTCCATGCCCTCCACGAGCTGCTGGATGACCTGCTGGTGGACAACCCCGATGACTTCATCCTCAGCTCCCGCGCACTCGGCTACCGGTATCCGAAGTGGCGCCCCCACGTTGCCGTGGGCAAGCCAAAGCCACAGGGGCATTCAGGGGAACGCCGTTCACGGGAAGGAGGCGGCTCCTGGGAAATCCGTCCGCTCACGGTGGAGTTCGGACCGTCGCAGATCCGGAACTGGCAGTTACTGCCGGGCTCTGGCGACAGCCTCGCTTAGCGGCTCGCCTTACGTAATGGCTCGCTTTAGGCAGGGGCTGGCTTTCCCACGAACGACGGCGGGTCTCACCTCGCGGGTTTGACCACCATGGCGGAGCCTCCCCCGCGCCTGGCCGGCTCGGCCGCGGCGACCAGGCGGCCGCCGGACTTGAACTCGATGGCCGTGGCTGCGCCGATCTCCGCTGCCGAAGTGAACGCGTCACCGGACGGGGTGAACTCGTGTCCGAACGGCTTCAGCTGGTTTCCATACGCGGTGATGAATGCGGGCTCGGCCGTCACCTTGGCCGAGTTCCGCTGCGCCGCCCGCGGAGCCGCGATGGCGTCGGAGATGCTCATCCCCAGGTCCACCCTGTTCAGAATCGTCTGCAGGACGGTGGTGATGATCGTCGAGCCGCCGGGCGAGCCGAGGGCGAGGAACGGGTCGCCGTCCTCGAGGATGATCGTCGGGGACATCGAGGACCGAGGCCGCTTGCCGGGCTCAATCCGGTTCGGGTCCTTCGGGTCGTACACGGTGGAGAAGTCGGTCAATTCGTTGTTCAGCAGGAACCCGCGGCCGGGAACCACGATGCCTGACCCGCCGGTCTGCTCGATGGTGAGGGTGTACTCGACGACGTTGCCCCACTTGTCAGCGACGGTCAGGTTGGTGGTGGAGATGTTCTCGGTGTCCTTCTCGCTGGCCGGGGCCGCCACGGCGGCCGGGCACGCGCCGTCGTAATTCGCCACGTCACCAGGGGCCACCGGCTTCACGGCCGCCCGCTTCGGGTTGATTTCGCAGGAGCGTTCCTTGCCGAACAGCGGGTCCGTCAGGGCATTGGTGGGTACGTCGACAAAGGCCGGATCGCCCACATACTTGCCGCGGTCCGCAAAGGCGAGAGCGCTGGCTTCGAGGTAATAGTGCAGCGCGGTGGGCCTGGACATCCCGGAAAGGTCGAACGGCTCAAGGATGTTCAGCGCCTCGCCCACGGTAGTACCGCCGCTGCTCGACGGGGCCATGCCGTAGACGTCAAGGCCACGGTATTCGACGTGGGTGGGCGACTGGTTCAGGGCGCGGTACTTGGCGAGGTCCGCAGTCGTCAGGTGGCCGGCCGGGACGGGCAGCCTGGTTGTCTTGGTCTTGGGCGGCGCCTGCACAGTCGCCGCTATCTCCTTCGCGAGCGCGCCGTGGTAGAAGCCGCGTGTTCCCTTGTCCGCGAGCAGCCGGTAGGTTGCCGCGAGGTCCCGGTTCCTGAAGATACTGCCGACGGCGGGCGCGTCACCGCCGGGGAGGAAGAGCTTGCTGGTGGAGGTGAACGCCTGAAAGCGGAGCTTGTTGTCGAGTGTCTGCTGGCGGAAGGTGGCGTCCACCACGAACCCGCGGTCCGCGACGTTGATGGCCGGCTCGAGGACGTCGTCCAGGTCCTTGGTTCCCCACCGGTCCAGTGCGCGCTCCCACGTGGCCGGCGTGCCGGGCACGCCCACCGAAACGCCGCTGGTGACGAGCTCGGGGGTGAAGTTGTAGGGTTTGCCGGTCTTGGGATCGATGAAGGCATCGTGCGGCATGGCCGCGGGGGCCGTCTCGCGGCCGTCGATGGTGCTGACCCGGCCGGTGTGTGCGCTGTAGAAGAGGAAGTAGCCCCCGCCGCCGACTCCGGCGCTGTAGGGCTCTGTCACGCCGAGGGTGGCCGCAGCGGCCACCGCTGCGTCTGCAGCGTTGCCTCCCCTGCGGAGGATGTCGATGGCCGCGGCGGATGCCTCCGGGTCCACGGTGCTCACCGCGCCGCCATATCCGGTGGCGGTCGCAGTCTTTTCGGTCACCCGCTCATCAGCAAACGCGGGGCTGGCGACGGCCCCCGCCGTCACGCTCACTGCCAGGGCCGTGGTGACGGCTGCTACTCGGCTTCTTAGGTGTGGCATGGTCGCTCCCGGGACGGTGTACTGCGGGTTGACGGTACTGTCACGCTACTCCGCCGGGCAAGGACACTCAACGGCGAAAACATTCACCGGCCATCGGCGGTAACGGCCGCCGTGCGCATCAACGGCCGTGGGCTTCATCAGCCGCGGCGCGCTGCCGGCGGCTGGCATACAGGAACGGCACCGCCGCCAGCTGGATCACGCCGCTGAACGCCAGCGACGCCGAATAGCCGTATACGTCGGCGGCCCGCCCCAGCAGCGGCTGCACCACCACGCCGCCGCTCGAGCCCGTGAGGGAGGCGAAGCTGAGCACCGTTGCCCGTTGCCTGGAGTCGATCATGTCATTGAGGTAGGCCTGCCCCACCGGGGTCCCGACCTCGGCCACCAGCGCCCAGGCGGCCAGCAGCACCAGGGCCACCCAGAACTCACGGGTGA
This sequence comes from Arthrobacter sp. ISL-65, assembly GCF_018613795.1. Lineage (GTDB taxonomy): Bacteria > Actinomycetota > Actinomycetes > Actinomycetales > Micrococcaceae > Arthrobacter. The sequence goes on from NZ_JAGGPN010000022.1 coordinate 83,129, forward strand.
AGCCGAGCGCCACCAGGATCAGTGCGCTCCCGGCCCCGCTGAGAATCAGCACCGTGGTGCGTTTGCGCACCAGACGGCGGAAGCGCGGCGCCAGCCAGCCGCCGAGGACCTCGGCCCCTGCCACGATGGCTGCGGCCAAACCTGCGATAGCGTACGCGCTGCGGTCGCCGAACAGCTCAAGCAGGTACGGCTGCAGGGCGTAGAAGACATAGATCCCGACGCCGGCCGTGAACGGCGCGGACAGCATCACGTAGCGCACGGGCGGATTTTTCAGGCCGTTCTCGATGGAGGCTGAAAGGACGGCGCGGGTTGCCTGGAGGGGATGCGCGGAGCGTTCGGGGGTGAAGCCGACATCGTGCATGAGCCACAGGGCCACGGCGAACATGCCCAGCAGCACGCCTACTCGCAGCAGGAACGGCACACCGAGGTCGGTGGCCTGGGCAATGACGCCACCTGCCACCGACCCGATGAGCATGGCGGTGCCGGACACCATCTGGCCGCGCCCGAGTACCGTCTCCAGCGCACCGTCGTAGCCGGAAAAGTGCAGCGCGTCCACGAGCCAGGCCTCGACGGCGCCGGAGAAGAAGGTGAAGCCCAAACCGAGCAGCACGGACACCACTGCCCACGACCAGAACGGGGCGGAAAGCTGCCACAGCAGGTAGTAGAGGAGCGTCGAGACGGCCAAGGTGGCGGTGCCGAGCAGGAAGGAAACCCGGCGCCCCCAGCCGTCGGCCACCACGCCGGTGGGCACCTCGAACAGCACCATGCCGGCGGTGAAGAAGGCGTTCGCGGCAAAGGCCTCGAGGTTGCTGAGCCCGGCATCGAGCAGGAACAGCGTGTTGATGCCCCAGATGAACGAGGCCGCAAGGGTATTGCCCAGTGTCAGCGTCAGGTAGATGCGCTGCACTTTGCGGGCCGCCGGATTCATAGCCTCACTGTCCGTCCCGGCGCGAAGTTGGGGCACGAGCCCATTCTCGTCGTCTTGACCGGCGCCCGCCAGAGACCCTTTTATCGGCAGGCGTTCGAGCGTAGCGTCGTGCCCAACGGAGGATGGCGGCGACCAATAGTGCGGCTCCGGTCCGCACAGCGCCGGCCTCCCTCCTGAGCCGTTGAAGGAGGCGGGAATGGCTGCTGGCTGGAATGCTGACACAGCTGCCGGTCCGGTGGGGTCGGGCACGGTCACGCTGGTGGAAGGTTCGTCCTTCTGCATTTCCTCGGCGAACGGGGATATCCACCCGGAGCACCCGCACGGGGTCTTCCATGAGGACACCCGCATCCTGTCCCGCTGGAACCTGTCTGTGAACGGCCTGCCCCTGGAGGCGCTGACGGCGGAGACCAAGGAGCCTTACCGGGCGCTGTTTATTGGCCGCGTTCCCCGCTCTGACGGGTACGCTGACAGTCCCCTGATCGTGGAGCGCTTACGCGAGGTGGGCGCCGGCATCCGCGAGGAGATCACCATCCGGAACTACTCCTCGAAGGAGACCGAGTGCATCGTTTCGCTCAGTGTTGAATCGGATTTCGCTGATCTATTTGAAGTGAAGGAGGCACGCGTCCAGCGGCGCTGGGAGGAATCCCGCCAGCCCGAGGGCGGCTCGCTGGTGATCCGGGCCAGCTGGCAGGATCTTGTGAAGAGCGTCGTGGTCAACGCAAGCGGCGCCGAGGTCACGGCCGATTCCCTCACGTTCCAGACGGTGGTCCCGCCGCGCGGTGCATGGAGCTCTCGGGTGAGCGTCGCGCCTGCCGCCAGCGGCGGCGGGGTCCCGCCGTCGTCGTTGATCCGTCCGGCGGCCGGCGAGGTATCCCCGAGCGACCGCCGCCGGCAGGAATGGGTGGCGAAGATTCCCAAGCTGCACATGGCGAACCGTTCCATAGAGCGGACCCTACGGCGCAGCTACGACGACCTGGGCGCCCTCCGCATCGAGGATCCCGCACATCCGGAGCGCATCGTGGTGGCAGCCGGTGCCCCGTGGTTCATGACGCTGTTCGGCCGGGACTCGCTGTGGGCCTCGGAAATGGCACTGCCGGTGGATCCGTCCCTGGCGCTGGGCACCCTGCAGACGCTGGCCGACCGGCAGGGCAAAGTCGTGGATCCGATGAGCGAGGAGGAACCGGGGAAGATCCTGCATGAGGTCAGGCTCGGTATCTCCAGCGGGCTGGCGTTGGGCGGCAAATCCGCCTATTACGGCAGCGTCGATGCCACGCCGCAGTTCGTGATGGCGCTCGGTTCGGTGAGCCGCTGGGGCTTCGCGAAGGACACGATTGCAGCGCTGCTGCCCCATGCCGACCGCGCTCTGGACTGGGTAAGGAATTACGGCGACAAGGACGGCGACGGGTTCGTCGAGTACGAGCGCCTCAACGACCAGGGCCTCATCAACCAGGGCTGGAAGGACTCCTGGGACGGCATCAACTTCGAGGACGGGACGCTGGCCGAGCCTCCCATCGCGCTCTGCGAAGTCCAGGCGCTGGTCTACTCGGCGCTCCTGTCCAGGGCGTGGATGGCGTACGACGCCGGCGACGCGCCTCTGGCCGCCCGGCTCACCGAAGAGGCGGCGCAGCTGAAGAAGAAGTTCAACGAACAGTTCTGGCTGCCGGACCGCGGCTATTACGCCGTCGCGCTGGACCGCAACAAGCGGCCGGTGGACGCGTGCACTTCCAACATGGGGCAGTGCCTGTGGCACGGCATCGTGGATGAGGACAAGCTGCCGCTGGTAGCCGAGCGGCTGATGTCCCCTGAGATGTTCAGCGGCTGGGGCGTCCGGACCTTGGCCACCGACATGGGTGCCTACAATCCTGCCAGCTACCACAACGGCTCGGTCTGGCCGCACGACAATGCCATCATCGCGGCCGGCCTGTTGCGCTACGGCTTCGTGGAGGAAGCGCAGCGGATCGCTACGGCCCTGCTGGAAGCGGCCGAATACACCGACGGACGCCTGCCGGAGCTGTTCTGCGGCTTCAGCCGGGACCAGGTCACGGAACCGGTGCCGTATCCGACGGCGTGCTCCCCGCAGGCATGGGCGGCCACCACGCCGATCATGCTGGTGACCAGCCTGATGCGGTACGACGCGCATGTGTCCCGGGGCGGCATGTGGATGGACCCCGTGCTACCCGAATCCTACGGCGACCTCCACATCACCAACGCACCCATGGGCGGTGGCCGGATCACCATCGACATCGCGGGTTCCGAGCCCTCCGTGCAGGGGCTGCCGGAAGGACTGACCTTCCACCGCGAACACCGGCCGTGGCTGACGGAGCTGCTAGCTGAAGCCGGGCTGGGAAAGTAAGGTTCCGGCATCGTTCTCTCGGTCCTGTCCGGATTCAGGGGCGGCGGTCCAGCGGCGCTAGGGCCGGTCTACGGGCGGCGGTCCAGCGCCTGCAGCAGCCGTTGAACGGAGCCGCCCAGGTTCCACTCGGTGGCGAGCCGCTCGAGCTCTTCCCGCGCCTCGCCCCTGACAGCATGCAGTTCCGCCCCCGCCTCCTCAAGGGACGGCAGCTCCAGATTGCGCACCACGTTGACGACGGCGGGGGCCACCTTGAGATAGTCCACGGCCGCGGCGAGCTTGGAGCGGACCGAGGCGGACACCCCGCCTCCGGGATCCGCCGCCGCTGCTACCAGCCCGTCGAGTGTGCCGTGCTCCAGGAGGAGCGCCGCGGCGGTCTTCTCGCCGATGCCTGCGACGCCCGGCAGCCCGTCCGAGGCGTCGCCGCGCAGGGTCGCGTAGTCGGCATACTGCTCGGGGAGCACACGGTACTTCCCGACCACGACGGCGTCGGTCATGACTTCGAGGTTCCTCATGCCCCGGGCGGTGTAGATCACGCGCACCTGCCGGGAGTCGTCGACCACCTGGAAGAGGTCCCGGTCCCCCGTTACCACGTCGACCGGAAGGTCGGCGTGGCTGGCGTAGGTGCCCACGACGTCGTCGGCCTCGTGCTCCGTAGCGCCCACGACGGCGATGCCGGCGAGGTCCAGCACGTGGCGGATCAGCGGGATCTGCGCCTCCAGCGCGTCCGGCACCACCTCCACGTCCGGGACGGCCTGCCTCACCTCGGCGACGCGGTGGGACTTGTAGGTCGGGATGAGGTCCACCCGCCACTGCGGACGCCAGTCGTCATCCCAGCAGGCCACCAGATGCGTGGCGCCGTAGTCCGTGGTGAGCCGCGCGATCATGTCGAGCAGGCCGCGGACGGCGTTCACCGGGGTGCCGTCGGCCTTGCGGATGGTGTCGGGCAGGCCGTAGAAGGCGCGGAAGTACAGGGAGGCGGTGTCCAGCAGCATCAGGCGGTTGACCATGACTGATCCTGACACGGATTCACCGCGCAGTGCCCGTGACACGGACCGGAGGTGGGAGGATGAGCCAATGGAACTGCACATCACCGGCGACGACGCCGCCGACAAACTGCTCAGCGATGACGCTTTCGCGCTGCTCACCGGCATGCTGCTTGACCAGCAGGTGACCATGGAGTCGGCGTTCGCCGGACCCGAAAAGATCCGCATGCGCATCGGGTCCATCAGTCCTGCCGCCGTGGCCGAACATGATCCGGCAGGCTTCGTCGAGGTCTTCAAGGAGCGTCCGGCCGTCCACCGCTTCCCCGGCTCCATGGCCGGCCGCGTCCAGGCGCTCGCCGAGGCCGTGCAGGGCGAGTGGAACGGCGACGCGACCGCTATCTGGACCCGGGACGAACCCGACGGAAAGGAAGTTCTCCGCAGGCTGAAGGCACTGCCGGGATTCGGCGAGCAGAAGGCCAAGATCTTCCTGGCGCTGCTCGGCAAGCAGTGCGGACTCGAGGCGCCGGGCTGGCGCGAGGCCGCCGGCCACTACGGCCAGGAGGGTTCATACCTCTCAGTCGCGGACATCGTGGACCCGGAGTCGCTGACTAAGGTGCGTGCCAGCAAGCAGGCAGCCAAGGCTGCCGCGAAGGCAGCGAAGGCGCCCGCCGCCGAGTAGCGCTTGCGTACGACGGCGGCCGTTCGCCTTCAGCGGTTGGCTCAGTACTCGCCCTTGATCACGAAATAAGAGCCGCGGATCTCGCCGGCCAGCTTCGACTTTTGGCGCGCGAACTTGAAGCTTGATGCGAGTTCCTCCGGAACTTCCATGCCTTGTGAGAGCTTGAACCCCACTGCTCGCTTCGATCCGTCCTCGATGCCGTACATCACGTTGATCGACAGGCCGGATTCGTAGAACACATACGCCATCCGGAAACCGTCCACCTCAAAGGAAGTCACCTCAAGCGGTCGGGACGAGATGGCAATGCTGCGCTCCTCTGAGAGGATGCGGTTCACCCAGTCGAGCGTTTCCGGCGCCTCGCTGGCGGGCCTGACGGTGAAAACGTGATCGTACTTGTTCTTGTAATAACGCGCCTCGTTGGCACGCAGTCCTGCCAGCGGTTCCGCCACTGGGGACGATTCCACGCCAACGGTGGACACGTTCTGGAAGTCTACGGTGTATGGCATGCGCCCTCCTGATCATGATTCATCACTTTCCCTACCCTAATGTCCGGCGCCGCGGCCAGCTTCTCGATTCCTGATCGATTGGAGTCAGTACCGCCAGCGGAGGGCCGCAATCACAGCCTCGCGGTCAAGCTTGGCAAACCGATCTGCTTCACCCCGCCGCACAGCCACATAGGCGTCCAGCAATTCATGGCCCAATGCAGAGCGGAGGAAACTGCTGCCGTCCAGATCGTCCAGGGCCGTGAACATGTCAGGCGCAAATGTCCGGATATCCAGTCGCTCCCTCTCCGCCTCGCTTAAGGTCCCGGGATCGACGGTGACCTCGGCAGGCAGTTTCAGCCGTCCCCTGAAGCCCTCCATCGCGGCGGCAAGAATGGCTGCTACGGCAAGGTACTGGTTGGCGGATCCATCGCAGCATTTCACTTCGACGTTCGATTGCTCGTCCTCGTAGCCCTTCAGGCCCGGCACGAAGCGGACGGCGGCCTCGCGGTTGCCCGTGCCCCAGCAAATAAAACTGCCCGCCCATTGTTCTGGTTGAAGCCGGGCCAGGCTTAAGGCGCTTCCTCCCAGCAATGCTGCGCTTTCAGCCAGCCTGCCGAGCACGCCTGCGATCATGCTCTCGCCTTCCGGGCTCATTTGCGTAGCGGCTGCAGCGTCGTAGAAGACGTTGCCATCCCCGTTCCTCGCGGAGAAATGGATGTGGCATCCGTTGGTCGCGGTGTTCGAATCCGCTATTGGCGAGTAAGAAACGTGCAATCCATGCCGGCGGGAAACCCGGGCGACGATGAACCGGGCGAGAAGGTAATCATCCACGGCCTGAACCGGGCTCCTCGGGGCCAGGGCGATTTCCACCTGGCCTTGGCCATACTCGGGGTGAATCTGTTCAACCGGAACACCGGCCTCCACAAGTGCCGTGAGCACGTCCAGATGCCATGCCTCCAGCTGAAGGAATGCGGCCGCAGAATAGCCCGGACCAGCGTGTGCGAGAACGGGCGCGCCCTGGGTACCGCTGAACACCGTGAACTCCAGCTCGAAGCCCACCGAAACCTCCAGCCCGGCCGCTGACCACTCGGCAGCCTCACGTTTGAGTGCCGTGCGCTGGCAGGTTGGAAACGGAGCACCGCGCATGTCCACCAGGTCGGCCGGCGCCCACGCCAGGCCGCTTGCCTTGTCAATGACGGCAACTGCTGCCCGGTCCGGCATTCCGCGCAGGTCTCCGACTATGGGGTCGATCTCGGATGACCGGGTGACATGGTCGTCGGCGGCCAGGAGGACTCCGACGCTTACTGAGACGCCGCAGCCATTGTGGAAGGCACCCTCGACCTTGGGCCCCGGCAGCACTTTGACCCTCGAAACGCCTGCGTTGTCCAGGCTGGAAATGACAAGAGCCCTGACTTGCTGGAGATCCATGTCTGCCTTTGGATTTGAAGTCACGGCTTTCCTTTCGTTGTTCAGCCGGTCGGCACTGAGCTCTAGGTGTTGTTCAAGTTATAGACGCGCCTGGCGTTTTTCGAGGCGACCATCGCGGCAATTCGTTCGGCGTCGTTCGGGGTTGCCCAGCCCGAGGCGACCCAGTCATCCATCACGGCTGCGAATGCAGTTCGCCAGATAGCGGCGCTGACGGCGTAGTGCTCGCCGAGGCCGTACGCATCCGATGAGTAGAGCACCTTGCTGAACGGTGCAATCTCCACCGCCTGGCGGATCGCTGTGCCGGCGCTCGGGCCCAGGTAATGCGAAACCAGACCCACGTCCAGATAGACGTGCGGGAAGACCTGGGCGAGGATCCCGGCTTCCCTGATGAAGGGATAGCAGTGCAGGAGCATGAAGTCGACGCCCCGTGATCTGGTGGCGTGAAAGAGCGGATTGAGCCGGGATGGATCAGCGCGGAACAGCTCGATGTCTCCGTCGCCGTATCCCGTGTGGAGCTGAATGGGAAGGCCTGCGTCGATCCCCGACCAAAGCCCGAACCTCAGCAGGACCGGGTCACTGACTCTGAATATCCCGGTTCTCTCCGCAGTACGGAACCATTCGTCAGCGGCTTTGAGCACTTCACGCCCGGATGGCCGTTCTGCGGGAATGTCGAAACCATGACGGTAGGCGATGATGGATTTCAGCCCCACAGCCTCGCGGCTTCTGGCGGCAAGCGTCGCCGGGAGTTTCGCAACAAAGCCGGCTGCTGTGGACTCGGAAGCAAGGTCCTCGGCCACTCTCTCGATACGGACGATCTCGCGGGTATGGGCTTCAGCACGCGCCGCCATGGCGGCGGGTCCCAGCAGGCGCGTATCCGGTATGCCCGTGTCAAGAAGATAGTCGGAAGTCCCCGTGCTGCGAAGCAGCAGCCGGTTAGCTTCTGCGGCGCCGATGCTCCTGCGCCGCGCGAGGTATTCATCAAGCGGCGCAAGAGGCTCGAGTCCGAGGATCGGGGCGCAGAAACGCCGCACCGCCAGCCCGAAGGGCGAATCGAGGCTGTCCGTGCCTGCAGGTCCCGGCCAGTCGGACTCGGTGGCCAGGCTCCTGAACTCGTCGTCGCTCAGCTCGGTCTCGACGACTCCATGACTATGGTGATCAATCAGGGGAAGGTCAACACTGCGGCTGTTTGCGTCAGTCATGATCCCCGCCAACTGTTCGTATTTGGCTCATTGTCCCGTTGAGGCCGTCCTTGTACTGGTGTCTTCGCCAGGGCGGCCCGGCCCCTGCAGGACGCCGTCGAGGCTGACGTGGTTCACGAGCAGAACGCGCATGCGGGACTGCCTCCGATTTCAGCTGGCGTTGACCGCCAGGGTGTTTACCCGCCCACCCAAAGCGACCCAGAGGTAGCGGATGGCTGCCTCGACGCCTTTGGGATTCACTCCGGCCAGGAGCTGCAGGACCAGGCCGTCCAGCGCTGCGAACGCGGCCTGGGCAGCACCCTCCTGCCCGCCAAAGCCGATCCGCTGGATGCCGTGGGAAAGCGCCGCAATGTAGCTGTCGTAGAGGTGCCGCACCGGCCCCGCCAGTTCGGGGTGCCGCCGCGATTCCAGGATCATTTCGTACTGGAAAATCTGGATATCGGGGTTGTCTTCAATCAACGACAGGATGCTCTGGCAGAACTCCTCCTCGGTCGCAGGCAGCGCCTCCAGCTGTGACAGGCCGATCGACTGCTGCACGGACCATTCGAGTGCGGCTTCGATGAGGGCATCCCGCTTGCCGAAGTGATGGACCACCAAAGTGTTGTTTACGCCAGCGTGCTCGGCAACAGCACGGAATGTCAGGCCCCGCAATCCCTTGCGCGCCACCACGTGCACGGTTGCGGCAAGCAAAGCTTCGCGCCCTGTGCCGTAACCATTTTGTTTCTGCCCGCTCATGTCACCGATTCTAGCCGCTGGCCGCACGGTATTGACTTCAAACCTCAGCAAATGCTTAGCTGTGATGCAACACACAACTAAGCAACTGCTGAGTTATTCATCCCCAAGGAGGAACCAATGTCCACTTCCACGAGCGCCGTCGAATTCACCATCCACGATGCCTTGGATCCGCAGAAGTATGAGCCCTTCGTTCTGGGCCAGGTCCAGTGGGTGCGCCGTCCCGGAGATGGGGACCGCCCCGCCTTGTCAGCCGGCTTCTGGCACGTCACCACTGAAGAGGCCCCCGAGCCATTTGACCTGCTGATCGAAGCGGACGAAACCATCCAGATCATCGAGGGCCACCTGCACATCGAGGTTGAGGGCGGCGAAAGCTTCGATCTGAAGCCAGGATCCGCAGCCTCATTCAACAAAGGAGCCCAAACTCGGTGGACCGTCGTCGAAGACACCACGGAGTTCTTTGTCTACTCCTGACCGTCGCCAACGACTTGAAAGCAGAAGGCTCCATCATGACTAACACCATCCCCCAGACCCGGCAGGCCGACGTCGTCATCGTCGGAGCCGGCTTCGCCGGCCTTACTGCGGCCCGTGAACTGCGCCAGGCCGGCCTGTCCGTAATTGTTCTCGAAGCCAGGGACCGGATCGGCGGCCGCACCTGGCTGGATCACCGGCTTGGCCGCCCCCTGGAAATGGGCGGCACCTGGGTCCATTGGACCCAGCCGTATGTATGGGCGGAAATGAAGCGCTACGGGATCGGCGCCGTTCAGAGCCCTGTCCCCCGGACTGCCTATTGGTGGGCAGGCGGTGCACGGCACGAGGGCACCCCGGAACAGCTGCTGAATGAAATCGATGCACCCAACCGAAAGCTGGTCGAACAATCGCGCCAGTACTTCCCGCAGCCCTTCGCTCCGTTCACCAACCCCGACATCAAGGGCATCGATCATGTTTCCCTGCCCAAGAAAATCGCCGAACTGCAGATCACGGATTACTCCCGCGACGTCCTGGAATCCTTCTGGGCCCTGAACTTCAACGGCCCGGTCGACGACGCCGCTTTCACCCAGGCCCTGCGGTGGGTCGCGCTGACCAACGGCGACTGGCTGGTCAACTTCGAGGCCTGCGCCACCTTCAAGATCCAGGGCGGCACCGGCCAACTGATCAACGGCATCGCCGCCGGAACAGATGTCCGCCTGGGAACGACCGTTGCGGCCGTCAACTACAGCGGCGGGAACGTCACCGTTCTCACCAGTGACGGCGAATTCCAGGCAGCGCACGTGATCTGCACCCTGCCCCTCGGCGCCATGGGGACCATCGCGTTCGAACCTCCGCTTCCCGGGGCAAGCCGGAAGAGCATCGCCGAAGGGCAGGTCTCCAGGGGCATCAAGGTCTGGGTCACAGTCAGGGGTGACGTGCAGCCGTTCGTTGCCCTTGGCGCCGCTGAATGGCCGCTGAACTTCGCCCAGGCTGAGTATGACCAGGACGGAAACACCATCCTGGTTGCCTTCGGACCCGACTCCACGCGCCTTGACGCCACCGACCTCCAGCAGGTCCAGGCCGCCGTTGACCTGCTGGTGCCGGACCTTGAAGTCCTGGACGTCGCCAGCCACGACTGGACCGGCGATGCGCTTTCAGGGGAAACCTGGCCCATGCACCGTCCGGGCTTCCTGACGGAGACCCTTCCCGGTTTCCAGCAGCCCCATGGCTGCCTCCTGTTCGCAGGTTCCGACTATGCAAACGGCTGGGGCGGCTTCATCGACGGCGCCATCGAATCCGGGCTGGAAGTAGCCCGGAGCATTGCAAACGAGCACAGCGCCTGATTTTCCTGGGCGTTACTTCCCTGCCGGGGAAAGGCCGGCGGCGTTCGCGTCGCCGGCTGCGCCCGAACGTTCAAGGAGCCTGCCGACCTGGACGACGGCGGATCGGATCTTCGCCGGATTTCCGAAGGTGAGGAACTGGAGCATTAGTCCGTCAAGCGCGGCGAAAACTGCCCTGGAAAGTTCGTCGTCCGTATCGAGGGAACGCTGGCGGAGAGCAGTTTCGACGGTGGAGATGTAGTTGTCATACAGGCGGTCCAGCAGGGCTTTGAGCTCCGGCTTTCGCCGCGCCTCGAGAAGCATCTCGAACTGGAAAAGCTGCAGTTCCGGCTCAGCGGACACCGAGGCCAGGAGAGCATCGGCGAACTGCTCGTCGAAATCCGCCACGCGGGCAAGCCCGGTTTCATCGATGGACCGCTGTACGGCCCATTCGAGAGTGGCGGCAAGCAACCCTTCGATCGAACCGAAATGGTGCGTGATTAGCGTGTGGTTCACGCCGGCGCGTGCGGCAACAGACCGATAAGTGACTCCCCGCAGGCCCTTCTCGGCAACAACATCAATAACCGCTGCCAGCAGGGCATCGCGGCCGTCCCCGTAGGGCAAACGTTGGGAATCCAGGCTCATAAGCCGATCCTATCCCCGTCCGCCCGCCGTTTTGAGACCCTTGACACCAAGAACTAAACACTTGTAGAGTTTCGCTTCGTGATGCGGCTCACTTTCCGCTCGTCACATTCGCTTCCTCCGGAAAACGCGCACGAGGGGGTGCGCCTTGACCCGGTACCCACACTTACTCATAAGGCATGACTCATGAGTCCTTGCCCCGGCGAAAGAGCCACATCATGAATCAACAAACTGGACAGATGCCCGCTCAGGGCACCGTCACCAGCCCTGCCCGTCTGCGGCCGAATAAGCTGGGCGTCGTCGCAGTGGCCTTCTTTGCGATCGCTGCCGCTGCGCCCATGGCGGCCGTTGTGGGCGCGAGCCCTGTCCTGTTCGCGGCCAGCGGACCCGGAACCCCCGTTATCTACGTCATCGCGGCCCTTCTGGTGGCCCTGTTTTCCGTGGGGTATCTGCGGATGAGCCACAGCATCACCAACGCGGGGGGATTTGTCGCCTACATCGCCAAGGGACTGGGAACGAAGTGGGCCACCGGCGGGGCAGGCATCGCGATCCTGACCTATGTCAGCCTCCAAGTGGGGCTCTGGTCCCAGTTCGGAGTCTTCGCCCAGCAACTCGTCGAAAGCCTGACAGGACTTGGGCTGCCGCCATACTTCTGGATCGTCGTCGTGCTGTCGCTGGCCACCGCCCTGACCATGAAGGGCGTGGATGCGAGCCTGAAGGTTCTGGGCGTGCTGATCCTGGGCGAAACCCTCGTCGTTGCCGCTCTTGTCGTTTCCCTGATTGCCCAAAAGGGGTTCGGGATCTTCACCTTCGACGGGTTCACTGGGGCCAACATCCTAGGACCCGGACTCGGCATCTCACTGCTGTTCGCCTTTGCCTGCTTCACAAGCTTTGAAGCGACAGTCGTCTTTGCGGAGGAAGCCGTGAACCCGCGCAAGACGATTCCGCGCGCCGCCTACCTCGTCATCGCCTTCGTCGGCTTCTTCTACATGATTTCCACCTGGGCAATCAGCGGAGCGATCGGCATCGACCGGGTCCAGTCCGAAGCCGCAGGCAACCCCGCCGGCATGATCTTCGACCTCGCCCAGAGCAGCGCCGGCTCCTGGCTCAGTCTCTCCATGCAAATCCTCGTCGTGACCAGCTTCATTGCCATGATGCTGGGCTTGGCCAACATGTTCGCCCGGTACCTCTTTGCCCTGGGACGCGCCGGGACGCTGCCCGCAAAGCTGGCATCAGTCTCAAAGAGCGGCGCCCCGAGGTTCGCCGGGCTGGTCAACGGCCTCGTGGTCCTGGCCATCATCAGCGCCTTCCTGATCTCAGGGGCCGACCCCATCACCACCGTCTTCGCCTGGTTCGTGGCCCTCGGGACCGCCGGCTTCATCAGCATCCTCCTCCTGACGTCCGCGGCGATCATCGTCTTCTTCGCCAGAGCCAAAATCCGCGACAACCCCTGGGTGACCGTCATCGCACCTGTCCTGTCCTTCATTTCGTTCATCGCCATCGGCTACCTGACCCTCGACAACTACGATGCCCTGCTCGGCGGCGCCGGCGGTGTTGCACGCTGGCTCCTCCTCGGAATCCCCTTCGTCCTCGTCGCAGGAATAGCCCGGGGAGCCCAGAAACCGTCAATCGACTACGCCTCCGAGATCGTCTGACGCCATACCCAAAGAACCAATCAGTTCAGCAAAAACCGTTCTCAACCAAAGGAAAACCATGACCGCGACCGACATCCAGGACTACGTTCCCGAAAACGAATGGCCCTCCGTGGCCACCATGCTCGACGGATTCGGAGACCAAACCCTGCCCGCCTCCGCGGCCCTGAGCGGCACCGCACTGCACCTCGCCCAGGGCAATGGCCCTGCAATTGCGTACAGCTTTCATGACGCGCAGTCCCTGACTTGGACCTCTGCCGACGGCGAAGAGGACCAGGGTGCAGCCAGGTATAAGGCGATCGAAGCGCGACCCGGGATCTTCATCGTCGACTTCGTCAAGGGCGAAGACCGCCGCGCTGAAAATGTCACCATCATCCTCGACAGAAACACCGGCGCCGTTACAACCGCCGTCAGCTCCTTCATCGCCGAAGGAGACAAGATCCGCAGCCACACCACGTTCAGCCAGGGAAACGTGGAAGGGTCTGCGGCCAGTCATTCCCGCTCCAGCGGGCTGGTCGGCAAGCGCATCTACTACCGCTACAGCGACGTCGAAACCTACGAACACATCTACCTCAACGCCGGCACCTTCACCTGGCACTGCCTCCGCGGCGGCGAGGCCGGACTCGCCGACACAGACCGCTGCCTGACCTTCGACGTCGGCGACGACCTCTACCTTTTCTTCTGGACCGAAAAGGTCATGACTGTTGAGGCGGTGCTGCTCATTGACCTGCGCGAGCAACGCTCCATCGGGCGGATGTTCGGCTGGGACGAACCCGCAGCCGAACCGGTCATCCTGCCTTTCAACTCCCGTCTCAGCGTCCTGAACATGACCGAATACCCGCAGGACAACCGCAAGCACTAGCCGAACAAAACCACTCGACGAGGAGTACCGATGGAAACCTACGATTCACTGCTTGCCAGCATTACCGCCACGCCCGGCCAAGACAGCCGGACCATTTTCGACCCCGCCACCGGCGGCGTCGTCGGCGAGGCGCCGGTCCACACCGTTGAGGACCTCGAAACCGCCGTCGCTGCGGCCGTCGCAGCCCAGCCCGCGTGGGCTGCGCTGGGCCACGACGCCCGGTCCGCCGCGCTGCTCAAGGCAGCCGACGCCGTCGAACGCTCCGCCGAGGAACTCGCCCAGCTGCTCTCCCGCGAGCAGGGCAAACCCCTCAACGGCCCCAACGCCCGCTTCGAGGTCGGCGCCTGCGCCGCCTGGCTCCGCGCCACCGCCGCCACCGAGCTCAAACCCGAAGTGGTCGTCGACGACGGCGAAACCTACGCCGAACTGCACTACAAGCCCATCGGCGTCGTCGGCGCCATCGGCCCCTGGAACTGGCCCATGATGATCACCATCTGGCAGATCGCCCCCGCCCTGCGGATGGGCAACACCGCCGTCGTCAAACCCTCAAAAATGACCCCGCTCTCCGTTCTGGCCCTGATCAAGGTCCTCAACGAAGAACTCCCCGACGGCGTCCTGTCCGTCATCTCCGGCGACCGCGAAGTCGGCGCCCGCCTCGCCGAACACCCCGCCGTCGGGAAGGTCATGTTCACCGGCTCCACCGCCGCCGGCAAGGCAATCATCAAATCCTCCGCCGACACCGTCAAACGCCTCACCCTCGAACTCGGCGGCAACGACGCCGGCATCGTCCTGCCCGACGCCGACCCCAAAGCCATCGCCGAAGGCCTGTTCTGGGGCGCCTTCCTGAACACCGGCCAGACCTGCGCCGCCCTCAAGCGCCTCTACGTCCACGACGACATCTACGACGCCGTCTGTTCCGAGCTCGCGGCCGTGGCCGCCGCGATGCCGATGGGCAACGGCCTGGACGAGAACAACGTCCTGGGCCCGCTGCAAAACAAGGCCCAGTACGACATCGTCGCCAACCTCGTCGAAGCCGCCCGCGACTCCGGCGCCCGGATCCTGCTCGGCGGAAACCCCGACGCCGACCAGCCCGGCTACTTCTACCCGACCACCCTCGTCGCAGACATCGACAACGACAACCCGCTCGTCGCCGAGGAACAGTTCGGCCCGGCCCTGCCCATCATCCGCTACAGCACCATCGATGAAGCCATCGGATACGCC
>NZ_JAGGPN010000023.1 GCF_018613795.1 Arthrobacter sp. ISL-65
CAGCATTTTCCGGCCTTCTGGCGCCAGTGTCATTGTTCTCTTTCCCTAGTGCTAAATCAGCAGGCCACGACGTTGACGGCGAGCCCGCCCATGGCCGTTTCCTTGTATTTGGAGCTCATGTCTTTGCCGGTCTCGCGCATGGTGATGATGACCTCGTCGAGCGAGACCCGGTGCGAGCCGTCGCCCCAGAGGGCCATCTTGGCCGCGTTGATGGCCTTCGCGGCGGCGATCGCGTTGCGTTCGATGCATGGCACCTGGACCAGCCCGCCGATCGGATCGCACGTAAGACCCAGGTTGTGTTCCATGGCGATTTCGGCGGCGTTCTCCACCTGCGCGGGCGTGCCGCCCATGACTTCCGCGAGCCCGGCGGCTGCCATCGACGACGCCGAGCCCACCTCGCCCTGACAGCCCACCTCGGCGCCGGAGATGGACGCCTGTTCCTTATACAGCACCCCGACGGCACCGGCGGCGAGCAGGAAACGCACCACCACGTCGTCGCGGTCTTCCTGGGTCGCCTGGTCCATCCCGGGAGCGAAGTGCAGCGCGTAATAGAGGACAGCGGGAATGATGCCGGCGGCGCCGTTCGTGGGTGCGGTCACTACGCGCCCGCCGGAGGCGTTCTCCTCGTTGACAGCCAGGGCGATCAGGTTCACCCATTCCTGCCAGTATTTGGGGTCCCGGTCCTTGTCCTCCTTGAGGAGGCGTTCGTGCCAGTCGGGAGCACGACGGCGGACCTTCAGTCCGCCGGGCAGCAGCCCCTCGCGCTTGAGGCTGACCTCGACGCAGCCTTCCATCACGGAATAGATGTGGAGCAGGCCCGCCCGGATGTCCTGCTCGGAACGGGAGGCGCGCTCGTTGACCAGCATGATGTCCGCGATGGACAGGCCTTGGGAGCTGCAGTGCTCCAGCAGTTCCGCGGCGGTGCGGAACGGCAGCGGCAGCTCGCCCTTCGATTCCTCAAGCTCCTTCAGGGCCGCATCCTCCTCGCCCTCGCGGACAATGAACCCGCCGCCGACGGAGAAGAACGTCGCCTTGCGGAGCTCGGAGCCGTCGGCATCGGAAACCGTGAAGGTCATGCCGTTGGTGTGCCGGGGCAGCACGGTCAGCGGCCGCAAAACCATGTCTTTGACCCCGTAAGGCAGCGGCACGGCCCCGGCCAGCCGCAGCGTCCCGGACTCCGCGATAGCCAGCAGCCGGTCCTCGACCTCATCGGGAAGGATCAGCTCAGGGTGATAGCCCTCCAGGCCCAGCAGGATCGCCGTCATGGTGCCGTGCCCGTGCCCGGTTGCGGCGAGTGAGCCGTACAGGTCCACCCGCAGCGACGCCACCTGCTCCAGGACCCCGGAGGACGTCAACTCCTCGGCAAACACCGCCGCAGCCCGCATGGGTCCCACGGTGTGCGAGGACGAAGGGCCAATGCCGATGGAAAACAGGTCGAAGACGCCAACAGCCATGGTCGGTTCCTAACTGGGTAGTTGTGGTCGGTTCGGGCTGGGGAGGTGGACTTGCTAGGGTGGAGTTTTTGTACAGATAATGGGCGCAAACGGGCCTCGAACTCGCGATATCTGTACAAAAACTCCAACCTCGGGGGAGCTACAGTTCGCCGCCGTTTGTTGCCGCGTATTCTTCGGCCGACATCAGCGGGCCCTCGTCGGTGACGGCCACCTTGAACAGCCAGCCGGCGCCGTAGGGGTCGCTGTTGATCAGTGCCGGGTCGGCGACGACGCCGTCGTTGATTTCGGTCACTTCGCCGGTCACCGGCGCGTACAGGTCGGAGACGGACTTGGTGGATTCCACCTCGCCGCAGGTTTCTCCGGCCGTGACCGTGGAGCCGACCTCGGGCAGGTCCACGTACACGATGTCGCCCAGGGCGTCGGCCGCGACAGCGGAAATCCCGATCCCTACAGGGCCGGCCCCGTCAGCAGCAACCCATTCGTGCTCGGCGGAGTACTTCAGTTCAGAAACAACTTTGCTCATGGCATTTTCCTTCGAGGTTTGGTGGGTTACTTGGAGCGCTTATAGAACGGCAGTGCGACGACTTCGAAGGGCTCGGCCTTGCCGCGCAGGTCGACGTCCAGAACCGTACCGACTTCGGAATGCTCGACGTCGACGTACGCCATCGCGACCGGGTAGCCGAGAGTGGGGGAGGGCTGGCCGGAGGTGACCTCGCCGATCAGCATGCCGTCCTTGAGGACGGGGTAGTGGCCGCGGGCGGCGCGCCGGCCCAGGCCTTTGAGGCCCACGAGCTTTTGGCCAATGGTGGAACCGACGCCGGCTGCCTTGATCGTGGCCAGCGCCTCCTTGCCCACGAAGTCGCTTTCCTTGGCCAGCGACACAACCGGGCCCAGTCCCGCCGCGTAGGCATTGACCTGGCGCGAGAGCTCGTTGCCGTAGAGCGGCATGCCGGCTTCCAGCCGCAGTGAGTCTCGGCAGGCCAGGCCTGCCGGGATGAGCCCGTGCACGGCGCCCGCGTCCAGAAGCGCCTCCCACAACCCGGCGGCGTCGTCGTTGGGCACGTAGATTTCGAAGCCGTCCTCGCCGGTGTAGCCGGTGCGCGCAAGAAGGAGGTCCTGAACGGTGCCGTTGACGGCAATCCCTACCTCAACAGCCGCATAGTACTTCAGCTCGGTCACCAGGGAGTGCTGTCCGGCCGGGACGAGCTGGAGCAGGATGGCTTCCGCGTTGGGCCCCTGCACCGCGATCAGCGAGATCTCCGCTGAGACGTCCTCGACGGCGACGTCGAATTTCGCAGCGCGCTCGGCGAGGGCAGCGGCGACCTTCTTTGCATTGCCGGCGTTCGGTACTACGAGGTACTTCTCCTCGCCGCGGCGGTAGGAGATCAGGTCGTCGATGATGCCGCCGTCGCGATCGCAAATCAGTGAATACTTTGCTTTGCCGACGGCGATTGCGGACAGCTTGCCGGCCAGGGCGTAGTCCAGGAAGGCGCCGGCGTCCGGGCCGGTCACCCAGACTTCACCCATGTGGGAGAGGTCGAACAGGCCGGCCGTGTTGCGCACGGCATGGTGCTCGGCCAGCTCGGAGGTGTACTTCAGCGGCATCTGCCAGCCTCCGAAATCGGTGAAGGAGGCACCGGCCGTTTTGTGCTGGTCGTAGAGGGCGGTGTAGTTCTCGGTCATCGGGGAATCCTTAGTTTTCGAAATCTTCGATGGGAGGGCAGGAGCAGACCAGGTTCCGGTCGCCTGCTGCGCCGTCGATGCGGCCCACCGGCGGGAAGTACTTGTCCTGCCTGAGGGTGGGCACGGGGAAGGCGGCCTGCTCGCGGGGATAGGAGCGGTCCCAGTTGGAACTGACGACGGCGGCTGCCGTGTGGGGTGCGTTGCGCAACGGGGAGTTCTCCACGGTGAAGTCGCCGTTGGCGACCTGCTCGATCTCGGCGTGGATGGTGATCATCGCGTCGATGAACCGGTCAATCTCGGCCAGGTCCTCGGACTCGGTGGGCTCCACCATCAGCGTGCCGGCCACCGGGAACGCCAGCGTGGGGGCGTGGAAGCCGTAGTCGATCAGGCGCTTGGCCACATCTTCGGCGGTGACGCCGGTCCGGGCGGTGAGTTCACGCAGGTCCAGGATGCACTCGTGCGCCACCAGCCCGCCTTCGCCTGTGTAGAGGACCGGGAAGAACTCATTCAGCCGCGACGCAACGTAATTGGCCGCCAGCAGCGCGGACTTGGTTGCTTCGGTCAGGCCCTGTCCGCCCATGAGTTTCACATAGGCCCACGAAATCGGGAGCACACCCGCGGAGCCGTACCGGGATGCAGAAATTGCAACGCCGTGCCCCGCCTCATGCGCGGCCTTGTTCGCATCGCCCGGCATGAACGGTGCCAGGTGCGCCTTCGCCGCAACAGGGCCGACGCCGGGTCCGCCGCCACCGTGCGGGATGCAGAACGTCTTGTGCAGGTTCAGGTGGGACACGTCGCCGCCGAACTTGCCCGGCTGCGCGAGCCCGACGAGGGCGTTGAGGTTGGCGCCGTCCACGTACACCTGGCCGCCGGCCGCGTGGATGGCGTCGCAGACCTCACGGACGTCGGCATCGTACACACCGTGCGTGGACGGGTAGGTGATCATGATCGCCGAGAGAACGTCCTTGTGCGCCTCAATCTTCGCGTACAGGTCGGCGTGGTCGATGGTGCCGTCGGCAGCGGTGGCCACCACCACTACCTTCATGCCGGCCAGCACGGCCGAGGCCGCGTTGGTGCCGTGTGCCGACGCCGGGATCAGGCAGATGTTGCGCTGGTCGTCGCCGCGGGACAGGTGGTAGCCGCGGATGGCCAGCAGCCCGGCGAGCTCACCCTGCGAGCCGGCATTGGGCTGGATGGACACCTGGTCGTACCCGGTGATCTCGGCGAGGTCGGCTTCCAAACCATCGATCAGTTCGCGCCAGCCCTCGGTCTGGGAATCCGGGGCGAACGGGTGGATCGAGGCGAACTCCGGCCAGGAAATGGCTTCCATCTCCGCCGTGGCGTTCAGCTTCATGGTGCACGAACCCAGCGGAATCATGGTCCGGTCCAGCGCCAGGTCACGGTCGGATAGCTTGCGGATGTACCGCAGCAGCTGGGTCTCGGAACGGTGCGTGTTGAACACCGGGTGCTGCAGGTAGTCCGACGTGCGCAGCACGGCTTCGGGGAGTTCAAAGCCCGCTGCGTCCCCTACGGGACCGGCGCCGAAGGCGACGGCTACAGCGGAAAGCGTTGCCGCCGTCGTCGTCTCATCGATGGAAACGCCCACGGTGTCCGCGTCGATGCGGCGCAGGTTGATCCCGCGGGCTTCTGCTGCCGTGATGACCTTGCTGGCCTTGCCGGGCACGCGCACGGTGAGGGTGTCGAAGAAGGAGTCGCTGACCAGCTCGCGGCCCGCCGTCTTGAGCGCGGTGGCGAGGATGCGGGCGCTGTTGTGGACCGTCTCGGCGATTGCCTTCAGGCCGTCGGGGCCGTGGTAGACCGCGTAAAAGGACGACACGATGGCCAGCAGTGCCTGGGCGGTGCAGATGTTGGACGTGGCCTTCTCGCGGCGGATGTGCTGCTCGCGGGTCTGCAGCGCCAGGCGGTAGGCGGGCGCGCCGGCGTTGTCCTTGGAGACGCCGACGATGCGGCCGGGGAGCGTGCGCTCCATGCCGGTGCGCACTGCCATGTACGCCGCGTGCGGGCCGCCGAAGAACAGCGGCACTCCGAAGCGCTGGGCAGTTCCGACGGCGATGTCGGCGCCCTGCTCGCCCGGAGGCGTGATCAGGGTCAGAGCGAGCAGGTCAGCAGCCACTGTCACCAGCGCGCCCCGCTCCTTGGCGGCGGCGATAACGCCGGTCTGGTCCCAGACCCGGCCGGAAACGCCCGGCTGCTGGAGGACGACGCCGTTGATGTCGCCGTCGGGCAGTCCCTGGGAAAGATCAGCAACCTCGACCTCGAAGCCGAGGGCCTCGGCGCGGCCCTTGACGACCGCGATGGTCTGGGGGAGGCAGTCGGCGTCCAGGACCGTCTTGCCGTCCTTGGCCTGCTTGTTCTTGTTCGCCCGGCGCATCAGCAGCACAGCCTCAGCCACGGCGGTCGACTCGTCCAGCAATGAAGCGTTGGCGACCGGCAGTGCGGTCAGGTCCTGGACCATGGTCTGGAAGTTCAGCAGCGCCTCCAGCCGGCCCTGCGAGATCTCCGGCTGGTACGGCGTGTACGCGGTGTACCAGGCGGGGGCTTCGAGGATGTTGCGGCGGATCACCGGCGGGGTCACGGTGTCGTAGTAGCCCTGGCCGATCATCTGCACGACGGTCTTGTTCTTGGCGGCCAGACGGCGGAGCTCGGCGAGGACTTCAACCTCACTCAGGGCAGCGGTGAGCCGGAGGGCATTCTCCTGGCGGATGGACGCCGGAACGGCAGTATCAACGAGGCCATCGACCGAGTCATAACCGACGTTCTTGAGCATGGTGTCGATGTCGGCCTGGCGCCGGGCGCCGATATGCCGGTCGGCAAAGGTTGATGGAAGAGATTGAATCGTCATGAGGAACTCCAGGTTTGGCCGGCCACGTGTGGCACGGCATGGTTTGGGTTCCTCCCCGCTCTGTATTGGACCTGAGAGATTCCGCGGACGTGGTTCTCCGCTTGCACCGTCGGTGAGCCAAAAACGTTTTTTGGCTGCTTTCCAGAGTTGCCTAGCCGCGGCGGTACGGGGGCCTGAGAGATTCCTGGGGAGGATTTGCTCCTACGGCGCCTGCCCGGTGAATGACTGGGAGGACTCTCCCGCCACGGTTCGAAAGGCTATGAAGATGTGGGGTGATTCGGCTCACAAGTTACCGGACAATTCTGCACAGCACAAATCGGAGGTCCTCGTTTGACATTTCTCCGTGACCGAGACCACACTGAACCGGTGGCCAGCGGGTCCGGCCGGCAAGACGGCCGCCGTCGGCACGCATAATTTTTTTACATAACTGAAAATGCTTACGATCTGCGGCGGGAGAGTCCTGCCGGTACGTTCAGCAGGCGCCGTAGGAGCAAACCCTCCCCAGGAAACTCTCAGGCCCACGTACCGCCGCGGCGAGGCAACTCTGGAAAGCAGGCAGGCGCGTCCTGTCTCACCGACGGTGCAAGCGGAAGACCATGTCCGCGGAATCTCTCAGGTCCAAGACAGAGTGGGGAGGAACCGAATCAGTGTGGCTATTCGCCACTTGAACGATGGAGTTCCTTATGACGATTCATCCCCCCGCCTCCCCGCCCAGTTCCTCAGCCGGTGAGGCTTCCCGCCTGGAGCGGCAGCTGAGCAACCGGCACATTCAGCTGATCGCCATCGGCGGTGCCATTGGCACCGGCCTGTTCATGGGTTCCGGCAAGACCATTTCCGCCGCCGGGCCGTCCGTGATCTTCGTGTACATGATCATCGGCTTCATGCTCTTTTTCGTCATGCGGGCCATGGGTGAGCTGCTGCTGTCCAACCTGAACTACAAGTCCTTCAGCGACTTCGCCGCCGACCTGCTGGGGCCGTGGGCGGGATTCTTCACCGGATGGACCTACTGGTTCTGCTGGGTGATTACCGGAATCGCGGACGTCATCGCCATCGCAGGGTACTCCCGTGAGCTTTGGCCGGGACTGCCGCTGTGGATCCCGGGCCTGGCCACCGTCGCCATCCTGCTGCTGCTGAACCTCACCACAGTCAAGGCGTTCGGTGAAACCGAATCCTGGTTCGCCCTCATTAAGATCATCGCCATCGCCGCCCTGATCATCGTGGGCATGTTCATGATCTTCAGTGGTTTCCAGAGCGACGCCGGACAGGCAAGCTTCACCAACCTGTGGAGCCATGGCGGCTTCTTCCCCAACGAATTCATGGGGTTTGTGGCCGGTTTCCAGATCGCCGTGTTCGCTTTTGTGGGCATTGAACTGGTGGGCACCACGGCTGCGGAGGCCAAGAACCCGGAGAGGAACCTTCCCAAAGCCATCAACTCCATCCCGGTCCGCGTGCTGCTCTTCTACGTGGGCGCCCTCATCATCCTGATGTCCGTCACGCCGTGGACCCAGTTCGCCGCCGGCCACAGCCCGTTCATTGCGATGTTCTCGCTGGCCGGACTCGGAGCCGCCGCCACGGTGGTCAACCTCGTAGTGCTGACCTCGGCGATGTCCTCGGCCAACTCCGGGATCTACTCCACCTCGCGCATGGTCTACGGACTGGCCCAGGAAGGCGACGCGCCGTCCGTCTTCGGCAGCCTGTCCCGACGCAAGGTACCCAGCAACGCCCTGTTCCTGTCCTGTGTGCTGCTGCTCTCCGGAGTGGTGCTCATGTACGCCGGCCAGGACGTCGGCAAGGCGTTCGATATGGTCACCACCGTTTCCGCCGTCTGCTTCGTCTTCGTCTGGTCGATCATCCTCGCCAGCTACATCGCATTCCGCCGCCGCCGCCCGCACCTGCACAATGCGTCCAAGTTCAAGATGCCCGGCGGCATTCCCATGGTGTGGGTGGTCTTCGCGTTCTTCGCCTTCGTGCTGTGGACCTTGACCACCCAGCCCGACACCCTGACCGCGCTGCTGGTCACCCCCGTCTGGTTCGTCCTGCTCGGTGCGGCCTGGCTGGTTCTGCGCCGCGGGCCGGCGCACCTGGCCCGCTACGCGGCCTTCCAGGATGAACTGAAGGCTGAGGGGACCGCCGCCCGCGAGCATGCGAGCCGGCGTCTCGAAGAGAAGGAAAGCGTCAAGGGATGATCAGGACAGAGGAAAAGCCATCAACTGTTGCCCGTGCGGCGGACCCGACGGCGGAGCGCCAGGCGGAGGACCGGACGACGGTGGCGGATCAGGCCCGCGGGGCCGGCGGGGAGTTTGTGCTCACCTTCCATTGCCCGGATTCCCTTGGAATCGTCCAGGCGGTCGCGGACTTCCTGCTCAAGCAGGAGTGCTACATCGTTGACCTCAAGCAGTTCGGCGACCGGAACGCGGGGCACTTCTTCATGAGGGTCCACTTCGCCTCGACGGGTGACTCGCCGGTTGACACCGCCGCCGTCGAACAGCTCCGGGACAGCTTCGCGCCGCTGGCAGGTCAATGGAGCATGGATTGGCGCCTGGAGCGCCACGACCGCAAGCAGCGGATCCTGGTGATGGTGTCCAAGTACGATCACTGCCTCAACGACCTGCTGGTCCGCGCCCGCAGCGGCGAACTGCCGGTGGAGATAGCGGCGGTGGTGTCCAATCACCCGGACCTCGAAGGGCTCGCGACCTGGCACGGCGTCCCGTTCCACCACATCCCCGTGACGCCGGAGACCAAAGCTGAAGCGGAGGCCAAGCTCCTGAAACTGGTGGACGAGTATGACGTTGAACTGGTAGTCCTGGCCCGCTACATGCAGGTCCTCAGCGACTCGGCCACCGCCCGGCTCGCCGGCAAGGCTATCAACATCCATCATTCATTCCTGCCCAGCTTCAAGGGCGCAAAGCCGTATCACCAGGCCTATGAACGAGGCGTGAAGACGGTCGGTGCCACGGCCCACTACGTCAACTCAGAGCTCGATGAGGGCCCGATCATCGCGCAGCAGGTGATTGAGGTGGACCACACCTACGCACCCGCGGATCTGGTGTCCGTGGGCAAGGATGCGGAGTGCAAGGCCCTGACGAATGCTGTTCGCTGGCACGCCGAAGGAAGAATCATCCTGTCCGGTAACCGCACGGTCATCCTCCGCTAACAAGCCCATGAAACCAGATCTGGAGTTGCTCATGACGAACCAATTGCCTGTGCGCCTGGAGGTCATTCCCACGGACGGTATCTTTGCCAAAGTCCAGACGGACGTTCCTGTGGGATCAACCCTGACCGTGACCTGCCTCCCGCACCACGGGGTCGAGACCACCGTGCGGGCCTCGGTTCAACTTGGCCAACTGGGCTACAAGGTGATTCCGCATCTTGCCGCGCGAAGCCTCGAAAGCCGTGCCCAGCTTGCCACCATGCTTCGTGGCTGCGAGGCCGCGGGGATCACGGAAGTCTTCGCGATCGGAGGGGACGCTCCGGAGGCTGCGGGTCCCTACGGCAACAGCGGCCGGCTCATGGAAGATATTGCCGACCTGACCGGCGGGAACATGGCCATCGGCGTGGCCGGATACCCGGAAGGCCATCCGAAGTTCAACGAGCTGCAGATGCTCGATGCGCTGCTGGAGAAGCAGCATCTGGCCTCGAACGTGGTGACGCAGATGTGCTTTTCGGCGCCCAGGATCGGCTGGTACGCCGAACTGCTGCGCCGCGAGGGTATTCATCTTCCGATCTGGGCGGGCGTGGCCGGGGCCGTCCCGCGGGCCAAGCTCATCTCGCTGGCCACCAAGATCGGTGTGGGTCCTTCGTTGAAGTTCCTGAACCGCAAGGGGCCGCTCGCGCGCAGGCTCCTGAATGCCGGCAGCTATTCATCCCGGTCCCTGGTTTCCGAACTGGACGCCGTGGAACCTGCGCTTGCGGGCATCCACCTCTACACGTTCAACAACGTCGAAACCCAGCCCGCGGTGGACTGGAGCGGCGTGGCAGGCGCGAGGGCTTCCTGAACCGGGAGCGCTGAGCGTTCACAAGACAAGACGGATAACCAGCGCAGAAGACGCCCGGCCACACGGCCGGGCGTCTTCTGTATTTAAAGTTGTCGTCAAAATCTTGCATTGTGAGTTGAAACCCATAATATGGGAACAGCGAATGTGTCGCTCCTCACGACCGACCCCTGCTCCCAACCCTTCAGTGCGGAAGGCCCAATGATCGGATTCCCCCTCATGTCAGACATCGCTGTCCTGATCAACACAGCCGTCGCGGTGCTCGCCGCCGTGCTGCTCATTGTCCGTTTCAGAGTCAACCCAGTCATCGCCCTGGTGCTCAGCTCCGTTTACCTCGGCCTCGCCGTCGGCCTCGCCGTCGGCCTCGGCGTCGAAAAGACCGTCAAGACCATCACCGCCGGATTCGGCGACATCATGGTGGACGTTGGCCTGCTCATCGCCTTCGGCGTCCTGATGGGCTCCATCCTCAACCAGAGCGGTGCCATCCGGCGCCTCGTGGAGCACCTGCTGAACACGTTCGGACCCAAGCGCCTCCCGTACACCATGGGCCTGGCCATCGGAACGCTGCTGCAATCCATTTTCTTGGACGTCCTGCTCGTCATCTCGGCCCCACTGGCCCGCAAGCTGGCACCCAAAATCGGCAAACTCGGCACGGCACGCATGGCCACCGCCATGGCCATCGCCCTCGAATGCGGCATTGTCTTCACGGTCCCAGGCGTCGCATCCCTTGCCCTGGCAGGCCTCCTCAACGTGCCGCTCGGCAAAATGCTGCTGTTCGGCCTGCTGCTGGTCATCCCGACCATCATCATCTCCATCGCCATCATGACCTTCCTCTTCCGCCGCGGTTTCTGGAACGAGGCCAAGGATGAGGACCACACCTTCGTCGCCGAGGAGGACCGGGAGGGTGAAGAGGAAGAGTACGACGGCGGTGCTGGCCGCCCCGTTAGTGCCGGCGCCGCCAGCGGCGGGCCGGGCTCCAACGGAACCGCTGCCTCCAATGGAACCAAGGCACAGGTCGCCGGTAGCGTCGCCGTGGCCGAACGCGAACCCAAGCAGTTCCCGCTGATCGTCCTGTTTGCGCCGCTGCTGACCTCGCTGCTCCTCATCGGGGCAGGAGCCATCCTGCAGATCCTCAAGATCGACCTGCCCTGGCTGCAGCTTCTCGGCGAACCCGTCATCGCCCTGCTGATCGGCACCTGCCTCGTCAGCCGCTCCGCCATCGGGCAGAAGCGCGTCGAGGAGGCCATCGCCGTCGGCTTCAAGGAAAGCGGCCAGATCCTGATCCTCACCGGCGTGGGCGGCTCGCTCGCCGCGACCGTTGCCGCGGCCGGCCTCGGCCACATCCTCGGCGGCTTCTTCTCCGCGAGCACCGTCGCCCCGCTCCTGGTGGTCTGGGCCATCGCGGCCGTGCTGCACATCGCCGTCGGCTCCGTCACCCTGTCCGCCATCACCGCCGCAGGCCTGCTGGCCCCCATCGCACCGGTCATTGGCCTGGACCCTGTGCTGCTGGCTCTGTCGGCCGGCGCCGGATCACTGTTCATGGTCCACGTCACCAGTAACACCTTCTGGCTCCTGCAGTCGCTCCTGGGCCAGAGCGTACGGGGTGCCCTGAAATCGGTGACAGTCGGGGTTTCGGTGGCCTCCGTCGTCGCAATCCTGCTGATCCTGCCCATGAGCCTGCTGTTCTAGCCGAACCTGAGAACCCCACGCGTTTCCGGCGTACGCCCACGAAAGAAGAAGACACCATGACACCACCACGCATCGCGCCCCTGGAGGGCATCCGCGTCCTGGAACTCGGAAACTACATCGCCGCTCCCACGGCCGGGCGGCTCCTCGCTGACTTCGGCGCCGAGGTCATCAAAGTCGAGCGGCCCGGCACCGGCGACGAGCTGCGCAACTGGCGGCTGCACAAGGGCGACACCTCCATGCTGTACCGGACCATCAACCGCAACAAGAAGTCCGTGGTGCTGGACCTGCGAACCGAGGCCGGCAAGGAGGCGGTCCTGAAGCTCGCCGCAAAATCAGACATCCTGCTGGAAAACTTCCGCCCGGGCACACTGGAGAAGTGGGGTCTCGGCCCGGAGGTGCTGAACGCGGCCAACCCCGAACTCATCATCACGCGCATCTCCGCCTTCGGACAGACCGGCCCGCTGTCCGAGCGCCCGGGCTTTGCCGCCGTGGCCGAAGCGTACGGCGGGTTCCGGAACCTCGTTGGCGATCCCGACCGTCCGCCCGTACGGGTCGGCATCTCCATTGGGGATTCCATCGCCGGACTTTACGCCGCGTTTGGCTCCATGATGAGCCTCTACCAGCGGGAAGCCCGACGCCGGGACTCGTCCAGCGCCGTGCCGCTCACCGAGCGCATCATCGATGTGGCACTGAACGAGGCCATGTTCTCCATGATGGAATCCCTGATCCCCGACTACCAGGCGTACGGAGTGGACCGGCAGCGCGTGGGCGGCAGGATGGAAGGGATAGCGCCTTCAAACGCCTACATCTGCAGGGACGGCGCCAGCATTGTGGTCGCCGGCAACGGCGACTCCATCTACCAGCGGTACATGCAGACCATCGGCCGCCCTGACCTGGCCGAAGACCCCACACTGCAGAGCAACGCCGGCCGGTGGGACCGGCGCGAGGAACTCGACCAGGCCATCGGCGCCTGGACCGGCGACCTGGATGCCGCAGATGCGCTGGCCGCCCTCGACGAGGCCGGCGTTCCGGCCGGACCCATCTACACGGCGGCGGACATCAGCACCGACAGCCAGTACGCCGCCCGCAACATGGTCCAGAAATTCGACGTCTCCACCGGTGAGGAGATCCTGCCTGGCGTCGGCTTCCCGGGTATTGTTCCGGTGATCGGCAGCGAATCGCTCCCCATCCGGAACCTCGGCCCGGACCTGGGCGAAAACACGGCAGAAATCCTCTCCGGGCTCCTCGGCATGGACCCGGCAGAGATCAATGCGGCGACCGGCCGCGAGGAGGCACTCCAGGCATGAACCAGCACCACGCCTCAGCCACTAGTTTGGGCAACACCATCCTGCGGGATGTCACCCTGCGGGACGGGCTGCAGCTCACCGGGAAAGTCCTGTCCACCGAACGGAAGCTGGAGACGGTCCGGGATCTGCTTCGCCTCGGCGTTCCGGCCATCGAGCTGGGTTCCATGGCCCGGCCGGACCTCGTACCCACCATGGCCAACACCCTGGAAGTAGTCCAGAACCTCACTCCCGAGGAGCTGGAAAGATGCTGGATCTGGGTGGCCACCCCCGGCCACGTGGCCAAGGCCGCGGCCGCCGGCGCGCGCAACTTCCAGTACTGCCTCTCGGCGTCGGACTCGCACAACAAAGCGAACATCGGGCGCACCACCGAGGAGAGCCTCGCCGCACTGCCGCAGGCTGTGGCGTATGCGCAGGAGGTCAACGGACAGATCCAGCTGTGCATCGCGACGTCCTTCACCTGCCCGTTCGAAGGGACCGTGCCCGAGGAGCGGGTCCTGGCGATCGCCAACGACCCCCGAGCGGAGGGAACGACGGACATCGTCCTCTGCGACACCCTGGGCCAGGCCATTCCCGCCCAGGTGACCGGCCTCATTCAGCGCGTCCGGGCGGAATCCCCGTCGCGGCGGATCGTGTACCACGGCCACGACACCTGGGGCCTGGGCGTGGCCAACACCCTCGCCGCCATCCAGGCCGGCGCCGCCATGGTGGACGGTGCGCTCGGCGGACTGGGCGGCTGCCCCTTCGCCCCCGGCGCCAGCGGCAACACCTCCAGCGAGGACATCCTGTTCGCCGCCCGGCCCGGCTGGGTGACTCCCGAAACCCTCGCGGACCTCGTAGTCCTGTCCGAGAAGCTGCTCGCCGAACTGGGCGAGCCCAACCGTTCCAAGGCGGCGCAGGGCGCCAGGTCCAAGGCCCCGGCGTTCGAATGGGTCATCCCGTCGGACAGTGCTGCCACCGGGGCATCCTGCACGACGGGAGTTGAGTAGGAATGGGCAGCAGTTTTCTGGTCACCACGGCTATTCCGGACCCCGGGCTGCGGTTGCTTTCCGACGCCGGCACGGTCACCGTGCTGCCGTCGCCTCCCGACTATGACACGCTGGCGGCGCTGTGCGCCTCGGGCGAGTACGACGTCGTCCTCACCCAGCTGCGAGACGTGGTCGACGCACCACTGCTGGCCGGCGCGCGGGTGAAGGGAGTGTCCAACTTCGCGGTCGGCTACAACAACATCGACGTGGACGCTGCCACGCGGCACGGCATCCTGGTGGGCAACACCCCCGGGGTGCTGACGGATGCGACGGCGGACATCGCCATGCTGCTCATCCTCGGCACTGCCCGCCGTGTGGTGGAAGCGGACCGGCTGGTCCGCGACGGCAAATTCCACGGTTGGGAACCGGAGCTGCTGCTGGGCCGGGACGTCTCCGGTGCGGTGCTGGGCTTGGCCGGGTTCGGCCGGATTGCCCGCGCCACCGCCCGCCGGGCCCTGGGTTTCGGGATGGAGGTGCTCTTCGCGCCGCGGCCCCCGGGCCACCGGCAGGTCAGCGACGAGGAGCTGGGCGAGTTCGCGGGAAAGGTACGGCAGGTTTCCTGGGACGAGCTGGTGGAACGCAGCGACTTCCTGTCCCTGCACGTGCCCCTCAACGACCAGACCCGGCACCTGGTGGACCGGGCCGTGCTGGAACGGATGAAGCCCGATGCCATCCTGATCAACACCGCCCGCGGGCCGGTAGCGGACGAGGCCGCACTGGTGGGGGCGCTCCGGGACCGCGTCATCGCCGGCGCCGGGTTGGATGTGTTCGAGGATGAACCGCGGCTGGCCTCCGGCCTTGCCGAACTGCCCAACACCGTGCTGCTGCCGCACGTGGGCAGCGCCACCGTCTCGGTCCGCAGCGAGATGGCCCGCCTCAGCGCGCTCAACGCCGTCGCGATCGCCGAGGGACGCACCCCGCCGCACGCCGTCAACACCCTCACCGGCGAATGACCGTCCTGGTCGCCCCGAACAGCTTCAAGGGGACCTACTCCGCAGGCCTCAGCTGTTTCCGTCGGCACGCAGAACCCGTGGGGTGAGCCGCTCGCGGCGGCCATCGGGCTGTCAGCGGACGGAACCGCCGTCGTCGAACTTGCGCAGGCCAGCGGACTGAACGCCTCCGGGGTGCCCGGCTCACCGTGCTCTCCGATGTCACTTCGACGTTCCTGGACGCGCCGCGGATTTTCGGGCCGCAGAAGGGCGCCGGCCACGCCGAGATCGAACCGGAAACGGGTACGCAATTCCGGCCGGAGTATCCCGGTGGTTGCCGTGGTTGGGTCCGTCGCGGAGGACCTCGGCGCCTACGCCCGGAACTTCACCGAGATACTCGTGGCCTCCGATGCCGCGGCGATGTACGCGGCGGGCAACTCGGTGGCCGGGTACTCCGCTTCGCGACCCTGATGTTTCCCGGCGGGGCTTCCCTGCGGGGCGCTACGCCTCGCCGGGAAAGCGGCCGCCGATCAGTCGTGTCATGTGCTCGGCGGTTGCAAGCAGCGGCTCAACCCAGGCCTCACAGGTCTCCAGGGGCATCCGCAACGTGGGCCCGCTGACGGTCACCGCGCCCACCAGTCCGGCCGCGGAGTCGAAAACCGGGGCGGAAAGCCCGGATGCCCCGTGTTCACGCTCACCCACCGTGATGGCGAACCCGTCCGTCCGGGTTTGCTTCACCACGCCCTCGAGATCTTCGGAACTGGTAATGGTGGACTCGGTGATCGGCTCCAGCGGATCCTTGAGCACGGCGTCCATGAGATCGTGATCCCACGCCAGCAGGACCCGGCCCGCCGAACCGGCATAGAGCGGAAGCACCTTGCCCAGGTGCATCTCCCGGCGCAGCGCATGGCGGGTCTCAGCCATGGCGACACACACCCGGTAATGCTGCTCGGCCTTGAAGAAGCATGCGGTCTCGCCAGTGGTGTCGCGCAGAGTCTTGAGCAAGGGGCTGAGGACGTCGATGACTTCCATCCCCCGCGTGGCAGGGGCAGCCCAGTACGCCATCCGCATTCCGATGCGGTAGGCGTCCCCCTCCCGGTCCAGAAAGCCCTGGGAGGTGAGGTTGGTGACCAAGCGCTGGACAGTGGAAGTGGGCATCCCGGTGTACTCCCGGATGTCACTTAGCGACAGCACCGGCCGGGAGAGCGAGAAGGCATCCAGGATCGACGTGATTTTCCCCAGGACAAGCAGGGGGTTGCTGCTGGATTTCGATGAAGCATCGGCTGCCGACATAGGACTCACGCTAGACGGTGGCCTCACCCCGGTCCAATCCTCTGCCCAGGCCCGGACCCTGGAGTTTTTGTACAGATAACGGCCGCAAACGCCCTGGCAACCCGCGATATCTGTACAAAAACTACCATTCACTGCTCCGTAAGTGCCGTTTCCTGTTCTCCTTGAAGGTGACCAGGCTCAGGCCCGGGGCGAGGAGCCGAGGTTCACAGGGTCTTCGTCTGTCAGGTAGGCGAACTCGGAGTGGGCGGCGAGGTCGATGCCGCGGAGTTCGTCCTCTTCATGGATACGCAGGCCCATGGCCATGTCCACCACCTTGGCGATCACCCAGGTCAGGCCGAAGGAGTAGGCCAGCACGGCAACGGTGGCGAGCGTCTGAATGCCCAGCTGCCGCAGCCCGCCGCCGTACAGCAGGCCGCTGACTCCATTGGGCGCGCTGTCCGTGGCGAAGATGCCAATGAGCAGCGTGCCGATGATGCCGCCCACGAGGTGCACGCCCACCACGTCCAGTGAGTCGTCGAAGCCGAGGCGGAACTTCCATTCGATCGCCAGCGAGCAGACGGCGCCGGCGATCGCGCCGATGGCCACCGCGCCCAGCGGGCTCACTGCACCGCACGCGGGGGTGATGGCCACGAGCGCGGAGACCAGCCCCGAGGCGGCACCCATGCTGGTGGTAGCACCGTGCCTGATTCGCTCGACGAGGGCCCAGGCGAGGAGCCCGGCAGCGGCTGCCACGGCCGTGTTGAGGAACACCACCGACGCCGAGTGCCCGGCGGTCAGCGCAGATCCGGCGTTGAACCCGAACCATCCGACCCAGAGCAGGCCGGCGCCCACCAGCACCAGGGGACGGCTGTGGGGCTTGGAATGCTCCATCTTGGGCCAGCCGGAGCTGCGGCCCAGGACCAGTGCCAGGGCGAGGGCGGCGGCACCGGCGTTCATGTGCACGGCCGTTCCGCCGGCGAAGTCAATGGCCTTGATGCCGTTGGCGATCCAGCCGCCGGTCATGGAGCCGTCCGCCGAACTGAACGCAAACACCCAGTGCGCGATGGGGAAGTAGACCAGTGTGGCCCACACCCCGGCGAACACCATCCAGGCGCCGAACTTCATCCGCCCGGCGGCCGCACCGGCAACCAGCGCGGTGGTGACGCAGGCGAAGAACAGTTGGAAGGCCGTGAAGAGCGCAGCCGGCAGGGCGGCGTCGGGGTTGTCCGTCAGCATCGGCTCGAGGCCTGCGTACTGCGTAATGTCCCCGATCAGGCCCAGGCCGTTCACGGAATTGCCAAAGGCCATCGAGTATCCGAACAGTGCCCACAGCACGGCCACCAGGCTGGCCCCGCCGAAGCACATCATCATCATGTTCAGGATCCGGCGCGATCCCACCATGCCTCCGTAGAAGAGGGCCAGGGCGGGAATCATCATGCACACCAGTGCAGAACTTGCGAGGATCCAGGCAACATCTCCAGCGTTCATGGGAACTCCACTCAAGAAATCGGTGTGGTGGCATTTTGCTGAGACCGGACGAATGCCGTTTGTCCCCACAACATAGAGCGCCGGAATCCGCCGTGGGTTTCAGGAAAGTAAATTGGTTGTCACCGTGGTTGGTTGTCACGTGGTTTTGTCACGACGACGACGGCGGCGGGCCCCCCCATTTAGCCCGCCGCCGTCGTGTCTGTGTTGAGTTAGGTCTGTGTGTTGAAAATCGCTCCTAATGCGTGACGCTGTGGGTGGTGTCCCCCGAGCTCGGAAGCTCGCCCAGCCAGCCGGGCACGGCTCCGGCCACGCCCAAAGATCCAATAGCGATTGCCCCCACCACAGCCAGTGCTCGGAGGTGGGCCGACGCCGCCGTCCGCCGCTCCGGCTCGCCGGTTTCCCTGCGCCTCGCGCGGAGCAGGACGAGGGCGATCACCAGGGTGCCAAGTTCGAGGAGGCAGGCGGCCACATCGGCGAGGCCAACAGGCTCGGGCGCATTGGAGTTGGGGCCGAAGGGGAGCCCTGACGTGCGGGACCACACCCACAGAACCAGCGGCACCACGGAGGCGACCGCGACGGCAACGAGGACGTTCAAACCCGGCCGGCCGAGCAGCAGGACGCCGCCGGCCACCTCGGCCAGTGCCAGGGCAAGGAAGAAGGCGCTGGCGACAACCCAGTGACTGAGGTGGTCTGGTATGACAGCGAGGTGGATGGCGGCGGACCCGAACAGTGCAACGGCCGCCAGCGTCTGCCGAAGGTCCGTGGCGACCGTCCGGGCTCGACCGGTCACGGCACGGCGCGGGGTGCGCCGCGGTGTCGCCTTCTGCTGCCGGCTGACGTCCAGCCGTCCGCCCCGGATCGCCACCGTCCACCCGGTCACCACGAGGTTGGTGACCAGGAGCAGGCCGACGCCATAGCCAAAGGCGGTCAGTTGGAGTCCCAGGGATGCCTGGTCCAGCTGCTCCACGGACTGGACGGAAGACGCGTGGTGCAGGGAGCCCATGAGGTCGTGCTGCAGGGCGTAGTCCCAGGCTTCACTGGCAGCCAGTATGACGGTCCCGGCGACTGTGCCGGCGGCGGCAACCAGCAAGGCGGTAGTCAGGAAGGCCTTCTTGCCGGCCAGCAACGGCCCGAACCACCGCAGCGCCAGCGTCACGGCCGCAATGACCGCCAGGACAAAAGCCGGCAGCAGCACGGTTGACTCCCGAAGCCAGCTCGCAAAGGGCTCCTGGGTGCGTTCGATGGCCCCCACGGCGCCCCGGAGCGACACCATCCAGAACCCGTCGGCGTAGGCCATCATCGCTGCCAGCGGGATGATCGTCAGCCAGGGGACGGCGGGGCGGGCCGGCGCCGGGGCGCCGGTCCCGCTGCTGCTCCAGTTCGCAGTGCCCGCGGGTACCGCTGTCATGGCGTGATTTCCCAGCCGAACATCATGGCGTGGTCCTCGTGCGCCAGGTTGTGGCAGTGCGCCACATACGGCCCCACGAAGTCCCGGAAGCCGCGGTAGATGATCACCGACTCACCGGGATCCAGGGCCACCAGATCCTCACGTGAGACATCGTCAGGATGCGACTTGTCCCCGCCGCGGGTCACGTCCCTGCCATTCCGCATGACCGTCCGGTGTTCCTCCATATGCAGGTGGAAGGGGTGGACCCAGCCGCCGCCGCCGTTGCGGATCTCCCAGAGGTTGTAGCTGCCCTTCTTCTGCTGGGCCAACGGGGACCGTCCCGCGCGGTTCTTGAGGCTGGTGGCAACGGTGTCCGGCACGAACGGCTTGCCGTTGATGAGCCACTCCGTTTCGCCTCCGCCCGAGCCGCGTTCCACCTCGAAGATCAGCCGGTTGTCCAGCATGGTCTGCCAGTTGCCCGGCAGCGGCGGCAGGTCGCGCATCTTCACGGGGATCTGGCTGTCGTCCGGGGCGTCGTCGCCGATCACGATTTTGATCATCGGCACCTTGTAGCTCGGGTCCGGCGCGAACCGGGACGAGTTGCTCCACATCCGGCCGTTGGGCATCTTCATGACGTTCGTCAGGTAGATGACGTCGCCCTTGGTGGTGGGCGTACCGTCCTGGTAGCGGCTGAAGTCCACCACCACTTCACGCCGCTTGGCCGGCCACAGCTCAAAGGAATCGCGCTTGATCGGGAACGGCAGCAGGCCGCCGTCGGAGGCGATCTGGGTGAACTGCATGCACTGCTGGGCGTCCGGGATGCGGTACTGTCCCTCGAGTTCGTCGCCCTTGTAGCCGAGCGACACGGAGCTCTTGGGGCCTTTCGTGGAGCTCATCAGCTTGAACTCGTAGATCCGGGCGATGGACGCATCGAGGAAGCGGAAGCGGTACTTGCGCCGCTTTACCTCCATCACCGGGTTGGCTGTGCCATTCACGGTGAAGATGTCGCCCACGAAGCCGTGGTTTGGGAAGTGCTTGTAGAAGGTCTTGCCCCACCATTCCGGGTGCTTGGCGGGGTTCTTGGCGGCCGGGAACTCCTTTTGCACGTCGTGGATGTCCTTGTGCATGGTGACGCCGTCATCCAGCCGGCAGTCGTAGAAGGCCAGCGGGATGTCGTAGTCGACGTCGAAGGACCCGTCCGGGTTGTCCTTGCGGACGCCCGGAAGCCGCAGGCCCTGGCGCTCGTCGCCCATGTCCATGCCGTTCTTGGGGTCATAGATGGGGTAGAGGCCCACCATGCCCTTGTAAACGTTGGAGCCGGTGTGGTCCATCCGGTGGTCGTGGAACCAGAAGAAGCTCTGCTTTTCGCGGTCGTCGTTGCCCGCCGGCCAGTTCAGGTAGAGGTTGTCGCAGAAGGTCTGCGGCATGTAGCCCTCGTACTTGGGCCCGCTCACCATGGTGTAGTGCGGGTTGCCGTCGCTCTCGGGTGCGGTGTGCCCGTTGTGCAGGTGGGTCAGGAAGGACCAGTCGGGGGAGCCGAAGTCCTGCCGGTCCAGGTTCAGCGGGTTCTCGTCGAGGTGGTTTTCGAACCGGACCAGCGCGGGCTTGCCGTACTCGGCGTTGATCATCGGGCCTGGGAACTGGCCGTTGAACCCGTAGATCGTGCTCAGCGGCAGCATCCGCTTGGTCCCGGCCGGATACGTCTTGCGCTTCTCGTCGAAGGAGATCGTTGGCCGGCCGTTCGCATCGATGGGAAGTACCTGCGATGTAGTGAACGCGTGCTGCCGCAGGAGCAGGTCGATCTTGTACACCACGGGATCGGGGGAGCCGATCGTGTTCGG
The DNA here is from genome assembly GCF_018613795.1 of Arthrobacter sp. ISL-65. Lineage (GTDB taxonomy): Bacteria > Actinomycetota > Actinomycetes > Actinomycetales > Micrococcaceae > Arthrobacter. Next base: position 20,931 of record NZ_JAGGPN010000023.1, read on the forward strand.
CCAGATCTGGTGCCGCTCATTCTTGAAGGAACTCTGCTGGCCCTGGCCGGGGCCGGGCGGGTCGCTCCACTCGGTGTAGCCCTTCGTGAAGCCGTCGCCCACGGCTGGCGTGGGGGCCAGGGCCTTGGGAATGGGCAGCTGGTCCTTGAACGGCGTCAGGATCAGGGGGCTGGTGGGAAATGCCTCGATGTAGAACAACAGATCGCCGAGCGCGGTGGAGGAGGCAGCGAACGCGCCGTCGGGCGAAAGAAGTCCTTTCTGTGCGAGCAGGGGTCCTGCCCAGCCCTGGGCGGCGACAACGGCCGCGCCGGCACCTCCGGCCGCGCCCAGCCGCAGGAGATTGCGGCGGGACACATTGTTTGTGGTTGCGGATTCTTCTGACATGGAAACGCGCCTCCTTAACGGGGCAAAAAAGAATGGCCTGCCGGCCCCGGTAGTGTTTAGCTCTCAGGGCTTTCCCGGCGGTTTCAGCACCGGAAATCCTGGCCTTGCGGAAGCTGGCTGCGCTTGTCGTTGCCCCGCGCAACCACTGTGCGGGCGGGGGCTTGGGAAAACATTGGACGATCGCGGTGCATACCCCCTCAATGAGATGGGTAGAAGGGGGTGGCCTTTCCAAGGCCGGGCCCAGGCCAGCGCCGCGCTAGAACAGCGGGGCGAGCCCGTTCCACCCGGTGCTGATGCGCACCCGGGAGGCAAACAGACCTGTACCAAGCCCGGGGTAGAGCCACAGGACGCCGGCGGCATCGCGCGCCAGCAGGTCCGGATTGCGGTCGCCGTTGAAGTCGCCGGGACTTACGACGGCGGTCATGACGTTCCAGCCGGCGCCCACCCTGACGCGGGGGAGCCAGCCGCCGGTGCCGCTGCCGCGGTACAGCCACAGGACGCCGGTGGCGCGCTCGCGTGCCAGGACGTCGACGCTGCCGTCGCCGTTCATGTCGCCTGGGCCTGCCAATGCATTGATGGCGTTCCAGCCGGCGCCCACTTTGACCCGGGGCAGGAACCCGCCCGTGCCGTTGCCGCGGTACAGCCAGAGGAAGCCCGTGGCAGACTCCCGGGCAAGGATGTCCACGCGCTGGTCACCGTTGAAATCACCGGGGCCGATGATGGCGCTGAAGATGTTCCAGCCCGCGCCGATCCTAACCCGCGGAAGGAACCCCCCGGTGCCGTTGCCGCGGTACAGCCAGAGGATGCCGGTGGCGTCCTCCCGGGCGAGGACGTCCAGCGGGCCATCGCCGTTGAAGTCGCCAGGCGTCTCAAGGGCGCTGTAGCCCCGCCAGCCATTACCGATCCGCACACCGGGGAGCGGACTGCCGCGGCCGTTCCCCCGGTACAGGCGCAGTTCGGCCGTAGCCGTGACCCGGGCCAGGATGTCCGTGTTCCAGTCCCCGTTGAAGTCGGCCGTCGAGCGGGACAGGGTGGAGGCCGGAACGGGCAGGGGCGTGAAGGCATAGGGGTCGCAGGTCAGGTCGTAGTCCCGGACGTCGTCGTACCACTGCGAAAGGTATACGCGGCCGCCGGAGAAGCTGGGCGAGCGGCAGAGGTTCAAGGCTTCGCCGGGGAAATCCAGCCGGCCGGCGGTGGCCCACACCGGTACGCCGGAGAGCCGCCAGGAACCGGTGATGCTGGCCCAGCCCGAGGCAAACGAGTACAGCCCATAGGAATAGCCGGAATCACGCAGCCCGCGCATGAGGCCCTCGACGATGTACCGGTTTTCGCGCTGCTGCGCCACGCTCGCTGTGGGCCACGGCTGGGCCGGGCGGGGTTCGACGTCGATCCACACCACGCGCGGCGCAAACCGGACCCGCGCAAGGCTTGCAATCGCGAACCGCGCTTCGGCGTAACCGACGTTGGAGAGCTGCCCCGCCCGCGTGGTTGCGGACCACGGTCCCGAGGACCGCTGGGCGGTGAGCTGGGCGGCCGTGGGGAAGGCGGCCATGGTGTAGGCCTGGGCCGGCTTGCGGTTGCTGGACGCCCAGGCAACCTGGCTGGCCAGGCACGGATTCTCCGTGAAGGGCAGTCCCTTCGTCAGGCCGATCACCACGAACTGGGACGTCGCCGGCGGGAGGGGCAGGCCAAAGCCGCCCATCGACGTCGGGCACTGGGGCCAAGAGATGTCATGGCCATTGAGTGATACTGCCCGTGCGGGAGTGGCGCCGGGCAGGTATCCAAGGAGGAGGGCAAGCAGGAGCAAAAGGCCCGTCAGCATGTGCCGTGCGGAAAATCCGCCCCCCGAATGATGAACTTTGCCGTCCATCGCCAGTGCTCCTTTGCTCCCATCAGTTTACGTCGCGCCGCGTCCATTCGTGCTTCCGGCTTAGGTCGCGCACAATTACTCCATGGCAAAAACCAGTGCCCGGATGCCCCGGCTTGAGGATGTGGCGGAGCGCGCGGGAGTCTCGCACCAGACCGTGTCCCGGGTGATCAACAACCACCCCAATGTCAGCAAGGCCACCCGTGAGCGGGTGGAGGCAGCGATTGCCGAACTCGGGTACAGGCGCAACACCGCGGCGCGGAGCCTGGTCACCCGGAAGTCGCAGACCATCGGCGTGCTCGGCAGCGAGCTGTCCCAGTACGGTCCCGCCAACACGTTGCTGGGCGTTGAGCACGCCGCGCGCGATGCCGGCTACTTCGTCAGCATCGCGGCCCTGCGGGCGGTGAGCCGCGAGGCGATCTTCGATGCCATCCGGCACTTCCTGGATCAGTCGGTGGACGGCATCGTGGTGATCGTGCCGCATTCCGAGACGCTCCTTGCCCTCGAGGAACTGAAGCCCGGGGTGCCCGTGGTGGCCGTGGGATCGCTGGGCAGCGAGTCGGTAAGCGGCGCCATGGTGGATCAGAAGCGGGGGGCCGAGCTCGCCGTCGGGCATTTGATCGAGCAGGGCCACCGCCGGATCGGCCACATTGCGGGCCCGCAGGACTGGATCGACGCCGTGGCGCGCGCGGAGGGTTGGAGTGCGGCCCTGCGGGCGGCCGGCCTGGAGGACAACCTTGTGGTCGAGGGGGACTGGAGCGCCGGAAGTGGCTACGAGATCGGGCGGAAGCTGGCTGCGGAGCGGACCGCAACGGCGCTGTTCGTGGGCAATGACCAGATGTCGCTCGGCTTGCTCCGCGCCTTCAACGAGGCCGGCGTCCGCGTGCCCGAGGACGTCTCCGTGGTGGGCTTCGACGACCAGCCGGAGTCGGGCTATTTCACGCCGCCCCTCACCACCGTGCGGCAGGACTTCGAGGAGCTCGGCCGGCGCTGCATGGATCTGATGCTGAGCGCCATCGAGAACGGGGACACGGTGAGCACCACGGTGGTGGAGCCTGAACTCGTCGTTCGCCGGAGTACCTCAGCCCCTGCCTGATCCGGCGTTGTCCAGAAATCAAGGAAGGTACTTGACGGAGTAAGTTGTTAGCGCTCACAATAGTTTCAGCCCGGAAAGCAACGGGCCTTTATCTGGAGGATTCATGGACGTCACAGCAGACGGCAGCGAAAACTATGTCATCGGGGTGGACTATGGCACCCTGTCCGGCCGGGCCGTGGTTGTGCGGGTCCGGGACGGCAAGGAACTCGGCAGCGGCGTGTTCGACTACCCGCACGCGGTAGTCACCGACGCGCTTCCGGCGGACGTGGCTGACGTTGCCGATGAAACAGCCGCCCGCCTTCCGGGGGAATGGGCCCTGCAGGTGCCCAACGACTACCGGGATGTGCTGCGGCACGCTGTTCCCGCCGCGATTGCGGACGCCGGGATCGACCCGGCCGCCGTCGTCGGAATTGCCACGGACTTCACCGCCTGCACCATGGTGCCCGTCAAGGGAGACGGCACGCCGCTCAACGAACTGCCGGGTTACGCCAACCGGCCCCATGCGTACGTCAAGCTCTGGCGCCACCACGCCGCGCAGGGCCAGGCGGACCGCATCAACGCGCTGGCCGCCGAACTCGGTGAATCCTGGCTGCCGCGGTACGGCGGGCTGATCTCGTCCGAGTGGGAGTTTGCCAAAGGGCTGCAGCTGCTGGAGGAGGATCCCGAGGCCTACGCCGAAATGGACCACTGGGTGGAAGCCGCCGACTGGATCGTCTGGCAGCTCTGCGGCAACTACGTCCGCAACGCCTGCACCGCCGGTTACAAGGGCATCTACCAGGACGGGCACTACCCGTCCGATGACTTCCTCGCCGCCCTGAACCCGCAGTTCAAGGACTTCGTGAGCGCCAAGCTGGACCACACCATCGGCCGCCTGGGCGACGCCGCGGGTTACCTGACCGCCGAGGCCGCCGCCTGGACCGGACTGCCGGAGGGCATCGCCGTCGCCGTCGGCAACGTGGACGCCCACGTCACCGCCCCGGCCGCGAAGGCCGTGGAGCCGGGCCAGCTCGTGGCCATCATGGGCACCTCCACCTGCCACGTCATGAACGGTGCCGAGCTCCATGAGGTGCCCGGCATGTGCGGCGTGGTGGACGGCGGCATCGTCGACGGGCTCTGGGGCTACGAGGCCGGACAGAGCGGGGTGGGTGACATCTTCGGCTGGTTCACCAAGTACGGCGTCCCGCCCGAATACCACCAGGCCGCAGCCGAGGCCGGGCAGGGCATCCACGAATACCTGACGGACCTGGCCTCCGGGCAGGCGATCGGCCAGCACGGCCTGATCGCCCTCGACTGGCACTCAGGCAACCGCTCCGTGCTGGTGGACCACGAGCTTTCCGGCGTGGTTGTCGGCCAGACCCTCGCCACCCGGCCGGAGGACATCTACCGGGCACTGCTCGAGGCCACCGCCTTCGGCACCCGCACCATCGTGGACGCCTTCCGTGATTCCGGCGTTCCGGTGAAGGAATTCATCGTGGCCGGCGGCCTGCTGAAAAACCGGCTCCTCATGCAGATCTACTCCGACGTGACCGGCCTCCAGCTCTCCACCATCGGCTCCACGCAGGGCCCGGCCCTGGGTTCGGCCATCCACGCGGCCGTTGCCGCCGGGAAGTACTCCGATGTCAGGGCCGCCTCCGAGGCGATGGGTGCTGCGCCGGGCGCGGTCTACACGCCCATCCCGGAGAACGTCGCGGCGTACGACGAACTGTTCCGGGAGTACCGGACCCTCCACGACTACTTCGGCAGGGGAACCAACGAGGTCATGCACAGGCTCAAGGCCATCCAGCGCAACGCTGTCCTATCACCGAACGCCCAGTCCCTGCACGCTGAATCCCTGACCGCTGAGGAGGTTTCGGCGTGAGCGCACTGCTGGAAACCATCGCCCGTATCCGCCGCGAGGTCTGCGAACTGCACGCCGAGCTGACCCGGTACGATCTCGTGGTCTGGACCGCCGGTAACGTGTCCGGCCGGATCCCCGGCTACGACCTCATGGTCATTAAGCCCTCGGGCGTCTCCTATGACGATCTGACCCCGGAGCTCATGGTGGTCACCGATCTGTACGGCACCCCGGTCAGCAGCCTGAGCGCAGACGCCGAAGGCGTTCCGGCCCAATGGGAGAACCCGGACCTCACGCCGTCGTCTGACACCGCCGCCCACGCCTACGTCTACCGGAACATGCCCGACGTCGGCGGCGTGGTCCACACGCACTCCACCTACGCCACGGCCTGGGCTGCGCGCGGCGAGGAGATCCCGTGCGTGCTGACGATGATGGGCGACGAGTTCGGCGGCCCCATCCCGGTAGGTCCGTTCGCGCTGATCGGCGACGATTCGATCGGCCGCGGCATCGTGGAAACACTGCGCGGATCCAACTCCCCGGCGGTGCTCATGCAGAACCACGGCCCGTTCACCATCGGCAAGGACGCCCGCTCGGCAGTCAAGGCCGCCGTCATGTGCGAGGAAGTGGCCCGCACGGTCCACGTCTCCCGGCAGCTCGGCGAACCGCTGGCCATCGACCCGGCCCAGATCGAGTCGCTCTACGACCGCTACCAGAACGTTTACGGCCGCTAGTTCCGGCCCCCGCACACCCGAAGACTTTCAAAAGGAGACACCAATGCCCAGCGCCAACAACACCTCCCTCGAGCACTACGAGGTCTGGTTCCTCACGGGCAGCCAGCACCTCTATGGCGAGGACGTCCTGAAGCAGGTGGCGGCCCAGTCCCAGGAGATCGCCGCCGCCCTGAACGCGTCCTCGGAGGTTCCGGTCAAGCTCGTCTGGAAGCCCGTGCTGACGGATTCTGACGCGATCCGCCGGACCGCGCTGGAAGCCAACTCGGACGATTCGGTGATCGGCGTGACGGCGTGGATGCACACGTTCTCCCCGGCCAAGATGTGGATCCAGGGCCTGGACCTGCTCCGCAAGCCGCTGCTGCACCTGCACACCCAGGCCAACGTGGAGCTGCCTTGGGCGGACATCGACTTCGACTTCATGAACCTGAACCAGGCCGCGCACGGCGACCGCGAGTTCGGCTATATCCAGTCCCGGCTGGGCGTGCCGCGCAAGACCGTCGTGGGCCACGTGTCCAACCCGGAGGTGGCCCGCCAGGTGGGCGTCTGGCAGCGCGCCTCCGCCGGCTGGGCAGCCGTCCGGAACCTGAAGCTGACCCGCTTCGGGGACAACATGCGCAACGTCGCCGTCACCGAAGGTGACAAGACCGAGGCGGAACTGCGCTTCGGTGTCTCGGTCAACACCTGGTCCGTCAACGAACTCGCCGACGCCGTGCACGGCGCCGCGGAGTCCGACGTCGACGCCCTGGTTGCCGAGTACGAGCGGCTTTACGACGTGGCGCCGGAGCTCCGCTCCGATGGAGCCCGCCATGAATCCCTCCGCTACAGCGCCCGGATCGAACTCGGGCTGCGCAGTTTCCTCGAAGCCAACGGCTCCGCCGCCTTCACCACCTCCTTTGAGGACCTCGGCGAACTGCGGCAGCTGCCGGGCATGGCCGTCCAGCGGCTCATGGCCGACGGCTACGGCTTCGGCGCCGAGGGCGACTGGAAGACCGCCATCCTGATCCGCGCGGCCAAGGTCATGGGCGCCGGGCTGCCCGGCGGTGCCTCGCTCATGGAGGACTACACCTACCACCTGGTGCCCGGCCAGGAAAAGATCCTCGGCGCACACATGCTCGAAGTCTGCCCCTCCCTGACCACCGCCAAGCCGCGCATCGAAGTCCACCCGCTGGGCATCGGCGGCAAGGAGGACCCGGTCCGCATGGTCTTCGACACCGACGCCGGCCCCGGTGTCGTCGTCGCCCTGTCCGACATGCGCGACCGGTTCCGCCTCGTGGCGAACGCCGTCGACGTCGTCGACCTCGACGAGCCGCTGCCCAACCTCCCCGTGGCACGGGCCCTCTGGGAACCGAAGCCCGACTTCGCCACCTCCGCCGCCGCCTGGCTGACCGCCGGAGCCGCGCACCACACCGTCCTCTCCACCCAGGTGGGCGTGGACGTGTTCGAGGACTTCGCCGAGATCGCGCAGACCGAGCTGCTCACCATCGACGAAGGCACCACCCTCAAGCAGTTCAAGAAGGAACTCGCCTGGAACGCCGCCTACTACAGGCTGGCCGGCAGGCTGTGACCGAGTCCCGGGCTGCGACCGAGTACAAAATCCGGGCGGGGGATTACACCGCTGCCGTCACGGCACAGGCGGGTGCGCTGCGGGAGCTGCGCCACCGGGGACGGGACCTGATTGTTCCGTTCCCGGAGGGCGGGTCCATCCCCGACTACCGGGGCATCGTCGCGGCGCCTTGGCCTAACAGGATCGCCGACGGACGGTACACGTTCGACGGCGCCGAGTACGAGGTTCCCGTCAACGAAACCGACCGCGGCTGCGCCCTGCACGGGCTGGCGTTCCCCCTGGACTGGGACCTGGAGTCGCATGACGAGTCGTCGGTGACGCTGTCCTGCATGCCGCAGCCGACGGCGGGATACCCGCACTCGGTGCGCATGGTCGTCGAATACCGGCTCACGGAGGACGGCCTGCACAGCCAGGTCACGGCGTCGAACCTTGGCGCTTCTGTGGCGCCGTACGGCGTCTGCCCGCACCGCTCGATGAGTGGACCCTTCAGATCCCCGCCGGGCAGTTCCTCGAGGTCACCCCGGACCGGCTGCTGCCGAAGGAAACGCGCACCGTGGAGGGCCACGGGTTCGACTTCCGCGCGCCGCGCGCCATCGGCGCCACGGAGATTGACCACGCGTTCACCGGCATGGCGTTCGACGGCGGTATGTCCGACGGCGGTTCGTCCGACGGCGGCGGGCTGGCCCGCGTGCTGGTCCGGGACCCGGGCGGGACCGGGGTCGGAATGGCCTGGGACCGCACCTGCCAGTGGCTGCAGATCCACACCGCCGACAAGCAGCCCCCGGCCCTCAACCGGCTCGGCCTCGCTGTGGAACCCATGACCTGCCCGCCTGATGCCTTCAACAGCGGCGTGGACCTGATCCGGCTCGAGCCGGGCGCCACGCACGAGGCATCCTGGAGCATCTTCGCCGCATGAGCGCCCAGGCCACGCCACGTCCTCCCGTCATGGAGGACGTGGCGCGCCTCGCGGGCGTGTCCCACCAGACCGTGTCGCGTGTACTCAACGCCCATCCGAACGTCAGTGCCCAGACCCGCAGGCGTGTGGAACGCGCCATCGCCGAGCTGGGATACCGCCGCAACACTGCTGCCCGCAGCCTGGTTACCCGGCGTTCGCAGGCCATCGGGGTGCTGGGTGCCGGCACCGCACACTACGGGCCTGCCAACACGTTGCTGGGCGTCCAGCAGGCAGCCCGGAATGAGGGCTATTCCGTCAGTATGGCCAGCCTCAGCGAGGTGACCACCGCCGGCATCCACGATGCCCTCGAACACTTCCTGCTGCAGTCCGTGGACGGGATCGTAGTGATCGTTCCGCACGAGACGATGCTGAAATCGCTGCACACCATCGCACTGTCCGTCCCGCTGGTTGCCGTGGGGTTCGGCGCGGATGCGCACCTGACGGTCGCGGCCGTGAACCAGCGCGTTGGCGCAGGCCTTGCCGTGCAGCACCTGGTGAACCTCGGGCACACCGCGATCGCCCACGTTTCGGGACCGCAGGACTGGATTGACGCCGCGGCCCGGACCGAGGGCTGGCGGCGCACCCTGGAGCAGGCCGGACTGCCGGAGGGCGTGCTGATCCAGGGCGACTGGAGCGCCGAAAGCGGCTACCGCGCCGGACTGGAGCTGGCAACCACCGGCGATGTTACAGCCCTCTTCGCGGCGAACGACCAGATGGCCCTGGGGGCACTGCGGGCGTTCAGCGAGGTAGGCCTGCGCGTGCCGGAGGACATCAGCGTGGTGGGGTTCGACGATCAGCCGGAGGCCGCTTACTTCGTCCCGCCCCTGACCACCGTGAACCAGGGCTTCAAGGAACTCGGCGCGCGGTGTATCCGGATGCTGCTGTCGGACATGGCCCATGGCCCCTCGGCAGCGGCTTCGGTCCTCAACCCGAAGCTCGTGGTGCGGAGCTCCACGGCCCCGCCGGCACGCTAACGGATAGGGCGGGCTGAGGGGTCCGTCAGGCCCCCCACGTGCGCCAGGTCGATGCCGTCCGGCTACAGGAAGACCGGGACGGCACTATCGGTGACGGGGTAGCGGGCCTGCAGGCCGACGTCGTCCTCGATCCCGTCTGCTTCACGCTCGAATCTGCGACCTCTCTGATCAACCCGCTTCGCGGCGAGATCGGGCACCTGCTGTCGGACCCGGCTGGCATCCCACCACCGCCTGGAGCCCAGTTGGGGCCACCTCTACCGCAGCCATTGCTTCACCATCGAGAAAGCCATGGCCCTCCTGTGCTACGCGCCCCGGTCCGCCCGCCTGTTGGGCGTCATGGCGGGCTGATCCGCCGTCGACACTGGCTGCGTTTAAACGCGGAGCCCCTCCCGCGGTTTTGTTACCGGTGGGAGGGGCTCCGCTTGCTCTGTTGGTCAGTAACGTCTCAGCGAATGGCTTCGCGGGTCATTCCGAACGGGACCTGGTCAGAAAGCGCGGCCGTATAGTTTCCGGGCCTGTGGCGCGTGACCAGGATTCCGTGCGTGCCCGTGAGCATCGCGAGTTCCTGGAGGTTCTTCACTGCTGCCTCTAGGTGCTCGTCCAGGGCGTGCCGGTTGGTGACGTGGATGTCGATGGAATCAAGGAGGTCGGTCATGGCGTGTCCTTTCCGCTGGCTGTGGGCTGGTTGGTTATGCGGTTTTCAAGCGTTGCCCGGATCGCGGCTGCCCGCTGCCACGGGCGTGGCGGCCTCGGCTGGTGCGTTTGTTGGTGCCGGTGCCTTGGTTTGTTCTGTGGCGGGCGGCGTGGTCCTGAGCCTGAAGCGCTTGGCGATGGAGGATCCGCCGCCGGCGCGGTTCTTGTTGAAGATGTCAAAGCCGACGGCAATCAGGAGCACCAGGCCCTTGATCAGCTGCTGGTAGTCGGTGCCGAGGCCGAGGATCGACATGCCGTTGTTGAGGACGCCCATGATGAGACCGCCGATCATGGCTCCGGCCACAGTGCCGATGCCTCCCGTGACTGCTGCTCCGCCGATGAAGGCGGCGGCGATGGAGTCGAGCTCGAAGCCTGTACCGCCCGCGGGCTGGGCCGAGTTCAGGCGGGCCGTGAAGATCAGGCCGGCCAGTGCAGCAAGAACGCCCATGTTCACGAAGAGCCGGAAGGTCACAGCCTTCGTCTTGATGCCGGAGAGCTCGGCGGCGTGCAGGTTCCCGCCGATGGCGTAGGTGTGCCTGCCGAAGATGCTGTTGTTCATCAGCGCGGAGTAGGCGATGACCAGGCCAGCGAGGACGATCAGCACGATCGGGGTGCCGCGGTAGCTGGCGAGGAGGAACGTGATGACGAGCATCAGCAGGGCAATGAATGCCGTCTTAGTGGCGAACCAGGCCATCGGCTCGTTTTCCAGGTTGAACCTGCGGCGGACGCGCCGTTCCTTGATGGACTGGAACAGCAGGGCCGCGGTGCCGCCGACGCCGAGGATCACGGTGAGCCATTCGAGTACTGAGGTGCCGCCCGAGATGTCCGGCAGGAATCCGCCGCCGAGGGCACGGAGCTCGTCCGGGAACGGGGTGATCTGCTGGTTCTTGAGGGTGATCAGGGTCAGGCCGCGGAAGATGAGCATGCCGGCCAGGGTGACGATGAACGCGGGGATGCCGACGTACGCGATCCAGTACCCCTGCCAGGCGCCGACGAGGGCGCCGACGAGGAGGCAGGCCGGGATGGCCGCCCACCAGGGCCAGCCCCAGTGGACGATCATGACGCCGGCGACGGCACCGATGAACCCGGCGATCGAGCCGACGGAGAGGTCGATGTGGCCGGCGATGATGACCATGACCATGCCGATGGCCAGGATGAGGATGTAGCTGTTCTGGACAACGAGGTTGCTGACGTTCTGCGGCTGGAGCAGGATCCCGTCGGTGAGGACCTGGAACAGCAGGACGATCAGGATCAGGGCGACGAAGATGCCGACCTGGCGGAGGCGGCTTGCCAGGAAGCCGAGGGATTCTCGTAGGGCGGACATGTCCGTTATTCCTTCTCTTTTGTCATGTAGTGCATAAGGGTTTCCTGGGAGGCTTCGGCGATGGGGACTTCGCCCGTGACGTGGCCGGCGGACAGGGTGTAGATCCGGTCGCAGATGCCCAGGAGCTCGGGGAGTTCGGAGGAGATCACAATGACGGCTTTGCCCTGGGCGGCGAGCTCGGCGATGATCGTGTAGATCTCGTACTTGGCTCCGACGTCGATGCCGCGGGTGGGTTCGTCCAGGATCAGCACGTCGGGGTCGGAGAACATCCATTTGCTGAGGACCACTTTTTGCTGGTTGCCGCCGGAGAGCTTGCCGGTGATGGCCGCAACGGACGGTGCCTTGATGTTCATGCTCTTCCGATAGCTGTTGGCCACCGTGGTTTCCTTGTTCCCGTCCACCCAGCCGCGTTTGGCGAGCTTGGGCAGGGCCGCCATGGAGATGTTGCGCTTGATGTCCTCGATCAGGTTCAGGCCGTAGTGCTTGCGGTCCTCGGTGGCGTAGGCGATGCCGTGGCGGATGGCCTCGGGGACGGTGGAGGTGTTGATTTCCTTGCCGTGCTTGAACACCTTTCCGGAGACGGCACGTCCGTACGTCCGGCCAAAGACGCTCATGGCCAGTTCGGTGCGGCCGGCGCCCATGAGGCCGGCGAGTCCTACCACTTCTCCCTTGCGGACGTTGAGGTTGGCGTTGTGGACCACGGTGCGGGTGTGGTCCTGTGGGTGCTGGACCGTCCAGTCTTCGATGCGCAGGACTTCCTCGCCGATCTGCGGTTCACGCTCGGGGTAGAGGCTGTCCAAGTCGCGGCCAACCATGCCGCGGATGATGCGTTCCTGGGTGATCTGGCCCTGGTCCACGCGGAGGGTTTCGATGGATTTGCCGTCCCGGATGATGGTGACGGCGTCCGCGACCTTGCGGATTTCGTTGAGTTTGTGGCTGATGATGATGCTGGTGACGCCCTGGCCCTTCAGGTGCAGGATCAGGTCCAGCAGGTGGTCGGAGTCCTCATCGTTCAGGGCTGCGGTGGGCTCGTCCAGGATCAGCAGCTTCACTTCCTTGGACAGTGCCTTGGCGATTTCGACAAGCTGCTGCTTGCCCACGCTGATGTGCTGGATGGGGGTGACCGGGTTTTCGCTCAGGCCAACCCGGGCCAGCAGCTTGGCTGCTTCCAGGTTGGTCTTGCGCCAGTCGACCCAGCCGCGTGAGGCCAGTTCGTTGCCCAGAAAGATGTTCTCCGCGATGGACAGGTACGGGCTCAGTGCCAGCTCCTGGTGGATGATCACGATGCCGCGCTTCTCGCTGTCGCTGATGGATGCGAAGTCACAAGGTTCGTTCTCGAAGAGGATGTCCCCCTCGAAGGTGTTGTGGGCGTATACGCCCGAGAGCACCTTCATCAGGGTGGACTTGCCGGCCCCGTTTTCGCCGCAGATCGCATGGACCTCGCCGCGGTTCACATCCAGGGTGACATCCTGGAGGGCCTTGACGCCGGGGAAGGTCTTCGTGATCCCGCGCATCTGAAGAATGGGTACGTTCATTGGTTAATTCCCGCTGATCTGTTCGATGAGCTGATCTGTTCGAGGGGGGTGTGGGGGCGCCTGCGGCTGCGGGCGCCCCCACCGTGCTGCTACTTGATGTCGGCGTCCGTGTAGTAACCGGAGTCGATCAGTTCCTGCTTGTAGTTGTCCTTGGTGACGATCACGGACTTCAGCAGGAAGGCCGGGACAACCTTGACCTTGTTGTTGTAGGTCTCGGTGTCGTTGGTTTCCGGCTGCTGGCCCTTCAGGACGGCGTCCACCATCTTTACGGCCTGCTCACCGAGCTTGCGGGTGTCCTTGAAGATCGTGGAGTACTGCTCGCCGGCGACGATGGACTTCACCGAGCCCTTTTCCGCGTCCTGGCCGGTCACCACCGGGAGGCTGCCCTTGGAGTAGCCGCCGGTGCTGGTCAGTGCCGAGATGATGCCGATCGAGAGGCCGTCATAGGGCGACAGCACGCCGTCGAGCTTCTTGCCCGAGCCGTATGCGGCGGTGAGGATGTCTTCCATCCGCTTCTGGGCGGTTGCCGCCTGCCAGCGCAGGATGGCGGCCTGTTCAAACTTGGTCTGGCCGCTGGGGACCTTGAGGGTGCCGGCATCCAGGTACGGCTTCAGGGTGTCCATGGCGCCGGTCCAAAAGAAGTTGGCGTTGTTGTCGTCCGGGCTGCCGGCGAAGAGCTCCACGTTGAACGGGCCCTTGCCCTCGACCTTCTTGCCGGATGCATCCACCAGGCCCAGGCCGGTCAGCAGGGAGGTTGCCTGCTGGACGCCCACCTCGTAGTTGTCGAAGGTGGTGTAGTAGTCGACGTTCGGGGTTCCGTTGATCAGCCGGTCATAGGCGATGACCTTGACGTTCTGCTCCTTGGCCTTCGCCAGGACATCCGTCAGGGTGGTGCCGTCGATGGCGGCGACGATCAGGGACTTCGCGCCCTTGGTCAGCATGTTTTCAATCTGCGAGACCTGGGTGGGAATGTCGTCGTTGGCGTACTGGAGGTCCGTCTTGTAGCCGAGCTTGGCTAGGGAATCCGAGACATTCTTGCCGTCCGCGATCCAGCGCTCCGACGTCTGCGTCGGCATGGAGATTCCTACCAGGGCTCCGGCAGCGTCGGCGCTGCTGGTTCCGGTAGTGGTGCCGGGACGGCTGCCGCAGCCGGTGGCCCCCACCGTCACGGCCAGGACGACGGCGACGGCGCCCAGCAGTTTCTTGATTCTCACGTTATTCTCCTTCCGTGGCCTGGTTGGGCCACGAATCGGTGCTTGAGCGGAAAGCGTATGTACTTTCCGCCAGTGCCGGCCACTCGTGTCCGGCGTACCGAGGCCGTTCCGCAGGACCGGCACCGGAGGGCTGTTATCACCGGAGCGGGGACTCCGGCTGCTCCAACATTTCTGTTAGCGCTAACAATCTTGAACAAGATTATCCCCGCATGGGCTGTGAAGCAAGACACAAGTTGATGACGGCGGCCGATCCCGTCGTCGCGCTTTCCTCGCCTGCTTGCGGGTGAAAGAGGGTGAGTAGGTAGACTGGTTTACCTACTCACTCTTACTGTCGGAGGTATGTCGTGGCTTCGTCTGAAGGCCAGCCTGCAAAGAAGCGGCCAGCGCGTTCATTGCTGCTCGAGGCTGCGGCCAGCCTCTTCTACTCCGAGGGCGTGGTGGCCACGGGCATCGACGCCATCACGGCGGCGGCCGGCGTGGCCAAGAAAAGTCTCTACAACAACTTCGCTTCCAAGGCGGACCTGGTGGCGGCCTACCTCGCCGCCCGACACGAGGAATGGCTCGGCCTGTACCGGGCCCGGGTTGCGGTGGCGGCCACTCCGCGGGAACGTGTCCTGGCAGTGTTCGACGCCTACATTGACCATGCGAACTTTGCCTATGAACGCGGATTCAGGGGGTGCGGCCTGCTGAATGCCGCCGCGGAACTGCCTGCGGGCGCTCCCGGAAGACTGGCCGTGCGGCAGCACAAGGAGGAGATCGAGGGCCTACTGCTCAAACACGTCGCCGAACTGCTGCCGCCGCAGGACAAGGCGGCCGCCGGTGTGGCCCGACATCTGGCGTTCCTGCTCGAGGGCTCCATGGCCAGGGCAGGCCTTGAAGGCGAAGACGGTTGCCTGCAGGAGGCCCGGATGATCGCTGCTCAGATGCTGGAGGAGCTGTGAAGGTGGCGCTCGGCCGTTTGAACGGGCCCCTCCTGGGCGCCATTTTTGTTGTGGGTGCGTCGGTGCTTTGGGGTACGACGGGAACGGCTGCCACGTTCGCGCCGTCCGTGAGTCCGCTTGCCATCGGTGCGGTGGCAATGGGTGTGGGCGGGTTGCTCCAGGCGCTGTGCGCGTTGCAGCCGATAGCGAGCCACTGGGTCAGCCTCCGTAGGCGGTGGCTGCTTGTTGCCCTGGGGGCGGCCGCCGTCGCGGTCTACCCTCTTGCCTTTTACAGTTCCATGCGCCTTGCTGGCGTGGCGCTCGGAACGGTGGTCTCGATCGGCTCGGCGCCTCTGGCGTCGGCGGTAATCGAACGGTTGGCGGAGCGGAAGGTGCTGACCCGTCGCTGGATGCTCGGCGCGCTGCTCGGCGTGGCAGGCGCCGGACTCCTGAGTTTTGCCGGTGACAGTGCGGAACGGCCGGGCGCCCTTGCCGGATCCTGGGCCGTGCCGGCGGGTATCGTTTTGGGGCTGGTGGCGGGCGTTACCTACGCGCTGTACTCGTGGGCGGCTCACCGCCTGATCAGCGGGGGAGTGCCGTCCCGGGCCGCCATGGGCGCGGTGTTCGGGCTGGGCGGACTGCTGCTGATGCCCGTGCTCGCGGTAACCGGCCGCCCGCTCCTTGAGTCGTGGACCAATTTCACGGTGGGGGCGTACATGGCGCTTGTCCCGATGTTCGCAGGGTACGTCCTGTTTGGATGGGGATTGGCGCGCATCCGCGCCAGCACCGCAACGGGCCTTTTCCTGATGGAGACCGTCGTCGCCGCCGTGCTAGCAGTTGTTGTGGTCGGTGAACGGCTGCCCGCGGCGGGATGGCTCGGCGTAGTTCTGGTGCTGGCGAGTTTGTTCGTCCTCACGCCCCCTAGCCTGCCCGGGCAGGGCATCCGGTGAATCTGCAAATACATCGGACTACGCGCTCTTCCGGATGAGCGTTGCACTTGAGGCACCTTTACCGGGCTTTTTTTGGGGGCAGGGCATATGCGAATCGAAGGTGCGCGTAGTTTCGGGCAAATCCGGCTTGGGGCGTGCGGCCTCAACGTGTCGCGCCGAAGGACCGGCTTACGCGACTGAATGTGTCAGGTTGAGGTCGGGACCTCAGCTTGAGCGCGTCAGATAACCAGGAAGGGAACCCTATTCTGACGTCTATCCCGCGGTGTAGCTGACGTCAATGTCATTTTCAGAAGTCCTCTGCACTGCGATTGTGTGCCGCAGGCGGATACTTCACATCAGCAGGCTCCACGGCAGCCATCGCAAATGGCCACGCCGACCGAATTCGAGGCGGGCCGCTACGCGCCCCCGCAACTCGTATGACAGCGGCACGGAACCTGCGCCGGTTCAGACAGACCCCGGTGAGAGTCGACGGATACAACCAATTAACTTTCTCAAGCTCTTGACCGGAGCGGATGGCACCCTTAGAGTTCTGATATATGAGTCATATGTCACATGTTGCCGACCTCGACTCTAGGTTTTGATCTCGATGGGTCGGCGCGAGGGTGCCGGCAACCAAGGCCATGGCATATCCATCTCGAAGAGCAGTGATACATGACGACGCCGTAATCATCTCGCGAGTCCTGCGGCCATATCGGCTGGCATTGAGCCAGTCGGCATCGTCCACCGGTCGCTAAGGGCTGCGGCTGTCCGAGCATCTAGGTAACGGCGCCCTGGTGCCGTCAGCGGTTTGCACTGAAGCCAGAAGGGAACAAATCTTAATGATCGATTCGCCCGGGACGACGGCCTCCGTCGACACCTCCATATCAAAAGAGACCAGCTCCAAGTTCAAACGCCGCTTCATGGTGCGGCTTGTGGCCGTCTTCATCGGCGGGATGTTCCTCGACGGTTACATCCTCGGAATCATCGGCCCCGTCGCCGGACTCATGCGGTCAGATCTCCAGCTCGACGCACTATCGCTGGGTATGATCGCTGCAGGCCCGCTGGTTGGTATCTTTGTCGGCTCCCCGCTGGCCGGCTGGGCTACTGACAAGTTCGGACGCAAGCCCATGTTCCTCGTGGACATGGGCTTGTTCCTGGTCGCCTCAGCGGCCCAGTTCTTCGTAACCTCCGGAGACGGCGCCGTGATCCAGCTGGCCATCATCCGGTTCTTCATGGGCGTCGCGATCGGCGGCGAGTACTCAATCGGGGGGCCATTGCTATCAGAGTTCTCCCCTCCAAAGCTCCGCGGGCGATTGCTCGGGCTGACTCTGATCGCCTGGTACGTCGGTTTCATGATGGCATTCATCATCGGCACGCTCCTGCACGACGCCGGCACCCCATGGCGCCTCGTAATCGGCACGAGCACGATACTCGCATTCGTCCTGTTCCTCGCCCGCTTGGGCCTCCCCGAATCGCCGAGCTGGCTCATTACGAAGGGACGGAATGAGGAAGCACTCGCGATCGCACGCAGATACGTCGAATCGCCCGAGATGCACAACAGCATCACCGAAGAGATGGATCTGAGGATGATCCAGGAGGCCCAAGCCGCGCAGAATAGGACCAAAATCAAGGGCGCCTCCTTCGGAATGCTGTTCTCGAGGCAGTACTGGCGCACCACCCTCTTCACCGCAGGTTTTTGGTTCTGCGCGGTCACTCCGTACTTCGCGATCGCGACCTTCGCCGACGACGTGCTGAACCAAATCGGCCTCGGCGGCGGTTGGGCCGGCGGAGTCGGCCTGTCCGCACTTGCGGCCGCGGGTGTTGTCACCACCGTACTTCTGATTGACAAGCTCGGCCGCCGAATCCTCACCGTGCCCGGGCAGTGGCTTTGCGCAGGCATCCTGCTGATCATCGGAGTCTGGGCAAACGCACCAGCGATCCTCGTGCTCGTCCTGTTTCTCGCCTTCTCCTTCTTCAATGCCGGCTACACCACGATGACCCAGGTCTATCCGGCCGAGGTATTCCCCGGCCACCTGCGCGGCATCGGCATGGGCTTCGCCGCGGCCTTCAGCCGCATCGGAGCCGCACTCGGCACCTTCGCCCTGCCATGGGCGATCAGCAACATCGGCTTGGGCCCAACCATGGTCGTAGCCGCCGTCGTCGCTTTACTCGGCGCAGTCCTCTCGCAATGGCTCGCGCCCGAGACGAAGGGGCGCACCCTCGCCGAGATCTCAGCAAACTTCTCCCACTGACACCGGGATTGCACGGTGACTTAGAGTCAGAGCTATGAGCCATCATTCTTGCCCTGGTTGGGGTAGGCGTGCCTACAGCACAGCTGTAGGCACGCCTAGCGTTCATCAGACCCGCCGCCCAAGCCACCTACTGGGGCACTGAACAAAGAATAGTGGCAGTGGCTCTGAGAGCGTCCCACTTTCTTGGAAGTGGAACGCCCCGGTGAGGTTCTTCAAAAATTTGAAACACGCCACGAAAATTCGTTCCATAACTATATTCATTTCGACGTCCCACCCCCGGGGTGCAGGGTAAGAATCGGTACAGTAGTTCCATGGATATTGGGTACGCCCGCGTCTCGACCGCGAAACAGGGACCTATACCGGCAGATCGACGCACTGCGCGGCGAGGGCATCCCCTCCAAACGCATCTACGTGGACAAGAAATCCGGGTCCACGACAAACCGGCCCGGCCTGCATGAGGCCCTCGACCAGGACCGCGACGGGGACGTCGTCGTGGTGCACACCCTCGACCGATTGGGCCGTACCGTCCGGGACACTCTGAACCTCATCCACGACCTGGCAGCCCGCGGCGTCGGAGTCCGGAACCTGGCGGACCCGATTCGGGTTGATTCCGCCAGTCCAGAAGATCCCATGTCGCAGCTGGCAGTTGTGATGCTCGCGCTCTTCGGCCAAATGGAACGAACCTACGCGATCGAACGCGCAGCCCACGCAAGCGCCGTTGCTGCCGCTAAGGGCAAAAGGATCGGCCGGCCCAGCGTGATCGATCCAGCGAAACTTACCTACGCCGTGCACCTTCGCGACCAGGAAAATAAGTCCATCTCCCAGATCGTAAAAGCCACCGGTATTACCCGCTCCAGCCTCTACCGCTACCTGCCGCCACGTCCACCGGAAACGCTAACCGCGGAGACCCAGAAGAGTGCCTAAAAATCCCGGACGGCAGTGACGTTTCGTGCAGGCGACTTCGGACAGACCGACGGTTGGTGCACACGACTCCCTACCAACGTGACGCTTTGTGCAGGGGACTTCGGACACCAGATGTCCATACCCGACTGCACAACTCCCCTACTTTCGGGGCAGCTTGTGCGGACGACCGGAAAATGACAGTCAGGTTGGGGTGTGCCCTAACTGGATGCGCAAGCGCATTGACTAACAGGAGGTGGTCAATAGTTGTTGTCTCCTGTGGTGACGAGATGTGCCTGGCCCGGAACAGCATGATGCTCCAGCCGATCAGCGGCGGCACCACGATCTTGATGGCCTGGGCAGGATGACCAGGCACAGTGCGTTGCATTAGCTCAGGGCCAGGATACCGCACGCTTCCCACTGGCCTTGGCGCACGGCGCGGAAGCCGGCGACGCGACAAAGATCTCGAACAAAGAACGCGTCGGGGCGGACGGTCCCGGCCTGGCTCCGACCAAAGTAGGAGATTTCTAGCCGACATTCGGCCTCAACCAGCTTCTGCGGCAGCCGAGCACGTTTTGCCCTGCTCGTCGAGAACAACTTTGACCAGACACGGCGCCCCGCCGCCTCTTTAGATGTTTTGTATGCAAGGAACGCAACTGATGCCTGTACTGCAACTGTTTGAGGCGACTGGAGGTAGAGTCAAGAGCTGGGGATCGAGGTAAAGAAGTAACGTGGGGGTGGAGAGATTTACCGCGCTGTAACACCCGGGCAGCTATATCCCGCCTTGAAGCCCCAGCTGGTCGGCCGCCGGCCGGAGCCTCGCGGCTATGTCCGCGAATACCTCGTACGGAAGCCGGTGCTCGGGTCCGGTGGCGGTCATTGCTGCTAGTACCTGGCCGGCGGGGTTGCGCACCGGCACCGCGACGGCGTTGATACGGTCCTCCCACTCCTGATGCGAGTAGGCCCATCCACACCTTCGAACCCGTTCCAGCTCCTCATTCAAAGCGCTGTGCTCGGTGATAGTGCGGTCGGTAAAGCGCTCGAGTTCCATCCGCCCATATGCCCTGCGTGTCTTCTCGTCCGCGAACGCCAAAAGCACCTTGCCGCTGGACGTCGCGTGCAGCGGGGTGCGGTGCCCGACATGCTCGTGGGCTTGGTAGAGCGCAGCGTTGCCGGTCGCTTGGGCTATGTTGACTGCAGCTAGGTCATCGAGGATGCTGACGTTAAGGGTTTCCGGCAGGCTTCGGGAGAGCTCCTCGCAGGCCTGTTGGGCTGCCCGGGGGAAAGAACTCTGGGCTGTGACGGCCCCGGCGAGCCGGACCAGCCCGAAGCCCAGCGAATACGTGCCTCGCCACGACGACTGGGTCACCAACCCCTGGAGTTCCAAGACCGCCAGCAGCCGGGAAGCGGTGGATTTGTGGACTTCAAGCTCATGGGCAACTGCACCGACCGTGGCATCGGGGTACTTGGCGAGGATTCGCAGGATGGTCAAGGCGCGATCTACGGACTGGTTCGTGCCAGCCCTTTCCACGGCGGGGGATCTGTCAACTCCGCTGCTCATGCCTATTCGGAACTCAGGATCTTCGGATCAACTGGTCAAGCACACCGATAAACCAGCGTTCCGCCAACCTGCTCGCAACTGCACAAGCCTTGGCTTTCGGCCCACTAGGAGGACCTTGAAAGGTCCACGGCTGGGTCAATTCGGGTTATCCACGGCTGGGTATTGGGAGCCGTTGGGTAGCTCGCTAGCAGTAGTAGCGTTGGTTTTTCTCGCCACGTGGTGCTTGCGCGCGAGTTCCCGGATCGACGTTCGTTCGACTCTGGCGTCCCTGCGGATACTAGCGAACAGCTCCACTCTTGACCCCATCCCGGCCCTCCTGAAATTGACCCGATATTGATGGGATCAACGCTCACAGGTGGGTACCATTCAAGCCGTCCTAGTGGTCTCCGATCAGACTGACATATTCACGCTTCGTCGCCAACCACGAAATTGTCAACTTCAATTAGGGTGCGCTTGGCGTTGCTGACCACAGTGCGTCGTCTCAGGAAACCAAGTCTGCAAGGGGGGCTCTGAGGGCGCTCAGCATTGTCGCGGGACTGGCAAACCGGTCCGCTTGAATGATGTCCACGGAGGTGGTCTGTCCGAGTCGCATCTACTGGGCGTGAACCTAGCCGAGGCGCTATCCGCCCGCGAACGGCGGCAGGATGTCGATGACATCCCCCAGACGGAGGGCCGCAGAGCGGTCCCGTAGGGCGACCTCGTTGCGAAGGAAGCTGCACTGTGGGATGACCCCGGCCAGGGAAGGTGTACCTGCTGAGTATCCGTCGCAGCGTTCAACCGCCAGTACGGCGGCGATCAGCTCCTCGAAGGTGGTTCCTTCGGGAAGATCGAAGTGTTCCTCCTGGACGCCGGCCGCTGCGCAGGCGGCGGCGAAGTATCGTACGAGCATGATTCCTTAGCCTCCGATCGCACTCATACTGCGGTTTGGCTGCACAAACTCTTCGGTTCCGAGGCCAGTCTGGTCCATGCCGTGCGCGCGGGGTTTCATCCACATGGCGTCCTGCCAGCGCCGCACTAATTCGTCGTCATGCGCACCGGTTCGTAAAGGTCCCAAGAGGTCGAATTCGTCCCGGGAGAAGAGGCAGCTCATCACCTTTCCCTCAGCGGTAATGCGGGTTCGTCGGCAATCGGCACAGAAAGGTTCGCTGACCGACGCGATAATCCCCACGGTTCCCAAAACAGGTCCGGATGCCTCGCTGGTAGCACCGTTCCTCCGTCGCACTTCAAACCGTTCGGCCGGTGCGCCGTCCCGCTGACGGCGATCCCGATCCAAGACAAAGTCCGCTGACAGCAGGGTGCGGATTTCGAGGGCCGTAATCATCTCCCGTTCGGTCCATCCGCGCTGGGCATCCAACGGCATTTGTTCGATGAAGCGCAGTTCAAAGTTTCGCTCCAATGCCCATGCCAAGAGCCCCGGGGCTCCGTGGTCATTGATACCCCGCATCAGCACGGCGTTGATCTTGACCGGGCCTAGGCCAACGGCGCGGGCGGCTTCGACGCCGGCGAGAACCTGGCCGAGGAACGGGCGCCGGGTCAACTGCGTAAAGGTTTCCTCATGCAGGGAGTCGAGGGAAACATTGACCCTGGTTAGACCCGCAGCCTTGAGCGACTTAGCCTTCTTCTCAAGCCCGACGCCGTTGGTAGTCATGGAGATGGGGAGGCTGGGGTGGCGCTGCCGCAGTGCGGCGATAATATCCACGAGGTCTGGCCGAACCAGGGGTTCTCCGCCGGTGATTCGGAGTTCCCTCACGCCCAGACGCTCAACGCCGAGGCTGACGATTCTCTCAATCTCGCCCGCCGTCATGACGGCTTTATTGGGCAGCCATTGCAAGCCTTCTGCCGGCATGCAGTAGGTGCAGCGAAGGTTACATTTGTCCGTGACCGACAGCCGCATGTCCGATGCTTGGCGGCCAAAGCGGTCCAGCAGTGCCGGGGGAAGTTCGCGCGGACGCGGATCCGGTGCGGTCCCCTGATAGTTGGTGAGGACGGGGCGCAATGCTGGGATACCTAGCTGAACGGTCATGGTTCAGGCTGATTCAGGGCACTGGCCGCAGCCGCCGTCAGCGGATGCCAAGATCACTGTCAATGTACGAACCAGGGCGGTTTCCGTGGTCGTGCTGGCAATTGCAGTGACCATCCAGCTGTAGCCGAACGGTCACTGGACTGGATGAGTCCAGTTGGATATCCACCGCTTCCTTCCCGTTGCTGCTAACTCGAAGAGTATGTATTTGATCGTTGAGCTGGGTCATGTAAAAAACTTTCTAATGAGTTGGGGTGGGCCCAGGTGGCACGGGCTGCGAAGCCACGTGCCACCAAGGCGGGTTGGTGCATCAGGTGAGCAGCTATTTAATGTCCGGGCCCGGACGGCGGGCCTCAACGGTTGGCGTGCTCCCCGTGGGAGTCCCTCCTATACAGTCCGAGTCGGAGCATTTGTCGGCGCAATCGTGCTTTGTTACGAGGTCGAACTGCGCGCCGCCGTGTTGTTCCACACCAGTGCGTATGGCCCGCTCCACTACGGAGGTGGCCAGTCGGCGCCGTAAGGAGAGGGGATCGCGACGCAGGTCCTTGGTTAGGGCAAAGCAGAGCAGCAGCATGACAACCACGAATGGCAGCGCTGCCACAATGGTGATTCGTTGCAGGCCAGCCAAGGCTTCCGAAGGTTCATCGCCGCCAGCCAGCAACATGACCGCTGCCACGGCGCCGGTGAGGCAGCCCCAGAAGATGACCACTCCGCGGCGAGGGTGCTCGGCGCCATTGGAGCTGAGCGATCCCATCACGATGGAGGCCGCGTCGGCACCGGTGATAAAGAAGATCGCGACCAGAACCATGGCCAGCACAATAACGGCAGTGGTAGCCCAGCCGGGCATGCTCAGGTTCTTGACCAGGTCGAAGAGAGCTCCGTCGAAGTTGACGGACGGGGTCCCGTTGACCAGGGTGACCAGGCCGGGGGTATTGGCCTTGTCGGCTTCCTGCTGGACGTGGAAGGCGGCGCCTCCGAAGATAGCGAACCAGATCACGCTGACGATGCTGGGCACCAGCAGCACACCGGTGACGAACTGGCGGATGGTGCGGCCGCGGCTGATGCGTGCGATGAAGAGGCCTACGAACGGGGTCCATGAGACCCACCAGGCCCAGTAGAAGATAGTCCAGCTGGTCATCCAGCTACGCAGTGACTCATCGCCGACCGCTTCAGTCCGGGACGACATCTCGGCCAGGTCGCGAGCGTAGTCGCCGACTGCGGAGGGGATCAAGTTAAGGATGAAAAGGGTGGGGCCGGCGATGAAGACGATCAGTGCAAGGACGACGGCCAGGACCATGTTGATGTTGGAGAGCCACTGGATGCCGCGGCTGATGCCGGAGACGGCGGAAGCGACGAAGCATAAGGTCAGGACGGCGACGATCGCCACGAGCACGGGGGTGCCGATTTCGCCGAACCAACCGTTGGAGGTCATGCCGCTGCCAATCTGCAGGGCGCCCAGGCCCAACGATGCAGCGGTACCAAACAAGGTGGCGAAAATGGCCAGGATGTTGATGAACTTCCCGACCGGACCTTCGACGGTCCTGACGCCGAAGAGCGACGTGAAGGCGACAGAGATCAGTTGCCTGCGACCCAAGCGGTAGGTCCCGTAGGCCATTGCGATGCCCACTACTGCATACATGGCCCAGGGGTGCAGGGTCCAGTGGAAGATCGAGGTGGCCATGGCAGTTTGGATGGCTTCGGGGGTCCGTCCGTCCACGGTGCCGGGCGGGGGAGAGATGTAGTGGTAGAGCGGTTCGGCCACGCCGTAGAACATCAGCCCGATGCCCATGCCGGCGGCGAACATCATCGCGACCCAGGAGACAGTACGGAATTCGGGTTTTTCGCCGTCCTTGCCCAGCGGGATATTGCCGAACTTGCCCAAGGCCAGCCACAGGACGAACACGACGAACAGGGAGGCCAGGCCCATGAAGAGCCATCCGGTGTACTCCATGACCCAGTCCAGGGCACCTGTGGAGGTCTCGGACAGACTGTCGCGTCCCACGAAGCCCCAGATAACAAAGGCAATGGCGATGACGCCTGTGATCCCGAACGTGATCTTGTCGAGGGTGAGCTTGTGGTTCCGCCGATCCGCAACTGCTTGCTCGGTCTTGGCATGACGCAGCTCATCAAGGATTTGTTCGTACTCTTCAACGTCCGGCAAGGTGGCTGCGCCTCCTTCCTCCGGATCGAGGACTGCCGGGTTCATGCTTTCTTCCGCGGAGACACTGAAGACTGCTTTAGTGTTCTGCGTACTTCCGGGTTCTGCGTTGGGGGAAGCTGCTGCCGAGCTATTCTTGGCAGGCAACTCCTCGGGCGTTGAGGGTTTTAAGTCATTGCTTATAGCCATGAGCGAATCCTTTGCTCGGCGAATCATGAGCTTCACGGTGATGCTGGTCGCATCAGACGGTCCGTGAGGTAGTTCTTGTCAGTTTTCGTGAAGCAAGTGGGTCAATTTATACATGCCGCGAATATCGCTACGGGGGCAACGAAGTCGTTCAGGCCACGTAGTCGGGGGAGCCCGCGGATCCATAGGGGGCAAGCGAAACGCCACGCGTGCATCCTCGCACTTGTGTTCTTGCCGTGAAAACAATCCCTAATGCTGTCCGGCCTGAAGCAGCTGGAAGCGGCTAGGCATCGATCACTAAATCGGTCTGTGCGGTGGAGCAGCAGGGCAGGAATTTGCCTGCAGAGATTTCCCGTGCCCGGATCCCGCCCTGGTGGTTCATCTCGACCTCACCGGAAAGCTTGACGACCTTGCATGAGCCGCACATGCCTTCCTTGCAGTTGGCACCGATCCTGACGCCCGCGCGCTGGGCCGCCCCGAGGATGTGTTCGTCGGGGTCGATGCGCACGTTGATGCCAGTGCGCATGAAGGACAGGGTGAGGCTTCCCGTGCCGACTGTGTCGAAGCTCGACGCATCGGGGGACCCGGCCTCCGGCCCCACGTCCGGACTGCCGTTAGGGGCTTCGGACTTGAGCGCGTCCGGGTCGACGGTTTCCAGCGGCAGCCCCGCGGCCTTTAGAGTTCCCTCGGCGTCGTAACCGGGCTCGTAGAGCCCGAACGCTGTGGGCTGGCTTTCGTAGTAGTCCTCGGCCGAATCAGCGATTTCCTCGGCGATTTCCTCCGCAATGTCCACTGCAAACGCGAGCTCCGCCTGGTATTCAAGGATCGTCTGGCGGTCTCCCGTGAAGAATTCCATGTTGATGGAGGTGTCGTCGACCCCGATCTTCCCCAGGAGCTCGGTGGCGGTGTTCAGGTAACCTTCGGGGCCGCAGGCATAGACCTGGCGGCCGTTGGCATCGGGGGCAACGTCGTCGAGCATGGCCGCCGTCAGCCTTCCGCTGAGCCATTCCCATCCTTCGGGTTTACTGCGGTCGCCCAGGGCGTAGAAGACCTTGACTCGCGAGTCCACGGAGGCGATGTAGGCAAGCTCCTGGTGGAAGGCAAATCCTCCGGCCTCCGCTCCGTG
Organism: Arthrobacter sp. ISL-65; assembly: GCF_018613795.1. GTDB lineage: Bacteria > Actinomycetota > Actinomycetes > Actinomycetales > Micrococcaceae > Arthrobacter. The sequence continues at coordinate 47,154 of NZ_JAGGPN010000023.1, forward strand.
GTAGAGCACCACGACATCGGCCGTTCCGGGCAGGGAGTGGATGGTCCGCAGCATCGACATGATGGGGGTGATGCCTGCGCCGGCGGCCAGCAAGAGGTAGCGTGCCCGGCGGTCGGCATCGGGCAGGTGAAATGCCCCGACCGGTCCGAGCATTTCGAGGACGGTGCCGGGTTTGACGTTCTCGTGCACCCACGGTGAGACAATTCCAGCGGTGTCGCGTTTGACTGTGATGTTGAAGGTCCACGGCTGCGTGGGCGAACTGGACAGTGAGTAGCTGCGGTCCACCGGATCCTGGTCCTCGCCGTTCACGGGAAAGGCGACGTTCACGTATTGGCCCGCACGGAACGCCAGGGGCGCGCCGTCGCAGCGGCGGAACATGAAGGTCATCATGCCGCCCGC
>NZ_JAGGPN010000024.1 GCF_018613795.1 Arthrobacter sp. ISL-65
CGCAGTTCGGTGCCGTCGCCCGGGACAGGTTCCGGGGCGTAGTGCTCAAAGGTTGGGGCCATGTTCCTGGCGGTGTCGGGTAGGGCATACCAGAGCTGGGCCCCGTGCAGGATGCCGGTGTCAGGCGTGGAGAATTCCTGGTGGGAAATCCCCCGCCCGGCGATCATGAGGTTGACCTCCCCGGGGCGGACGATTGCCTCGTAACCGGCGGAGTCGCGGTGCGCGATCTTGCCGGTGAACAGCCAGCTCACCGTAGCTAGACCGGTGTGGGGGTGGCGCGGGACCCGCATGCCGCCCGAGTCCGGGACGAGGTCCGGGCCGTAGTGGTCCAGGAAGCACCAGGCGCCGATGAGGCTCCGCTGTTTCTGGGGAAGGGTGCGCCGCACGGGCATGGCGCGCGGGCCGCCGAGCGGAACTTCCCGCGGGGTCAGGAACTCAACCCCGTTGGTGCGGGCGCCCTCGGTGCAGATGATCTCTTCGGGGACGGCCTCGAGGTTGCTCATGGCATGGCATCTGCAGACACGTGGGACGCGGCCGACGTCCTGTCACTGGTGCCGCCGGCTTCGGGCCGGGGGCGGACGGGGTGGCCGCTGAGGATGGAGACGCGGTTGAAGGCGTTCATCGCGATCGCGCACCACTGCAGGGCCGAGTACTGCGCCTCGGTCAGCACGGCCCGGGCCGCGGCGAGTTCGGCGAGGAACTTGGGGTCGTCGTGCAGGGCGGTGGCGGCCTCACCGACGGCAAGGGCCGCGCGTTCGGTCTCGCTGAAGACGGCCGTCTCACGCCAGGCGGGCAGCACGGCCAGTTGCTGGGCGCTGGCCCCGGCTTCCCGGGCGACCCGGTCGTGGAGGTCCAGGCAGTACGCGCACCCGTTCAGCTGGGAAACCCGGACATTGAGCAGCTCCACAACGGCACGGCTCAGGCCCGCGGCTTCGGCCGCCGCGGCGACCTTCAGAGCCAGCCCATTGAGGGCTCTCCAGCTGCCGGGATCGGATTTGTCCAGGAAAAACGAGCCAACCATGAAACTCCTTAATAGGACGCTGCACGTCAGTACGGCACTGCGCCTGTATCGGCACCGCACCGATGGCCGGTGCAGCATCTTGGTTCCGCCTGCCTCTGGTTTAGGACCGGCGGGACCAGGATGATCCTTTCAACAACACGGTCTTCGGGGCAACGGGGGCTATCGGTTGCGGCTGAGCCAGTTACGGGCTGCGTCGAGGTCGTGGGGTTCGATGCCGTGCCCGCCGGGGCGCAGTACCTGCTCCACGGTTGCTCCCTGGCGGGTGAGTTCGGCCATGAGCCTGGTGACGCTGGCCAGCGGGGCCATGGGGTCCGTATCGCCGTTGAGGGCAAGGATGCGGCTGCCCGTCAGGGCTGTGGCGCCGGTGCGCTCCCCCAGGGGATACATGCCGGAGAACGCGATCACCCGGTCCAGGGCTTCGGGGTGCAGCAGGGCCGTGGCGAGGGCGATGTTGGCGCCCGGCGTCGATGAAGCCGGCCAGCTCTCGGGAGCGGTCGATGATGTCTTCGACGTCGAAGACTCCTTCGGCGTGCCGGCGGAACCAGCGGAGCATGCCGTGTTCCTGAACCCGGCCGCGGGGGGCGAGGATTCCGGCGTCCGGGTCCAGGGCGCCGGCCAGGGTGGCGATGTCGCGTTCGTTGCTGGCGGTCCCGTGCAGCATGAGCAGCACGGGGGCATCCTCCCGTCCGGGGGTGTAGAGGTGCGGCCAGGTGGTGACCTCGAGGTTGGTTGTGGTCATGTCCGGGGGTCCTAGCGTGCGGCCAGGGCGGGGTTGTTTTCGCCCGGAAGCTGGATGCGGGCCATGGAGCCCTCGATCGCTTCGCGGGAGGGTTCCATCCATGGCGGAAGTTTCAGGGACCGGCCGAGTTCCAGCAGGGGTTCGTCGATGTCGAAGCCGGGGGTGTCGGTGGCGATTTCGAACAGGACCCCGCCGGGTTCACGGAAGTAGATGGAGGTGAAATACTGCCGGTCCAGGATCTCGGTCACGGCGTAGCCGCGTTCGGCCAGGTCCTGGCGCCAGAGCTCCTGGGTGGCGGTGTCCGGGACCCGGAAGGCGATGTGGTGGACGGTGCCGCCGGCGACCAGGCCGGAGGGTCCCCTCGGGTCAGCGACGACGTCGACGATGTTGCCGGCGCCGCCGGCTCCGGCTTCCAGCCGGGTCCGGTCAGCGGTCTCGCCGGTGATGCGCAGGCCCAGGTCCTCGGTCAGCACGCGCAGGGTGCGTTCGGGGTTTTTGACGGTCAGCACCGAGGAGTGCTGGCCGCGGACGGCGTAGTCGGCCGGGACGGACGCCGAATCCCACGGGTCACGGGGGTCGGTAGTTGAGGAGGCGACCAGGTCAAGCTGCAGTCCGTCGGGGTCCCGGAGTGAAAGGCGCTCCTCGTCGGCGGAGACGCGGGAAATGGTGGAGTTCACGCCCAGGGCGTTGAAGTGGTTTTGCCACCAGCCCAGGGTTCCGGCGGGGACAGAGAAAGCGGTGGTGGTGGACTGCCCGGCGCCGATCCGGCCCGGGGCCACCTTGCCCCAGGGGAAGAACGTCATCAGCGAACCGGGCCGGCCTGCCTCATCCCCGTAGTACAGGTGGTAGGCCGACGGGGCGTCAAAGTTCACGGTCTTCTTCACCAGCCGCAGCCCGAGGCCCTGAATGTAGAAATCGATGTTGGCCTGCGGGTCCCCGGCGATCGCGGTGACGTGGTGCAGACCGGAAGTGTGTGCGGTCATGATGTTTCCTCCGGGTTCTGTTGGTGTCCCGGTCGACCCTTCCGGCGGCCGGTATGCATGCAAATGCACCTACTTTAAGCGATATTCCCGCCCCGTCTTTTACAAAGTACGGCGGTGGTTCCGGCCGCCCGCGCGGCCAACGCGCGGGCGGCCGGGTCTTGGGGGCCTTTAGTTGGCGGAGAGGACGAAGGCTGCGTCGACGTTGATGGTGACCTTGTCGCCGACAAGGACGCCGCCGGCTTCCAGTGCCGCGTTCCAGGTGATGCCGAACTGCTTGCGGGAGATGACGGTCGTGGCGGAGAACCCGGCGCGGGTGGCACCGAAGGGATCGACGGCAGCGCCGCCGAATTCGACGTCGAATTCCACCGGCAGGGTGGTGTCCTTGATGGTGAATTCGCCGGCGAGTTTGAACTGCCCGGCCGAGCCCCGGGCTCCGGAGGAGCGGAAGGTCATCTTGGGGAACTGCTCGACGTTGAAGAAGTCGGCGCCCTTCACGTGGGCGTCCCGGTTGTCGTCGTTGGAGTCGAAGGATGCGGTGTTGATGGTCGCGCTGACCGAGGACGAGTCGACGCCATCACCGATGACGAGCGTGGCGTCAGCCTCGGTGAACTGGCCGCGGACCTTGCTGATGCCGGCATGGCGGACGACGAAGCCGATTTCGGTGTGGGCCAGGTCAAGGTTCCAGGTGCCGGGGGTGAGTTCAACAGACATTTTTTCCTCCTAGAGATACGGCGGGAAGATCCCTCCGGTACATGCATTTGCATCTATCTTGACGTAGTTTAGTTGAACAGTCAACTGTGACGCTGGGCACGCGCCAGGTCCGGGCCTGGCCGGCAGGTCCGGCCTATACTCGGCCGTGTCATTGCTACGAGCGGGGAGTTCCAGTCATGGGTCTGAATTTTGAGCACACCACCCTGGGCCAGCGGGTGCTGTTCGGCACCGGCAGGGCCGGGGCGAACCTGGCCGCTGAGGTGGCCAGGCTGGGCGCGAAGAGGGTCATGGTCATCTCTTCAGCCTCGGAGGCGAGGCGCTTGGCGGCCGTCACGGACAGCATCAGCGTTGCCCTCCATTACGATGACGTGGCCCCGCACGTACCCGTGAAAAAGGCCGAAAAGGCCAGGGCAGCCGCCTCGGAGAACCGAATCGACCTGCTCGTCTGCGCGGGCGGCGGGTCAACCACGGGCCTGGCCAAGGCAATCGCGCTGACGACGCGCCTGCCGATCATCGCCATCCCGACAACCTATGCCGGCTCCGAAGCGACCAACGTGTGGGGATTGACGGAGGCGTCCCGGAAGACCACGGGCGTCGATGACGCCGTCCTGCCCGTAACGGTCATCTACGATGCCGGGCTCAGCCTGGGCCTGCCGGTGGAACTGTCGGTGGCTTCCGGGCTCAACGCCCTGGCGCACTGCGTCGATTCACTGTGGGGCCCGCGCGCCGACCCGATCAACGCCGCCCTCGCTGCCGAAGGTATCCGCGCACTGAACCTGGCACTGCCGGCCATCAAGGCCCACCCTGTGGAACCGTCCGGGCGTGAACAGGCACTTTACGGGGCGTATCTGGCCGCGGTGGCGTTCGCCTCGGCCGGATCCGGAATGCACCACAAGATCTGCCACGTCCTCGGCGGGGCCTACAACCTCCCCCACGCCCAGACCCACGCCATCATCCTGCCGCACGTACTCGCATACAACGCCCCCTACGCGGCGGGCGCCGAGAGCAGGATCGCCGCCGCATTCGGCTCAGCCCGGGCGCTGGACGGGCTGCACGCCCTGCGGAAAACCCTCGACGCCCCCAAGGCCCTGAAAGACTACGGACTGGCCGAAGAAAACATCCCCGAAGCCGCCCGGCTGATCCTGCCCGCCATCCCGATCTCCAACCCACGCAAAGTCACCGTGGACGACCTTCAGGAACTCCTCCGCCACGCGTACAGCGGAACCGCCCCGAGGCTGGCTCCGGAGGACCTCGGCAGGCGCCTCAGTAAGACCAAACAGAGGTTGAAAACACAAGCCATCTAGCTCTGCAACTCACACCGACGCGGCCTCGATTCTGGCGGAATTAAGTCAAAACCCATCTCCGAGCAGGCTTGGACGACGCGAATTCGATAACGGTCGTATTTGATCTGGACTATCCGCCTGGGCCTACTTCGTCCGTCCGACAGGGGTGGCGCTGTTGGGTGCTTCTTGTCCTTCAACTCGGGATTCATCTGTCTTCAGTCCCGCTGATTGTCCTAGATCGCTCTGAGGATGACGGCTGATCCTTGTCCGCCGCCCCCACATATGCCGGCAGCTCCCAGTTGTCCTGGTCCTAGCTCGGCCAACTGCCGCGCCAGCGTGCCGACAATTCGGGCACCTGAAGCCCCGATGGGATGGCCGAGTGCGACGGCGCCCCCGCGAGTATTGACGATGTCGGGACTGATACCCAGCTTCTGAACCGATCGGATGGCCACGGCTGCGAAGGCTTCATTGATTTCGACGGCGGAGAGATCCTCAAGTTCTGCCTTGATCTGCGTGAGCGCAGCCATGATTGCATTGGCTGGCTGGTCGTGCAGACGAACGTCGGGCCCGGCTACGAAAGCATGTGATTCGATGACGGCGAGGGGCTTCAGGTTCAGTTGCCTGGCTGCGGAATCACTGACCAGTACGAGGGCAGCGGCACCGTCCGTTATTTGGGATGAGTTCCCGGCAGTGATGGTGCCTCCCCCGCCAAAGGCCGGGCGAAGGGAAGAAAGGGGCTCTTCCGTGGTTCCCGGACGCACTCCGTCATCATCGGTGACGAGTGTGGTGCCCTTACGCGAGACCAGTTTGTACGGCTCAATTTCCTCAGCGAGGAAGGCCGCGTGGGTTTCGGCTCTTTGGTGGGATGCTGCAGCCCAGGCGTCCTGACTTGGCCTGTCCAGGGCGTAGTCACTGTTTCCCTCCTCCGTGGACAAACCCATCGAGCGCTGTTCGAATGCGTCTGTCAGCCCGTCGTACTCGAGCGTGTCCAGCGCCTGGATGGAACCGTATTTGTTCCCTGCGCGTGCCGGGAAAACGTGAGGCGCCAGGGACATCGATTCCTGTCCCAGGGCCACGACTACGTCTGCCTCGCCGCTGGAAATCATGCGGGCAGCTGAGACCACTGCTTCCATGCCGGACAGGCACACTGCATTTAGGGTTATGGCCGGGACGCACAACGGGATGCCGGCTGTCACCGATGACTGTCGGGCCGGGTTTTGGCCAGCTCCAGCTTGGAGAACCTGTCCGGCGAAAACATACTGCACGTCTGTCGCCTGCACTCCGGCGCGACTGAGTGCCGCGACGATCGCATGTGCGCCCAGTTCGGTTGCGGGTACTGATGCGAAGCGTCCATTGAACCTGGAGAACGGGGTCCGGGCGTAGCCCGCTATCAAAACACTCATGCCTGTACCGCCTCAGCAGCTCTTGGGGACTGAGCATCCAGCCCAAGGTCCGTAGTAATGGGGGCGCTGGTTACGTCGCGGACGTCCACGTGGGTGCGGCCCGGTGGGATCAGGGATATATCAAATTCCGCTTCGGTCTTGTCATGGATTTCGGCGAGGGTCGTGCCTGGGGCCAGCCGGGTGAGGGTGAGCCGCCGGCGGCCGTTGTCGCTCTTTACCAGGTCAAAAACCGCGAGGTCACTGATGATCCGGTCCACGCAGTTCAGGCCAGTGAGTGGCAGGGTGCATTCGCGGACGATCTTGGCGGTGCCGTCCTTGGCATTGTGTTCGGTGAGGACCACGACGCGTGGTGTGCCGGCCACCAGGTCCATGGCCCCGCCCATGCCCTTGACCATCTTTCCGGGGATGGTCCAGTTGGCCAGGTCCCCGTTGCCGGACACCTGCATCGAGCCCAGGATCGCGACTTTGACGTGTCCGCCGCGAATCATGCCGAACGAGGTGGCGGAGTCGAAGATGCTGCCCCCGGGCAGCACGGTCACGGTCTGCTTGCCGGCGTTAATGAGGTCCGCGTCCTCCTCGCCCTCGAACGGGAACGGCCCCATGCCCAGCAGCCCGTTTTCGCTTTGCAGGACCACGCGCACGCCGTCGGGCAGGTTGTTGGCCACCAGCGTGGGGATGCCGATGCCCAGGTTCACGTAGTCGCCGTCATTGAGTTCTTCGGCCGCGATTGCAGCCATTTCATCCCTGGTCCAGGCCATGGGGGTTCTCCTTCGTAAGTGTGTGGGCCTCAGACGGCCACAGCGCCGGCGTTGAGAAGTTCGCTGCGATGCCGGACGGTGCGCTGCTCAATGTCCTTGAACCGGCCCGTGGCCTGCACGAGTCGCTGCACAAAGACGCCCGGGGTGACGATGTGGTTGGGGTCCAGACGGCCCGGTTCCACGATCACCTCGGCCTCCGCGATGGTTAGCTTGCCGGCGGTGGCAACCACGGGATTGAAGTTCCGGGCTGTGTAGCGGTAGATCAGGTTGCCATCGGTATCGGCGGTGTGGGCGTGGACGAGGGCGACGTCGGCGACGATGGCGCGCTCCCGGACGTACGTTTCGCCGTCGAACACCTCGTGCGGCTTGCCTTCGGCGACCAGTGTGCCCACCCCGGTTTTGGTGTAGAAAGCGGGGATGCCGGCGCCGCCGGCGCGCAGCCGTTCGGCCAGGGTTCCCTGCGGAGTGAACTCCACTTCCAGGTCACCGGCGAGGTACTGGTCGGCGAACAGCTTGTTTTCGCCGACGTAGGAGGCGATGACCTTGCGGACCTGGCCGGCGTCGATCAGGATGCCCAGGCCCTTGCCGTCGACGCCCATGTTGTTGGACACGACGGTCAGGTCCTTCACGCCGGAATCTCGTACGGCCTCGATCAGGTCCGCGGGAATGCCGCTCAAGCCGAAGCCTCCGACGGCAAGCGTCATGCCGTCCCGAAGTACTTCGGTCAGGGCGGTGGCGGCATTGAATTTGAGTTTGGACATCGCATTTCCTTCGTTGTGTTCCCGAAAAATTCTGGGACACCGCTCGGCCGGGAACGGTGACGTACTCAGTGCGCTCTGGAGGGTTTCAGGCCACTTTGGCCCGTAGATGACCCGGAGCAAGCCAGAATTCATATCCTTGGGCTTAGTCGATCAGCGTTCGGCCGAATTGGGCTTCAGCGGCCAGCCGGAGGACGTGCCCGTCTTCAGTGACTGCTTCAACTGTTCCCCTCGAACGAATTCACAGCCCAGATACACGTCCGCTTCGGAGCCGCGCAGCCGCTCCCATTCCAATAGCGGATTGCCGCGAAGCCTGGCGAGTGCTTCGGCCGCTAATCAGGACCTCAGGTATCAGCATGTGAACACCTACGGCATGGGCTGAAAAAATTTGCGGATGAAAGGTCACCTGACAAGGCCCCCGGACCGAGGCACCCGGGTGCTTCAGTCGCTGGTGCGACGGGGCTCGAACCAGGCGCAAGATTGGTTTGACGGTTCCCCGGTGGGGCAGGAAATGGCAGCAGTGTCCTGCTGTGCCCGCCAGGCCGGGACTTATTATCGGCGGTTGAACCTGCGTCAGCGACGTCATTGTTGATACACATCAGGCTTCCTTCCAGTCATGCTGCGTGCCTGAGCTCGGCGACAAGCTCACCTTCGAGGGGCTAGCCCTCTTCTGTCCGGTAGTGGAGTCCGATCCAAGGGGAACACATCAGCTCCTCAGGGTCCTGTTCGGCCCGCCCGGCTCCGGGATCCGGCTTCTCCAATTCCTGCGGCTGTGCGGTGGAACGGTCGATATTTGTGGACATGGCATCTCCTGCGGACGCTGCGCCGCAGCGCAGTCGATTGGGATCTGTTTTCGTGATCGGTGCGGTTGGATGTTTGTCATGGGTTTGGCGGCCCGTGCTGGCACTGGAATTTTGCGGGTGCCTGCGTTAGGTGAGCTTGCGGGTGGGCGGAGCTTCGCGATCCTGAAGGATTCGGGAATCGATGCGCCAGATGTCGAACTTATCGTTGCGGTGGATCATCACCCGTCCCCTTCCGTCCTTTTGGCAAATCCAGATGATGGTGCCGTCTGCGGTGAGGTCATCGACCCAGCCGGTGGCCGTGACACGGCCGGCGCGGCGCAATTCGACGAACTCCTCACGCCAGAGGTACGTCCAGTTCGTCATTAGCAGGGGTCTGCTTCTTGTGGCCGGCTGTGCGTGGACCAAGCTCCGCTGTGAATCCTGGCGCCTTGTGCGAGTTGTCCCGGGTGCTGTCCTGCAAAGCGTGCTGTCTTTTTTCATGCGCTCTTCTTCTTCGATGGCGCGGCCGCTTTCGCGACGTGGGTGGGTAAGGAACGCTTGGTGTAAGTGGGGCCGGACTCGGAGGGCAGGTGACTGTTTTGGGGCCGAGTCTGGCCGGTTAAGCTGAGGCCGGCGCGTGGGTTCCGGTCATGAGGGCGGCGAGGTCGTCCGGTTCCAGGAATGACGGCGGTGGCGGCGGACCCCAGCTGAAGAGGCCCTGGGCGCCTTGGAACGTTTCGGGGGTCCAGATTTCGTCCTCGGGGATGCAGTCCATGTCTGAGTAGTACTCGGAGAAGTTTCCGGCTGGGTCTTTGAGGTACCAGAAAAAGTTGGACCCGGCGTGGTGTCGCCCGAGGCCCCAGATGTGGCGTTCTGGGTTGTTCTCGAGCATGGCTTTCGCGCCCCGTCCGACGTCGTCGATGTCATCGACCTGCCAGGAGGTGTGGTGGAGGAAGTTGACGGGCGCGGCGAGGGCGAGGACGTTGTGGTGGTCGACGGAGCAGCGCATGAACGCGCCCTTGTCGCCGACGTAGTCGCTGACTTTGAATCCGATGCCTTCGGTGAAGAACCGCATGGTGGCTGCGAGGTCGACGGTGCCGATGACGGTGTGGCCGAGTTTGCGGGGTTTGATGCGGGTTTCACGTAGGACGCCGGGTGCCCGGCCCAGGCGGTCGGTCCGGCCGGGTCCGTTGTAGGGAGTTGCAGGGGTCTTCTCCTGGGCGATGCGCGGTGCGACGTGGACGCGGGCGGTGAATCCGGAGATCGGTTCCTGGGCGAGGAGTTCGGAGCCGTTGTGAAAAATCGGGATGCCGAGGCGGTTCATCTGTGCGGTCACTTTGGCGATGTCGTCGTCGTTATCGGCCCCCACGCCGAGTTCGACCAGGCGTCGGGTCGGTGCGTAAACCACCTTAAGTTGTTCGCCGCCATCGCGCGTTCCAAACGAATTGTCCCCGAGAGGGTCCAGGCCGAACTCCTCATAGTAGGCGGCCGTTTCTGCGACGTTGGGAACGCCCATCACCACTCGGGTCAGACGGTGCAAAGACATGGGATTACTCCTTTGTATCCATGGATAAGGCTAGCGCTGATGGGAAGGGCCCCGCTGCCCGGCGGGAGCCGGGCAGCAGGGGGTGTTCACTTGCCGGCAGCGACGAAGGTCTGCGTGATCTCGCCGATGCCTTCGACCCGGGAAATGAGGGTTTCGCCGGGCTGGATGAACCGCTGGGGATCCCGGCCCAGGCCGACGCCGGAGGGTGTGCCGGTAAAGATGATGTCACCTGGCAGGAGTGTCACCGTCTGGGACAGACCCTGGATCAGGGCCGGAACAGAGAAGATCAGTTCGCTGGTGCGGCCCTTCTGGAGCTCTTCACCGTCAAGGCTGCACCCAAGCTCCAGGTCGTCCGGATTGGAGAACTCGTCAGGGGTGACCAGCCAAGGACCCACCGGAGCGAAACCGGGGAAGGATTTGCCCAGCCCGAACTGCGGGGCCGGTCCCCGGAGTTGGGAGACGCGTTCGGAGATGTCCTGACCGATGGAGAGACCGGCCACGTATTCCCAGGCATCGGCCGCGGAGACATTCGAGGCTTCCTTGCCGATGATGGCCACAAGTTCGACTTCCCAGTCCGTGTTCCCGCCCTCGGGCAGGACCACCGTGGTGTCCGGGCCGGTAAGGGCGCTGACGAACTTGGTGAAGACCGGGGGCAGCTGGTCCGGTGCGTCGAATCCTGATTCTTTGGCGTGCGCGCTGTAGTTCAGGCCAATCGCGAAAATCTGGCGTGGGGCCGGTGACGGGGATCCGAGCCGGGAGCGGTCGATTGTTATATCGGCGGCGGAACCGGGCAGGCCCTCCGCCCATGCGGTGAAGGCTTCCCAGTCGTTGTAGAGCGGTGCCAGTTCCGGGCCGAAACGGCCTTCGCTGGCGGCGTGGATGTCCAAGGCCGCCTCATCGGAGGTCAGCAGAACAGCCCGGTTGTTGTGGTTTGCGATACGCAAAGTAACTCCTTGAAAGGGTGTGGTGTCGGCTCGGTGTGCCGCAGCCGGTCAGGAACTGAAGGTCACATCAGTTCTGTGGCCAGCACCTGGCTGAGCGCGGACTTTAGAACGGCTTGGGCGTCGGTTGCGCCGTCAACGGAACGGAAGGCTACGTACCGGTCCGGCCGGACCAGGACCGCGCCGGTGGACGAGATTTCGCGGTGCTTGAGCCAGGAGGCGCGGACGTCGACGTAGTCGCTGTCCAGGACGCCCACGGTTGCGGCCTTGATGGGCAGGTTGTGTTCTGCGGCGATCTTGTTTGCTGCTTCGACCCAGTCGCCGCCGTCTTCTCCGGCGATGAGCAGGAAGTGGCCGCCGTGGACCAGGGTTCCCAGCGGGATCCGCTCGCCTTCGCGTTCGACGAAGGCGTGGGGCATTGGGTGGCCTGGCTTGGTGCTCGGCTCGTAGAGACGTACCGGGTCCAGCGGGACGTACTCGGGGCTGCCGTCATGGACGATGGCCGTGGAGTCATAGGTGTAGCCGAACTCCACGTTGTGGTGGCGGAATTCCATGGTCTGCGACCCGATGGCCTTGTTCAGGGCGTGCCGCTTGTTGTGGGATTCGGGCAGGTCCTCCCAGAGCGGGCGGACCTCGGCCCAGTTCTGTTCCGGCGAATTCTCCGGGGACAGGTTCAGGGCCTTGTCGATGACGAAGTGGTTCATCGCGTTGGCTACGGCGTTGTTGATGTTGTTCTGGTCCACCGGCTTGCGCTCTGCCTCGTAGGTGTCCAGCAGCGGATCGCCGGCCTGTCCGCGAAGTACCGACGCTGCCTTCCAGCACAGGTTGTAGGCGTCATGCACTGCCGAGTTCAGTCCCAGCCCGCCGGTCGGGGGGTGCCGGTGCGCTGCGTCACCGAGGAAGAAGACGGAGCCTTCGCGGAACTTGTCCGAGATGACACCTTCCATGACCCATTGGCTGATGCTGTTGATCTGGGGGTCGAAGTCCGGGACGCCCAGGGTCCCCTTGAGGCGGTCCAGGACCTTCTCCCGTTGCATGGCCTCGGGGTCATCCGTGGCGTACTGCATGTGCACGATCCATTCCTCGGAAGCCGGTCCCCAGTTTTCCGGACCCATGGGAACAAGCACCCCGCTGGACCAGGAACCGCCGAAGTCCGGGTTGACCAGCCAGCGAATAAGGACCTCATCGTCCTTAAGGTAAGCGGAAAGATCTGCGGTGAAGTGCACGGTAACCATGCGCATCAGATCCCGCGGTCCGGTCATGCCGACGCCCAGGATCTTGCCGACCGTCCGGCCGCCGTCGGCGGCGAAAAGGTACTTGGCGCGGACCGTGAAATCTGTGCCGTCGTCCTTGTTGTGGACCGTGGCCACGACACCGTCCTCGTCCTGCACCAGTCCGGTGAGTTCATGGTTGAAGCGGACGTTGCCGGGGTTCAGGGACTCGGCATGAGCCCGCAGGACCGGTTCGAGGCGGATCTGGGGAAGGTTGCAGGTACGGCGGGGGCTTGCCGCAACGTAGTCCGGGTCGGTGTAGCCGCCGCCCCAGACCTCAAGGCGTCCCAGCTCACGGCCGTAGCCGTCGTGGTCGCCGGTGATCCCGGCGTACCAGCCGGTTGCCTTCATGTTCTTGGCGGGAGTGCTGCGCTTGTAAATCTCCGGGGCGACGCCCACTTCGGTGAAGATCTCCATAGTGCGCTGGTTGAGCACGTGGGCCTTCGGCAGGATCGAAGTGTTGGGGAACGCTGTCACCAGAAGCGACTCGATACCGAGGTTCGACAGCGTCATTGAAGCAGTCAAACCTGCTCCGCCACCGCCAACGATGAGGACAGGAACTTGTACATCCGTCATGGAATCTCCTAAGGGCAGTTACTGCTGGACGTGGCCGTAGTCCTCGTTTCCGCTGGCTGCGTTGCCATCCTGGATTCGAGCGGCCGATCTTGGGGTGATCTGCAACACACTCTTCCAGCCATTCATCGATATAGCAAGAAAATATCGATTTTATTTAACTTCGGCGTTTTTCTTTCCTAATCGGGTAGGGTGTTCTCATGACCGCCACCGAGCCCAAGACCCATTCCGAAGGTGTCTACGCCTCCCTGCGGGCCGAACTTCTCGGCGGAACTTTCCTGCCAGGCAGCAAACTCAGGCTTGCCGGCATCGGGACTCGCTACGGCGTAAGTCTTTCGGTGGTCCGGGAGGCCATGACCCGCCTTGCGGGAGAGGGATTGGTACGGGCGCTCCCGCAACGCGGCTTCTGCGTGACTCCTCTCTCGGTGGACGACCTGCTGGACCTGACCCGCGCGCGCGTGCTCATCGAAACATCTGTGCTCCGCGAGTCCATCGGTCAAGGTGGCCTTGAGTGGGAATCCGCCGTGATTGCCGCCCATCACACCCTTCAAGGGACGACGTACACGACAGATGAGGGGCATCTGGGCGGAGCCTGGTCTGCGGCCCACCAGGCCTTCCACCGTGCGCTCCTGACGGGAGCCAAAAGCCCGAGGCTCGAGTCCATCGCGACGGAACTCCGGGACTGTTCCTTGCTGTATCAGCACTGGTCCATTGGCATTGCCCGAGACCTGGACCGCGACGTCGCTGCCGAGCACCGGAACATCGCCGAGCTGGCGGTCGCCAGGGACGCGGAAGGGGCCGTCAAAGCCCTGACGGAACACATCGAACGCACCACCGCAGCCCTTCTGGCGTATGCAGAAGCACAAACGGATCCAGGGCGTGCCGTCGGCATCTCCGCCTGACCGGAACACCGCCTGGTCCGGTACCCGTTCTTCAACAACCTCGAGCGCGCTGCCTGGCCCCGCGACCAGCAGTAAAACACTAACCAGCCGCACGGCCGCTTTCGTTGAGCAGACCGCACTCGCGTACGCCGCTACCGACACCGGTCCGAGTACCTCGGGATCCCCGAAAAACGGGATCACCCGATCGGGCATGTACCGGGCACCTGAGGCCACGCAGCCCGGATGATCCGACGTCCCCTTGATGGCGCAACTGACCAGGCGCAGGCATCTTGCCTCATGAGGGTCGCCACGGGCGGGCTGCGCGGGAAGAACACCGAGGGCGAACACGGTATGTCTGAGCTAGCCGAGCTGTTGTCTGTCGGTCGTTCCATCGTCTACCGCGCAGTTGACCGACCTCTCCCGAAAGCAGGAAAAACGGCCGGCAGCTGACCATGGCACCAAGTCGAAACCGCCATTTAGATCTGCGACTTCACCGCCACTCTCGACTAACAGTCACAAAAATTGGGAGGCTTGCCGGATGGAGGTCAGAAACGGTCGTTTTTGCTTCCTAGTCATCGGGCTCCGCCAGTGAGGATTAGCTGCCTTCGGTGTGTCTCGAAACTAAGGGTTCGTACAGCGCCATCCGGCGGGGTTGCGAGACATAGATTTGAGAATCGGCACCCGCGGAGTAAGTCGCGTGTTTTCATCAGAACCTGAATACCCTCACGACGGAGCTGTTTTGCCAAGCGAGACGTCTCGTATCCCAACGGTTTCGAGACAATTTGGAGTGTAGCGCTTAGGGCACCTTCACCTGCATTTACACCCGAACGGTCGGGGGCGGGCAAGGAATGCATAAGGATGCTCTCAACTTGCCCGCCCCGTGTTACTGGTGTTGCTCTGGCCGTCTCAA
>NZ_JAGGPN010000025.1 GCF_018613795.1 Arthrobacter sp. ISL-65
CGCAGTTCGGTGCCGTCGCCCCGGACAGGTTCCGGGGCGTAGTGCTCAAAGGTTGGGGCCATGTTCCTGGCGGCGTCGGGTAGGGCATACCAGAGCTGGGCCCCGTGCAGGATGCCGGTGTCAGGCGTGGAGAATTCCTGGTGGGAAATCCCCCGCCCGGCGATCATGAGGTTGACCTCCCCGGGGCGGACGATTGCCTCGTAACCGGCGGAGTCGCGGTGCGCGATCTTGCCGGTGAACAGCCAGCTCACCGTAGCCAGACCGGTGTGGGGGTGGCGCGGGACCCGCATGCCGCCCGAGTCCGGGACGAGGTCCGGGCCGTAGTGGTCCAGGAAGCACCAGGCGCCGATGAGGCTCCGCTGTTTCTGGGGAAGGGTGCGCCGCACGGGCATGGCGCGCGGGCCTCCCAGCGGAACTTCCCGCGGGGCCAGGAACTCAACCTCGTCCGTGCGGGCGCCCTCGGTGCAGATGATCTCTTCGGGGACCGTCTCGAGGTTGCTCATGGCATGACCCCGGCCGGTGTCTGGGACGCGGCCTCTGTCTGGTCACCGGTGGTGCCGGCTGCGGGCCGGGGGCGGACTGGGTGGCCGCTGAGGATGGAGACGCGGTTGAAGGCGTTCATCGCGATCGCACACCACTGCAGCGCCGAGTACTGCGCCTCGGTCAGCACTGCTCGGGCTGCGGCGAGTTCGGCAAAGGATTCCCCGTCGTCGTCCAGGGCGGAAGCGGCCTCCCCGACAGCGAGGGCGGCGCGTTCGGTCTCGTCGAAGACGTCCGTCTCGCGCCAGGCGGGCAGCACGGCCAGTTGCTGGGCGCTGACCCCGACTTCCCGGGCGAGCCGGTCGTGGAGGTCCAGGCAGTACGCGCACCCGTTCAGCTGGGAAATCCGGACGTTAAGCAGTTCCACGACCCACCGGCCCAGGCCCGCGGCTTCGGCCGCAGCGGCGACTTTCAGGGCCAGCCCGTTCAGGGCCCGCCAGCTGCCCGGATCCGATTTGTCCAGGAAAAATGCACCGGCCATGACACTCCTTAATATGGCACCGCTTCAATGGCGTCGCTTCAGTGGCTTCGCGCCGGTAACCGGCGCCACGTTACTGGTTCCGCCGGTCGCTGTTCATGACCGGGCGGGACCAGGATGATCCTTTCAACAATGCATCTTGCGGGGCAACGGCTCTTCCGTTGCGGGCCAGCCAGTTCCGGGCGGCGTCCAGGTCGTTGGGTTCGATGCCGTGCCCGCCGGGGCGCTGCACCTGCTCCACGGTTGCTCCCTGACGATTGAGTTCGGCCATGAGCCTCTTGACACTGGCCAGCGGGGCCATCGGATCCGTATCGCCGTTGAGGGCAAGGATGCGGCTGCCCGGCAGGGCGGCTGCGCCGGGGCGCTTCCCCAGCGGATACATGCCGGAGAAAGCGATGACCCGGTCCAGGACTTCGGGGTGCAGCATGGCCGTGGCGAGGGCGATGTTGGCGCCATTGGAGAATCCCACCGCGACCACTTTCCGGTCGCCGATGCCGTAGTGGTCACGGGCGGCGTCGATGAAGCCGGCCAGTTCCCGGGATCGGTCGATGACGTCTTCGACGTCAAAGACTCCCTCGGCGAGCCGGCGGAACCAGCGCAGCATCCCGTGCTCCTGCACCCGGCCCCTGGGAGCGAGGACCCCGGCGTCCGGGTCCAGGGCGCCGGCAAGGGTGGCAATGTCGCGTTCGTTGCTGCCTGTCCCGTGCAGCATGAGCAGCACGGGGGCATCCTCACGGCCGGGGGTGTACAGGTGGGGCCAGGCAGTTACCTCGGCGTTGCTTGTGGTCATCTCCGGGTTTCCTAGCGTGCGGCCAGGGCGGGGTTGTTCTCGCCCGGGAGCTGGATGCGGGCCACTGAGCCCTCGATCGCTTCACGGGAGGGTTCCATCCATGGCGGAAGCTTCAGGGAGCGGCCGAGTTCCAGCAGCGGCTCGTCGATGTCAAAGCCGGGGGTGTCCGTGGCGATTTCGAACAGGACCCCACCGGGCTCGCGGAAGTAGATGGAGGTGAAGTACTGCCGGTCCAGGATCTCGGTCACGGCGTAGCCGCGTTCGGCCAGGTCCTGCCGCCACAGATCCTGGGTGGCGGTGTCCGGTACCCGGAAGGCGATGTGGTGGACGGTGCCGCCGGCGACCAGACCGGACGGTCCCTTCGGGTCGGCGACGACGTCGACGATGTTGCCGGCGCCGCCCGCTCCGGCCTCGAGGCGGGTCCTGCCTGCGGCCTCGCCGGTGATGCGCAGGCCCAGGTCCTCGGTCAGTACGCGCAGGGTCCGTTCTGGGTCGGCGACGGTGAGCACGGAGGAGTGCTGGCCGCGGACCGCGTATTCGGCCGGAACCGAGGCGGAGTCCCACGGATTACGCGGGTCAGTGGTGGAGGAGGCCACCAAGTCCAGCAGCAGGCCGTCGGGGTCCCGGAGCGAGAGCCGCTCCTCGTCCGGGGAGACGCGGGCGATGGTGGAGTTCACGCCGAGGGCGTTGAAGTGGTTCTGCCACCAGCCCAGGGTCCCTGCGGGGACGGAGAACGCGGTGGTGGTGGACTGTCCGGAGCCGATCCGGCCCGGTGCCACCTTCCCCCACGGGAAGAACGTCATCAGCGAACCGGGCCGCCCGGCCTCGTCACCGTAATACAGGTGGTACGCGGAAGGGGCATCGAAGTTCACGGTCTTCTTCACCAGCCGGAGCCCGAGGCCCTTGATGTAGAAGTCAATGTTGGCCTGCGGGTCCCCGGCGATCGCCGTGACGTGGTGCAGACCGGACGTGTGTGCGGTCATGATGTTTCCTCCGGATTCGGTTGGTGGGGGTTCCGGGCTCTTAGTTGTCGGAGAGCACGAAGGCGGCGTCGACGGCGATAGTGACCTTGTCGCCGACGAGGACGCCGCCGGCTTCCAGGGCGGCGTTCCAGGTGATGCCGAACTGCTTGCGGGAGATGACTGTCGTGGCCGAGAAGCCTGCACGGGTGGCGCCGAACGGGTCCACGGCAGCACCGCCGAATTCGACGTCGAACTCCACCGGGAGGGTGGTGTCCTTGATGGTGAGTTCCCCGGCGAGCTTGAACTGTTCCGCCGAACCCCTGGCTCCGGCGGACCGGAAGGTCATCCGGGGGAATTGCTCGACGTCGAAGAAGTCCGGGCTCTTCACGTGTGCGTCCCGGTTGTCATCGTTGGAGTCGAAGGACGCGGTGCTGATGGTGGCGCTGACCGAGGACGAATCCACGCCATCACCGATCACCAGGGTGGCGTCGGCCTCGGTGAACTGGCCGCGGACCTTGCTGATGCCGGCGTGGCGGACGACAAAGCCGATTTCGGTGTGGGCCAGGTCGAGGTTCCAGGTGCCGGGGGTGAGTGCAACAGACATTTTTTCCTCCTAGATGCGGCGGGAAGGTCCCTGCCGATATATGCATTTGCATATATCTTGATCCACTTTCATTGAAGTGTCAACTGTGGCACTGGGCACTGCAGTGCGAGTCGTGCGGCTCGCAGGGCGACTCCGAGTGCTGGCCTATACTCGGCGGTGTCGTTGCGTCCGAACCGGGAGTCCCTGTCATGAGCATGAATTTTGAGCACACCACTCTGGGCCAGCGGGTGCTGTTCGGCACCGGCAGGGCCGGGGCGAACCTGGCCGCGGAAGTGGCCCGGATTGGCGCCAGAAGGGTGATGGTCATTGCCTCCTCATCCGAGGCGTCGCGCGCCGCGGAAGTGACGGCGGATATCGACGTTGCGCTCCATTACGACGACGTCGCCCCGCACGTGCCGCTGGAAAAGGCCGCGAAGGCCCGGGCAGCCGCAGCGGAGCACGGCATCGACCTGCTGGTCTGTGCCGGCGGCGGGTCGACCACGGGCCTGGCCAAGGCAATTGCGTTGACGGCGCGCCTGCCGATCATCGCCATCCCGACGACGTACGCGGGCTCCGAGGCGACCAACGTGTGGGGACTGACGGAAGCATCCCGGAAGACGACGGGTGTCGATGACGCCGTCCTGCCCGCAACGGTCATCTATGATGCGGAACTGACTCTGACGCTGCCGGCGGAACTGTCAATGGCTTCCGGACTCAACGCCCTGGCACACTGCGTCGATTCGCTGTGGGGTCCGAGGGCCGACCCGATCAACGCCGCTCTCGCGGCCGAGGGGATCCGGGCACTGAACCTGGCGCTGCCGGCCATCAAAGCCGAACCGCTGGAACCCGCCGGACGCGAACAGGCCCTCTACGGCGCGTACCTGGCCGCGGTGGCGTTCGCCTCGGCCGGATCCGGAATGCACCACAAGATTTGCCATGTCCTGGGCGGGGCCTACAACATGCCCCACGCCCAGACCCACGCCACCGTCCTCCCGCACGTTCTCGCCTTCAACGCCCCGTACGCCCCCGACGCCGAAAGCCGGATCGCGGGCGCCTTCGGCACGCCCCGCGCTTTGGACGGGCTGAATGCGCTACGGGAAACTCTCAACGCCCCCAAGGCCCTGAAGGACTACGGCCTTGCCGAAGAAAGCATCCCCGAAGCCACCCGACTGATCCTGCCGGCCATCCCGGCTTTAAACCCACGCAAAGTCACATCGGAAAACCTCCAGGAACTCCTCCGCGACGCGTACAGCGGGACCACCCCAGCGCTGGCCCCCGGAGGGCTCCGCAACCCCCACTAAGACGGCAGGGATGGCTGGCGTGACACATCACACATGGCAAAAAACTTGATCATTCAAGCAAATCTGCCGCATGATGGATGCAACACATACATGCAAATGCATCTATTCAAGGGAGACGCGCAATGACCAGGATCGCCATCATCACCGGCAGCACCCGCCCGGGCCGCATCAATCACCAGGTTGCCCAGTGGGTCCTCCGGCAGGCTTCGGTCCGTACCGACGCCGAGTTCGAGATTGTCGACATCGCCGACTTCAACCTTCCGGTCCTGGACGAGGCCTACCCGGCCGCATACCAGAACTACCAGAACGACCACACCAAGGCGTTCTCATCCAAGATTGCCGAATTCGACGGCTACGTCTTCATCGTCGCCGAATACAACCACTCCATCACCGGCGCCCTGAAGAACGCCTTGGACTACCTCAACGCGGAGTTCAACAACAAGGCCGCCGGCTTCGTCTCCTACGGCTCCAAGGGCGGCGCCCGCGCCGTGGAGCACCTGCGCGGGATCGCCTCCGAACTCCAGCTCGCCCACGTCCGCAACCAGGTCATGTTCTCGATCTTCTCCGACGTTGAAAACTTCAGGACCTTCAGGCCTACAGAACAGGCAGCCTCAGCCCTCACCCCGATGCTGGACCAGCTCGTCCTCTGGACCCGCGCCATGGAATTCGCCCGCAGCGAAGCACTCGTCGGCGCCAACTAGTACTCACCAGCGGGCTTCGATCGCGCCCAGATTGTGCAAAGCTGGTTGCATGGATCTGGAGGTGTCGCCCGCGCTCACGATTCCCACGTCGGAACTCGGCTGGCGGTTCTCGCGTTCATCCGGTCCAGGCGGTCAACACGTCAACACCTCGGACAGCCGCGTCGAGCTCTCCTGGAACGTCAGCGACTCTGCGGCGCTTTCCGAGGGCCAACGGCTGATGCTGCTCGCGCGTCTCGACCGGCGAATCATCGCCGGGGTGATCACTGTAACCGCCTCCGAGAGGCGCTCTCAGCTACGCAATCGCGAGATCGCCCTCGCCAAGCTCGCCGACCTCCTGGCAGAGGGTCTTGCGCCCGAAGCTGCCCGCCGCCGGGCGACCAAACCCACCCGCGGCTCCAACCGTAGGCGCCTCGCTGCAAAGGAACAACGGGCGGCCACGAAACGGCAACGACAACGTCCGTCCGCCGAGTAGCAAGAGTGGCGTTCTCACCGTGCGGCTTCAGGTTTCCGGAGCTGGCCGGTGTGGCGCCACCCGCCAGCGGGGCAACGCCTACATCTACATGTCGGCGAGCTCGAAGATCTCAAGCGTGAACTTGCCACTGGCTTCGGACAGGTACGGGTGCCCGTCCGTGAGCGCCTTCGCGCCATCGAGATTTTCGGCTTCGACGATCGAGTAGCCGTTCAGGTCCGAAGCATCAGCTGCCAATCCGTCGTCGGCCACTGCGGTCCGGGCGGCGAACGGGGTACCGAAGTCGATCATCGCCGGGCCCAGCTTCTCCATCCAGGCACGCCACACGGCCATCTGTTCGGCGGACTGCTCCGGCGTGAACTGGTCCATCGGCCGGGCGGGCCCCTTGTAGAGGTACATGAACTTGCTCATGACATTTCCTTTCTGTGCGTTTTTTCGGTGGGTTGGCTCAGGCTTCGAGGAGGGCCTTGAGTTTCGTGAGGTCCTTGCGCATGGCACGGCGCATCGTGGGAGCCATGACGAGGCTGGCTACGGCGGAGAAGCCCGCCGGCGTTCCGGTGTTGCGCAGCGTCATATGCGTGGATCCGTTGCCGGCGTCGGCCCAGGTGTACGTTGCATGCATTGGGAAGGGCCCTTGCGCGGTGCGCATGACCAGCTTCCTGCCCGGATCAAGTTCGGTAAATTCGTAGACGTAGTCAAGCGCTTTGCCCAGGAACTTCGCCCTGAACGCCACCTTGGACCCCTGGACCAAGGGCGGAGCCGTTTCCCAGTTGACGGCCTTGATGTTCGAGTACCAGTCCGGCGCGTTGTCCGGATTTCCCGAATAGGCGGACACGACGTCGCGCGGGCGCCGGATCTCGATATCCGTCACTACATCAACCATGCACGTCCCCTCCCTTTATGTCCGTCGGCGGCTTCAGATCCCGGCAACCTGCCGGCCGGTGAACGCGATCAGGCGTTCCATGCTGGCCGCTGATTCAGCCACCAGCGTTTCCGTCGCGAAGCTCTTGCCGCGCATCTGCGGGCTGATGGTGTTCCGGGCAAGGCCCAGCACATAGTCGGAGAGTGCTGGGGAAACGTTGAGTTCCTGTCCCGTGGCCGTGGCAAAGTCCCACGCGTGGACCAGCAGTTCGAGATTCAGGATGTTGGCAACCAGGGTGGCGGGCAGATGGGCGAAGCCCATGTCCAGGGTCCCGTCCGTCCCGTTGGCGCGGAATGCCTCCAGCGTGGCCTGTGCTGCGTCAGCGATCCTGACCTCCGGCATGGCCGCAGGCTGGTCGGCAACCTTCACGCCGAGCGAGTTGCCGATGGACGCGATGGATCCAAAGAGGTGGTCCAGGAGCCCGGCCACCGTGAAGTCTGCGCAGGGCGTCGGCAAGGCCATGTGGGACTCGTCGAGCCCTCCGAGGACACGCTGGGCAACAGCCAGTGCCGCTTCGGCGCTGGTGAGCTCGTTCATCGGGTCCGGGGCTGCAGCCCACTCATCCGGGCCCGCATCTCCGTTGGCGGCCAGCAGGACGAGGCGCTCGAGGAAGTGGTTCCAGCCTTCGGCGTGGCTTGCCTCCTGCTGCTCGTTCAGGCCCTCGTGGATCAGCTGGACGGTGGTTCCGCCTTCGACTGCCTCCAGGTTCACCGTCACGGTGGATGCTCCAGGCGGCAGGCCGGCGTCGCCCTCCCAGCCCCAGGTGTAAACGATCCGCTTTCCGGGCTCGATTTCGGTGAAACTTCCCATCGCCGAGTGGCCCGGGGTGATGGTCCAGCGATAGTCGCCGCCCACCCGGAGATCCACCCTCGCCGCCACGGTCTTCCAGCGCCGCAGCCGTTCCGGCTCGGTGATGAGGGCGAACGCGGCGTCCGGATCTACGGGGAGGAACACGGTCTTGTTGAAAGTCATCAGAAATTCCCTTGCGATGGTTGTGGGCCCAGCCGGCCGGCGTCGGCCACCAACAGGTCCAGTTCAGTTGTCCAGAACGCTTCGAATTGTTCACGCAGCCGGACCATGCCGGCACCGTCCAGTCGGTAGTACCTGTTCCGGCCGTCTTTCCTAGCCGTCACGAGCCCCACTTCCGAGAGAAGCAGCAGATGTTGGGAAATGGCCGAACGGCTGACCGGGAAGTGCCCGGACAGCTCGGTGACCGTCTTCTCTCCCCCTGCCAGGAGCCGAAGCAGCGCCCGCCTGTTGGGCTCCGTCGCGACTTCCAGAAGATCAGGCACAAAAAATACGTTAGTCGCCACTAACGCATTATGCAAGAGTCCAGGGTCCGGATGTCAGGCCGCTTGTGGGAGTGCGGCGGCACCCTCGGAGATTGGCACAAGTCATGTCGTCCTCCCCCGGACCCACCATGAAGAAGCAGCAATGCACCTACGAATCGCGAAGCCGGCAACAGCACCGCCCACCAATAAAAATGGCCCCCGAAGGGGCCCACACAACAGAATTCGTCCACACTCAGAGGCCGACAAGCTCCTGAACGGGGAAAACACGTGCCCGAGGTGGGACTCGAACCAGCCTCCCCCTGAAGATCCGCCACTCCCCCGGAAGCCTCCCTAATCCGGCCCGGTCCGACGCCGGTACAATCGAATCCGAAGCCCCGGGTGTGAACACTGCCCACCACGCTGGACTTGATTGGGTGTTCCTCGTCGCCGAAGACGTCCACCCTGCCGCCGTGCCGGGCTTGGTTCACCGCCAGCCTCGCCTTCGCCACTTACCGTGCCGAGCGGGTTGAGTGACCGTACTGCTGTGCAGGGGGCCGACGGCCTGCGGAGCTAGCTGACGCGGCGATAGCGGATGTGGGTGGTCAGCGGTGAGTGAAGCACCTCGGCGGGTTCGAAGCCGAAGGATTCAACCCCGTCGAAGATGCGCTCGCCCGAACCGAGCAGGACCGGTGCGATGTCGAGGGTGAGTTCATCGATCACGCCGGCGATCAGTGCCTGTCGGACGGTCGAGGCCCCACCGGCGATGTCCACGCCGTTGTCCCCGGCGGCCTGGCACGCTGCCGAGTAGGCCGCGTCGAAGCCCTCGGTGACGAAATGGAAGGTCGTCCCGCCGTCCATCTGGATCGGGTCATGTCCGTGATGGGTCAGCACGAACACCGGCGCGTGGTACGGCGGTTCGGGGCCCCACCACCCGGTCCAATCCTCATCCCAGTCACCGCGGATCGGGCCGAACATGTTCCGACCCATCACATAAGCGCCCCGCGGGCGCATGAGCCACTCGTTCGCGACCTTGTCGGCATCGTTGGCTCGCGGGTCGCCGATGTGCCACCCGTGCAGCTCCCGCCCTCGCTTGCCCAGGGGGTCCTCGCGGCTTTGGTCCTGCCCGGCGACGAAGCCGTCCAGCGAGATCGACATGTGGCAGGTAGTGTCCGACACCGCGAACCTCCTCAGTGATTGCGACGTGCATGCGGTCGCGTGCGATTTCTGGGGATTACTGTAGTCACCCCGCCCATGCGCGCGGAACCCCTTACGCCATAACCGCTTGGATTCCGGCTATCCCTCGACGAGAAGCTTCAGCCCTGTCCCCATCGTCCCTAAGCGCTGCTTGCCAGTCCGGAATCAAGCCCAAGGGGAAATTGGAGCCATCGGTCCGGATTCGACCGACGCCGCCCACCCGGAGACGAGCCCGTCTCCGACTTAGGGATTCTACCCCGGTCAGTTCATACCTCTTCTTGTGTGCGAACCCCTCCGCGCGGCGTCGTTGTAGGGGTTTCCGGAGGGATCACGTGCGCGGAGATCCTGCAAGGCAAACAATGAGCGCGGCCACAACACGAACGATCAGGCAGGCGTCGTCCACGGAAGCTCAGTTCATTGTCATGTTGTGCTCCTAGCCTCGTTCCCGCGGCGCTGTTTGCTGAAGTTTTAACTGCCGATCAACTTTCGCAATCTAATATATTAGTCTTATACTAGATGTGATCGGCAAAAGATCGAACGCCAACTCGATGAGGAGTGGAACATGCAGCAACTCGCGCACCGGCTCGACCGCCTAGGCACCGAAACCGCCTTCAGCGTCGCGCAAGCCGCCGCCGCCTGGAAAGCGAAGGGGAACCTCGTGTACCCCTTCCATCTCGGCGATATAAACATCCCCACCGCCCCGAACATCGTGGAAGCGATGAACCGGGCGATCGCCGACGGCTACACGGGTTACTGCCCCGGCCCCGGCATCCCGCAGCTGCGTGAAGCCCTCGCCGACGACATCGGCTCGCGCCGCGGTATCCAGTTCTCCCCCGAAAACGTGGTCGTGATGACCGGCGGCAAGCCCGTCATCACGAAGTTCCTGCAGGCAGTCATGAACCCCGGCCAGGAAGTGCTCTACCCCAACCCCGGCTTCCCGATCTACGAATCGCAGATCGAGTACCTCGGCGGAATGGCCGTGCCTTACCGCTATGTGCCCACGAGTACGGGCTTCGCGATCGACCTCGATCAGATCCGCTCGTCGATCACTCCGAACACGGTCGCCATCATCTACAACGACCTGCAGAACCCCATCTCCGCCGAATCGACTGCGGCCGAGCGCGAGGCCATCGCACAGCTCGCGATCGAACACGACCTCTGGGTACTCTCCGACGAGGCCTACTTCGAGACCCGCTATGAGGGGGTCTCGAGCTCCATCGCATCGCTTCCCGGGATGGCCGAGCGTACCGTCATCCTCTACACGTTCAGCAAGAAGTTCGCCATGACCGGCTCGCGCCTCGGCTGCGCCGTAGCCCCGCGTGAGATCGCCCAGGTACTCAGCACGCTCAACACCAACGATGAGTCCTGCACGACGCACTATGTGCAGTGGGCCGGCGTCGAAGCGCTCCGTGGCCCCCAAAATTCTGTGCAGCAGATGCTTGACACCCTGCAGACGCGCCGCGACACCGCATGCGAGCTCGTGAATTCCATCGCCGGCATGCACGTCGCCGTGCCGCAGTCGACGTTCTACCTTTTCCCCGACGTCACCGAGGTCATGGAGCGTATGGGCTACACCGCAGTCGGCGACTTCGCCTCTGACGCCCTGTACAAGACCGGCGTCTCCTTCTGTACACGCGAGCACTTCGGCCGGCGGCTGCCCGGCGAGGAGCGGCAGTACATCCGGCTCGCCTACTCGGGCATCGAGGTGCCAGCCATCCGCGACGGCCTCGGACGCCTGCGCGAATGGATCGAGACGGCATGAGCCGGGTCGTCGTCACGGGACGTGTACCC
>NZ_JAGGPN010000026.1 GCF_018613795.1 Arthrobacter sp. ISL-65
TCCAAGGCAAGACCCTCGGCGTCGTCGGCATGGGCGGCATCGGCCAGGCGACGGCACGCCGGGCCAAGGCCTTCGGCATGGACATCGTCTACCAGTCGCGCAGCGAGATCGACCCCGCAATTGCCGCGGAACTGGGCGCCCGGCGGGTCGATCTCGACGAGTTGCTGACTGTTTCCGATGTCGTATCCTTGCACTGCCCTTACGGAGCCGCCACGCACCATCTGATCGGCGCGGAGCAGCTCGCAGCGATGAAGAGCTCGACGTACCTCGTCAATACCGCACGCGGACCGATCGTCGACGAAGCGGCTCTCGCAGCCGCGCTGCGCGAAGGCGTCATCGCGGGTGCCGGGCTGGACGTCTTCGAGCACGAGCCCCAGGTCCATCCCAAGTTGCTGGACCTGGAGAATGTGACACTCGTGCCGCACCTGGGCTCGGCCACCGTCGAGACGCGCACCGCCATGGCGGTGCTCGCCGCCGACAACGCGCTCGCCGTGCTCGCCGGGGAACGACCGCCTGCACCGATCGGTTAGTGGCAGTAGTACCGCTGGGTCTGGGCGAAGCGCCGGGGTGCTTACTGGCTGAACTCAGACTAACGACGGCGTTGCCCCCATAGATGATGGCTTCATCCGCTGTTGCCGTTCAGTCAGGTCAATGAAGTTGGCGCCGGACTCCAAGTCCGGCGCCAACTTTGTTACTGCAGACACAAATCCGAAATGGGCACGATGGTGTGCGTCAAAGGATGCGAGAGTTGGCCGATCGTCTAGGGTTCCGCTTCACTGGCAGCGTTGGCAGGTTCCGCCGGTAGAGCATTCCCGATTGTTGATGCCGAGGCTAATCGCCTCAGATGGACGGCCCCTCTCGCGGCGCACGCTGTCCGTCGAGCAGGGCACTGCTGCTGCTCTGCGGTACAACGACGTGCACTGCATTGCGCTCGACGGTGAAGTCCGTCGGCGTGACAGTAGCGATCTCTCCGTCGAGGTTCACCGACAGCGGCGGCTCGGTCACCAGCCGGACGCACCTCCGACATCTGCTACGAAGTCGGCTTCTCGAACCTGTCCAATTTCAACCGGCACTTTCTCAACGACGCCGGCGAAACGCCCCGGCTCTACCGGCAACGCGTACAGAGTTAGCGAACCTGGTAACCGATCCGCCCCCCAAATGGCCGCCGATTTACGCACATGGCTGGTGCGCAATCATTCTGGAGCCGATGTTTGTCCCCCGGCTGTTATGTTGACTCTCCGTCGGGCACGGTAACGCGTGTCAGCCGACTTGTGGGAGTCCGGGGCCACCGCCGATTCCCCACCAATTGGCCCAAGTCATGTCGCACTCCCTTGCGCCCCTTCATGAAGAAGCAGAAAGCAGCCACGAACCGAAGCGGAGGAGCCCGGTGAAAAACCAACGACACAGGAAACAAATTCACACCCGATTTGCCTCAGGTCATGTTGCCCAGGACCATCCGGCTAATCCGCCTCTGCTGGCCTACTGGCTGAGGTCCTTGCCCTTGGTCTCCGGGAGCTTCCACGCGACCGCGGTTGAGACGGCCAAAAGTACCACCACATAAACCGTAAAAACGACGGGACCCAAGGCGGCGTTCGCCCAGCTCTGCAGGTAGGGTGCGGTGCCGCCGAAGATGGCGACGGAGACAGCGTAGGGAACGGCCACGCCCACGGTGCGTATGCGGGTGGGGAACAGTTCCGCGAAGACGGCCGGGGTGATGGACAGGGTGGCGCCCATCAGGACCAGGATGACCGTCGCCGGAAGAAAGAGTGACCAGAAGCTCTGGCCCACGGTGTTCACCAGCAGCGGGAAGAGCACGATCGGTGCACCTGTGCCGATCAGCAGCCCCGGGCGGCGGCCGAAGCGGTCCGAGAATTTGCCCCACAGCGGCAGGGACAAGATGAGGACAACGTTGCTGAGGACGCTGGCCATGAGAGCTGTGCCCTGGTCCATCTTGTGGATGATTACGGCCTGCTGCACGGCGCTGACGGACCAGACGTAGTAGCAGACGGTCCCGCCTATGCCGAGGCCGATCACCCGCAGGGCTGAACGCCAGTTCTTCCGGATCTGCGGCCACATGGGTTCGCGGACCGCGGCCTGGGCCTCCGTAAACGCTGCTGTCTCCTTCATCTGGGATCGGGCGATCAGGGTGTAGAGGCCCAGGAGGGCGCCAATGATGAAGGGGATGCGCCAGCCCCACGCCTGCATGTCCTGCTTGCTCAGGAGCGAGTTGAGGATGAAGCCCAGGAGCAGGCCGATCACAATGCCGGCGGTGCCGGACACGTAGATCAGGGACGACCACAGTCCGCGCCGTTCGGCCGGGGCGGATTCGGCGATGTAGGTCTGGGCGGACGGCATCTCGCCGCCGTGCGCCAGTCCCTGGAGCAGCCGGGCGGTGAGGAGGACGACGGCGGCCCAGGCACCGGCAGTGTTGTAGGTGGGCACCAGGGCGATCAGCAGGGATCCGAACGAGGCCAGTCCCACTGTCGAGATCATGGAAGCCCGGCGGCCCAGATGGTCGGCCATCCAGCCGAACAGGAAGCCGCCGACCGGGCGGGCGACGAATCCGACGGCGAAGACCGCCATGGCGCCCAGGAGGGCGGCGAGCGGGTCCTTCGGGTTGAAGACCTCCGTGGCGAAGTAGATGGCGAAGGCAGAGTAGATTCCCCAGTCGTACCACTCCAAGGCATTGCCCATTCCGGTGGCGAACAGTGTCTGGCGTTGGGATTTGGTGGCTCGGAGCGAAGCCGGTCCGGCAGGATGTCCGGCGGGGGCGGCCGGCCGCGTGCTTTGTGTGTTGATCATTCGAAGTCCTAGATCCGTGGAGGTGGGTGTCAGATGCCGGCAGGCCGGGCGAGGCGGCCGATGGCGAGCTGCGTGTACAAGGCAGTGCCGTCCACCAGGACGGAGTCGTCGAAGGCAGCCCGGGGCGAATGGTTGAAAGCGGCCTCGGGTCCGCCGGTGAGCGGCGTGGCGTCAAGGCAGATGAAGCTGCCCGGCACTTGGGCCAGGACATCGGCGAAGTCCTCGGAACCGCCGAGCGGCGCGGCAAGCCTGTGGTGCCGTTCCGTGCCGAAGAGCTCGTGGATTTGTTCGGCCGCGAAGTCGGTGTGCGCCTCGTCAGTCACGGTGACCCTGCCGCCGGCGTGGTAGTTGATGTCGACCTCGAGCCCGTGGGCCGCGGCAATGCCCTGCAGCAGCCGCGGGACAGCGGCCTGCATCTTCTCCCGAGCCTCCGCGGAGTACATCCGAAGGCTGGCCCCGAATTCGGCGGTGTCCGGAATGACGTTGATGGCTTCGCCGGCCTTGACCATCCCCACGGAGACGACGACGGGGTCGTGGGCGTTGAACTGCCGGGTGACCATGTGCTGGAGGGCCAGGATCATTTCGGCCATGACCGGCACGGGGTCTTGGGTCTGGTGCGGTGCCGAGCCGTGGCCGCCGCGGCCAATGATCTTGACGAAGAGGGCGTCTGCGACGGACATCATGACGCCCGGCTTCGTCTCGAACCGGCCGGTGTTGCCGCCGGCGCTGAACACGTGGAGCCCATAGGCGGCGTCCGCGCGGCGCCCGGCCAGATCCAGGATGCCTTCCTCGATCATCATGGGGGCCCCTGCCAGGAGTTCCTCTGCCGGCTGGAACATGAAAACGACGTCGCCGGTGAGCTGGTGGCGCCGTTCGGCAAGCAATCGGGCGGCGCCCACCAGCATAGAGGTGTGCAGGTCGTGGCCGCAGGCGTGCATCCGGTTGGCTTCCTCGGAGGCAAAGTCCAGGCCCGTCTCCTCCTGTAGCGGGAGCGCGTCCATGTCGGCACGCAATAGAACCGTGGGACGCGCGTCTTGGGTTCCGGCCCTGGAGTCCGTCCCGCCGGTGCCGCGCAGGACGGCACCAACAGAGGTCAGGCCCTTGCCCAGGGTGATTTCGAGCGGGAGGTCGGCGAGTGCGTCGAGGACCGACTCCTGGGTGCGGGGCAGCTGGAGGCCGAGCTCGGGGTGCCGGTGGAGCTCATGGCGAAGCTGGACGAGGTCGCCGTGCAGCTCGCGGGCGTCTTCAAGAATTGTCGTGACGGACACGGGGTGTTCCCTTCGGATGAACCTGTGGTCCACTCAGCGGTGGACGGTTTCATTCGAGTATGTGACCTGCGTCGTATGCAGTCCAAGACCCAAAGTGGCGGATCAGCATGCCGTCCCGGCATGAATTGCCCGCATGCCGGGTCCCGTCCGGGAACCGCCGATCTGTTCGGCGCCCCTGGGCAGTAATGTTTTCCGGCGCGGAAACATAGTGCCTCCCCGGGTCCGTTTTGCGACGGCAACCGGCGGGTGTTTGGCGGCGGCCCCTCTGGAGGGACCGCCGTCGGGCTCGGAACTCCTAGTCCAAGCTGAAACCGGGTGAGCCAGGGACCGAGGCGAGAAGCTTCCTGGTGTAGTCATGCTGCGGGTCCCGGTAGACGGATTCGATCGGGCCCTGCTCGACGATGCGGCCCTGGAACATGACCACGACTTCGTCGCAGACCTGCTGGACGACGGCGAGGTTGTGCGAGATGAACAGCATGGCGCTGTCCACCGTGCCGCGCATGCCCTGGAGCAGCCGGATGATGTCGGCCTGGACCGAGACGTCCAGGGCGGAGGTGATCTCGTCCGCGATGACAAGCTTGGGTTCGAGCATGAGGGCCCGGGCAATCGCGATCCGCTGGCGCTGGCCGCCGGAGAACTGGTGCGGGTACTTCTCCGCCGCCGAGGGGTCCAGTTTGACCCGTTCCAGGGCCGCGGCGATGGCCTCGCGGTGCTGCACCGGGTTGGCCCCATGCGGGTCCAGTGCTTCGGCCAGGGTCTGGCCGGTGGTGCGGCGGGGGCTGAGCGAGGAGTAGGGGTCCTGCGGGATGTACTGGACTTCGCGGCGCATCTGCCGGCGGCGCTTTCCGTGCAGGCGGGTGACGTCCTCCCCGCCGATGAGGACCTCGCCGCTGGATGCCTTGTTGATGCCGACAAGGGTCTTGCCGAGGGTCGACTTCCCGGACCCCGACTCCCCCACGAGCCCCACCACCGTGCCCGCGGGCACGGCCAGGGTGACGTCCTTCAGCACATGGGCGGAGCCGAAGCGGACGTTGAGGTTGCTGACCTGGGCTCCGTACAGGACAGCGGGACGTGACTGGATGTGGGTGGTCATGGGGTAGGTGCTCCTGCGGTCGCGGGTGCCGGGGCGGGTTCCAGGGTAGGAATCGCGGCGAGCAGCGCCTTGGTGTAGGGGTGGTGGACGTCCCGGGCGGCGAGCTGTGCTGAAGTCAGCCGCTCGACGATTTCGCCGGACTTCATCACGAGGATGGTGTCGCACAGGGCCTCCACGACGGCGAGGTCGTGCGAGATGAACAGCATGGCTGTTCCCTGTTCGCGGTGGATGCGGCGGAACTGGCGCAGGACGTCGGTCTGGACAGTCACGTCGAGGGCGGTGGTCGGCTCGTCAGCGACGATCAGCTTGGGCGAGGTGACAATCGAGGCGGCAATCATGGCGCGCTGCCGCATGCCGCCGGAGAGCTCATGCGGGTGCTGCCGCAGCCGCTGCGCGGGCTGCGTGATGTTCACGTTGGCCAGGGCGTCGATGATGACCTGGCGCGCCTTCGCGCCGCCCATGCCCAGGTGGGTCCTGAGGACTTCGGTCAGCTGGGAACCCATCCGGAGGGACGGGTTGAACGTGGTGCCCGGGTCCTGGTAGACGATGCTGATGTCCTTGGCCAGCCGTGACTGGTCCGGGGAGGCAAGCATGTTCATCTCTCCGACGCGGAGCATATCCGCTTCGACAGCGAGGTCTTCGGACGGGAGCCCGGCGAT
Source organism: Arthrobacter sp. ISL-65 (assembly GCF_018613795.1). Lineage (GTDB taxonomy): Bacteria > Actinomycetota > Actinomycetes > Actinomycetales > Micrococcaceae > Arthrobacter. Next base: position 5,823 of record NZ_JAGGPN010000026.1, read on the forward strand.
GGCCATGGCGGTCAAGGACTTTCCCGAGCCGGATTCACCCACGAGCGCCACGACTTCTCCGGGGTCGATGCTCAGCGAGATGTTCTTCACCAGCTGCGGGCCGCCCGGGATGCTGATCCGCAGGTTCTCGGCCCGCACCAGGGCGGTGTCGCCGGCCGGGACGCCGGCCGTGCGGTCGCGCTGCAGGGACCGGCGGAAGAAGCTGCGCTTGGCCCGGGGATCGGCTTGGGCGGCCAGGGCGTCACCGATCAGCATGACGGACAGGCCGGTCAGGGCGATCATGACCGAGGGGCCGACGGCCTCCACCGGCTGCGTGTAGAGCGCGCCGAGGCTGTCGTTGAGGAGCCGGCCGAAGTCGTACTGCGGGGACTGGACGCCAAGGCCGATGAAGGATAGGGCGGAGATCTCCACCAGGGACAGGGCGAAGACCGTGGCGGACAGGATGAGCAGCGGCTCGGCCATGTTCGGCAGCATGTGCCGGGCCGCGATCCGTACCGGGCTGACGCCCAGGAGGCGCGCGGTGACCACGTACTCGCTGCTGGAGACGGAGGAGGCCAGGTTGGCGGTGATCCGGGCGAAGCCGGGGATCCCGGCGATACCGATCGCGATGACCGCCGAGGACACCCCCGGTTCCAGGACGGCGGCGATCACGAGAGCGAAAATCAGGCTCGGGTAGGCGACGGCTGTTTCGAGGACGCGCAGCGCCACCTCGCGGACACGCCGGCCGGCCAGCCAGATGGCCAGCCCGATCGCCACGCCCGCCACCACCGAAATGGCGGCCGCGCCGGCGGTCATGAGCAGCGTAAGCCGGGTGGCCACCAGGGCGCGGGAAAGCAGGTCCCGGCCGAAGTCGTCGGTGCCGAGCCAGTGCTCGGGGCTGGGGCCCAGGGCGGCGTTGGCCGTCAGCTGTTCAGCGGCCTGCGTCATGGTCAGCGGGGCGATGATGGCGATGAGGATGAGGGCGGCCAGCAGTCCTGCCCCGGTAGACATGGCCGGGCTCCAGAAGTCCCGGCTCCTAAACCTAGACGTCACTTGAGGTACCTCCCAGGTTGCGCGGGTCGATGATGGCCAGGATCAGGTCCACCAGGATGATGATGAGGGTCGCCAGCAGGCCCAGCACCAGGATGATGCCGCGGATCACCGGGTAGTCGCGCTGCAGGATCGCGTTGACGATGCCCTGGCCCAGGCCCGGCCAGGCGAAGACCGTTTCGATCACCACGGCGCCGCCCAGCTGCGCGGCCAGGATAAGTCCCGAGAGTGTCAGGGTGGTCGTGATGAGGTTCGGCAGGACGTAGCGGGCATGGGTGCGCAGGGCGCTCAGACGCCAGCCGCGGGCCGTACGGACGTAGTCCTTGTCCAGGACCACGGCGGTTTCGCGCCGTACGATCCGGGAGATCACGCACACGGGCCCGAGCATGAGGGCAGCGGTGGGCAGCACCAGCGAGTTCAGCGACGCCGCACCGGCCGCGGGCAGCCAGCGCAGGGTCACGGCGAACACCACCACCAGCAGGGTGCCCACCACATACTGCGGGACGGAGTAGATCAGGCTGGTCAGGAAGTTAAAGGGATGATCCAGCCACTTGTTGCGGCCGCCCCGGGTCAGGATCGCCACGGTCATGCCCAGGGGCACCGAGATCAGCAACACCAGCACGATGGCCAGCAGGGCGATCTCCGCGGTGAACGGAAAGCGCGTGAAGATCAGCGTGGAGACACTCTCACCACTGACGAACGAGGAGCCCATGTCCAGGCGCAGGATGCCGGAAACATAGTTGAGAAATTGCGTGAGCATCGGAAGGTCGAGACCGAGCTCCGCGCGGACGCCGGCAATCTTGGCCGGACTGGCCCCGTCGCCCGCGGCGATCACGGCAGGATCCCCCGGTATCAAAGGCACGATCAGGAACGTCACCACGGTCAGCACCACGAACGAGAGCACCAGCCCGCCGAGCCTGCGCAAGGAAAACCCCACCCACGGATGGTGGATGAACCGGCTTCCCGTACCCCCGGCGGCAACACCGGGGGTACGGGAAGCTTCAACAGCAATCGAAGAGGTCATGGCGGATGGTTACTTCGTGATCCGCATGGTGCTCTCGTCCGGCTGGCCATTCATAGTGTGCATGGCGAATCCGGACCGAACGGTGACCTGGGCGGGGAGCGAGCCGAGTGGCACCACGTGGGCGTCGCCGATCATGATCTTCTCGGCTTCCTGGTAGGTCGCGCAGCGGGCGGTGTCGTCCGTCTGCGTCATCGCCTTGGCCTCGAGGTCCACGACAGGCTGGTTGATGGCGCCGGCCCAGTTCAGGCCGCCTTTTTCCACCGGGAGGCCGATGGCCGTGGACAGGGCGCCCACCATGGTGCCGCCGGCATTGATGCCGCCCATCACGGTGATATCCCACGAATCGACCTTCTGGGTCAGCTCGGTGCTCCAGGTAGCCAGGTCCACGTTGCGCAGGTCGATGTCTGCTCCGGCGGCGCGGAGGGCTTCCGCGGCGTAGGTGTTGCCGGCCCCGTTGGGCCCGAAGACCTGTGCCCCGACCATGCGGATTTTGACTCCGGCCAGGACCTTCCTGGCAGCTTCGGGGTCGGACTTGATCAGCAGGCTGGTGTCCTTGTTGGAACACGGCACGCCGGGGTGGGCCATGGATGAGTACAGCTGGCCAAGGCCGCCGGTGGTCGCCTGGTTGAAGGCTGTGGCGTTCAGGGCCTGGGCAACGGCCTTGCGGAGGTTGGCGTCGGTGAAGGGGTGGCCGTCCCGCTCATTGAACATGATGTAGAGGCTGCCCTGCGGGATGACGGCGGTGGAGAAGTCCTTGTTGCCGTCGAAGCGTGTGCTGTCCTTGCCTCGGATGACGGCGATGTCCCGGGTGCCGGTGAGGAGCTCGTTGCTGACCGCGCTGGAGTTGGTATTGACGCTGGCCTCGATGGTCTTGGCCGGGGTGCCCTCGATATTTTCGTAGGCAGGCCACGTCTTGTAGTCGCTGCGGAGCGTGAAGCTGTAGCCCACGCCGTGCTGCTTCCTGGCCAGCGTGTAGGGGCCGGAAAACGCGCCGGCCACATCGCCCGCGGTCAGGCCCTTGGGATCCTTCAGGCCGGCGGGGCAGGCGATGCTGGTGGCGTGCAGGCTCAGGCCCTGGAGGAGGTCGGTCCAGGGCTGGGCGAGCTTGATGGTGACGGTGCTGGCGGCGTCGTCCGCCGTGACGGTGGCCGGCCCGTCGCCCAGCACCAAGGGGCGGAAGGCTGAATTGCTGTCCGGGGAGGCGAATACCTTGAGGGATTCGGCCACCACGCCGGCCGTGATCGGAGTGCCGTCGGAGCAGGTGGCGCCGCTGCGGATGGTGAACGTTCCCTGGGTGGGGGTGATGTCCCACTTGCTGGCGAGGTCGGACACAATCTTGTTGTTTTCGTCGCGGCGGACCAGCGTGGCGAAGAGCAGCCGGTTGAAGGCGAAGTCATCGGCGTTGCGTACTTCCACCGGCGCAAACGTCGTGGGGTCGGCGTTGACCACAGTCCGGATGGTGTCGGTGGAAACCTGGCCCGCGGCTGTGGCTCCCGCCGTCGCACCTCCGGTGGTGCAGCCCGTTGCGGCTACGGAGACTACGACGGCGGCTGCCGCCAGGGCGGCAACCCTGCGCCGCCCGGTGGTCCGGGCCGGGGCCTGGGAGTGTTGTTTCACGTGTCGGTCCTTCGCTTGAGGGGTCTGATGCGAGTGCAGGTACGGTGTGGGATACCTCACTCCGCTACCCGTTGATCGAGTATGTGACCCACGCTCTAGCGCGTCTAAGACTCTTTTTGCTGACCCTTCATGCCTGCTTGGCATAATAAGGACGTTTTCGCCGTCAGGGCGCGGGATTTCACGGGAGACAGCCGCTCCGGCGCCGGTCTCCTTAAAAAATCCGGAACCACATGACCCTTTTGTGTCGGCACCCGCTCGCCCGATCGGCGGCCCTGACCGTACCCTGAACCGATGTCCCCCACCATCTATGCAAACGCCGCCTTCCATACCCTCGATCCGCACCAGCCGCGCGTCGATGCGCTGCTCGAGGACGGCGGATTAATCACCGCAACGGGCTCGCACGAGGACCTCCGTGCCCATGCCCCCGCCGGAACGCGCACGGTCGACCTCGAAGGTGCCGTGGCCATTCCCGGCCTGAGCGATGCCCACATCCACACAGCGAGCCTGGCGCGTTCGCTGCACGAAGTGGACCTGCGCTCCGCGGCCAGCGTGGAGGAGGCCCTGGCCCGCGTTACCGCCGCCACGACGCGCTACGGGGACGGGGACTGGATCTTCGGCGGCTGGTGGGACTTCAACAAATGGCAGGCGCCGGTCCAGCCGGACCGCCATGGCCTCGATGCCGCCTGCCCCCGCAATCCGGTCGCCCTCACCAGCGCCGACGGCCACACGGTCTGGGCCAATGCCCTGGCGCTCCGGGAACTCGGCATCACGGCGGACACCCCGGATCCCGCGGGCGGAGAGATCGTTCGGGACGCCTATGGCAACGCGACCGGAATATTGCGGGAGAGTGCCGTGTATCCGGTGCGCAGGCTCGCGGCGTCGGGGGCATCCGGTGATCTCGTCACACAGCTGGAGGAAGCGCAGCGGTACCTGCTGTCGATGGGGCTGACCACCGTCCACGACATCGACGGGCCCGATGCCCTGGAGGCCTACTCGACGCTCCGCGCCGCGGGACGGCTGCAGTTGCGGGTCCACAAGCTGCTTGCCCAGGACGAGCTCGACGCTGCCATCCAATCCGGCATCAGGACCGGCCAGGGCGACGCGTGGATCCGGCGCGGCGCCGTCAAGATTTTCGCCGACGGCGCGGCCGGCTCCCACACGTGCCTCATGAGCGAGCCGTTTCCGGGCGGCAACAACCACGGCATGGAGGTAACCGCCTACCCGGACCTTGTCGCGCTGGCGACGAAGGCTGCATCGGCGGGCATCGCCGTCGCCGTCCATGCAATCGGCGACCAGGCAAACCATCAGGTCCTCGACGCCCTGGCGGAAATCCGCGGCATGACCGCGGAGTCCGGATTGCGGCACAGGATCGAGCACGTCCAGTTTCTCCAGCCCGCCGACGTCGCGCGGCTCGCCGGTCTCGGCGTCGTCGCCTCCATGCAGCCGCAGCACTGCCCGAGCGATCTGCCGATCCTCGGCATGGTGGAAGGCCGCGGCCTGGCATCCTACGCGTGGCGCAGCCTGCTGGACGCCGGGGCCACGGTGGCTTTCGGCTCCGACTCCCCTGTTGAGGTGCCCAACCCGTTCCACGGCCTGCACGCGGCCATCACCCGGACCGGCGAGGACGGCCAGCCCGACGGCGGATGGGAGCCCTGGGAGCGGATCAGCCTTCGGGAGGCGCTCCACGCCTACTGTGTCGCGCCGGGCTACGCCTCGGGCGAGGAAGGCATCAAGGGCCGGCTTCGAAGGGGCATGCTCGCGGATTTTGCCGTGCTGGACACGGACATCTTCAACGCGGCCCCGGAAGAAGTCCGGAAAACCCGGGTCCGTCTGACGGTCACGGGCGGAGAGATCCGGTACCGCCGCGAGGACTGAAACCCGCCACGCACAGAGCGCCGGCTGGCTAGGATCCGACCGCGTGGACCTTCGATGCCGCCGGAACCGCCGACGTCGCCGGCACTTTCGACGTCGCAATGGCGCCGCCCAGCGAGATGAGCCCGATCACCACGAGCAGGAGGGCCGGACCCCAGGAGGCGTTGCCCGAGATCGTGAGGAACACGGTGGCCAGCGCCGGCATGAAGCCCGCGACAACAGCCGACAGGTTGGCCGAGAGCCCCATGCCGGTGTACTTGACCTCGGACGGGAAGAGCCGTTCGATCAGGGCGCCGATGATGGCGTAGGTGATGGCACACGGGCCGAACGCCAGCACCATCGCCACAACGATCAGGGCCGGATCCTTGGTATCCACCAGCCAGAAGATCGGGAAAGCGAGAGCAATGAAGATCGAGTAGCCGATGATACCGACGCGGGCGGCGCCGAAGCGGTCCGCCAAACGGCCGGCCACGACTGTCATGACCATCTGCGCGACGGCTCCGATCGTCATGGCGGTGAGGATCACCGAGGACGGAAGGCCCAGCACGCGGGTGACGTAGCTGATCATAAAGGTGGTGAGGATGAAGAAGCCGGCGTTGCCGACAAGGTAGGTGCAGACACCGATCCCGAGGCGGCCGGGGGCCGTGCGGAACAGTTCGATGACGGGCGCTTTCTTGGTGCCCTCGCCCGCCTTCAGTTCCTGGAACTCGGGGGTTTCCTCGACGTTCCAGCGCAGCCAGAGCGCGACGCCGACGAGGATGATGGAGGCGATGAACGGCACGCGCCAGCCCCAGGACATGAAGTCCGCCTTGGGCAGCAAGGATACGAGCGTAATGGCGCCCGTGGAGAGCAGGGTGCCCACCGGGGAGCCGAGCTGGACCAGGGCCGCGTACATGCCGCGGCGTTTGGCGGGGGCGTATTCGATCGCCATGAGGGTGGCACCGCCCCATTCGCCGCCGGTGGCCACGCCCTGCACGGCCCGCAGCAGGGTCAGCAGGATGGGTGCCACGACGCCGGCCGTCGCATAGGTGGGCAGCAGGCCCATGAGCGTGGAGGCCGCACCCATGAGCATCACGGTGGCGACCAGCGCGCCGCGGCGGCCGTATTTGTCGCCGACATGGCCGAAGATAACGGCGCCGACCGGGCGGGCCACGAAGGCCGCACTGAAGCTCAGGAAGGCGGAGACGGTGGACGCCACCGGGTCGCTGCCCGGGAAGAACAGCGGAGCGAAGACAATGGCGGCCGTGGTGCCGAAAAGGAAGAAGTCGTACCATTCGAGCGCGGTGCCGATGAAGGCCGCGGCGACGACCTTGCCGGGGCTGGAAGGGCCCTGGCCCGTGGCCGATGCTGTGGCGGGTGATGTGCGGGGTGTCATGGGTGGATCTCTCCGGTGGATAGTTCAATGGTAAGGAAGTGTTTGACCCCGACCGTACTGTGAGCCACTACATACCCGCCAATACTTCTTCTTGCGGATTAAGATGCCAAACAGGCATGATTTGCCCATGAACCTTCGCCGACTCCAATACTTCTTGGCCGTGGTGGATGCCGGCACCGTCACTGCCGCGGCGGAACGGATCCACATCGCCCAGCCGGCCCTGAGCCGGCAGATCAAAACGCTTGAGCGCGAACTGAAGCTCACATTGTTTGAGGCGCAAGGCAACAAACTGGCCCTCACACCAGCGGGCCGGGCCTTCGTTCCCGCAGCCCGCCGGCTCATGCTCGAAACCCAGAGCCTGGAGGACGCGGCGGACGCCCTCCGGACAGGACGTGTGGCAACGCTCGTCGCGGCGGCAACCGCGGCATCCGTGCGCGGCTTCCTGGCCCCGTTCATTTCAACGACCGGCCCGGCGGACCCCCTCATCATCACCCGGGAAACCAGCCACTTTGCCATCACCGAGGCCCTACTGCACGGAAGCGACTTCGCCGTCTCCCCCGCCCCGCCGGAAGCTGGCCTCGAGACCATCCCCCTGGGCAGCATCCCGCTCACCGCATATGTGGCGGCGGACCATGAATGGGCACAGGCAGGGGTCTCCGAACTTCCGTTGTCGGCGATCTCCGGTCACCACGCCATCCTGCCCTCACATCAGAGCGTCAGCCGCTACATCCTGGACGACGCATTGAACCAGGCCCAACTGAGCTTCCGACGCGTCTCCGAATGCGACGACGGGCAAACCATCATGGCGCTGGCGGCGGCCGGGCACGGGATCGGCGTGACCACCGACCTGCCGGCCTACGGCACGCACCCCATCCGCATCCTGGCCGGCACCCCCGGGCAACCCGGTCCCGCCCTGCGGTTGCCACTTCACACGGCGTGGATTCCGGGGCACTTTGCCGAGGACACCATCCGCACCGTGGCCCTCCAGTTGCGCGAATTCCTCGAGCGGCAGGGCGCCCTGGTCAACGACGACGACAGCCAGAAGTAGGGCGCTCAATGCCGAAACGGTATTCAACTCACACCCAAATTGCATTCGACAGCATGAAAACGTCTCCCGATACTGGATGAAACTGATGCATCCATAGAATCGGGAGAAGCGCATGCTCTTCGACACGCTGTACACCAACGGAACGTTCCACACCCAGGACACCCGCCGCCCCCAGGCCCACAGCCTCGGGGTCGACAACGGGCGCATCATCAGCCTCGACGATGAACTGCCGGCCCGGTACTTCCGTGAGGTGCACGATCTGGCGGGCGCCGCCGTCGTGCCCGGCTTCAACGACGCCCACTGCCACCTCAGCTACGTCGGCCAGGCGCTGATCCAGGCCGATCTCCGCCCGGCCGTCTGCCCCACCATGGACGACGTGCTGGCCGCGGTGGAGCGCGCCTGCGCCGCGGCGCCGGCCGGCGCCTGGGTCCAGGGCTCGGGCTATGACCAGAACTACCTGAACAACCAGCATCCCACCGCCGAACAGGTGGACGCCGTCAGCCACGGCCATCCGGTGTGGCTCATGCACAATTCCCGGCACATGGGCGTGGCCAACACGGCCGCGTTCGAGCGCGCCGGCTACCCCGGCCGCCGCAATGTCACCGCGCCCGACGGCGGGGCCGCGCCTGTCGACGCCGACGGCAGGGCCCTCGGCCTCCTCCAGGAGACGGCCCGCGCCCTCGTCATGCACGCCATCCCCGCCCCGACCGTGGACGACGTCGCCGCCATGGTCGGCGCCGGCAGCGCCGCCCTGCTGGAACTGGGCATCACCAGCATCACCGAACCCGGGCTCGGCGCGCCTGCCCATATCGGGCACACGCTCTCCGACCTCGCCGGCTACCAGGCGGCCCGCGACGCCGGCCTCCTGGGCGTGCGCGCCACGGTGATGCCCTACCTGACCGCACTGCACGGCCTCGGCGACGAACCGCCGGATGGCGACGGCGGTTCCGGCGGCGACGCAGTTCCGCGGCTCGGACTCGACCTCGGGATACGCAGCTGCTTCGGCGACGAATGGCTGCGCCTGGGGCCTACCAAGATCCTGTCCGACGGCTCGCTGATCGGCCGCAGCGCCTTCATGTGCTGCGACTACGACCTCGATGCCGCGGAGGGACACAGCAACCGCGGGCTCCTCCAGTTCCCGGCCCAGGAGCTGCGGCGGCGGATCATCGGCGCCCATGCCGCGGGATGGCAGGTGGCCACCCACGCCATCGGCGACGCCGCGCTGGACGTGGTGATGGACATCTTCGAGGAGGCCCAGCGGCTCCATCCCCGGCCCGACGCCCGGCACCGGATCGAACATGTGAACGTCGCGAGCGATGAGCAGATCCGGCGCCTGGCTTCCCTGGGCCTCATCCCCGTGCCGCAGGGCCGCTTCATCAACGAACTCGGCGACGGTGCCGCCCGGGCCCTGGGGCCCGAACGGACACGGCTGTCCTACCGTGTGAAGGCCTTGCTCGATGCCGGCCTGGAAGTTCCAGCCAGCACCGACGCGCCCGTCGTCTCCGCGGACCCCATCCTGAACATCCATGACCTTGTGAACCGCCGGACCTCCTCCGGCGCCGAATTCGTACCCGAGGAACGCATCAGCGTCGCCCAGGCGGTACGGGCCTACACGGTGGGCAGCGCCTATGCGGCGCGGGAAGAGCATTACAAGGGCTCGCTCTCGCACGGCATGCTGGCCGACTTCGTGGCCCTGTCCGAGGACATCTACGAGGTTCCGGCCGAGGCCATCCAAAACGTCCGCGTCACCGCGACCGTAGTGGGCGGCCGCCTGGCCCACGGGGCACTATAGACCGACTCGCGCTCCCCGGGGTTCGCGCCGGGCCCGTGAGGCATATGCCTTTTAGATATAGGTTTTGAACTTTATATGTATTAGACAGCATGAAATGAGCTGCGAATACTTGAAGGAACCCACTACCGCCCGGCCACCCTGCCGGCGCCAGATCCTCCGCCAGGTTCGCGGAAGACCCCATTTTTAGGAGCACTACGTTGGAGAAGAAGACCCACGCCGGCCAGGCGATCGTTGATTCGCTGGCCCTACACGGCGTCGACCGTGTCTTCGCGGTCCCGGGCGAAAGCTACCTGGCAGTCCTGGACGGCCTGCACGGAGCAGACATCCAGACGGTCGTGTGCCGCCAGGAAGGCGGCGCTGCCTACATGGCGGAGGCCCACGGCAAGTTCACCGGCGAGCCAGGCGTTGCCATGGTCACCCGCGGACCCGGTGCCGCCAATGCCTACGTTGCCATCCACGCCGCGTGGCAGGACGCCACACCGATGGTCCTGTTCGTCGGCCTGATCCCGGTCGCGGACAGGCAACGCGAATCCTTCCAGGAGTTTGATCCGAACGCCTGGTTCGGGACCCAGGCCAAGCGCGTCTTTGTCCTTGAGGAAGCGTCCAGGGCCTCCGAAGTGGTGGCCGAAGCCTTCTTCGCTGCCAAATCCGGCCGCCCGGGCCCAGTGATCGTGGGCCTGCCGGAGGACGTCATCACGCATGAATTTTCCGGGGCGCTTCACCCGGTGCTCACCGTCGCGGAGGGGGCCGTTTCCGCTGCCGAGCTGGAGCTAATCACCGCGGCCCTGGCCGGCGCGGAGAAGCCGGCCATCTTCGCCGGCGGCCCGCGCTGGACGCCCGAAGCCGCCGCGGCCGTGACCCGCTTCGCCGAGTCCAACGGCATCCCCGTCATCCAGGACTGGCGCGCCTCGGACCGCATTCCCTTCGGCTCGGAGGTCTACGCCGGCGCCCTCGGATACGGCCGCACCCAGGAGACCGTCCGGATGTTCGCCGAGGCGGACGTCCTGCTGGCCATCGGCGCGCTGCCCACCGACGTCCCCACGGACGGCTACAAGATCCGCCAGTCGATGGACGCCACCAACATTGTGGTGAACATCGATTCCACCCTCCGGGGCCGTTCCGGCGCCGTGACCACCCACATCCTGGCCTCCCCGGTCGCCTTCGCCGATGCCGTCAAGGACGTCCAGCTCGGCAGGTCCGCGCAGTGGGATGCCTGGCGCGCCGCCGGCCGCACCGCCCAGGCCGCGTTCAGCGCGCTGCCGGACCTGGCCACCCTGCCGGCCACCCGCGAAGGCACCGGACATATGACCGCCGTGATCGCCGAACTCGTCCGGCGCCTGCCGGAGGACGCCGTCTACAGCTTCGGCGCGGGCAACCACTGCGCCTGGGCCCAGCGGTACCTGCCCACCAATGTGTTCCCGTCCCAGCTGAGCATGCGCAACGGATCCATGGGCTACAGCGTGCCGGCAGCAGTCGCCGCATCCCTGGAGAGCCCGGAGCGTCTGGCGGTGGCCATCGCCGGCGACGGAGAGTTCCTGATGAACGGCCAGGAGTTCGCCACGGCAGTTCAGCACGGCGCGGCCATGCTGATCATCGTCATGGACAACGGCCAGTACGGCACCATCCGCGACCACCAGGAGCACCACTTCCCCGGCCGGGTCAGTGGCACCCAGCTGAGCAACCCGGACTTCGCCGCGTTTGCCCGGGCCTTCGGCGGCCACGGCGAAACCGTGACGCGCGACGACGACGCCGCGATCGCCGTCGAACGCGCGCTCAAGGCGGTTCAGGACCAGCGGATCCCGGCCATCATCCACGTGCTCACCGACCCGCAGATCGCCCTCCCGTAATCGCCCTGGAAGCGCCACGGAAACCCCGACACAGCACCGCCCGAAACTGCAACCAACGAAGGAGAACAGCATGAGCCTCTATGCCGTCACCAATCCGGCCACGGGAGAGACCGTCAAGGAATATCCCACCGCCACCGACGCCGGGATCCGCGCCGCGCTCGCGGCGTCCGACGCCGCCTTCACGGACTGGAACAGGACGCCGCTCGAAGACCGGGCCAAGCTGTTGAGCCGCGTCGCCGAGCTCTACACCGAGCGCCGCGACGAGCTCGCGGCAATCGTCACCCGGGAAATGGGCAAGCCCATCTTCCAGGCCCGGATCGAGGTTGACATCGTGGCCTCGATTTACCGCTACTACGCCGAGAACGGCCCTGCGTTCCTCGAGGACGAGGAGCTGGACGTCGCTGCCGGCGGCACTGCCATCGTCCGCAAGGACGGCCTGGGCGTCCTGCTGGGCATCATGCCGTGGAACTTCCCGTACTACCAGGTGGCCCGCTTCGCCGCGCCCAACCTGATGAACGGCAACACCATCCTGCTCAAGCACGCCCCGCAGTGCCCCGAGTCGGCCCTGGCCATGGTACAGCTCTTCCTCGACGCCGGCGCCCCCGAGGGTACGTACGTGAACATTTTCGCGACGAACGAGCAGGTGGCGGACGTCATCGGCGATCCTCGCGTGCAGGGTGTCTCGCTGACCGGCTCAGAGCGCGCCGGCGCCGCCGTGGCCGAAATCGCCGGACGCAACCTCAAGAAGGTGGTGCTGGAACTCGGCGGCTCCGACCCGTTCCTGGTGTTGGATTCTGCGGACGTGGACCAGGCCGCCACGCATGCACTGTTCGGCCGCTTCGGCAACACCGGCCAGGCCTGCAACGCCGCCAAGCGCATCATCGTCGATGACGCCGTCTACGAGGATTTCGTCGAGAAGTTCGTTGGCGCGGTCACGTCCGTAAAAATCGGCGACCCCACAGAGGTGGACACCTTCATGGGCCCGCTGTCCTCCACCGCCGCCCGTGACGGGCTGGCCTCGCAGGTGGACGACGCCGTCGCCAAGGGCGCCACGGTGCTCACCGGCGGCTCCCGGCTTGAACAGCCCGGCGCCTGGTTCCAGCCGACCGTCCTCACCGGAGTGACGCCGGCGATGCGCGCGTTCTCCGAGGAACTGTTCGGCCCGGTGGCTGTGATCTACCGCGTGGCCAGCGCGGATGAGGCGGTGGAACTGGCCAACAACTCCGCCTACGGCCTCGGCGCCGTGATCCAGTCCACTGACGCCAAGAAGGCCGCGGAGATCGCTGACCGACTGGACACGGGCATGGTCTACATCAACGAGGCCCCCGGCACGGCGGCCGAGCTACCCTTCGGCGGCATCAAGCGCTCCGGCGTCGGCCGCGAGCTCGGCAAGTACGGCATGGACGAGTTCGTCAACCGCAAGCTCATTCGCACGGCCAAGTAGGCCACGCCGGCTCCGCCCTCAACAGCAACGAAACGGAAGCGGGGTCCCAACAGCACAGCTGTCGGGACCCCGCTTCTTTGCTGCCCAGGCGGGGCGATCTGCGGCTGTTGCTGGCCGCCACCGATCTGGTAAGCGGCGGATACATGGCGACCTGACACTACATCTCGCCGCAGTTCACGGAGCGCTCAGGGGATCCCCAATGCACTCATTGCCGCTGGTGTTGGTCGGTTTCGGTGCCGGATCCCTGATCGGCACGAATGGGGTCGGCATCTGACCCGAAGCTGGCCGTTGCCCTCGCGGTATCTTCCTCAACGCCGGCAATGCGCTGGGTTCGCGGCCGCCAGACACCGCTAAAATCCCCGCCCGGTACTACAAGGTTCCGCCGGCGTCGGGGTGATCATTGCCCTCCTGAACGCCCTGCGCGGCAGGGTCCGTGAGCCAGAAAAGCCCAGCGGCGCCGGGGAGGGCGCCGCTGGGCCTCGACGGCAGCGGAGTCAGTCCTGGAGCTGTGATTGGTTAACCTGGCTGGCTTCGGATGACGCCCGGCGCCTCTTGCTGAACTCATAGCCCACAGCGATGGTTCCGAGCAGTAGCACGGTCCCAACCAGGCTCATCCACCACGTGCTGCTGGTTCCCGGCAGCACCATGGACAGGAAGACGACGGCGAGAACAGCCAACGCCAGCCATGATGAGTACGGCGCACCGGGCATCCGGAATTCGACGCCCGGAAGCATGCCTGCGTTGACACGCTGGCGGAAGCGGAGCTGGCAGGCGAAGAGCGAGGCCCACAGCAGCAGGATGCACACGGCGCAGGCACCGAGGGCCGTCTCAAAGACGGCTGCCCCGCCGAACACATAGGTCATAATGACGCCGAGCAGGTAGAACCCGCCGATGGCGGCTAGGCTTCCCACCGGAACGCCGCTTTTGGTCATCTTGGCCGTGATGCGCGGCGCCTCACCGTTCGACGCCAGTGTCCGCAGGGCCCGGACGGAGGCATACAGGGTTGCGTTGATGCCGGATATGGAGGCGGTCAGGACCACGAAGTTCATGACCGAGGGGAGCCAACCGATGTGCAGTCCGGCCAGCGCCGTGACGAAGGGCGATTCGGCTGCGCTGTACTCGCTGGTGGGCAGCAGCATGCTGAGGACCAGCACGGAGCCGAGATAGAACACGACGATCCGGAACACGATGCTGCGGATGGCCTTCGGCATGACGTTGCGGGCGTTCTTGGCCTCGCCCGCTGCCACGGCGGCGATTTCGACGCCGGAGTAGGAGAACACGACGCCCTGGCTCACGAGCACCACCGGGAGCAGACCCTGGGTGAAGAAGCCGCCGGAGAACAGATTGCTGACGCCCGCCTGGGTCTCGAGGCCCATCGGACCGCCGAAGAACACGATGATGAGCCCCGCGGCGAGGAACAGGACGATCGCGATGACCTTGATGAGGCTTGCGCCGACCTCGATGAAGCCGAACATCCGTGCGGAGAAGAGGTTGGATCCGACGATCACGAGCCAGGCCACGAGGGCCGGGATCCAGCTGTCCAGCTGCGGCCACCAGTACTGGACGTAGATGGCCACCGCGGTGACCTCCACGACGCCGAGCAGTCCGCCCAGGGTCACCATGACCCAGCCGGTCGTGTGGGCGAGCCTGTGGCCGAAGAACTCGCGCGCGTAGGACACGAAGGATCCGGTGGTGGGCCGGTGCATAACGAGCTCGCCGATGGCGCGCATCAGCAGATAAGCGACGACGCCGGTGACGGCGTATGCGATCAGCAGCGCTGGCCCGGCGGCATGCAGACGGGACCCGAGGCCCAGGAACAGTCCGGTGCCGATGGCGCCGCCCAGGGAGATCATCTGGATCTGGAAGTTGGACATGGTCTTGCGGTAGCCGTCGTCGCCGGCCTCAACGTAGGCAGCCGACAGCTGCCCCGGGGCCGTGACGTCTTCGGCACGATCTTGGGTCATTGTCATGATGGTTTTCCTAGTACTTGGTTGGGGCTGCTTGTGCGCTGGCGGACGAGGCCGCTGCGGCTGCTGAGGTGAAGACTTCGCCAAGAATGGTGGCGCCCTTGCGGATGTCCTCGAGGGGTGGCAGGCAGAAAGACATCCGCAGTTCGCTGCGTCCGCTTCCGTCCGTGTAGAAGGCGGTCCCGGGAACGTAGACGACGCCGCGCTCGATGCACTCGTAGACCAGCGCTTCCGTGTCGACGCCCTCGGGGAGTTTGACCCAGAGGTAGAACCCTCCCGTGGGCCGGTTCCAGGTGGTGCCGGCCGGCATGACCTCTTCCAGGGTCTCGACGAGGGCCTCGAACTTTTCCTTGTAGATGCCCCTGTATTCGCTCAGCTTGGACTCCCAGGAGAGATCGTCGAGGTAAGCGCTGATGAGCTGCTGCGAGAAGACCGACGGGTTCAGCTGGGATGTCTCGCTGGCGTTCACGAGGTGGCCGTAGAGCGAGGCGGGCGGCAGGACCCAGCCCACACGCAGGCCCGGGGCGATCATCTTGGAGAAGGAGCCGAAGTAGACGGTGATGTCCTCGAATTCCGGCTGGATGGCACGCATGGTTTCGCCGTCAAAGCCGAGCAGCCCATAGGGGTTGTCCTCGAAGATCAACAGATCGTTGCTACGGCACAACTCACCCACCTGCAGGCGGCGCTCCGCGGAGAGGTTGACGCCGCCCGGGTTCTGGAAGTTGGGAATCGTGTACAAGCCCTTGGCGGTCTTGCCGGCGGCCCGGACTTCGCCGATCAGGCGCTCTAGTTCGGCCGGGATGAGGCCGTCGGCGTCCATCGGCACGTGCACGATCTCTGCCTCGTAGCTCGTGAACACGGCCATGCCACCGGCGTAGGACGGTGCCTCGGCAAAGATGACGTCACCGGGGTTGACCAGCACCCGGGCGGCCACGTCGAGTGCCTGCTGGCTGCCGGAGGTGACGAGCACCTGGGTGGGGTCGGCGGTGATGCCTTCGAGGGCCATGAGCGCGGTGATGTGCCCCCGCAGTTCCGGGATGCCGTCGCTGGCTCCGTACTGGAAGGAGTGCTGTCCGCTCTCGACGAGGATGCGCTGGGCGGCCTCTGCGATCCGGTCGAAGGGCAAGGCGCCGAGGTAGGGGGCGCCGTTGGCGAAAGAAATGATGCCGGGGCGCTGAGCGGCCCGGAACACCTTGCGGACTTCGGAGGGGCGGGCCGCAAGCGCGCGGTCCGCGAGGAGCTGTAATGCGGAGGAGGGCCCGGCGGCGCCGGCAGCTGCGGGGGCCGTCGCGCCTGCGGATGATTCCACGGAGATAGACATGGGGGTCCTTTCAGCCATGAGTATGCTTCCATCATCCGGTGACCCCTCCATTCTGGCTAAGACCAGTTTTGGAGGTTCTCGATGCCTTAGCGGCATGGACCAGAGGGGACGCTATCCGCCCAGCATGAGAAGAGCTGCCGCCAGGACCACGCGGCGGCCGCACTTGCCGCTGTGGCGTCGACAACGAGATCCATTCCGCGAAGAACGCCAACGACCCCGTTGGCCATTACCCAAGGCCGGACGTATTCCAGCTCCTGTTCAATGTCGATGCCATTGAGCGCGTCATCATGGCTGAGCAGCGGTCCCCCGTCAGCGATCGACGCCGAGGCAGCTGAGCCCCTGAACTAAGAAGTAGGGGAACCGGTGCCCAGTGTGCCGGCATACTGGGCACCGGTCCCCTTACCTGCGCCGGTTACCAGGACGGCAGTATAGGCAGGGGACCGTCAGCCTCGACGTTTTCGGCCACGCCGCGGGCCAGCCATTCGAGCAATCCTTCGCGGTCGGACGTGACGCGCAGGGCACCGTCGCCGATTACCCACTCGTCGCGTTCCTCGGTCACCAGGGTCATCCCAGGTGCCCCTTGGGCGCGCATCGTGCGTACGGCAGCCTCCAAGGCGTTAAGTACCGAGTCCGGGTCGGCCTCCTCTATGGTCCATGCGGTGTCGAGGTCGTGGTGGTGCACCACAATTTCGGCAATACGCAACGCCACGATGGACGTCGCAGGAATCTGCTTACCGTGTAGGTTCACCTCCTCAACCGCGAGCTGCCCTGCCAGCCGCTGGGCCTGCTCGGCAAAGTATTGGGCTGATTCGCGCAGCCGGCCAAGCAGTTCGGTTCGAGGCAACGTGGCGAGCTCCGAAATCTCCCGGGCGCGCGCTTCCTTCGAGGCGTAGAGCTGCCGCTCCTGACCCGAGGTTGCCCAGTCAATGAGCTTGACCAACGCCTGGCCGTTCGAGGCGATATGGGCGATGACATCTGCCCGGGTCCATCCCTCGCACAGGGATGGTGCGGACATTTCGTCGTCGGACAGCGACTCAGCGGTGGCCATGAACATATCGGTCTCCCGGCCGAGGCGGGACAGGTCCGAGTGCAGGCGTGCGGGATTCATCATGAATTCACCTTATCTATTGGCCCGGCCGCCAGCCGGTGGTTGGTGCCCCTGATTCATATTTAAGTCGTACCGATTCATACCGCTGGTGGTGGCTGGCCAGTCGTGAACTCGTCAAGCCCAGTCACCGTGGGACCGGCCCAGCTCGGAGTTGCCCTCGCCGCCGAAGGACACGTGCACCGCTCGCGCATCAGCACTGTGGGCCATCCTCTTGCGGCCAGCAGGTCCTACTTTCTCCAAGATATGCCCAGCCGCATTTGATTGATATCTGCAAAGTATGGATTGCCCCCCAGCCAAAAGCCGGGTATTTACCGCATATGGCGGACGTCACACCCCTGAGACACTGGACCAAGCCCGGGGGATACAGGTTCACCCCACGGCACCACTTCCATGCTCCGTCAGAGAGGACAGGCATATGGCTCAGCTCCACACCGTCATCGCCGAAGACCCGCGCAAAGAGGCGCGCACCGCAAACTGGGTGGCCTTCGTCATCTGCGCCGCACTTTTGTTCGATGGCTACGACCTCGTCGTATACGGCACCGTCCTGCCGGGACTGCTTGCCGACCCAAGCCAGATTGGCGCCTTCGATGCCGCCGCAGCTGGCCTCTTGGGCTCGTGGGCGCTTGTTGGTGTGTTGGTCGGGTCGCTGATCTGCGGCGCGGTCGGCGACTTTTTCGGCCGCCGCCGACTCATGCTCCTGGGCATCGCTTGGTTCTCGGTTGGGATGTTTATTACGGCCCTGACCACTACTGTCACGGCCTTCGGCGCCATGCGGTTCATCACCGGGGTGGGCCTCGGCATCGTCATTGCCACCGCAGGCGCCACCATGGCTGAATTTGCGCCGGCTGGCCGGCGTCAGTTCTACAACGCGATCGTCTACTCCGGTGTCCCCGCCGGCGGCGTGTTCGCCTCCGTCATGGGCATTCTGCTCCTCAATAACATTGGATGGCGCGGACTCTTCATGATCGGCGCCCTCCCCCTCGTCCTGCTTCTGCCCATCGCTTGGTTCAAGCTCCCAGAGTCCCCGCGCTGGCTGCTGGCCCGCGGCCGTGAAGCGGAGGCCCAGGTTGCTGCGCAGCGGACCGGCGTTTCGCTCATTGAAGAACAGGTCATTCGGCAGATAGGCGCCGCCCCGCAGAAGACGGGCTTCGCGGCTGTCTTCTCCAAACAGTTCGCCGTGGCTTCCCTTCTTCTGGGTTTGATGTCTTTCTCCGGCCTGCTGCTGACCTACGGCTTGAACACGTGGCTGCCGAAAATCATGGAGGGATACGGCTACGGGCGGACATACGCCCTGTTCTTCCCGCTGGCGTTGAACCTTGGCGCTGTGGCGGGAGGTTTGCTGCTCTCGCGCTTCGCTGACAAAGCGGGTCCCCAGCGGGTCATTGCGGGCACCTTCGTGCTTGCCACGATCACCCTGGTGCTTATGACCTTCGGTTTCCCTCTGCCGGTGTTGTTCCTGTGCATCGCAATCGCCGGAGTGGGCACTCTCGGCACGCAGGTGCTGGTTTACGGGTTCCAGTCCAACTACTTCACCACCAACGCCAGGGCAGCCGGGGTGGCCTGGTGCGCGAGTGTGGGACGTATGGGCGGTATCTTGGGACCAATCATCGGCGGCTGGTTGGCTGCTGCAGGGATCGGCGGGGCTACCGCGTTCTATATCTATGGCGGCGTCGCCCTCCTGGGTGCGGTCGTGACGGTTTTGGTCCCTCACCAGCGCAAGCTGGAAGAAGCGGAGCACAGGGCCGAGGAGATCACGGAGCACATCGTGGAAGAGGTGTTGACCACCACTCCTCCGGTCCGCCTCTGACCCGGGCCGGCCGGCCGTTGCCCACATAAGCCAGATCCATGGACAAGTTGCCGAGGACATGGCTGGGCAGTCGGCCGGCTGCAGCCGGTCAGATGTGAACCGCCCGGCCTCATTATTAGGTCTCATGCTTTTATGAGTAAATCGCTTTATAGTTACTCTGTGAATCAATGGTGTTCGGCGTCGGACCGGAGGCACCAAACGGAGGGACGGCTTCAACTATGGAGATCAGGCAGCTCAACTACTTCATTGCCGTTGCGGAGGAACGCCACTTCGGCCGTGCCGCCAAGCGCCTGCACATGGCCCAACCCCCCTTGTCCCAGCAGATCCGCCAGCTGGAAGAGCAGCTGGGGGTGCGGCTGCTGAATCGCACTACCCGAAGGGTGGAACTCACGGCCGCCGGGCAGGAATTGCTGGACCGGGGGCGGCAGATCGTCAACGCGGTCGGCACGCTCCGCGCCGATGTCTACCAGGTTGGGCAGGGCGCGGCCGGTGTGCTGCGTGTGGGCTTCTCCGGCTCGGCTACATACGGGGTTATGCCCCCGATCGTCCGACGCGCCAAGCAGGTACTCCCGGGGCTGTCGCTGAATCTGCACGGTGAGATGCTTACCCCGGCCATGGAGGCAGGGCTGCGGGATGGCACTCTCGACGCGGCGCTGCTGCGCCCGCCCATCGCTTCCCAGGAGATCGATTACCGTATCGTGACGCGCGAGCCGCTAATCGTGGCATTACCCTCGTTCAGCGCTCTGGCCGTGGACCGACCGGTCGCCGTGCACGAACTTCAAGACCAGGAATTTATCTCGTATCCACCGGAGTCGGTGCTTTACCGGACCACTGCAGCCATCTGCCGCAAGGCCGGTTTTCAGCCACGCATCACCCAAGTGATAAGTGAGACCTCCACGATGCTCTCGTTTGTCGCCGCCGGTGCTGGTATCGCCATCATTCCAGCAAGCATCCGCGCCCTCCAGCTTGAGGGCGTGGTCTATCGCGATATTGAACAGGCCCCTGAGGTGGAGCTGGCCGTTGCTTGGCGGCGTGAGGACCGGTCAGCGCTGCTCCAAAGTTTTCTCGACGTTGTGGGCGCTGCAACTAAAGGACTTCCTAATCGCGCC
Source organism: Arthrobacter sp. ISL-65 (assembly GCF_018613795.1). GTDB lineage: Bacteria > Actinomycetota > Actinomycetes > Actinomycetales > Micrococcaceae > Arthrobacter. The sequence goes on from NZ_JAGGPN010000026.1 coordinate 26,183, forward strand.
CCCACCGCTCCTGGATCCCTGTGACGATGGGGCGCCCCTATGGCAGGTGGCCCACGCGTCAGTCCGAGAGGCGAAACCTTGCCGCCAGTTCGCTGCGTGAGCGGATCCCCAGCTTCCCGTAGATACGGGTCAGGTGATACTGCACGGTTTTCTCGGCCAGAAACAGTGCACGGGCCGCCTCCTTGTTGGTGGACCCGGCTGCTACGAGCTCGGCCACTGACTGCTCCTGGGCGGTGAGCTGGATCTGTGGTTGAGTCACGGCAGCCAGCACGTCAGATGGGTCGGGCAAATTGCCCACGTCCAGGCCTGTCGCCTTCAGCTCCCGATCGCATCTTTCCACATACGTGGCCGCGCCCAGAGAATCATAGAGATCCCTGGCCACCCGCAGCAGTGAGGATGCCAAACGCCTTTTGCCGGCCCGCCGCATGCTCTGCCCGAAGGCAAAGCTCACCCGGGCGCGCAGGTATGGCCGGTTAAGCCCGCGCAGATGCCCCAGCGCCGTTTCGAAATGCTCCCTGGCGGTATCGGAATCCCCTTGGGCGGCTACGAGCCGGCCCCGTGCCCACGCCATCCGCGCGAGATCGGATGGTACTGCCCGCTCCCGCCGCACGTGCTCGAAGGCGGTGAGAAAGGAGTCGGCCACATCAAGCTGATCGGTCATGACAAGGGCATTAACATAGGTGTCCTGCCATGGCCAGAACGACACTCTGTTGTCTGTCCAGGGGTCCAGCTCCGTCAGGGGCTGCAACACGGCCAAAGCGCTTTCGTAGTCCGCCCGTGCCTCATGGAAACGCGCCCGGGCCAGACTGGCCGGCACCTGCATGGCCCGATAAGTGCCCGGCTGCACGGCGGCCTGGGAGACGTAGTACCGCGCCCGTTCCCAATCCCCACGCAGGGACCACAGCTCAGCGGCGGTCCAGTACAACAACGGCCGGATCAGTGGCATCCGCGAGGACTCGAGCCGCACCGAGGCGCGCGCAATAGTGGCGGCGGCCGCATCCCAATTACCGAGCACGAGGTGGGTGCGGGCCAACCAGGCCTCCGCCCACAGGGAAATCCGCAATGACCCGCCCCGGAACTCGGTCGGGGCAGCGGCTTCAAAATTTACAAGGGCTGTCTCGGCGTCGTCCAGCCGCAGAGCCAGCCACCCGGCGCCCATCTGCACGCGTTGCTTTTGGGCATTCTCCGAAGCGTGTTCGAAGGCCAGTCGGTAGGAGGCTTCGGCTTCAGACATCCTGCCCTGGGCATAAAGACCCAGCCCATAGATGGCTTCAGATTCGATGTGGGCCGGGGTACCCGGCTTTGTCAGGGACATGGCCTGCTCCGCCCAACGGGTGATGAGCGGGCCATCCCAGGAAGCCACCCCATGCAGAACCAAGCGTTGGGCCACCTGCGCAGCGGCCACCGGGTCGTGCTGCGGGTTGCTTGTTCGCCAGGCCATCTCCAACTGGGTTTGGGCGCTGTGGTTTTGTCCCGACGCCGTGGAGAGGTAGCCAAGCACGGAGGAACGCAGCGGCGAGGGCGCCATGGCGTCTACTGCCGCGGCCCACATCTGCGCCTGGGCCATGTTGCCGGAACCCACAAGGGCGTCGACTGCCCTGAGGAGGCGATCGTTGCCGGCACGGACGTCCCCTGAGAGCCTGGAGGCGGAAAACAGTGCGGTCGAGACATCCTGCCAGGCACCCACTAGAGCCTGTTGGCGGGCGTACTCCTCTAGCTCCGCGGCCAATGCCTCGTCGGCGCCCGGGGTCGCGGACACCCGGTGACCCAGGCGATCGCCCTCCAGCTGCACAGTTTTCGCAGCCCGTCGGTGCAGCTCAATGCGCCGGCCGGGTACGATCTGCTCATAGACGGACTCAGCACTTCCCGCTGCAAAGAAAGTCACCACCGAGGGGGCCCGTTCTACCGACAGGCCCAGCAGTCCGGCCCTGTGGCCCTCGTCGAGGGCATCCATCACAGACGCAACTCCACTGACGTGGGCAACCTCCTCTATCCCGGCGCTACGTCTAAGCACGGACGCGGCCTCCGCCACAGCCACCAGATCGGGGGACGCGGCGTTGAGCAGGCTGCGCACCCGTCCCCGCACGCGCGAGCTCGGGGGCAAGGATGAAAACCATGTCTGCCAAGTCTCCGGAGGAAGCTCGCCCAGGAGTTCCACAATCGGCTCGGGCCAACCACCTGTGTGCCGTACGATCTCTTGGGCGGCCGTCACGTTCAGGTCGATGCCGAACCAGCGCCGTGCGAGATCCTGGACCCGCTGCGGTGACAGTGGTTCCAGCGGAATACGGGAAACCTGATGTCCGGTGAGAAAGGCGAGGACGCCCGCCGGGACGAGCTGAGCTTGAGTGGGATCCAGAGTGACCAAGAACAGGATTCGCTTGCCGCGCAGCCGGCGCATGACGAATGCGAGGACGTGCAGGCTTTCTGCGTCGAGGTGCTGGACGTCATCAACAGCAACCACCACGCTCCCGTGCAATTGAAGCCCCTCAAGGTGTGCGTTGAGAGTCGAGGCGTAGTTGGCGACTTGAGCAGCGTTGAGAGCACCGACAGGGTCCGCGGACCGGACGTTGTCACGCCCATGGTCCTTTGCCGAGCGCAGCGGCGGAGTGACCATGAGCTGGGAGTAGCCCGCAAGTGGGAACTGCGCCTCCCACTCGTCTCCCGTAGCGGACAGCACCCGCACCCCACGCGCCACGGCGCTGCAGTGCTCCAGGAAAAGGTCCAGCAAGGCAGTCTTACCGGATCCCTGCGGGCCGCTGAGCACTACCGTTCGCACGCTGCCCTTACGCACCGTACGCAGCGTTTCCAGCAACTTCTCGAAGACATCAGCCCGGCCGAGCAGCGCCAGGTCCTCCTCGGTGTCGCCGTGGTGGGGGCCCGGGGTCATGCTGGCAAGCATACTGGAGCGCGCCGTGCGGCCACGCCAGCGAGTTTCCGTCACAGTGTGCTCAGCCGAGGTCCCCGCCTGCCACAGGGAGAATGCTGCCGGTGACATAGGACGCTTCGTCGGAGGCCATGAACACGATCGGCGCGGCCTGTTCGTCCAGGGTGCCGTATCGCTTCATGAAGGAGGACTCCATGGTCTGGTCCACGATGGTCTGGTACCACGCCTTTTCGGTCGATGACTGCGCTTCCGGTCCGCGCTTGACCTTCCTGGGCGGAGCTTCCGTGCCGCCGGGTGCCGTAGCGACAACGCGAATACCTCGCTCGGCAACCTCCATGGCCAGGGACTGGGTCAGGGCATTGACACCACCCTTCGCCGCGGCGTAGGGGACGCGGTGCATTCCGCGGGTAGCCACGGAGGAGACGTTGACGATGGTGCCCGACCCCTGCTCGAGCATTGCCGGGAGTACGGCGCGGCAGGACCACAGGGTCGGGAAGAGTGAACGGCGGATCTCCTTCTCGATTTTCTCCTCGTCATACTCTTCGTAGGGGCGGGCCCAGATGGTTCCCCCCACGTTGTTGACGAGTACGTCAACCCTGCCGTGAAGGTCTAACGCCGCGCTCACGGCCTGTTGTGCGCCGGTGAACGTCTCCAGGTCCGCGGTCACGGCGACGGCGGACCCTCCGGACCCTGACCTCTTCGCGTCGTCCTGGATCTCCCGGGCGACCTCGTGAACGATGTCGGCGCGGTCCACAAGGACGACCGCGCCCCCTTCGGCCCCAATCCGCTCGGCGACCTTTTGGCCGATACCCTGGGCCGCGCCCGTCACCACCGCCACCTTGCCGGCGAAGCGGCCGGGCGTGACGAACTGTCCGGCGTAGGTCATAACCATCAGGAGACTTTGTCTTTGGCGTCCATAGCCCCGGACATGGTGCCCTTGGCGTCGCGGGCGTGAGCCATAATGACTTCCCGGGCGCGCTCTTTGTCCTGGCGCTCGAATGCGGCAACGACCTCGAGGTGATCTTGGGCGACCCGCTCGAAGATTTCCGTGCCCTCCACGAAGGTTGCTGCCATCTGGGCGTGGACGTCGAGCCGTCGGTACGACTCAAGCAGCATGGGGTTATCGCAGATCGTGAAGAGGTACTCGTGGAACTCTTCGTTGGTCCTCACGTATTCTTCGGGGTCGAGGACCCTGCCCTTGCCCACCGCGCGTGTGGTCGCTTCCGCGAGACGGCGGAACTGGTTCAGTTGCTCATTGCTGAGGCGGCCCAGCATCAGTTCGGTGACTGCAAGTTCAAGCCCCATCCGGGCGTCCAGGTGGGCGTAACTGTCCTCCTTACGGAACTCGAGACGGCCGGTTTCCAGGGAAGAAATTGCTTGGACGCGGCTGATCGTGTCGCCTTCGGTCTCCAGCTTCTCCGCAGGAGCGGGCGCGCCGGTCTCGGCGTCTCCGCCTGTGGTCTCCTTGGGGGCGAAACGCTCGAAGTAGAAGTTGGCTGGCTGGATGTCCTCGGTGTCCAGCCACTTGGAGACGGCGTTGACCATGGGTGGCGGGCCGCACAGGTAGATGTCGACGTCGCCGTCGTTGAGGTGAGACGGCTGGATGATCTGGGTGACGTAGCCCGTGTGGGGGGCGGAGGTATCCGGCTCCGAGGCGATGTAGTCCCAAGTGAAGCCCGGCAACTTGGTTTCGTAGGCGCGGAGCCAGTCGAGGCCGACGATGTCGGCTTCGCGAGAGACGCCGTAGATCAGGTGCACCGGCGTGGCTGGCGGGTTCTCCGATAGCTTTTCCAGGATTGACAGGAGCGGGGCTAGTCCGGTGCCGCCTGCGAGCAGGAGCAGGGGGCGCTTTGGCTCGCGAAGGAAGAAGGAGCCGTAGGGGCCGGTGAACTCGATGGCGTCCCCGACCGCTGCCCGGTCACGCAGGTACTCCGACATTGCGCCCTGAGGGGTGATCCGGACCATGAAGGAGGTGTCCTCAACTTCGGGGCCGTTGCTGAAGGAGTACGAGCGCTCGGCATCGGTGCCCGGGACCTTGATGTTGACGTACTGGCCGGGCAGGAACGCCAGGGCCTCCCGGTTCTGCACCTCCAAGGTGAAGGAGATGGTGGACTCCGAGTGTTTGTCGAGCTCTTTCAGGGTGGAGGTGAACGTGGCGGCGGAGGTCTTCGCGGATTCCGATGTAGCCGGGATTTGGATGGCGAGGTCCGATTCCGGGACGGCCTGGCAGGTGAGCAGGTAGCCCTTCTCGAGTTCCTCCTCCGTCATGGCGTCGTCGATGTAGTCTCCGGGGTCGAAGGAGCCGGAGTCGCAGAACGCCTTGCACGTGCCGCAGGCGCCGTCACGGCAGTCTGACGGGATGTTGATCCGCGCCTTGTATGCAGCGTCCATGACGGTCTCGTAGTCGCCGACCTTGATGACCTTTGTGACGCCATCCTCGAAGCTGAGGGCTACCTTATGGCCCATGATTTCCTCCTGGCTGGTGGTCGCGTCCTCGCGACCCCCGAAAGTTGGTGCAGTTGTCTCGTATGAGGTGATGTTCGGCAGGATGCTCCTGACCGCAACCGTCCCGGTCGGGCCCGGACGGCGCCGGATACCGTCAGATCATGTAGACATCCACCACGTGGTGGATGTAATCGTTCTTCAATACAACCTTCTTCTTCAGGATCACCGGCTGCTCGCCGGAGAGATCGATGGTGTAGAAGCTCGTGCCGAAATATGTGTCAGTGGTGTTGTAGCGGAAGTACAAGGTGAACCAGTTGAAGCGGACCTTCACCTGGTCGCCGTCGTGCTCCAGGATCTCCACGTCCGTGATGTTGTGCCCGGTGCGGGGCTCCGGCAGGGAGGTGGCGGAGGACCGGTCCGTCTTGATCCGGAACACCCGGTCCTCGATGCCGCCACGGTTGTCGTAATAGATCAGCGAGATCTCGTTCTGGGGGTCCTCAGTGAGCCGGTCGTCGACGTCCCACGCCGGCATCCAGTACTCGGAGTCCGGGTGGTAGCACTGGAGCCACTCGTCGAACTGGCGGTCATCCAGCAGGCGGGCCTCCCTATAAAGAAAGGCACGTACGGTTTCGAGGGTCGCGATCTCCTCGGCGCTCTTGAGCGCAGTCAGGGGGTTAAGCAGGTTGGCCATTGGTGTTCAGCACTCTCTTCGTGGGTTCGAGGTATCGGTCAGGCCGTGACCGGCACGGTTTCCTGGGCGGAGGGTTCCGCGTCGGCGAGGGCCTTGTCCATTACTTCCTTCCAGTACCCGTGCTGGATCGGGTATAGCCCCTCGTCCTCGGTGCGCATTCCAGAGGCGATCACCCGGGACATGCCCAGTGCCTTGGCCTGCTCGTCAGGACCCACGATCTCGTGAGTAGAGCCGCGCGTCATGTCGTTCCACGGCGCCGAGGTGGCCCAGTAGGTCTTGTTGCAGGAACGGAACTCTTCGAGGTCGTCCGGCGTGGCCATGCCGGTCGCATTGAAGAAATCCTCGTACTGGCGGATGCGCTTTGAGCGGTTCTCTTGCGACTCACCCTTTGGTGCAATGCAGTAGATCGTGACTTCGGTCTGGTCCGCTGAAATAGGGCGGAAGTGACGGATCTGCGAGGAGAACTGGTCCATGATGTAGACGTTCGGGTACAGGCAGAGGTTGCGGGAGATGTTGATCATGAAGTTTGCCATCTCCTCGCCGTACTTCTGGACGAGCTCGTCGCGGCGGTCCCACAGCGGACGGTCCTGGGCGTTGGTCCACTCCTGCCACAGCAGCAGGTGCCCGTGGTCGTAGGAATAGAAGCCGCCCTTGACCTTCCCCCATTTGCCGGCGTCCATGGCCTTGGTCGTGTTGGCGGAGTCACCGGCACTTCGGCGGGCGGTGGTTGCGGCGTAGTTCCAATGCACTGCGGTGACGTGGTAGCCGTCGGCGCCGTTTTCCGCCTGGACCTTCCAGTTGCCGTCGTAGGTGTAGGTGGACGACCCGCGCAGGACCTCGAGTCCCTCCGGGGACTGGTCCACAATCGAATCGATGACCTTGGTGGCGTCTCCCAGGTGATCCTCGAGTGGGAGGACGTCAGCGTTCAAGGAGCCGAAAAGGAAGCCACGGTAGGAGTCGAAGCGGGCCACCTTGGTGAGGTCGTGCGAGCCCTCTTTGTTGAAGGTCTCCGGGTATCCAGCGTTGCGGGAGTCCTTGACCTTCAGCAGTTCCCCGGAGTTCTTGAAGGTCCAGCCGTGGAAAGGGCAGGTGAACGTGGTCCTGTTGTCGGTCTTGCGTCGGCAGAGCATCGCGCCTCGGTGCGAGCAGGCATTGACGATGCAGTTGATCTTCTCGTCCTTATCCCGGGTGATGACGACGGGAGTCCGCCCGATGTAGGTGGTGAAGTAGTCGCCCACGTTGGGGATCTGGGATTCGTGGGCGAGGTAAACCCAGTTGCCCTCGAAGATGTGCTTCATCTCCAGTTCGAAGATCTCTTCGTTCGTGAAGATCTCGCGCTTCGCCCGGATGACGCCGTTCTCACGATCGTCGATCACGGCGTCGGCAAGGACCTCACGGACACGGGTCAGGTTCTCGGTCATGACGTGCTCCTTCTTCGGAGATTGAGGCGGGCGAACGGCGGCCGTGGTGACCATGCTTCAGCCCATCGTGGGAAAAGGTATGTGAGCCATTCTGGTGCAGCGTGACAGCTCTCACATCAGGCAAACCCCTAGGGTCTACCAAGGGTGTCTTTATGTAAGTTTAGTTACCTAGAAGCCGCCTAATGGATACTTGTTTCGTCCTTATCCTGCGCCTAACCTGAGATGGACGGCACGTGAAGCCGCTGGCCCTGTGGGCCTACCCTGCGCCCGGCGCGTCACGGCCGGATAGGAGCCTTTCCTGTCCCGGATACAAGATGAGTGGAGATCACCATGACTGAGATTCAGGCGGACACCCGCAAAGAAGATGAGGGTACTGCCGTAGAGGCCGGCTCGAAGGCCACCGAGCGCTTCACCGCCTCTGGCAAGATCGCTGGACTGGGCGTACCCAAGGAGCGCGTGAGCCTGCTCGCCGGAGCCCTGATCAAGGCTGCCAACGACATCGTCGTCGAGCACCAAGTCACCTATGAGGAGTACAACGCCCTGAAGGCGTGGCTGATCAAGGTCGGCACTGATGGCGAGTGGCCCCTGTTCCTCGACGTGTGGCTCGAACACACTGTGGAAGATGTCAACTCCCAGGACCGCCCCGGCACCAGGGGCACCATCGAGGGACCTTACTACGTCCCGAACTCCCCAGTGCTTGAATCCCCCGCTACCGTGGAGATGCGTGAGGACGAGGAGGGCACTCCTCTGCGCTTCAGCGGCCACTTCACCGACACTGACGGCAACCCGATCCAGGGTGCCCAGCTGGAGATCTGGCATGCAGACGCGGCTGGGTTCTACTCCCAGTACGCCCCGGGCCTGCCGGACTGGCTCTTCCGCGCAACCGTGAAAGCCGACGACGATGGCCAATTCGTGCTCCACACAATGCGCCCGGCCCCGTACCAGATCCCCACGGACGGTGCCTGCGGACAGCTGATCAGTGCGGCAGGGTGGCACGCGTGGCGCCCGGCCCACATCCACATCAAGGTCTCCGCCCCGGGATACCAGCCGGTGACCCAGCAGCTTTACTTCCCCGGTGACCCGCACAACGCCGATGACATCGCTTCTGCTGTCAAGCCCGAGCTGATGCTCGATCCCAAGCCGCGCACGGATGGCGCGGCCGGCGAGGAGGCCGTATACGACTACGTTCTGGCCAAGGAGGGTCAGTCCAAGTAGAGGGTCCCCCGCTCTTGCCTTGGCCAGGGCGGCCACGGCCAATGAAGCGTCCCAGAGCAAAAGCTCTGGGCGCTTCTCACCTCTTCCGCCAATACTCTCGCACCGTCTGACCCGAAAGGAACCGCGCCGTTGAAAATCGAACGGATTGAAGTGATTCCCTACTCCATCCCGTACACGCATCCACTGAGATTTGCCAGCGGCGAGGTGGCAAATGCTGACCACGTTCTTGTGCGCCTGTACACCGACGACGGCGTAGTGGGAGTTGCAGACGCACCTCCCCGGCCCTACACGTACGGCGAGACCCAGGAGTCCATCGGAACGATCATCGAGAAGACTTTTGCCCCGCAGCTGATCGGCCTCGAGATATTAGACCGCGAGCAGATCCATGCGGTGCTGCGCCGCACCATTCACAATCAGGTAGCGAAGGGCGCCGTCGACATTGCCGTATGGGACGCGCTCGGCAAGACACTCGGCACTCCGGTGCACAAGCTACTGGGTGGGTATACCGACCGGATGCTGGTCAGCCATATGCTCGGCTTTCGGCCGGCGCAGGAACTCCTCGACGAGGCCCTGCGCTTCGGCGAGGAATACGGCATCACCACCTTCAAGCTGAAGGTAGGCCGCCGGCCGCTGTCCTTGGATGTGGAGGCCTGCCACGTGCTGCGCGAGGGACTGGGCGAAGACGTGGAGCTTTACCTTGACGCGAACCGCGGGTGGACGGCGAATGAGGCCCTTGAGGTCCTTCGGCGGACCGAGGGATTGGGACTGACCCTGCTCGAGGAACCCTGTGACGCAAAGGAAGCAATGAGTCGCCGCCGCCTAGTCGACAAATCCCCGATCCCGGTAGTGGGAGACGAATCCGTTCCCACGGCCGGCGATGCGTCCCGGGAACTGCTCTCCGGCGGCTGCAATGCCATCTGCATTAAGACCGCGCGTTCCGGCTTCACGGAAGCCACCGAGATACTCGGGCTCTGCACCGGGCTCGGCGTGGATGTGACCATGGGCAACCAGATCGACACCCAGGTCGGCTCGCTGGCGACCGTCACCTTTGGCGCCGCCCACGAGGCCACCAGCCGCCGGGCAGGGGAATTGTCAAACTTCCTCGACATGGCTGACGACCTGATGGCTGACCCGCTCCGGATAATCGACGGCACGATTTCCGTGCGCGATCTGCCGGGGGTCGGAGCAGAGATCGACGAAGACAAGCTCGCGAAGTACCGCCTGTCGTAGCCCCCAACCACCAAGGAGAAAAATAGTGTTGTTTTTGGCCCGGATGGACGTGCAATTCCCACCGCATCTCTCCCCTGAGGACGTCACCCGCATGCAGGGGCTGGAGAAGGAGTATTCCCAAGGGCTGCAACAGGAAGGCCGCCTCATCTCGATCTGGCGGGTGGTCGGCGAGTATGCGAACTATTCGGTGTTCGACGTCGCGTCCAACGACGAGTTGCACGGTGTCCTCAGTGGCTTCCCGATGTACCCCTACATGAAGATCAAGGTCACACCGCTGGCCAAGCATCCCAACTCCATCCGCTGATGGGTCGAGGCGGAACCTGCAGGGACTAGTGCTACTTGACGGCAGTTTGCAGGAGTCCGCGGCCCTGTGAAAACGCACCAGAACTCCCTCCAGCTTCCGGATGTCGTGCCGTCCGCAACTTCAAGGATTGGCTCGTTGCCTACATGGGTCCGCGAAGGAGACCCCACTCCCTCATGAGTGGCCATTCCTTCCCATCCGTCATCGCTCAGGAGCCATCATGCCCCACCCCTCTAAGGCCCCGTCCACGACTACCAGGGGAGGACCAGGCCCGAAACCTGGAGGACAACCGCTCTTCGAGCGGCCCAGGGTCCGCCCGGCTGGAGTGCGTGACGTCCTGCGGGACATCGGCCCGCACTACGCTTCGAACGGGATCGTCGGATTGGCCTTCTCCGCCTCCGGGCCGATCGCAGTCACCCTTGCGGTCGGGTCGCTCGGCGGACTGACGCAGGCCCAGCTCGCGTCGTGGGTCTTCGCCATTTTCCTCTCGGCCGGCGCGGCTACCCTGGTCATGTCACTGATCTACCGCCAGCCGTTGGGCTTCGCCTGGTCCATTCCGGGGACCGTACTGCTGGGGCCGTCCCTGCAGCACCTGTCTTTCCCGGAGGTGGTCGGGGCGTTTTTCTCTGCCGGGGTGCTGATCTTAGCCCTTGGTGCCACCGGGGTAGTGCGCCCAATAATGGCCGCGATTCCCGTGCCTATTGTCATGGCAATGGTTGCAGCCGTGTTCCTCCGGTTTGGTACGGACATCGTCTCTTCCACCCGAACCGACCCCGCAGTGGCGGCACCGATGGTGGTGGCGTTCCTCGTGCTCGCGGCCGTACCCGCCTTGGGCAGGTATCTCCCTCCGGTGCTCGGCACACTTGTCGTGGGCGTCATCGCCGTCGCACTCAGCGGCCGTTTCACCATTGAGGACGGCGGACCGATCCTCGCCGCCCCTGTATTCACCGCCCCCGAGTTCACTTGGGCCGCCCAACTGGAACTGGTGATACCCCTGGCGCTCACGGTACTGGTGGTGCAGAACGGGCAGGGGGCGGCCGTGCTCCGGACCGCCGGCCACCACCCTCCGATCAACGTCTTCGCAATGAGCTCGGGGGTGTTCTCCCTGCTCAATGCCGTATTCGGCGCCGTCTCGGCCTGCGTCACCGGCCCCACCAACGCTTTGCTGACCTCCTCTGGCCAGAAACAGCGCCAGTACACCGCCGCAGTGGTCTACAGCCTACTGTCTCTGGTCTGCGCCCTGCTGGCCCCCACGCTCACCCGCTTCATGCTAGCCACTCCCGAAGCCTTCATTCTGGCCCTGGGGGGCCTCGCAATGCTGCGGGCCCTCCAACAGGCCTTCGTTACCGCATTCGCCACGAACTTCACCCTCGGAGCCCTGGTAACTTTCGTCGTCACGATCTCTGGCCTGGACCTCTTCAGCATCCATGCCGCGTTCTGGGGCATGGTCATCGGCTACGGCGCATCCCGCCTCCTCGAGCGCCAGGACCACGCAACGAACTGATGCCGCCGTGCCTCGTGCACTGGCAAATTACGCGCCGTCGCAATGGCCGCTTTTCAGCGACCGACGAGTCCGAGGTGGTGTTCGTTGTAGCGCGCCCCTGCAACACCAATGCGATCGGCCAGCGCGGAAAGGTCGGCCTGCTCGTCGGCCGAGAGCGCTACTTGGGTAGATTCCGCGTTTTCCTGGATACGGGATGTACGGCGGGTGCCGGGGATCGGGACGATCCACGGTTGCTGTGCGAGGAGCCATGCAAGGGCGATCTGCCCGGGGGTGGCGCCCTTCGCCTGCGCGATCGCCGCCACGTGCTCGACGAGCATGTGGTTGGCGGTGCGGTTCTCCTCGCTGAACCGCGGAATGGTGGTTCGCACGTCGCCTGCCGCGAACTGGGTGCTTTGGTCGACGGTGCCGGTGAGGAACCCCTTGCCGAGGGGGCTGAAGGGTACGAATCCGATGCCCAGTTCGGCGAGCGTTGGCAGGACCGCGGCTTCGGGGTCGCGGGTCCACAGTGAGTACTCGCTTTGCAGTGCCGTCACCGGGTGTACGGCGTGGGCGCGTCGGATGGTGTGGGCGGATGCTTCGGAGAGCCCGAAGTGGCGCACCTTGCCTTCGGTGACGAGTTCGGCGACGGTACCGGCGACGTCTTCGATCGGTACATCGGGATCGACGCGGTGCTGGTAGAACAGATCGATCGTGTCTGTGCGCAGACGCCGCAGCGAGGCATCCGCCACTCGTCGGATCTGCTCCGGACGGCTGTTTAGCTCACCCTTGCCGCCGTCGATGTCGAAACCGAACTTGGTTGCGATGACAACCTGGTCGCGAACGGGTTCGAGGGCCTCGCCGACGAGTTCCTCATTGACGTAGGGGCCGTAGACCTCGGCGGTGTCGAAGAACGTCACGCCGTGGTCGAGGGCGGAGCGCAGGACGGCGATCATCTCCTCGCGGGTGCCGGGGTTGGGTCCGTAACTCTGTGACATGCCCATGCAGCCGAGACCGACGGCGGACACCTCGAGTCCTTGTCCTAGCGTGCGGGTATGCATCAGCGGGCGCCCTGCCGGTAGTCCCCGTGCGTGACATGTTCCAACCAGTCGGTGGTGGTCGACGGGTCGTCAGCGTTGTCGAGCAGCGCAAGGTGTTCCATGAAGTCTTCGGGGGTGGCGCCGTGCCAGTGTTCTTCTCCCGGCGGGGTGTAGATCGTCTGGCCGGGGGTGGCGCGGATGACCTGTCCGTCGCGGGTGCCGACCAGCGCGACGCCTTCGGTCACGTGCAGTGTCTGGCCGAGGGCGTGGGAGTGCCATGCAGTGCGCGCCCCGGGAGTGAATCTGACCCGGGCAACGACCATGCGTTGGTTCGGCTCGTGGGGTGCGGCGATCGCATCCACGTACACGTCGCCTGTGAACGTCTCCGCCGGGCCCTTGCTCGTCGGGGTCTTCGGGGTGATCTCCATCAGTATTTCTCCTGAGTGCTTGCGGCGGCGCTTGATGTAGCGCTTGTCTCTGTGTTCGCTGTGGCGTCGCGATGACGGGTGGTGCTCTCATCGGTGGACGCCTGTTGGGTCGCGGCCCAGCTGGCGAGCAGCTGGAGACGCTCGTGGGAGGGCGAGCCGGGTTCGGCGGTGTAGATCAGGAAGGACAATCCCGGCTCAGCGGTAAGTTCGAGGCCTTCGTAGCTAAGGGTCAGCTTTCCCACGACGTGATGGTGAAAGTTCTTGGTCCCTGAGCCATGCCGGCGAACGTTGTGCGCACCCCACCGGGTACGGAACTCGTTACTACGAGTGGACAGTTCGCCGATGAGATCGTGCAGTTGCTTGTCGCGGGGATCCCGGCCCGCCTCGGTACGGAGGATGGAGACGCTGATGTCGGCTGCGGCGTCCCAATCCGGGTAGAAGACGTGGGAGCGTTCATCGAGGAAGTTATAGCGTGCCAGGTTTCCCCGGCCAGGACCGTCCAAGACCTCGTCGTAGAAAGCACTGCCGAAGGGGTTGACTGCCAGGATGTCCATCCGCCCGTTGCGCACGAACGCCGGACTCGCGGTGATGGCGTCCAGCGCGAGCTGCAGCCCCGGCCGGGCAGCCCACTGCTTCGGTTTGCGGCGCGGCACGGCAATCGCGGCCCCGTTCGCGGCGCGTGCGAGGTCGAACAGGTGTTCGCGCTCAGCCTCGTCCAGTTGCAGAGCCCGCGCGACGGCGTCCAGTACAGAGTCGGAGACACCGGCCAAATTGCCGCGCTCGATCTTCGAGTAATACTCGATGCTCGTGTCGGCGAGCATCGCCACCTCGCCTCGCCGCAGTCCCGCGACGCGGCGATTGCCGCCGTCCGGCAGACCGGCTTGCGCGGGCGTGAGCTTCGCGCGGCGGCTGGTGAGGAAATCCCGCACCTCGTTTCGATTGTCCATGACCGCTACGTTACGCCCGAGCCATTACGGGAGGGATGCCCTGTCGGTACACCTATCACCAGTGACTCCCTCGCACCAATACAAGCGACTTTTATGGAATAGCCACCCGGCCTGGAGACATTCCCCGCCAGTGATCGCCGGCACCATGGCCTCCCCCGAAACGTCAACGATTGGAAACTGACATGCACATCACCGTCCTCGGAACAGGCATGGTCGGCCGCGGCTTCGCCGCCCGGCTCAGCGAACTCGGCCACGACGTCGCGATCGGCACGAGGGACGTCGAGCAGACGCTCGCACGCACCGATTCCGACACCATGGGGAATCCGCCGTTCTCCGACTGGCGCACGGCGCACCCGAAGATCGCACTCCTACCCTTCGCCGAAGCCGGCGCCCGGGCGGAGGTCATCGTGAACGCGACCCACGGCGCGCTCTCGCTGACCGCGCTCGAGGTCGCCGGGGCCGAGAACCTGGCAGGGAAAGTCCTCATCGATGTTGCCCTCCCGCTCGATTTCTCCGAGGGCATGCCGCCGACGCTGACCATCGCGAACACCGACAGCCTCGCTGAGCAGATCCAGCGCGCCCACCCCGAGGCGCGGGTCGTGAAGATGCTCAATACGGTGTTCGTCGATGTAATGGTGGACCCGGGCCGAGTGCCGGGGAAACACAACATCTTCGTCGCCGGCAACGACGCGGACGCGAAGGAGACCGCCCGCGGACTCCTCCGCGAATTCGGCTGGGTCGAGGACATGATCGTGGACCTCGGCGGCATCCGCGGAGCACGCGGCGCGGAGATGTATTCCCGGCTGTACTTCGAGCTCGTCGGAGCTCTCGGCACCTTAGATTTCAACATCGCCATCGTCCGCTAGCCCGCGCAACACACCACAAGACGGCTTTGTGCCGTCTGAGATGCAGGAGGAACACCCATGACTGACACCCATAAGACCGGCTGGACCGGCGGCCAGAACGCTTTCGGCGATTTTGCCCCCGGGATGGTGCACTACACCGACCGGGTGCTGTTCGACGAGGTCTGGGAACGGAACGGCCTCTCCAAGCGGGACCGGAGCCTGATCACCGTGGCGGCCCTTACCGCGATGGGCAAGACCGAGCAGCTCACCTTCCACCTCGATTTCGCCCGTCAGAACGGCATCACTGAGGACGAATTGAAAGAAACGATCCTGCAGCTGGCCTTCTATACCGGCTGGCCCAATGGCATGGCAGCGATGAGCGTGGCCAGGAAGATCTTCACCCCCGAGAAGGAGAACTAAGAATGTAAGGAGCCACTATCCATGCCCCCGGTGACGTGCGCCTCGAAGAGCGCATCGACCCGGTGATCGAGAAACCCACTGACGCGATTCTGCGCGTGTCCGCTTCCTGCGTGTGCGGCTCAGACGATCAAGGTCGGTGACTTTGTGGTCGTGTCGTTCTTCGCCTCCGACAATACGTGCGAGATCTGCCTGGCCGGCTACCAGTCCAGGTGCGAGCACGTCGAGTTCGTCGGCGCGAACGGCGCCCAGGCGCAACTGCTGCGCGTCCCACTGGCCGATGGCACCTTGGTAGCCACCCCGGGAATGCCGGAAGCCGATCTGATCCCGTCGCTGCTGGCGGCGTCCGACGTGCTCGGGACCGGCTGGTTCGGCGCCGTGGCCGCCGAGGCGGGTCCAGGTAAGACCGTGGCGGTCGTAGGAGACGGCGCCGTGGGCTTGCTCGCGATCCTCGCCGCCAAGGAGCTGGGCGCGGAACGCATCATCGCCATGTCCCGTCGTGAGTCCCGGCAAAAGCTTGCCCTTGAGTTCGGCGCGACCGACATCGTCGAGGAACGCGGTGACGAGGGTGTGGCGAAGATCAAGGAACTCACGAACGGCCTCGGCGCGCACTCCGTCGTCGAGGCGGTCGGCACGCAGGAAGCGATGATGCAGGCGATCCGCTCTACCCGTCCGGGCGGGCACCTCGACTTCGTTGGTGTTGCGCATGGCATCCAAATTCCCGGTGAAGAACTGTTCTTCGCCGAGATCCACCTGCACGGCGGCCCCGCACCGGTGTGCCGGTTCCTGCCCGACCTGATCGACCGGATTTGGAGGCGCGAGATCGACCCCGGCAAGGTCTTCGACCTCACCCTCCCGCTCTCGCAGGTCGCCGACGGGTACAAGGCAATGGACGAACGCCGCGCCATCAAGGTCCTTCTCACCCCCGAGAACTGACCCGAGCGCTGCCCGGGCCGGACCTCCGCACACTTGGGCAGCGTCCCGCCCACCCCTGAATTCATGAAACGGAGATATCGGCACATGAACACCCGAACCTTGACGACTTCGTCCGAGGCTGCGGCGCGGCTTCCAGCCGGAGCCTTGTTCGTCATCGCGGCGGCCGCCTTCGTCATGGTGTTTGCTGCCGCCGGGGCACCCATCCCGCTTTACGATCTGTACCGGGGCGAGGACGGCATCGCGACCGGAGACCTCGCATTCGGCGCCGTCGGCTACTTCGCCGGCACCCTGTTTTCGTTGCTTTTCCTCGGGCGACTCTCCGATCACATTGGACGCAAACCCGTGATCCTCGGCTCTATCGGCTTCGCCATCGCCGGATCATTGCTGATGAGCGGCGTGCACACGATGCCAGCGTTGTTGGTCGCCCGACTGCTCCAAGGCCTCGGTTCCGGACTGGCCGCATCTGCAATGGGCGCATACGTGTTCGATACGGCGCGAGGAAAACCGGCATGGCTTCCCGCGATGGTCACAGGCAGCGGGCCGATGCTCGGCATCCCACTCGGTGCCCTGCTCGCCGCCCTCCTCGTCGAGACCGCACCCCTGCCCAGAGCGCTCCCATTCCTTGTGATCTCCGCCGTCCTCGCCGTCCTCGGCGTCGGCTTCCTGTTCGGGCCGGAGACGTGTGCCCCTACGCCGGGAGCACGACGCTCCCTCCGCCCACAGGTAAGCGTCCCCAATGGTGCAGGGAGGCTCGTGTTCGCGGTCGGTGCCGCGTTCGTCGCGACCTGGTGCATCGGCGGTTTCTATCAGGCGTTCGCGCCCACGATCACCACCGATAACCTCGGCAGCGACAGCGTCCTGGTCGCAGCGGCCGTGTTCTCCTCGATCATGATCGCCGCCCCGCTCGGCGGCCCGATCGCCGGGAAACTCGGCCCGCCCCGGGCGATCC
This sequence comes from Arthrobacter sp. ISL-65, assembly GCF_018613795.1. GTDB lineage: Bacteria > Actinomycetota > Actinomycetes > Actinomycetales > Micrococcaceae > Arthrobacter. The sequence goes on from NZ_JAGGPN010000026.1 coordinate 43,412, forward strand.
GCGCCGGGGCGATCATCTTCACCCTCGCGGTGATCGGAGCCCTCCTCGCGCTCTGGGCCGGGGCGATCATCCCGTTCTTGATCAGTAGCCTGCTCGGCGGAATCGCTCAAGGGGTGCTCGCGTCCGGCGGCACCCGGGCAATCCTCGAACACACTCCCGCTCATGAGCGCGGCGCGACACTGTCGACGATCTACGTGATCTCCTACTCCGGCGCCGCCATACCCGCCCTCATCGCCGGACGGCTCACCGGGCTCATCACCCTCCCGCAACTGTTCCTCGGATACACAGGCCTCGTCGCGATCGCGGCGATCCTCGCCATCCTCGCCCTTGATCCCCCACGCACCGACAGGAGCACCCCATGACCCTTTGGAACCCTGCCGTCCTCGCGGACATCGCCAGCACAGACGACCTTCACATCTCCCCGTTCCGCACCGACGGCACCACCTACGGCACCCCCACCTGGATCTGGTCCGTCGTCATCGACGGCGGGCTGTACGTTCGCGCCTACAACGGTGTGGACTCCCGGTGGCACGCAGCCGCAAGCACTTAGTTTGATGCGCCGGACAGCGAGCCCTGCCTGCTGCGCGCCTTCATCCCCACGATGTCACCAAACTCGGTCCTGATGCATGGGACATCGAGTGCCGAGTCCTTGACGCCCCCGTTGGGCGGCTTCTCCCGGGACCGCGATTGGGAGCAGTTCCCCACGCCCAATAACCTGACCATGGCCTTGACCGGCGAGGCAGGCGAGCTACTGCCGCTACGGGACGAGCAGGTCAGTGAACGGTGCGCCGCCGCTTTCCGTGCCCCAGCCAGCGGGCCTCCGGGTTTGGCCTAGGAATTCCCAAGACCGAGCCAAAGCGCCTAACTCACAGACTCACACGTACTCACGGCAAAGTTTGCACTGACGCTTCCCTGGCGAAGCTTCATTTCGACTGCGAATTACGGCCGTCAGATGGTGAGCGCCACTTTGCCGGATACCTGGCCGTCTTCCAGGAAGTGGAGCGCGTCCTTAGCCTCAGACAGCGTGAAGGTCCGGTCGAGGGCTGGCGCTATTTTGCCGGTCTCGATGAGCGGGGTGAGCTCCTGTAGTTCGGAGGCACGGACTAGGCCGAGGAACATGGTCAGCCGTTGGCTGATGAAGGGCGACAGCACCAGGGCGCCGAGCTGGCGGTGCAGGCCTCCGGTCAGTTTCCCGCCGCCCTCACCGCCAGTGATGACGGCCGTTCCTGTGGGTGTTAGGGCGCGGCGGAGGCGCGAGATCGGCGGGTTTCCCGCGATGTCCAGGATGAGGTCGTACGGGCCGGCGTCTGCGAAGTCCTCACGGGTGTAGTCGATGACGTGGTCCGCGCCGAGGGTACGGACAAACCCGACCTTGCCGGTACTGCAGACTCCGGTGACCTGCGCACCGTAGGCTTTGGCCAGCTGGACCGCGTAGCTGCCGACGCCGCCGGACGCGCCAGTGACCAGCACCTTCTGCCCCTCCCTGATCTTCCCGGCGCGCAGGCCCTGGAGCGCCGTGACTGCGGAGACCGGCACCGCCGCGGCCTGCTCGAAGGAGAGGGTCTGGGGCTTCGCGGCCAGTTTGGTCTCGGGTGCAACGGCGAATTCGGCGTAGGAACCACGGCCGCTGCCGTACACCGCGTCGCCGACGGCGAACCGCGTGACGTCGGGACCTACCGCTTTTACGGTTCCTGCGAGATCCAGGCCCAGAACCGGGTCCTTCGGTTTCCGAATTCCGAATGCGAGACGGCCCAGGTAGGGCAGGCCGGTCATTATGTGCCAGACTCCGCGGTCGACGCCGGCCGCCCTGACTTGGACGAGCACCTCGTCGCCTTTGACAACAGGGCGGGGCACCCGATCCAAGCGCAGCACCTCAGGCCCCCCGTAGGTTTCCCGAACGATAGCGCGCATATCATCCACGTTTCTGGTGCCCCGTCGCTGAGAGCGCTCCTGCGTTTTCATAGCGTGCCGTTCTGTATTTGCAGGTGATTACGTACGCTGTACGAGAAGGGTATCGTACGATGTACGGAAGCGGAAGGGCCGGGAGGAGCACATGATGAAGGACTCAGGCGCCGGCGGCAGGGACCGGCCGGCACTCAGCCGCGAGAAGGTACTGCAGAAGGCTCTGGAGTTGGCGGACAAGGACGGTATCGCTGCCCTGTCGATACGTTCTCTCGCCCAGAGCATGGGCACCAAACCGATGACGCTCTACTACTACGTGGCCAACAAGGACCAGATCCTTGACAGCCTCGTGGACCTCGTCTTCACCGAGATCGACACACCGGAACCTGGAGGTGACTGGAAGGAACAGATGCGCCGCCGGGCCCACTCGGCGCGCGAAGTGCTGCGCCGGCATCCATGGGCTGTCGGGCTGCTGGAATCCCGCAAAGCTCCCGGCCCGGCGACCCTAAAGCACCACGAAGCAACCCTGGGGGCACTGCGTGCCGCGGGATTTACAGTGCAACAGACCGCCCGGGCCTACTCGCTACTGGACAGCTACATCTACGGGTTCGCCCTCCAGGAAGCCGCACTGCCCACAGCAGGCAATAAGCCAATGGCGGAGGTGGCCGGTCCCATCATGGAACAGTTCGCGACCGGCGAATACCCATACATGGTCGAAATCGCCACGCAGGTCGTCATGCAACCCGGCTACGACTACGGCAACGAATTCGCCTACGGGCTGGAGTTGATCCTCGATGCGTTGGAACCGGCACCGGCCGGCTAGCAACTGTTGCTTCAACTTTTCTCCACCGCGCCAGCCATCACTCTATGAGGCGCGCATAGCCCCCTGACCTCCATCAGGCAATGGCAAAAGGAACAGGCGTCCTCTCGGCATCGAGTGCCAAGGTTGACGAAAGGATGGACATCGGCGCTCGAGTGGGACGGCTTCATCAGATGAGAGAACGCCTCCTTACCTGTGCCCATGTAAATCCCACGTCAGGCGCGGTTGGGTGGGCCCAAACCAACTGCACGGCCCCAATGACCATGACCGCCACTCCCGCGAAGTCCAGATACTGCCCGGCGACCTCGATCCCGTGCGACCTGTTTTTCTCGGATTCGTGGTACCTATTGCGACGAGTCAGCAAGGGTCCAGCATGGGTGCACCCGCCATTCACATCATCCAGGGGAGCAGCAATGAACGCCAGGGCCTATGGAATTGTGCATTTCTTTGCGCAGGGCACTAGGGAGCAGTACGAAGCCCCTATTGCCGCGGTTCATCCAGGGAAGGGCGCTTGCCCGCCGGGCAGACCTGCCGCCGGTCCTTCGACCGGTGGCTGGAGATTCTGGCGGTCCACGAATCGAAGGAGAGCTGGGAGCAGTTCCGGGACAATACGCTTCTTCCGCGTTTTCAGCAGGCATCGAGGGTGGTTTCACATCCATGCCTGAGGAAACTGTTATCGACGTATACAAAATTGCCGACGTCGGCTGCGCCAAACTAATCGCCGCCATGGCGGGTTTGCGGGCTCTCGGGCACGGACAATGCAGGGACCGGGCGAAATGTCCGGTCCCTGCATTGAGCGGTTGTTATGCCGGTTGATCTGCGGATGCTTCCAGCCATTGGACAACGCCCGGGGACTCTGGGCTCCAGGCCAGCAAACAAGGTGGCGAGGCTGTCGACGAACTAATTCAATGCTCCTCCTGCTGGGGACACCGCATGCGGCTGAGAACGGTCTGGCAACGTGCGGGGGGCTGCGACTGCTGGGCGGCTTTTGAGCATCCAGAGGGCGAGCCAGATGACTGAGGCGCCCAGTAGCGCCAAGGCTAGATCGAGTGCGAGCTCCGGGACGAAGTTGCGCAGAGCGATTGGAATGGTGGCGATGGCGTAGGCGATTGTTGGGATCCGGGGCGCCTTGCGGTCCCGCAGCAGCGCCAGGCAATACAGGATTGATCCGAGGAGGAAGGTCATCGAGGCTGCCACAAAGGCTGTTCCGAGCGGACCGGCCCGCAGGGCAGCGATCTGGGAGGGATCGAGGCGGACAAACACCAGATTGATGACCCATTCCACGCCGGTCGCGGCAGCGAGTCCGGCGACGTTCAGGGCGAGGGCGACCGAGGAAAACTTTGATGGTTGGCGCATCGCAACGGCGGCTAGGCCGATGACCAGGATGATCGCGAGTGCCTGCGCCAGGGGCGCAGCGAGCTGCGTCGCTGAGCTAACCGGAATCAGCTCGGCACGCTTGGCCGCGTTGACGAACAAGACGGCGGCTGCGGCCAGGCCCGTAACTGCTGCGAGGCTGGCCGGAACCAAGGTAGGGGATTGTTTTTCCGGAGATGGGCTGGCGACCGTGAGCATGGCGTTCTTCTTTCGCGAGTGTGTAGTGGGTGGCTTGATGGGCGGAGCTGCTCCGGGTGCATCCCATGTCAGGACACGTCCGTTCCCCTATTGGATGCAGAAGTTCGCGTTTTTAGTTCTGATCGATGTCCGGATGCTGGTGTTTTCGGTGATCAGGCGGGGCCGTCATTTCGGGTGGGTGCTGAGACGGCAGCCGTCATTCCTTTCGTGATGGGACTGGGGCTGAAGCCTTTGGCGACCAGCCAAACGCCCAGCGAAAACTCCCAGAGCGCGATCGGGGCAGTCGCGATTACCGACCATACGGAGAGCGTGTCGTTGATGCCGAAATAGGTTGCTGTGGTGGAAGCGAGGAGCAGCGGGGCGCCGATGAGTCCCAGCAGTGGAAGAATCCGGGGCACCAGACGGGACCTGTACAGGAGGGAACCCAGAAGCAGGGCGTTGACGGCTGGCATAAGGGTTTGTCCGAGGAGGAATGTCCAGTCGTACATAGCAGCCAGCGCCTGCCCGGTAGGCAGCGCGTTTGCTACGGCTCCGGCCTGCCGCAGGGTTACGACCGATAGGAGAGAAACGACGCCGGTGACGATGGCAGCGGCTTCCAGGACACGTGCGCCGACGAAGCCGAGCGCTACCGCTTCGTTTTGCCTCTTAACGACCGGGTACAGCGCGACCGCGGTTCCGATGCAGGCAAGGGCTACGATCATTTCCAGGGCTCCGCCCCAGAGCGTGGCGGTGTCCGGGCCGGGGCCGGTGATGTAGTTGGGGTCCGTTCGCACTGGACCGTAGAGGGCGAGAGTCGGGATTGAGCTAAAGGTAATCAGGTAGAGCACGCCCGCGGCCAGCGCGGTCTTCCTTAACGAGTCCATCGGGACCCGTTTCGTTACTGCTTCTGGTCGGATGATGGTCATGGTGTCGTTCTCCTTCGTGGGACGCCGGTGGAGTATGAGCTTTGCGGTTCTGTGGTGGAGTGGGGCTTATCGGTTCAACCTGAGTTACAGATAGCAGGGGCAGGCTGATGTCGCGGACTTTCTGGAGCAGACCATGCAGGTCGGCCTGGTCTGCCACCTGACTCTGGATGACTGTGGTGCCGTCGCTCTCGTTCGTCAGGCTCAGCGCCTCGAACCAGGCAGCCCACCGGGAATCCAGGTGGCCTTCGAGGCGGATCTCGTACCATCCAGAGTTGTGGTGATGGCCGATCGGTATGTCGCTCATGTGCCCTCCTTTTGCTTTATCCGGCCGGATGGACCTCAGCCCGGGTAGCGTCCGTTCGTTGTCCTGATCGAACAGTAGAAGGAGACCTAATGACCGCGCCTCATCACATGTGGTGATTAGCGTGGTGATTTATTCACCGGCCTTGGCGCCAATTTCCGGCCGTCCGCGGCATCGGCTTTGGGCTAGCGCTCGCTGGGTCGGGAGAACAGGTCGAGTTCCTGGGCCTGACGGACCGCTGCCCGGCGGTTGTTCACGCCGAGCTTGGCGTAGATGTGACTGGTGTGAGTGCGCACCGTGTTCAAGGACACCATGAGCACGCGAGCGATGCCCGGGCCGTCGAGGTCCGTTACGAGCAGCCGGAGAACGTCCAGTTCGCGTTCGCTCAGTGGCGTGATCAGGCCCCGCCTGACGGGCGCGGTGTTTTCGGTGTTGTTCATGGCCGCCATGAGCCGGCGGAGGTAGCCCGGGGCCATCCGTTGTTTCACAGCCGCTCTCAGCAGGGATCCCATTGGTGCGCCCTCATCAGCGAAGATGCGAACGTAGCCCTCCGGCTCCGCCAGCGCCACTGCTCGATGCAGTGAGGCAAGCGCCGCGGGGATCTCGCCCCGCGTCTGGTCAGCCAGCGCCTGAAGCACGAGGATCTCGATGACGCTTCCCGTTCTTCCGCCATCCTCTGCCGCTCGCAGCAGGCGACCCAGCAGCCGGATGGCCTCCTGGAGGGAGGAGCCTGAGCGGTCTTTCGCGGACCGGGCCAGGAGCACCCTGGCAAGAGTGATGTGCTCGAACTCCCGAAGGTAGCTGAGGTCATCTTCAGCCGACAGAGCTCGCTCCCGCACCCAGCCGAGCGCTTCATCCAACCTCCCTTGCGCGACCAGGACCCGTGCCTTCAGAGCCGGTACCGGACGTACGTTGGGGAAGTAATCGCCCACATAGAGCCGCTCCGCCTCAGCCAGGAGGTCGAGTGCACCGGCTGTATCACCTTCTGCCTCAAGAATCCGCGCCATGGCGACCCGCCAGCGATACAGGTTTTGAGGCAGCTCACCAACGGGACCCAACTCCTGGCTGCGCAGCAGGAGCCGGGTGGCTCCCTGCAGGTCGCCGCGCTCCCGGCAGACCCCACTCATCCCCACATGCATGTCCGCTGTCCCCCGCAGAACCGATCCGCGGTGTCCAGAAGCACGCTCCAGGGCCTGTTCATAGGTGCTTATGGCATCGTTGAGACGCCCCTGCGCAAGGCGTATGTCCGCCAGGGCGACAGCGCATCCGAAGGTGTCGGCGAGGTGCCCGGCACGGTGCAGGCCGGCCATGCATTCGGCATAGGCCCGATGGGCTGCGTCGAGCTCCCCGTCCCCCCAATAGGCAAGTCCCAGCAGACCACATGCGGCGGCACGGCCGAGATGGTCGTCCTCAGGTGCAAGATCAAGCGCACGCTGGGCGTGGCTCACCGTCCCGGATCTATCGCCGCGGCCGAGCGCCAGCGCGGCCCGGTACACTTCGATCGTTTCGGGAAGGCGGCGAAATTCCTCGTCGTCGGCTACGACCATTTCCGTTGATCGGCCGTGGATAGCCTTACTCATTCCTGTCGGTGGCTCCAGCCACCGTTCGACGTCCCGCAGCCGGGCCTCGACTCCCTCGACATCGCCAGTCACGACCAACGCGCCGACCAGCCCCACCCCGAGCACGGGCCTGACGCGGACCACATCGTCAGGGAGAACTTTCAACCAGGCGCGCAGCACGGCCTCCTGCCGGTTCCGCCGAATGGCGGGAACCGCTAGCTCGACGAGGTCCGCCGCCCGTTCGAAATCCTTCGTGGCCAAGGCATGGCGGATGGCATCGAACGCCTCACCGTTCTGTTCGTACCATGCGCTTGCCCGCCGGTGCAGATCCGGGACCTCGTCGCCGTGCTCGTCCAACAGGCGTGCCTGCAGAACATCGGCAAAGAGCTGGTGATAGCGATACCACTCACGGCGGTCGTCAAGGGGAACCAGAAACAGGTTCGCTCGCTCCAAAGCCGCCAGTCTGAGCTTGCCATTGTCCTGTCCCGTGACGGCATCACACAGCGGGCCGGTAAGCCGGTCCAGGACGGAAGTTTGGAGCAGGAAGTGTTGGACATCCTCCGGTTGACGCTGCAGAACCTCCTCGACCAAATAGTCCACGATGTATCGGTCGTTCCCGGCAAAGCCCGCGATGAACGCGGCAATGTCTTCGCGGCCCTGCATCGAAAGCACAGCGAGCTGGAGCGCCGCGATCCACCCCTCGGTGCGCCCCTCCAGCACGGACACATCCCGGGCCGGCAACGCTATTCCCATGATGCCGTTGAGATAATCAGCCGCCTCGTCTGTAGTGAATCGCAGATCAGCGGCACGAATCTCGACGAGCTCTCCACGTGCCCGCAACCGTGCCAGCGGCAACACCGGGTCAGCCCGGCCGGCAATCACCAGATGCACCTGCGGCGGCAGATGCTCCAGTAGGAACGCGATCCCGTCCTGTATGTCACGCGCGTCGATGACGTGGTAGTCATCGAGAACCAGGACGACATCGTTCGGGATGGCGTGGAGGTCATTGAGCAAAATGGCAAGCATCGCTTCGATTGGAGGCTGCGCCGACTGCAGGAGCGAGAGCGCAGCCGCACCGGCGCCGTTGGTCACCCTCTCCAGCGCCGTGACGAAGTACGTCCAGAAAAGTGCGGGATCGTTGTCGCGCTTGTCGAGCGAGAGCCACGCCGCCGACCGCTCACCCGCGCCAGCGGCTGACAGCCACTCAGTCAGCAGCGTCGTCTTACCGAACCCGGCCGGAGCCGACACGAGCGTCAATGTCGACTCTGCTCCACGGTTCAGTCGCTCGCTCAACCTCGGACGCGTTGTCAGACCCAGTCGCCGCCTGGGGACGTGGAACTTCGTCTCGAGAAGTGGGCCCGTCATGACCGCCTCCCCTCACAGACAGTGTACGGCTGCCACGACTGAGACCTGCCGCAAAAGGTCACGTAAGCCGGTCCCCGTTCGGACACGTTCCAATCGAGGTCAGACAAGATAGAACCCCGGATGAGCGCGCCCCGTAAGCCGGTCGTTCAACGCGACAGTTGAGGGTGCTCCCCCTCGCTGTTTGTCGTTCCGATCGTCCATCTACACCACCCTCGCCCTGTGTGCCATGTGCACTGAAAGCATCCGGACGAGCAGGTCAGTGAATGGCTTAATGACCCATCTAGCAGGACCGCGGTGGAACACGAGATGGCTGATGTTTTTGGGGACCTCCTGCGGCTCGCCGACGTGCTGGACGTCGACCTAGAAACTTCACTCCGGGCCAAAATCGACCTGAACGCGCAGAAGTACCCCGTCGAACTCGCCCGTGGCAATGCCCTGAAGTACACCGCCGTGGCCGCAAAGCGTGCTGCGGACAGCTAGTCACGCCCTCGCAAGCTACCAGAGGAGTAAATCCGCTCCCGGTAGGGCACCCAGGCCCATGAGACTGAGCAGCACGAATCCGCTCCCCTGGCATTAGCCAGCGCGTTACTGGTTGACGGAATCTAAATTGTCGGCATTCTCTGGTAATCACCCGCACATGCCGCGCGGCCGCAGCAGGGCCGGGCTCCCGCGATGGAGCCGGGCTTTCAAGATTCCGTATCGGCTTTTACTGCTCCGTTGTCGTAAAAGCAGGGCTGAGGTTACAGGGACGCCAATGATGTGAGAGTGGAGGCGAGAGCGTCTGCCAGTTCCTTCCCCTTGGTCACGAAGTGCCGGGAAAACTGGTTGCGATGCTCTTCGTGCTCGTGGAACTGGTGAGGAGTTAGGACACCGGAGAAGACAGGTACGTCAGTTTCCAACTGCACTCTCATAAGGGCGTCCACGACGCTTTGCGCGACGAATTCGTGGCGGTAAATACCCCCGTCGACCACCAGGGCGGAGGTTGCGACACCGTCGTATCGGCCGGATGCTGCGAGCCGTCGGACGAGTAGCGGAATCTCGAAGGCCCCGGGCACCTGGTAGACATCCACGTTGCTGACGCCGAGTTCCTTGAGTCGCGTCTGGAAGCTGTCGACCGCGCGATCAACGATGTCGGCATGCCATTGGGCACTGACGATCGCTACACGGAAGCTGGAAGTGGCAAGGGGTGACAAGGGCAGTTCCTTTCTTCGGAGGTTATTCGAGGATTCTTTCACGCTTAAACCGGCCTTGGCGCATATATGTCCAAGGTGCGGAGCCGGGCCGCATGCACAGGGGTGATTCAGTGCCTCCTTCATTGTGGACACTGGCGGCCCGGGTGCTGCGCCACCACGGACGACCGTTTCCGCCGCGTGCCCTTCCCCTGGTACGAGTTACCCAACGACTTCACCGACGGTTTCGTAGGTGACGATCTTGCCGATACGGCGGACGTGCCGTTCGTCGTTGCTGAAGGTTTGTTCCAGGAAAGCCTCGATCAGGACCGTGGCTTCCTCAACGCTGTGCTGGCGCCCGCCGACGGCCACGATATTGGCGTCGTTGTGCTCACGAGCCAACGTGGCGGTGGCGTGGTTCCAGGCCAGGGCGGCACGGACACCCTTGACCTTATTCGCCGCGATCTGCTCGCCGTTTCCGGATCCGCCCAGCACGATGCCCAGCGCGTGGACGCCTGATTCCTGGTCCGCCACCACTGCGAGCGCCGCGTTGATGCAGAACGACGGGTAGTCGTCCAGCGCGTCGTATTCCTTCGGGCCGTGATCCACCACATCGTAGCCCTTCCCGCTGAGGTGCTTTACCAGATGGGTGCTGAGCTCCATGCCGGCGTGGTCGGTGGCGATGTGGACCCGTGGGAGTGGGCGGGATGTGGTCACTTTGCTTCCTCTTCCTTGATGAGCGTGCGGGTCGGCCAGCGTGCGGGTTGCTAGCGCTGGGATGTCAACCCCTTCGCTCAGTAAGTATTGACAGCCGGAATGTGGCATGCATAACATTGTTGCACATACAGTCGCTACTGAATGGATATGCAAAATGCTAACAGCAGACGCTTCCCAGGCCGCGACCTGGCGATCCCTCCGCCAAGAAGTCCTGGCCGGCGACGCCGACTCCCGTGCCGTGACGCTGCACGAACGGGCCCAGGCCACTCGCCGCTCGATTCTGAAAATGATTACCGACGCTGGCCAGGGCCACATCGGCGGAGACTTCTCGGTCACCGACATCCTGACCGTCCTATTTGACGCCGTGATGAACGTCGACCCGGAGAACCCGCGCCAGGAAGATCGCGATCACTTCATCCTCAGCAAGGGCCACTGCGCGGCCGCCCTGTACTCGACACTTGCCCACAGCGGTTTCTTCCCCGTCTCGGAACTGGACACGTTCATGGCGCCCCTGTCGGCACTGAACGGGCACCCGAACAGAGTGAAAGTTCCCGGAGTCGAAACCAACACCGGACCACTGGGTCACGGTCTCCCGGTTGCGGTGGGTACGGCAATCGGCGCCAAACTCCTGAACAACGGCGCACGGGTCTTCGTCGTCACCGGTGACGGTGAAATGCAGGAAGGCAGCAACTGGGAAGCGCTGATGTCGGCGTCCCACCAGAAGCTGGACAACCTGACCGTCGTCGTTGACCGTAACCGTCTCCAGCAGGGTGCGAGGACCGAAGAGACGAACGGGCTGGATCCGCTCGATGCCCGTCTTGCCGCTTTCGGTATGGAAGTGCGGGTCGTTGACGGCCACAATTACAACGACCTCATCGACGCCCTCCGCCCCTCCACCACGGGCTCCCCCGTCGCTGTCATCGCCAATACCATCAAGGGCAAAGGCGTCTCGTTCATCGAGGACCGCGTCGAATGGCACCACAAAGTACCGTCCCAAGAACAAACCCTTCAGGCTTTTCAGGAGCTGTCATGACGACAACCACCGTGCTGAACGACGCACCCACGTTCGACAACCGCCAGGACTTCGCCGACGAACTCATCGCTCTGGCCCGCACCAACGACAGGATCGTCGCCGTGTGCAACGACTCCGTCGGCTCCAGCAACCTGACCAAATTCCGTGACGAGTTCCCGGACCGGCTGATCAACGTCGGCATCGCCGAGCAAAACATGGTTGGTGTCGGCGCAGGACTGGCCAACGCCGGCCTCATCCCCTTCGTCTGCGCCGCCGGGCCCTTCCTGACCGGCCGCTCCCTGGAGCAGATCAAAGCGGACGTCGCCTACAGCCAGCACAACGTCATCCTCTGCGGCATGAGCCCGGGCATGGCCTACGGCGAGCTCGGACCCACCCACCACTCGGTCGAAGACTTCTCCTGGCTCCGTCCACTCCCGGGCCTGGACATTGTCGTGCCGGCCGACGGCGCCCAGACCCGCGCCGCGGTCCGCAACGCCGTGGCCGACCCGCGGCCGACTTACATCCGGGTTGGACGCTTCAAGGTCCCGCACGTTTCGGAGGACAACGTCGGTCTGGAACGCGGAAAGTTCGTTGTCGCCCGCGAAGGCACTGATGTCACCATCATTGCCACCGGCACCGAAGTGTCCCGCGCCCTCTGGGCTGCGGCGTCACTGGCCTCCGAGGGAGTCTCCGCCCGCGTCCTCAACGCCACCTACCTGAGCCCGCTCGACGAGGAAGCCATTAAGGATGCGGCCCGTCAGACAGGGGCCATCGTTACGGCAGAGGAGGCCAACGTGGCCGGGGGCCTTGGTGCAGCTGTGGCCAGCGTCGTGGGCCAGTTGGAGGACGGAGCCCGCGTTCCGATGCGCATCCTCGGCCTGAACCACTTTGCGCCCACCGGCAGCACCGCGTTCCTCCTTGACCACTTCGGTCTGACGGCCGATCACATCACGGCGGCCGCACGCGAGGTCCTGCACCGTGACTAACCTGGCCCCTGCCGCTGCCGGACCTGCCGTCGTCGTGGCGGTGGACCAAGGCACGAGTGCTACGAAGGCCCTGGTCATGAACGGCTCGGGCGGGATCATCGCCAGGGCACAGGTCAGTCTCACGCAGCAACACCCCCAGCCCGGATGGGTCGAACAGGACCCGATCGTCATCCGCGACAGCGTGACCAAGGCCGTCACAGACAGCCTTAACGGACTGGAGAACACGGTCGCCGGCCTAGGCGTGAGCACCCAGCGCGAGTCGGCAATGATCTGGGACCGTGAGACCGGGCAGCCCCTGGGACCGGTTCTCGGCTGGCAGGACCGGCGCACCGCCGGGCAGGCCAAGAACCTGATCAGCGACGGTGCCGACGGACTGGTTCGCCAGTCAACCGGCCTGCCGATCGACCCGATGTTCTCGGCCCTGAAAATCCAATGGCTGCTCGACAGTGCCGACCCGGACCGCCGGCTAAGCAAGGCTGGCAAGATCGCGGCCGGAACCGTCGATTCCTGGCTGCTTTACTGCCTGGCGGGTGAACACCGGATCGAAGCGGGCAACGCGAGCCGCACCCAGCTGTTGAACCTGGACTCCCTGGATTGGGACCCGCAGCTGCTGGAACTGTTCAACGTTCCCCGCCAGATCCTCCCGGAGGTCGTGGCATCCAACGCGGCAAGTTCCCCCCTCCGTGGCGGGGTCGCCGACGGTGCCCGGGTTCACGCCGTGATGGGCGACTCGCACTCGGCCCTGTACGCCCATGGCGTCCGCGGCCCGGGGACGGTCAAGGCGACCTACGGTACCGGCAGCTCCGTCATGGGCCTGCTCCAGGACCAGGTGCGCCCTGCGGACATGGGCGGTCTGGTCCGAACACTGGCCTGGCATGACGGCTCCCCACGGTATGCCTTCGAGGGGAACATCCTCGCCACGGGCGCCACCGCGGTCTGGCTCTCGAAGGTGCTCGACTGTGACGTTTCGCATCTTGACTCCCTGGCCCGGACCGTGGAGGACAGCGGCGGGGTCAACATTGTTCCCGCGTTCGCCGGACTCGGCGCACCATGGTGGGACGAACGGGCAGAGGCTTCGATCAGCGGGTTCAACCTCGGCACGAATTCAGCCCATCTGGCCCGGGCGGCCTTCGAATCGATTGCCCTGCAGATCGAAGACGTGCTCCAGGCCGCAGAGACATCCGTTTCGCCGCGCATCGGCTCTGTCCTGGCGGACGGCGGACCTACATCCAACACGTGGCTAATGCAGTTGCAGTCGGACCTGAGCCAGCGAACCGTCCTGCGCAGCGCGGTACCGGATCTCTCAGCGCTCGGCGTGGCCCACATGGCGGCGATCGAGACCGGCCTGTTCAGCCGGGAGGCTGTCGAAAGGCTGCCACGGAACCGGACAGTGATCGAGCCAGCCATGGCCGCCCACGACGCGCACGACCGGCGCGCAAGCTGGTCACACGCCGTGGCCAAGGCCCGCTGGTCCCCGGAAAACCCCGCCCTTATCCCCACCTCAACGGGCCCGATGCACGACGCATTCGCCCCCGCAATAACGGAGTGACACCAATGACCACGATCGCATCTGAAATTTTTCAGGGCCACTTCACCGGCCGCCGCGCTCTCGTTACCGGAGGTGCCAGCGGCATCGGCTACGGCATCGGACAGGCCTTCGCCGAAGCCGGGGCCTCGGTGCTCCTCGTCGACCGCAGCCCCCAGGTCAGCGAATCAGCGGCAAAGCTCAGGGCGGCCGGCCTCGACGTCGACTACGCCGTCGCGGACGTCACCGACGAGGCCGAGGTCAAGGCAGCCTTCGCCAAGACCGTCCAGCTGTGGGGCGGGCTGGACATCCTCGTCAACAACGCCGGGATCATCACGATCGCGAACCTTGAAGAGCTGAGCCTGGACGAGTTCAACAAAGTCCTCGCCGTCAACACCACAGCCGTCTTTCTGTGTTGCCGGGAGGCCGCCCCCTTGCTGAAAGCCAGCGAGCATGGGGTCATCCTCAATGCTTCCAGCGGGCAGGGCCGGCAAGGGTTTATCTTCACGCCCCATTACGCGGCCAGCAAGTTCGGTGTCATCGGCCTCACCCAGTCCCTGGCCAAGGAACTGGCCCCGTCAGGTGTCCGCGTCAACAGCTACTGCCCCGGCATCGTCAAAACCGAAATGTGGGAATACAACGACCGCGAATGGGGAAGCCGCCTCGGTGACTACAAGCCCGGCGAGCTGATCCAGGAATGGATCGACGGCATCCCGCTCAAGCGTCCCGCCGAAGCAACCGACGTGGCGAACCTGCTCCTTTTCCTCGCATCGGACGCGGGCAGCTACATCACAGGACAGGCCATCAACATTGATGGCGGAATGTTCATGAACTAGGGCCAACCTCTACTGCCAACGGAGTCAATCATGAGTCAACAACTAGCCCACCGGCCCGGTGGAGCCCCCCAAGAAACCGGCGCGAAGGCGCCACTGTTCTCGCAACTGAGCGCCCGCGTGTTTTCCGGCAGCGGCGGCGCCCTGCTGGGCCTGATCGCGCTGTTCATCATCCTGAGCTTCGCGTCGCCCTTCTTCCTGACCGCCAGGAACATCATCAACATCCTGGACCAGGTGACCGTGCTCGGCATCCTGTCCGTCGGGGCGACCGCCGTCATCATCACTGGCGGCATCGACCTGTCAGTAGGTTCCATCCTCGGACTCTCCACCATGGTTCTGGGCTGGCTCTCCCACCAGGGAGGCTGGCCGATGTGGACCGCTATGCTGGCAGCCATCGCCGTCGGCGCCGCCGCCGGGTCACTCAACGGTCTGGGCATCACCTACGCCAACCTGCCACCGTTCATCGCGACCCTGGCAATGATGTCCATCGGCAGGGGCCTGGCGAACCTGATCACCGACGGCCAGCAGATCGTGGGATACCCGGAGTGGTTCTTCAACTTCTCGTCCGAAAGGTACCTCGGTTTCTTCTCCGTCACGCTGCTGGTGGTCCTCGCCCTGTACCTGGTGGCCTGGGCCTGGCTGAAGTACCGAGCCTCCGGACGCTCCATCTACGCCATCGGCGGCGGCGCCGAAGTCGCCCGCCTGGCCGGGATCCACGTCAAGAAGGTCACCATCTGGGTTTACGTCGCAGCCGGCGCCCTGGCTGGCCTGGGCGGCATCGTCCTCGCCAGCCGTCTGGACTCGTCCCAGCCCAGCGCAGGCATCGGTTATGAACTCGACGTCATCGCCGCAGTCGTCATCGGCGGCGCGAGCCTGAACGGCGGCGTGGGGCGCATCGGCGGCACCGTCATCGGCGTCCTGATCATCGGTGTGCTGCGCAACGGCCTGAACCTGCTGGGCGTCTCACCGTTCATCCAGCAGATCGTCATCGGCCTCGTCATTGCCATAGCCGTGATGGCAGACGTCCTCCGCCGCAAGCGGGCCTGATCAGCCATACCCACTAACCGCTCAAGCAGTACCCACCCGAATTTATCAATGGAGATGAACATGTTCAGAAAAATTGCAGTAGCCGCGGTCGCCGTGGCGGCCACCTTTTCCCTGGCAGCCTGCGGCGGAAACGCCGGCACCGGCGGAGCCAGCGGGGAGAAGCAGAAGACCGTCGGCCTGGCGGTAGCAAACCAGCAGGCAGACTTCTTCAATCAGATCCGCCAGTCCGTCGAAGCGGCGGCCAAGGCACAAAACGTCAAGGTCGTCGTCGCCGACGCCAAGGGCGATTCCAACACCCAGGTTTCGCAGATCCAGGACTTCATCACTCAGCAGGTTGACGCGATTATCTACATCCCGGCCGGAGCCACAGCAGCAACCGTCCCGGTCCGCGCGGCCAAGTCAGCGAACATTCCCATCGTCGCTGTCGACCGCAACCCCGAAGGCGCACCAGGCGACACCTTCATTGCCACCGACAGTGTCGGGGCCGCCAAAACGCTGGGTGAATGGGTCGGAAAGCAGGTCGATGGCAAGGGACAGCTCGGCGTCATCCAGGGCCAGATCGGAACCACCCCGGAGGTCGCCCGCGACACCGGCTTCAAGGAAGCCATGAGCCAGTTCTCCGGCATCAAGGAAGTCGCCCGCCAGGCCTCGCAGCAGTGGGCCCAGGACGAGGGCTACCAGCTCGCCACGGACATGCTTCAGGCGAACCCGAGCATCAACATCTTCTTCGGCCGTGCAGACGCACTGGCCCTCGGAGCAGCACAGGCCGTCCGCAACGCCGGCGTCAAGGGCGTTACCATCGTCGGTTTCGATGGCGACAAGGCCGGCCTGGAAGCGGTGAAGAACGGCACCCTGGCCGCAACGATTACCCAGCCGACGCAGGGCATGGGCAAGCTCGCCCTTGAATCCGCAGTCAAGCTGGCAAACGGCGAAAAGGTTCCGGCCGAGCAGCTTCAGGAAGGCGTCCTCACCACCAAGGACAACGTCGACCCCTTCATCACCAAGCACCCCTGACCGTCACAGGGTGGCGCCTCCTCAGGGGCGCCGCCCGCCCGGCCGTTTCCCCTAGCCAATGGAGCTCTCAATGCCTACAGCGGACACCCGTGGACTCCGCGTCCGCGGCGCCACGAAAGAATATCCCGGCACCATCGCCGTCCAGGACATTGACCTGGACATCAACCCCGGGGAAGTCGTTGCCCTGCTTGGAGAAAACGGGGCCGGCAAATCCACCCTCTCCAGCATCATCGCCGGAGTCACCCAGCCGACCACCGGCACCATGACCTGGAATGGGGAACCGTACGCACCGACATCCCCCGGGGACGCCATCGCAGCCGGGATCGGGCTGATTCACCAGGAAATGCGGCTACTGCCCGACCTCACCGTTGCCGAGAACGTCATGGTCGGACGGTGGCCCCTGCGCAACGGATTCCTCGACGCACGATCCATGCGCGAGAAAGCCAAAAACCAGCTCAAACGTCTCGGCTTCAACGGCAGCATGGACGCCAAAGTTCGGGACCTCAGCGTCGCCGGGCAGCAACAGGTCGAGATCGCCAAGGCCCTCATGCTTGACGCATCGCTACTCATCCTCGATGAGCCCACCGCAGCACTGGGCCAGGCCGAAACCGACGCCCTGTTCGAGTGCGTCAGGGCGCTGAAGGCTGAGGGCGTGTCCTTCATCTACGTCAGCCACCGCCTGGCCGAAATTGCCCTGATCGCCGACCGCATCGTCGTGCTCAGGGACGGCAAAAAGATCACTGAACACGCCTCCGGCGAGGTCTCCCCCCACCAGCTGGTAGAAGAAATGGTCGGCCGGCCCGTCGAACGGCTCTTCCCCGAAGTGCCCCCGCCCTCCGACAACATCGTGCTGGAAGTCAAAGACCTGCACGACAAGGCCGGCGACTTCACCGACGTATCCTTCACCGTCCGTGCCGGAGAAATCTTCGGCATCGCAGGCATCGTGGGAGCCGGACGCACCGAACTCGTCCGCGCCATAGCCGGCGCCGAGCACCGGCTGGGCACAGTTGTCGTGGACGGGAAAGACCTGAAACCACACGACCCGATGGCTGCCATCAAAGCCGGCGTCGTGCTCATCCCCGAGGACCGCAAGCAGCAAGGCCTGGTCGTCAGCGACACCATCGAGAACAACATCGCCCTCCCCAACATGGGAAAGGTCAGCTCATCGGGCTGGATCGCACCGTCCAAAGTCCGAAGCTTCGCCTCCACTGTGGCCAAGGGCATCGGAATGAAGGGCAACGTGGCGCTGCCTGTGTCCTCCCTCTCTGGCGGCAACCAGCAAAAAGTCGTGATCGGCAAATGGCTGCAGCGCGACCCGCGCCTGATCATCCTCGACGAACCCACCCGGGGCATCGACGTCGGCGCGCGCGCCTCAATCTACGAAGTCGTAGCCGACCTGGCCCGCAATGGTAACGCTGTCATTGTGGTCAGCTCCGACCTCGAGGAAGTGCTGGGCCTCGCCCACCGTGTCATGGTCCTGGCCCGCGGACGAAACCAGGGAATCCTGGACGCCGCCGAAGCCACCCCAGCCAAAGTCATGTCACTGGCCACACTCTAGGAGAAAGGAATTACATGAAATAATTGGACCCTTGCCTGACGAGAAGCGAAGGAACGCCGTGGCACCGAGAACCAGGACTTTCAACCCCGAGCAACTGGGCCTGATGGTCAAAGCCGCGCGGATGTACCACGAGCAAAACCTGAGCCAGGCGGACATCGCGGAAAAGCTCAACGTCTCCCAGTCCCGGGTCTCCCGCTGGCTGACCGACGCTGTACGTGAAGGCATCGTCCGGACCATCGTCGTCGCACCCCCGGGAACCGAATCGGACCTGGAGGACGCCGTGGCCGCCAAGTACGGCCTGTCCGCCGTCGTCATCGCCGACCTGCAAACCGACGACGAAGCAGCCATCATCCGCGGTATCGGTGCCACGGCCGCCGGCTACCTTGAAGTCACCCTCACCGGAGGCAACAGGGTCGGCTGTCGTCCTGGTCCTCGACACTGCTGGCAACGGTGGACGCGATGTCCCCACGAAACGTCAAAACCGCGGAAAGCATCGTCCAGGTCATCGGCGGAGTCGGCAATCCCGAAGTTCAGGTGCGGGCCACGCACCTTGCCGACCGGCTGGCAACAGTCACCAAAGGAACCCCCCGCTACCTGCCCGCGCCCGGCATTGTTTCCAGCCGCGGCGGCCGGGACGCCCTGCTCGAGGACCCCTTTGTCGCTGAGGTCGCCGCCGACTGGGACCGGCTGGATACGCTTTTGGTCGGCATCGGAAGCATCGAACCGTCACCGCTCCTGCGGGAGTCAGGCAATTCACTCAACGAATCCAACCTCAACGCCCTCGCCGCGTCAGGTGCGGTAGGCGATATCTGCCTGCGGTTCTTCGACAAACACGGAACACTTATCGAGTCCGACCTCAATGACCGCGTCCTGGGCATCAGCCCGGAGCAGATGCTCCGGGTCGACAGGCGCATCGGTATCGCCGGCGGCGCCAGGAAGTACGCCGCGATACGGGCAGCCGCTGAGGGCAAATGGATCAACGTACTCATCACGGACAAAAAAACTGCGCTGAAGCTGGAGTCAGACAAAGCGCCCTAAAACTTGAAGGACAGCAATTGAACCCGAAACTCAGCTTCGCCCTGGACGGCCGGACAGCCCTCGTAACCGGAGGCGGATCCGGCATCGGGCAGGCCATCGCGTACGGTATCGCGCAGCAAAGCGGCGCCATCGGCATCGTTGACCTCCCCGGCGACGGACCCGACGAAACCGTCCAGCGCATTAAAAAATCCGGAGGGCGGGCCATCTTCGTCGCAGCCGACGTGACCAAGGCCGACGAACTCGAAGAGGCCGTGGCCAAGATCGAGGCCGACCTTGGCCCCCTCACCCTGGCGGTGAACTCCGCCGGCATAGCCAACGCCGCCCCCGCCGAAGACATGCCGCTGGCACAGTGGCAAAAGGTCTACGACATCGACGTCACCGGGGTCTTCCTCAGCTGCCAGGCCGAAGGCCGCGCCATGCTCCGGAACGGCGGCGGGTCCATCGTGAACATCGCCTCGATGTCCGGAAGCATCGTCAATCGCGGCCTGCTGCAGGCACACTACAACAGCGCCAAAGCCGCCGTCATTCACATGAGCAAGTCCCTGGCCATGGAATGGGCCGAGCGCGGCATCCGCGTCAACGCCCTCAGCCCCGGATACACCATGACCAAGATGAACTCCCGCCCCGAAATGGTCCACCAGATGCAACTCTTCGCCGACGAAACGCCGATGAAGCGAATCGCCGACCCGTCCGAAATGGCCGGACCGGCGGTGTTCCTCCTCTCGGACGCAGCATCCTTCTGTACCGGCATCGACCTCCTCGTCGACGGCGGCTTTTGCGCCCAATAAACCTCTTGCCGGTGCCGCCCTGGGTCAGCTCTCCAGGGCGGCAACCAGCTGGGCGATGCTGATCACGGGCAGTCCCTTTTCGTGCCCCAGTTCCAGCAGGCCCGGAAGCCTCATCATTTCACCGTCATCGGCGACGACTTCGGCGATGACACCAACTGGGGCGAGACCGGCAAGCTTCAGCAGGTCCACGGCAGCCTCGGTGTGGCCTGGACGTTGCCGCACTCCCCCATCAACTGCACGCAGGGGGAGCACATGGCCGGGACGGATCAGGTCTGCCGGACCGGAGGAAGGATCGGCAAGAACCCGGAGTGTCCGGGCCCTGTCGGTCGCGCTGATACCGGTCGTTGACTGGCCCGCAGCGTCCACAGTGATCGTGTAGGCGGTGCGGAGGGAGTCCTTGTTGTCCTCGGTCATCAGCGGCAGCTCCAAAGCATCTGCCAGTCCATTGGTCATCGGGGCGCACACGAAACCGCTGGAAACCCGGATAATCCAGGCCAGCCACTCCGGCGTGGCATGCTCGGCGGCCATGATGATGTCGCCCTCGTTCTCGCGGTCCTCATCATCCACAGCGATGATCGGCTTTCCAGCTTTAAGGGCAGCGACTGCCTCCTCGATGTGAGCAAGTGCCATGGATTTTCCTGTCTGATTGTTCCAAAACCTAGAGTTCATACTAATGCAGCAGTGAATTGAGATTCTCTGCGGGGCGCCGGCTAACTCCTGAGGCGGCCGATTCATCCTCCCAGAACATGCAGACCGAGCCTCATCCTTCCAAACCCTGCTTCTAAATGAGAGCACAATCTTCATGCCACCCGTAAACACACGAGCAGCCAGTAAAAAAGGCCCTACACAGCGACGGACTGTGAGCGAGTCCGCTGGCCCCGCTGCTTCCACTGCGGCACCCGAAACTCTCCGGGAGACGCGGAAATGAAGCGGGCAATGCGCCAGGCGGGCAATGACGACACCTCGCACCCTGAACCACAGGACTGGACCTCGTTGCAGCCAGGCAATCTCGTCGAAGTTACGGAACACGGCGGGTACTCCTACGTGGCGCGTATCGAGACCAAGACAGAACAGTCGAACATCATCTGGATCAGGAGCTATGGCATGGGGACGCGGCATCTCCTGCACAACCTGGACGGAACACGGCTCCAGCCCACAAAACCCTTACCGCAGTCCTAGGGCAAGCCCTTACATATTCCAGAAGCACCTTGTTGGCGCCCCATCCCGGGCCCCAGCAATAGGTCGAACTCTTAGAACACCCAGCAAATACGGAGGAATACATGAGCACGTCCCCCAACACCATCCTTGACCGGACACCCCTCATCGCTGGCAACTGGAAAATGAATATGGACCACGTCCAGGGCACGGGCCTGCTGCAACAACTGGCAGTGTGCCTCACCGACGCAGAACACGACTACGGGAGCGTGGAAGTTGCCCTCTTTCCACCCTTCACCACCCTGAGCGTAGTGCGATCTCTCATCCAGGATGACGGTCTGAACCTCGTCTGCGGTGGCCAGGACCTGTCCCAATTCGACGGGGGTGCCTACACCGGCGACATCAGCGGCCAACTCCTGGCCCGGCTCGGATGCAAGTACGCGCTCGTCGGACACAGCGAACGCCGCACCATCCACGGCGAAACCGACGAAACCGTCAACGCCAAGGCAAAGGCCGCCTACCGCCACTCACTCACACCCGTGCTGTGCGTCGGAGAGGGTTTGGACATCCGACAGGCCGGCAGGCACGTCCAGCACACCCTCACCCAACTCCGCTCCGGCATTGAAGGCCTCAACAGCGATCAGGCCGCCACTCTCGTTGTTGCCTATGAGCCTGTGTGGGCCATCGGCACCGGGGAAGTCGCCGGGCCCGAAGACGCACAGGAAATGTGCCACGCTATCCGCGCCGAACTGACCCGTCTGTTCGACACGGACGTCTCCGCCCAGGTCCGGCTCCTCTACGGCGGCTCCGTCAAAGCCAGCAACGCCGCAGCAATCATGCACCAAACCGACGTCGACGGCGTGCTGGTCGGCGGCGCAAGCCTTGACGCCACAGAATTCGCCAACATTGCAGGCTACGAACGCCAAGCAACCCCCTGACGCCGGCTCCGAGCCCTTGGGGTAGTTGAGCGGCGGGCTTGCCGAAGGGCGTGCAGCAAGGTCGGCGGCTTTCCACTGGCCCTGCGTGTAGATGCCCTGGAGTGGATGAGGGTGCGGAAAACCTCGATGCCGGGCATGATCGTGCCGTTCGCGGTCCCGTTGCCCGAGGTCGTGCGGTCAAGCACTCTGCGTCGGTCGTCGGCTCGCTGGGCGGCGTGGATGGGATGAAGCGCTCCTTGTCGGAGAGCCCCGTCCCGCCGTCGCGCCCGGCTCCTGCATGCTGATGACCATGATGATGCTCCCTGCTGGTTTGCTGGGTGGATGCGCAGTCACCCGGGCAGGTGGTCGGTGGGTCGGAGTCCGTCAGCGCTTGCTGCGGCGGATGGTGGCGCCCATGAAGTGCACGATCGCGCGGCGCGGGAGGAATCGCGCGGCGATCGCGAGCGGGCGTCCGTTGGTGATGACCGAAGGGCGGTGCGAGGGCTTATCGACGGTGTCGAGGGCGGTCTTCACGACGTCTTCGGGGCGGGCGCGGCGGGTGCCGTAGTCTGCGGCTTGGCTGCCGGCGGCGTCGAAGAACTCCGTCTTCATCGCGCCAGGTGAGATTGCGAGAACCCGCAGGCCCGTTCCGCGGGCCTCTTCCCAGAGCGACTCGGTGAAGCTCAGCACGAACGCCTTCGAAGCGCCGTAGACGCTGAGGTAGGGGGTGGGCATGAAGCCGAGCAGGCTCGCGACATTGATCAGAATGCCCTTCTTCTGCTTCGCGAAGAGGTCGAAGTAGGCATGGCTCAGGTCGACCAGGGCGCCGATGTTCAGCGTGATGAGCTGCTGCAGCCGCTCGGGATCCTCCTCGCCGAACGGGTTGTGTGTGCCGAAGCCGGCATTGTTGACGAGGCCAGTGGCGAAGATGCCCCGCGACTCGAGCTCCTTTCGGAGTGCGCGTCCTGCATCTGGCCGATCGAGTTCGCGGGCGATGGTGGTGACGCTCACCCCGTCGCGGCGTGTCAGCTCCCCGGCGAGAGCATTCAGCCGGTCTTCGCGGCGGGCCACGAGAACGAGGTTTGCGCCTCGGGCGGCAAGTTGGCGGGCAAACTCCGCGCCCAGGCCGGAGCTGGCTCCGGTGACGATGACGGTTTGTGTGCTGTAGTCGATTTTGCTCATACGAACACTCTACGCACCGTCATGCACTTAGTGCAAGATGCTTCCTGCACTGCATTGTTGTACTGTTAGTGCATGGCACCGAACCCTTCCCCCATTCGCCTGCAGACACGGGCCGTCGTGCGTTCGCTTCTGGCACAGACGGCGATGCAGCTCTTCGCAGAGAAGGGCTTCGATGAGACCACCGTCGACGAGGTCGCAGCAGCGGCCGGAGTCTCGCGCCGTACCCTCTTCAACTACTTCCGTACGAAAGAAGACCTGGCTCTGAGCGGTTTGTCCGAGCAGGGAGAGGTCATTGCGATCCGGCTCGCCGACCGTCCGGGCGACGAAGACGTCTGGGTTTCGCTGCGGTATGCGTTCGAGGTGCTCGACGAGATTGAGGCCAGCCCGGAGAACCGTCTCGAGATCGTCTCGATGCTGTTCGACAACGACTCGCTGCGGGCCGGCCACGCCGAGAAGCAGGCGAGGTGGACCGACCTGCTCGCCCCCTTGATCGAACCGCGCCTACCCGCCTCCGAATCGCGTGGTTTCGAGGCTAAAGCCATCGTCGGCGCGGCGATCACCTGCCTGCAGGCCGCCACCGAGGAGTGGCTGCGAGTGCGAGGCTCGACACCGCTGTTCGACCTCTACGACACGGCGGTGGCAGCCATCCAGAAATCGAACTGAGGATGGCCACCGGCCGCCCAAACGATTCACGAATTCGTCCTGCGGCACCGCCCTGTGCCTACAGCCTTAAGGCCGCACGCGAGACCAGCCTCGAAGCCGTCAACGAGGGTCCCGTGCAGGTGCGCCCTGCCTGGAGCCGACAACAAGTCATGGCCGCACATTAACTGGCCGCCACCCCCTTCGGCAAAGAGGGCGCTACAACGCCCTTACTGTGATCTGCTCAATGAGGGTGTGGCGACCTTCCTCCGACGGGCGGACAAGATCGACCTCCACACCACAGCCTGAAGGAAGTTGAGGCCCAAGGGGACCAGGGCTGGAGACCCGTCGTCCGCTCCGCGGTTCTGGGACCTACACGAACAGGTACAGCAGCGCCGCCATCGCAAAACCCACGATGGACAGCACGGTTTCGAGTACCGTCCAGGTCTTCAGGGTGTCCTTGACGGACATGTTGAAGTACTTGGAGATGATCCAGAAACCGCCGTCATTGACGTGGCTGGCGATGATGGACCCGGAGGAAATCGCCACCACAATCAGGGCGAGCTGCGGCTGCGAGTAGCCGGATGCCAGGCTCGGTGCCAGGATGCCGCCGGTGGTCACGATCGCCACCGTGGCCGAGCCCTGCGCGATGCGCATGCCGGCGCTGATCACAAAAGCGGACAGGATGATCGGCAGGCCGGCCTGGGACAGCGAATCGGCCACGGCCTTGCCGACACCGGTGGCAGACAGAACAGCGCCGAAGAACGCGCCGGCGCCAACAACCAAGAGGATCATGCCCACCGGACGCAGCGAGGAACCGGTGATTTCGCTGAGCTCAGCGGAGGTCATGCCGCGGCGGATGCCCAGCAGCCACATGGCCATCAGCACGGCGACGGTCAAGGCAATCGCTGGGTTGCCGAAGAACTGGAGTACGTCACGCAGTGGACCTGCCGGAGCAAAGATGTTGCCGAACGTACCGCCCAGGATAAGGAGCATCGGCAGGCCGATCGCCAGCAGCACCAGGCCGATGGACGGCTCGTGGCCCTTGGCTTCCTCGGCCTCCGGCACGATCCGGTCTTCGGGAACGTTGACCATGACGCGCTTGCCGATCCAGGTGCCCCACAGGATGCCGGAGGCGAACCAGGCCGGAATTCCGCAAACCAGGCCCATCAGGATGATCCAGCCGAGGTCGACGTGGAACAATCCGGCCGCGGCAACGGGGCCGGGGTGCGGCGGAAGGAACGCGTGCGTCACGGAGAGGCCGGCCAGCAGGGGCAGTGCATACAGGGCCAGGGACTTGCCACCGCGAATGGCAGCCACATAGACCAGCGGCGCCAGGACGAAGATGCCGATGTCGAAGAAGACCGGGATGCCCAGCACGAAGCCGGTTATGCCCATGGCGAGCGGGGTGCCCTTCTCGCCGAAGATCTTCACGAGCCTTCCGAGCAGCACTTCCGCGCCGCCGGACCGTTCAAGGATGGCTCCGAGCACCGTGCCCAGGCCGATGATCACCGTGATGTGCCCGAGGATGCCGGCGAAGCCCTTTTCAATCAGGGCGTCGCTGCTCTTGGTGGCCGAGCCGACCAGGGCCTCCACGGAGATCCCACCCACCAGGGCCACGATCACGCCGGTTCCCACCAGGGCGATGAACGGCTCGAGCTTGACCTTGATGATCAGGAACAGCAGGAGCGCGATGCCGGCGCCTGCCAGGAGGAGCAGGCCGGCGGTGTCGTGCCGGAGCCAGTCAAGGAATTCATTCATGGACGTTATCTTTCTCGGTAAGTCCTACTTGAGGGTGCCGGTGAAGGCGGCGGCACGTGCCGCGATGTCTGCCCAGTCACCGGCAGCGACTGCTGCGGGCGGGACCACGCTGGTGCCGCAGCAGACCGCGGCAGCACCGGCGTCGAGGTAGCTTTTGGCGTTGGAGGCATCGATGCCTCCCGAAGGCAGCAGCCGGATGCCCGGGTAGGGGCCCTGCAGGTCCTTCAGGTACACCGGTCCGAGCTGCCGGGCGGGGAAGATCTTTACCGCGGCGGAGCCCAGGTCGAGTGCCTCGGCCACCTCGGTGGGCGTCATGGCGCCCAGGCTGAACGGGATGCCGGCAGCCACCGCGACGGCGGCCACTTCGCGGCGGAGCCCGGGCGTCACCAGGAACTGTGCCCCCGCGTCGATGGCGGCCCGGGCCTGATCGGCGGTCATGACGGTGCCGACCCCGACGGCGGCGCCATGGTCCGCTGCCGTCTCCGCCGCGCGCTTGACGTGGGTGAGCACATCCGGCGTGGTGAACGTCAGCTCGACGCTGCGGATGCCGCCGCCGGCCAGTGCCCGGCACAGTTCGGCGGCGTCGGGGATGGACGGCGCGCGGACGACGGCGAGGGTGCGGTCCGCTTCCAGCTGGCGGACAAATTCTTCGGGTGTCATGCGGTTTCGGTACTTCCTGCTCGGGTGCGTCCGTCGGGGCTGCGGCGAAGGGCCCGGCCGGCGCGGGCGCCGGTGGGCTGCCCGCTGTCGATGGCCGGGGTGCCGTTGACGAACACGTAGTGGATGCCGGCGGCCGCCTGGCGGGGGTTTTCAAAGGTGGCTTCGTCGCGGACGGCGTCCGGGTCGAAGAGGACAAGGTCTGCTGCATAGCCTTCGCGGACCAGTCCGCGGCGGTCCAGTTTCAACCGGGCGGCGGGGCGTCCGCTGAGGTGGTGGACGGTTTCCTCGAGGGTCAGCAATCCCAGGTCGCGGCAGTAGTGCCCCAGGTAGCGGGGGAAGGTCCCCCAGGCGCGCGGGTGCGGTTTCGCGCCGACCAGGAGTCCGTCGCTGCCGCCGGTGTGCGTGCGGTGCTTCATGATGGCCTGGACGTTTTCCTCGTGGCCGACGTGCTGCAGGATCCCGGTGCCGAGGCGGTCATCGCGGAGTATCCGGGCGAAGACATCGAACGGTTCCTCGCCCGTCTCCGCAGCGATGCCCTTGATCGTCTTGCCGACGCAGTCCGCGAGCGCAGGGTTTTGGACGCCGCTGATTTCCAGGGTGTCCCATTCGGCCACCACGCCGTGGCAGCCGTCTGAGCCGTAGATCTCCACGCTTTCGCGGATCCTGGCGCGGGTGTCCGGGGTGGCCAAACGCTCCAGGGTTGCCTCGGTGCCTCCGGAGGAAGCCCAGCTGGGAAGGATGGCCGAGAGCGTGGTGGCCCCGGGCAGGTAGGGGTAGGTGTCCAGGGTGATGTCCACGCCGTCGTCGAGGGCTTCATCGATCAGGTCCAGCAGTTCGCCGGCGCGGCCCTTGTTTTCGGCGAAGTTCATGGTGGCGTGGGAGAGGTGCAGGGCGCAGCCCGTGTCCCGGCTCAGTCCGATCATCTCGGCGTAGGCAGCCAGGGCGCCCTTGCCGTAGGAGCGGTGGTGCGGCGCGTAGAAGCCGCCCAGTTCGCCGACGGTACGGCAGAGTCCGGCGAGTTCCTCGGTGCGTGCATACATTCCGGGCGTGTAAGTGAGCCCGGAGGACATCCCGACGGCGCCTTCTTCCATGGCCGTCCGGACGGCGTCCTGCATGCGCTGCTGCTGTTCGGTCGTGGGCTCTCCTTCGGCGAAACCCATCACCATGGCCCGGACGGTCCCCTGCGGAACGAGGTAGGCGGCGTTGGTGGCGATCCGGCCGCCGTCGTCCTGGCGGTCCAGCCGGTCCAGGTACTCCCCCACGGTCCGCCAGTCCCAGTCGAAGTCCGCGGGGTTGTCGTTCCAGCCGGCGATCTTCTCGCGCACCCCCGCCAGCGTGGCGTCGTCCACCGGTGCGTAGGAAAGCCCGTCCTGGCCCAGCAGTTCCGTGGTGACGCCCTGGCTGAGCTTGGCGTAGTGGTCCTTGTTGACCAGCAGCTGCAGGTCCGAATGCGCGTGCATGTCGATGAAGCCGGGGCTCAGGACCAACCCGGCGGCGTCGATGGTGCGGTCGGCGCCGGTTTCCGCTGCGGTGAGGGTTCCGGCGTCGGCGACGACGGCAATCACCGGGCCGTCGAGCAGGACGTCCGCGCTCCGGCGAGGCTCCCCCGTGCCGTCCACCAGGACGGCGTTGCTGATGAGTGTCTTCACCGCGTTCCTCCTAGAAAAACGTGTGGATGAGGTCCACGACGGTCTGGTCGTTGTCCGTGTCCGCGAGAACCGGGATGAGCGTCCACTTGTCGAAGGCGGTGCACGGGTGGGAGAGGCCCAGCCGCACCACGTCGCCCGGACGCACCGATGTGGTGCCGGCGTCGAACGTCATGAAGCAGTGCTGGTCGTTGACGGCGGTGATTTCTGCGCCGGCAAGGGGTTCCATGGGCCCGCCGAGGGCGGGCCCGATGAGCTGGGGACGCGGCAGCCCTTCGTCGACGGGCAGGTCGCGTTTACCGGCGTCGAGGATGGCAAGGCCAGGCTCGGGCTGCGAGACAACGCGCGCCCAGCCGTGCATTCCGGCTTTGAACGGGTTACCGCCGTCGCGGGAAAACGGCGAGATCCCGCGGTAGAAACCGTCGTCGTGGATGATGTACGCGCCGCTGCGGATCATCAGTTCCACGCGGGGGCTATCCTGTGAGGCGCCCTCGGAACGACTGCTGATGCATGGCGACAGGACGGACACGACGTCGTCGAAGTACGCGCTGCCACCGGCGGTCAGGATGACCGAGTCGGTGCCGTAGAGGCCCTCGGCGAGAAGTTGCTCGTGAAGCAGACGCATCTGCGCGAGGTAGCCGCGGACGGCGGCCAGGCCGGCGTCGTCCGCGGTGTGGGCCAGCGACCCCTCGTAGCCGCTGACGCCCACCAGCCGCAGGCGCGGTGAGGCGGCAACCGCGCGGGCCACGTCCAACGCTGCGTCCACGCCCCGGGCGCCGGTGCGGCCGCCGTTGGCGCCAAGCTCCACGAGGACGTCGAGGACGGAGTCGCTGTCAGCCAGGGTCCGGTTGATGACGCTGACAGTGCCGGCGGAGTCCACCCAGGAGAGGATGGGCGCCTCGGCAGTGGCGTTGGCGGCCACCCACTCGATGGCGTGCGGATCGGTGAGGCTGTTGGCGAGCTGCAGGCGCCGGACGCCGAACTCACGGGCGACGCGAAGCTGCGCGAAGTTGGCCAGCGTAATGCCCCAGGCGCCTCGGCTGAGCTGTTCGGCCCACAGCTGCGGTGCCATGGTGGTCTTGCCGTGCGGAGCGAGCAGGACGCCGTGGTCCTTGCACCAGGACGCGAGGCGGTCCGCATTGCCCTGCAGCGCGCCGGCGTCGAGGGTGAGCAGCGGGGTCTGGAGGTCCGCCAGCGGGTGCCCGGCTGCGACGAACCCGGCATGGGTGGTCCCGTTGGCGGTGGCCGGCACGGCCTTGTGCCGCCAGTCGAGCCGGCGGTCCGCCAGGGCGGCGACGGCGGTTGCCGAGATGGCTTCGGAGGTGTTCACGGGTTCATTCCCTTTCGCGGTGCTGCGTTCTTGAAGCTGCGTTGTGGGGGTGTCTTGATGGAGATTTTCTCTTGCGTTGCGTATTCTGCAACGCTGGTTGCAAACCTGCTGGTGATATGTCTAACATGGTGCAGGATTGAGAGTCAAGGCCGCGGCATGCCCGCAGAGCCACTCAATCCGCCGCGGAACGCTCCGTGCCGCGGCGTCAGAGTGCCGCTGAAAAGCGCGAGAGTGAGTGCGGGAGATCCATGCTTTCAGCTGTATGTGTTGGCGAGACGATGGCCATGCTTACCCCTGTCCAAGCCGTTCCGCTCCACGAGGCCACCGAACTCCACTGCGGAATCGGCGGTGCCGAGTCAAACGTCGCCATGGGCCTGGCCGCCATGGGCCTGGATACGCACTGGGTGGGACGCGTCGGCCGCGACGGCTTCGGCACGCGGATCCTCAACGAGCTCAGCCGCCACGGCGTCGGCGTCTCCGGCGTCGAGGTCGACGACGCGCTGCCCACCGGGCTCTACGTGAAAGTGCCTGCACAGGAACCAGGGCCCGACGGCGGCGCTTCAGTTTTGTACTACCGGCAGGGAAGCGCGGCCTCCGCCATGGGACGGGCCACGCTGGCCAGCCCCGCCGTCGCCGGCCTGCTGGAGAATGCGGCACTCATCCACCTGAGCGGTATCACGGCCGCACTCTCCCCCGATTGCCTGGAGCTGCTCGAAACCATCCTGGCCGCACCGCGGAACGGCCGGACCATCAGTTTCGACGTCAACTGGCGGGCTGCCCTCTGGGCAGGCCGGGACCGTTCGGTACTGCAGCGGCTGGCGAACCTGGCCGACATTGTGCTCGTAGGCAAGGACGAAGCCGAGCACGCCTTCGGCACCACCGACGAAGCGGAACTGCGGCGGCTCATGCCCGATCCTGAGGTGCTGGTCATCAAGAACGAGGCGATCAGCGCGATTGCACTCGACCGCAACGGCACCCGGGACGAGGTCCCCGCACTGTCCGTCGACGTCGTCGAGCCCGTTGGTGCGGGCGATTCCTTCGCCGCCGGGTACCTCAGCGGCATCCTCTTCGGCCTGGGCCCGAAGGCAAGCCTCCGCAGGGGCCACGTGGCAGCGGCCTGCACCCTCACCGTCCACGGCGACCGCGGGCCCCTCCCCGACGCCACGCAGCTCTCAACCATCCTCGAATCCACGGACGCCGGCTGGGCCGCCATCCATGTTGAAGACGGACACTTCCATACCAGGACCGGAGCGTGACACCGTGAGCCAGAGCCTCATGCGGGCCATCGACTTGCTCGCCGAACTCGCGGCCAAGCCGGCCACGCTGGACGAGCTGGCCTCCAAGGCAGCTGTGCACAAAACCACGGTGATGCGGCTGCTGCACGCCATGGAGGAGAAGCGCTTTGTGGTGCGGGACGAGGACCAGCGGTTCATGCTCGGCTCCAAACTGTTCGAACTGTCCTCGCTCGCACTGGAGCAGCGCGACATCCGCAAGGTCGCCCACGCGCACCTGGCCGATCTCAACGGCCGCACCGGGCATACCGTGCATCTGGCCGCCTTCGAAGGCAACGAGGTGGTGTACATCGATAAGTTCGAGTCGCACCACCCAGTCCGCATGTACTCGCGGATCGGCCTGACTGCATCGCTGCACTCCGCCGCAGTCTCGAAGGTCCTCCTCGCCGATATGCCGCGCAGCCGGCAGGAAAAGATCGCGGCGGGGCTGGACTACGTGAAAGTTACCGACAATACCCTGACCTCGCCGGAGGCCTTGCTGGCCGAACTGGAGCAGGTCAGGGTCCAGGGCTGGGCGCACGACAACGCCGAGCACGAAGCGTTCGTGCACTGCATCGCGGCCCCGATCCGCGACGCCAGCGGCGCCGTTGTTGCCGCAGCCTCTTGTTCGGTACCGGTAGTAATGCTCAGCTATGAAGGTTTGCTTGAGCTGCTGCCCGACCTCAAAGCCAGCACCGAGGCCATCTCCCATGACCTCGGCTGGATCAGCCACGAAAGGAACTCAGCATGAG
This sequence comes from Arthrobacter sp. ISL-65, assembly GCF_018613795.1. Classification (GTDB taxonomy): domain Bacteria; phylum Actinomycetota; class Actinomycetes; order Actinomycetales; family Micrococcaceae; genus Arthrobacter. The sequence goes on from NZ_JAGGPN010000026.1 coordinate 74,836, forward strand.
TGAAAAGACCGTAGTACTCACCGAAAACGCCCCCGCCCCGGCGCACGTATTCTCCCAGGGCATCCAGAAGGGCGGATTCTTCCAGGTCTCCGGCCAGGGCCCCATGGACCCCGCCACCAACCAGTACATCGGCGAGGGAGACGTCCGCGTCCAGACCCGCCGCACGCTGGAAAACGTCAAGGCCATCCTAGAAGCCGGCGGTTCGTCGGTTGAAGACGTGCTGATGTTCCGCGTCTACCTCACCACCAGGGACGACTTCCCCGCCATGAACGAGGTTTACGGCGAGTTCATCCGCGAAAACGTCCCCAGCGGCCAGCTGCCCAGCCGCACCACTGTGTTCGTCGACCTGCCGCACGAAGTGATGCTCGTGGAGATCGACGCACTGGCAGTCACGGCGTAGTCCCAAGCGTTAAGGTTCGACGGCGGCACTCGGCGAGTGCCGCCGTCGTGCGTTTGTGCATGGTTGGGATGAGGGAACTCGTTCAGGACACCCAAACGGCCCCAGGACGCGCGGAGGCAGGTGTCGTCGCGCCCTTAGCTGTCCCATGGGAATATGCGCGTCGCTACGACGCGTGCGCCGTTACCAGCCCGTCGGGTTTCCCCCGGCTGACGCCGGCGATTGTCTCCACTGGTAGTCCGTTCCGGGCCCAGTATTCGATGCCGCCGATCATTTCCTTCACTGGATAGCCAAGGGCGGCGAACGCGATGGCCGCGAACGTGCTGCCGTTGCACCCAGGACCCCAGGAGTAAACCACCACGTCGGTGCCAGAGGCGATCAGTTCCGGGGCACGGGACGGGATGTCGGCGGTTGGCAGATGCACCGCACCGGGGACGTGGCCGTGCTCCCAGGACGCGCGCCTCCTGGTGTCAACGAGCACGAATCCGCCGGCCGGGAGCTTTTCGGCGACGTCCATGACGTCGATCTCGAACCTCACTTTGGCGCGGAAGTACGCCGCCGCCTCATTGTCTCCGGCTCTGCCGGCCGTGCCTTCAGTTATCACTTGTGTCCTATCCAACGGCTGTTCCAATAGCGCTGCCATGTTCGGCATCGTAGTCTCGTTCCAGCCCTCCAGACCGCGCCCCACTGTTGCCAGGTACGGGTCCTGAAAGGGAACGTTCCACACCCATCGCATAGAGCCGCGTCCGGTGCGCCCCGGTGAGCCGTGCCAGGAATCCATCGTAGTTGCCGATATGGGCTCCCAGTCTTGCCCCACGTGCCTGGGACCCGCACCGTTGCTGAAGCCAATCAGAACCACTGCCGCTTGTGTCCCGGCCCAAGTCGTCCGGATCATCGACTCCCGGCAGGTTCCAGCTCTAGGTCAGAAGTGCTTTGAGGCCCTCAAGAAGGGCTTCCACACCCAGATTGAATGCTGCATCGTGCCGTGGCTCTTCGATTTCTGCTGCCCTGGCTGCCTGCAAAGCAACGGCAAACGACGGCGAGAAACCGCCCAAACAGCCGTCGAAGACGTCTGGGGGCGCGTCGACATCGAAGGCCGCTCCAAAGACGAGAGACTCGATGGCGACAATGGACGGGACGATTTTGCTGTTTGGAATGCCTGCGGCGGCCAGGTCCGAGCTGACGGCCTCGTACATTTCCAGTGTGCGGGGCGCGTCGGCAACAGGGAGAACCGCAATCACCGGGATCAACGGTGTGTGCTTTGAGAAGACGTCCCGGTAGCTCCAGGCCCACCGACGCATGGCTTCGTCCCACGGCCCGCAACCGAATCCGGCGACATCCACCTGGGAAATGAGTCGTTCTTCCATGAGCCGGAGGACGTCCTGTTTTGACGCAACGTGGTTATAGAGCGCCGATTTTGCCACGTCCAGGTTCCTGGCCAGGGCAGCCACGGTAAGGCCTTCGTAACCCGCGGAAGTCGTCAAACTTAGTGCAGCATCGGTGATGCAGTCCCGGTGCAGGACGCGGGTAGGCGGCCGGCCCCGCCGTCGGGCCTTTGGGGGCACGACGGCGGAACGCAGCAGATCCGGCGAGGAAACCACCCCGTGAGGTGCTTTAGTCCGGGGCACTGACTGCCGCCGTCGCGGTCAGTTCCACCTTCATTCCCGCGATGCCGAGCTGGCTGACGCCCAGGGCGCAGCGGACCGGGCGGGGCGCGGGAAAGTATTCGCGGTAGAGCTCGTTGAATGCCGACCGTTGGGCAAGGTCCGTGAAGTAGATGGTCATGTGCAGGACGCGGTCCAGCCGGCTACCGGCCCGCTCCAGGGCGGCGCGTAGGTTGTCCAGCACCTGTCTGGACTGCGCCTCGATCCCGGCTGGGATGCTGCCGTCCGGGCGTGTGGGGATCTGGGTGGTCCAGACAACCCCACCGGCCGTAGCGGTGTCCGAATACAGGGCGGCCTCCGGGTCAGCCCCGGGTTCGGGGATGAAGGTGATCGCGTCCACCGGCAGCCCCAGGTCAGCTGCGGTCATCAGCTGGTGTGCGCTTTGGACTCGGTGATTTTGGCGCTGTCGAGACCCCACTTGGCGAAAATCTCGGCGTATTTTCCGCTGCTGATGAGTTTATTGAAGGCCGCCTGGAATGCTGCCGAGAGTTTGCCGTCCTTCGGCAGGGCGATGCCGCCCTCGACTGTGTGGAAGACGTTGCCGGCGGTCTTGAGTTTGCCCTTGGACTGCTGGGCTACGTAGCCGGCCACTTCCGCGCCCATCCCCGTGGCATCGGCACGTCCGCTGGTCACGGCCAGAGTTGCCTGGTCCTGCGTCTTGTAACCCTGGATCTCAACGGCGGGTTTGCCGGCAGCTGTGCACTCCTTGCCGGCGTCTTCTGCGTAGGTCATTTCGTAGGAGCCGCTCTGGAGCGCCACCGACCGTCCGCACAGATCGCTGAAGCTGTTGATTGGTGCCTTGCTGTCATCGCCGCGGACCAGGTACTGCGAGCCGCTCTGGAAGAAGGACACCATATCCACGGCTTTGGTGCGTTCCTCGGTGATCCAGAAGCCCGCGAAGCTCGCCTGGTACCGCTGGGACTGCAGGGCGGGAACAATCGCATCGAAAGCTACCGTGGTGGGCTTGACCGTGACACCCATGAGCTCGCCGGCCGCGGACCAGATCTCGGGTTCAATGCCCACCATCTTGTCGCCTTCCATGAAGTCCATGGGAGGGTAGGCCGAGTCGACGGCGATCTCGATGGTGCCGCCCTTCTTGAGTTCTTCGGGCAGCAAGGCTTGCACTTCTGCGTCGGCCTTGCCGGCAGACGTGGCCGCAGGAGCCGCGGCACCGGTGCCACAAGCGGACAGCAGGCCGATGGCCACAAGCGCTGAAGCTGCCGCCGTTGGCTTCTTCATGGCATGACGGGGCTGGGACTTGGCGTTCATGATGTTCCTTCTTGGGTGGGGGGAAATGCCGGGGACGGTCCAGCGACTTCTCTGGGGACGAGAACTCAGAGGACCTTGGAAAGGAAAGCCTGTGTACGGGGGTGCTGCGGGTTGTTCAAAACGTCGCGGGGGTTGCCGCTTTCAATGACGGTGCCGCCATCCATGAAGACCAGGGAGTTGCCCACTTCCTTGGCGAACGCCATTTCGTGCGTGACAACTGCCATGGTCATTCCTGATGCAGCGAGCTCGCGCATGACGTCCAGGACTTCACCCACCAGCTCGGGGTCGAGAGCGGAGGTGGGCTCGTCAAAGAGCATGACCTTGGGCTTCATGGCCAGTGCCCGGGCGATCGCGACGCGCTGCTGCTGTCCGCCGGAGTGCTGGCCTGGGTAGTTTCCGCTCTTGGCGTCCAGGCCTACACGCTCCAGGAGCTCCATGGCTTCGTCACGGACATCGGCCCGACGCCGGCCACGGACCTGCATCGGCGCCTCCATGATGTTTTCAAGGGCCGTCATGTGGGCGAACAGGTTGAACTTCTGAAAGACCATTCCGACGTCGGCGCGCTGCCGGCACACGTCCTTGTCTTTCATTTCGTGGAGGTTCCCGTTGCGTGCGCGGTATCCCACGAGTTCACCGTCCACGTGGATGGTGCCGGCGTCGATCTTTTCCAGGTGGTTGATGCACCGCAGCATGGTCGATTTGCCTGATCCGGAGGGCCCCACCACGCACATCACTTCGCCTGCGTTGAGCGAAAGGTTGATGCCGTTGAGGACGTGGAAATCGCCGTAGTGCTTGTGGACGTCGCTGACCTGGACCATGGGGAGGGCGTTCACCGGTTGCCTGCCTTCATTGGACGCCGAGCGTTGAACAGCTGCTTGAATTTGTTGCCCTGGCCGGAGACCTGTTGATCGCTGCGGCCGAACTTGCGTTCCAGCCGGGACTGCCCGACGGACAACACGGATGTCGCCAACAGGTACCAAAGGCTGGCTACGATCGGCAGCGGGATGGTCTGGAACGTTTGGGCGGAGATGAGGTTGACCTGGTACATCAGGTCAGCGACTGCAACCACACTGACCAGGGAGGTGCTTTTGAGCATGGTGATGGTTTCGTTGCCGGCCGGCGGGATCATGACCCGCGAAGCCTGCGGAAGTATGATGCGGCGAAGGGTCTTGGCCCTGTTCATACCCAGGGCACTGGCCGCTTCCACTTGTCCCTTGTCTACAGCGGTAATGCCGGAGCGGACGATTTCAGCCATGTACGCGGCTTCGTTGAGTACGAGGCCCAGGAGGCTGGCGATGATGGGGGTGATGATCTTGTTGGCGTCCAGGCTGGCGAACACGGGTCCACCGAAGGGGATGCCAAGGTTGATCGACGGGAACAGCACTGCGAGGTTGTACCAGAAGACGAGTTGGACCAGCAGGGGCGTTCCGCGGAAGAACCAGACGAACGCCCAGGCGGTGTAGGACGCCACGGGGTTGGACGACAACCGCATGATCGCCAGCACCACGCCCAGCGCAATGCCGAGGACCATGGCCACCACTGTGAGCCACAGAGTCAGCCATAGACCCTGCATGATGGGAGGCGCGAACAGGTAGCTGGCCACTACTCCCCATTCGAAGTTGGGGTTGGTGAAGAGGACCAGGATTCCTTGGGCCACCAGGACCAGGATGATGATTGCGGACACGATCCTGCCGGGACGCCGCAGCGGGATGACCTTGCGCGGTGCGGTGACACCCACGGGTTTAGTGGTTGATACGGTGCTCATGCCATCACCTCGCTGTACAAACGCATCCAGTTTCCGCCCATGACGGCGGACACTTCCGTCGGGTTCAACCCGCGTGCCGCCAGGCCGTCGGCGATTCCTGCGAAGGACCCCATGGACGTGAACCACAGGGGATCGTCGTCGCCGGGAGACGCAGCGGAGGCAGCGCCGTAGTTCGCTTCGCGGGTCCAACGTCCCTGCCGCATCCAGGCCAGGTCGGCGTCAGTGGTGCTGCCACCAAGGTCGGATCCGATGCCCACATGGTCAATCCCGGCGATGTCCGCCGTCTTGAGGACCATGTCGCACCAGGCATCCAGCGACTTGCTGTATTCCGGTCCTGCCAGGTTGGGGTAAAGCGCGCAGCCAATGACGCCGCCGCGTGCTGCCAGCTCCTTAATAGTGCCGTCAGCGACGTTGCGTGGGTGCGCATACAGGCTCGCGGCATTGGCGTGCGTGATCGCAACGGGCTTTGAGGATGCGGCGATTGCGTCTTTGCAGGTCCGCTCCCCCACGTGCGAAAGGTCCACTAGGATGCCGTGCTTGTTGAGTTCGCCCACAACCTCGTAGCCGAACCGGGTCAGCCCGGCGTCGCCGGGCTCGTAGCAGCTGGATCCGACGTCGTTCTGGTTGTTGTAGGTCAGCTGGAACACTCGCACGCCCAACTCGGCAAACAGCCGCACAAAGCGGATGCGGCCTTGTAACGGGGACGTGTTCTGGAATCCCAGCAGGACGGCGGTGCGGTTTTCGGCCCGCAGCCTGCGAATATCTTCGGCATTCAGCGCGATACCCGCCACGTCACTGTTTTCTTCGATAAGTTCACGCCAGGTTGCGATCGAATCCAAGGACTCGACGGCGTCATCCCAAAAACCGCAGGTGACCGTGATGCAGTCGACCTGCCCGGACCGGATGGTCCGCAAGGTCTCGGATGTGAAGCTGCCGCTTTCCATCCCGTCGACGTAAATAATGTCGGGTGTTTTCATGGTCTGGTAGTTCCTCTGGGTTGTACTAATTGGCTGGATGCCACAGCGCATGGAGGTTGTCGGCGCCGGCTTGAAGCCTGCGTGCCACATCCTCGATATCCAGGCGCTCTTCGGGTCCAAGGACGCCGAGTGCGGCAACGCAGTAGCCGCGATCGTCCATCAACGGGACAGCAACGGCCGTGATCATGTCTTCGTCATCGGGCTCGCGTGCCGAAACGGCATATCCGTTGCGGCGAACGCGGGCGAGTTCGGTCTGGGTAGGAAGTTTTGCGCCGGCCGCCTTGAGTTCATCGACGACGGCGGGATCGGCGAACGCCATCAGCACCCGTCCCGAGGCACTGTCGTCCAAAGCCCAGCTCATTTCTGCGCTGATGTCCGCCCGAATGCGACGGCGCGGCTCCATCCGCTCAACGATGTGGGCGGCGTCGCCGTCGAGAACCGCGAGGAAGGTTGACTCCCTGGTGCTTTCCGTCAGTTGCCGCATAAGCGGCAGGACCCGCTCACCAATGCTGGACTGTTCCATGGCCGCCCTGCCTACACGGCTGGCCCGCATGGAGAGCCGGTAGGAACCATCGTCCAGCTGTTCGAGCCAGCCGGCGTTCACAAAGGTGACGAGGTGTTGGTGCAGAGTCGCCCTCGACCAGCCCAGCTGACGGGACAACGTGGGTGGCTTGACGGGGCGCCGGTGCTCCGCGATTGCTTCAAGCAGGCCCAGGGCCCGGCTGGCTGAGCTCAACGTCCGGGTCGCGGACTTCTGAGCGGACGATTCTTCGAGTGCTGATGTCTTTTCCATTTGTCAGGAGCATACGTGTGCTGCAACACAGATACAAGACACAACTTTCCATAACGCCGCCATTAGCCAAAAACCGCCATACCGCTGGATTTCATGTATGTGTATGCTGAACGCTGTCACGCATGCGTAGACATACGTTCTGAATCTCCCCCACATATCGGGGCATGCCACCTAGCCATTGAATGGAGCAGGAATGATGCAATTGAGGGATCCGGGAGTCGTCATGACGCCCGATGCGTTGGGTGCGCTGCAGCCCACGCGCTTCAGCGCCAGCCGAACGCTGGTCAACAAGATGGTCCAGGAACGGTGGGTTATCTCAAGGGCAGAGTTCGAGATTGACGCCTACGGCCAAGGGAACGCCCGCTACCATGTGGCAGTCAACGATGACTGGTCCTTTGAGTTCGTAGTTTTCTCCAACGCGCCCGAGGAAGGCGTGGAACGCACTGACAGAATCATCGGCAGTCACTGGGACATGATGGGCGCCCTCATTGAAGGCGCCGCCGGTGGTGAGCGTATCGAGCAGACCAAACGCGAACTTCCCAAGCTGTATGGCGGTCGCGCCGCTCCAGGAACGCTGATCTGGTGCCGTGCCAACCGCAGCATGCGTGCCTTTGACCTCACTGTTGAATCCCTGTCCCGCGGAGAGCAGCCTCCCGCACGCGTGCTTGGCGCCGTCTGCTACCTCATGCGCAACACCGGCCTGGACGGCAACGGCACTTTCGGAACGCGTTCTTTCGCCGCCTACGAGTCCGAGCATCCCCTGCGGACCCCGTACCACGCGCAAATGCTGACGTCTTACCTCATGCGCGAGTTCAGCCTGGACCTCGCCGAACACATGGCCGCAGCCGTTGATCCCAACGCCGCGCAGCTGAGCCACGAATTCCGGCGCTTCCTGGGCCTGGGCAACGCCTCAGGGCTAGGCCTCGTACTGTTCGCCAAGAACCACCCACGCATGGTGGACCGCTGGATCTCGCTGCGCGAATCGAGCCTCGCCGAAGCGCGGGACCTTGTCCTGGCCGCAGACGCTCCGGAACTGGATCGCCTGGACGCCCTGCTTGAACGGGCAATCAACTACAAAGCCCAGGATCGGATGCGCTACACCTACCAGCCCGCAGCTGCTCTCGTCAGTGGAGAACTCGCCGAGCTCCGCTCCCGGCTGGCTTCCATGCGCGTCTCTGCCATTGAACCCGGGTCATTGCTCGACTCCCTCTACCGGGCATCGGCTGCCCTGACATCCGAAACGCAGGAAATCCTCTGCGCCATGCTTCTGGAATTACTGCCCATGCCGGACGACATGTCCAGCCTCGTCACCGTGGACGAGCACGCCACTGCGGACCCCGCAACGCCGGTGTCCGAACTGTTGAACATCATCGCCGAGGACTACGGCTGGGCCACGGACGTGGACCTGGACGAGCCCTCTGCCCTCCACTTTGCTTGGTACAAATCCGCAAACGCTGAAGAGCCCCGCCGCGGTCCACTCAAAGATTTGCCGGACGCTTTCGACGACATGACATTGGACCTCCCCCAGAAACTTCAGCAACTGGTGCCTCTGCTCCGCGATTCGGATCCTGACCGGACCACCGGCTCCGTAGTCAGGCAGCACCCTGAATTCCGAGCCACCGTGGAACGATTGCTTGCCTTGCGGGACACCGGTTATCACACCGTCTGGGCCAACACCCGGGACGAGCACTTCAATCCGGCTCACATCATCCGGCTCTTCAACAGCGCCTTCTACGGCTTGGACAAGACCAAGGAGGACGGGCCCGTTGGGGTGGTGGGCGTCCTGTTCCACGGCGCCCCAACACCTGCAGACATTGCCAGCGGAACCGGCCAGGACTGGCTGTTCCCGACCGAACCCGAGGACTAAACCATGAGTGACTCCAAACTGACACCGCCGCCCGGAAAAGCCTCAATGTCGGTCCGCGAATGCCGGCTGATCCTGGAACGCCTCCTTGTGGCCTCAGGCGCCTTGCCCGGGGAAGTGCCTGCTGCGCGTGATGCACTGCTGGCCGCCGAGGTCCACGGCCTCGGTTTGCTGCAATTGATCCACAAACATCCCCTTACTCTCCCCAGCCAACCGGTCCGTTACGACGAAACCGGGCCCGCCGTCGTCGTTGACGGCTCGGGCCGCCTGTCCGCGCTTCTGATTCCGGCACTGAGGGACATCATCCTTGAGCGAGGCACGGTGGATATTTCGGTCCTGAACGTCACCTCGCCGGAGTTGCTTCAGGCGCTGGACTCCGTTCCCGAACTCGACCCAAGCCGCATTCAGGTGACGGTACAGTCGCCCGGCACTGTCACGGTGCGCGCAGCTCCCGCCAACGACGCAGAGACTGCGTCGCGTCTCGCAGCGCGGTCCCAGCGCATCACAGACGCCCACCTCAACGGGCTTCCCGTGCCGGGCGTCGTCTGGCTCGAGCTCTACCAGCGCTCCAACGCGGCGCTGCTGGGCGAGTCAGCCGAAACCCGCAGCCACGCCGGCTACCAGGACCTGGACGAGACCGGACGGATTGTGAAGCAAATGGACGACGACGTCGACGTCGAGTTCGCCCTGCAACAGATGGTGAACTGAACTTGCGGCTTCGCCCCGATCGACGGATGGGGCGAAGCCCCATCTCCCATAGCAGCCAACTATGCCGGCACATCTAATCCCAGGGGACACACCACACGAAGACTTGACGTTTACGGTAGACGGAGGCCCGGCGCCGGAAGATCGGACAAGGAGCCACCCTGGACTCGGGACCTCCTGCTCGCTGCGCCCACCACCTTCTTTCTGGCCGACGTGTTTTACGTTCAGCGTCGCAACTTGTGATACGGGTTCTTATCGGCTCGTGGGCGTTCGGCGTCTCACCATTCCGTCATGCAGTTGGCCAGCAGGGCTGGCAATAAACAGATATGAAAGACCCAGGCAGCAGGTACCTCACTTCCGGACTTCGCGGTAAAAATTTCACAGCGGCATGTAGCAGACGCCGCAGCTAGCCATGAACAGGTACCAAAGCACACACCATCAACCCCGAGGAGGAAAAGAGGCAGCCGGCCACAAATCGGCAACGAATCGCGACCGTGCGACTTCAGAGATCGTCTTCGGGTCGGGCGGCGAGGATCCGATTGGCGCTGACCTGCAGGATGCCGAGCGACTCCTGGATCAGGGGCGATGCGATGCTGCCCCTGCGCACCGCAGCGACAATACGGCGCGCGGGCTTCCCCTTGCCGGTGATCCGCAGTCGAACCACGTTTTCGGCACTGCGCAGGGGGGCCAGTCGCGGCAGCAGGCCCACGCCCAGCCCGGCACCAACGAAGGCGATCTGGGTTTCCCATTCAACGGCCTCATGGGCGATGCGCGGTGTCACCCCGACTGCCGTGAATGCAGCGGTGAAGAGGGAATGGTAGGTGGAACCGGCGGTCTCGGTGATCCAGGGTTCCGATGCCAGCTCTTCAAGCGTCGCTGTTTCCCGTGATGCCAGCGGATGGTCGGCGGGAATGATCACGTCCAGGGGATCGTCGAGCAGGACGGTCTGCTCGAAGCGCGGATCATCCTCGGCAGAGGTGTCGGACTGCATGGCGACGATGACCGCGAGGTCGATTCGCTCGGCAACCAACAAGTCGAAGCAGCGGGCCGGGTCGGCCTCGAGTACCTGCACCTCCAGCAGGGGGCGTGTTGAGCGCAGGGTGGCGGCCAGCGGCGCGAGTAACTGGGCGGCCGCAGTGGAGAATCCGCCGAGGCCAAAATGGGACTGCACCTGGTCGCCGGCTTCCATGGCAGCGGCGCGCAGGCTCTCCCAGTCGGCAATGAGGGTGTCCGCGCCCGCCACCAGAAAGCGGCCCGTGGCGGTCAGCCGCACACCCCGGCCGTCCTTCGTCAGCAGCTGCATCCCAAGCACGCGCTGGAGCTCCCGCAATTGCGCGGAGACGGCAGAGGGAGAATAACCTGTGAGCTCCGCGGTTGCGCCTATGGTGCCGCACCGGGCAAAGACCCGAAGTGTGATGAGCCGTGGATCGATCATGCACCTATTGTGCACGGTTATTTTCTAAATGTTGCGCTTTTGTTGCAGTTCAATCGTCCCTAATCTCATGACTACAAGGTTTTCGACAACGCCGCTTGCACCCACGCACCCGTGGTTGCCACGAATCGCTCACTTGCCCACGCCTCCCGGGAAGAAACAGATGTCTGCTCCAGTCTTGCCCCTCAACACACGCGGAAAACTCGCTTCATCATTGCCTGCCGAGCAGCTGGCAGAAATAACCGAGTTGTTCGATCTCCGGCGCACCGGCTACTCCCTCGATGCCCCCTTCTACACCGATCCGACG
>NZ_JAGGPN010000027.1 GCF_018613795.1 Arthrobacter sp. ISL-65
TGACCGCCTGAATCCGCCGTTCGTCGTAAGGGCATCTGGTGGCTGTCCACCACCAATGCACCATGAGGGATCTTCCTGCATGCGTCCGCCGGCCATAGAGCGCTGCGAAAACCACGCCACTTACCGCTGCGATTCACAGCTCTGGATGATTGACCCGCCCGAGAAAAGGCCCGGTGAAGGTGCGACAAACGGACGCCGACGTATCTCTTAGTGCAACAACCCCGTGGCTTGCAAAACAAAAGCTTTCCGAGACACTGACGTTGTGTCGTGGAGTGTCTAAGGAATCGGCGTCGTGCCGGGCCGGCCCGTGTCTTGGAAAGATGTCTCACCGTGGATCGTCTCAGATGGGTGCTTGCCGGGGGTTTCTGAGGCACAATGGCCGGGTGAGACAACTTGGGTATACGCGTGTGAGTACGTCGGGCCAGGACGCGAAGCTGCAGCTCGACGCGCTTGTCGATGCCGGGGTGCAGAAGCGTGATGTTTTCGCGGATGTCACGTCCGGAAGCAAGACGGCGGTCGAGCGGCCGGGGATGAAGAAGCTGCTGGCCTATGTGGAGCCGGGCGACACGGTCGTCGTGTGGCGGATAGACCGGCTCGGCCGGTCCCTGATTGACGTCCTGAATACCGTGAACCTGCTGCGGGAACGCGGTGTGTACCTGAGATCCATTTCGGACGGTATTGATCCCACCACAATGTCGGGCCGCCTGATGCTGAACATGCTTGCGACTTTGGCCGAGTACGAGCGGGAGCTGATCGTCGAACGCGTGAACGCGGGCATTGCCGCGGCGCGGCAGGGCGGAACCCGGTTTGGGCGCCCAATCTCCGATCCGGTCGTGATAGCCGACAAGCTTCGGATCGTGACCGACGCGCGGGCCAAGGGCCGCACCGCCGAAGAAGCAGCCCGGCTCGTCGGGTGGAGCCGGGCAACGCTTTACCGTCACCAACAGGCCCTCGCCACCCGCGAGAGCACCAAGATGTAGCTGCCTCATGGATGGCGCGGAGCGGTGGCGGATCCTTCGACTGCACGTCGAAGATGAGATCCCACTCGCGGAGCTGGCCCGGGATACGAAGGCCAGCCTGCGCACTCTTGAGCGCTGGCACCGGTTGTTCCAAGAAGGTGGCATCGCAGCGCTGGACCCGCGTCCCCGAGTCGATGCCGGCACGCGCCGCACGGAAGCGGAGACCGTGGCGTTCATCGAACGGCTCGCTCTGACAAAGCCGCGCCCGAGCCTTGCGACACTGCACCGGCTCGCCGTCGACGACGCCCGACAAAGGAACGCCCCGGCGCCAGGCTATTCAACCGTCCGGGACATCGTCACGGCCCTGGACCCCGGGCTCGTCACCCTCGCCCTGGAGGGGCCGGCCTCATACCGTGATCGGCACGAACTCGTGTACCGCCGGCGGGCGGAACGGCCGAACCAGATATGGCAGGCAGACCACACCGAGCTCGACATCCTCATCATCGGCGCCAACGGCAAACCGGACCGGCCCTGGCTGACCGCCGTGATGGACGACTACTCCCGGGCAATCTGCGGATACACCGTCTTTACGGGCGCACCCTCAGCCCTGAACACAGCACTCGCACTGCGGCAGGCGATCTGGCGCAAACAGAATCCGTCCTGGGTGATGTGCGGACTGCCTGACATCCTGCACGTCGATCACGGCTCTGACTTCACCAGCCACCACCTTGAACGCACCGCCGTCGCGCTGCACATCCGAACCATCCACTCCACCGTCGGCCGACCTCAAGGCCGCGGGAAGATCGAGCGCTTCTTCGGCACGATCAATACCGAAGTTCTCGCCGCGCTGCCGGGACGCCTGGGACCCGGAACCCGGAACCCGCACACCGCAGCCCGTGCTCGACCTGCCCGCACTCGACCGCGAGATCGGGGCATTCATCACCACGTACAACGACCGGACACACAGCGAACTCGGCACATCACCCCGGGACGCCTGGGTCGCTGACGGCTGGCTTCCACGCATGCCCGACACCCTCGAAGAACTCGATGGGCTCCTCCTCACCGTCCCGAAGATCCGCGTTGTGCAGCGCGACGGCATCCACTTCCAAGGCCAGCGCTACCTCTCTCCCACCCTGGCACCATTCGTCGGGCGCACGATCACCATCCGCTACGACCCCCGCGACATCTCCGAGATCCGCGTCTATGACCATGAGACCTTCGTCTGCACCGCCATCGACGAGGACCACCCGAATCTCCGGCTGAGTTTGCGGGACGTCGAAGCCGCACGCCGCGCACGTCGGCGCGAACTGCGCCGCACCATCAACGACCGCATCCCGATCATTGCTGTCCGCGAACAACCCCGAACCGCTGAACCACCGCGCCGCCGGCCGCGGCTTCGCACCTACGAAGAGGACGAATGATGGACCAGCCATTCATCGTGACCAAAGAACACCGGCGTTTCACCGAGTTAGCCAACGCGGTGCGAAAAGAGCACACCATCGGCATCTGCCATGGCGACGCCGGCGTCGGCAAAACCTACTCTGCCCGGCGCTACGCAAACTGGGATGCCCTGGAACCCTACATAACAGAGTGGCGGTCCCGCGACGCAGAGGAAGACGCCAGGCACTTCTCAATCGCCAACAGATCCCGCGCCGTCTTCTACACCCCGGAAGTACTCTGCCGCCCCAGAGAACTCATGGCAGAAATCCACCGCTCCCAGGTCCGGATCGCCTCCTGCATCGATGGCCACCTCCACCGAAACGACCCAACAACCCCTCGCATCATGAACGGCATCACCAGACTGGTCGAACTGCTCATCATCGACGAAGCCGAACGCCTCACCCCAACCGCGCTGGAACTCCTCCGCGACAACCACGACCGCACCCATCTCGGGATCATCCTCATCGTCATGCCCGGCATCGACCAACGATTCCGCCACTACCCCCAGCTCTACAGCCGTCTCGGCTTTTCCCACCGCTACAGGGCACTCGGTCGCGACGAGCTCTTGTTCGTCCTCGATCGGCACTGGAAACGGCTCGGCAGGTCCCTCGATCCGGACGACTTCACCGACGCCCAGGCAATCGCCGCAATCGAACGGATCACCCGCGGCAACTTCCGGCTCCTCGAGCGCCTCTTCCCCCAGATCACCCGTGTACTGAAGATCAACCAACTCGAAACCATCACCGACGACGTCATCGAAGCAGCCGCCAGCACCCTTGTGATAGGCAACTGACGACAAAGAGCGCCACCAGAACACCGCCAAAGAGCTCCGAAGTCCACAGTAAAACTGAGAGGCTTGCCGGCCACCGGTCAAAAACGGTCGATTCTGACCCGCGAAGTCTAGACCTGGAGCTACTAGGCGCCAAGGCCGGCAAGAGCTTGACGAGGAGCTACAAGTTCCCCCGTCCCTGGGGCGGGAGTTAGAGCAGCAGCACTCCCCTGCGGGCCTGTGCCCGCTCACTGTCGGTGGGCCCCAGGGTCGGGAGGAGTTTTTGACGAGGTTGTAGATTTGATGCGGTTCACCAGTGGCGGTAAGGGCCTGCAACACTGCCCTGCGGGCCTGCGCCCTCCATAATCTGTGGGCGTCAAGCGCAGCAGGACCTCGGCGAAGTCTATGATTTGCTATGGGTCGTCCACGGTGGCCCGGGCCTGCAACACTGTCCTGCGGGTTTGTGCCCGCTCAGCACCCGTGGGCGCCAGGAGCACCACGTCCTTCGCCAGGACGCGGACTTGCCACGTCTCCTCGGCGGCAGTCAGGGCCTGCAAAATCGGTATGCGCGCTTCCGCCCGCTCACCGTCCGTGAGCGCCAGAGCCGGCAAGACCTCGACCAGTGGCCGGAGGCGCCCCGGCGCGGTAGCGGTCAGGGCCTTCAAAACCGCTCTGACAACCAACGCTCGCTCGCCAGTCGTCGTTGCCAAAGCCAGTAGGGCCTTGGCGAAATCGGGTAGGTACCGCCCACCGATGGCGGCCAGAACATGCATCAACGCGGTACGAACTTGATCCAGCTCATCATCCCTGATCGCTAGACCGGGAGGGCGTCAAAGAGGTCATAGAGGTACGACCAATGGCCGGCAGCTCTCGTTGGAGGCAACTAAGTCGTGTCCCTCAACGCGACAAAGGCGATCAGCGCTGGAACACGGCGAGCATCAAAAACGCCGTAAGTGGCAATTCTTCTTTCTCCGGTCTAGCACTAGCTCTACACTCTTTTTACGGGCCTGCTGGGGGCGTTGAAACCGAATTGGAAAGGCGATGCTATGCCCACAAATGAGCCCTCCGACGTTGTAGAAGTCGAATCGACCGGCAACGAAGGCCCGCAGCAGAGGAACGGGTGGCAACGTAATCCGGATACCAGCTCTGACGAGACTAAGGATAGGGAAGATCAACCCGCGGAACCGGCATCTGAGCCCTTGACGGACATAGGTCTCGGACGCCCTCTTAGTCTCAGGATCATGAGCATATTTCCTGGGGATCACCTGTCCTTGGAGCGGGCGGGGCGGGCGGACCTCGGGGCGGCCCTCATAACCTCGGCCGTCAAAAATCCGTTGTTCGGTGACAGCTCGGCATTCGCTATGCATTACTACTTCAGGGATGCAGACCCTGGGGAGCGATTGAAGCCGAGGCCGACCTGGGGCGGCTCGGATGTCATCTACTATTCACCCGGAATGGTCAGTAAGTCCGTCCAAGTCGAAGTCCGGCAATCCTTTGACCGCTTTGATGAAGCAAGGTGGGTTGCTTGGACTGACGCTGCTGGCAAGGTGGCAAATCTTCCAATCTTTGCCGTACCTGGGCCGAAGCAAGCGGCAATCAAGGCCGTTATATTCGCAGCTGAAAGTGCCGTAAAGGTGATTTTGCGTTCCGTGGACCGGTGGATTGACGGGGAAAAGGACTGGGTGGCCACTGCCAATTTATACGTCGCTGAGCCCGGCGCGTTCACGTCACGGGCTGGATACCTTCTTTTTTACGGTGACGACCAAGACGAACAGCCCACCGTCCCAGGCCCGGCTGGCCGCATCATTGGTAAGGAGTTCCGCATCAGGAATCAGCAGTACAAGGTTGATGAACATGATCGGACCTTGCGCTACAAGGACCAGCCTGACCGCAGAGTATTGGAAGGCGAGCCTTATGTTCTAGCCCTTTTAAACGGGGCTAAAGAGCCTGAACTGAAGCAGTGGGCTCCCACCGCTGTAACAGCCCTGTTAGCGGAACGCTTCCTGAACTTGGATGAAGACGGGAGTAAAGATTTTGTGGGGATTCTGGAGGCATACAACGACATCGTCATGGCACGGACGATTGCTAACTTCGATGACGATTTGGCGGACGACTCATTGGACGCGACGACCAGGAAGGAACTCGAAGCGCGACGCTCCGGGGCGTTGAAGAACATTCAGGATTCACAGATCAAGGACATCTTGTCTCCCAAGAAGTAAGAAAGAGGTACGCTCCGCGCCACGAGTTTCCTCGCGATTGATCGCAGGCTTGCACGGTGACAGCCGAGGAACTCGATTTCGAGCACTTCACCGCCCAGCACACTTACCCCGAAATTCCGGTGACGGCGTAGTCGTTCTTGATGACGTGCTCGACTTGGTCCGCTTTAGTGGCGTCCCGGCCTGCAGCTGTTGCTCCCTCAGCCGACGGCGGTGTCAGGCGGCCTACGCCTGAGGGATGACCGGGAGAACCAGCGGCAATGCATAGAGGAATGTTGGCCTCTTCGGACCTCGCCGTGAGAACGGGGCTTGACCTTCCCCCATGGGGAGGGTTGAAAGTCAGTGACGACATGCACCCCCGCGGCACCGGGATGAGTTCCGGCGCGGCCCAACCCGGCCCCTGAACAACTACCCCGACTGCAGCAGCCTCATCGGCGCAACCGTCGAAATCCGCCGCCACGGCGAAATCATCAGAACGGGGACAGTGGAGGACGCCATGCCCGACTCGTCCGCCCTCTGGCTCGCATCCGACAGCACTCACTCCCGGGCCATGTACGAAGCAGCACTCCAGTACCAGGCATGGGTGAAACCCCAGGAACTGGATGGAAGGCGCACGTACAGGATGACCGCGGCGATGCTGTACGCAGGAACCACGGCGCGGAACAAAAACTAGGGGGCGTCCTCAAAAACGGCCGTTATAGACCCTCCCCTACAAAGGGGCCTCTCCGGCGTACCTGCACCGAAACAGGATCGGTACTCCCCACGCGCCAACACCGAAGTCAAAAACCGTCGTTTTCGACCTTGCCTATTGTGCCCGTCCCAGCAGTTAAAATCTTGCCGCTCAGGGGCTAGAATCTTGCCGTTCAGGGCGACGGATTGCTTCGATGCTCCAACGAGCTCAACTAAAAAGCGGCAGTGTCACCGACACCTCCGATATCACTCTTAGACACTGCTGTGGGGGAATACTTTGAAATTTCGGATATCCGCACTCGGGCTGGCTCTCGTGCTGACTGTAACTGCCTGTGGTTCTGGTGGTCAGTCACAACCGGATGCAAGCGGCCCAGAAATACCTGACGTTTCCGGACTCGCGCTTACTGAAGCAGCCCAGCGGCTTCAATCCGCGGGGGTCAGTTATGAACACGTCGTTGATGGAAAATCCAAGTACATCAATAATCCCAGGAGCTGGAAAGTAGATGAAACTGATCCAAAAGCAGGGGCACGCCTGGCAGTGGGCAGCCAGCTAAAGCTGCTGCTGGTACCGGGCCCCGAACCCGTGGAGGCCTCATCCCCGAAACCAACCAACACTGCAGTAAAGGCCAGCCCTACTCCCACACCTACGCCTACAGGGCTCTCCTACGCACATAGTTGCTCCATCGGCGGAGCAGGAGCCACAGAGATTTACGACTACCGAAAGGCATGGTCAAAGCCGTTTGACAGCTGTATGGATTCCTCCACGAGCGGCACTCAGTCGCCTGCAGAGAATAAAGCCGCCGCCATGGCCGGCTACACCGACCCGGACGATGCAAAGTACCTGTACTCGATTTGCGCCCAGACCGCCGGCCACTATCTCACGGGAGATGTCAGCGGTGACCAGACAAAAGAAGTGAAGGCCGCCCTGACGCTCTGCCCTGATCATCCTAAACGCGCGCAGCTCAAAGCCAACGTCGCAGCAGGTGAGGCATTGGAAGAGGATCGCGCCAACGGAAGGCTCGTCTACTCGGGCAAGTATCTGGTGGGCAAGGATGTAAAGCCTGGAACCTGGCAGTCTCAGGGCGAAAAGGTCGAAGACTGCTACTGGGAGATATCCGACGCACAAGGCAACATCCTCGATAACAACTTCATCAGTGTCGCTCCACAGTTCAACATTTACATTCCTGCAACGGCATCAGGCTTCACCGTGAATGGATGCGGGTTCAGGTGGATTGGCGGATAGAGGACCCACTGCCGATGTACGACGACCCATTTCTCCAATCGCCGCTTGCCCTGTCCTGCCGCTCGGGCACAGAGGGTCTGCGTAGACGTTAGCTGCGCGCCGTTGGTCAAGTCGCGGGTTCGGATCGGTACAGTTCTGGCATGGCTACAATTTCCAGGAAGGTCCAGTGGACTCTTCTTACTGACCCCACGACAGCACTCCAAGTGCTGCCTCCTGCAATTGAGCAGGCGAAGTTCGCAGTCAAGTCATTGACTCCGAGCGAAATCGCGGTCGATGTTCCGCAAGCGCTTCTCAGCAACCAATGGGCTGCCAAGATCACCGGAATCATCACACCGGACACGGGCAATACCCATGTTGATTGGCACGTGGAAGGCCTCGGAAACAAGCACTACAAACACCTCATCAAAATCTCCGAGGGACTCCCTGAGGGGCTGCTGGACGACCATGGAATCGAAGCAGCTGCCAGTCAGGTGCCGCTGCGCATCTTTGGTCGGAAAGAGATTGCCCATCTGGCCAACGTTCTCGACCGCAGTGAAACCGTTCACGCGATCGGTGTAGGCAGGTACGAGAACAAGGCCGGAATCGCTGCTGCAACCGATCGTCGGCTGCTCTTCCTGGAGAAAAGCATCGGATCGGAAGACCTAACATCGTTCTCACTTGGCGCCATCCAAGCAGTTGACCTGAAGAAAGCCTTGGGGGGCGAAACCCTGACGGTCAGCCACTCTGGAACCAAGGCGGTCATCATGGGGCTCGGCCATGGCCAAGGCGATTCACTCATTCGCGCTATCCGGACGGCACAGGCTACTCCTGCACCTCAACAGGCCGCCCCGGCAACACCAACGACCGATATTATCGGGCAGCTTGAGCGTCTTGCCGAGCTCAAAGCCAAGGGGATCCTTACAGACGACGAGTTCCAGCAGCAGAAGGCCGTCATCCTCGCATCTCAGGGATGAGCAGTAACCGTCGTTTTTGATGTGGTCGATCAACCCGCTGTTTGTAGCCGGATAGCATCAGCGTATGGCTAGAGACAGATCCTTCCGGTTTGACGTCCCGATCACTGTGGTTCGTGATGGCGGCGCTGACGAAAAGCGTCTAGACATGAAGGCTGCTATATGGCAGGAGACCATTTCGTTGCCTGTTGACGCAGACGTTGAGGTAGGCGATGTAATCGGGCGGAAGCTGCCGAACGGCAAGATGCAGTCTTATTTGGTTACAGCGGTCAACGTGCTGCAGAGCCCTTTCTATAGCGGTGGCTCTATGGATTTCACAGAGGTGAAGTTCACCGTCTTCGAAGATGAGCCCGCGCGTTCAACGGGTAGTCTCATCGGTGTGCCCCTTGGAATTTTTAAGAAAATCGACCTGCGGTATCTCGCTTCTGCTCTTGCTGAAGGAGTCACCCAGGATCAGATAGATCATTTTGAGCTTGGATTGTCCATTCACACTGAAGGGTCAAAGATCAAGCGTGCTTCGGCAATCGCCCAACACATCTTCGACGGCGACGACCCGGACGGGATGTTTTTAAACATGCTCGACTTCATCTACGTCGAGAACCCCAGAGCGGACCAGGCCTTTTCCAGCCAGGAATACAAACTTCTCGCACAGAATGTGCTCGGTCCGAGGAAGATTCAGCTTGGAGACAGCGGGTACTACATAGCTTCTGAAGCGGGCGCTACGACCAGCGATTTGAAGTCGTCCGGCGTGCCAACTCCTCGGCCATCCGAGCCGGATCCCCGCCCTGCGCGGCCGGACTTGACCCCAAAAACGATACCTATCGGAGGAACTATCACTGTGTCGAATTCCGCTGCTCCCAAAACGATCTTCATTGTTCACGGGCATGATATGCCGACAGTCAATGACGTAAGAATCGAAGTGAACGATCTGACGGGGATAATGCCTGAGATCCTCGCTGACAGTGCTGGTCGCGGTGACACGATCATTGAGAAGTTTGAGAGGCGCGCTGCAGAGTCCGATTACGCGATCGTTGTGCTCACGCCGGACGACGAGGGTCGCGCGAAGGGCAGTAGTTCGGATGAGCTGAAGGCACGAGCTCGCCAGAACGTCATCCTGGAACTCGGTTACTTCTACGCGAAGCTGGGCCGCACGAAAGTCGCCGTTATCCACCACGGCGTGGAGCTGCCTTCTGACATCAACGGCGTCAACTACATCAGGTACGGCACGACCACTTGGCTCAAGGAGCTCCGGGCTGAACTCGGCGCTGCGGGCTTCGAACTAAAGAAATAGGAGCCTCACCAGTTCTGGAAGGGCCAGCACCCTGTGCTGGCCCTTCCCGTTTAGTATCGTCGTCGGGGGACTGATCTGATACCACTTTGATGTTGCTGGGCTGTGCCAATGCTCGCATCCGGGCCTGGTCGGCAATGACGGACTTTGACTCCGGTGCTGCCAAGCGAGCGGTATTTCATGCTGCTTCCTTGTCTCTGGTCTGGTTCCTGTCGTGCTTAGGCTTCGGGGATGGACCGGTCGAACCACTGGTCGCGGGAGACGTCGGGATCCGGGCCGTTGCGCACGCCGGTGTCCAACGCGTCGATGGCCGCAAGCTCGTCCGAGGACAGTTCGAAGTTGAAAACGTCGAAGTTCTCATCGATGCGTGCCGGGTTGGTCGATTTCGGGATGGCTGAGCGGCCCTGCTGCAGGTGCCAGCGGAGCATGACCTGCGCCGGGCTCTTGCCGTGCGCTTCAGCTATCTCGGCGATGGCCGGGTCCTGCATGACGTTCTTCCGGTCCTCCTCGCCCCAGCCGGGGTAAAAGGTGATGCCGCCGATCGGCGACCATGCCTGGGTGATGACGCCGTGTTCGGCGTCGGCCGCCCGGACACCCGGTTGGCTGAAGTACGGGTGCAGCTCCACCTGGTTCACGGCAGGGACGACGTCGGTCTCGGCGAGCAGCTGCTTGAGGTGATGCGGCATGAAGTTGCTGACACCGATGGCCCGCACGCGCCCGTCGGCGAGCAGGGTCTCCAGCGCCTTGTACGCGGCGATGGTCTTCTCGAACCGGCCCGGCATCGGCTGGTGCAGGATCAGCAGATCCAAGTAATCCACCCCGAGCTTGCCAACGGCCTTCTCCCAGGCGTGCAGCGTCTGCTCGTAGCCGTAGTCACTGACCCATACCTTGGTCTCGATAAACACGTCCGACCGGTCGAGCCCGGAGCGGCGGATGCCCTCGCCGACCTCCCGCTCATTTCCGTACGCGGCGGCAGTGTCAATGTGCCGGTAACCGGCTGCCAGGGCGGCCTCGACCGCGGCTGTTGTTTCTTCGGGTGGGCTTTGGAAGACGCCGAGCCCGAGGGCAGGCATGGTGACGCCGTTGTTGAGTGTGATTTTCATGAGGTTCAGATTCTTTCGTAGGGGCGGACGAATACTTTGAGTGCTTTGGTGCCGCCTGCGATTACCGGTGGGCTTAGAGGATTTCTGTGGCTGCGGGGGCGATGGCTTCAGTAGCGGCCCAGCTGGAGAGCAGTTGCAGGGCGTCGTGGGACGGTGATCCTGGTTCGGCGCTGAAGGTGATGAATGTCAGTCCGGGATCGGCCATGAGTTCCATGACTTCGAAGTCCAGTTCGAGCTCTCCCACGGCTGGGAGGTGGACGCGTTTTGAACCGGTTTTGTGCTGGTGTACGTTGTGCGCGGCCCAGCGCATGCGGAATTCGTCGCTGCGGGTCGAGAGCTCACCGATGAGGTCCGAGAGCTGGCGGTCGTGGGGATCGCGGCCGGCCGCGGCCCGCAGGCTGGCCACGCATTCGTTGGCTGCGCGGTCCCAGTCGGGTGCGAAGTCCCTTGCGCGGGGGTCCAGGAAGACGAAGCGTGCCTGGTTTGGCGGCAGGATCGCGGTGTCGAACTGGGCGGCGTAGAGTGCCCGGCCCATCCGGTTGGCCGCGATGATGTCGAGCCTTCCGTTCTGGACCACTGCGGGCAGATCGGTCATCGCATCGAGCATCCGCTGGATGGTGGGGCGGACACTCTGGTGCGGTGTGCGTTGGCGCCTGGGGCGGGTGGCGTTGTCGGAGGCGCGGATCAGGTCCCTTAGGTGCCGCTCCTCGACATCGTTCAGTCTCAGGGCATGGACGAGGGATTCGAGGATGCTCTCGGAGACGCCGGCGAGGTTTCCGCGCTCGAGCCGGCTGTAGTACTCGACGCTGACCTGGGCGAGCATCGCGACTTCTTCCCGGCGCAGCCCGGGCACCCTGCGGCGGCCATAGGACTGCAGACCGACCTGCTCGGGCGTCAGCCTGGCCCGCCGGGAGGTCAGGAACTCCTGGATGTCATCTCGGGTGCTCATGCCTTCAACGCTATGCCGGAGGGACGGGGCGTAACCATACCCTGTCAGTACATGGCTTAGGCGGGTCTGTTTAGGCAGGTCTGGTCCGTGGTCTCGTAGATATAGACGGCGATCAAGCGCCGACCTCACCCCTCACAAAGCCAAGATTTACCGCCGCCCGATCCTACCGCCACGAACATCACACGAACCACGAGTGGCACACCATCATTGAGAAAGAACATCATGACAACAACTCTTGCCACCCATGGCATGACCCGCCTGCGGACCATCGTCTTCGCGATCGCCGCTGGCCTCGCCGTCGGGAACCTTTACTGGGCTCAGCCCCTTATCGAAGAGATCGCTCGATCACTCGACGTGTCCTCCGCTGCCGCTGCGTCGCTGGTAACCGTCACCCAGATCGGTTACGCGCTCGGGATCTTCCTCATCGTCCCCCTGGGTGACGTCCTCAACCGCAAACGCATGATCCCCCTCATCCTTGGACTGTCAGCGATCGCCCTCCTTGGCGCTGCCGTCGCACCGACGTTCTCCCTCCTTCTCGCCGCGCTCGGCGGCGTCGGCCTGACCACCGTGTCGCGCAGTTACTGGTCCCACTGGCCAGTGAACTGGCAGCACCCGAACAGCGCGGGCGTGTGCTCGGCACCATCGCCTCCGGAGCCCTCATCGGTGTGCTCCTGTCCCGCACTATCAGCGGTGCCGTAGCAGAGTACGCCGGCTGGCGCGCCATCTACGTCCTCGCCGCCATCCTCACCGTCGCCCTCGCCGTCGTGCTGTCGTTCCTGATCCCCCGGCTGGAAAAGCGACCGGCCACGAACTACTTCCGTCTGCTCGGGTCCGTATTCACCACTGTCGCCCAGCACCGCGCCGCAGCTCCCACCATCCTCATCAGCGCCTCCGCGTTCTGCGTGTTCTCCCTGTTCTGGACCTCCCTGACCTTCCTGCTGTCCGCTCAGCCGTTCTCCTTCACCGTCGGCCAGATCGGACTCTTCGGCCTCGCGGGCCTCGTCGGGGCAGTCGCCGCACGACGGGCCGGCATGCTTCACGACCGCGGCTGGTCAGTACCGGCCTCCGGAATCGCGCTGACCCTCCTGGCTGTCTCCCTCGTCGGCGCCTGGCTGGCACAGTCCTCCGTCATCGGCCTGATCGTGGTCGTCATCGTGTTGGATCTCGCCACGCAGGCCACCCTCGTGCTCAGCCAGACCAGGCTGCTGTCCCTGCCCGGTCAGAACCGCAGCCGCCTGAACACCGCGATCGTCGTCAGCAACTTCCTCGGCGGCGCGATCGGCTCCGCCATCGCCGGACCGCTCTGGGCCACCGGCGGGTGGACCATCATCACCGGCACCGCCTTGGGCATCGTCATCGTCGCGCTCCTGGTCTGGACCCTCACCCGCCGCGGTGCTCTCATCGACCAGAACTGACACGTCCAACCAACACTGACCAGTACCAAATAACAGGGAAGTGATTCCCGAATGTCCCGCACACCCACCGCAAGCACTCCTCCTCGAACTTTGCGCAAGCGTGCAGCCCTCAACCGGGAACGCCTGCTTACCGCCGGATGGGACCTTCTCGCACGACGAGGACGAAACGCCACGCTGAACGACGTGGCGCACCATGCTGGAGTCGGTGTAGGCACGGCCCATTGGCGCTTCGTAAACAAGGAGGAGCTGCTCGAGGCGATCTAGAGGCAGCAGGTCGATGTGCTGGAGGCGGTCGTGCGGGAGGCGTTAGCCGCACCCGATCCGTGGGACGGGCTCGTGTTCTCGGCTCCACCCTCGGCATTACCGGCCCGGCAACCGTCGAGGCTGGCATGGCCATCCTCGGCCTGATTCCCCTGGCCATCCTCGCCCTCATGCGCGCCACCCAGGCCCCGGCACCCGAACCCGCCGCGCAGCTCGAACACGAGACGTACGCCGGCAACGCCTGACCCATCCGTTTCCCTGCGGCCGCCAAGAAAGCGGGTCACAGGGACCGGGGGCACCAGCAGAACAAGATAGGAGAGCCACCGTGCACACAAAGCACCGCCCCATGACCGGGACCGTTGACCATCACGACCCCTCCGGCACCGCAATCGTCGTCGGGGCTTCCCTTGGCGGTCTCATGAGCGCCCTGGCGCTCTCGAGAACAGGCGTCCAGGTCACCATGGTCGAACGCTCCGATGACACCGGCCGCACAGGAGCGGCCCTCCACGTCCCCGACGGTCTCCTCGAACGCATCACCGGGCTCGACACATCAGAAGTACCGCAGCCCCTGGCCCCGGGCATCCAGACATGGTTCGCCGTCCATGGAGCGCTCCGCGCCGCAATCGAAACAGACCCTCTCATCGAATTGCGACAAAACACCACTGTCAGCAAGGTTTCTCAGGACGCACACTCCGCCTCGGTCATCACCTCGAACGGGCAGAGGATCTCAGCGGACATCGTGATCGGGGCAGATGGCCACCGCAGCACCGTCCGCCGGCACATCTCACCCGATAACCCGGATGCCAGCTTCGCGGGCTACGTCATATGGATCGGAATCGCCGACGAGTCAGTCATCGGTCACCACCGCTGGCCGGCAGACGTCGCTTTCCTGGGCGGCGGCAGTGACACCTTGCTCGGATATCCGCTTCCGGGCGCCAATGGTTCCCTCGCACCTGGGAAACGCCGCCTTGGCTGGGCCTGGTACGACTCCAGCAGAAACGATCTGCTGCGTTCAAGCGGCAGCGTCAAAGGCTCCGTGGTACGGCACTCACTCATGCCCGCCGGGATCCCGAACACGACCTACCGCGAGCTCGCCAGAGAGGCCCGCGGCTTGTTCCCCGCCCCGTGGAGCCATGCAATCCTCGACAGCATCGAAAGGCGGGCAGTCATCGGCACACCCATCGCCGAATACGTTCCCACACGGCTCGCCCGAGACCGCGTCGCGATCATCGGCGACGCCGCCCACGTACCGACCCCCATGACCGGCAGCGGGTTCGCCGAATCCCTCTACGACGCCGAAGCCCTCGCCGACGCGATCACAGACGGCGGCACAACACCCATAGCGCTGCACAACTACGAGAACGCGAGGCTTCGCAGCGCTCGGAACCTCGTCCAATCAGGACAAAGCTTCAGCCGCTCCTTCGCCAGACGCTCGGCATGACCTTGTGTGCCGGCGACATGAGCGCCCACCACAAGCACGTTACGGGCGTCCCGGCCGAAGCCTCCTAAGCGAAGATACAGCCATTCTGCGGTCCTGCGCCGTCCGGAGAAGGCGATACACGGATGCCGAAAAAGTTGTCCTGCATGTCCTGCAGGATCTGATGCGGCTGGACACCCTGCCGCGGGAGTTCGCTCCCACCCACCACTGAACCGATAGAAGAAAAGAGAAGAACATGTCCTCCACAGTTACCTTCAACAATGGGATCACCATGCCCGCGATCGGCCTGGGCGTATACCAGTCGCCTCCGGAAGAAACGGTCACCGCCGTGCAGACGGCTTTGGAACTGGGGTACCGGCACATCGACACCGCCGCCGCCTACTTGAACGAGCGGGAGGTTGGTGAGGGCCTGCGCCGCTCCGGCGTGCCGCGGGAAGAGGTCTTCATCGAAACCAAGGTGTGGGTCACGGACTACGGGTACGAAGAGACGCTAAAGGCGTTCGAGAAGAGTGCTAAGAAGCTCAGCGTCGAACAACTCGATTTGCTGCTCCTTCACCAGCCGCTGCCCGCGAAGTTCGAGCGCACCATCCAGGCCTACAAGGCACTGGAGAAGCTCCTCGCCGACGGATCTGTCCGCGCCATCGGCGTCAGCAACCTCTTGCCGGCCCGCCTGGACGCACTGCTCGCGGAGACCGACATCGTGCCGGCGGTCAACCAGATCGAACTGCACCCGTACAACGTCCGCGCCGAACTGCAAGCAAAGAACGCCGAGCACGGCGTCATCACCCAGGCGTGGTCCCCGATCGGTGGCATCCGCAGCTACAACGGCGAGGCCTCCAACCCCCTCAACGACACCACGATCCGCGCGATCGGTGAGGGCTACGGCAAGACGAACGCTCAGGTCATCCTGCGCTGGCACATCCAGCAGGGCCGCTCCGCAATCCCCAAGTCCATCAACGCCGCCCGCATCGCAGAAAACTTTGACGTCTTCGACTTCGAGCTGACCACCAGCGAGTTGGCACGGATCGACGCCCTAGACACCGGCGACACCCTCGACCTCGAGACCCTCGACCCCGAGTCCTTCGGCATCGTCATCGACGAGGCCTAGGCAGCACCCAGCACCAACTCACCAACTCACAGCACGGGCGGGCCGCCTCTGTTCGGCGGCCCGCCCCACTTCTGTTTCATCGATCGGCGCGCGAATGCGGCGCCAGGAAGAAGGTCACCATGGTTGGCAGGCTCGAGAACAAGGTAGCGGCCGTCACTGGCGCCGGCAGCGGTATGGGGCGAAGCATCGCACTCCGATTCGCCCGCGAGGGTGCGCGGGTGGCTGTGATGGACGTGAACCTCGGCGCCGCGGCCACCACGGTCGAGAAAATCCACGCCGACGGCGGGGAAGCAACCGCGATCGCCGTGAACATCGCTGCGGCGGACACCGTCGAAGCTGCCCGAGCCGCCGTCATCGCAGCCTACGGGCGTGTAGATGTGCTGGTGAACAACGCCGGTATCCACGATGGATTCCCGACACTGGCTGAGACGACTGAGGAACTCTGGGACCGGGTCATCAGCGTCGACCTCAAAGGAGTGTTCCTGATGACCCAACGCTTTGCCGCCGACCTCCGCGCACGTGGGGGGTCCATTGTGAACGTGTCCTCGGGTGCGGGATTCCGTGCAGGCGGGGGCGGGATCGCCTACACCGCGGCGAAGCACGGCATCGTTGGCGTCACTCGTGCGACCGCAGCTGAACTTCGATAGTGCAGTCTGCGGCGGCGTGATTTCTACAACCATTTCCCGCCAACAGCCTCCTGATCCACACGCCTTGGAAATCTCCCCCGCTTCGCTGGGCGGCGGAATAGCCTTGAAAGCCGAGTCGGATGGAACCGCCCCTTCATTTATGGCGCTCCCGGCAACTGAGCCGATCCATGCGATGAAGAGCATTCCGAGAGCGAGCACTGAAAGACGTACTAGGCGCTGACGAGTCATTTGGGGGTCCCCGTGGTCTTCACTAGTCCCGGGGTTCGCTGAAACTGCTTGCGTAGCTTCATGAGGATGCTCGCAGTCGTAAGGACGAGCCCCTGGAGCATGAGAACGCCACCGGCCAGAGTGAGCATCGTGTAGGGGTCTTCGTCATTGCGGTAAGCCTGCTGGCGACCTCGCCCACATATGTTCCCCTAAATCGAAGACCTCAGACTACACGGCGGACAGGCATCGATCGTTTAGGAACCGGCTACGGGCGCTCGGGCAGACGCTCAGACACGTTACGGGCAGTGGACACCTCCGCGGCGAAGTAGGCGATCCTCAGGCGGGACAAACTGGTTGCAGCGAATCTGTCCCGCTCACGGTTCCCCTCATGAGGCAGTCGCGGCCTGCTGTGTTTTTACTCCTGACTGGCATACAGGCCGGTGATGGCGGCGCGTAGTTCCTCCCAGGCGGAGAACTGTCCGGGGAGCCTTATGAACCAACGGAAACCTCCCGGGCGCTTCTCCACACCGGCATCGGCCAGGTACGAGTTGGCTCCCTCCTCCACGATCTGCCGGTCACGGGCTGTAAACGCTTCGGTGGACTCGGTGACTGTGCCGTCCTTGTCGGTCCTCGTGACGGTGACCGTCCTGGCGCTGTCATCCACCGCGGGGCCCCTGCGGAGGTTCTCGGGACCGGCAGCCCAGCCGATCAGGGCGCCCCAGCCGTTCTCATCGAGTTCAGCCCAGCCTTCTCCCGGTCCACCCTCGGGCGCCGACTCCCACACGCTTTGTCCGCGGGCCATGTCTGCTGTGCTCAGCCGTTTTCGCGGCCCAGCAGCGGGGCGCCGTTGAGGAATGCTTCGTACTGGGTCCGGACATCGTCATCGACTTCCGGCTGCTGGCTGCTGTACCGGGCATCCGTCCGGTCCCGTTTCGGCCCGGAGATCCAGAACTCCTCGCCTGTGTCCAGGTCGTAGAAATTGGAATCGAACCCGCCGTAGCGTTCCAGGGTCCGGCCACGGAAGTACGCCGTCTGCCATGACTTGGAAAACCGCAGCCTGGTGATCCAGGCCGGCCCGCGGTCTGTGTTGAAGCCGGTCTTCAGCTGAACGTACATGATCCTCTCGGGCATGGGCCTCATCGTAGCGGCTGGTGCCGGCGCCGGCGGGCCGGTTTTTCTTGATGCAGTCTTGATCGTCCCCCGTGGGGTCCTTGATGCTCCCCTAGGAGACTGTTCTTACCGGCAAGGAAGCCGGTTGAACGCAGCACTGTCGGCGCCCCCTTCACACGCTCGGAGCACTCCGGCATCGACAAGCGACCCCTGCACGTCCCCTCCGTCGTCTGTCGCCCCCAAGCACGCGGCGGAGGGGGCCCAACCGGAGAGCAAGGGTGCTTTGGCAGCTGCCATCGGGACCCGAGAAGGAGCAGCCAGTGCACACACTGTCCGTTGAGAGACAGAAGCCGACCCTGGACGCGCAGCACCTGCAACAACTCTCCGAAGAGGCATCCCCGGTCATCGCAGAGTCCTTCGCGAAGGACTACGCAGCGCTCCTCCCCCGGCGGGTTGGGCGCGTCGTCCACGCGGTAAATCTCCGGGACCGAGACATGGCCGTGGATGCCTCGTTGAGCCTGAAAACAACGTCATGGCTGGCCGGGGCACTGCGGCTGAACCAGCTGTGCCGCGAACTGGAGCTGGCCCTGGCTTTGGACGACTGGGCAGCAGCAATCTCGGTCGCGCGGAACATTGAGCTGCACCTGCCTCGCCTGCAGGATGCCCTGGCGTGCCGTCCCCGCCCCGCCCTTGCGGGGCCATAGCTCTGTCTTTCCTGCTGAACCACGGCGTCGCCCGCCCGTGCTCCTAAAAACAGGTACCGACTACCCGGGCGCCGGCACCTCATCCGGCTTTAGTGTGATGGTCGGAGTCGGCGGCGAGGGTGCGCATCGGAGACCGTGTGCACCCATCCCAGCCGCCGCCGGCTCCCCTTTCCGCAAGCGGGTTCGCTCGGACGGTGTCGTCCGCAAGATATTGCCTAATTCGTCGCCCAGCGCGGCTCGACAGCTCCAGGTCCTGGGCTTCGGAAAAACACTGCCGGTCGGCCTATGGCCTGCCGGCTATCATCAGCAGATCGCCGACCTCGCAGTCCAGCACCTCGCAAACCGCCGCCAAAGTGGAGAACCGTATGGCCTTGGCCCGGTCGTTTTTCAGCACGGACAGATTCACCATACTGACGCCGACGCGCCTGCTCAGCTCGGTCAGGGTCATGCCGCGGTCCGCCAGCAGTTCATCGAGCCGGCAGTGAATGCCGGAGCTGTCTTCGGCCGGCATCAGACGAGTCCCTCGGTGTCCTTTTGAAGCCGGCCGCCGAACTGGAAGACCCCGCCCACAAGCAGCAGGACGATGCCCACCATCAGGGGAGCAGCGTTGAATTCGACGGAGAAGAGGTAGGACTCCCCCGGAACCCGGTCATTGGCGCCGGCCAGCTCCGCCAGGCGGCTCCTGCCTACGCCGTCGAGGAACTGGCCGATAGTTCCCGCGAGGGCCAGCACCGCGCCCCCGGCAGCGACAATCCAGCCTGACCGCGGCGTGAACAGGACCTCACTTCGCAGCCTGTAGGCGAGCAGGAACAGGACGGCCAGGATTGCCAGGACGCCGACCTGGTTCAGCCCGGCCGACCACGCCAGCGCCACTGCCGGGCCGGAGGGAAGCACCGGGAACGTCGCCTCGAGGGACGTGTAGTGGCCCGTGGCCCCAAATGCCAGCCCTGAAGCCTTCTGATGATCCGTGGCGACAGGGAGCGTGAGCGTGACCGGCCCCGTGAAGTAGCCCAGTATCCCCGAGCCGGTAACGACGGTCGTCAGTCCGGCCGCCAACGCAGCCGCGATCATCACGAACAGAGCATCCGCCCTGGAGACGATCATTTTCCACGCGCCCTGTTGCCCGTCAGTTCTGGCCAGCTTCACGGTTCCCCCAAATGTTATCGCAAATCGTTATATCGACAGTCGATAAACTACCGGCACTGCGGCGGAAGGTCAACGGCGGCATCCCGGCCGGAAACCCTGGCCGGGATGAGGGCTCGGCCGCCTGCCGTTAGAGGCTGTTCTGTCGGGCTTCGTCACGGAACTTCACCGCGTCCGGGAAATATTCCAACGCCATGGGGACGTCCGGGGACGGATGCCGGACGAACCACTGGTACGCCGCGTCGTCGCTGGCTGTGAACCATGGATTGCGGAGGCCCTTGAGCTTCCGGGCCTGCCTGCCCCGCCATTCCTGCCTGACGTTGAAGAAGCCCTGCACCACGCCAAACCCGAACAGTGCACCGAAGAACAGCATGAAAAGAGCCATGGGAAAGCCCCTGAAGAGACCGAAGACGCCGAACGCCAGGGCGGCCAGCGACGCTCCGGCAAACAGGATCGTTAGGAAGATGCTGAAGTAGAACGAGCGGATCAGGTTGTAGCTGGCGTCCCCGCTGCCGGCCCCGATGCCCCATTCCTCCGGGGTGTAGGCCGATGGTTTTGCCGTTGACGTAGTACCCGTAGAAGAGCGGCCGGGGAACATAGGGCGGTTTTCGATGAGTCACAACGTCGTCCATCCTAGCCCCGGTCTGCGGCGAGTTTGGCTGTCAACCAGCCGAGCTGTTTGCCGATTCCGAGCCCTTGCATCGGGACTTGGTAGGGCCATGGACTTCCCTCCAGGGCAGTCCGGTACTGCCTGCCGGCCAGAGCAATGAGCGCGATGTCCTGGCTTCCCGCCAGTTCCTGGTCCAGCTGGCCGCGGACCATGTCCACCCACTGCCTGATCGCTGGGGAAACCAGGGACCCTGTCAGTCTCACGTCGTAGGGCTCAATGACCTGGTCCGGGTAAATGAGGCCGTGCTTGGCGGAAAGGATGTACCAACGGTCGCACGTCAGCTCCGCACACGCCGAAGCCTTCTTGAACAGCTGGGATACATACATATAGTTCCCGCGCCGGTGCCGGGCGCTGCAGCTTCTGCGACGCGCAGGCGACCAGACCCATCGTGCACGGTTCGCCGCTCATGGCTCACGCCTCCGGGTTCCGGGCGCTACGCCTTCACGCATTAGCCGTTGGTTTTAATGATTTCGATGATCCGCTTGGCCTCTGCCTCAGAAATGGGCTTATCGGCGGACCTGGAGAAGCGCTCCTGGGTTGTCACGACCCGGACCTGCTCAGGTTCCCCCTTGAGGATCGACCGGCAGGCAATACTGTCACTGACCACGGCGCGTGTCCCTTCAATTCGCGCGGGTTCACCTTCGCCAGGTCCGCCATCAACGCCGTCTTCTGAGCTTCATTCGGGCCTGGCAATCGGCACACCCGTTGCAGTCGGAGCCGGCGTGGCAGGAGCCGAGCAGCCGGTCAGTGCCAGGACGGCAAGCAGTGCGGGGGCGATGAGCTTCTTCACGGTGACTCCAAAGACAGGAAAGGACGGTTCTCTACCCACAAACATGCGTAGAGACCCGGTGGATGGCTGATGCTTAAGAGAAAAGCCCGCGGGGCAGAGCTTGGCGGCTACCGTCAGGCCCGAAGACGGGCTAGGGTCACGGTCATGAAGCCGATCATCCTCCTCGACATCAACGGCGTGCTCAACCCGAAGCTTCACCAAGGCAACAGCGACGATGCCCCGGACCTTCACCTCTCGGATGCAAAGGTTGCCCTGGTGCGGCGGCTCGCCACCAAAGGGAGGATTGCCTGGGTGTCGACGTCGCCTGAAGACCTCGTGGACCGTCTCGAAGCGCAACTGGACCTCGAGGTCGAACCGCTTCGGGTGACGATCACGCCGCAGCCAGACGACGAAGACCAGCAGACGCCAAAGCTGGGGTCAGTAGCCAGGTGGCTGGACAGGATGGAAGCCACCGGCGAGGCGGACTGGGACGCCGTCGTGTGGATCGATGACGCACTCGGACCCGACGTGCACGAGTGGGCCCACCACCACACCCAGCCCGTCCTGTTGGAAAAGCCAAACCCCGACGAGGGTCTGACCGAGGCCCACGTCGTGGCAGTGCAGGTATTCATCAACAGCGACGACCGGCGGGACCCAGGCGCCCAGGACAACACCTGACACTGCCGAGCAGGAAGCAGGCGAAACAGGTGGACGTTAGCCTCTGCTGATCACGCCGCCGCCAGGAGCGGGGCACCGCCGACGGCGGTCTTCGCGTCCTCGCGGATCGAAGCGATCATCCGTGCCTTGGTCACCCCGTCGACGCCCATCTCACGGCTCCGGCGCGCCAGGACTGCCAGCCGGTCCGCCAGTTCGTTCAGGGGGTGGCCGTTGCGGCCGCGGACCCACTCATAGGAGATGTCCACGCCGCGGGCGGAGCCCAGGATGCGCCGGCATTCCGCTACCGAGTCGGTGTCATCGAACGGCTGAAGGGCACCCGGTGGAGACACGATCCAGGACTTCCAGTGCGGCCTTGGAGTCGGTGATGATCTTCAGACCGCCGATGCCTTCGCGAAGGACCGGGTGGCGGCCCCGGGTGGACTGCAGCCCGCGGCGGATCGCAGCTAATTCCTCGGCCCGGTTATTAGGCTTAGGTAGTGAGCGACCAGGCAGTTGTAGAGGCAACGGTAAAGGAGGCCTGCCGAGATGAGGGTGCGCAAGCGGTAGCGGATAGATTGCTGGAACTGATGTCGCCGAACAGCGGATCGTCCAGGTCCTATCTTGACTCAGCATCGCCGGCGAGCCCGACCAGGTCTGTCCGAATTGGAGGGACTCTCAGGGCTGGAAACGCCTCAAGTCGCCTCTGAACGGCCAACGGGCAGGAACCCAGGCCACCGAAAGCAGCGGCAAGCGACATGCTCAGGTTTGAACCACGGATTCCGCGCAGCTGAGAAAACCCAAACCCGGATGGTGTCGAAGCGCCCGGATCCCCCGTGTTGTCGCAACGACTATGGCCCGCTCACGGGTAGCAGTCAGCGCCAATCATGAAGGCTCTCGGGCGCCGCCACGTAGAAATACTGCAGTATGGGTCAATAGGCCAACCAACCAATACCGGCCAAGATAGTTGGCACCGCGCCATGCTGTTTGTCACGGCGCCAACTACTAACTCGTCAGTCGTGCCAAGTAAGTGGTCAACTCACACAGGTACAGCAACTCACAACTGAGCAATGCTCAGATACGAGGGTGTTTTTGCCCAGATGTGAGATTCCAAACTAGTTGGCCCATCCTGAAAGGTTGGCCCCAGTGTTTTCCGCGGCTTTCCCACCTACCGTCGCGCAAGTCGTTCCAAAGTACTTGACCTTTTATCTCCTGCTTTTGCAAATTGCCCAGCATGCCGCGAAACCAACAGCACTACGGCCTTAGTCAACGGATAGGCGATCCCGTCTCTGCCCGGTGCCTTGTACTCTTGAGAAGTGCGCCATTTAAGGCCCCTGCACGGACAGATGCCGGACCGCTACTACGGGACAAAGCTGCTATCGACGCAGCAACACGCACCACTACTTACGCTCCCTCGGGAGAGGGACCGGCTTGCGGGACGTTTATGGGCCACTCCGCTTTCGGGACGTCCGGTCCCCGCTCAGGTAGGTAGACTCAACGGGCCCCACCAAGGAGCGGCATCTGCTACACCCACATCTGATCCGGGGTTAGCCGTCGACCGTTTTGAATTTCAAATCTATGCTCAAGCCAAGAAAACCACCGCAAGAACGGGCTGATAAATGGCTTGTTCTAACAGGGGCGTATTCTTCAAATAACGCCAGACCGGTCAGGAACACAATGCCACGGCGGCAGCCTTAGTTCAGGTTCATGCCGAACTGCCGTGTGAGGAGAGCCCGCTTGAAGTGGGCTTCGGCGGCATCCACCTGCGCGGCCGGCGCGCTCGGCGAAAAGACCTGCAGGATGCTGAACTGGAAGTGCTGTCGGTGCCGGGCGTCTGCGGCAGCCAGCTCCCGGAGGGCGACATTGCCGCCGTGGCCATTCCTGGCATACTCGCTCCAGCGGCCCAGGAAGCGCTCGGCGCCATCGGCCTTCCCCACGTACAGTTTGCCGGTCGTCGTGTCGGCGATGAGGTAGATGCCCTGGACGGAGCTGAGTGCCGTCCGCCATTGCCCGTAGCGATCGTCCGTGATGACGGCCTGGAGCTCGTCGTAGCTGACAAGGAGCGAATCGAATCCGGGGAACGGCACGCTGGACGGGTCGGCGATCTCGACAACCGCCATGCCCACCGACTGGTCTCCCGTCTTGGCCCAGTTCACCGCGTCCTTTGTCCACTCAATAACGAGGCGGTCCGCCAGGGCAGCGAACACCGGGGTGGGCCGCAGGTCGAAGTAGCGGCGGTCGTCGGTGCGCTCCGCAAGCACTTCGCCGTGGTTCTCGTGCGCGGTGATGAACCGGGCCCGCCGGCCGGTGGTGGCGAGGAAGTTCAGCCAGATCCGGGGAGGAGTCGCTGGCAGCTTGCTGTTACGGATGCCTTGTTCACGCACGTACGGCAGCAGGTTGGGCCCCATTGCATCCGCCCGGGTCACCAACCCGTCCGGCTTAAGCGTGTGCCGGATGACCTGCACGTCCTCCGGTGCCAGCCCGGCAGCCTGGAAGAGATGTCCGAGGCTCAGTTCGCCCGAGTTTCCGTTATTCATGCTTTACCTTTGCTCAATCATTTGTATGTCTGTGTCCCGGAGGGCCCCCACCGTTCCTGAGAGGCAGGGGAGCCTACCGCTCAACGGACTCCAGTCCGTCTAGCCATTCCGCGATTTCGTCCATGGCTCTCCCAGGATTGGGCGCAGTGGAGTACACGCGGACCTCGTTGTAGTGCGGATGGTCGATTCCCAGCGGTGGCAGGTCGTCTTCCCTCAGCCGGACCACGAGGTGGCCGGCCTCCAACAGGTCCGTTGTCTTCCGCAGATCTGTCACGACCTTGGCTGGTGCCGAGTGCCAGTACTCGCCGTCGTATTCCACGATCAGGAGCCGGTCGCCGATCTGGACGCTGATGTCAGCCGACCAGGCCCTGCGCGTCGTAAACGCCTTGTCGCGCAGCACGACGCCGGAGCGTGCACCAGTGGACCGCTCTTCGGCAGCGGCATGGTGGGCCAGCTCCACCTTTGACTTGCCGGTCTCCCGGCATTCAGGACATTCTGCCCCATTGGACCGGCCGCTGAGAGAGCTCCTCCAGACATGCACGGGGTTGGTGGCACAGACCCATTCCGGCACGAATGGGGTTGAGGCGTGCGGACGAACGTCCCAGGCGCTGATGGGATTCGTGGGGCTCCACTCGGCCGCCAACCCCGGATCCTGCCACGTCAGCGACCCGAGAATTGTCTTGCATTTAGGGCAGCGCAGCCTGTCGTACTTGTCCCGTGACCGCGGTGATTCCTGCCACTCGTACCCGCAACAGTCGGCCAGCCACCACGCGGCGCGCTTGGAGTCCCAGACAACGTCGTGGGGAGTGAGCTTGCCGTTGCGCGTCGGGTGCCACTGGCAGGCGATCTCCGGCAATATGTCCGCGAGCCAGTTCTTTTGGGATGCCCGGGTTACTGCGCCGCGGCAGCTCGGGCAGCCTGATTGCAGGAAGGTCAGGGGGCTGATACGTGGATGGTGGCCGGCGGGGCACCTGAAGCGCCGCAGCCGCCAGTCCCCGGCGACCATGACGGTGGTTGGGTCAGCTTCGTCCGCCCAGGCGGCCGCGAGTTCTGGCACCTGGGCGACGGGAGTGGTCTTCCAGCGTTCGTATTCCTTCTCCCATGCTGCTTTTCGGGCCGCTTCGCAGTCCGGGCAGGAGTGCCGGCCTGCTGTCATGTCGAGGACCTTCGCGGTGAATGACAGCTGACACTCCGGACAGATCCAGTGGCACAGCCGTGTTGCGCGCAGCGTCACCGTGCGGAAGGTCTTCTCGTCGTTGCGGTCGTGGTCCCACCAGTCGCGGGCCGCATCATCTGACTCCGCCAGCAGCGCCTTCGGCTTTTTAGGGCTGGCTGGATTTTCCGACCGGATATTCCTGGCCGGGGCTTTCGCAGCTTCGGAAGAGGTGGGGCTGGCTGAGCGGACGTTTCGGGAGCAGGGGCAGCCCCATCCGATGTCGCCCATGCGCTCGGCTGAAATGCGGTTGCAGGCGCGGCAGCGCGCAATGATCGGGTCGTTGCCATCGTTGACATCGACCATCGTGCGGATGAAGTCGTATCCGTTCCGGTCGAGGTGGGCGATGATCTCCTCGCGTGAGTAGATCCGGCTCGGAAGCTCGTTTCCGGACATCTGGCGGGCCAACTTCGCCCACTCCGTCCAATAGCAGGCCCGGCAGGTCTTCTCACCCACGGCGTTCTTGTCCAGCGTGTACTCGAACCTGTAGTGAGCCTGTACGCCGCAGTCCAGGCAGGTGGTCAGACGCCACTCTTTGGGTCCGATGAAGGGTTCGTCCGCAGCGAGGCCACCCTCGCGCAGGATCTCGTCGATGCAGCTTGAGCACCACGCCGGCTTGCTGCGTGTCCTGTAGGCGGCCGCGTTGCCGCAGGAGCCAGTTGAACAGGCCTGCTGCGTTGATGCCGATGATGTTGCCGTGCTCATGTGTCCCCCATGCTGTCTCTGGCCATCACTTTAGACGAATTCGTGCCAGGCCCGGCTCCCGGAGTCGCACGCCCTCGCAGGCCATTGAGACGTCGACGCAAGTCCCGGCGACCCTGCTGCGGTACTGTCGATGGCCGGGCCAGGCTCTGCGCCCGAGCCAGTAACTGCACTTGATAAAGGAACTTGCCGCATGTCGGTCCGAATTGACGAACTGTTTGAAAATTTGCCCCTCGTTCTGGGGGTCACCGACCTGACGCGCATCCTGGGTAAAGACCGGGCAACGGTGTACCGGTGGCTGAAGAAGGGCGAGATTCCCGGTGTTCTCGTCGACACGACGTGGGTCATTTACCGGGACGAAGTGCGAGACTACCTGCTGAGCAGGCACAACCAGGCCGGTGGCGCTCCTCATGCGAGCCCCTCCGGCGACGGCCAACCGGAGGCCGAGTCTCCTTCAGCGTAAGCTGCCGCGCCGGGACAAAGCCCTTACCGCCCTCATAAGATGACCGCATGAGCCGCGAAGAAGATCCCCCAGCCGCCGACCCCGCGTTCGAAGCCGCCTACCAGGCCGCCCAGAAGAGCCTCAGCGAAGGCGGCATCCCGGTCGGAGCAGCGCTGGCCCGAGACGGTGTGGTCATCGCCAGCGGACACAACGAACGGATCCAAAATGGCGACCCGATCGCGCACGTGGAAATGTCGGCCCTCCGCGCAGCCGGCCGGCCGAAGAGCTACCGGGACACCACGCTCTACACCACCCTCGCCCCCTGTGCCATGTGCACCGGGACCATCATCCAGTTCAAAATCCCCCGCGTGGTGGTCGGGGAAGCGCGCACGTTAGACGGTGAATTCGACCTTCTCCGATCCCGCGGCGTTGACGTGGTGGTCCTGGATGACCAGCGCTGCGTGGACATGATGCGCACCTTCCAGTACAGCAACCCTGACCTGTGGGCGGAGGACATCGCCGAGTAGCGCTGTGATGCCCTCGTGCAAAGTGCTGCGGAAGCCGCAATCATTGCCCCGGTCTAGCCTTGGGGTAGGAAGCAGTGACGATGAGGAGACCTTCGTGACCAGCCCGAGCCATGACTCCCAGGACCCCCGCGCGTACTTCATCATCCGGGATCTTGCTGCCTGAACGCTGCCTTGCTCAGGACCCGCCCAGCTTCCCGAGGTACTCGGCAAGGGCATCGAGGATCGGTACCTGCCCCTTCGCGAGTTTGCTGCGCGCCTCGGACTCTCTGAACCATCTGGCATCGTCGATTTCGGGATATTCCCGGACAACACCGGAACCCTTTGGCCATTCCAGCGGGAACGTGTTGCTGGTGATGTGCTCTGGACGGAAATCCGATTCGGCGGCAAACGCGGTGATGACCTTCCTCGAAGGCTGCCGGAAAGCGCCCAGCTCAACGTAGTCCGCCTGAGGCGCTGGCGTCCCGATTTCTTCGGCGAACTCCCGCAGCGCGGCCACCAGAGAGTCCTCCCCGTCGAGGTATATTCCCTTTGGAATTGTCCAGGCGCGGGTGTCCATGCCGGTCCAGTGAGGGCCACCATTATGGGCGATCCAAACCTCCAAGTGCCCTTTTAGGCTCCGCCGATACAGCAGAATGCCTGCGCTGCGAACTGTCATACGCCCTCCACATCCCAAGGCTATAGAGATTGCGGGTTCTTGTCCTGCAGTGGCGGCATCCTGCAGCGGCGCCGTGAGGACGCGCGGGCGGGCACCCTCGCCGCGGCCTACCATGACGGCCTGGCGGTGCTCCCAGGCTGGCAGACTCCCCCGCGGGCTGAGGCTGACGAGGCACGGTGGCACGACCGGCTCAAAGCCCTGGTCGCGTACCGTGAGGCCGGCAACGACTGGCCGCGCCACAAGGCCGTCATCACAGTGTGGGAACTGTCGCTGAACGGCGGATCTATGGGATGGGTTACCACAGCAGTCATGCCTACGCGGTTGTTCCCCTTCTTCTGGTTGGGGCAGGCGCGGGTGTGGACGCAAGTGCACTGGCTCGACGGGCAGCACGAATACCTCCAAGAGGACTATGGTCCCGACTGGCCTGCTGCGGAGGAACTGCGGGACGGGTACTTTGTCACCTCCCATCCTCGAACCCACCTCGACTTCAGATTCGACGCAACAGCCGTTACCGGTCCCGACTGTGATCGGCTCTGGGCGGAGTTAGAACATGGCGTGGAGCCGTACAACCGGAATACGTAGCTCTCCCCCGGAAACCTAAGCCGGTACGGAAAGTGTCGCGTTGCGG
Organism: Arthrobacter sp. ISL-65; assembly: GCF_018613795.1. Classification (GTDB taxonomy): domain Bacteria; phylum Actinomycetota; class Actinomycetes; order Actinomycetales; family Micrococcaceae; genus Arthrobacter. Next base: position 28,438 of record NZ_JAGGPN010000027.1, read on the forward strand.
AGTCCGCGTGCCATAGACGGCCGAAGCATCGAGCGTGGATGGGCGCGGGAAAGCCATGCCTATTTAAGAGGACTGTGATGCTGAATTGGCTGCGATCTGGAGCGGATCCAGGGGTGCGCGGTTCAGGAGCGAGGCGATGGTGTCTGTGGTGCTTTCGAGGAATCCGAAGGACGCAGCGGAATGGATGGACACCAGCATGTCGGGCTGGAACGGCAAGAGATCCGCTGCTGCTAGTGACTTCCTGAGCTCCGACAGAGTTCCGGGCTGGTAGTTGGCGCCTACTTGGTCCGCTACTTGCTGGGCCGAAATGGCCCGCATTGCAGCCAAGTTATAGATGCGTCCCGCATGCTTCTGCGGGGCTAGGGCGATGTTGGCGGCTGCTTCGGCCAGGTCCTGCCGGGCGATTGCTGCCACTCCGCGGTTCCCGAGGGGTGCGGTGATTACCCCTTCATCAGGAGTGAGTAGTTGCCCGATGAGTTCGGCGTAGAGGCCGTTGCGCAGGATCGTCCAGGGGATCGATCCCTCCTGGAGGCGTCGCTCCGTCCAGCGGTGGGCAAGGGCGAAGCCGAGGTGATCTCCGTGATCAGCCAGGCTGGTGTAGATGATATGGGCCACGCCCGCTTTTTCGGCGGCTGTGATGAGGTTCTGGTGGCGGGCGATCACCACGTCATCTTCCGCAGTGCCGGCGGAGACAAAGACCAGCGTCGCTACGTCATCGAGGGCAAGAGTCTGAGGATCATCGAAATTCAGGGTCCGCGCGTGCGTGCTGCCATCTGGGTTGCGGGTTCCTCCGGTGACGTCCGCTCCGCGGGTTTTGAGGTGTCGGAGAATGGCTTGGCCGAGCTGGCCGGAGATTCCGGTCACGAGGATCATTGGAGAGTTCTTCTTTCGGATGGTTCTTCTTGGTAACTAGACTCATCGTCTGTAACCAGCACAGACTGCACAAGGAGGCACATTGCTGTCACAGAGGCACATTGAAGTAACTCCCCTGCTCGAGCCATGCGGTAAACCAGGACATGTGGATTGCGGGATTCGCGATGTGCTGGACCGGATCGGGGACAAATGGTCCGTGCTGGTCATCGTTGAGCTCTCATCCGGGGCCCGGAGGTTCCGTGAGCTGCAGCGCTCCATTGAGGGGATTTCTCAGCGCATGCTGACGCTGACCGTTAGGCGTTTGGAACGGGACGGCCTTGTGACCAGGACCGTCTATCCAACGGTGCCACCCCAGGTCACGTACCAACTGACGGGACGTGGAAGCAGCCTGACCCATCTCTTGAGGCAACTCGCCGACTGGTCCTTGGAACACAAGGAAGACATTGGACGGTCCCGCGAGATGTACGACAACGAGAACCCCGGGCAAACGATCCGGTAGCAGGCAGGGCTCTTTTCGGGCCGCCTTCGGCGCGCCGGTCCCGGTCGGACCTTTGCCTGGCGACCTCTCACAGGTTGCGGAGCAATTCCCCTGTAGGTGGCAGGATGGGTCCCGTGGCGACGACGAGACGGAACTCAGCCCCCAGCCAGGAGTGGGTGCTCATGTACCGCGGCGGTCTCACCCGCGGACAGATCGCGAACCTGGTCGGAGCCGAACCGAAGACCGTCGCCTACCACCTGCGCATCGCCCGCGCCGCCGACCCGCAGCTGCAGAAGAGTTGGCCTGATTTGTCCGGATCAGGTCGGAACGGTACAGGCACAACAGTTGTTATTAACCTTTCGGTTGGCGGGCGGAAGTCACAAAGAGTCTGGCCTTAAGAGAGGTGGGCGAGAATAGCTTGACGCTGCCGGCTAATAGTCTCGAGTTGCGTGTCAAGTTCTGCCGCTCGGCCGTTCAGGTGCGTTCGTAGTTCTGCGCACATTTCGAGGTCAGGAGTGCGTCCACGGGCGCAAGGGAGGTACTGGCGGATGGCGTCAGAGTCGAGGCCCGCGGCATACAAACCCTGAATCTGAGCCACGATGAGTGGAGCATCATCGGAGTACACGCGGTATCCGCTGCACGTACGTCCGGGGATGAGAAGGCCCTGCTCTTCGTAGTAGCGAAGCGCCCGCCGGCTTACACCTGTTTGCTCGGATAGCTTCCCGATCAGCATCCGCGATTCCTTCCTGAACCAATTGACCTTCACGCTGACGTGACCCCTTAGGGTCGTTGCCTATGAACATAACAACGCACGCCCGCCCGGCTCATTCCATCCAGCGCGTCATCATCATCCACGGGTACGCCGCAGCACCTGATGCACACTGGTTCCCCTGGCTCCAAAGCGCACTCCAGGCTGAAGGCATCAGCGCTACAGTGGTCACTCTCCCTACCCCCGCTGCTCCGCAAGCTGCTGCCTGGGAGGGCGCTGTCAATGCTGAACTTGGAGTGCCTGATGGGAGAACGGTAGTAGTGGCGCATTCTCTCGGAGCCATCACTGCACTCCGCGTGCTCGCGGCGCTTCCGGAGCCATGGGAGCTCGGCGGTCTTGTGCTGGTAGCCGGTTTCACTGGGCCACTGGAAGCATTGCCGGTACTCGACGGTTACCTCGCAACTGACGTGGACGTTGAACGCATAGCAAGGAATATCCGTGAGCGAGCAGTCATCCGCTCTGATACGGACCTTTTCGTGCCGACGGCATCATCTGATGACCTCGCTAAGCGCCTCGACGCGCAGCTGTATGTTCAACAAGGCGCCGGACACTTTTTGGCAGAAGACGGCGTGACAAGCCTGCCAGCTGTTCTGGACCTCGCACGCATCAGATCAGGCGGCCCGGTAGGGGATCCCCTCTAGCGGGACGATATACGGGCCGCCCTCTTTCGGGACGTTTTTGAGTTCACCACCAAAAAACCGCACCAGAGCGGGTAGTGGTGTGAGATCCGCCAAGCCAGGGGCCTGGTCTCAGTCCGCGGAAGTACCGGCCTGGCCGCAGACCAGGCTCAGTGTTGGAAATATCGAACAAATCCGTCTTCTCAGTGGAATGTTCGAAATCCTGGCGAGGCGTTGCCGCGGCGCCAGCCTGTACCGGACCGCCTGGCCCTCTCAAATCCTCCGCCGGGAAAAGATCCCCCGCCTTCCGCCCGTTGCGGCAGCGAAGACTCCCAGCACAATGACGGATCCCAGGATGGCCAGCAGCCAGGTCCGGAGGTTGAAGAAACTTCCGAGGCCGCCGCCGAAGATGAGCGAGCCGATCCACCCGCCGAGGATCGCCCCGACCACGCCCAGGAGCAGGGTCACCAGCCACCCGCCGCCCTCCCGTCCGGGAAGGATGGCCTTCGCGATCGCTCCAGCGATCAGGCCGAGAACGAGAAATCCGAGGATTCCCATGACACACTTCTTTCTAGTCAGTCAGCTACAAGCCGGCCATCACCGGCCATACTCTGAGTATGCTCAGCGTGCTTAGCAACTGACAAGCATCCATGATTGGATGAATTAGTAAGCCGCCGAGAAGCTTGGCGGCAAGGGCAAGGAAGCCGCCGGTTCGGCCACGGGCGATGAGAGCCTGAAGGCCGAAGGCAAAGGCGACCAGGCCAAGTCAGATGTGAAACAGGCCGGCGAAAAGGTCAAGGACGCATTCAAGAAATAGCTGCCAGACACAAATCAGAAGGGGTGCGGTCCAGCGGACCGCACCCCTTCATGCGTCCCTAAGACGCCGTCAAGAACCTTCTTCCATACGCTGTTCCAGGGAGTCGTCAGCGGAGATAATTGGAACAGAATCGCCGGAGCTGGGCCAGCGTCACTGCTTTGAGTGGAGGTCACCGAAGGCCAACTACTGCAGATCGTCATGGACCGGGTTGGGCTCCGGGACTCGCTTAGGCTGCTTTTTGGGCGGTTAGCATTCATTGCACGCCAAGGCGCATTGTCGCGCATGTGCAGCGACCCGAGCCCGGCGCCCCTCCCGCACCGTGGTCCCCGGTTCGCAAGAGGCCGGGGACCACATCACCCGCGCTGCGACGGGGATTTCGTCAGCACTTGGTGCCCGCTACCTGTGATGGGACTGCAGTGGATCAGGCGACGATCTTTGGCTACGCCTTCGGATACTTGGCGACAATGGTCGCCGTTTTCTTCATGTTTCTTCCTGTGTTCGGCGTCTTTGGGCTGCTCCTGCTCCTGGCAGGCGCAATGCAGCTGGTACTCCTCCTGCTGAAGGCCATCGGTGTCGGTCTGTACCGGGGCGCAACAGTGCTGTGGAGGAATCTGACCAGATGGGGCAGGACGCTCCTGGACAGACGCCACGAAGGTCCAAGAGACGAACAGCTGATGCCCCGCTGACGCGTCAGGAGTCCATTGGATCTTCGCTGGGCTCGCCCGCGGCGATGCGTTCTGCGGTCCGGCGGTAAGCCTCGGCGATGTAGTCTTCGATGTCCGCAGCCCCAATGCCCACATACCCCTGCCGCCGACCTGGAAACGGCGAAGATCACCCGAACGAAGCAGCGCCCGGATCTGGCTTTCGGACACGTTCAGCTCCTCCGCGGCCTGCTCAATGGTCAGGAAGCGGCGGCGTGTGCGGGGCTCGTCAGTCACTGCAGCATCGTATGCGGGCATGGTCAAGCCGCTAACCGCGACGGGCCCTTTGAGGAGGCGGAACTAACTGGCCCCATCACGCGTGCTTGGCCGACAGGACGTACCAACGGTCACAGGCCAGCACGGCGTAGGCAGACGCCGTCTTGATCAGCTGGGAGACGTAGAGTTCACGGGCCGGCGCCGGGCGCTGCAGCTTCTGCGAGGCGCAGCCGACCAGCCCTATCGTGCAGACACCAGTCGACGTCGACAACTTGCTGGCCGTATGAGTGCTCATACCCGGAAACATGCGTAGACGACGCAGACCGGTGGTCCGGCGTCCAGCTGATCTGTTGGAGGCGACACCTGCGTAGGTGAGTAGCCAGGCACGCACAAAGTCAGGTATCGGCCACTGATGCCTGGCCCGAACGACCAGTGTTGAATGGAAGCGAAGCAGCCCTTCATGCCCCGCCGCGGGGGGCTAACCGGCTGCTTCACCACTTCCCGCGCGCGGTGCGCTCGGGCTTTGACCGGGCCGACGACGAACTGAAGCCTTCTGAGACCGGGGCTTTGGTACCCCAGCCGTCGCCGGCCCTTGGATCAGGCCACCGGGGGTCACGAATCCATGACGATGCCGCCAGCGGCGCAAGTGCGCCGATCTTAGGTGGCATTGGAGATATTGCTAAATACTGCTGATCGAACTGCGGTCGGCTTACTTTTCCCAGTCCGGGAGGCTCTGCAACATATTTCCGTATTGTTCGGATTAGTGCCGGGCAGCCTGCCGGGTGATCAGGATCGGAACAATCTTCTTTGCGGTCCCCCGAGCAAAAATCCCTTCGAGACCGTCCCTGCTGGTCAGGAAGAGGGCGCCTCAAGGTAGCTTCGGACGCTGCTGCGGAGGGTGTCCGCGTGCTCGTAAATGTCTTCCAAGGAGCTGATGGGAATTCGGGTCTCGGCCTTGTCCTGGTCAAACAGGCCCAGATACTTCTGGGCCCGGTTGAAGTGCAGCCTGGCGATCGGTTTGCGGTTGTTGTCATCGAGAAGGACCGCGAAGTACGACTTGGCATCGCGCTGGGTGACCCTGGACGGCTTGATGTCGCCGCACACAATGGCCCGGACGATGTGGAAGCCTTCTAGCTCTTCGAGGGTGGTCTCGATCCCGGTTTCGATCAGGTCGTCCTCCGCCGGCTTTTCGCTCGTGACGGTGGCCGCAATTTCCGGGTCATTCGCCATCGGGAAGTTGGGCTGGCCGAGGGCGGCCTTGAGGCGTTCATTGACCTGGTCATTGAGGAACTGCTTCGTGGCCTTGGTGACCAGACCGGTGAACTGCTCCCGGACCTTCTGGGTGTAGGCGCCCTCATACACCTTGGAGGTGAGGAACTTGATCCAGTCATCCTCGGGCTGCTTGAACTCGCCTGCGATGATCCGCTTGATGGCGCCAATGTATTTCAGCTCGCCAGCGGCGCTGATGATCGAGTCCAGGTCAAAGACGTCCTTGGAGAGTTTCATCAGTTCCGGGATGAGGGTCTCGTCAACGTCGTTCAGGTCAAGGACCAGGAAGGGTTTCGCGTCCATCCGGTTCGGAGCGTCCAGGTCCGTGAAGAACTGGTAGACCTCGCCGTTGGTCAGGATCGCGATCCTGGCGTTGGTCACCGCGAAGTAGCGGTAGAGCTGGGAGGCGTGCTCGATCTTCACCGGCTCTTTGGACTTTTTGCATTCGATGAGGATCTGCACCGTGCCGCCACGCATGATGGCGTAGTCGATCTTTTCGCCCTTTTTGACCCCGACGTCGGCGGTGAACTCGGGAACGACCTCCAGGGGGTTGAAGACGTCGTATCCGAGGATCGTGGAAATGAAAGGCATAACGAACGCGTTCTTCGTCGCTTCCTCGGTCTCAATCTGCCCGCGCTGCTGCCGCACCTTTGCCGCCAGCGCTGTCAATCGCTCCGCAAACTCCATTGTTCCCCCTAGTTCGAGACCTTTTCCGCCTACATTAGCGGAAGACGCCGCCCAGCTCCGACGGTTACAGCACGAACAGCCCAGTTACGCTACTGCAATCCCCCATACCGCCGTTCATCAAGCTCCACGAAAGATCACCAGCCACTGCCACGACTTGCACCGGGTGAGGCGACACAGCGCGCCTATTCTGTGAACATGCGTCCGGCCGTCGCAGATGGTGTGATCATCCCAATTCAGAACGCCCTTCGCCGCGTAGGAAAGGGCGCTAAGGTAACCCGCACCGCAGATGGCAAGATGGATCCCGCGGCGACGACGAGACGGAACGTTGCCCCGAATGCCAAGTGGGTGCTGGTCAAGGACACGTATGCGGCACAAGAACCACACCGTAGCCCGCGGCTCTGTCTTCGACACCATCGACGGGAGAAGCGTCGATCGTGAGCTGAAGAAGGGCAGACTTCTCGATCCGGACGGACTGCGCAGCCTTATATCGGCCCGAACTGTCATCGAGAAAGAACGCGATCACTCCTTTACATAGTCAACGACGGAAGCACCGGACCCATAGTGGATCGATCGAGTCCGAGAGGCCGACAGACGGAACCAAACTTCTGTTGATTCAAGTTTGGTTTCAAATTAACAATTGTTTAAGTGCGGAAAATTTACAAGCGGAATTGTTAATCTGCAGACGTATTGGACAGTTGTCCAGTACGGCCGAAGACTAACAATCAGCCCCAGCGTCTGAAGGCTTTTCCGACGGACATTAACACTCAATGGGCCCTGTTTTCCGCCTGTAATTTAACAATTTGGTGGCTGCCCGTTGCTATACCTGCCAGCTTCACCAGGAAGCTAGTGACCTTCCCGCGCTCATGTAAGTCGTAGAACAGCTGGAGCCCAGTGCCGTCGCCGCGGTTTCCTTGCCCGGATTGTGCGCTGAGCGGGTACCACTACGAACCCACAAGGTGTGACATGCTTCACTGCACTGTGTCAATCAGTGGCCCATCGGCCTGCCGGCCCAGTCAGTTGGCTGCTGCCGCACTAAGGAGCTCCGGCAGACGCGCGCTCACCTGTCTCATAACTAAGGATGAGTGCTCGATTTTTGCCAGATGGTTTCGAGACATAGTTATGAGAATTTCCCTCCCCGTCGCGCGTCCGAGACTCGCCTAAATCTGTGGACATGCGGGCCAGACGACTGTTCGCTCAGTGGGACGTCGCATAACCCATGGGATACGAGACGTCTCACCGACCCGCGGACTTCCTATATGTCCTGGGTGGGCGAAAGCGGGACGGTGTCGTTCGTGCAGTGACGAAATAGGAGACTAATGAGGCGCGGATGAACCCGGCGGGTTTAGCCTTGTTGTAACGGTGATGGATCCCACCGGGACCGGTTGATCGCCGGTCTGGACCGCCGATGTGGCTGATGGTTCCTGCCCCTACTGTGAAGGGCAGGTGGTCGCCATGACTGGAACCCGGAGCGGGCCCGGCACCCCTCAAACGCCGGAGAGGGATAGGCTCACCGGCGTCCTGGTGCCCGTCGGCCCGTTGGAACTGTCCGCGGAGGAAGTGCGCCAGCTCTGGTCGTTCATTCACGGAGACATCATGGACGGAAGCATGCGCCGGTTGCTGCGCGCCTCTCTAGGATTGTGTCCCCGGCATTCCTGGGCCTACGCGGTCGTGGAGGTTGAGCTGTGGCAGGCCGGTGCGGGGGTCCGGGGCGGGCACCAGCCCTTCGACGTGACGGTCCTTTATGAGGACCTTCTTGGCCACGTCGCCCACGGGCTGGACCGGAAAACCTCCCTGTTGCACCGGCATCCGGACGATGTGCTTGTGCCGGTAGGGCCCTGTCGGATCTGTGAGGACATGGCCTCTGCTGATCTTCCTGGTCTGCGAATGGGCTACGGGAACTCCAACACCGAAGCCCTGACGGTTGAAGCGAACGGCCTCACGCACACCAGGGCGTGGTGCCTGGAAACACTCCCGCTCTGGCGGGACCGGGTATGTCCCGGCTGCGGGCCTGACACGGCTGAGACGGCCGATAAGCTGTTGTGCCGTTTTCCATTTGGCGGCACGCCATCCTTTGCCGGAGCAGCTGCGGCACGCGGTTGCGTCGCGGCTGCGGGACATCCGGGGACGGATGGTGCACCTGACCGAATCCATGACAGACTACGGGGCACCGACTGGGGCCGAGGAAAATGCATCCTGGATCGAGGCCATCGGCTTTTTCGCCGGCTGGGGGCTGCCCTTTTACCTGGCCGCCGGTGCCAGGGAAGCGGGACCCGAACCGGACAGCACAGGAGCCGGGCGGAGCGACTGACCGCGTCATACTGTGGCGGCCGTCATCACTGTCCCTGTAGTCTCTGTTTCACGGTGATGGATCCCGCCGGAACAGCCCGCCCGTAACGTGCGGGGCGTTCGAACCGCCTCCTGGCTAATGGTTCCTACCTTTGCTGATACGAAGGTAGGTGACTCATGCCCGCACCCGGCACACTCTTCCTGCTCCGCCACGGCCAGAGCGTCTTGAACGCCCAGGACCGGTTCGCCGACCTGCTCGACCCGCGTCTGACTCCCAAAGGGGAAGACGAAGCTGCCCGTGCCGGACGCCTGCTGTCCTCAGCTTCCTGTTCCCCGGACATCGGCCATGCCTCCACTCTCACCCGCACTCGAGACACCGCCCGCATCGTTCTGCGCCCAGGAAGTCGGCAGCTGTAATCCGGCACCCGGCCCGGGAGGAGCGCGTCACCAAATGTAACCGGCTCCTGGAAATCACCGACGAGACCCTCGCTGCCCTACGGTCCTAAGGGAACATGCCTCAGCCAGCCGATCCCAAACAGGAGCGCCCATGAATGAGCCAGAGAACGAGCCCCGTCCCGGCGCGGGGCCCACACCGTATATTCCGAGCCACATTACGGGCCCTGTGCTGATGGGTGCAGTTCCTGGCCAACCCCTTGCGGTCGCGCACCGGGCGGCGGATCTGGCCTCGAGCCTGAACGTCCAACTGATCTGCGCGTACGTGGACGTCACCAGCTACCTCGCCGAGGAACCCGACGGCAGGGTAGAAACCCTCCCGATTGATCCGGACGGGATCGACGATGACATCGAAGGGATCAGTGCCGGCATCAAAGAACGCCTGCAGGAAGCCCTTGACGAAAGCGGGGTCCGGTGGTCGTTCGTGACCCTCGCAGGTGACCCCGCCCGGGCCCTCGGGCGGTTGGCCGAGTCGGCGGACGCCTCCGTCATTGTTGTCGGAACCCGGGAACGGGGCCTCGGGGCCCGGTTTGAGGAGTTGCTCGTCGGGTCGGTCGCGGTCCATCTCACGCACCGCCAGCACCGGCCCGTCCTGGTCGTCCCACTCGCCCCCCACACCAGACACCACCGACAGGAGGGCCACTGATGGAACCGCCCACCCCGGAGACCGCAGCGACCACCGGACGTCCGGAACGAACCGACCCGACCGCCGCCGGGCTGCTGCCCATCGGCAGCGACCCGGCAGAGACAAACGAAGACGAGGCGGATGCCGGGACTCTGGGCGAGGCCCGCGCCCACAGGCCGGTTCATCTGCACCCCGGGTTTGTGTTGGTCGTCATCACCGGTGGCGTGTTCGGCGCTTTGGCCCGTTACGGGCTCAGCACTGTCCTGCCATCCCCGGGAGGGTGGCCGCTGTCGACCCTGATCATCAACCTCGCCGGGGCGCTGCTCCTCGGCCTTTTGCTGGAGGCCCTGGTCCGGCGTGGTCCTGACGCCGGGAGGTTGAGGATGATCCGGCTGCTCGCCGGGACGGGGTTCATGGGCGCCTTCACGACCTACAGCACCTTGGCGCTGGAAACGAACACCCTGCTGGGGACTGGACGGAGTACCGACGCGATTGCCTATGTCGCCGCCACGGTGATCGGCGGCGCAGTGGCAACGGTGGCCGGGATCCTGGTCGCCGCCGGACACCACACCAGGATGACGGTCCGGAGGCAGGATGCGGACCTCCGCCCCGACCGACAGGAGAGCAACCGGTGAACGCCCTGACTATTCTGTTGCTCGGACTCGCCGGAGGAATCGGCGCCGGAACCAGGTTCGTTGTTGACGGACTGGTCCGCTCCAGGACCCGCACCGCACTGCCCGTAGGCACTATCGCCATCAACGTCACCGGATCCTTTCTTCTGGGACTGGTGGCGGGAGTCGTGATCAGCCACGCCGCGCCCGCCGAGCTCCAAACCATCGCAGGGACAGGGTTTCTGGGCGGATACACCACCTTCAGCACCGCCAGCTTGGAGTCCGTCCGGCTCATCCAGTCCGGCCGCACCGGACTAGCCCTCCTTAACAGCGTCGGTACCGCCGTCGCTGCGGTGGGGGCCACAGCGGCAGGCCTTGCCCTGGCAAGCTTCCTATGAGACGGGCCAGCCACCGGACAGCAATCACGAAGGCGGAACGGAGGGCGTCCATGCCGGAAATGAATCAGAAGCACGTGAGGACGGACCGGACCGGGAAGGCGCGGCCGAACAAACTCGGACCGATGGGGTTCGTCCTGACCTTCGGCGTGGTCAGCATGCTCGCTGACGTCGTCTATGAAGGCGCCCGGTCCATCACCGGGCCCTACCTGGCTACGCTCGGCGCGTCTGCGGTCGTGGTCGGCTTCGTCACCGGATTCGGCGAAGCCGTCGCCCTGGTTATGCGTCTGGGCACCGGGCCACTGGCCGACAGGACTCGTAAATATTGGCCGTTGACTATAGCGGGATACGCCCTGACCGTTACCGCCGTCCCTCTCCTGGCCCTCGCCAGCTCCCTGTTGCAGGCGTCGGCGCTGGTCATCATGGAGCGGTTCGGCAAGGCCGTCCGCACCCCCGCACGGGATACCATGCTCTCCCACGCGGGAGCGAACGTGGGACGCGGGAAGGCCTTCGCCATCCACGAAGCACTCGACCAGTCTGGGGCCCTCCTGGGCCCGCTGCTCGTCGGGCTCATGATCGCCGTGTCCGGCTACCAACTCGGATTCGGTGTCCTGGCCATCCCCGGCGCCCTCGCCCTCATCGCCGTGCTCCTGCTTCGCCGGGCCGCGCCAGATCCTGCACGCTATGACACACAGCCTGTCAGCGAGCCCGTGGCCACGCCCGGCCAGATCAGCGGCCGGGTCCCCTTGCCTGCCAGGTTCTGGTGGTACAGCGCATTCACCGCCGTGTCGATGTTCGGGTTCTCCACCTTTGGGGTTATCTCCTACCACCTCGAAGTTCAGAAGGTAATGCCCTCGGGACTGATCCCGGTGACTTATGCCGCCTCCATGGGCGCGGCCGCTTTGGCGGCCCTGGCCTCGGGTGCGCTTTATGACAGGATCGGGCTGCGCGGCCTGCTCATTGCCCTGCCGCTGACCGCTGCCGTCCCATTCCTGTCCTTCACCACCTCCCCCGGCCTGGTTTGGGCCGGCGCGGTGGTCTGGGGTGCAGCCCTGGGCATCCACGAATCCACGCTCCGGGCCGCAGTCGCTGACCTTGTTCCGGCCGCCCGGCGGGGGACCGGATACGGGATCTTCACCGCGATCTACGGTCTGGCCTGGCTGGGAGGGTCCGCCATCATCGGCGCCCTCTACTCAGCCTCCCTCAGCGGCCTCGTCACCTTCACAGTCGTCACCCAGGTCGCCGCGCTGATCGCATTCATCCCCCTGCTCAAACCGGCATCCGCGCAAGGCCGGGCCGTATAGCCTGGGCTAGAACTGCCCGGCGACCGGCCAGTTCAGTGGTGGCTCCAGCAAAGGACACGAACAGCGTTACCCGCAGCAGTTCACAAAAAGCGATTGATCTCGGCGTCTCTTAACCCGAGTGCCTCGAAACCCACGAGGGTCGTAAGACATGAGAAGTGGTGCACCGCTGCTTCAGTACATGGCGACAACTCGTGCCCACGGTTGCACGCTCCGGAAAGAACGCCAACTAAAACGGACGCCCCGGAGGAGGTCGGCATGAAAGCTGGACTCATTCTTTGGGCACTGTTGGCCGTGCTTGGGATCGCCCTCGCTATCTTCGCCGCAGACCCGGTCAGCAGCGCCTTGGGGATTCTTCTTGGCCTGGTTGGCGTCGTTGGTTTCCTCCTAACCATGAGACGCCAGGACAAATAGGCCGTCCTCGCAATGGGGAGGGATGAGACCGCTGTCCGCGGCGCAGGACGCACCAGAGCAGAACGACGCAAAAAGCAGTGGCATGTCTTCTCCTCGCTTGTGCAATATACCCCCTGGGGGTATATTGGTGCTGTTGCCAGTGAAGTGGTATGTCCAGGCAGGTGCATCGCATCGCCGTCACAGCCGTTCAACCCCAGCACCCATCACTCATCCACTAGGAATGGAACTGATATGTGCGCAACAGAATCCCGTAAAGAACTCCCTTTGGTTGCCTCGGCTTCGGCCTGCGGCTGCTGTTCACCTGCCGCTGCCGGCGAATCTCCGGCCATAGCTGCTGATGCTGAATACTCGCTGGAGGGGCTGACCTGTGGACATTGCGTGGCGAGCGTGGAGAAGGCCGTCGTTGCGCTTGATGGGGTGCAGGCCGTGTCCGTTGAGTTGAAGCCGGGCGGGCATTTCACGCCTGGTGATTTCCGGAACTGCCGATGATGAGGCAGTCCGCGACGCTGTTGCCGCCGCCGGGTACAGCCTAACCACCCGCTGACTAATCCGTTCCCGCCGGCCTCCGCACAAATGGCACGCCGGCCGATCCTCTAAGGAGGAAATCATGGAAGACCACGCCCGCCACCATCATTCTGCGGCTGGCACCACCCACGGCACCGCGGAAACCACCGCAGCGATCGCCACGGCGCCTGCCCACAACGGCCATGAAGGGCATGGCCCCGATGATGACCATGTCGTCCACACCCACGGCCAGCATGCCGGCCACAGCACGGCCATGTTCAAAGACAGGTTCTGGCTGACCCTGGTCCTGTCGGTGCCGGTGGTCTATTTCAGCCCAATGTTCGCGCACCTGCTCGGATACCTGCCGCCGGAGCTTCCAGGCTCGGCATGGATCCCGCCGGTGCTGGGGACCGTCATCTTCTTCTACGGCGGCATGCCGTTCCTGAAGGGCGGCCTGAACGAACTGAAGACCCGGCAACCGGGGATGATGCTGCTGATCGGCATGGCCATCACCGTTGCCTTCGTCGCGTCCTGGGCCACGAGCCTGGGACTCGGCGGTTTCGATCTGGACTTCTGGTGGGAACTGGCCCTGCTGGTGGCCATCATGCTGCTCGGCCACTGGATTGAGATGCGGGCCCTCGGCTCGGCACAGGGCGCCCTGGATGCCCTGGCCGCCCTGTTGCCGGACGAGGCCGAACGCATCACCGACACCGGCACCGAGACCGTCAGCGTGACAGAGCTTCGCACCGGGGACACGGTCCTGGTCCGCTCCGGCGCCCGGATGCCGGCCGATGGAACGGTGATCGACGGGCAGGCCGAGTTCGACGAATCGATGATCACCGGCGAATCCAAGACGGTGCTCCGCTCTCCGGGGGACACTGTCGTGGCCGGCACGGTCGCCACGGACAACACGGTCCGGGTCAGGGTCGACGCCGTCGGCGATGACACTGCCCTGGCCGGGATCCAGCGGCTGGTCGCCGAAGCACAGGCGTCCTCATCCCGGGCGCAGGCCCTGGCCGACCGGGCCGCGGCGTTCCTGTTCTACTTCGCCGCGGGCGCCGGCGTCATCACCTTCATCTTCTGGACACTGCTGGGCAACGTCCCCGAAGCGGTCACGCGCACGGTGACCGTCCTGGTGATCGCCTGCCCGCACGCCCTGGGCCTGGCGATCCCGCTGGTGATCGCAATCTCGACAGAGCAGGCAGCCCGCGCCGGGGTCCTGATCAAGAACCGGATGGCCCTGGAGCGTATGCGCACCATCGACGTGGTGCTGTTCGACAAGACCGGGACCCTGACCAAGGGCGAACCCGAACTCAAAGACTCCGCCACCGTCGAGGGCGGGGACGGGCAGGAGATGCTGGCGATGGCCGCCGCGGTCGAATCCGACAGCGAACATCCCGTGGCGCGCGCCATCGTCCGGGCAGCACGCCAACAGGGCCTGGACGTTCCACGCGCCACCGACTTCACGTCCATGACCGGACGCGGGGTGCAGGCCACTGTCGACGGGCGCACCCTGCAGGTCGGCGGTCCGGCGCTGCTGCGCGAGCTCGGACTCACCGAACCGGCAGAACTGGCATCCGTCACCCGGACATGGATGGATCGCGGCGCAGCCGTTCTGCACGTGGTGGACGGGACCCGGATCCTTGGCGCGGTCAGCCTTGAGGACGCCGTCCGGGACGAGTCCCGGCAGGCCGTGGCGGCCCTGCAGAACCGGGGCGTCAAGGTCGGTATGATCACCGGGGACGCCCGCCAGGTCGCCCAGGCTGTGGCAACCGAGTTGGACATCGACGAGGTCTTCGCCGAGGTCCTGCCCGCAGACAAGGACAAGAAAGTCGCCGAACTCCAGGCCCGCGGGCTGAAGATCGCCATGGTCGGGGACGGCGTCAACGATTCCCCCGCCCTGGCCCGGGCCGAGGTGGGCATCGCCATCGGCGCCGGCACCGACGTCGCGATGGAATCAGCAGGCGTGGTCCTGGCCGGCAACGATCCCCGGGCCGTGCTGTCCATGGTGGACCTGTCCCGGGCCAGCTACCGGAAGATGTGGCAGAACCTGGTCTGGGCCACCGGTTACAACATCATCTCCGTGCCGCTGGCCGCAGGCGTGCTCGCCTTCGCAGGGGTTGTTCTCTCTCCCGCCGCCGGCGCCGTCCTGATGTCCGTCTCCACTATCGTCGTGGCGCTGAACGCCCAGCTGCTGCGACGGGTGAAACTGAACCCGTCCGAGGTTCGTTGATGCAAGAGGCCATCAACAGTCACAGGGGCGAACGCCTCCACGGCAGGCCGGTAGCCTAGAAGTACTACCGAACCCGCATGGAAGGAGGAACGCCCGTGAGCGCAGCAGCCCAACGCAGCGCGACGGCATTCCTTCGCCGTGCGGGTTTGGTCGCCGCGGTGCTGGCCATCATCGCCGGGATTTTCGGCATGCACGTGATGACCGGCCACCACGCCACGCACTCCCCGGCCTTCGCGACGGCCAGTGCCCACGACCACGACACGGCACCCACTGACCAGCCCGGCCACCGCTCCCGTGACAGTACCGGGTCAGACCCCGCCGTCGTTGCAGGGCCGGTTGGCCTCATGGTGGCCGCAGAGTCATGTCAGGATCCGGGATCCTGCAGCATGCAGGCCATGACGGCGGCCTGTACCCCGTCGCCGAAGACACCGTCCCTGGACGCGCCGCCACCAGGCAGCCTCGTCCTGGCCGTCAGCAACAACACCACAGCCGGCCCGGAAACCGGGCGGTGGACCTACCTTCCCGACAGCCCCTCACCGTGTGAGCTGTCCATCAGCAGGACGTAAAACGAGGCACCGCGCCCGGCCCGCCGCGGCGCACCCTCCATCACCCTGGCTTCCCCTTCCGGGACCGTCGGGCGCCTCCCTCGATGCACCTAATCCTTGCGGCGCCCCACGCGCCCGCTGATGATGTGAAGGACCTTGATTTTCCATGAACAAGAAGTTTCTGACCCTTTCCACGACCGCCGTCGCAACGGTCATCGCCCTGGCCGGATGCGCCTCCGGATCCGGCACCGGCTCCCCAAACACCACAGCCTCCAGTACCGCGTCCTCCGGTACGTCCATGCCGGGCATGGACCACGGCAGCTCCAGCGCGACGGCCGGCAGCACCAGCTCGACGGCGGCGGCCATGAACCACAACGCCGCGGACGTCACGTTCTCGCAGATGATGATCCCGCACCACACCCAGGCGGTGGAAATGAGCGACATGATGCTCAAGAAGTCCGGCGTCCCGACCGCCGTGACCGCGCTGGCCACCAAGATCAAGGCCGCCCAAGGACCCGAGATCCAGACCATGACCGGCTGGCTTAAGGCATGGAACGAACCGACCACCATGCCCTCCGGGCACAGCATGGACGGGACGATGAGCGAGGCCGACATGAAGGCCCTCAGCGCCGCCCAGGGCACCGAGGCCGCCCGGCTCTTCCTGAAGCAGATGATCGCCCACCACGAGGGCGCCGTGATGATGGCCAAGACCGAAAACACCGCGGGTAAGAACGCCGACGCCGTTCAGCTGAGCAAGGACATCGTGACCGCGCAGGAAGCCGAAATCCAGGAAATGCAGAAGCTGCTGGCCACCCTCTGACCAGCACCATCAGGCGCCGGCACCGCCGCCCCCTTGGCGGCCGTGCCGGCGCTCCGCCCTGCATTCCTCTTCACCCCCATACCGGAGCGTCTTCCATGCCTGCCCACACCATTACCAAGTCCCGGCCCGCAGCCTTCGCGGCCGGCACCGCAGTCCTCATCCTCGCCCTGGCCGCCTGCACCCCTGCCCCACAGCCGACGACGGGCCCACCCTCCTCCAGCGGGCAGGTCGGCACCGGCCTGCCCAGCAGCCACATCCACGGGCTGACCGTCAGCGGTGACACCAGCCAGGTGCTTCTGGCCACCCATGACGGGCTGTTCGACGTCACCACGCAGCCCGCCAGCAAGATCGGCGACACCCATGACCTGATGGGCTTCACCGCCGCCAAGGACCCAGGCGTTTTCTACGCCTCCGGGCACCCCGGCGAAGGCTCGGACCTTCCCAACCCGCTGGGCCTCATCAAGTCTGTGGACGGCGGCAAGACCTGGGAACAGCTCTCCAGACAGGGGGTATCCGACTTCCACGCCCTCACCACGACGAAATCCGGCATTGTCGCTTTCGACGGAACACTCTGGACCAGCCCGGACGGCAAGGCCTGGAAGGCAGCTTCCACAACCTTCGCTCCGGCGTTCCTCGCCGGACACCCCGACAGCAACACGGTCCTGGCGACCACTCCCAGGGGCGTCCAGCGCTCCACGGACGGAGGAACCACCTGGGCACTGGTGAAGTCCGGCCCGGTCGTCATTTTTGCCGCGTTCGCCAGCCCCGCTGAAGCGGTCGGGGTCGAACCGGACGGAACAGTCCACTACTCGGCTGACGCCGGCGCAACCTGGACCAAGAAAGGCCGTATCGAAGGCCAGATCCGGTCCATCGCGGCCGTTAAAGGCGCCGACGGGAAACCGTGGATCTGGGCCGCGACGGTCGAAGGCCTCGTCGTCTCCACCGACGGAGGGAAGACCTTCCGCCCCGCCGACGCGAACTGAACAGCATGGGCATCAGGAAATGCTCCGCCTTCACGGTGACCTCCGGCGTGGAGCCCCGCAACCTCACCCGGGCCATTGTTAAGGTGCCGGTTCCCGCCCGCCCGGTTACAGGCGTGGAAGGCTCTGTGCCGTGAGTCGTGCCGAAGTCTGGCGCACGGATCCGGCCACGCTGCGTGACGTGATCCTGGATCGTGCAGCGGTGGAAACACGGCTGGGCAACTGCCCACCGCTGGAGCGCGTCTGGATCCTGTCGCTGCTGGACCGGCACGAAGAAGCCCTGGAAGAAGGGCACCAGCTGCTGGCTAGCTCCCGGGACCGTTTCAAACCGCTGCTGGTCCTCGCACACGCCTACCAGCGCCAGTACCGGTGGGCCGAAGCGGCAGCCCTTCACGAACAGGCCCTCCGCATGGCCTCCACCCGGACCAGGGAAGCTCTGGTCCGCCACCATATCGGCAGGCGCCTCTTCGATGAAGCCCGGTACCGGGACGCCGCCGCGGAGTTCGAGTGGGCCAGCGACCTGTATCGCAACGGAGGCCGGGCACGTCTGGCCGAGGCATCGCGGCAGGCGGCCGCGCGCTCCCGGGAGGTGCACGGCCGGGACGGCTGGTCTGCCCCTGAGGGCTGACGGCCTCAGGAACGCCCGGCTAGGGTGGGCCGTGACGGCCGGACCGTCCGGCCCACCCACCACCAGTGTCAGGAGCCGCATCATGACCCACCACATCAGCGCCATGCTCAACGCCCACCCCCGCGGGGCCGGCACCGCCGGGCAGGACACACTGGCCGAGTGCATCGCCGCGTGCTTTGAATGTGCCCAGTCCTGTACCGCGTGCGCCGATGCATGCCTGGGCGAAAAGATGGTCGCCGATCTCGCCGCGTGTATCCGTACTGACCTGGACTGCGCGGACATTTGCGCCGCGACAGGCAGCATCCTCACACGCCAGACCGCCACCAACACCGACATCACCAAGGCAGTGCTGGAGGCTTGCCGGACAGCCTGCGCCGCGTGCGCGGAAGAATGCGAGCAGCACGCCGGCATGCACGAGCACTGCAGAATCTGCGCGGAAGCCTGCCGCCGTTGCGAAACGGCCTGCACGGAACTTCTCACCGCCCTGGCCTAAGCCCTCCGGCAGGCAAGCCGTGCTGCAGCTGCCTAGGCGCCGGCCTCCCCTGGGCCGGTGGCCGGTGGCTGCAGCCCGGACATGGTGAGGTTCACCAGCCGCCGTACCGCTTCCCGGGACGGCAGCTCCGAGGCGGCTTCCAGCGCATGCAGGCAATATCCGGCGAGCTCCTCCGGGGCGACATCGCCGCGCACGTCGCCCGCTTCTGCCCCGGCCCGCAGCAGGTCCGTCAGGAAATCGTTGAGGTGCCGGTGTGCGTGGCTGACGTGAGGGCTCTGGTGCAGCCGGGCTGCCAGAGCGCCCCCATGGCGGGAGTGGGCCATTATTGCGTAGGCCTCCAGGACCGCTGCCAGTTGCCGCGCAGGGCCGTCTGCGCTGAGCCGGGCCTGCGCGAGGCGCTCCAGGTGCTCATGGATCTGGCGCTCGTGCCAGGCCGCAAGGACCGCCTCCACATCAGGGAAGTACTTGTACAGCGTGGCCCGCCCAACGCCGGCTCCCTGCGCGATCTGGGACATGGTTACCGAGCCCAGCCCGTTTTCACTGACCAGCCCAGCGGTAGCATCAAGGATCGCCGTCCGCACCGTGCTCCGGTGCGCTTCGATCGTGTCGTTCCAGAGCCTCGGCATGTGGTCATCATACAGTTCGTCGCGTGTTGGACAGCATGTCCGCAACGAGACATACTGTCTTACAAAACCCGCAGACCTGCGTGAGGGAGAGTAATGAGCGAGAGAAACGAGCGGCCCGCGGAGAACACGCAACCCGGAGAGGCCCCCCATAAGCCCGAGCCGGCAACTCCGCGGTGGGTTAAAGGCTTCATCGTCGTTGGCGTACTCCTGGTCGTGGCCTTCGTGGTCCTGCATCTGGCCGGCGGGGGAATGGGAAGCCATACGCCGTGAGGCTCATGACACCGGGGCTGCGCAAGGCCGCCCTGACCGTCCACGTCGCCACCTCGGTCGGCTGGCTGGGCGCGGTCGTATGCTTTCTCCTCCTGGCAGTCGCCGGGCTGACAGGAACCAGCCAGCAACTGGTGCGTTCGGCCTACCTGATGATGGATCTCATAGGCTGGGCCGTCATTCTTCCGCTGAGCCTGGCATCCCTGGCCTCAGGCATCATTCAGGCGCTCGGCACCGTGTGGGGACTGTTCCGCCACTACTGGGTCCTGATCAAACTCATCATCACCGCCCTGGCGACAGCCCTGCTGCTGCTCCACCTCCAGCCCGTCACCCATATGGCTGGCATCGCATCAGTCTCTGACCTTTCCCCCACCGACATGACGGCGATGCGAACCCAGCTGCTTGCTGACGCCGCAGCAGCCGTCCTGGCCCTGCTCGTCACGACTGTGCTCTCGCTCTACAAGCCCCGCGGACTCACCAAATACGGGCGAACCCGCAATGAACGCCGGCAACCTGCCGGACAGCAGCCATAGCCCACATCCCCGGCGCGGTCACGTAGGCAAGCCGACTGCAGACGGACGGCTCCCCTTCCTAGTCCGGCTCAGTGTCTCGAAACCTGTGTGTGGCGGATTCAGGTGGTGTCTG
>NZ_JAGGPN010000028.1 GCF_018613795.1 Arthrobacter sp. ISL-65
AGGGCGTTCCCAGCGCTGGGAACGCCCTCAGCTGCTACTCAGTTGGGTGTTGCTACCTGCCGAAGCGGCGGAGCCTCAGCGAGTTAGCCACCACCAGCACCGAGCTCGCTGCCATGGCCACGCCTGCGATCATCGGATTGAGCAGGCCGAGGGCCGCCAGTGGAATGCCCAGCGCGTTGTAGAAGAAGGCCCAGAACAGGTTGGTCTTGATGGTGGCCAGGGTGCGGCGGGACAGCTCGATCGCGGTGGCCACCTGCCCCAGGTCGTTGCCCATCACGGTCAGGTCGGCGGCTTCGATCGCCACGTCCGTGCCGGAGCCCATCGCGATGCCCAGATCGGCCTGCGCCAGGGCCGCGGCGTCGTTCACGCCGTCTCCTGCCATGGCCACGGTCGCGCCGCCAGCCTGCAGCCGACGGACCGCTTCCACCTTGCCCTCGGGCAGGACGCCGGCGAAAACATCCTCCGCGGCGATTCCGACGACGGCGGCCACCTGGGCTGCGACCGCGGCGTTGTCGCCCGTGAGCAGCATGGGCCGGAGGCCGAGGGCCTTGAGACGTGCCACAGCGGCCTGCGATCCCGCCTTGACCGTGTCCCGCAACTCGACGATGCCGGCCGTCTCGCCGTCCACTGCCACCCAGATGGCCGTGGCACCGGACTGTTCCGCGGCGCGGAGCGCCTGATCCTGTGCCGGCGTGGGCTCCACGCCGTTGTCCCGCAGCCAGCCGCTGCGCCCGGCAACCACGAGCCGGCCTTCAACGGTTCCCACCACTCCGCCGCCCGGCGCGGAATGGAAGCCGACGACGGCGGGCAGGCCGGCGCCGTCGTCCGCTTCACTGCCGCTGTGGCTGGTGTGCGACCGCTGGCCCATGGCGGGCACGGCGGACCGTGCGGCGGCGGCGATCGCGGCGGCGATCGGATGCTCCGACGCCGACTCGACCGCACCGGCCAGCCGCAGGACTTCCGCCTCGCTGAACGAAGCGAATGCCAGGGTGGCCTCGACGGAGAGCTGGCCGCTGGTGACGGTTCCGGTCTTGTCCAGCAGGATGGTGTCCACCGTGCGGGTGTCTTCCAGGACCTGCGGGCCCTTGATGAGGATGCCCAGTTGCGCGCCGCGGCCGGTGCCGGTGAGGAGACCCACGGGGGTAGCCAGGCCAAGGGCGCAGGGGCAGGCGATGACCAGCACGGCCACCGCGGCTGTGAAGGCCGAGCGGAGCTCCGGCCCGGTGATGTCAGGCCCGGCTGCCAGCAGCCAGCCGGCGAACGTGAGAAGGGCTATGGCCAGGACCACCGGCACGAATACTGCGCTGATGCGGTCAGCAAGCCGGGCGATGGGCGCCTTTCCGGTCTGCGCCTGGGAAACGAGCCGCCCCATCTGGGCCAGGGTGGTTTCCGCGCCGACGCGCGTGGCCCGGACCAGCATCCGGCCGGACGCGTTGATGGTGGCACCGGTGACAAGGCTGCCCGGACCGACGTCCACGGGAACGGATTCGCCGGTGACCAGCGAGGCGTCCACCGCCGAGGCGCCGTCCACCACGACGCCGTCGGTGGCGATCTTTTCGCCCGGGCGGACCACGATCAGGTCCCCGACCGCCAGCCGGCTTGCCGGGATCTTTACCTCGGCGCCGTCTTGCAGGATGGTGGCGTCCTTGGCACCCAGGTCCAGGAGCGCGCGCAGGGCGTCACCGGCCTTCGATTTGGCGTTCGCCTCCAGGAACCGGCCCAGCAGAAGGAACGTGGTGACCACGCTGGCCACCTCGAAGTAAAGGCCGCCTGAGCCAGCGCCCATCTGCTCCATGCCGGGGTGTTCGGTCAGGCGGGGGTCGGCGAGGAGCTGCCAGGCGGAGAACAGGTAGGCGGCGATGACTCCGAGCGATACCAGGGTGTCCATGGTGGACGCGAAGTGCCGGGCGTTGACGGCGGCCGCCTTGTGGAACGGCCACGCCGCCCAGCTGACCACCGGCAGTGCCAGCGCGCCCACCACCCAGCCCCAGTTGGGGAACTGGAAAGCCGGGAACATCGAGATGAGGAACACCGGCACGGCCAGGCCCGTTGCGACGAGCAGGCGCGGTTTCAGCTCTGATGCCTTGCCGCCGTGCGACATGTGGTCTTCGTGGTGCGGGTCGACGTCCGCCGAAGTCGCGATGGCCTCGTGCCGGGCGCTCTCTTCTTCTTGGCTTCCGCGCGCAGGTCGTTTGATCCTTGCCTTGTAACCGGCTGAGGCTACCTGGTCTGTGATCTGTTGGTCCGTGATGCCGGCCGGGACGGTCACGTGGGCTGTTTCCAGGGGGAGGTTGACGGTGGCCTGGACGCCTTCGAGCTTGGCGAGCTTCTTTTCCACCCGGTTCACGCACGACGCACAGGTCATGCCCTCGACGTCGAGTTCGATCACCCGGCTGGCGGAGCCTGCGGAAAGGTGTTCGGTGCCCATGACTGGTCCTTCTCTGGTCGTGCCCGATTTTGGTCGTGCTCGGTGCGAATGGGGCGGGTCAGGCCTCGTTGGCCACCACCAGGTAGCCCGCCTCGGCCACTGCCTCGCCGATTTCGGAGGGGGAGAGCTTCTGCGTGGAGGTGATGGTGACGGTCGAAACGCCGCCGGCATTGAGGTCGATGTCGATCTCCTCGACGCCGGCCAGCGCCTCGAGCTCCTCGCTGACGGCCGATACGCAGTGCCCGCAGGTCATGCCGGAGACGTGGACTTTGGTGGAGATGGTGCTCATTGCTGACTCCTTGTTGGGGCGACGACGGGGTTGGTCGGCTGGTGGGTGGTGGTTTGCGCCTAGCGCAGCAGGCGCCCGATGGCACCCGCCGCCTCCTTAACCTTGAGGTCGATGGCTTCAGCCCGCAGGTCAGGATCAGGTTCGGAGGCCGCCCCGACAACGCAGTGGCCGATGTGTTCTTCCACAAGGCCCAAGCTGACGGCGTGCAGGGCCTTGGTCACGGCCGCGACCTGCGTCAGGATGTCGATGCAGTACTTGTCTTCCTCAACCATCCGGGCAATTCCACGGACCTGTCCCTCGATCCGCCGGAGCCGGCGCAGGTACGCATCCTTGTCGGCTGTGTAACCGTGCTGCGGGGCCTCAGCAATCGCTTCTTCGTTAGACGCCGTCGGCGTCCGTCCTTCGGAAGTTTCCATGACCTCAAGTTATACCCCTAGGGGGTATTAGTCAAGGGCCGGGCGGCAAGCCGAAGTGGATGCGGAAGGTGATGGTGCGGAAAGGAATGGTCCAGTGCCGGCGGTTTTCGGGCAACAAAAAAGCTCCGGAGCGCGTTATTGGGGGATACGCACTCCGGAGCAGTCTTTAGGCGGGCCTCGTCGGCCTGCCTGATCAGCTTACTTGCCGGTAGCCGAGTTGGCCACCACCTCGAATAACTACTTTCGCTTTACTTTTCTGAGGCTGCCTGGAGCCGCTAATGGCTATTCGGCGCGGTCCTGGTGTGCGGCCATCCGGAACGGGACCACCAGCACGGGACGGCTTTGATGGTGGGTGAGCCAGGCAGCCACGGAGCCGTTCAGGAGTTCCGTGATCCGGTGCCCGAAGCCGCGCTCCGGCGTGCCCACGATGATCATCGGAGCATTGACTTCCGATGCCAGCCTGCCGAGGGCCCGGGCAGGATCCCCGGCCAGCGTGCGCAAGGTCCACGCCGGCCCTCCGTCCTGCATGGCCGAGCCGATGGCCGACTTCAGATCCGTCGTTACGGAACGGATGTCGTCGTCGTCCCTGTCGGGATGCAGGGAAAGCCGGTGCGCAGAGCGCGCGGGATCCCACTCAACCAGGTAGCTTGCCTCGTCCACGTAGGCGCACAGCAGCGGGGCGGACAGCTTTTCCGCCAGGGTGACGGCGGTCTTGAGGACCTCCGGATGCTGGCCGGGAACCATACCCACTAGGAGGGGAGGCGGGCCGCTGAAATGCTCTGCATCCATAGTCAATTGTTGCCTGCGGCATCAGGAAAGACCAGAGCCACTGCCGCCTGCGCCCCAGCTCAGCGGCGGTTTTCAGCCCTGCGGTACGGCTGCTGCCCCGTGGAGAAGAGTGCTGATTCTCCCTTGAATCCCGGCCGCGGCGAGCCTAGCGTGGAGACGTAGAAAGGCGGCGTCCCATGCAGATTTACATGTGGTGGCTTGATCTGGACTTGAAAAGCAAGGAGTGGCTTCGCGAGAACCTGCGGGCCGGCGACGTTCCGGTGTTCGTGATGCAGGGGATTGCCGAGGCGGGAGGTCCGCACCCGGACACGCCGCAGGCAGTCCTGACCGAAGCCGAGTGGGATTTCATCGAGACGCAGTCTGAATTCGTGGACTGACTGATCGCGGACCGGTTCGCCGCTGCCGGTCATGCCGCGCGCACCACCGGCAACTCGTCCCAGTGCGCCGTGTACCGCGGCGAACGCATGCCACGCCTCATGCTCCAGTCCAGGTCGCTCCTCAAGCCTGCAAACCCGAGTCCGATGGTGCCCCTGCCGTACTTCCGGCTGATCTGCTCAAGCAACGGGCCGATCCCGCGTTCCTCGTGCGGGTTGGTGAAGGGCTCCAGAGGCTGCTGATTGCCGGAGGGCCGAAGGTCGGTCACCATGATGCCGGCGCGGGCGTATTTGACGCCATCCTGGATCGCGGGAAGCAGGGCGTGGGCAGCCCTGGTGAGCAGTACCGGGTCTGAGGTGGGCATGGGCAGCGGAATGCGCACCGAGGGAAACGACTTGTCCTTCGGGTTGTAATGGGACGTGCCGGCGAACGCGGTGAGGACCTTGGCCTGAAGGTGGTGCCGGGCCAGCCGGGCAATCGCCTGCTGCGCGTAGACGCTCAGGACCTGGCGAAATTCGGGGACCGACGTCAGGGGAGTGGAAAACGAGCGCGAGAAGATCAGCTGATCCCGCCCCAAGCGTTCCTCCTCCAGCGGTATGCACGGTGTTCCACGCAGCTCCAGCACGGTGCGCATGAGCACCACCGAAAAGCGGTCGCGCACCATCACCGGATCGGCCCGGCTCAGCTCCAGGATGGAGCAGATCCCCATGGCGTTCAGCCGCTTTTCCAGCCGGCCCGCCACGCCCCAGACCCGATACCGGCAGCCGGGCCATCGGCAGTTCACGCGCTTCCGGGTCCATCGACTCCCAGCGGCACACCCCGCCGAGAGCGGGGTTGTTCTTTGCCCACCGGTTGGCGAGCTTGGCGAGCGTCTTGGTGGAGGCGATGCCTACGCATACGGGCACCCCGACGTTGCGCTGGACCGCGGCCTTGATGGTCCGGCCGAGGCCCGCAACCGTCAGCGAGCTTGCCAGGACAGCGGCGTGTCACGCTCCTGGCTTTACACCCAGCCAGACCTGTTGGAACAGCTCCAGCAGCGGAAAGGACCGGCCAGAACATCACCAACGGCGTAGTCCGTTCGAGCGTCGGAGGCATCGATGCACCGACGGCTTCAGCTTGCCCACCAGCGCATCCGTCAGCTCACGGACGAGAATCGCCGACTGCAAGATCGGCTGGCACGGGCGCATGGAGCGGCGCGCGGGGCCCGACATTGACATTGCAGTAATCCCCCGTCTCCGTGCATTTGATCCTGCACGCTCCGGGCTGTGACTGTTCGTTCGGAATGGCGGTTCACTTTTGTAGGCCTCCCACAAGGGCCCACATCTTTGGAACGGAGACATCGTAGCCGGCGCGCCGGGCATGCGGGAGCCACATTCAAACTCGGCGGCCGGATGTTGGGCATGCTGCGGCTGACGGCCTTTACAGCGGGGTCAGCCCGAAGGCGCGGACGCCCTCGGCCCGCTCAGCGCGGCCCAGACATGATTCGCATCTTAATCAGCTATCTCCTGAGTGCGCAGCACAAGGTCCAGACTGTTTTTCTCCACATAGTCCAAAGCGCTCCTCGTGGCACCTACAGCAACTATCGAATCTTCTAGCGGAGAAACGGCGATCCGCGGCGGGGTCGCCGTAAATTCTTTCAGTCGCTCGGCGATGGGTTCAAGCAGCACCCCGGCGGACTTTGCCACGGCGCCGCCGATGACGACCAGTTCCGGGTTGAAGATGGTGGCTACCGCTCCGATGACCCTGGCCATCCTGTCCGCGAGACGGTCCAGAATTTTTACGGCCACATCGTCTCCATCTGCGGCTGCGTCGAAAACATGTTCGGCTTCGACGCCCTGTCGGGTATGAGTTCGGAGGGATGTCTTGGCTTTGCCTGCCAGGGCTTCGGTGGCCCATGTTCTGGCCATGAGGGCGATACCGAAGGTATCGCCTACACCTTCAACCTGCTTCAGGAACGCCAACTCGCCGGCGCCGCCGTGGCTGCCGTGCAGGAGCCGCCCGCCGTCGATGACTCCCGAACCGAAGCGTTCGCTGGAGAGGATCACCACGACGTCGTCCACGCCGACAGATGCGCCGCGCCAGCGTTCGCCCAAGGCAGCAAGGTTTGCATCGTTTTCCAGCAACACGTTCCAGCCGTGGAGGTCTTGGAAAGCGGCTTTGAGGTCGACGTCAAAAAGCTCCCAGAAGCGTTGAGTGGCCAGCACCTCACCGTTTCGGTCAACGGGTGCTGCTATTCCCACGCTCACGGCAAGCACCTTGTCGGCAGAAACACCTGCGTTTTGAAGGGCCGTCATCGCCGTCCGATCGATGACGGCAAGGCGTTCCTCGGCAGTCATCTGGACGCCCGGGATGCGCTCCTCGGCCCTGATCTGGACACCGGGAAATGGCTGACTGGACCTTCCGACAGTTTCCCCCCGGAGGTTTGACACGACGGCAGTGGCCTTTGCGATTCCCACGTCCACGCCCATGACGTAACCGGCACTTTCGTTGAGCTCGAACCGGCGGGCGGGCCGGCCTTTCTGGTACTGGCCGAAGGCGCGCTGGTTCTCCAGTTCCCTGATCCAGCCCCGCTCCATCAGCTCCTCGCACACCGATATGGCAGTGGCCCGCGCGAGTCCAGTTGCCTGCATGACCTGGGTAACGGTCACTGCACCCGAAGCTCGGATGAAGTCCAGAACAGCAGTGGCGCTTACTCTGCGCAGCAGCTGGGGCCCGGGTGGGGAGATCACAGAAGACATAGGTATTGACCTCTCTCTGAGTTACGTCACATAATACTTGAGCGACTAAATTTTTGTACTGAATTAAAGTCGAACGGTAAATGGACTCCCCTCCGGAGCACTCCCCTGTTCATGACGGTTCCCCTTACTCACATCTTCCGGGCCCAGCATGGGCCTGGTCAGGAGGTCAACGATGATCCAACAATTCTCGATGAGTGGCTGCAGGCGAAAAGCGCTGTTATCGGCTTTGGCCATCGGCACCAGCATTCCCGCTGCACTCGCCGGTGCGGCCTTACCTGCAGTTGCGGCGCATACAGAGTTGCCAAGCTCTGTGACTCTTGTCGGATCGCTTCAGGATGAACTGGGGTGTGCAGGGGAATGGCAGCCGGAATGTGCAGCTACACGGCTTCAGCCTGTCCCCGGCACCGATGGTCTTTACAAAGCGACCTTCGACGTTCCGGCAGGAAGTTATGAAGTCAAGGCTGCCCTGAACGACTCCTGGGCAGAGAACTACGGTGCGGATGGAATTGCTGGCGGTGCAAACATCCCGGTCCAGGCACCGGGAGGACCGGTCACGTTCACTTACGACCACAGCACGCACCGCTTAAGTGACGACTTGCCTGAGTCCTTGGGCGGTCCCTCTGCAGGACACTGGCTCACGTCGGACACGATCACGTGGAAGGGACTTGACCCGGCCCAGGCGACTTCATTCGCGCTCTACACTGCCGCGAACGGCGGCCTTACAGTCTCGGACGGGAAGATACTCGGCGGAACGGCCAAGCCCCTTAGCCTCAAGCCTGGGGGACTTGACGGCGCGTTGGCTGCGAAATATCCGCACCTGGCCGGGTCCACGGTATTGAAACTGCCCGCGGAGGCAGCACGGGAAGCGCGGAGACTTCTCAAGGGCCAGCTGATTCTGGCAGCCCAGGATGCGGCAGGCAACACCGTCGCAACCACCGGTCTTCAGATCCCCGGGGTCCTGGATGAGGTGTATGCCTCTGCTGCAAAGCAGGACCTCGGGCTGCGCTGGAAGAGCGATCGGCCGGAGCTGTCCCTTTGGGCGCCCACCGCCCGCAACGTAACACTGCATGTCTATGACAACGGATCCGGCGGTGAGCCCAGGGCCAGCGTCCCGATGAAGGACGGCCGGAACGGCGTGTGGGCAGTCCTGGGCGACAAGGCCTGGAAGGGTGACTACTATCTCTTCGAAGTGGAAGTTTTCGTCCCCGAGACAGGCAAAGTCGAGAAGAACTTCGTCACCGATCCTTACAGTGTGGGATTGTCAACGAACTCCGAACGCAGTCTCTTCGTGAACCTGGCCGACCCGGCCCTGGCTCCCGCCGGTTGGGAAAACATCGCCAAGCCGGTTGTCGAAAAACCCGAGGACCTCTCGGTCTACGAACTGCACGTCCGTGACTTCTCTATAGCAGACAAGACCGTCCCGTCCTCAGACCGCGGAACGTATAAGGCTTTCACCCACCAAGACAGTGACGGCATGCACCACCTGCAGGAAATGACCAAGTCCGGCATCAACGCCGTCCACCTTCTCCCGGTGAACGACATTGCCACCATCGATGAACGTCGCGAGCTGCAACAGGAACCGCAATGTGATCTGCCGGCCCTTCCTTCGAACAGCGAAGAACAGCAGGCCTGCGTAGGCGCCGTTGCCGCCAAGGACGGGTTCAACTGGGGTTATGACCCACTGCATTACGCAACCCCGGAGGGGTCATACGCCACCAATCCCCAAGGCGCCGTCCGAACCCTCGAATTCCGTGAAATGGTCGCTGGGCTAAACAAGGCAGGGGCCCGAGTGATCCAGGATGTCGTCTACAACCACACTTCCGGCACCGGACAGAACTCCTCCCACAACCTGGACCGCATCGTCCCGGGCTACTACCACAGGCTCAACCCAACCACCGGCGCCGTGGAGACTTCAACCTGCTGCGCCAACACTGCAACGGAAAAAACCATGATGGGCAAGCTCATGGTCGATTCCCTCGTCACGCTGGCCAAGACATACAAACTGGACGGATTCCGCTTTGACCTGATGGGACACCACACCAAGCAGAACCTCCTCGATGTCAGGGCAGCCCTGGACAAGCTGACACTCCAGGGGGACGGCGTGGACGGCAAGAACATCTACCTCTACGGGGAAGGCTGGGAATTCGGGGAAGTCGCTAACGACGCACGCTTCGTGCAGGCCACTCAGCAGAACATGGCCGGCACGGGAATCGGCACCTTCAACGACCGGCAACGTGATGCCGTCCGCGGAGGCACCCCCTTTGACGAGGACCCGCGCATCCAAGGCTTCGCCTCCGGGCTCTTTACCGATCCGAATCCGTCCCCGGCCAACGGAAGCCCGCAGGAACAACGCGCCACGCTCCTGCTCGCCCAGGACCAGCTCAAAGTCGGCCTGACCGGAAACCTCAAGGACTACTCATTCATCGACCGGACCGGGGCCACCGTAAAGGGATCGGACGTCGTCTATGGGGGCAAGCCCGCCGGGTACACGGCGGACCCCTCTGAAGCGATCACCTACGTTGACGCGCACGACAATGAAACCCTCTTCGACGCACTGACGCTGAAGCTTCCCCAGGGAACCTCCATGGAGGGTCGCATCCGGATGAACACCCTCGCCCTGAGCACCACGGCCTTCGGCCAAGGCATATCGTTCTGGCATGCAGGCACAGAAAACCTGCGCAGCAAGTCCCTGGACCGAAACAGCTACGACTCCGGTGACTGGTTCAACGTGCTGGATCACACCGGTACCACGAACGGATTTGCCCGGGGCCTACCGCCTGAGCGCGACAACAGGGACAAATATCCCTACATGAAGCCCCTGCTTGCAGACCCGGCACTGAACCCGCAACCGGCACATATCGCCGCCGCTCGTGAGCGCGCCGAAGAGCTGCTCGAAATCCGCAGGAGCTCTCCGCTGTTCCACCTTGGGGACGCCAAACTCATCCAGCAAAAACTCTCCTTCCCCTCGGCCGGCCCAAACCAGGCTCCCGGGGTTGTGGTGATGCGACTGGACGACACCGTGGGCTCTGACGTCGACAAGGACCTCAAGGGCATGGTCGTCATCTTCAATGCCTCGGACAAGCCGGCCACCCAGACCGTTCCGGGCACAGCGGGCGCGAGGTACAGCCTTCACCCGGTCCAGGCCTCCGGCCCTGACCCGATTGTGAAGACAGCAGCCTATGATCCCGCCAGCGGTTCATTCACCGTCCCCGCTCGCACCGTAGCCGTCTTCCAAGCCAAGTAAACGCAAGGGGGCCGGCAGAGCCACTCTGCCGGCCCCCTTGACCCTGTAGCGCGAAAGGAAACGCTCAAATGCAACTGGTTATCCGTATCTCGCCCGAGACCTGCTCCAAGAGGGACGTGGACGTCCGGCTTAATGAAGCGATCGACACCGCCATGAGCATGGCGACAAGGGAACGGAGCGGAGGGGTGCTTGTCACCAGGCACTCGCCCGCATACTTCACCGTCTCTATCACCGCCGAGGTCCCTTATGGCTGGGTGAGAGAACATGACGAGACATGACCGGCCACATTCACATCACCAATAGTTCTGACGGGCCCACCGGGGAAAACATGACGCACCGGAACCGCTCAGTCGAACACAACTCCTCCGAATCCGAGGACGGGCGATGGGAAAGCTCTGGGAACCGGCAGCCCGCCACTACCAGCCCATAGAACACCCCGCACCAGGCGCCACGGGAAGGACGGCTGCGCCCTACCGCCGCTAGCGATGCATACGTTGGCGGAACTTGAAAATCTTCTGGTCGCTGCGCGACCAGAAGAACCCCAACGCAGAATGCAGAGCGTCCCACTCACACAATCAGGCTGGTTGAATTCAGCAATAAAGCGACCGGTTATGAACTCCGGAGATGCACAGCCGTGGATGGGCTGTGACAGCCCCTGTGCCAATGGCACGGGCCTCAGCCATTCTCTGCCTTCCCCTCTGTCCTGAATGGGCACCTATGGAGGACTGCACCCTAGTTTCAGGCCCGAACTTCATCTAAAAGTCTTAACCCCTCGAAGCTTGACTTTGTGGTCTGCGTCACCCCATGCTTTTGACGGACACTAAATTTACTAGCAATATAAACTGCTCCGCGGTTTGGCCTGCCTCTTGGCCACCCGCTTAGCTGAAAGGACTGACGTCGATGTCTGACTCCCTCTTCTCACGTTCTGTTGACCGCCGTGCCGTTTTGCGGACCGGCATGTTGGGTGCGCTGGGCCTGGCGGCCACCCCGGCACTGGCGGCCTGCGGTGGCGGTTCTGCCTCCGGCGGATCCGGCGCCGGAGGCAGTGTTTCCTGGGCGGCATGGGCCAACCCGGGCGAGGGTGAACGGTATAAGCAGTTCGCCACCGAGCTCGGCAAGAAGATCAACGCCAAAGTCAACTTTCAGGCCGTCGTCGGCGACTATCAGGCCAAGATGCTCTCACAGCTCGCGGGCGGTGCTGCCCCCGATGCCTTCTACGTGGGCGATGCCGATATGGCCAAAATGATTGATGCCAAGCAAATTTCGGATTTGACCGAATACCTCAACGGCGGGAAGGCCCCCATCAAGCTTGAGGACTTCCCGGAGGATCTGTACCAGTGGTGCAAGCCTGCCGATGGCAGCGCCGGGATTTTCGGTATCCCGGTGGACTGCAATCCTTCAGTGCTCTGGTTCAACAAGGACGTTCTCTCCGCCGCAGGGGTGTCCCAGGATCCCTCCCAGCTTTTCGAGGCAGGCAGGTGGACTCCGGACGCGCTGGAGGATCTGCTGGGTAAGGTCCGCGCCTCCGGCAAGAAGGGGCTGATCCTGGCCAACTGGTGGTTCAACTGGTGCTGGGCCACCACCATGTTCGGCGGTCAATTGACCGACGGATCCGGCAAGCTGGTTTTTGCCGACGATCCCAAGGCCCAGCAGGGACTGGAATGGCTGCTCGCGCAGTTCAAGTCGGGCAACATCACCTATGCAGGTTCCCTGCCTAAGGGCCAAAGCGGGGACGCCCTTTTCCTTGCCGGCCAACTTGCTTTGAACAATGTCGGCCGTTGGGCCCTGCCGACGCTTAAGGATGTCAAGTTCGGTTATGACATCGCCCCGGTCCCCTCGCCCTCGGGCAAGGACATTGTTCCGGTACCGGTCGCTACGGCGGCTATTGCGCTCAATGCCAAAGCCAAAAACCGAGAGAAAGCCCTGGAGCTGATCGGCAACTACGTCAGCCGTGACGGTCAGAAGTTCCGGCTCTCCGGTGGCGGTAACGCCGTGCCGTCAATTAAGGGACTGGACGAGATCGCCACAGAGGGCGGCGTGCCGGTGCACGGCCAGTGGTTCAACGATGTTGTGGCCAAGGGATACGCCATTCCCCGTGCTTTCGTCGGCAATTCGAAAACCGCCACTGAGCTGCCCCTTCTGGTCGACAAGCTGTTCAAGGATTCCTCGACGACGGCGGCGTCTTTCAGTTCTGCGGTCACCCGGCTGGTGGAGTCGACGAAGTGAGCACGCTGACCGCCGCCCCCACGCAGGCACGGGTTGCCCAGTCCTCTGGACGCGGTCTCTCGCGGCGGCGCAAGGACACAATCGCCGCGCTGGTCTTTCTGTCGCCGCAACTGGTCGGGCTGGCCGCCTTCATGGTCGGACCGTTGGTGTTTGCGCTGGTGTTGGCCTTCAGTGATTGGGATGGCTTCGGTGCCGCGACGTTTGCCGGGTTCGGGAACTTCGCGGACGTGCTGTCCAACCCGCGGATCCAGCGCTCGGTCCTGAACACGGTGTGGTTTACGGCGCTGCAGGTGCCGGGTCTGATGATTTCAAGCTTTGTCTTTGCCGTGCTGATGCAGAAGGCCGGCAAGATGACTTCGGTCTACCGGCTTTGTTTCGTGGCACCTGTGGTGACGTCTTCGGTGGCGGTTGCTGCGATCTGGCTGTGGCTGTTCAACCCGGACATCAGCCCGCTCAGCAGCGCTTTGCGCAGCATCGGCATTCAGTCCCCGGACTGGCTGCAGGACCCCAATTTCGTCATCCCGGCCTTCGCTATCGTGGCAATCTGGCAAGGCCTGGGCTATCAGCTGGTGATGTTCATGGCCGGACTGCAGAGCATCGGCTCGTCCTTCCTGGAAGCGGCCGAGCTGGACGGCTGCAGCGGGTGGCAGAAGCTTGTGCACGTCACTATTCCGCTGCTGTCCCCTACCATCCTGTTCCTCTCGATCACCTCGATCATCGGCTCCTTCCAGATCTTCGACTACATCTATGTCTTCATGGACAGCAACGCTCCGGAGGCGGCCCGCACGATCGTGTACGAAATCGTCCAGATCGCCTTCCGCGAGTTTAATTTTGGCCAGGCATCGGCCTTGGCATTCCTGCTCCTGCTGTCACTGCTCGGCATTACCGCCCTGCAGCTGGCAGTCCAAAAGAGATGGGTCCACTACGCAGAATGAGCACTTCCACCACTATCCGAAACAGCCGCCGGAGCGCGAGCGAGGATCCGAAGCGCAGGGGGTTGCACCCACGGCGTCTGGCCGGCCGGACTATCCTTCACGTTGCACTGGCTGCCTGCGCCATCCTGATGGCCCTGCCATTCCTCTGGATGCTGCTGTCCTCGTTCAAACCGCTGACCGAGATCTTTGCGCAGCCCCCGGCCTTGTTCCCGCTTGAATGGACCACGGAGGGTTATGAGAAAGCCTTCGCAGGTGCCGACTTCGTTCGCGGTTTCTGGAATAGCACCTACATTGCAGTAACCGTCACCGCAGTTTCCCTGCTCACTTCATCCATGGCCGCTTACGCCTTTGCCCGGATCGAATTCCGCGGAAGCAAGCCCCTGTTCATGGTGTTCCTGGCGACGATGATGGTTCCGGCCCAGCTGACCATCATCCCGCTCTACATCATCATGGGATGGCTCGGCTGGGTTGACACCCACGCAGCACTGATCGTACCTGCCGCACTCTTCAACGCTTTCGGCGTGTTCCTCATGCGCCAGTACGTTAAAGGCATCCCAAAGGAGCTTGAGGAGGCAGCCGAGCTCGACGGTGCGAGCCGCTTCCGGATCTTCACCACCTTGATCCTGCCGCTGCTGCGCACCCCGCTCACCGCGCTCGGAATCTTCACGTTCCTGGGGCAGTGGAACAACTTCTTCGGCCCGCTGATCTTCCTCAACAGCGACGCGAACTTCACGCTCCCGCTGCTGGTGAACCAGTTCAAGGGCCAGTACGGCGCTGACTGGACCGCCCTCATGGCCGCTACCACCTTGGCGGCAGCACCATTGCTGATCATGTTCGGCATCGCCCAACGCCAGATCGTCGAAGGCATCGCCCTCTCCGGATCCAAATCCTAACAACCTCATCGACGGCCGGATGACGGTGGCAGGAACCACCCTCATCCGCCATGGTGGGCATCTTCGCCTTCCTGGGGCTAATGGAACGACTTCCTCCTCCCGCAGATGATGATCGCTGACCCTGCCCTGCAGACCTTCCCGTGGTGCAGATGCTGTTCCAAAGCGAGTTCAACACCAACTACCGCCTCGCATTCGCGTCCTACCTGATGGCCATGACACCCACCCTGGTCGGTTACCTCCTCGCTCAGCGCTGGGTCCTGTCCGGAGTAATGCGCCGGACCGTTAGATAGCCAGACCAAGCTCATCAGCAATAACGAGCCCATCAGCAATAAGCAGCTACAACAAGAAAAGGATCACCCTTTGTCCATAACCGCCACCCTGGCAAACTCCTCTGAATCCGAGCGCATGGCCGATCCGAACTGGTGGCGCCAGGCCGCCGTCTACCAGATCTACCCGCGCAGCTTCGCCGACTCCAACGGCGACGGCATCGGCGACATCAAAGGCATCACCGCCAAGGTCCCGTACCTGAAGTCCTTGGGGATCGACGCCGTGTGGCTGAGTCCGTTCTACCCGTCGGCGCTGGCTGACGGCGGCTACGACGTCGATGATTACCGCGACGTGGACCCGAAACTGGGAACGCTCGAAGACTTCGACGAGATGGCCGCTGCCCTGCACGCCGCCGGCATCAAGCTGATGGCAGACATCGTGCCCAACCACTCATCTGACCGTCATGAATGGTTCAAAGAGGCCCTCGCCTCGCCGAAGGGTTCCGCGGCGCGCGACCGCTACATCTTCCGTGACGGCAATGGCGACAACGGGGAGCTGCCGCCGTCGGACTGGGACTCGGTGTTCGGCGGACCGGTCTGGGAACGCATCACGGAGCCGGATGGTACGCCGGGCCAGTGGTACATGCACATCTTCGCCAAGGAACAGCCGGACTTTAACTGGGACAACCCGGAAGTCCGCGGGGACTTCCTGAAGACCCTGCGTTTCTGGTCCGATCGCGGCGTGGACGGCTTCCGCATCGACGTCGCCCACGGCATGGCAAAGGACCTCACCGAGCCGCTGCCGTTGAAGGCTGAGCTGGAAGCCAAGGCCGGCGCCGAGGGGTATATAGACGGTTCACATCCGTTCTGGGACCGCAACGAGGTCCACGAGGTGTATGCCGAATGGCGCAAACTCTTCAACGAGTACAACCCGCCGCGGACAGCTGTTGCCGAGGCGTGGGTACACGAGACGCGCCGTGCCCGGTATGCCAGCCCCGAAGGGCTGGGCCAGGCCTTCAACTTCGACCTCCTGCAGGCCGACTTTGAGGCGCCGAAGTTCAAGAAGATCATTACGGACAACCTCATCGCGGCCAAGGAAACGGGGGCATCCTCGACCTGGGTGTTCTCCAACCACGACGTTGTCCGCCACGCCACCCGCTACGGCCTTTCCAAGGGCAATACCACGGCAGCCCAGGGAACCAACGCCGCCCAGGACGTGACGGCGACCGAGCCCAAGGGCCAGGACGGCAAGGCCTGGCTGCTGGCGGGCGGGCCGGCCGAGGAACTCGACGTCGAACTTGGCCTGCGCCGCGCCCGCGCCGCATCCCTGCTGATGTTCGCCCTGCCCGGTTCGGCCTACCTGTACCAGGGAGAGGAACTCGGCCTCCAGGAAGTCGCGGAAATTCCCGATTGGGAGCGCCAGGACCCCGCGTTCTTCCGGAACAAGGGCGTGGAAGTGGGCCGCGACGGCTGCCGCGTGCCCCTGCCGTGGAAGGTGGAAGGTACCGCCTTCGGCTTCGGTGACGGTGGCGCGCACCTGCCCCAACCGGACTGGTTCAGCAAGTACGCGGTGGAGGCTCAGGACGGGACCGAAGGTTCCACCTTGGAGCTCTACCGCGCCGCCCTGCGGCTGCGCCGAGAGCTCCAGGCTGACGAAGAGCTGGAATGGATCGAGACCGGCAACCCGGACGTCCTGCACTTCAACCGCCCCGGCGGCTGGCAGTCCATCACCAACTTCGGGGACACCCCTGTCGGCCTTCCCTCCGGAACCGTGCTGGTCAGCAGCGCGCCGATGGAAGATGGCAAACTCCCAGCAAACACCACGGCGTGGGTGCGCTGAGCCCAAATCCTCCCACACCGGTTGGCAGGTCCGATGCAGAACCCACGGCAGCGTAGGTCATGACCAAAGCCTGTGTGGAGGCTGCAGACGCTTCCAGCTCGATCCCGTCAGCCACGTCATGATGGTGCGCTAACTCCCACAAAGTTAATTGCATTGGTGGTCGTTCCGAAGCCTGGAACGACCACAAATGCGCCCAGCCGCCCCGGCCGTACGCGAATCAAAGCCGCCACAGCGTTGTCTTACCGTCGAGGAGTATGCCGGTAGAGGTTCGGTGAAGGGTCAGCTAAACCGCCGCCACTCTGAGTTGAAGCATGTGTCGGAGGGCCAGCTATCCATTCTTCGTTCACGCCGAACCCGAAGGCTGCGTGGGTCATGATGCCTCGTTCCCCGATGCGCTTCCTTTCGCGCGTAATCCACGACTGCGCCACGACTAGAGCCACAGCTTCTCGCCGACTCGACGGGTGGTTGTCAACTTCGAGCTCCACCGTGCTGGCCAGCCGGCCGCGACCCACTCGGCCTGCGGGTGGTGACCGAGCCCGCCGAGATAGACCACCTCATCAATCGCAATCTGCTGCCGGGCGGTGACGGCAGCAACCACATCAAGAGGTCCCTCCCACCCGTATCCGTCAAGGAATGCGGCGGTGCGAGTTCGTCGGTTCACCGTTTTATCGAACCCGCGGGATCGAAGCTCGGCCGGGTCATCCTCGAACGGAGCGAACCACTCCAAGGCATATGCAACGTCGCTCAACCTGCTCGCCGGACGCGCCATATCCCAATCAAACAGGCCGACGGCGACACCGTTGCGCCACGTGAAGTTAGCTGGCTGCGGGTCGCCATGGCAGATTACTTCGCCTGGCGAGAAGGGCACCGCCCACGTCGCATCCGTCGGTGGCACCCAGCCGACCGTCGCATCATGAACCCTGCGCAGCAGCCGGCCAGCAGAACGAACCGACTCGACGCTGAGCTGATGAGCCCATGCATCCGCTCCAGCTTCGCCGGGAACAAGGGTCACATGCTCGACTGCATCGCCGAAATCAAGGGGCCTTGGAACGGGCAACCCCGAATCATGCAAATGCGTGAGAAGGGCATGTACCGTCGGTGTCCACGGTTTCACCGGGCGCTCCACCGCATTCTCGTTGACACGGATCGCACGCTTGTATCCCATCCGACAAGATTAGCCGCGGCGCATACAGCCCGGCGGCCCACTCGTGCAGAGCCTCTTTACTGGAAGTATCGGTGGATGGTTCTTATCACCGCTGCTGACGTCCCGGCTCGGCTTCGCCCCGCACTCCTCCAATTGCTCGCGGCGTGCAGTGACGACCTTCGAGTGCGTGCTGCATGGCTGGAAGGCTCGTTTGCACGGGGTGAGGCCGATGCATGGAGCGACATCGGCCTGCACCTCATCGTTGAGGAACCCGAGACGTTCGGCGCTGTTGAATGGCTGGGCTCGCTGATGCCTCTGGTGCTGGCGGATGCCATCCCGGGATTATCCGCGGCCTTCATCTGTCTTACACGTGATTGGGTCCACATCGATCTGAACCTTCACTCGGTGGAAGATGAACTACGCCAGGAGACACCGCGGCAGGTACTGGTGGATAAAGATGCGCTGATACCCAGCACATCGGCGGCGGAGGTCTCCTCGGGGCCGCCGTTCTTCCCGGCGCAGCAGACCCAAATTTTCCTGTACCTGATGGGTAACGCCGTCACTGCCTTCCAACGCGGCGATCTCATTGCACTCTCGCAAACAACCGTGATGATGCGCGATGGTCTGTTGATTCCGCTGATGCTGGCAGAGAACGGGATCCTGAACGAGACAGGGGCCAAACGGGTTGCCAGGCATCTGACCACGGAGCAACAGGACTGCCTGGAGCGGCTGCCAGCCATCGGGCTCACCGAGATTGGCCTACGGGAGGCGCAACGGACTTTGGCCGTAGAGTACTTGACCAGAGCCCGAAGGCTCGCCGACGTGTGCCACGCCATCTGGCCAACCGAGCTGGAACTGGCAGCCACGCGGCTATGGCGGCACGAACTCGGAATCGATCTGTAGAAATCCTTTACAGCCAACGTGTCCGGAAGAGGGCAAGCCGCGCTCGGGGGGGTGGTAGTCCAGTTCGCGCTCAAATGCAAGGGGCTTCAGACATTTCGTGCAGCCGGACTTCGAATTGAGAGGCTACTTTTAGAGTTCTTGGAAACGAAGGATTTCGAGAATAGGTTGATTCGAGAATCGCTGGGCTTGCAACGGGCTGCCCCCCAAGCGACGTCATTCTACGGAAACCGGCGGGCATCGCGGGGCAAGGCAGGAATCACAACTGGTCCGATCAAAGCCCACGTCGGGGATCACGGAGAAAGAAAACGCAGCGCCCTGACCGAAAAGTCTCCATGCGAACGTGGCGCACGGCTGACGACCGTTGCGGGTCCCCGCGGAATCTGGTCAATGGGGCACGCAAGGATCGGGCAGCAGTCTACGAACAGCAGAGTTCACGAGCTTGGATGTGCGACGCCACCGCCCCAGCGAGGGGATCCTTTCCGCTAGCGCTAGCGGCTTCCTGAGGGCGTAAGTGAGCAAAAACTCACGCGGGGCCCGAACGCATTCGACCCTGTCTCTGTCGGTTCCTCGTGATCCCGCTGCCAAGTCATTGAAGACAGGTGTCTTAGACGTAAAACCCATGCCCTGAGCGGGAAGACTCGCCGAGAGCTAATGGGAATATATTTTCGATAATTCAGTGTAGTCGCATGGGCTGACAGAATGTAGCCAGGCCAGGCAGCGGTTGTGTTCATCACACGTTCGCCGTGCCGTCTCTGTCACAACGGGTCTGCGTCGCATACTGGTCTCATGGGGATGCAAGGCACAGGAGGATCAGTGGTGGAAACCTTAAAAAGGGTGGTGCGGAACGAGTACTTTCCGGCAGCGGCCGTGCTGACGCTGGTGGTGCTCTTCTGGGTGGCGGGCCTGTTAGGTGGCCTGTCTTTGCTGAGCCGGAGCCAGCCTCCGATCGCCACGCTGACATGGCTACTGTTCGTTTACGCCGCCGCCGTCCTTACGCCCCTGGCCGGAGTTCTGGCCGCCGCCGACCTGATCCGCCGGTGGTGGCGAAACCGTCATGCCGCGAAAGCCGGCACCGCCAAAGCCGGTGCGAGGACCGGGTCCTAGGTCCCGCCCGGGCAACGGACCCAGGAAAATCCGTGGGGGCCCAAACCATTGCAGCCCCTCCGCCGGAGTGATTGCATGGGGTGCATGAATGCCTCAGAGAGTTTCGTTTTAGCGATCGGGACCAAAAAAGGCCTCTGGCTGGCCACCAGCCAGGACCGGAAGCAATGGTCCTTCTCCGGCCCGCACTTCCTGATGAGCGAGATACCGAGCATCGGAATCGACACGCGGGACGGCCGCACACGCATCATGGTGGGGGTGCGGTCCGAGCATTGGGGCCCCTACGTTGCCCACTCGGATGACCTCGGCGCCAGCTGGACCGAGCCCGAGCAGGGCGCCATCAAGTTCCCCGAAGGCACCGACGCCGCCGTGGAACGCATCTGGCAGATCTACCCCGACGCCGAATCACGCCCGGGGGTGGTCTGGGCCGGTGCGGAGCCGATTTCGGTGTGGAAATCGACCGACGGCGGAGACCACTTCGAGCTGAACCGCGGACTGTGGGACCACCCGCACCGCAGCGAATGGGGCGCAGGATATGGCGGCGCGGCCGCCCACTCGATCGTGGTCAACCCCTCCGGGGACGACGTGCACGTGGCAATGAGCACGGGAGGCGTCTACCGCTCGCTCGACGGCGGGACGTCCTGGGAGCCGCGGAACAAGGGCATCTCCGCCTACTTCATGCCCGATCCCAACCCGGAATTCGGCCAGTGCGTGCACAAAATTGCGGCGGATGCCGCCGTCGAAGGCCGCCTTTACGCGCAGAACCACCACGGCGTGTACCGCACCGACGACAATGCCGAGAACTGGGAATCGATAGCGGAGGGCCTGCCGGCCGATTTCGGGTTCGTCATGCTGACGCACCCCAGGCGGGCAGGCACGGCCTGGGTTGTTCCCCTGAAAGCCGACGGCGAACGCATCCCCCCGGACGGAAAGCTCGCCGTGCACCGTACCGACGACGCCGGCGCCACGTGGAAGCGCCTGGACTCCGGCCTGCCGCAGTCAGAATTCAATGCCGTCCTCCGTGACGCGGCCGGCGTGGATTCCGCTGAGCCCGCCGGGGTCTACTTCGGAACGCGCGGGGGCGCGGTGTACGCCAGCGCCGACGAAGGTGAAACCTTTGCCGAGGTGGCGTCCCACCTTCCGGATGTGCTGTGCGTTCGCGCTGCCGTAGTGGCCGGAGCCCCGGTTGCAGCGGGGACTCCCAAGTGATGACGTGCAGTGGCTGAGATCAGCGTGGTCCTTCCCGGCGTCCTCCAGCCGCTCGCCGGCGGGCAGTCCATACTGACTACACCCGCCGACGGGGCGGTGACTGTGGGTTGGTTGCTGGATTCCGTGACCGGGACCTACCCCGTGCTCGCCAGGCGGCTGCGGGACGAGACGGGTGCGCTCCGCCGTTACGTGAATATTTACGTGAACGGTGAGGAGGTCCGGCGTCTCCGCGGCCTGGAAACGGAAGTTTCTGCCGGCCAGGAAGTGCTGATTATTCAGTCCGTGGCTGGCGGTTAGCTGGCTCAGGCGACGCGCCAGACGCTGCATTCGTCCGTATTGATGGCCTTGCGCATGCCCGAGTGATGATCCATGATCCAGACGACGCCGATGCCCGGGGCCGTCTCCTGGACGCTGCCGCGGCGGACGATGACGTCGTCATAGCTGGGGCCCACCGACAGGCGGGCCTCGATCTCGTCGCCGCGATGCAGCTGGTCCAGGGCACGGACCCGGGTGATGTGGGGTTTGGCTTCCTTCAACATGGCGTGGCCTCCTGAGCTGGAGCTGGTGCCTGCAATTGCCGGCACAACCAAGTGTGGCGCCGCATTGTTGCGCCCGCGTTTCCTGCCCGTTAGCGCCCGGTTAGTTTCCGGCGCCAAGGCCGTTTCCGCGTCGGAAATGGGCGTCCCGAACTGCCGCGGAACAGGCGGCGGCTAGGCGAGGAGGCGCTCTAATGCGTGGTCCAGCGCCATGCGGACGGCCCCCACGAGTGCGGAGTGCTCCCCGAGTGTGGAGGCGGCCAGCCGGGGCCGGGCCGAGTTAAGCTGGCTCAGCTTTTGCTCGAAGACGGGAAGCAGCACGTCCCCGCTGCCGGCGGGACCACCCGCCAGGACCAGCAGTTCGGGGTCAAGGAGTGTGCTCACTACCGCTGCCGCCCGCGCCGTGCGCTCCATCACCACTGCCACCACTTCGACGGCGGCCGGCTCGCCGCGGCGGGCGGCCTCAACCACCATCTCGGCGGTGACGTCCTCGGGGCGGTGCCCGCAGAGTTCCACAAGGACGCTCCCGACGGGGGTCTCGGGACGGTCGCCGGCAAGGATCTCCGCAGCGGCGATGGCGCCAAGCTCCCGGCACATGCCCCCGACCGCATCCGTGTTGCCCACGCCCTCGACCAACTCCAGGAAGCGCATTTCGCCCGCTGCTCCGTTGCCGCGGATCAGCCTTCCGCCGAGGCAGATGCCAGCCCCGAGACGCTCGCCGGCCAGGAGGACGACGACGTTGTCCACGCCTTGGGCGGACCCGCACCAGCGTTCCGCCAACACTGCAAGGTTGGCGTCGTTGTCCACCAGCAGGGGCCACTCAAAGTCCGGCTGAAGGGCCGCGCGCAGGTCCAGGGAAGCCAGTCCCGGCAGGTAGGACTCCAGCGCGACGGCATGGCCGTCATCAGTAACCGGAGCCGGCACAGCCATGCCTGCCGCCAGCACGGTTCCGGCCTTCAGGCCTGCCTCATCGAGCAGTGCCCGCATGATGCGGCGAGCGGTCATGACGCGCTCGGGAGCGCCCACGTGTTCATCCCGCCACGGTTCGGTGGCTTCCACCAGGATCTGACCGCGGAGGTCAGCCAGGCAGCACGAGATCTTGGTGGCACCGAGGTCGATTCCCGCCACGAATCCGGCGGCGGCGTTGAGGGAATACCGGCGCGATGGACGCCCTCCCGCGTTGGGTCCGATGCCTGCCGGCTGTCCCCCCGAAGTGGCAGGCAGGGATGCCGCCGGAGCAGAGGCGGCGTCCGTTTCCCGAACCCATCCCAGGCCGATGAGTTCATCGCATACGGAGTGGACCGTGGGGCGGGAGAGCCCCGTTGCCGCAATGAGGTCGCCGGCCGTCAGCTCGCCTCCGGCCACGAACGCTTGGAGGACGGCCTCCGCGGTGATCCGGCGCAGGACCGGGGCGGTGGCGGCTGTACGCTTCGCCGACATATTTTCCCCACCCTTGACGCCCGGACAAATGCTCTCCCATACTAGCTGGCAGAGGTTTATTAAAGCTATTAATAAACCTGCTTCGTTCAGTCTGGGGGTTACTTCACGGCCTTCCGGCGGACACTTTCGCACCCACTTTTGAGGAGAGCAATGAAGCAACGCCTTAAATCCGCCTGTACCGCAACCGCCCTCGCGGTGGTGGTTTCGTCGCTGGGCGTGATCCCGGCCATGGCGGAGGCAAGCGATGCGCCCGGCTCGCCGGGCGCCGCCGCCACCTGGACCAAGGGGGACAAGGAGGGCGTAGGCACGTCCCTCAACCCGGCCTCGAAGGTCTGGTACACGCTTACTGAAGGCACCATGAGCGAGGTGTACTACCCGCGGGCCGACACCCCCAACACCCGGGAGCTGCAGTTCGCCGTCAGTGACGGCACCACAGCCCAGCGCGAGAGTGAACAGACCACCCGCACGGTGGACCTTGCCGATCCGAAGGCCCTCAGCTACCGCCAGACCACCACGGACAACGCTGGCCGCTGGCGGCTCACCAAGACTTATGTCACTGACCCCCAGCGCTCCACCGTGATGCTGGGCGTCACGTTCGAAGTGCTCGACGGCGGTGACTACCAGCTGTTCGTTCTCTCCGACCCGTCTCTGGCGGGAACCTCCGGGGGAGACTCCGGCAGTGTGTCGGACGGTGCTCTCCTGGCCTCCGACCCCGCAGACGCAGCCACTCCCGTGGCCACCGCGCTCGTTTCCTCGGTGGGATTCAGTGCTGCCGCCAACGGCTACGTGGGAAC
Source organism: Arthrobacter sp. ISL-65 (assembly GCF_018613795.1). GTDB lineage: Bacteria > Actinomycetota > Actinomycetes > Actinomycetales > Micrococcaceae > Arthrobacter. The sequence goes on from NZ_JAGGPN010000028.1 coordinate 23,567, forward strand.
CAGCGACGGCTGGACCGACCTCGCTGCCGATGGCCGGCTGGACAACGCCTCCGCAACGGCAGGCCCCGGGAACATTTCGCAGACCGGGCAGATTCCGCTGGCGGCAGGCGGGAAAACCGACTTTTCGCTGGCCCTGGGCTTCGGTGCCGGGACGTCCGAGGCACTCGCCACCGCCAAGGCGAGCCTCAAGGCCGGGTACAAGAAGGTCAGCAAGAGCTACACGGCGGAGTGGAAGAAGTACCTGAAGTCGTTGGACAAGCCCGCCGATTCACTGCAGGGTGACCTCCGCACCCAGTACGACGTATCCCTTATGACGGTGAAATCCCACGAGGACAAGACCTTCCCCGGCGCTTTCATCGCCTCGCTGACTATTCCGTGGGGCCAGGTGGCCAGCGCCGAAACCCACCGCGAAGGCTACCACGCCGTCTGGGCACGGGACATGTACCAGTCCGTAACCGCTCTGCTGGCAGCCGGTGACGAGGATGCCGCTGCCCGGGGCGTCGAATGGCTGTTCAGGTACCAGCAGCAGCCGGACGGGCATTTCCCGCAGACCTCACGCGTGGACGGGACGATCGGCCAGAACGGCATCCAGCTGGACGAGACGGCATTCCCCATCCTGCTGGCGAACCAGATCGGCCGTACTGACCCCTCGTTCTACCGCGACGAGCTCAAGCCCGCCGCCGATTACCTCGTTGCGGCCGGTCCCAGGACGCCGCAGGAGCGCTGGGAAGAGACCGGCGGATACTCGACCTCCACCCTTGCCTCCCAGATTGCGGCGCTCGCCGCCGCGGGCGACATCGCGGCGAAGAACGGCGACGCCGGTTCCGCGGCCATTTACCGCGCCACGGCGGACGAATGGCAGCGCAACACCGAGAAATGGATGTTCACCACCAACGGCCCGGTGGGCGACGGCAAGTATTACCTGCGCATCAGCGCCACCGGCAACCCCAACGACGGCGCCACTCGCGATTGGGGCAACGGCGCCGGGGTGCACCCCGAGAATGCCGTCCTGGACGGCGGGTTCCTGGAGTTCGTCCGGCTCGGCGTGAAGGCACCGGCCGACCCCTACGTCGCCGACTCCCTGGCGGAAACCGACGCCTCGATCTCCCAGGAAACGCCGGGCGGGCGGATGTGGCACCGTTACACCTATGACGGCTACGGCGAAAAGGCCGACGGCTCGCCGTGGGACGGCACCGGCATCGGCCGCCTCTGGCCCCTCCTGAGCGGTGAACGCGGCGAATACGCCCTCGCCAACGGACAGGATGCGCTGCCGCACCTGCAGACCATGCATTCTGCGGCTAACGCCGGCTACATGATCCCCGAGCAGGTCTGGGACCGGGACGAGCCCACCTCGTACGGCCACGAACTGGGGCGAAGCACCGGTTCGGCGTCGCCGCTCTCCTGGGCCATGGCCCAGTACGTCCGGCTGGCCGCCGGTGTGAAGGGGGGCGCTCCCGTGGAGACACCCCAAAATGTCGCCGCCCGCTACACAAGCGGAGTTCCGCTTTCGAGCCCCGAACTCGCGCTCACCGCACCGGAGGCGCTGTCGACGGCGGACTCGGCGGCCGCCGTCGTCCGCGGAACGACGAGCGCAGCGAAGGTGCATGTTTCCGTGAACGGAACCGTCACGGAGGCCCCCGTCACCCAGGGCACCGACGGAAAGGGAACCTTCTCGCTGGAGGTCCCCCTCAGCGGTGCAAAGAACAAGATCGTCGTCGCAGCGGTCGCCGAAGATGGCGGCACCGCCGTCGAGGACCGCACCGTCCTTTACTACGGCAGCCGCATCGGCGCGCTTGCGGACCCCGCGGGCGACGACAACGGCCCGGGCACCTACAAGTACCCGACCAACAGCGCGTATGTGCCGGGCGCCTTTGACCTGACCGGGGTGGAGGTTTACGACGCCGGGGACGACTATGCCTTCGTGTCCACCATCGTCGGCGAGGTGACCAACCCGTGGGGCGGGCAGGCCATTTCGCACCAGCGCGTCAACATTTACCTGGGCACGGGCGAGGGCGGAGCAACACCGGGCCTGCCCGGCACCAACATCAATGTGGAGCACGCCTGGGATTCGGTGATCGTCACCGACGGCCGGTTCGACGGCGCCGGAGTCTACGCCCCGGACGGCGCCCGCACCTCACCTGTGTCGCTGCTGGCTGTTCCGGAGGCACGGCAGATCGTTACCCGGGTCCCCAAGGCAGCCCTCGGCGGGCTGGATCCCGCCACGGCCCGGATGTCAGTCGCCATGTTCGGCAACGCGGAGGCCAGCGAGGGTATCGGCAACGTGCGCCCCGTGTATGACGGCGCGTACTGGGAAGCCGGCGACCCGTCCTGGATCAAGGAATGGCGCTTCGGCGGCGGAGCAGGAGTCTTTGACGGCAGCATCCCGTCCAGGGACACGGACACGAGCGACCCCAACGCCTTGGACGTTCTCGTTGGAGAGGGCCAGACGCAGTCAGCCGTGCTCGACTGGCGGGCAGGATCGCCTGTTGTAGTGCCGATGCTGCGGCTCCAGCCCTAGGGGAACGCCTGCATCCGGTGGCGCATTTCGTCGACACCGCGCATGTACGTGACGAGTTCGTCTCCCGGGGCGAGGAACGCTGGGGTATCCGGCCGACTCCGGCTCCGGGAGGCGTGCCCGTGAAGATGACGTCGTTGCCCTTCTGGACCTGTTCGCCGTTGGCACGGATCTTCCCCGGACGTAAGCCATTGACCACCGATTCTTCTGGAACAAGACTTTCAGTGGGCCAGCAGCCCGCCACCGTCGACCAGGAGGAGCCAGCGATGACCACCCAGGAAACCGAGGCAGAAGCGGCCTACCGGGCCGGCAGGGAATGGTTCAAGAGCGCGGTGGTGTACCAGATCTACCCACGCAGCTTCGCGGATTCCGATGGCGACGGCATCGGCGACCTCCGCGGGATCATCGGCAAGCTCGACTACCTGAAAAAGCTGGGGGTCGACGTCGTCTGGCTGTCCCCGGTGTACCGCTCGCCGCAGGATGACAACGGCTACGACATCAGCGACTACCGCGACATCGATCCCGTGTTCGGCGACCTGTTAACCCTCGACGAACTGCTGGACGGCCTGCATTCGCGGGACATGAAGCTGGTGATGGACCTCGTGGTGAACCACACCTCGGACGAGCACCCCTGGTTCGTGGAGTCCCGCTCCAGCAAGGACAATCCGAAGCGGGACTGGTACTGGTGGCGGCCGCCGCGCGAAGGCGCCGGGCCGGGTGCACCCGGTCCCGGAATGCCCGGTGCGGAGCCAAACAACTGGGGCTCTGCGTTCTCGGGGCCGGCCTGGGAGTATGACGCCGAGACGGGGGAGTACTACCTGCACCTGTTCTCCAGGAAGCAGCCGGACCTTAACTGGGAAAACCCGCAGGTGCGGGCCGCCGTGTACGACATGATGAACTGGTGGCTGGACCGCGGCGTGGACGGCTTCCGGATGGATGTCATCAATTTTATTTCCAAGGAGCAGTCGCTGCCGGACGGTCCGCAGGCTGAAGGGATGCTCTACGGCGACGGCGGCCCGCACTTCATCTGCGGACCGCGCATCCACGAGTTCCTCCAGGAGATGCACCAGGAAGTCTTCGCGGGGCGGGACAAGGACCTGCTGACCGTGGGCGAGATGCCGGGCGTCACCGTCGAGGACGCCGCCCTCTTCACCGATCCCGGCCGCGGGGAGGTGGACATGGTGTTCCAGTTCGAGCACGTGGCCCTCGACCAGGAGGGCGGCAACAAATGGCGGCCCAAGAAGCTGCTGCTCACCGACCTCAAGAAGTCCCTGGGCCGCTGGCAGGAAGGGCTTGCCGGGCGCGGCTGGAACAGCCTCTACTGGGGCAACCACGACCAGGCCCGTGCCGTCTCCAGATTCGGCGACGACGGCCAGCACCGGGAGCTGTCGGCGAAGATGCTTGCCGCAGTCCTGCACCTGCACCGCGGCACGCCGTACGTGTACCAGGGTGAAGAGCTGGGCATGACCAACATGGCGTTCGGCGCCATCAGCGACTACCGCGACATCGAAGTCCTCAACCACCACCGTGAGGCCACCACGCACCTGGGCCACACCGACGCGGAGGTTCTCGCTGCCCTGGCGCCGCTGAACCGGGACAACGCGCGGACACCCGTGCAGTGGGATGCCAGCCGGCATGGCGGCTTCACCACCGGGGCGCCCTGGATTGCCGTGAACCCGAACGCGAACACGATCAACGCCGCCGCCCAGGTTGATGACCCCGACTCCGTCTACAGCTTCTACCGCAAGGTGATCGCCCTCCGGCACGCGGATCCCGTCGTGGCCTACGGGGATTTCAGCATGCTGCTTCCCGACGACGAACACGTCTACGCGTTCAAACGCTCGCTTCCGGAAGCGGAACTGCTGGTGCTGGGCAACTTTTCGGGGACCGGCCGGATGGCGGAGGTCGACGACGGTACCTGGGTTGATGGCGGCTGGGGAACGGCGGAGCTGGTGCTGGGCAACTATCCGCCGGACCCCGGCGAACTGCAGCCGTTGGGTCTGCGTCCCTGGGAGGTGAAGGTCTTCCGCCGGAATCTTTAGCAGGGGCGCGGGGCCCGCCGGCCCTAGGTCAGGGCGCCAGGCGGTCGCCGGGCCGGTGGACTCGGAACCAGCGGTGGCCGTACCGTCCCAGCTCAACGGTGAACCCGCCGTCGGCCTCCAACGGAACGTTTCCGCCGTCGAACAGGTCCAGGAGGATCGCGTCCCTGAAGGCCTGGGGCGGACTGTCCCCGGATCCAACGTTGGCGGTGACCTTGACCGGCGCCTCACCGAAGTTGTGCAGCAGCACCACGGTGGCCTCCGCTGAGCTGCAGCGGTGCGCAAACACGGCCGGCTCCGGCTGTTCGAGCACGGCGAACTCGCCCCAGCCCAGCTCCGGGGATTCGCGGTACCGCTGGATGAGCGTGACCATGAAGTTCCACAGCGACTCGGGGTCCCGTTTGGCGCTGGCCGCGTTGACCTTTTCCGGGCCATACTCCCCGCGGGGCAGCGGGACCACCAGCTCGGACACCTTGGCACTCGAGAAGCCGCCGTTCTTTTCGTCGTTCCATTGCATGGGCGTGCGGACGGCGGCGCGGCCCTTCTGCCGCAGGTCCTCGCCCATGCCGATCTCCTCGCCGTAGAAGAGCACCGGTGTGCCGGGCAGGGAGAACATCAGGGAGTAGACCATCCGGATCCGGTCGGCGTCGCCGTCCAGCATCGGCGGCAGCCGGCGCCGCAGACCCCGGCCGTAGAGCTGCATGTTCTTGTCCGGTCCGAACGCGGCGAAAACCTCCTCCCGCTCGCCGTCGCTGAGCTTGTCCAGCGTGAGCTCGTCATGGTTGCGCACGAACATCGCCCAGTGGTTGTCAGGGTGCAGCCGGGGGCGCGTCTTCAGCGTCTCGGCCAGCGGCCGGGCGTCCTGTCGGGCGAGCGAGAGGTAAATGTGCTGCATGGACATGAAGTCGAACTGCATGTTCAGCTCGTTGCCTTCGGCGCCGCCGAAATACTCCAGCTGGTCCTTGTACGGAAGGTTCACCTCCCCCAGCAGCACCGCGCCGCCGTTGCGCCGGTTGACGAAGCTGCGCAGGGCGCTGAGGTAATCATGCGGATCGATGTTGGCCGCCTCGTCCTTGGGCGCACCGAGGGTCTCAAGGAAGAACGGCACCGCATCCAGCCGGAAACCATCGAGCCCGAGCTCCAGCCAGAGGCCCATGGCCTTGGCGATCTCGTTGCGCACCTTGGGGTTGGTGACGTTAAGGTCCGGCTGGTGCTCCATGAACATGTGCAGGTACCACTCGCCGGTGGCATCGTCCTGCGTCCAGATGGAGGTCTGTTCGCCCGGGAACACCACTTCGGAGGACGTGTCCGGCGGCGGATCGCTCCGCCAGACGTAGTAGTCCCGGTACGGGTTGTCCACGGACTTGCGGGCCTCGACGAACCAGGGGTGCTGGTTGGAGGTGTGGTTGACCACGAAGTCGGCGATCACCCGGATGCCGCGATCCTTCGCGGTGCGGATGAACTCGACAAAGTCGCCCAACGTGCCGAGCCGGCGGTCGACGTCGAAGAAGTCCGTCACGTCGTAGCCGTCGTCGCGGTCCGGGGACGGGTAGAACGGCATGAGCCAGATGCAGTTCACGCCCAGCGCCGCCAGGTAGTCCACGCGCTGGGTCAGGCCACTGAAATCACCGGTGCCGTCGCCGTCGTGGTCAAAGAAGGTTTCCACGTCCAGGCAGTAGATGACGGCGGTTTTCCACCACAGGTCCGATGTCTCCGCGATGTTCATGCCACCGGCACCTTCCGCAGCTGCGGCAGGACGCTGCCCGCGAAGGCGTCGATGAACGGCGCCTGGTCTTGCCCCACAAAGTGGAGGTACAGCTCGTCGAAGCCGAGGTCCAGATACTCGCCCAGCCATTGCACGTGGCGGTCCAGGCTGGCGGACACGTTCACCGTTTTCCGGACCTGGGCCTCCCCGACGTCGGCGCTGACGCCGTCGAAGTGCGCCGCCGTCGGCAGGTCCCAGGGGATGGGCGGGGCGAAGACGTTCGAACGCCACTGGTCCAGGGCAATGGCGACGGCGTCCTCCTCCCGCGGAGCCCAGGACAGGTGGATCTGCAGCACCGCCTTCCCTTTGCCGCCTTCGGCCCGGTACGCCGCCAGCATTTCGGTGAGCTTTTCGGCCGGCTGGTTCACCGTTACCAGGCCGTCTGCCCAGCCGGCGGCGCGGCGGGCGGTCTCCACGCTGATGGCCGGCGCGATCAGGGGCGGCGGTGGCGACGGCACATCCCAGATCCGTGCCTGCTCCACGGTGACCAGGCCGTGGTGCGTCACCTCCTCGCCCGCGTGCAGCCGGCGGATGACGTCCACGCACTCCTCCAGCCTTTGCTGCCGGGTTTCCTTCAGCGGCCAGGGGTCGCCGGTGACGTGCTCGTTCATGTTCTCGCCGCTGCCCGGAGCCATCCAGAACCGGCCGGGAAACATGGATGCCAGCGTGGCCGAGGCGTGGGCGATGATGGCCGGGTGGTACCGCTGTCCCGGCGCGGTGACCACGCCGAAGCGCAGGCTGGTGCTGGCGAGGGCAGCCCCGAGCCAGGACCACGCGAACCCCGAGTGCCCCTGCCGCGCCGACCACGGTTCGATGTGGTCCGAGCACATGGCGGCGTCGAAGCCGGCCTCCTCGGCACGTTGGACGTCCTTCAGGAGCTGGCCGGGGCTGATCTGTTCGTGCGATGCGTGGAAACCGATAGCTGCCATCGTTAATGTCTACCGGGGGGCGGTGGTCATGTCGAGGGTGGGGGTGGCGCCCGGGCGGGTGCCGGGCAAGAATGGGGCCTATGCAGCTGCCGGTCATGCCCCCCGTCGCCCCCATGCTGGCCAAATCGGTCGGCGCCATCCCCGAAGGCCGCCTGAGCTACGAGCCCAAGTGGGATGGATTCCGCTCCATCATCTTCCGCGACGGCGACGACGTGGAGATCGGCAGCCGCAACGAGAAGCCGATGACGCGCTACTTCCCCGAGCTCGTGGAGGCGCTGAAGGCCAACCTGCCGCCCAAATGCGTGCTCGACGGCGAGATCATCCTGGTGGGCTCCTCCGGGGACCGGCTGGACTTCGACGCCCTGCAGCAGCGGATCCACCCCGCCGCCAGCAGGGTCAAGATGCTCTCCGAGCAGACGCCGGCGAAGTTCGTGGCGTTTGATCTGCTGGCCCTCGGCGACGAAGACTTCAGCGGCCGTCCCTTCGCGGAGCGACGCGCGGCCCTGGAACAGGCCTTCGCCTCCGCCAGCGCCCCGGTCCACCTGACGGCCGCCACGCAGGATCCGGAGCTGGCCGGAAAGTGGTTCCACCAGTTCGAGGGCGCCGGCCTGGACGGGATCATTGCCAAGCCGCTGGACGGGCCGTACCAGCCGGACAAGCGTGTGATGTTCAAGATCAAGCACGAACGGACCGCCGACTGCGTCCTGGCCGGCTACCGCGTGCACAAGAGCGGTCCGGACACGATCGGGTCGCTGCTGCTGGGCCTGTACAAGCCCGACGGCGAACTCGCCAGCGTGGGCGTGGTGGGGGCGTTTCCCATGAAGCGGCGCAAGGAGCTTTTCGAGGAACTCCAGCCCCTGGTCACCAGTTTCGACGAGCACCCGTGGGCCTGGGCGAAGCAGGAGGAGGGCGCCCGGACACCCCGCAACGCGGAGGGCAGCCGGTGGAGCGCGGGGAAGGACCTGTCCTTCACGCCTTTGAGGCCCGAACGGGTGCTGGAAGTGAAATACGACCACATGGAAGGCGAGCGGTTCCGCCACACGGCGCAGTTCGTGCGCTGGCGCCCGGACCGGGACCCGGAGTCCTGTAACTATGAACAGCTCGAGGAACCGGTGAAGTTCGACCTCGCCGAGGTGCTCGCCACCTGATCGCTGTTTAAACCCCGACGGCGGTCCGCCCCCTACCGAAAGGGGCGGACCGCCGTCGTCGTATTGGTTTGCCTGAGCCCCGGGCTACTTGAGCCCGAGCTCCTTGGTGGGAACCTTGAAGGTTTCCTTGGCCGTCAGGGCCGAGATGGCGGCGATGCCGCAAATGATCGCGGTGAAGATGCTGATCTGAACCCAGCCGCCGGGCTTGATGCCGCCCATGGCCGCGACGATGGCCGGGGCGAAGCCTGCCATGAGGAAGCCGAGCTGGGTGCCGATGGCCAGGCCGGAGAAGCGGACCTTGGTGCTGAACATTTCGGCGTAGAAGGACGGCCAGACGGCGTTGGATGCTGCGTAGCCGCAGGAGAAGAATCCGATGGCCGCGAGGAACATCAGCGGGACGTTGCCGGACTCGAGGCTCAGCAGGAACACCGGCGTGAGGATGGCGCTGGCCACGGCGCCGTAGATGAAGACGGGCTTGCGGCCGATCCGGTCCGACAGCCTGCCGAACAGGGGCTGGGTGCCGAGGGCCACGAGGTTCGCTCCGACCACGAGCCACAGGGTGGTGGTGCCGTCCACGCCGGCAACGGTCTTGGCGTAGCTGATGGCCAGGGTGCCGAAGACAGTGGAAACGGCGGCGATGAAGGCGCAGGCGACAACGCGGAGGACGTCGCGCCAGTGGTGCTTCAGCAGATCGGCTACAGGCAGCTTGGCGATCTGGGCGGACTTCTGGGCTTCCGCGAATGCGGGCGGCTCGTGCAGCGTGCGCCGGATGAAGAATGCCACCACGACAATCGCGGCGCTGAGCCAGAACGGGATGCGCCAGCCGATGCCGTACTTGACTTCATCAGGCAGGGCAAGCACGGGGATGAAGGCGAGGGCGGCGAGGATCTGGCCGCCCTGGGTACCGGTGAGGGTCCAGGAGGTGAAGAAGGAGCGCTGGTTGTCCGGAGCGTGTTCCAGGGTCATGGAGGAGGCGCCGGCCTGCTCGCCCGCTGCGGACAGGCCCTGGCAGAGGCGGGCCAGCACCAGCAGCGCGGGGGCCCACCAACCGACGGTGTTGAAGTCCGGCAGGCAGCCGATGACGAAGGTGGAGGCGCCCATCAGCACCAGGGTGAACATGAGGACCTTCTGGCGGCCCACCCGGTCACCGAAGTGGCCCAGGATGACGGCGCCGATGGGCCGTGCGATGTAAGCGAAGCCAAACGTCGCGAAGGACATGATGGCGGCATTGGCGTCAGCGTTAGGGAAAAACACGTGCGGGAAGATCAGTGCGGCTGCCGAGCCGAAAATAAAGAAGTCGTAGTACTCGACGGCGCTGCCGAGGAAGCTGGCAAGGGCTGCCTTCTTCGGTGTCCCGGCCGGGGCAACAGTGCCCGGCGTCGTGGACGGGATTGTCTGGCTCATGGTGTTCCTTCAGTGTGACGACATTGTCGCGGATGTATCGGGAGGATCGCAGCCGCCGTCCTTGTAGGGGAAAGGGGCGGCTGGAGGTCCTTGGAAAGACCCGGACTAAGTAGCCGCATGGTGAGAGCTACTTGTGCGATACAGCAACTATGACTGTGAGGGCAGTCACCTGTCAAGAAACTTGCCCACGATCTAGAAATAGCTCTCACATTGTGGCAACATCGAGGTATGAGTGTGAAGGAAGCCACAGGCGGCAATGCGGCCGCAGATACCCCCGCCGAAGAAACAAAGCCCGCAAAGGGGGAATCCCGCACCGACATGGTGGGCAAGGCGCTGGGCCTGCTGGTCCTGTTGGGGGACGAGCCCCGCGGGGCCAGTGCGGCGGAGCTTTCCCGCCGCGCCGACCTTCCCTTCAGCACCACCTACCGGCTCCTGGGCTCGCTCACCCGCGACGGGTTTGTGGATTACGAGCCGGACGGCCGCCGGTATCACCTCGGCCTGCGCATCTTCCAGCTGGGCCAGCGGGTCTCCAGCCACCACGGCTTTGCCGGTACGGCACTGCCCATCCTGCGCCGGGTCACCGAAGAGACGGGGGAGGCCACTATCCTGTCCGTCCGCGACGGCATCCACCACCTCACCGTGAACAAGGTGGACGGCCCGCAGACCTTCCGGGTCACGAGCGACCCCGGGCACCTCGGCGCGCTCCACACCACCTCCGTCGGCAAGGCGCTCGTCGCCTTTGCCGAGGACGAGGACCGCGAACGGCTGCTCGAGGAGCTCCCGCTGGAGCCGCTGACCAGCCTGTCCATCACCGGCCGGGACGCCTTCCGCGCCGAGATCGAGAAGGTCCGGCGGCAGGGGTACGCGGTCATGGATGAGGAGAACGAGCTGGGTATGCGGGCGGTGGCGGTGCCGGTCTTCAATTCGCAAGGCATCGCCTTCGCCTCCCTGGCCACCGCCGTGCCGGTATTCCGGCTCAGTATGGAGCAGCTTGTGGCGCTGGTTCCCCTGCTGCAGGCGGCCGCCGTGGAGCTTTCCGCCCGCCTGCCCCAGCGCTAATTATTTCCTTGTTCGCATCTAGAACAAGAGTGCATCATATGAACTTTTCCTGTACTGTTATCCGTATCACCCGGTCAGCACGGGGCGCAGCAGACGCCCAAGCCGGCCGAGTGCCGTTGTCAAAGGAGCCGCACGCATGAGCAATCGAACCGAGTCCTACCTGATAGGACTTGTCGGGGATGGCGTGATGCCGTCGCTCTCGCCCCACATGCACGAGCGCGAAGGTGACGTCCAGGGCGTCCGCTACCTGTACCGGCCCATCGACCTGCACGAGCTCGACCTGCCGGCCACCGCCGTCGGCGACCTGCTGCAAAGCGCCCACCGGATGGGCTTCAACGGCCTGAACATCACGCACCCTTGCAAGCAGCTGGTCCTCGAGCACCTCGACGAGATCGCCCCCGACGCCGAACGGCTGGGCGCCGTCAACACCGTGGTGATCCAGGACGGCCGGTTCATCGGCCACAACACAGACTTCTCCGGCTTTGCCGCCGCCCTGGCCTCCGGACTTCCGGACGCCAAGCTGGACCGCGTGGTGCAGCTGGGGGCGGGCGGCGCCGGATCCGCCGTCGCCTATGCCCTGCTCACGGCCGGCGTGCAGACGCTGGAACTCGTGGACATGGATCCGGCGCGCTGCGCCGAACGTGCCGCCGAACTGGCCGGCTTCTTCCCGGACCGCACCGTCACCGCGCGCACGACGGCGGAGCTGCCGCAGCTGATGCCCGCCGCCGACGGGCTGGTGCACTGCACCCCCGTGGGCATGGCCGCCCACCCGGGCACGCCGCTGGACATGGCGCTCGTGGAACCCCGCCACTGGGTGGCGGACATCGTCTACCGCCCCATCGAAACGGAACTCGTCCGCGAAGCGCGGGCAAAGGGCTGCCAGGTGCTGGACGGCGGACGCATGGCCGTGGGCCAGGCAGCTGACGCCTTCCGGATCTTCACCGGCATCGAGCCCGACGCCGAGCGGATGCGCGCCCACTTCCTGGAACTCATCGCCGCTGAAGAGGTGGCCGTCTGATGCGCACCGGAATCGCCACCGTCTGCCTCTCCGGCACGCTGAAGGAAAAGATGCAGGCCTGCGCCATCGCACGCTTCGACGGCATCGAAATCTTCGAGCAGGACCTCGTCACCTCATCGCTCAGCCCCGAAGACGTCCGCAAGATGGCCGCGGACCTGGGCCTCACGCTGGACCTTTACCAGCCGTTCCGGGACTTCGACAGCGTGACCGAGGACCTGCTGGCAGCCAACCTCCGCCGGGCCGAGGCCAAGTTCCGGCTCATGTCCCGGCTGGGCATGGACACCATCCTGGTCTGCACCAACGTCGCCACCGCCACGATCGACGACGACGACCTCCGCGCCACGCAGCTCTCCGCCCTGGCGGACCTCGCAGGCGAGCACGGCGTCAAGGTCGCCTACGAGGCCCTCGCCTGGGGCAAGTACGTCAACGACTACGAACACGCCCACCGCCTCGTGGAGATGGTGGACCACCCCAACCTCGGCACCTGCCTGGACTCCTTCCACATCCTGTCCCGGGACTGGGACACCGCGCCGATCGAAAAGATCAACGCGGACAAGATCTTCTTCGTGCAGGTGGCCGACGCCCCCAAGCTCTCCATGGACGTGCTCTCCTGGAGCCGGCACTACCGCGTCTTCCCCGGCGAAGGCCAGTTCGAGCTCGCCAAGTTCATGGGCCACGTGGTCCGCGCCGGCTACACCGGACCGGTGTCGCTGGAGGTTTTCAATGACGTCTTCCGCCAGTCCGACGTCGAACGCACCGCGGTTGACGCGATGCGTTCGCTGATCTGGCTGGAGGAGCAGAGCGCCAAGTGGCTGGACACGAACGCGCCGGTGGCTAACGGAACCGCAGCGGGCGCCGCAGCCACCCAGCCCCCTGCCCGCCGTCGTTATCCCATGGAACTGGCAACCCTTCCGCAGGTGGCAGAGCCCGCCGGCTTCAACTTCGCCGAGGTTAAGGCCGCGGACACCGGGGTGCTGGAAAAGGTGCTCGGCCAGCTCGGCTTCGAGTTCAACGGCCGCCACCGCACCAAGGACGTCCAGCTGTGGACCATGGGCCACGCCCGGGTGATCATCAACGAACAGGCCCCCGCGGCGGCCGAGCCGGCCATCGCCGCCCTGGGGTTCGACGTCGACTCCCCGGTGATTGCCTCCGCCCGCGCCCAGCAGCTCAAAGCCCCCGTGGTTCCCCGCAAGAGCCAGGCCAACGAGGAAGTGTTCCAGGGCTTCGCCGCCCCCGACTCTACCGAGATCTTCCTGTGCCAGGGCAGCCCGGACGGCACCGCGGCCTGGACTGCTGAATTCGGGCAGGGTCTTGAAGTCCCGTCCGGTGCCCGGAACGCCGTCATCGACCACGTGAACCTCGCCCAGCCGTGGCAGCACTTCGACGAGGCTGTCCTCTTCTACACGAGCGCCCTGGCGCTGGAGCCCCAGCCGTATGCCGAGGTCGCCAGCCCCAGCGGGCTGGTCCGGTCCCAGGTCATGCAGACCTCGGACCGGGACGTGCGCCTGGTGCTGAACCTGGCCCCCGTCATCCAGCAGGAGGGCGCGGACCCGGGGACGGCCCCGCGGAAGACCTACCAAGAGCACATCGCCTTCGCGGTTGATGACCTGGTGGCAACCGCCCGCGCCGCCCGCGACCGGGGACTGGCCTTCCTGCAGATCCCGGAGAACTACTACGAGGACCTGGACGCCCGCTTCGACCTCGACCCCGGATTCCTGGACACCCTGCGGGACCTCAACCTGCTGTACGACCGCGACGCCGACGGCGAGTTCCTGCACTTCTACACCGCCACGGTGGGCAGCGTGTTCTTTGAAATGGTGGAACGCCGCGGCAACTACGACGGCTACGGGGCCCCCAACGCGCCGGTGCGCCACGCCGTCCAGTACGACCACCTGCATGACCTGACCCAGACCAACCACTAATTGCCCAACCACAGATTGAAAGGAGGCTGCTGTGCCTGAAGACGTGAATCTCGCAACGTACAACGCCGACGCGCTGACCGAGGACCTGTCGGACGCAGTACCCGCAACCCCGGCCGCCGCCCCGGCAGACGTCCCCGTTGAGGCGCCCCGCGTGGAAACCCAGCAGGATCTCAGCGCCGAGATCAAGGCCCTCGGAGACGCCTACGCCAAGGCGCTGAAGGACGGGACGGCGCCGGAAACGCAGCCGCGCCTGGACTTTGCGCCGTACCGCAGCAGCATCCTGCGCCACCCCACCAAGAGCCTGCACCACGCGGACCCGGAAACCATCGAGCTGTACTCCCCGGCGTTCGGGCACCAGGACGTGCACGCCCTGGAATCGGACCTGACCATCCAGCACAACGGCGAACCGCAGGGTGAACGGATCATCGTCGCGGGCCGCGTGCTCGACGGCGACGGCCGCCCGGTCGCAGGCCAGCTGGTAGAGATCTGGCAGGCCAACTCCTCCGGCCGCTACATCCACAAGCGGGACCAGCACCCGGCACCGCTGGACCCCAACTTCACCGGTGTTGGCCGCTGCATCACCGGCCCGGACGGCTCCTACCGCTTCACCACCATCAAGCCGGGCGCCTACCCGTGGAAGAACCACCTCAACGCCTGGCGGCCCGCGCACATCCACTTCTCGCTGTTCGGTCAGGAATTTACCCAGCGGATCGTGACGCAGATGTACTTCCCGGGCGACCAGCTCTTCCCGCTGGACCCGATCTACCAGTCGATCGTGGACCAGGATGCCCGCGACCGTCTTGTGGCCAACTACGACCACGACCTGACCCAGCCGGAATGGGCGCTGGGCTACAACTGGGACATCGTCCTGACGGGTTCCAAGCGGACCTGGACCGAGAACGAGGCGCTGGGTGCGGAAGGCGATGACCATGAGTAACTCCACCAAGCTTGTTCCCACCCCGGGCCAGACCGTGGGCCCGTTCTACGGCTACGCCCTGCCCTATGACAAGGACCGCGAACTGCTGGCCCCCGGATCCGCGGGCTCCATCCGCCTCCAGGGCACCGTCTATGACGGCGCCGGGCACCCGATTCCGGACGCCATCCTCGAAATCTGGCAGCCGGATGCGGAGGGCAACATCGTCCACCGGACCGGCTCGCTGGTACGCGACGGCTACACCTTCACAGGTTTCGGCCGCAGCTCCGTCGGCAACAGCGGCGTCTACACTTTCACCACGGTGAACCCGGGACCCACGGAACCCGGCGCTGCACCCTTCATCTCCGTCGTCATTTTTGCCCGCGGCCTGATGAACCGCCTCTTCACCCGCGTTTACCTGCCGGAGAACGAGGAGGCGCTGGCCAAGGATCCGCTGCTGTCTTCGCTGGATCCCGAGCGCCGCAAGACGCTGATCGCGCGCCGCGATGCCGACGGCGGCCTCACCTGGGACATCCGCCTGCAGGGTGAAGGCGAAACCGTCTTCCTCGACTTCGACGGAACCGGAACCGGGGGCGCCACAAAGTGACCGGGTTCCAGGCAGCGGGCGCCGGCGGCGGGCTTTACGGCGACGTCGGGCTACTCAGTCCCGTGTCGGCGTCGCCCCTCGTGGCAGCACTGACCGGTGACCGGGCCGTCCTCGCGGCAATTCTCGCCGTCGAGGCGGGCTGGGCCGCGGTGCTGGAGCAGCATGACCTCGCTCCCGCCGGTTCCGCTGCCGTGGTAGCCCACGCTGCCGACGCCTCCCGGCACGATCCTGCCGATATTTCCCGCCGTGCTCAGGGCGGCGGAAACCCCGTGATCCCGCTGCTGGCCGACCTCCGGGCCCAGGTCAAGGCGCTGGACACAGCCGGCGTCGGTGCAGCAAAAGCCGTGCACACTTCGCTGACCAGCCAGGACGTGCTGGACACGGCCCTGATGCTGGTGGCCCGCAACACCCTTGCGGCGCTGCTCGCCGACGTGAAAGGCACGACGGCGGCGCTCGCCCGGCTGGCGCAGCAGCATGCGGACACGCTGTGCGTCGGCAGGAGCCTGACCCAGCACTCGCTGCCGTTCACGTTCGGGCTCCGGGCGGCGCAGTGGTTCCATGGGCTGGCGGCCGCGGCGCGCCGGCTTGAGGCGCTGGAGCTGCCGGTGCAGTTCGGCGGCGCGGCGGGCACGCTGGCCGCCGGCACTGTGCTGACCTCCAGCTCAGCCACGGACCCCTTTGCACTGTCTGACGCTTTGGCCGCGCAGCTGGGCCTCGCCGCCACGCCGGCACCGTGGCACACCAACCGGCTGGCCGTGACGTCGCAGGGCGACGCCGTGGCTTCCGTGGTGGACGCGCTCGGCAAGATCGCCGCGGATGTCCTGTTCCTGAGCCGTCCCGAGGTGGCCGAGGTTGCCGAGCCCCGCGCGCCCGGCCGGGGAGTTTCCTCGGCGATGCCGCAGAAGCAGAACCCCGTGCTTTCGGTGCTGGTCCGCAGCGCCGCCCTCCAGGCCCCGGCCCTGGCTGCGCAGCTGCACCTTGCCGCCGCCACCTTCAACGACGAACGCCCGGACGGTGCGTGGCACACCGAATGGCCGGCCCTGCGCCAGCTGCTCGCCCTGGCCCTCGGCGCCGCCGGCCACATGCGGGAACTCGCGGAGGGATTGCAGGTCTTCCCCGACGGGATGCGGCGGAACCTGGACCTGTCCGGGCCGCTGTTGCTCAGCGAGGGAGTGTCCGCCGCGGTGGCGCCGCTTCTTTCGGCGGACGGGGCAGGCGGATCTGGTGACGGGAAACAGCAGCTGCAGGCCGTCGTCGACAAGACGCTGCAGGCGCCGGCGGCCGAACAGGCTGCCACCTACCGCCGGCTGCTGCGCGAGGCTGTGCCCTCGGACCGGCTCTCCGACGCACAGCTGGAGGAACTGCTCGACCCTGCCAGCTACCTCGGGCAGGCAGCCGAGATCTCGCGGCGGATCCTGGCCGCTTTCCCGGATTTTGCGCTTACTTCAACCGAACCAGACGGAAACGGAGATTCCCGTGGCTAAACCAGCAGTGAAGGCAGTGCTGCTTTCCCCCCAGCGTGCGCTGGGAGACAAACCCCTCCTGATCGTCGGGCCGTCGCTCGGCACCTCCTCGGTGCTGTGGTCCCAGGCCGGCTCACTCCTGGGCAACGATTTCGACGTCGTCGCCTGGGACCTGCCCGGCCACGGCGTCTCTGCCGCCGCCAGCGAAACCTTCAGCGTTGCGGACCTGGCGGACGCCGTCGTCGAGCTTGTCGACTCGATCGCCCCCGGCGAGACGTTCCACTACGCCGGCGTGTCCCTGGGCGGGGCCACCGGCCTGCAGCTGGGCATCAAGCACGCCGACCGGCTCAAGAGCCTCTCCGTGCAGTGCTCCGGCGCCAAGCTGGGCACCCCCGAGGGCTGGCTGGAACGCGCTGAGACCGTCCGCAGCCAGGGCACCGCCGTGATGATCCAGGGCTCGGCCGAACGCTGGTTCGCGCCCGGGTTCATGGACCGCGAGCCGGAACTCAGCAGCCGGCTCCTGCACTCCCTGCGCGACGCCGACCGCTTCAGCTACGCCTTCTGCTGCGAGGCCCTGGCCGCCTTCGATGTCCGCGACCAGCTCGGCAGCATCACCGTCCCCACCCAGATTGTGGCGGGCGCGCACGACGGCGTTGCGCCGCCGGCGATGGCCGAAGAAGTGGCGGCCGGAATCACCGCCGGTGGCGGCACCGCTTCTGCGGCCACCCTTGAGGGCGTTGCGCACCTGGCGCCCGCCGAGGCACCTGCCCACGTGGCCGAGCTGATGCGGAGCCTCATTTCCTGGGCCGAAACCCGCGGAGCAGCCAAATGAGTGGCGCCGAACGCCACGGGGTGGTCCAGCCGGACGCCACCAGCCAGGAGATTTACGACGGCGGCATGGTGGTCCGGCGCGAAGTGCTCGGCGAAGCTCACGTCGAACGGGCCAACGCCAAGAAGGACGCCTTCACCGAGGACTTCCAGGACATGATCACCCGCATCGCGTGGGGCGGCATCTGGACCCGTCCGGGACTGCCGCGCCAGATGCGCTCCGCCGTCACCATCACCGCCATGGTGGCGCACGGGCACTGGGAAGAACTGGCCATGCACATCCGCGCGGCCATAACCAACGGATTGAGCAGGGACGAGATCAAGGAGATCCTGCTGCAGACCGCCATCTACTGCGGAGTTCCCTCCGCCAACACCGCCTTCAAGACAGCCCAGCAGGTCTTCCATGACATGGACAGCACCGGGCCCGCCAACGCCCCCACCCCACCCAACTAGGTAGCAGCAGATGGCGTTCTGAGCCCTCAGAACGCCCTGATGTGCTACCCAGTTGAGCCAGAGTATTTGAGGAATTCATGAACCAGGCTTTTGTATACGACGCCGTACGCACGCCGTTCGGAAAGTTCGGCTCCGGCCTCGCCGGCATCCGTCCGGATGACCTTGCCGCGCATGTGATCGGCGAGTCCGTGAAGCGCGCGCCCGGTTTGGACGTGGAGCGCATTGACGAAGTGGTCTTCGGAAACGCCAACGGCGCCGGCGAGGAGAACCGGAACATCGCCCGGATGGGCACGCTGCTGGCCGGTCTGCCGGTCTCGATCCCGGGCACCACGGTGAACCGGCTGTGCGGTTCGTCGCTGGATGCGGCGATCATCGCGTCCCGGCAGATCAACGCCGGCGATGCGGATTTGCTGTTGGTGGG
Source organism: Arthrobacter sp. ISL-65 (assembly GCF_018613795.1). Taxonomy (GTDB): domain Bacteria; phylum Actinomycetota; class Actinomycetes; order Actinomycetales; family Micrococcaceae; genus Arthrobacter. Next base: position 42,051 of record NZ_JAGGPN010000028.1, read on the forward strand.
CGGTGCCGAGTCGATGAGCCGCGCGCCGTGGGTGCTGCCCAAGACGGAGAAGCCCTACCCGGCCGGGGACATGACCCTGGCGTCCACCACGCTGGGCTGGCGCCTGGTGAACAAGGCGATGCCGAAGGAGTGGACCATCTCGCTGGGCGAGGCCACCGAGCGTTTGCGTGAGAAGTACGGCGTGACCCGCGAACAGCAGGATGAGTTCTCCGCGAACTCGCACAACCTGTCCGCCGCGGCGTGGGACGAGGGGTTCTACGACAACCTGGTGGCCCCGGTGCCGGGCACTGACCTGGTTCGGGACGAAGGCATCCGCGCCGGCTCCTCTGCCGAGAAGCTTGCCGGCCTGAAGACGGTGTTCCGCACCGAGAACGGCACCGTCACCGCGGGCAACGCCTCCCCGCTGTCCGACGGCGCCTCCGCGGCCTGGATCGGATCCGAGAACGCTTCCTCGATGCTGGGACTGGAGCCTTTGGCCCGGATCGCGGGCCGCGGTGCGCACGGCAACGACCCCCAGTTCTTCGGTTTCGCCCCCGTGGAGGCGGCGAACAAGGCACTCGCGAAGGCGGGCATCGGCTGGGACCAGGTGGGCGCCGTCGAACTTAACGAGGCGTTCGCCGCGCAGTCCCTGGCGTGCATCAACGCCTGGGGGATCGACCCCTCGATCGTGAACCGCCACGGCGGGGCGATCGCGATGGGCCACCCGCTGGGCGCCTCCGGCACCCGGATCCTGGGCACGCTGGCGCGGAGCCTGCAGGCCTCCGGTGAGCGCTGGGGTGTCGCGGCGATCTGCATCGGCGTCGGCCAGGGCCTTGCCGTCGTGCTCGAAAACGTGACCGCTTCTGAAGGAAAGGCATAGGCGATGCTGAATTTCGTTGACACCGTCGGCGAGGCCGTCGCAGCCGTCAAGGACGGCTCCACCGTGATGATCGGCGGGTTCGGCAACGCCGGCCAGCCGTTCGAACTGATCGACGCGCTGCTGGAGAGCGGCGCCACGGACCTGACCGTCGTGAACAACAACGCCGGCCAGGGCGACCAGGGTTTGGCCTTGCTCATCAAGGAAGGCCGGGTCCGCAAGATGATCTGCTCCTTCCCGCGGCAGTCCGACTCCTGGCACTTCGACGCAAAGTACAAGGCCGGTCAGATCGAGCTGGAACTGGTGCCGCAGGGCAACCTGGCCGAACGCATCCGCGCCGCGGGCGCCGGCATCGGCGGCTTCTTCACACCCACCGGGTACGGCACCATGCTGGCCGAGGGCAAGGAAACCCGCATCATCGACGGCCGCGGCCAGGTCTTCGAAACGCCCATCCACGCCGACGTCGCCCTCATCAAGGCGCTCAAGGCCGACGGCGTCGGGAACCTGATCTACCGCAAGACGGCCCGGAACTTCGGCCCCATCATGGCCGCCGCGGCCAAGCACACCGTGGTCCAGGTCTCCGAGATCGTGCCCACCGGTTCGCTGGACCCGGAGAATATCGTGACCCCCGGCATTTACGTCAACAGCATTGTCCGTATTGATTCCAGCGGTGCTGCCGCCGCCGGCACCGCAGAACAGGTGGCCTGAGATGAGCCTTGTAGAGACGAGCATCCAGACGTCCGAAACGCCGCTGGGCCGCGATGACCTCGCCCGGATGGTGGCGCGGGACATCGCGCCGGGGTCGTTCGTGAACCTGGGGATCGGCCAGCCCACCCTGGTGTCCAACTACCTCAAGCCGGAGCAGAACATCACGCTTCACACCGAGAACGGCATGCTGGGCATGGGTCCGGTGGCCACCGGGGACCAGATCGACGGGGACCTCATCAACGCCGGCAAGATCGCCGTCACCGAACTCCCCGGGGCGTCCTACTTCCACCACGCCGACTCGTTCGCGATCATGCGCGGCGGGCACCTGGACATCTGCGTCCTCGGCGCGTTCCAGGTCTCCGCGACCGGTGACCTCGCCAACTGGCACACCGGCGCCCCGGACGCCATCCCCGCGGTGGGCGGTGCGATGGACCTGGCCACCGGCGCCAAGGACGTGTTCGTGATGATGACGCTGCTGACCAGGGAAGGTGCCTCCAAGATCGTGGAAGCCTGCACCTACCCGCTGACCGGGCTGGGCTGCGTGACCCGCGTGTACACCGACAAGGCGGTGTTCCTGACCGGACCCGACGGCGTCCGCGTCCGCGAAACCTTCGGCTGCACGCTCGAGGAACTCCAGGCCCTGGTGCCCGTCCCCCTTACGGCAGCCCCCGCCGTCGAGCGTTAACCAAGCGCGAACGGACACTTGGCACCCCTGACCCGCGCTCGGGCGGGGCCGGAAGTGTCCGTTCGCGCCGATTAGGATTGGTAACCATGACCGACGCAGCAGCAGGGACCGCGCCCCGGGCGGGCCGCCCGCCGAAGGACGGCGCGGCGCCGGCGGCCAGTGACCAGTATGTGCAGTCGCTCGCGCGCGGTCTCGCGGTGATCCGCGCGTTCGACACAGAGCATGCCGACATGACGCTCACCGAGGTGGCTGCCCGCACGGATCTCACTCGCGCCACGGCCCGGCGCTTCCTGCACACGCTGGTGGAGCTCGGCTACGTCCGGACCGACGGCAAGACTTTCGCGCTTACGGCCCAGGTGCTGCAGCTCGGCTACGCCTACCTTTCAGGTCTCTCCCTGCCGCAGCTGGCCCAGCCGCACCTTGAAGAGCTGTCGCTGAAGTTGGGGGAGTCGACGTCGGCAGCGGTGCTGGACGGGACCGATATCGCCTACATCGCCAGGGTTACCACGCGCCGGATCATGACGATCGGCATCACCGTGGGCACCAGGTTCCCCGCCTATGCGACGTCGATGGGCAGGGTGCTGCTCGCCGGGCTTCCCCCGGAACAGCTGAAGGAATACCTGGCCGCGGCAGAGATCAAGCCGCTCACCCCCCGTGCCGTCGGCACGGTGAAGGACCTGTTGGCCGTCCTGGACAAAGTCCGGGCTCAGGGCTGGTGCCTTCTGGACCAGGAGTTAGAGCTGGGGCTGATGTCCGTGGCCGCTCCGGTTTACCACGGCCCGAAGGTGGTGGCGGCCGTCAACGTATCTCTGCAGGCACAGTCCGTTGCCGCCAAGCCCGATCGCGAGGCCTACCTCGAGTCCGTACGCAAGGAAATCGTAGCCACGGCAGAGCGAATTTCGTCGGACTTCTCCAGCGGGCGGTAAGGAACGCGGGGCCACCCACAAGCGGGTTCATCTCCGTTGGGGTCGTGAGCGGAAGTAGTTGTTGCGGGTCACCCTCCCGCCACGCGCCCGTGGGCCATAGACTCTAGCCAACTACGTGCAGCAGCGCCGCTCCGTTTATCCCGCCCCGGGCGGGACCCACCAGAGCAGAAGCCGTTGCACCCGTTGGAAGGGAAGTGGCGGGTGAAGCTGGGCATAGCGCGGGAGCGCCGGGAAGGTGAACGGCGGGTGGCCGCGACGCCGGAAACCGTGAAGCAGCTGGCCGGACTGGGCCTGGAGGTGCTGATCGAATCCCGGGCGGGTGTTTCCGCCGGGCATGCCGACGACGAATACCGCCAGGCCGGCGCCCACATCGTTTCCGACCTCGATCCCGCCGGGCTGGACATCCTGGCACACGTCCGCCCGCTGGAACTTCCGACGGCGACAGCCCTGAGGCGCGGTGCCGTCACCGTGGGTCTGGCGTCGCCGTCGTCCGAACTCGCCACCGTCAGGGCACTCGCCGCAGGCGGGGTCACGTCCTTCGCGCTGGAACTCGTGCCGCGCATTTCCCGGGCCCAATCCATGGACGCCCTGTCCTCGCAGGCCCTTGTGGCCGGCTACCGCTGCGTCCTCGAAGCCGCCATCCGCCTGCCCCGCTTCTTCCCGCTGTACATGACCGCCGCCGGAACCGTCCCGCCCGCGCGGGTGCTGGTGCTCGGCGTCGGTGTGGCCGGGCTGCAGGCGATCGGAACGGCGAAGCGGCTCGGCGCACGCGTCTCCGCCAACGACATCCGGCCCTCCTCCGCGGAAGAGGTCACGTCCATGGGCGGCACCTTCATCAAGCTGGATCTGGAGACCGCAGAGGCGGCCGGCGGGTACGCCCGTGAGCTCAGTGCTGACCGCGGTGCCCTGCAGCGGCAACTGCTGGCACCGCACGTTGCCGATGCCGACGTGCTGATCACCACGGCGGCCGTTCCCGGCAGGCACGCCCCGCTCCTGGTGACCCGTGAAATGGTGCAGGGCATGCGGCCCGGATCGGTCGTCGTCGACCTCGCCGCGGAGTCCGGCGGCAACGTCGAGGGGTCCGTAGCCGGCCGGGACATCCACGTCCCCACCGCAGACGGAAGGGGGACCGTCGCCATCGTCGGCCTCAAGGACGCGCCGTCGGCTATGCCCACGGACGCCTCCCGGCTCTACGCGAAGAACGTGGCCAACCTGCTGGCGCTCATGACGCGGGACGGGATTGTGGCCCCGGATTTCGACGACGACGTGATAGCAGGTGCCTGCCTGACGCACGACGGCGTGGTGCGGCACTCGCCGACGGCGGAGGCTCTGGCGGCTCTCGCCGGGGAGAACGCGCCGGACGGCGCCGTCAGGCGAAGCGCCACGGGACGCGCCAGAGGACATCCCCGACGAAACGGACAACGAACTCGCAGACGAGTTGGCAAATGACCCAGTGAAGGCGTCAGAAAACGAAGGGGTGGTCTGATGGACGGCATCAGCCTGCTGACCATCACCGTGCTTGCGGTGTTTGTCGGCTTCGAAGTGGTGTCAAAGGTTTCCAGCACGCTGCATACACCCCTGATGTCCGGTGCGAACGCGATCCACGGGATCATCCTGGTGGGCGCCATCATCGTCGCCGGCCAGGCCACGCACCCATGGGTCCTCGCGGTGGCGCTGCTGGCGGTGGTGCTTGCCACGGCGAACCTTGTGGGCGGCTTTGTGGTGACGGACCGCATGCTGGAGATGTTCCGGGGCCGCAAGCCGGGTAAACCGGCCCCGCCCGGTGTTACGCGAGGTAAGACCAAGGAGAGCACGGAGGCCAAGCGTTGACCCTCCTGGATCCCAACGTCACCGCGCTGCTCTACCTCGCGGCCGCCGTCTTTTTCATCCTGGCGTTGAAGGGCCTTAACTCCCCGCGCACCGCCCGCCGGGGCAACCTCATCGGCGCGTTTGGTGCGCTGGTCGCAGTCGTCACCGTCTTTTTCTCGACCCGGCTGGACAACGTCCCCCTGATCCTCGGCGCCATAGCCGTGGGCTCCGGCGTGGCAGCCCCCGTGGCCAGGCGCGTCAAGATGACCCAGATGCCGCAGCTCGTCGCCCTCTTCAACGGGGTGGGCGGCGGCGCCGCCGCCCTCGTGGCGCTGCTGGAACTGCCGCATGCGGAGGACGCCTGGGTGCGCGTCGCCGTCGTCTTCACCCTGCTGGTGGGGGCGGTGTCCTTCGCCGGCTCCGCCGTGACCTTCGCGAAGCTGCAGGAGCTCATGACCACCCGCCCCGTGGTGTTCCCCGGCCTGCCGGTGCTCATGGGCGCGGTGCTGCTCGCCGCCGTCGGTGCCGCGGCCGCCGTCGTTCTTGGGGGTTCGCTGGTCCTGGCGCTGCTGCTCCTGCTGCTGGGCCTGGCGGCCGGCGTGCTGCTGGTGCTGCCGGTGGGCGGCGCCGACGTGCCGATCGTCATCTCGCTGCTCAACGCCTTCACCGGCCTGGCGGTGGCGGCCTCGGGCCTGGTGCTGGGCAACGTGCTCCTGGTGGTGGCCGGCACGCTGGTGGGGGCGTCGGGCACCATCCTCACCCGGGCGATGGCCGCGGCCATGGGCCGCAGCGTGGCCGGCATCCTGTTCGGCGCGTTCCGGGGAGGATCGACGGCGGGATCCACCGCCGTGAGCGACCGTCCGGTCCGCTCGTCCAGCCCGGAGGACGTGGCCGTGCTGCTGGGCTACGCCCAGCGCGTGATCATCGTCCCCGGTTACGGGCTGGCCGTCGCGCAGGGACAGCACACCGCCGCAGAGCTGGCGCAGGCCCTGGAGTCCCGGGGTACCCGCGTGGACTTCGCCATCCACCCGGTGGCGGGGCGCATGCCCGGACACATGAACGTGCTGCTCGCCGAGGCCAATGTGCCTTACGAGTCGCTCAAGGAAATGGGTGAGATCAACTCCGAGTTTCGCACCGCCGACGTCGCGCTGGTGGTGGGCGCGAACGACGTCGTGAACCCCGCGGCCAAGACCACCGCCGGCTCACCGATCTACGGGATGCCGATCCTTGAAGTGGCGGACGCACGGCAGGTGGTGTTCCTTAAGCGCTCCATGCGCCCCGGGTTCGCCGGGATCGAGAACGACCTCATGTTCGAGCCGCAGACCACCCTGCTGTTCGGCGACGCAAAGGAGTCCCTGACGAAGGTGCTGGGCGCGGTGAAGGCCCTGTAGGGTGCAGCATCTGGGGTTTGTCCACACGCTCTCCGACACACCCTCGTTACTGAAATGTGACTTCTGGTGCACAAGTGCGATAGCCTCGGCCGGTGCCCTGGTTCCGCTCAGGGCATTCCCGGGCAGAATGCCGAGCCCTGCCGCTGGACCGGGATCCGTTCGCTATGACCAACAGGCAGGGACGGGGGAACCACCTTAGTACCGGCCTTGCGCGCAAGGCCTAGGGGTTAAGTCCAGACGCTTCGCCTAGCGGCGGGCAGGACCGGGTGACTCCCATCCGAACCCGACAGCTCACCCCGCAGGCATGGGAGAGGCAAATCAACCATGTCACGTAAGTCCATACCCGCGCGCCACCGCGCCACCCCAACGACGTCCGTCGCCCTGCAGGGCCTGTCGTATTCCCTTAAGTCCAACGCCGCCTCGGTTGCCAAGCCGGCGGCCGCCGCCGCCGTCGCTTCCGGACTCCTCTTCGGCGCCGGAGCACCCGCACACGCAGGTGCCTACGCTCCAGAGACGCCGGACGCTGCTGCTGTGCAGTCCGTCGCTGGCCAGGCGCTGGCAGCACCCACCCAGGCGCAGGCCGCACCGGCAGTCCCCGCCCCGGCGGCCCCCGCGCCGGCAAGCGGAGGATCTGCTGTTGCCGGCGCGTCGCACACCGTTGTGCCCGGCGACACCCTTGGTGCCATCGCAGCACGCCACGGGGTGAGCCTCGACACACTGCTCGCAGAGAACGGCCTGTCCCAGGCGTCTGTCATTTACCCCGGTGACCAGATCCTCATCCCGGGACCGGGTGCAGCTGCAGCTCCCGCGGCTCCGGCAGCACCGGCCGTACCTGCGGCTCCGGCAGCCCCGGCTGTCCCCGAGCCCGCCGGCATGGGAATCTACAACGCCTCCGCGTCGATAACGCCGGCGGCAGCAACCGCTCCGGCAGCGGCTGCAACCCAGTCAGCCAGCGGCGTGGGCGCAGCCATTGTGGCCTCTGCCCGGGCGCAGCTCGGCGCCACCCAGGACTGCACCATCTTGGTGGAACAGGCACTGCGCTCGGTCGGCAAGTCGGTCGGTGACCTCGCGCCCACGCAGTTCCATCAGTACGGCACCCCAGTCTCCGCCCCGCAGCCCGGTGACCTGATGATCAGCGCCGGACACGTCGGCGTCTACATCGGCGGCGGGCAGGCCATTAGCAGCGGCATGAACGGCGTCAACGAAACCATCGTGCACCCGGCCTCCTGGCTCACCGGCTCCACCTACGTGCGGGTGAACGCCTAACAGCGGGTGAACGCCTAACGGGCGGTTCGGAACACACAGCAGCGGCGGGTGCACCAGCACCCGGCGTTGTTGTGTTTGGTGGCTAGTTTCGGTGTGGTGGCAGGTCTTGGGCGGCGCGGACGACGGCGTTCGTCACCTCCGCGAGGCCCGGCGAGTCCAGCGTCCACACCTGCCAGTAGAGGCGCAGGTGCTCGCTCCACGCCGGGTCGAGTTCCACGAGTGAGTTCTCCTGGTCCTGCTGGTCCGGCACCATGCCCCAGCCCAGGCCGGCATGAATCGATTCGACGTACTGGACTGAATCGGGAATGAAGTGCTGTGGGGGAGTGGCGTCGGGCGCGATGCGCGCGAGGACAGCGAGCTGGTGGGTGTCCTTCCTGTCGTACTGCATGACCGGGGCGGCGGCGAGGGCTTCCGGGGTGGGGCCGTCGGGGAACCAGCGGGCCGCAAACTCGCGCGACGCCTTGGCCCGGTACACCATGGTGCCGAGAGCGCGAATCGTGCACCCCTGCACCGGTCGGGGATCCGCGGTGATCGCGCCTACTGCGTCGCCGGACCGCAGGAGGTCGGCTGTGGCATGCTCGTCGTCGCGCAGCAGCTCAAGGGCCACCCGGCCGCCGAGCGCAATCTCCCGGTAGGCCGCCGGCAGCCACGTCGCTATCGAGTCCGCATTAGCCACGATGGGAACCCTCAGCCGCTCAGCGCTCGGCCGCCTGCCGTCGTTCCTCTCCGTAGGTTCTGGCCCGCGCAGGCCAAGGACCGCCTCGTCGGCGAGGAGCAGCAGCTGGCGCGCTGAACGGAGGAGCTGCTCGCCCGCCGGCGTCGGCCGGACCGGCTTGAGGCGCCGCACCAGCACACTACCCACGGAGCGCTCGAGTGCCTTGATCCGTTGGCTCACGGCTGAGGGAGTGAGCCTGAGTTCCCCCGCCGCCGCGTCGAATGTCTCGTGGTCGACGACGGCGGCAAGTGCCCTGAGCTGGTCCAGTTCCATGAAGATATTCTAATGAAACTACAGAAAAACTGAATTGTGTTTCAGGTTCTCCGCCCGTACCTTCGAAGAATGCTTCCCTTCCTGACCGGGCTCGGAGCCGGCCTCAGCCTCATTGTCGCCATCGGAGCCCAGAACGCGTTTGTTCTGCGGCAGGGCCTCAAACGGGAGGCCGTCTTGCCGGTTGTTCTGGTGTGCCTCGTCAGTGACGCGGTCCTGATCCTGGCCGGAGTCGCCGGGATCGGCGCGCTCATCCAGGGCGCACCGGTGCTCCTGGCCGTGGTGCGGTGGGTCGGCGTCGCGTTCCTCCTCGCCTACGCGGTCTTCGCCGCCCGGCGTGCCCTGCGGCCCGGGATCCTCAAGGCAGCTGATTCCCCGGGCAGGGGGACCGTCTGGTCTGCCGTACTCACTGCCGCCGCGATCACCTGGCTCAACCCCCACGTTTACCTCGACACGCTTGTGCTGCTGGGCTCGCTGGCCAGCACCCACGGTGGTTCGGGCAAATGGCTCTTCGGGGCAGGGGCCGCCGCCGGCAGCGCCGTGTGGTTTCCCCTCATCGGCTACGGCGCTCGCGGACTCAGCGGCTTCTTTGCGCGGCCGGCGTCGTGGCGCTTCCTCGACGGCGGCGTCGCCGTGCTCATGCTTACCCTGGCTATCGTCCTCGCGACCGGGCGCTGACGCGCGCGACCGGGCACTGACGACCGCCGCACACTAAGGGTGTGGCCGGCGGTATAGGGCCGTGTTGCTACGGCGGGCCGCCAGCCATTCGGTCGAGTAGGCCGGCGATGATGTCCAGCGCACGCGCAAGTTGGAGATCGGTCGGGGCGCCGTACCCGATGACCAGGCCGTTTTCCGGCGTCCGTTCTGCAAAGTAGCTGGCCAGGGTCACGACCCGCACCCCCAGCCCCAGTGCTTCCTTGGCCAGTCGCTCGGCCGGAACGTTCTGCTGAAGCCGGATGACGGCGTGCAGACCGCCATCCAAGGCCGTCAGCTTTACGTCTGCCCGTCCGCCAAGGCGGTCGAGCAGCAGTGTGCGGCGATGCGCGTACTCGCGCCTTGCCCGGGCGATGTGTCGTGCGAGGCCGCCGCCGGCGATGTAGTTGGACAACGCAGACTGCATCACTCCGGCAACCGGCGTGCCGAGGTCAAGCCGTGCGTTCTTGAGGCGCTGCCCTGAGCCACCGCGAACCACGAGATAGCCACACCGCAGCCACGGGCTCAGTGACTTTGAGAAGGTGCCCACCAGGACGACCTCTGCGGAGGAGGGCAAGGAGGCAAGGGCAGGCAGTGGCATCCGCCGGTGCCGGAATTCGCTGTCGTAGTCGTCCTCGAGGATGATCACGCGGTTGGCTTCGGCCCAGGCCAGCAGGGCCAGTCTTTCCTTTACCGGCATCCGGCCGCCCAGAGGGTACTGATGGCTGGGCGTTACCAGGACGGCGTCAGGCCGGTGATCAAGGGCCGCAAGCTGGGCCGCCTCCAGCCCGTCGTCGGCAACCGGAAGAACGTCCACCGCGGCGCCCGCCGCGGAAAGCACCCGCCTGGCCGTGGGATAGCCGGGGTCCTCCATCAGCACTCGGGGCGGGTCCGCCTGGCCGCGGAGTGCTGCGACGATCAGTTGCAGGGCGTCACTGGTGCCCGCCGTAATGACGACGTCGTCAGCACTCACCGTAAGTCCGCGGGACACGGCGAGGTGATCGGCCACGGCAGTGCGAAGGGCCGGCGTACCCAAGGCGGCCGGAAGCTCAACCTCCACCGGCTCGGCAACGGCCATCCGCCAGGCGGCCCGCCAGTCGCGGTCACGGAACGGGGCGCCCGACGGCCGTCCTGGCGTGAGGTCGATCGTTGCATTTTGCTCCATGCCGGATGCCGCCTGGTTGCCTTCCGACGCCATGCCCCGGCCGTCGGAGCGCACCGTCACACGGGTACCGCCCGAGCCCCGGCCTTCCAAGTACCCCTCGCCGGCCAACTGCTCATAGGCGCGGACCACCACTCCGCGGGAGACGCCCAGCCCGGCCGCAAGGCGCCGCGATGCCGGGAGCGGGTGCTCCGGCCTCAGCGCCCCGTCCAGGATGGCGTCCCGCAGCCGGCCGACCAACTGGGCAGCAAGCGGAACGCGGCTCTGGTGGTCCAGAACCAGCGGCAGTTCAGCTTCGATCTTGGTCCTCCTGAATCGTGGATTCTTGGATCTATGCTAGGACCAATCCGGCTGTGAGCATGAAGGGAGTAACCAAAGCTGACTGAAGAGAGGACACCCTCGTGTCTACCGGCCTTTGTGCATTTCCCCTGACGCCGCTTAGCGGGGACAACGTCGACGAAGCCGCCCTGGCTCGGCTGGTCAGGCGGTGCGCCGATGCCGGGGTGGACTCCATCGGTGTGTTGGGTTCGACAGGCATCTACACCTATCTGCTGCGCGAGGAACGCCGCAAAGTGGTGAAGGCAGCCGTCGAAGCCGCGCAGGGGACTCCCGTGGTGGCAGGTGTCGGCGCAATGCGCACCCGGGACGTGCTGGACTGTGTTGAAGATGCCCAGAGTGCGGGCGCCTCGGGTCTGCTGCTCGCACCGGTGTCGTATCAGCGGCTACGCGACGAAGAGGTCTACGGCCTCTACCGCGAAGTCTCGTCTGCGTCCGATCTGCCGATCGCCGTCTACGACAACCCGGCCACCACAGGGTTCACTTTCTCTGATGAACTCCACGCCCGCATCGCCGAACTTCCGGGCATCGCATCGATCAAGTTCCCGCCCCCGGCACTGGGCCAGGCCGCCGCTCGCATCGCCCGGCTTCGGGCGGCAGTTCCTGAGAGTGTTTCCTTGGGCATCAGCGGCGACTGGACCGCGGCGGAAGCCCTCCTCGCAGGGTGCGACGTTTGGTATTCAGTCATCGCCGGTCTGTTTCCCAAGGCCGCCAGGGTGATCGTTGATCTTGCCAAGACCGGGCAGACTGGCCAGACAGGCCAGACAGGCCAGGGCGACCTGGCGCTGGAAGCCTCTACCGCGCTGGAGCCCGTGTGGGCGCTCTTCCGTATGCACGGCAGCCTTCGGGTCGCTGCCACCATGGCCGAAGCGCTGGGCTTCGTGGAGGCGCCGTGCCTGCCCCGTCCGCTGCAAAGCCTGGAAGGTGAGGACCGCATCAGGGTCGAGGAAGCCCTGCGGCTCAGCGGACTGGGTGCCTGAGCAGGTACGGCATGGGTAGTCTGAACCGCGGCACCGCAGAGCAACAAACACCAGCGGAGCAACGAACACCAGCGGAGCAAGAAGCGCCGAGACAGCAGAGTGCAGAGCAGGAACAGGCGGCACTGGCCCTGGCCCGGAAAAGTGGCGGATTGGCGCGCTACGTGGCGGCCGCGACGCTGGCGCGCACTGCGGACGGCGGGGCCGTCGTCGCGATCGTACTCATGGTCACAACCAGCGGGGCGCCGGGTTGGCTTGCCGGCCTGCTCGGCGCCTGCATCACCGCCCCGCACCTGCTGGGGCCGCTGGTGGCGCGGAGCCTAGACTCTTGCCGTGACGGCCGTGTCCTGATCGCGTGGGCGTGCGTCGTGCACGGCGCCACCCTGGCGGCTGCGGTGCTGCTGTACCCGGTGATGTGGCCGGCGGTGACGGGGGTTCTGCTGGTGGCCTCGGGGCTGGTTGGCCCGCTGCTGACCGGCGGGATCAGCAGCCGCCTTCCGGCGATCGCAGGCCCGGGCCGGGTCAGCCAGCGCCGGGCCCAGGGCTGGGATGTGGCCACCTACGGAATCGGCGGGACCATCGGTCCAAGCGTCGTGGCTGCTGTCTCCGCCTGGGCCGGACCCACTGCAGCCGCGCTTATCCTGGCGGCGGGCACATTCGTGGCCGCCGGGGTCGTGCGGTTGCTGCCCTACGTTCCTCCTGCAGCCGGGACAGCCGATGTTCCGAGGCCCGTTCAGACCCTGCGGCTCATGGCTGTCACGGGCCGCCTTCGGAGGATGCTTTACCTGACCATCATGGTGGCGTTCTCCGTTGCGGCGCTTCCCATCGCGGCTGTCGCTTCCACTTCCATGTTCCACGTGCAACCGGCCGCGGCCGGCGTTCTGACGGCTGCCTACGGGCTGGGCGGCCTGGCGGGTTCGCCCGGGGTGATGTGCCGTCCGCTGCGGGGGGACGCCGATCGACTGGTGACGCGGCTCGCCGGATTGGTCGCCGCGGCACTCGCCGTCGCCGCTTTGTCCGGCTCCTTTGCACCTGCGGTCGCCGCTTACGCAGCCGCAGGGGTCATGAACTCGTACTTCTTCGCGGCGACCCTGGCCGCCCGCAGCGAATTTGCCCCGCCGCGGGTCCGTGGGCAGGTGTTTGTTTGGGTTGGTGCCCTCAAGATCGCCGCCGGGTCCGCCGGAACAGCCGCGGCCGGCGTCGTCATCACAGGGGAGCCGCAGCTGCCGCTGTTCCTTGCCGCCGCGCTCATACTGGCCGCCGCCGGGGCATCGGTCCTGGACCGCCGCACCGCCGGCGGGCCGGAGGCCGGGCGCTGAGGGGCGCCGGCTGCGCCTCGGCTGCCTCCGCAAGTTTCAGCCGGATTGATAAGGTTGCTGCCCATATCCCGGGAACGCGGTTACGATTTGAGTTCCGGGGCTTTCGGGCCCGCCCGCAGCAGCCGAAGGACACCATGACAGCCCAGAATGCTTCCCCGCCGCCACGGGCCGCCGTGGTCGTAAACCCCGCCAAGGCTGTAGGCGCCGACCTCCGCGCCTCGCTGGTCCGGCTGTGCGACAAGCAGGGCTGGGCCGAGCCGCTGTGGCTGGAAACCACCGTTGAGGACCCTGGAGTGGGCCAGGCCCGCGAGGCGCTGGAGGCGGGGGTCGACGTCGTTATTGCCGCCGGCGGCGACGGTACCGTGCGGTGCGTGGCTGAGGCGCTGGCCGGGACCGATACGCCGATGGGGATGGTGCCGCTGGGCACGGGCAACCTGCTGGCCCGCAACATGGGCGTGGATATCTCCGATCCCGTCTCCGCCGCGTACGACGTCCTGAACGGCACCGACCGCACGATTGACGTCGCCAGGAGCACCTTTGACGGGTCCGACGACGAGAACGTCTTCCTGGTCATGGCTGGCGTGGGCTACGACGCCGCGATCATGGCGGACACGGTGGACGCACTGAAGGACCGCATGGGCTGGCTCGCTTACGTTGAAGCCGGCATCCGCAAGCTGCCGGGCAAGCCCGTCAGGGCCACAGTTAAGGTGGACGACAAGCACCCCGTCAAGCGGCGGATCCGCAGTGTCATGGCCGGCAACTGCGGCCGGATCATGGGCGGCATCGAAATTTTCCCCGAGGCGAAGGTCGACGACGGCATCCTGGACCTGCTGATTTTGGCCCCCCGCGGGCACTTCGGCTGGCTGGGCGTCGCGGCAGGCATCTTCGGCCGCAAGAAGAACCAGAAGGAATCCGCCGAGTACTTCCAGGGCAAGAAAATCGAGGTGACCTTGGAGCACGAGGAAGAGTTCCAGCTCGACGGCGACCACGTGGGTACCGTCAAGCGCCTGTCCATCTGGGTGGAGCCCGGGGCGCTCAAAGTCCGGATGTAGCTACCCTCAGTCACCCAGGAGCCTGCCCCACCTTGGTGCGAGCAAGGGGGAACCGGCAAGTTTCAGGCAGTGCCACAGCGTCACGGCCACCGAATCCAGCACCGGAACGCCCGTGCCCGCCTCGATTTCCGCCGCTATGTTGGCGCCGTACAGGTTGGTGCAGAGGTAGATCAACGCATCCGGAGCATCGGCCGCGAGCTCCAGGGAACCGGGACGCATCTCATCGTCGGTGACCCGGCCGAAGGACTCGTTGTCGCTCAGGCCCAGGCAGCGGTGGCTGACAGTTTTGATGCCGTCCCGCTCATAGGACCTGATGATGGCCTCGTTGACGTCCTCCGTGTACGGCGTGAACAGCCCGATCCGCTTGGTGCCGAAGGACCGGAACGCCTCGAGGTACGCAAGCGTGGACGTCGTGGCGGGGATGCCGGTGGCGTCGGTGATTTCAAGGACGAGGTCGCGGTCGTGCCCGGATCCCAGCCACGATCCCGAGGTGCCGTTCCAGGCGATCACGTCCACGTCCGCCGTCGCCAGCAGCCTTGCGGCCTCGCGCATGACCGCCGGGTCGAACTGCCTGTCGGATGAATTGTCCAGCGCAATCCGGGTGACCGGGATCCGGGTGAAGTGGATGGTGACGTCCGTCCGGTCGCCCAGGATGCGGTAGCTCTGCGGTTCCAGGCAGGTGTTGGAGGACGGCACGATCATGCCGATCCGGGTTGGGCGGTTTGAAGAAGTCATGGCGAGCTCCTAGAGTGTCGCGGCGGACAGGCCGGCAGCGGCGGCAAGGTGTTCCCGGAACCCGTTCCGGGCCACGAAGCGGCCCACCGCGCCGGGATCGTGGAAGCCCTCCCGGTCCAGCACCACGCGGCCTGCGGAAACCACGACGGCGGGCCAGCCGGCCAGCGTGCGGCCGTCAAACGGCGAGAAATCGGTGCCCATGTGCAGCGCGCCGCCGTCCACGGTCCGCTGTTCCTCCGGATCGAAGAGCACCAGGTCGGCGTCGAAGCCCTCGGCGATGGCACCCTTGCCGGGCAGGGCATTGATGCGCGCCGGACCGGCGGAGAAGACCTCCACGAAGTCCTCCACGCCGCTGCCGGACTCAGCCATCGCCGTGAACGTGACGGGCATGCGCGTCTCCACGCCCGGGAGGCCGTGCGGCATGGCCCGGACGTCGTCGGTGCGCTCCCGCTTCTGGGTCATGTCGTAGCAGGAATGGTCCGAGGCCACGGTGTGGATGGCGCCGCTGGCCAGACGCTCCTTGAGGGCTGCCACTGTCTCCGGGCTGCGCATCGGCGGGCAGCAGGCATACCACTCCGGAAAGGCCGAGCCGTATACGGTGTCATCAAGTGTGAGGTAGTGCGGGCACGTCTCGGAATAGGCCTCCTGGCCGCGGGCCCTCGCCTCGGTGACCAGGTCGACGGCGCCCGGCGTGGACTGGTGCACGAAGTACACCGGGGCCTTCGTGTACTGGGCCATGGCCAGGGTTTCGCGGACCGAGATTTCCTCGGCCAGCTCTGGGCGCGTGCGGTGCAGGTGCTCGATGCCGATCCTGCCGTCGTCGGCGTGCTGCGCCGTGCAGTCCGCGATGATGGGGTCGTGCTCGGCGTGGATGTACGTGAGGCCGTCCAGCCGGACCATCTCGCGCATCACCTTCAGGATGGTGTCCCCGTCCGCCATGGTGGTGCCGCGGTTGGTGGTGTACATCTTCACGGAGCGGACACCCTCGGCGGCAAGCTGTTCGAGCTGCCACGGCACGGTCTCGTCCCAGCTGACCACGGACCCGTGGAGAGCCACGTCGCAGCGGGACTCCTGCGCGAGTTCCTTCTTGTGCAGGACAGCGGCCAGCGGGGTTTCCTGGGCGTCGCGGGGGATGCCGAAGTCGATGATGGTGGTGGTGCCGCCCCACAGGGCAGCGGTTGAAGTGGTCCGGTAGTCGTCCAGGGTGCGGAACCGGCCGGTCACCTGGGCCACGTGGCAGTGCCCGTCCACGCCGCCGGGGATGACCAGCTGGCCGGTGGCGTCGACGGTGCGGAGTGCGTCGGGCGCGGGTTCTGTGGCGTCAACCAGTTGGCTGATTTTGCCGTCGACCACCACGACATGGGCGTGCTGGCGGCCAAAACTGTTGACCACGGTGCCGTTGGCGATGACGAGTTCGGGAATCTGGGACATCGTCGTCCTCCTGACTGGGAAGCTGATGGGGAAGTTTGCTGGGGTTAGTTGGGTGAAGTCGGCGGGACTACTTGGCCGGCGATGCTGCGTTCGACGCCGTCTGGGCGGCGGTCAGGGCGGCGTCGAGATTTTCGGACAGGCCCTTGCGGGCCTTGACCGGCGGCGGGGCGAACGCCCCGCCGCGGTGCGGGCCGCACTGGAGCCCCACCAGAGCCTCGGCTATCCGGATGCCGGCGGAGATGCCGTCCACCACGGGGACGGGGATCTGCCCCCGCAGTTCGCGGGCCAGCCCCGCCAGGGGCGCCCCGGCGAGGATGACGACGTCGGCCCCATCCTCAGCGACGGCCTGCCGGCTGAGTGCCAGAAGGGTTTCCTTGAAGTCCTGCTGCACCGAGCCGATGGCGTTCAGGGTCTCGTTGATGGAGCGGATGGAGGCCAGCCGGCCGCCAAGGCCGAACCGCTCCACGCAGTCCAGGTACCACGGACGGATCCGGTCCGAGATGGCGATGATGGAGAACCGGTGCCCCTGCAGCGCCGCGGCGCAGAGGGCCGCCTCGGTGATGCCGACGACGGGCACGTCGGCCAGCTCCTTCAGGGCCGGCATTCCCGGGTCCCCGAAAGCGGCAACCACGACGCCGTCGATGGGGTCTTCCGCGGCAGGCTCCGCTGTGTGTTCCGCGATGATCTCGGCGACGGCGCCGGCCGCGATGAGCGACTCAAAGCGGGTTTCGATGTACTCCACGCCGTGGCCGGCCGTACGGACCACCAGGCTGGTGCCGGGGGAGGCGGAGCGCCGGGCCTCGGACTCGATCAGCGCGGTGACGTCCTCGCTGATATTCGGGTTGATGACAAGAAGCTTCATTTTTTCTTCCGGTGCAGGGCTGGTTCCGTTTTCTGGAAGTCCTCCGGGAACTGTTCGCGGTACTTGCCGATGTGTGACGCCGACTGGGCGGCGGCGCGGTCGGGGTCGCCGCTGGCGATGGCCCCGTACAGGTCCCGGTGTTCCTGGATCAGTTCCGGCAGGTCGCTGACGTGGCGGAAAAGCCAGTGCATGCGCCCCTGCAGGGGTTCCAGCGCGGATTTGAGAAAGTTGTTGTCGGCGATGCCGGTGATGGCGTCGTGGAATTCGCTGTTGGCGCGGTGCGCCTCGATGACGGCACCCTTGGCGAGGCAGCGGTCGGCCTCGTCCAACAGCCCCAACAGGTGGCCGAGGTCCTCAGCCGTGGCACGCGTGGCGGCGAGCCGGCAGGCCAGGACCTCCAGTGACTGCCGGACGTCGAAGAGGTCCTCGACGTCCTTGGCGCTGAGGGTGCTGACTTCCGCGCCGCGCGCGCCGCGGTCACTGATGAGCCCTTCCTGGCGCAGCATCCTGAGGGCCTCCCGGACGGGAAGCCTGGAGACGTTGAACTCGGTGGCCAGGTCGCGTTCCACGAGCCGGGTGCCGGGAGCGTAATGCCCTTCAAAGATCCTGGTGCGGAGCGTGTCCCGGACAGCCTCGCGGAGGGGGCGTTCCTTGTCCTGGGTCTCTTCTGCGGTAAGCATGTTGCTCCATTCGGATTCTTTGGTGGCTTTGCGCTCCCGGCGGCGGGAGCTGGGGCGTGCTGCCCAGCTTAGACAGGCAGGCGCTTGTTGTAGTTGAGCGTGAGCACGGAGACTCCCATGATGATGGCGGATCCCACGAAGTAAAGCAGCGCCCAGGTGTAGGAGCCGGTGGCGCCAACGATCAGGCCGACGGCGATCGGGGTGACGAACCCGGAGATGTTGCCGCTGAAGTTCATGGCCCCGCCGAGGACACCGGCGTTGGTGCGGCCGCCCAGGATGGACGGGATGCTCCAGAACAGGCCTACCCAGCGGAGGAAGAACATCACCACGGAGAGGAGGACGACGGCGGTGGTGGGGTCCGCAACGACGGTCACCCCGATGAGGCCGCCCACCACGACGACGCTGGAGATGCCCAGCAGCGTCCGCATGACGCGGTTGGCGGAGGCGCCGGACGCGCGCCACTTGTCTGCGATGGTGCCGCCCAGGATCTCCCCGACGAAGCCGGCCCCGAAGATCACGAAGGTGGACCAGCCAATGGTTTTCAGATCGAAGCCCTTGGCCTGGGCGAGGTACAGCGGGCCCCAGGTGAGCAGGCCGTAGAACACGCCGTTGAAGCCCAGCCAGCCGAAGCACATGGCCCAGAAGGAGCGGTACTTCAGGTAGGGAAGCAGGGCGCGCTTGCCCTTGCTGCCGTCGAGCTCGGCTTCGGCGTCCTCGGCGGCGTGCGAGGCTTCGATGTACTCTGCCTCGGCCGTGTTGACGCCGCGATGCTGGCGGGGATTGTCGCGGACATACCACCAGACGGCCAGGCCCATGAGGACGGTGGCAGCGCCGGCGATGACGAACGACGTGCGCCAGCTGCCGGTGGAGGCAATGAGCCCGGCGATGAGGAGGCCGCCGAGCCCGGCGCCGAGGGGAGCGCCGGCGTCCAGGATGGTGGCGCCGCGGCCACGCTCCGACTTGTGCATCCAGATGGCGTTCAGCTTGCCGCCGGCCGGCATGACGCCGGCCTCGGTGACGCCGATGCCCAGCCGGGCGATGAACATGCTGAGGAAGCCGCCGGCCATGCCGGAGGCGGCGGTGGCGGCGCCCCAGCCCACGCAGGAGGCGGTCATGACCTTGCGCGGACCGAACTTGTCGATCAGCAAACCGACCGGGATTTGCATCAGGGCGTAGGTCCAGAAGAACGCGGAGAGCAGGAGGCCCACGAGCTCCGGGGCCAGGTTGAATTCCTTTTGGATGATGGGCAGCGCCACGGAGATGGAACCGCGGTCGATGTAGTTGACGGCGACCAGGACGAGCAGCAGCAGGAACAGCTTCCAGCGGACGTTGGTGCGCCGTTGCACGCCGTCCTTGCCGGGCTTGGTGCTGCGGGATTCCGGGGATTGGGCCTGGGTTGTCACTGCTTCAGTATCTGGGAGAGACACAGCTTCTCCTTTGTGGGAAGGGTGCGGACGTGGGATGGGGGATGAAGTGGGGCGGTGCGGCCGCGGTTCGGCGGGAATCTTTGGGCCGGCGCTGTTGAGTTTGCGTCAGCGGAATGGTCCTGCCTTTTGGGATCCCGATTTGGGATCCCAAATTCAAGATAGGTGTGGCGTGGGACACTGTCAAGGGTTGTCGGGGAAGATGGCCGTGGCCCGCGAAAAAACGAATTGTGACTGAGGCACGGAAAGGGAGAGCCGAATGAAGACGGTCCGACTTGGAAACTCCGGGCTGGAAATCAGCGGAGTTGTCCTGGGCATGATGAGTTACGGCGATCCGGAGAAGGGATCGCACGGGTGGAGCGTGGGACTCGATGAAGCCAGGCCTTTCGTACGGCGCGCCTACGAGGCGGGGATCACCACCTTCGATACAGCAAATGTGTACTCGGCCGGCTCGAGCGAGGAGATTACCGGCACCCTGCTCAAGGAACTGGTCCCCCGTGAGGAGGTCCAGATCGCCACTAAGGTCCATGGCCGGATGCGCCAGGCCCGCAACGGGGCGGGCCTCAGCCGGGCCGCGATCATGCATGAGATCGACGCGTCCCTCACCCGGCTTGGCACCGACTACGTCGACCTATACCAGATCCACCGCTATGACCCGGTGACCCCGGTCGAGGAGACGATGGAGGCCCTGCACGACGTCGTGAAGGCGGGAAAGGCGCGGTACATCGGAGCGTCAAGCATGTGGGCCTGGCAATTCGCCCGAATGCAGCATGTGGCGGAGCTGCATGGCTGGACCAGGTTCGTGTCCATGCAGGACCAGTACAACCTCCTCGAGCGGGAGGAGGAACGCGAAATGCACCCGTTCTGCCAGGCCACGGGTGTGGGCGTCATCCCCTGGAGCCCGCTGGCGCGGGGAAACCTGACCCGGCCGTGGGGTGCTGCCGGGTCCGGGACACGGCAGGACACGGACGAGTTCGGCAAGGGGCTGTACAAGCAGGACGAGGACGCGAACAGGGCCATCGTTGACGCAGTCGCCGCCGTGGCGGACGATCGTGGCGTGCCAATGGCGCAAATCGCTTTGGCCTGGAGCGCGGGCAAGTCCGCCGTCACCGCCCCCATCATTGGGGCGACGAAGGAACGCCATATCGACGACGCCGCTGCCGCCGTCGGGCTTTCACTGACCGAGTCGGAGGTCCGGCGCCTCGAAGAGAGCTACACGCCCCGCAACCCCTCCGGGTTCTGACCGACCCGCAGGGGCTCCCGGTGCGCCAGGATTTCGGCGAGCTCCGCGAGCCGGTGGGCGCGGGCCGACTCGGCGGGCGTGAACGGCTCGCCGGGACGGAAAAAGGTGATGGGTCCGTGCCAGGCGGTCGGGATCTTCAGGATGGTGCCGGCGTCGTTCGTTTCCGTGCCGTTCGCTAGGGCGTGGCGGGCTGACTCGCTGCCGGGGTCGAGGATTCGGGCGGACAGCAGTTCCGCCACGGCCAGCGGCAGTTCCCCGGGAGTGGCCGCGATCCGGGCGGCCAGGCTCAGGGCCCTGGTCTGTCCGTCGGCCATGGCCAAGGCGGTGGTGGGCCAGACCTGCGAGCTCCGTCCGCCGCCGTCCGTCAGGGCCTCCAGCAGCTGGCGCTCGCTGACCTCGCCGGGGGCGGAGATCACGAATTCGTCCATCACGCCGCCCCGAACCGGATGGACGTGGATGCCCAGGATGTTGGTGTCCAGCAGCGCCAGGGACCTGGTGATCCGCTTGAGGGAGCCGGGCTCGTCGCGGAGCACGGTCCGGGCTCGCCACAGCGCAGGTGCCGTGCCAAGGCGCCGGCGGTGACGCAGCGCGGGTGCGTGGAGCCACCGCCGCAGGATCCGCGCGGCGGACGGCTCGGCCACCCAGATGACCAGGACGGTGGCCGTCAGCGTCAGGACCAGCACCTTGGCCAGATAAGGCAGATGCGTCTGCACCACCAGCGCGTGCACCAGCAGTTCGATCGGGAGCATGACAGCGACATTGGCCACCGTGAGGCGCGTCTTGGTGGGCTCAGGCATCTGCCCGCAGACCTCGCAGCTCAGTTCGGCCGCTGGGGTGTCCGGCACGTGGTGGTTCGGCTTGTGTTGGTTCCGCGGACGGGGCTTCGGCGAGGCGAGGCTGGGTTTGGGGGGCTTCATGCTCCCAGCCTGCCCGGCCGCTGTTACGGGGGGATTGCCCCCGCGTTCCGATCCCGCGAACCATCCCGAGACGCCCGGAGTTTTTGTACAGATAATGGCCTCTGAGGGTTTTTTGCGCCCAATATCTGTAGAAAAACTCGCGCCATGGTCCGGGGCTTGGCCTCCCCGTTTCCGGGGCTATGGCCAGCCCCCGGCCCGGTCCCTACACTGAAAAGACCAGCGTGCGGAGCTCCCGTACAGCGGCCTGCTCGCACGGAAAAGTCGACTCTTAGAGAGCACCGTAATGCCCATCAGCATCAGTTCAGGCCATACCCGCCGCCGTGCCGCCGCAGGGTTTCTCGCCCTCGCCGCGCTCCTGGTCCCCGCACCCGTCGCCTCCGCCGGAGAGGCCCGATCGGACGACGTCGCCCCCGTCATCCTGCTGGACGGGGCCAAGGGTGCCGAGGGCATCGCGGCCGCCGGCAGCACCAAATTCTTCGCCGGCGACCTCGTCACCGGGGACATCTACCGTGGCGACATCCGCAAGGACAAAGCCACTAAGTTCATCGATGCGCCCGCGGGCAGGATGGCCGTGGGCATGAAGGCAGACCGGCGTAACGATCTGCTGTTCGTGGCCGGCGGCCCCACCGGCCAGGCCTATGTGTACGACACCGACACAGGAAAGACGGTCAAGACCTACCAGCTGACCAAGAAGGAAGCCTTCATCAATGACGTGGCGCTCACGGACCACGGAGCCTGGTTCACCAACTCGCGGCGGGGTGAGCTGTACTTCATTCCGGTGGACGACGACGGTGACCTCGGCAGCGTCCGCACGCTGACGCTGAAGGGCCCCGCGGCGGATACCAGCAAGCAGTTCAACCTCAACGGCATCGCCTACTCACGCGACGCCGGCCGTCTGGTGGTGGCGCACACGGGCAACCAGGCGCTGTACACGGTCAGCCCGCGGAGCGGAGCCAGCACAGCGATCAAGGGCGTGAAAGTACCCAACGTCGACGGCATCCTGGTCAAGGGAGACACCGTCTGGGCCGTCCAAAACATGTCCAACCAGATCAGCAGGCTCCGGGCGAACTTCCACGATTCAACCGCAAAGCTGCGGGAAGTCATCAAGAGCCCGAACTTCAACATTCCGACGACGGCCGCCCTCTTCGATGACACCCTCGCCGCCGTCAACGCCAAGTTTGGAGTGCCGAACGCCAAGACCTTCGAAGTGGTCACCGTAAACGCACGCACCAACGCCACCAAGTAGTCCCAGCCAGTAGGCCCGACTGGGGAGACGAACACAACAAGACAGCAGGCGGCCTCCACGGGAAGGCGGGGGCCGCACCCCGTTAAGCTGGTAAGCGGACGCCAGTGCCGCCGTCGTCAGTTCCAAACTGCAACGAAAGGCGCGAATCCCCCGTGAAGCTGCTGGTCGAGATGTTCACCCTTGCCCCGGCAAACAAGGATCATCACGTCGCCGTGCGGTGCGCCGTGGGCGTCTTCGTGCCGCTGATCACCCTGGTGCTCCTGGGCCGCCTGGACCTGGCGATCTTTGCCTCCTTCGGCGCATTCACCGGCATCTACGGCCGCGGCGAGCTGCACCGCAAGCGGTTCTTCATCCAGGTCCGGGCGGGTGCGCTCATGCTGGTGGTGATACTGCTGGCCACGCTGACCGCCCGGGTCGTGCATGCCGGCGGCCTGTCCCAGGCGGCGAGCATCTGGCTGCAGGTGCTGGCCACCACCCTCGTGGCCGGCGGCTGCTCACTGGTGATCGCCCGGTGGCGGCACCGGCCGGCAGGCTCGCTGTTCCACATCTTCGCCTTCGCGGCGATCGCGTCCATCCCCAACCAGCCGCCGTTGTGGCAGTGCATGCTGGTATCCGCCCTGACCACGCTCTTTTGCCTGGCCGTCGGGCTGTCCTCCCGGGTGCTGCGGAGCCACCGGACGCCGTGGGAAATGCCCCCGCCCGTCCGCCTTGCCGCGGAAGAGAAGCGGGCGGCCGGGCTTGAGGCGCTGGGCTACCTCGTGGCAGCGGGGCTCGCAGGCACCACTGCCACCCTCGTAGGCCAGCTGCTCGGCTTCGGGCACAACTATTGGGCCATGGTGGCGGCCGTGGTTCCGCTGGTGGGACGCACCACGCGGCACCGCATCGCCCGCGGCGTCCAGAGGATCATCGGCACGGTGCTGGGCCTCATTCTCCTCGCGGGCATCCTGCTGCTGCAGCCCGTGCCGTGGCAGACGGTCCTGGTGATCGCCATCTGCCAGTTCGGCGCCGAACTCTTCATCGCCCGGAACTACGTGCTGGCCCAGGTCTTCGTGACGCCGCTGGCGCTGACCTCCACGCTGCTCGTGTCCCCGGCAGCACCCGGCATCCTTCTCCGGGACCGGATCGTGGAAACGGTGATCGGCGCCACCGTTGGAATCGCCGTGGTGCTGGCCCCCGCCGTGTGGTCCCGGGTTTCGCGGCGGACCTCTGCGGAAGTGCGGGCGCGGTAGGGCGCTATTCGGCCACGGTTTACTCAGCCACCAGGAGCGCCTGGGGCGCGGCCTGTTTCATCCTGGTCTGCAGCCACCTGATCTCCAGCTCAGAGTCACCCTCACACTGCTCCACCACGCCCTGGAGTTCCGTGTCGCGCGCCCCCTTCGCGGCCTGCCCCACCATCATCCACGTGACATCGATGTGATTGACCAGCACGTACAGGTCCTGCAGGTCCAGCATCAGAGCCAGCGGGCCGGACCGGACCTCCGTCATGCCGTTGGCCGTCAGCCGATGCTCCTCCTCGCCCTCGATGTCCTCGCCGTAGCGGTCGATGACAGGCTTCAGCGCCTCCCGGTGCGCGTCGCACTTCTTGGCGAACGTCTGCAGGATGAAGTGCACGTCGGGTTCGTCGCCGTGGCCGTCCGCCACCACCCGGAACGACGACGCGAGCGTGGCCTCCGCCTCGTCCAGCAGGCCGATGTAGACGGGGAGTTTCATCGCTGGGCTCCTGTTGCGCGGCGGGAAGCGGTGGTGTCCGGGGCCTTCGACGGGCCGTCGCCGGTGCGCAGCTTTTCCACCCGGACGGCCGCGTTTTTGAACAGCGGCTGCTTGGACACGGGATCCCATTCGGTGATGGTGAGTTCATTCGCCGCACGGTGCGGCCCGCCGTCGGACGTGTCCCAATACCCGTAGTGGAACGGCGCGAAAACGGTGCCCGGCCGGATGTCCCCGACGCGCACCGGAACTTCCAGGCTGCCGCGGCGGGACGTCACCCGGGCGATGTCCCCTTCCTGGCAGCCGGCGCGGGCGGCGTCCTCGACGGACATTTCGATCCACGGCTCCGGCGCAGCGCCGTTGAGCCGGCGGCTGCGGCCGGTCTTGGTCCGCGTGTGGAAGTGGTAGGCCGTCCTGCCGGTGGTGTAACGCAGCGGGTACTCGGCGTCCGGTTCCTCGTGCGGCGGGGTGTAGTCGAGGGCCTTGAGCCAGGCCTTCCCGGGCTGCACCGTTGCCTTGTACTCGGTTTCGCCCGTGGTTGCGCCGGTGAGGAGGTCGTGGCCGAAGGACTCGCAGTATTCCGGTGCGGTGGGGAACCCGCCGTCGGTGTACAGCCGTTCGGTGCCGGTGGAATGCTCCGTGCCGGCGGGCTGATCATCGGTGCACGGCCACTGGATGCCGCTGCCGCCCCTGAGTTTGTCGTAGCTGAGACCTGTGTAGTCGCATGGCCGGCCGCGCGAGCATTCCTTCCACGCCTCGAAGCCGTCCTCCGGGCCGGACCAGTCCAGCAGCGGCCGCCCGTCCTTGTCAGTGAACCCCATCCGGCGGGCATAATCGAGGAACACGTCCAGATCGCTCCGTGCCTCGCCTGGCGGGTCGACGGCCTTCTCGGACAGGTGGACGGTCCGGTCAGCGTTGGTAAAGGTGCCGGTCTTCTCGCCCCAGGCAGCGCAGGGGAGGACCACGTCGGCATACTGCGCCGTTTCGGTGAGGTAGATGTCCTGCACCACCAGGAACAGGCTCTCCTGATCCAGGATGTGCCGGATGCGTTCGAGCTGTGGCATGGAAACGGCCGGGTTCGTGGCGGAAATCCACAGCAGCTCGATGGAACCCTGTTCAACGTAGCGGAAGATCTGCAGGGCGTGCGTCGGCGGCGCCCAGTCCGGGATGATGGCGGGGTCCACGTTCCATAGCCGGGCCAGGTCCTGCACGTGCTGTGGGTTCTCCCAGTTACGGAAGCCCGGCAGGTCGCCGTCGGCCCCGCATTCCCTGTTGTTCTGGGCGGTGGGCTGGCCGTTCATCTGCAGCAGGCCGCAGCCGGGCCTGCCCAGCATGCCGCGGAGCAGGTGCAGGTTGTTGACCTGGCACGCGGACGCCGTCGCGTGGGCCGACTGGTAGAAGCCCTGCAGGACCGTGGAAAGGATCTTTTCTCCGGTGCCGAAGATCTCCGCGGCCCGCCGCACGTCGGCAGCCTGCACGCCACAGGTTTCCGCCACTTTCTCCGGGGTCCACGGCTCCACCACACTGCGCAGCTGGTCCACGTTGGCGGTGTGTTCGGCGATGTAGTCCTCATCGATCCAGCCGTTGGCGAAAAGCTCGCGGACCAGGCCGTTCATCAGCGCCAGGTTGGTGCCCGGATGAACCGGCAGGTGCACGTCGGCACGGCGGGCCACCTCCGTGTCGCGCGGGTCGACGCACACGAGCTTTGGCGGGTTGGGCCCCTCCAACCGGTCAAGCACGCGCGCCCACAGGACCGTCTGCGTCTCGGCCATGTTGTGGCCGTAGAGGAAGATGGCGCTGCACTCATCGACGTCGGCATAGCTGCCCGGCTGGCCGTCGGCACCGAAGGACTCTTTCAGCGAGGCCGCGGCAGTGGCGGTGCACAGCCGCGTGTTGCCGTCCATGTGCGGCGTACCGATCCCGGCCTTGCCGAGGATGCCCAGCGCGTAGTACTCCTCCAGGAACAACTGCCCGCTGGTGTAGAAGCCGTGGCTGAGCGGGCCCTTGCTGGCCAGCAGCTCCTTGCTCCGCTCCACGATGCGGCCCATGGCGGTGTCCCAATCGGTTTCCACCAGCCGGCCGTCCACCCTGATCAGCGGGCGCGTCAGGCGGTCCCGGTGCTGCTCGCCCTGCCAGCTGCCGTAGAGGCCCTTGGGCCCCAGCCGGCCGCGGTTCACCCTGTCCTGCGCGCGGCCGCGGATGCCCACCATTTTCCCGTCCTTGACGGCAATGTCGCAGCCGCAGCCGTTGCTGCACAGGACGCAGGCTGACTGCACCCAGCGGTCCACGTCGCCGTCGGTCAGCCCCTCGGCCAGGACCTGGTCCACGCGCCCGGGCCAGGCCTGGCCGCTTCCATGCGGTGTCCGCTCACCCCAGATGTCTGCGATCCGGTCCGTCATGGGGTCAGCCTCCAAGGATGGTAAGTGAACTTACTGCCCTTAGGTTACCCGCCGCCGTCACCAGCGGAAGGGCTAAGTCATGAGCGTTCGACGGCGGCCTCCCGGCCCGGTGCCGCGGCGATCGCATGGGGCACGCCCACCAGGGCGACGACCGCAAAGACGGCGGCGGCCGCGAACACGTAGAAGCCCCACGGGTAGGCGATGCCGGCGGCCACGAGCGTTCCGGTGACGGCCGGGCCCATGATTGCGCCGAACCTGCCCACGCCGGCAGCGAAGCCGAGGGCGGTGCCGCGGAGCCGGGCCGGAAACAGTTGGCTGACCCAGGCGTAGACCAGGACCTGCGAGCTGAAAACGAAGACGCCGGTCACGAACACGGCCGCGTTGAGCAGCAGCTCGCTTTGCACCTTGATGCTGAGGACGGCAAGGAAGACGGCGGAAAGCCCGAACCACAGCAGGACAATCTTCTTCGTCCCGTGCTTGTCCGCCAAGATTCCGGCCACCACGAGGCCCGCGACGGCGCCGACATTCAGGACCAGCAGCAGCACCAGGCCCGCGCTGACGGTGTACCCGGCGGAGGCCATGAGCTGCGGCAGCCAGGTGTTCAGGCCGTACACCAGCAGGAGGCCCATGAAGGAAGCAACCGCGATGCCGAGGGCGACGAAGGGGTAAGGCTTGCGGATGAGGTCGCGGAAGCCGGCCTGGGGTGCTTCGGCCCGCGGCGTGGCGGCGGGCCGGGCGTCGCGGCTCCGGGTTTCTGCCCCTGCTGCCGCTGTTTCCTGCTCCGCCGCATGCGCAGCCGGCAGGGTTTCCGGCAGCCGGAACCACAGGAGCGGGACCAAGGCGAAACCGGCCACGCCGCCAACGATGAACATGATGCGCCAGTCGGGCACCACCAGAAGGGCCAGGAACGCGGTGGCGACGGCGCCCACGTGGTACCCGGTCATGGTCCTGGTGGTGGACTTGCCGGCGGTGCCGGCCGGGGCGTAGTCATTCATGTAGGCCAGTGCGGCGGGAAGGCAGGCGCCCAAACCCAGCCCGGCGAGGAGGCGGAAGATGCCGAAAACGGCCACGTTCGGCGCAAAGACCACCGCGATCGTGAAGAGGGAAAACCACGCCACGCAGGCCACGAGGAGGCGGCGCCGTCCCAGCCGGTCGGAAAGCGGTGCGATGAAAAGCGCCCCGATGCCCACGCCCACCAGTGAAATGGTGGCTGCGTAGGTGGCCCCGATGGCATCGAAGCCCAGCTCGTGGGTCTTAATCAGGGTCGGTATGACGGTGCCCAGCACCACCAGGTCGAATCCGTCCAGCACCATGGCCAGCCAGCAAAGCCAGACGGGCCACTGGGAGCGGCGGGCAACAGAGAGCGTTGACATGGGAACCTCATCGTCCGGGTAGAAGCTTTTTATGAAATCGAAGGTGGCGCCGACGCGCGTACCGGGCCGGCCGTGGATTGGACCAAGAGCCTCTGGTGTGCGCCGGAAGTACGCTGGGCCGGAAGTCTTTTTGGGCGGCCTGCGCGGGACTCTTGCCGGGAGCCTGCCGCATGCCGCTGTTCCATTCGACATGAGAGTTGTATCACCGTCGGGTGTAATCTGGGACAACAAAAACCATTCAATGGAAGTGGGAATGCGGTGGCCAATTCAGTTTCCGGGGATTCGGTGGTGGACCGCGTGGTGCGCGTCATCGCGGCCTTCCCGGCCGGCGTCACGGTCCTGCAGCTGTCCGAGCTGGCGGAGCGCGCGGAACTGCCCCTCACCACGGCCCACCGCCTGGTGCGGCAATTGGCTGCGCACGGGCTGCTCGAGACCAGCCCCGGCGGCTCGGTGCGGCTTGGGCTCCGGCTATGGGAGCTGGTGAACCGCAATTCGCCAACACTGGCCTTGCGCCAGGCGGCGATGCCCTTCATGGAGGACATCCAGCACGTCCTCAACCAGAATGTGAACCTCGCGGTGCTGGATGGTTGGGAAGCCCTGTTCGTGGAGCGACTGTCCCGCCGCGGTTCCGTGGCAAACCGGGCCCAGATCGCCGGCCGGATGGCGGTCCACGTGTCGTCGGCAGGCCTGGCCCTGATGTCGCACCAGCCGAAGCCTGTCCAGGCCGAATACCTGGACCAGTTTGCCGATCCCGCCGGGAAGGTAGGAAGCGACGGGGTGCGCGCCCTGCTGGCTGAGGCAGCAAACCAGGGGTATGCCGAACTGGCGGGGGTGATCGATCCGGACACGTGGGGAATTGCCGTCCCTGTGCTGGACGGCCAGAAGCGGGCGGTGGCGGCGATCGGCGTCGTCGTTCCCCTGCGGGAGATGCGCATGCAGGCGCTGGTTCCGGCCCTCCAGACGGCGGCGCGCGGCATCGCCCGGCGCCTGACCGAGGGCGCCGCCTGAGTTGTCTCGTCTCGCGCGCTTCCATTCAGCGGAATTTCTGTAACGCCGACCACACTGCCCGGCGCACACTGTTAGCCAGCAACCACCTTCCGCCCGGACCACCGGGCCACGCAACGGAGCGAGGGACACCATGGCACGACAGATCATCACCACCCAGGTGGCCATTCTGGGCGCAGGCCCTGCGGGACTCATGCTGTCCCACCTGCTGGCCAAGGCCGGGATCGAATCCACCGTGATCGAAATCCGCAGCAGGCAGGAAATCTCAGAAACAGTCCGCGCCGGCATCCTTGAGCACGGCACGGTGAACATGCTGGTGGACGGCGGTGTCTCAGACCGTGTGCTGCGCGAAGGGGACCGTCACGACGGCATCGAGCTGCGGTTCAACGGCGAAAGCCACCGCATCGACTTCAAGGAACTCGTGGGGGAATCCGTCTGGCTCTACCCGCAGACCGACGTCTTCATGGACCTCGCCGCCCGCCGCGAAGCCGACGGCGGCGATGTGCGCTACAGCGTCACCGACACCACCATCCACGACATCGAGGACAAGCCCAAGGTCTGGTTCACCGATGCCGACGGCGTTGAATACGAGCTCCGGGCCGACTTCATTACCGGGGCGGACGGCTCGCGCAGCCACTGCCGCTTCCAGATCCCGGAGGCGAGCCGCAAATGGTACTTCCACGAGTATCCGTTCGCATGGTTCGGCATCCTCGCCGAGGCACCGCGCAGTTCCGACGAGCTGATCTACGCCAACTCCGAGAACGGCTTTGCCCTCATCAGCCAGCGCACCGAAACCGTGCAGCGGATGTACTTCCAGTGCGACCCCAAGGAAAACGTGGCCGACTGGAGCGAGGAGAGGATCTGGGCGGAGTTCCGCAGCCGGGTCAACGGCAACGGCTTCGAGCTGAAGGAAGGCCCGGTCATCGACAAGATGGTCCTGCCGTTCCGCAGCTTCGTGCACACACCCATGCGGCACGGCAAGCTGTTCCTGGCCGGCGACGCCGCGCACACGGTGCCGCCGACCGGTGCCAAGGGCCTGAACCTGGCGATCCACGACGTGAAGGTGCTGTTCGAAGGGCTCGACAGCTACTACAACAGCGGCTCCACGGCCCTCCTGGATTCGTACAGCGACCGCGCCCTGGACCGCGTGTGGAAGGCCCAGCAGTTCTCCTACTGGATGACCACCATGCTGCACACCCCTGCCGACGCCGGTGACTTCGCCCGGGCGCGCCAGCTGGGCGAGCTGAACTCCGTTGTGTCCTCGCGGCACGGCCAGGCGTACCTTGCCGAGGCCTACACCGGCTGGCCGTCGGCCTAGGCCCACGCGAGGGCGGCCCGCCCACCCAGCCTCCCGCCGTCGGGCTTAAGATCGGGTCCATGGAAGCCATAACGATCATCGGCGGCGGCATTGCCGGGCTCGCGCTCGCGGCCGGCCTGGACCCCCAGCGCTTCGACGTCGCCATCCACGAGCAGCGGCCCGGCGTTCCGGCGGTGGAGACGTCGCTGGCCATGTGGCCGGAGGCGCAGGCGGCCCTGGCGGTCCTGGGGGTGCTGCCGCAGATCAGGGAGGCGGGCACGGCGTTCGGCGGGTTGGCCCTGCGCGACGCCACGGGCACAGCCCTGGTGGCACCCGCGGTGCGCGGGGTCCTGGGCGTCTCACGGGCGGATCTCATCCGGATCCTCGAAGCCGCCGTGCCCGCCTCCGTGCAGCGCGTAGAGGGCAGGGTGGACGACATCCCCGCTACCGGACCGCTGTCGTCAGGTTTCCTGGTGGGGGCCGACGGCGTCCACAGCGTGGTGCGCCGCTCCTTCTGGGGCGCCCGATCGCAGGCAAGGCTGACCCCCTACCTGGCGTTGCGGGGCGTTCTTCCCGTTCCCGTCCAGGCCGACGCCGGCGGGGAGTACTGGGGGCGCGGGCAGCTGTTCGGCATCACGCCCGCGTCCGGCGATAGGACCTACTGGTATGCCTCGTTCCGCTCAAACCTCGGGCCGGCGGGCGTCGATGCAGCCGAAGCGCTGAAGCAGGCAAAGGAGCGGTTCAGCGGAAGCGCGCCGGCCGTCCGAACAGTGCTGGAGCAGGCCACGCCGGACGCCACGCTGGCGCAGCGGATCTGGACCACGCCCAACCTCGGCAGCTTCGTTCGGCCGGGTGCCGTCCTTGCGGGCGACGCCGCACACGGCATGACGCCCAACCTGGGCCGCGGCGCCTGCGAGGCGCTCGTGGACGCCGTGACGCTGGCCGAACTCCTCAACGCCCGTCCGCTGGAAGACGCGCTCAAGGCCTACAACCGGCAGCGGGCCCTCCGGACCCAGCTGCTGCGGCTGGCTTCCTCCGCCATGGCCGGTGTGGCCCTGACCGAACGGGGACAACCGCTGCGCGACGGCCTGCTGAGGCTGGCTTCCCGTTAAAACCCGGACGACGGCAAAACCCGGACGACGGCGCTGCGCTAGTCCTGCTGCAGCGTTTCGGTGAGGTGGTGTGTGGGGATGCGGTCGCGGTCGTAGGTGATTTCCGTGTAGCCGTGCGGTTCCGGCTTGCCGGTGGAGCTGAGGTTCACGAACACGATCTCCTCAATGGTGAGGATGCTCTGCCGGGTGATCATGTTGCGCACTTCCGCGCGCATGGTCAGCGACGTGCGGCCGAAGCGCGTGGCGGTCAGGCCCATCTCAATCAGGTCGCCCTGGACCGCGGAGCTGACGAAGTTGATTTCCGAGATGTACTTGGTGACCGCGCGGCCGTTGCCGAGCTGGAGGATGGCGTAGATCGCGGCTTCCTCGTCAATCCATTTCAGCAGGCTGCCGCCGAACAGGGTGCCGTTGGCGTTGAGGTCCTCGGGCCGCACCCATTTGCGGGTGCGGAACGTAATGTCTTTGGTTTCCATAGCGCGAGATTAGCCGACGGCGGCCTGCCCCACCGGAGTGTGACGGCCGCCGTCGTGCATTCCACACGCAACGGCCGTGCCCCGCTAGACCGGCCCTGCCCAAGGCCGCTCAAGCGGGCAGGGGCCGGTTGTGGGCCCGCTCAAGCCATTGCGGTATGCGCCGCGCTGTGGCAATCGATCCTCTTTTCGAAGCAGTACGAGTGCTCGACGCCGATATAGGGGCCGAAGTTGGGAACCGGATCGAAGCCGGAGTTCGCGTAGAAGTTGCGGCCGTCAGTCTGCACCGAGCCCGCCTCCGCAGTGATCCGGGTGATGCCCTGGGCAAAGGCCTCGGCCTCGAGGGCGGCCAGGATGGAGCTGGCCACGCCTGAACCGCGGGTGTACGGGAGAACATAGAGGCGCTTGATTTCCGCCGTCTCGGAGTCGAGCAGCCGCAAGCCCCCACAGCCCACCGGCTGGCCTGATCCCTTGTCGTAGGCCACGAGGAACACGGCCGTGTCTACTTCGGAGGGCTTGGGTCCCGGCTCATGGTCGGGGCACCCGAAGCGGGCGTCCAGTTCCGCCTGCTGTGCCGCGCGCAGATCAGCTCCCACAGGATTCGACCAGCTGACTTTCCGGATGTTGAGCCTGGGATTGGTCTGCATCTGTGCCTCGATTCGCCGAAGGGTTATGCGAATTAAGGCTAGAAGCGCACCGTTACCGCGGTGTTTCCTGCCGGTAAGCGCCGTGGGAACACTTGGCCGGGCCTAGCCCGTGGTCTTTCCCATCGGGTCCTCAGCGGTGGGGTCGGCCAGGGCAAGGCCGCCGACGGGGCTGGCGTCCCAGTGGATCAGGTTCCAGCCGGCGTCGGGGCCGCCTTCCAGCGCCACGATGCCGGTATTGGCGAGCACGTGCCGGGCGGCAAATTCCATGTCGATATTGTCTGCCCGGTGGCCTGCCCATACGCGGATCGCGGCGCCGTGGCTCACCACGGCGACGGCGACGGTGCCGGCGGCTTCCGCGGCCACCTTGGCGATGGCGGCGTCATAGCGTTCGAAGAACTCGTGCCCGTTGGGCCCGGCAGGCATCCGGCGGTCGAAGTCGCCGTCGGTCCAGGCGAACACGGTGCTCATATACCGCCGGTGGGACTCGTGGTCCGTCAGCTTTTCCAGGGCGCCCGCCTCGATCTCGTGGATCCCGTCCAGGATCGTCACATCGAGGCCGAGCTCTCGGCCCAGCGGCCTGGCGGTGACCTGTGTGCGGACCAGCGTGGAGGCGTACAGCGCGCTGATCGGCTCGTTCACCAGGGCTCGCGGCAGGGCCTCGGCCTGGCGCTCGCCCAGCTCGGTCAGGCCGGGGCCGGGGTGGGCGGTGTCCAGCTGCCCCAGCACGTTCCCGGGAGTTTCGCCGTGGCGGATGAGCAGCAGCCTCATGGTCTCGCGTTCCTTGTCGTCGTCGGGAAGGTAGGCGGGACAAACCGCCGCAAAACGGGACCGGCAGCGTGCGGAAGCCGCCGGAAACGGAAACGGTGCCGGGCAGCAAAGGCCCGGCACCGCCGTCGTACTTATTTCAGGTGGTCCACCAGCTGGTCCGCGATGCCGGTGTACTTGCCTGGCGTCAGGGCGAGCAGCCGCGCCTCGGCCTCCGCGGACAGGCCCAGGCCCTGGACGAACTCCTGCATCCGGGCGCCGTCCACGCGCTGGCCGCGGGTGAGGTCCTTGAGCCGCTCGTACGGGTTCTCCATCCCTTCGACGCCGGCGATCGCCTCCGCGCGCATCACCATCTGGATGGCCTCGCCCAGGACTTCCCAGTTGGTGTCAAGGTCCCCGGCGAGCACGCTCTCCGCGACGTCGAGCCGCTCCAGGCCCTTGGCCACGTTGGAAATGGCCAGCAGGGAGTGGCCGAATGCCACGCCGATGTTGCGCTGGCTGGAGGAGTCGGTGAGGTCGCGCTGCCAGCGGGAGGTGACCAGGGTGGAGCCCAGCACGTCCAGGAGTCCGGAGGAGATCTCCAGGTTGGCCTCGGCGTTTTCGAAGCGGATCGGGTTGACCTTGTGCGGCATCGTGGAGGAACCGGTGGCGCCTGCCACGGGGATCTGCGCAAAGTAGCCGATCGAGATGTAGCTCCAGATGTCCGTGCAGACGTTGTGCAGGATCCGGTTGAAGCGGGCGACGTCGGCGTACAGCTCTGCCTGCCAGTCATGGCTTTCGATCTGCGTGGTCAGCGGGTTCCAGGTCAGACCCAGCTTCTCGACGAACGACTTCGCGACCTGCTGCCAGTCCGCGCCGGGGACAGAGGCCACGTGGGCGGCGTACGTGCCGGTGGCACCGTTGATCTTGCCGAGATATTCGGTCCTGGCGACGCGCTCCAGCTGCCGGTTCAGGCGGTGCGCGATGACGGCGAGCTCCTTGCCCAGTGTGGTGGGCGTGGCGGGCTGGCCGTGCGTGCGGGACAGCATTGGAACGGCGCGGTTATCCTCGGCCATCTTGCTGATCTGGGCCACGAGGGCACGGGCTGCGGGCAGCCACACGTCCTCCACAGCACCCTTCACGCCCAGGGCGTAGGACAGGTTGTTGATGTCCTCGGAGGTGCAGCCGAAGTGCACCATGGCGGTCAGGTTCTCGATGCCGATGGCGGGCAGGCGGCGGCCGATGTAGTACTCCACGGCCTTCACGTCGTGGACGGTGACGGCTTCGATTTCGGCCAGCTCGGTGACGGAGGAGGCGTCGAATTCGGTGACGATGGCCCGCAGCTGCTGCTGCTGGTCCTCGGTCAGGGGGCCCGCGCCGGGGAGGACGTTGTCCCCGGTCAGGTGGATAAGCCACTCCACCTCGACGGCAACGCGGTCGCGGTTGAGGGCGGCCTCGGACAGGTAGTCAACGAGGGGGCCGACGGCGGACTTGTAGCGGCCGTCCAGCGGGCCGAGCGCGATTTGTTCCCCTGACGCGGCGAGGGCGAGGCGTCCGGAGGGCGTACGGGTGTCAGCTGTGGCGGCAGTTTCAGGCATGACCTGATTCTTTCATGAAGTTCTGTGCCCGCTGAAGCACGGGATTCCGTGTGACTTCTCCTCCACAGCCCCGCCCTCTCGCACTTCTCCACATGGACGACGCCGGCCGTTCCGTCGGCGGCGGACGGCACCTTACCGTCGTGGGCAGGAAGCGAGGAAAGGGCTGACGCCGGAGCGCCGGCCCGCAGGAGATTGGGGGTATCCGAATGAGCGCCAGCGTTACGGCGGCCGACGCCGCGGCATGTTCGTCGCGCAGCTTTGAAGTCCAGCTGTTGGCCGGGCGGGTGGATGCCTGCGCGGAACAGGTCGATGCCGTGCAGGCGAAGCTTGCGCAGCTCCAGCTGATGGACTGGCAGTCGCCTGCCGGGCTGGCTTACCGGTCCAGCCTCCGGGTACAGGCCGTTGCCCTTTGCCGGGCCCGGGAAGGAGTGCTTGCCGCCTCCCTCGCCGTGCGGCGGCACTCCGTACATGTCGCCGAGTCCGCCCTTCCCGCCGCCGGGGGCT
Organism: Arthrobacter sp. ISL-65; assembly: GCF_018613795.1. Taxonomy (GTDB): domain Bacteria; phylum Actinomycetota; class Actinomycetes; order Actinomycetales; family Micrococcaceae; genus Arthrobacter. Next base: position 77,610 of record NZ_JAGGPN010000028.1, read on the forward strand.
ACTGATGGCCGAGGCCGCGCCGGGCGGAAGCGGCGGGCAGCTCCGTCCCGTCGAACCGGCCTCCAACGGTGTCTTTTCCGTGCGCGGCGGAGTAGCCGGGATCTCCTTCCAGCTGGAGGAACTGGATTCGGGGGCCCGGGAGATGGACGCGCTCGCCCGGGACTTGGCGGCGGTGGAACTGGGCATCTACAGGGTGTGGGAGGCGTTGGGAAGCTACCAGCGGGATGATCCGGTCAGTGGCGCCGAGGCCCTGACCGCCGTCTGGGAGGGGCGGCGTTCCGTGGCGGCGGTCCGGGAGGAACTGGAGCGCCTGGCCGGCGGGGTGCGCGCCTGCCAGCTCGGATACAGCGCCGCCGAGACGGCAAACCAGCTCATGATGCAGCTCCACCTGGACGCATCATGGTTGTGGGGACGCCAGGTGGTTGACCTTGGCCTGTCCCGGGACTGGCGGGACTGGCGCCCGAACACGGCCAGCACCGAAGCGATCGCCTCGAGCGACCCCGTGGTGGCCGGCACTATCCTTGCGGCGCTCCTGGGAGTGCGTCTAAGTCCTCTGGATGCCGCCGTGAAGATGGCACTCGCCTCCGGTACGACCGGCTCGAGTATCCCGGCCCTTGCGCGGCTGCTGCTGGACCGCGTCCTGCCGGAACTCAGGCCGCGGCCGGTCAGGGCCCTGAAGGAGGGCGCCGCGGACATTGATCTGGACGCCTCACCGGCAGGTCTCCTTGCCCGGGCAGGGGAGATGGAAGACGCCGGCCCGGGCCAGATCGAGGTCATCCAGACAAGCAACGGGGGACGCGACGCGTTCATCGTCATCATTCCCGGAACCCAACCCGGCAACACCGGCGGACCCAACCCCTTCGACGAGGCCGGCATCGGCGAAGCGCTGGGGTACGGGTCCGAGCACACGGCCGCAGCCATCCGGGCTGCCCTGCGCCAGGCCGGGGCAGAGGCCGGGGACCAGGTGGTCGCCGTGGGCTACAGCCAGGGCGGAATCCATGCGATGAACCTGAGCCAGGACAAGGCCTTCCTTTCCGAGTACAGCCTCAAGTACGTGCTGACCGCGGGCTCGCCGGTCGGTGCCATAACTCCGGAACCGGGCGTCAGCTGCCTGCATCTGGAGCACCGGCAGGACTGGGTTCCGGGCGGCGACGGCCTTCCCAATCCGGACACCAGGGACAGGGTGACAGTGACGCTCAACGGTCTGGTCGGGACGCCTCCGGGTGAGGACTCCGGGCTCGGCCCCGGGCACAGGCTCACCAACTACGAGGCTGGGGCCCGGGCAGTCTCGGCGAGTCCGGATCCTTCGCTGGTGGCGTCCACTGCTGCGCTTGCCGGGGTGGTGGGTGCGGGAGGCACGGCCAGGGCCACCCGGTTCCAGCTGGTCCGCGCGCCAAAGCCGCCTGCGCCCGCCGCCCTGCAGCCGTCGCTGCCCACTCTGGGCAGGGTAATCCTTCCCGTCGGTGGTGGCGTCGGCGGTGGCGTCGGCGGTGGCGGAGCCGTCAGCGGTGGCGGTGGCGTCAGCGGTGGCGGGCGCCGGGGACCCGGTTTGCCACCAGGGAAATGACGGTGATGATGATGGCGGCCAGCACGGCGGTCCAGAAGAACGAATCGATGGTGAATTGCACGGGCGTGTAGCCACTGATCCAGGAGGTGAGGTAGAGCATCGCGGCGTTGATCACAACGGTGAACAGACCCAGCGTCAGGATGGTGATGGGCAGGGAGAGGAAGCTGACGATCGGCCGCACGAAGGCATTGACCAGGCCGAAAATCAGCCCGATGAACAGGTACGCGAGGACAATGCCGGCGGCGTCAGTTCCCTGGTTCGCGCCGGTCTTCGCTACAGCTTCCGTGGTGGCTGTAGTGGAGATATCCAGGCCGGGCAGAAGCCAGCTGGCAATCCACAGCGCCAGCCCGTTAATGATCACGCGCATGATGAAAGACCGCATGCGCCCATGCTGTCACACGGCACGGTTGGGCAGGCAGTCAGGGGCATAGGCTAGATGGCATGACTTCATCAGAGACTATGGCGGGGGGCCTGAGGCCACGACCGGTGGTTGACCGGCTGCCCCGCTACGCTGCCGGCAAGCCGCCGGTCGCCGTCGACGGCCTTGCAAGCTACAAACTGTCGTCCAACGAGAACCCGCTGCCGCCCATTCCGGCAGTGGTGGAGGCCATTGCCGCCCAGACGGACTTCAATCGCTACCCCGACCCGCTCAGCACCAAGCTCCGCACCGCGCTCGCCGGCTTCCTCGACGTGCCGGCCGAGGACATCGTCACCGGTGCCGGCAGCCTCGGCGCCCTCACCCAGCTGCTGACCACGTTCGCCGGCCAGAATGACGACGGCAAGCCCGACGAAGTGATCTACGCCTGGCGGTCCTTCGAGGCCTACCCCATCTGCGTCGGACTGGCCGGGGCAGAGAGCGTCCGGACCCCCGTGACGGCTGACGGGCGCCATGACCTTGAGGCCATGGCCGCAGCCGTGACCGCGCGAACCAGGGTGATCCTGCTCTGCACCCCCAACAACCCCACCGGCCCCATCCTGACGGCCGAGGAAACTGAGCGCTTCATCAAGGCGGTGCCGTCGGACGTTGTGGTGGTCATTGATGAGGCCTACCAGGAGTTCGTCAGGGCAGAAGACGCGGTGGACGGCATCCGTATGTACCGCAAGTACCCCAATGTGGTGGTGCTCAGGACGTTCTCCAAGGCGCACGGCCTCGCCGGCCTCCGGGTCGGCTACAGCGTTTCCCAGCCCCAGCTCACCCAGCACCTGCGCGTCGCCGCCACCCCGTTCGCGGTCTCGCAGATCGCCGAACAGGCCGCCGTTGTGTCCCTCCAGAATTTTGGCCAGGTTGTAGAAAGGGTACAAAGCCTGGTGGCGGAGCGGGACCGCGTGACGGCAGGTCTCCGGGACCTCGGCTGGTTTGTTCCGGACGCGCAGGGGAACTTTGTCTGGCTTGATCTTGGCGATGACAGCGCGGAGTTTGCCCAGCTCGCCGGGGAAAGGGCACTGTCTGTTCGCGCCTTCGGAAACGAAGGTGTCCGGGTCAGCGTCGGCGAAGTGGAAGCCAATACGCGATTCCTGGAACTCTGTAAGGTCTACACAAAACCGCCACGCCGTTCCTAGCGCTTAACAAACAGCCGGCGCTACCTACGCCGGATAAAGTAAGGAACAGTAAGCAAAATATATATGCCTCATCGGTAATGCATTCCTCGTGCGGCATATATCCCAGCGACATTGCAACGCATCCGGATGCGGCAGGCAAGGAGACGGTATGGGCGCAACACATCTGCCCTCCACCGAGTTCGATGGAACGGAACTGGACGACCAGCTCGAGGCGCAGGCCGAGGCTACCTTGGGCGTGCCTCCGACTGAAATGGTCCAGCTTCTGGGCCCCGATGGCCGGCTGGGCACGGACTCCGTGTTCTCCGAGTATGCCGAGCGTCTCGACGCCGAAAAGCTCCGGGGTTTCTACGCGGACATGGCGGCCATCCGCCGCTTTGACCAGGAAGCCACGGCCCTGCAGCGGCAGGGCCAACTGGCGCTGTGGGTTCCGCTGACGGGCCAGGAAGCAGCCCAGATCGGATCCGGGCGTGCCAGCCAGCCGCAGGACTACATCTTCCCCACCTACCGCGAGCACGGCGTCGCCCTGACCCGCAACGTGGATCTGGCCGAACTGCTGAAGCAGTTCCGCGGCGTCTCCAACGGCGGCTGGAACCCGAAGGACACCAACTTCCACCTGTACACGCTGGTGCTCGCAGCGCAGACGCCGCACGCGGTCGGGTACGCCATGGGCATCCAGCGGGACCAGCGGCTGGCAGAGGCTCAGGGTGTGGAAGGCTCGCCCGAGCCGAAGGCCGCCGTCATGGTCTACTTCGGCGACGGCGCAAGCTCCGAGGGCGACGTCCACGAGTCCATGGTGTTCGCGTCCTCGTACAACGCCCCGGTGGTCTTCTTCTGCCAGAACAACCACTGGGCCATCTCCGTGCCCACCGCTGTGCAGACCCGCATCCCCCTCTCCAACCGCGCCAAGGGCTACGGCTTCCCGGGCATCCGCGTGGACGGCAACGACGTCGTGGCAGTCCATGCCGTCACCGAATGGGCGCTCGAGCACGCGCGCCAGGGCAACGGTCCGGTGCTGATTGAGGCCTTCACCTACCGCGTGGGAGCCCATACAACGGCCGACGATCCCACGAAGTACCGCGAGTCCTCAGAAGAGGCCCTGTGGCGCGAAAAGGACCCGCTGGACCGCCTGGAGAAGTACCTCCGCGCCGAGGGCATTGCCGACGAAGCCTTCTTCGCCCAGGTTGCCGCCGACGGGGACGAACTCGCCGCCTACATCCGCAAGTCCACCTACGAGTCGGACGCACCGGACATCAGGACCGCCTTCGCCAACACCTACGTCGAGGCGCACCCGCTCGTGGCCGAGGAACTGGCGTGGTTCGAAGAGTACAGCGCGGGCTTTGCCGGCGAGGACGAGGGAGAAGGGGCAGGCCGCTGATGACCACCATGACCATTGCCAAGGCCATCAATGAAGGCCTGCGCGCCACGCTCAGCAACAACCCCAAGTCCCTCCTCATGGGCGAGGACATCGGCCCGCTCGGCGGCGTCTACCGCGTCACCGACGGTCTGATCGGGGAATTCGGAGCGGACCGTGTGGTGGACACCCCGCTCGCAGAATCCGGCATCATCGGCACAGCGATCGGGCTGGCGCTGCGCGGCTACCTCCCCGTTGCCGAGATCCAGTTCGACGGATTCGTGTTCCCCGGCTTCAACCAGATCACCACCCAGCTGGCCAAAATGCACTCGCGCAGCAACGGCAACCTCACCGTGCCCGTGGTCATCCGCATCCCTTACGGCGGCGGCATCGGCTCCATCGAGCACCACTCCGAGTCGCCGGAGGCGCTGTTCGCGCATACCCCGGGCCTGCGCATCATCACGCCGTCCAACCCCCACGACGCCTACTGGATGATCCAGCAGGCCGTAAACTGCCAGGACCCGGTGATCTTCTTCGAACCGAAGCGCCGCTACTGGCTCAAGGGCGAGGTCGACACTGAGTCGGCCGGCCCGGCCGAGGATCCGTTCAAGGCACATGTGGTCCGCGAGGGAACCGACGCCACCGTGGTGGTGTACGGGCCGCTCGTGCCCGTCGCCCTGGCCGCCGCCAACGCCGCGGCGGAGGACGGGCGCAACATCGAAGTGATCGACCTGCGATCCATCTCGCCGATCGATTTCGACGCCATCGAAGCCTCGGTCAAGAAAACGGGCCGGCTGGTGGTGGCGCACGAGGCGCCCACCTTCGGCGGCATCGGCGGTGAAATCGCCGCGCGGATCAGTGAACGGGCCTTCCACTCGCTGGAGGCGCCGGTCATCCGGGTGGGCGGCTTCCACATGCCGTACCCCGTGGCCAAGGTCGAAGAGGACTACCTCCCGGACATCGACCGCATCCTTGAGGCGCTGGACCGCACGTTCGCGTACTGACGCCGTCGCGAACCAGCACCTGCTGACTCTTTCGCCTACCGCCTCCGCACCTCCCGGAGGGCCCCAGCTTTCGAACCCGAGGATCCCATGACGCTTAACAAGTTCAACCTCCCCGACGTCGGTGAGGGCCTGACCGAGGCAGAGATCGTTTCGTGGAAGGTCAAGCCCGGCGATGAGGTGGCCATCAACGACGTCCTGTGCGAGATCGAGACGGCCAAGTCCCTCGTTGAGCTTCCGTCGCCGTTCGCCGGCACCGTCACCGAACTGCTGGTCCCGGAAGGGGCGACGGTCGACGTCGGGACCGCCATCATCAGCGTCTCTGACTCCATGTCCGGCGATCCGACACCGGCCGACGCGCCGGTGCCCGCCGTCGAGGCTACCGAGCCTGCGCTGATGTACGGAAAGCTCCCGGCCGACGGGGAAGCTGCCGACGGCGGAGCTGCCGCCGGCGGCCTGGCCGCCGGTCCGCTGGTGGGATCAGGCCCAAAGGCCGACGCCGTGAAGCGGCGCCCGCGCAAGACCAAACCGGCGATTCCGGAAGATGCAGTCCACGGCGCTCCGGAAGTCGAGCCTGTCCAGCCACGGTCCGTGGAGGATGCGCTTTTGGACGGCCCGGCCAGCGCCGGCCCGGTGGCCGGACCTGCCGTGACGAGGCGGCCTGAGTGGACGCCCGCAATCGAGAGCGACAAGCCAACGCTCGGCGGGGCCATTTCCGGGCTCATGAACAGGGTCCTGGCCAAGCCGCCGGTGCGGAAGATCGCCCGCGACCTGGGCATTGACCTCGCCGACGTCGTGGCCACGGGCGCACGCGGCGAGGTGACGCGCGAGGACCTGGTCAGCTACCAGGCACAGCGGGATGCGGAACTGGACAAGGCGGACACCTTCTGGGGCACGTCAGGCCGTCCGCAGGAACAGCGGATCGAGCGGATCCCGGTCAAGGGCGTCCGCAAGGCCACCGCGAAGGCCATGGTGGAGTCGGCGTTCTCCGCGCCGCACGTGAGCATCTTCGTGGATGTGGACGCCAGCCGCACCATGGAATTCGTCAAGCGGCTCAAGGCTTCGCGTGACTTCGAGGGCATCAAGGTCTCCCCGCTGCTGATCCTCGCGAAGGCTGTCATCTGGGCTGCAGCGCGGAACCCGAGCGTGAACGCCACTTGGGTGGACAACCAGGACGGCAGCGACGCCGCCGAAATCCACATCAAGCACTTCATGAACCTCGGCATCGCCGCGGCCACACCGCGCGGGCTCATGGTCCCGAACATCAAGAACGCCCAGGACCTGTCCCTCAAGGAACTGGCGCTGGCCCTTAACGAGCTCGCCACCACTGCGCGTGCCGGCAAGACCCAGCCGGCGCAGATGCAGGGCGGCACGTTGACCGTCACCAACATCGGTGCCCTCGGCATCGACACCGGAACCCCCATCATCAACCCCGGTGAAGTGGCCATCGTGGCGTTTGGCACCATCAAGCAAAAGCCGTGGGTACTGGACGGCGAGGTCATTCCGCGCTGGATCACCACGCTCGGCGGATCCTTTGACCACCGAGTGGTGGACGGCGACCTTTCAGCCCGCTTCATGGCCGACGTCGCCGCCATCCTGGAAGAGCCCGCCCTGCTGCTCGACTGACCTGCCCTGCTGCTCGACTGATGGTCCCCGGAGCGGTACCCTCCGGGAAAGGGGGAAGGACCGGACAGGCAGGGACGGGGTTCCCATGGGTGAGGATCGCGGGATCATAAGCATCCGGGTGAAGAACCGCGTGGCCCGGGTCATCACGGAAGCCCTTCAGCCGCCGATCACCGTGGCTCTGCTGCTGCTCCTCAGCCCGGCACTGGAACCCGGCTTTCCGGGCACCGTCTGGTTCGGCGCCGTAGCGGTGCTGTTTGTGTGCGTGCTGCCCCTGGCCGCCGTCGTCCTTCTGGTCCGTCTGGGCAAGGTGACGGACCACCACGTCAGCGACCGCAGGCAACGAGCACCAGTGCTTGCCATGACGGTGGTGTCACTGCTCGCGGGGCTGGCAGTGCTCCTGGCCATCAACGCGCCGTACAGCGTCATTGTGGTGGTGCTGGCCATAGTGGGCGGCGTGGTGGTGCTCGCCGTCATCAGCCTGTTTTGGAAGATCAGCGGCCACGCCGGGGCGATCGCGCTGACAACGGCCATCACGGTGCTGATCCTGGGCGTTCAGTGGCTTCCGCTGCTGGTGCTGATTCCCGCTGTCGGCTGGTCCAGGGTGGTGCTGCGAGCCCATACGGTAGCGCAGGTTGTTGCGGGCGCCCTGGTGGGCGGCGGCGTCACCGCCGGGCTGTGGTGGCTACTCCGCGAGGTGCTGGTCCGAATGGCCTGACGCCGGGGACTGGCTTAGTAGGCGGCGTAGGAGTTGGCCAGCAGCTGCGCCATGGCCGGGTCGGAGGACAGTCCTGCCATGCTCACCGCGGCGGCCAGCATGACTCCGCACACAGCCGCGATGCCGCAGCTCACGAGCGTGAGGAACTTCCAGTCCTCGTGGAGGACGCTTTTCAGCGTATCCGGCAGCTGCAGGTCGGGGGAGATGAGGTTCGGAGCGCTGTCCACGGAGCCGTCGTCGAGGAGTGCGATCACGCGGCCCGCGGAGCGGTCCACGCGCATGGCGCTGATGTGGTTGCCGTGGCGGGCAAGGAGGATGTCGTGGCCGACGAGGTGGCGCCGCTGGAGTGTAAGCACAGTGTTCCCCTGAAAGGTAGATTTGGGTTTGTCCGCTCCATCGGGGGCACTTCCAATTTTATCTTTCGGGCCATGCCGGATTGCCGGAAAACGTGGTGAGGCTGCCCACCAGCCGGGGTGATCCGCGTCAAGTCAGGCCTGCGGCACGCTAGTCCGCTCCATAGGTATTGGCGATGTAGACGTCGCAGGACGCACTGTGGGCCACGCTGTTCGCCACGCTGCCCAGCACGCGCCCGAGGCCCTGCATGCGGCGGTTTCCCACCACGATCATCCTCGCCTCAAGGCGGTCCGCCTCCCTGACCAGGGCCTCGGCCGGCTTGCCCCGTGCGGCGGAATAGGTGATCTTGAGTTCGCCGCTGGCCAAGGCAGCCGCCACCTCCCGGGCCACCTTTTCGGCTTCCCCGGCGTCCGACACGATCCACCGGTCACTGCCGCTGCCGAAGACTTCGGTCCGGTCGGTATCGAACGCGGACACGACATGGAGCCCGGCGCCCAGCGCGCCGGCCAAATCCCGCGCCACCTCGGCTGCCTTGCGCGCAGTACCGCTTCCGTCCACACCCACAACAATGGTTTCCGCCATGGCCTTATCTCCTTTGAATATCCCGAATAATCTGATGTCCCCGCCGCCCGCAGCTCAGGCCAGCGCGTTTATGGCTTCCCGCAGCACCGGAGCCAGCCGCCGCACGCCCTCGGCAATGGCCTCCGGAGGAACGGCGCTGAAAGCAAGGCGGAGTTTGTTCGACGGGGCGTCCGAGTGCGTGAAGGCTGCGCCGGGAATGAAGACGACGCCGGCATCAATCGCCTTGTGGAGCAGGGGGTACGTGTCCACGCCCTCCGGCAGCGTCACCCAGACGAAGAATCCGCCCTGCGGCCGGGTCCAGCTGAGCCCATCGGGCATGTGCTTCTCCAGTGCCGCCAGCATCGCGTGGCACCGCTCGGCATACAGCCCGCGGTACGTCTCAATCTGGCCCTTCCAGTCGTACTCGCGGAGGTAGGCCGAGACCAGCATCTGGTTCAGAGTGGGCGGGCAGAGCGTCACTGCCTCGGAGGCCAGGTAGTAACGGCGCTGCAGGTGGGCCGGAACCAGGGCCCAGCCGATGCGCAAACCCGGGGCAAAGATCTTCGAGAACGATCCCATGTAGATGACGTCGTCGGGGTTGCCTGCGCGCAGCGGGGCCAGCGGCTCGCCGTCGAACCTCAGCAGGCCGTAAGGGTTGTCCTCCAGCACCAGGATGTTGGCACGGCGGCAGATGTCCACGATCTGCTGCCGGCGCTCCTGCGCCAGCGTGATGCCCGACGGGTTGTTGAAGTTGGGGATGGTGTAGAGGAACTTAATGTTTTTCCCGGCGGTCTGGAGCGCCGCGATCCTGGCCTCGAGAAGATCAGGCACCAGGCCGTCGTCGTCCATTGGCACGGCCTCCACCTGGACCTGGTATGCCTCGAACGTGTTCAGCGCCCCCACATAAGTGGGTTCCTCCACCAGGGCCACGTCGCCGGGGTCGCAGAACACCTTGGTGGCCACGTCCTGGGCGGACTGCGAGCCCGCGGTGATCACCACGTTCTCCGGCCGGGCGTCCAGGATGCCTTCGGCGGCCATGACTTCGCAGATCTGCGTGCGCAGTTCCTCAGTGCCCTGGCCCCCGCCGTATTGAAGCGCCGTGAGGCCGTCCTCGGCGATGATCCGTGCGGCCGTCTGGGCAAGCTTTTCGAGTGGCAGGGACTGCAGGTAGGGGCTGCCGCCGGCCAGCGAGACCAGGCCCGGTCGCATGGAGATGTCGAAAACATCCCGGACCGCCGACTGCTTGATGTTCGCGGCGCGCTCGGAGAAGAGTTCGTCGTGGCGGTGGGCTGATGTCGCAGCGCGCTCGATGGCGTCGATGGCTTCGGCGGGGAGGACGGCTGCGGCGGCGTCGAGTGTCTCGTGGGTCACAGTCCCAGAGTACAGCCATAGGTTGCTAAGTAGGCAACAGCTGTTGACCTGAATTCCGGAGGATTCGAAACTGCGGCCTTCGGGCACCTTTACCTCCGGCAGACCAAGGCATGGAATGGAGCCATGACGTCACTCGAGCCCCAGCACGCACCGTCCCAGCCCGCCAAGGCTGACGCCTTCCGTCAAATGCACGCGGGCGGTGCTGTTCCGCTGGTGCTCGTGAACGTGTGGGATGCCGCGTCGGCCCGGCTTGTGGAGAAGGCCGGGGCGCGGGCCATTGCCACCTCGAGTTCGGCCATCTCCTGGAGTCTGGGGTACCCCGATGGGAGCCACGTGCCTCCGGGCCTGGCGTTGGACGCGCTCCGCAGGATCACCGCGGCGACGAGGCTCCCGGTCACGGCGGATATCGAAGCCGGGTATGCGGGCACCGACGGCGCTTTCGACGACGGGCTGCTCCGGCAAACTGTCACGGCGGTGCTGGAGGCCGGCGCAGTGGGCGTGAACATCGAAGACTCGGGCGGGATGCGTCTCACGGACGCCGACGAGCAGGCCCGCCGGATCAGTGTGGTCCGCAGCATCGCGGCAGAGTCCGGCGTGAACCTCTTCATCAATGCCCGGACGGACACGTACCTTTCCGGGCAGTTCGGGGACTCAGCGTTCAAGGAAACGCTGGAGCGGGCGGAACGCTGTCTGGCCGCGGGGGCCGACGGAATCTTCGTTCCCGGCGTGACAGACCTCCACATTCTGCATGAGCTCAGCAGGCGGATATCGGCGCCGCTGAATGCCCTTGCCGGCGTCGGATCGGCGTCGGTGGGCGAACTGCACGACGCCGGTGTGCGGCGGGTCAGCATCGGCGGCAATGCTGCCAAGGCGGCCTATGCGACTGTTTCCCGAGTGGCCGCCGAAATCCTGGGCGACGGTAACTGGTCAGAACTCGCCGGTTCGCCGAGCCATAGTGACATGGACGCGCTGTTCTCACCGGAAGGCGAGGGCTAGCGGAGGCCGAGAACTTCGGCCAGGGGCACGCCGCTGACGTAGATTTCCGCCCGGACGGCACCCACGGCCGTGACGGCCGTATGGGTGAGCTGTGCTTCGATCCGCGGAAGATCGCAGACGCCGCCCGGTTGCACTGCGCCGGTCAGGTTCACCACCACCGTGGTGCCGTCGAGGTACCCGGACACGTACTGGAGCGAGGAAGCTGACAGTGCGTTGTACAGGCCGCTCGCGGGCGGGGCGCCCGGGCCGGACAGCAGCCTGCTCATGGCGGCCTGCAGTGGCTCGCTGATGGATGAGTCGGCATGGTGCACGGCCACCAGGCTGTCGTTGCAGCCGAAGCGCACGCCGGACGTGCCGCCGTCGTCGAGTGCGACGTAGTAAACCGCAGTGCCGGCGCCAGCTTCGCCGGTCCCGGTCCCTGGCAACGTGGAAGCCGGTGCCGTGGAGCCCGTTGTGGGGCCAGGGGAATCCGGGCCGGCCGCGGCGCCCGAAGCAGGGGCCCCTGAAGCAGGCACGGGCTGCTGTCCGGCGCCGCCCGGCAGTTGTGCTTGGGTGTCCGGGCCGGCGACGCCCCCGCCCAGGCCGCCGGCAGTTTGGCCGCCGGGGTTCGAGCCTGCGGACGGAGGAGCTGAACCGGTAGCAGGAACGGGCTCGGAAACGCCGGCCGCTGTTCCCACGCCAGGGCCGGCAGCACCCTGACCAGTAGCGCCCTGGCCGGATGCTCCCGGGGCGGGTGCGCCGGTTTCCTCGGGCGGGCTCACCGGAGGCGCCGGGCGGGGTTCGGGTGCCGTGGCGGGGGCGGGCCCGGCGTCGTAAGCATTTTGCTGGAGCGGGGCGCAGGAGCCGACCCACAAGGGAAGCGTCAGGCAGAAGGCGGCAACCGCCGTCGTCAGCGGTCTGACTCCCCAGCTCGACTTCATGCCTGCACCGCACTCCCTGCTCCGGCACGTCCCGTACATCAACGTTACGGCGGGGCGGCGGGCCGGGGAACGGTGCCCGGGTGTCAGTTTGGCCGCAGCTCAGTCACGGATTGGTTGCAGCAGGCCCCGGCTCTGTCCGGTCAGAGGGCATGGCCGGGAATGGCACACGCCCCCGGCCACTGGAAGGCCGGGGGCGTGCGAAGGGCGGAGTTGCTTAGGCGGCTGCGCCGGCGGGCTCGACGGCGGCAAGGGCAACGAAGAGTTCCTTGATCTGCTCAACGACTTCGGCGTCGTCCTTCGGGTGGGTTTCCGCGAAGCGGACCATGGAGCCGGGGACGGCGAGCTTGGCATCCTCCAGCACACGGGCGCCGGCGATGCCAACAGCCTTGCGGGCCTCGTCCTGGGCCCAGACGCCACCGAACTGGCCAAAGGCGGTGCCGACGACGGCGGTGGGCTTGCCGGCGAGGGCGCCGGCACCATAGGGGCGTGACAGCCAGTCGATGGCGTTCTTCAGCGAGGCGGGCATGGTGCCGTTGTGCTCAGGGGTGACCAGCAGCAACGCGTCCGCCTGGCCGGCTGCCTCGCGCAGGGCGGCGGCGGCTGCCGGAACCTGGCCCTCGACGTCGATGTCCTCATTGTAGAAGGGGATGTTGCCCAGGCTCTCGTGGATCACGATCTCGAGGCCTTCCGGGGCGTTCAGCTGGATGGCTTCGGCAAGCTTGCGGTTGTGGGAGTCGGCGCGCAGGCTTCCCACCAGGGCGAGTACGGTGCTCTTGGACATGTGAACTCCTTAGGTTTGCCGCGGAACGCTCCGTGGCGAGTGGTTCTTGGAGGCGTTTAGTGCCTTCATCCAGACTAAACGGACTGCGGTCCGGATATTATTCCCGGGTCTAGAATGCTTGGTGTGAGCCTCATCCCAATTCGTTCCGGATCCTCTCCCGCACCCTCGGCCGGCTCCGGAGCGGAACGCAGCGATGCTGCCCGGAACCGGGAGCTGCTCCTGTGCGCTGCCCGGCAGCTCGTGGAGGAATGCGGTGCCGACGGCGTGACCATGGACAAGCTGGCGGAGCGCGCAGGCGTAGGCAAGGGAACGGTGTTCCGCCGCTTCGGCAGCCGGGCCGGCCTCATGATGACCCTGCTCAGCGACGCCGAGGCCGAGTTCCAGGGCCGCTTCATGTTCGGACCGCCGCCCCTTGGCCCCGGGGCGCCGCCACTGGAACGGCTGATCGCCTTCGGCGCCGAACGTATCCGCTATGTCATGGAGTACGGCGAGCTCGCGAGGGCCGCCGAAGCGTCACTGCACAACAGGTTTGAGGCCCCCGCTGCGGTGCTCTGGCACCGCCACATTGAGCACCTGCTGGGCTCGGCGGGCTTCGACGCGGACCCGTGGCTCATGGCCATGTCCCTCAGCGCAACCCTCGAACCCGAACGGCTGCTGCACGCCGTGCGCGTGCAGCACCTTTCGCCGGAGCGGCTGGAGGAGTCCTGGCGCCAGTTGGTCACCCGCGTCGTCGGAGGTGCGGCGGGCTGAGGGCCGGATGCCTCACGGCTGAACGCGGCTGAACCGGGACCGGCCCAGGGGGTAGCGTGGCACCATGAGCACCGATTCCTCCACCCCCTCCACTCCCATCCGGACCGCTGTGGTGGGCTTCGGCCTGTCCGGCCGGGTATTCCATGCGCCGCTGGTCGCGGCGGACCCGAGCTACTCGCTGGACGTCATCGCCACCTCTGACCCCGGCCGGCAGGCTGCCGCCGTCGGCCAGTACCCAGGCGTGAAAACAGTGCCCGACGGCGATGCGGTCCTTGCGCGGGCCGCTGACCTTGACCTCGTGGTGCTGGGGACGCCGCCGGCCACCCATTACCCGCTGGCGAAGGCCGCGCTCGAGGCCGGGCTCGACGTCGTCGTCGACAAGCCGTTCGCTGTGACGAGCGACCAGGGGCACGAGCTGATCGCGCTCGCTGAGCGGCTCGGGCGGGTGCTGACGGTGTTCCAGAACCGGCGTTGGGACGGAGACTACCTCACGGTCAAGGAACTGCTGGCTGAAGGGTCGCTGGGGCAGGTGACCCGGTTCGAATCACGCTTCGAACGGTGGTCGCCCGAGGTTGCCAAGGCCTGGAAGGCGGAGGCCACGGCGGCCGACGGCGGCGGTGTCCTGTTCGACCTCGGCACCCATCTGCTGGACCAGGCACTGCAGCTCTTCGGCCCGGCAACAGTGGTCCATGCCGAGCTCCAGGCCCGGCGGCCGGGGGAAAAGACTGATGACGACTGTTTCGTGGTCCTGCGGCACGGGTCCGGCGTGCTTAGCCACCTCTGGATGAATATGCTGTGCGCCCAGCAGGGACCGCGCTACCGGGTGCTCGGCTCGGAAGGCGCGTTTACCAAGCACGGCGTGGACCCGCAGGAACCGTACATCGTGGCCGGCGGGGGACCGCTGGACGAAGAGTACGGCGTGGAAGCACCCGAGTGGGCCGGGAAGCTGGGCCGGGACGGCCACCTCGACCGGCTGTCCACGGAGCGCGGTGCCTACCCGGAGTTCTACCGGATCCTCGCGGCCAAGATCTCCGACGGCGGCACCACCTCGGCTCTGCCCGTCCCGGTAGATCCGGCCGGCCCGGTCGAAGTCCTCAAATTAATTGAAAAGGCCCGCGCGCTGGCTTCCGCGCAGGGTTAACGCACGCAACGCTGGACGACAGGCATCCGGCAGCGTGCTCCCCACCGGCACCCTAACCTCGCAAGCTCGGCTAGGGAACCCTGCCGGCGTGGGCCCAAGCACGCGGAGGATGACTGCCGTCCAGGACGGCGAGCTAGCTTACGCGGAGACCAGCTCGTGCCAGTCCGCCACGAGGGGCAGGTTGTGCGCCTCGGAGACGGAGTGGTGCGCAACGTGGCCTGCGGCGATGTTCAGGCCGGCTGCGAGTGCGGGGTCCTTCTCGAAAGCGGCCTTGACGCCGAGGTTTGCCAGGGCGACGCCGTAGCGGAGCGTGACGTTGGTCAGTGCGTAGGTGGAGGTGTTCGGGACGGCGCCGGGCATGTTGGCGACGCAGTAGAAGATCGTGTTGTGGACCTTGTACGTGGGTTCCTGGTGCGTGGTGGGGTGCGTGTCCTCGAAGCAGCCTCCCTGGTCCACGGCGATGTCCACGAGAACCGAGCCGGGCTTCATACGCGCCACGAGTTCGTTGGTCACCAGCTTGGGGGCCTTCGCGCCGGGGATGAGCACGGAGCCGATCACGAGGTCGGCGTCCACCACGGACTTCTCGATCTCGTACTTGTTGGAGGCGACGGTCTTAAGCCGGCCCTGGTACTGGGCGTCGAGTTCGCGTAGCCGGTTGATGTTGATGTCCAGGATGGTGACGTCGGCGCCGAGGCCCAGAGCCATGGCGGCTGCGTTGGTGCCCGCGACGCCCGCGCCGAGGACCACGACCTTGGCGGGGCGGACGCCCGGGACGCCGCCGAGCAGCACGCCCTTGCCGCCGGCGGGCGCCATCAGGGAGGTCGCGCCGACCTGGACGGAGAGCCGGCCGGCTACCTCGGACATGGGTGCGAGCAGGGGCAGGGTGCGGCCTTCCTGGACGGTCTCGTAGGCGATGGCGGTGACGCCGGAGTTGATGAGCTCCTGGGTCAGCTCGGGCTCGGCGGCCAGGTGCAGGTAGGTGAAGAGGATCAGGCCCTTGCGGAAGCGGTGGTACTCGGCCTTGATGGGCTCCTTGACCTTCATCACCATGTCCGCGCGGGACCAGACCTCGTCGGCGTCGGCGACGATTTCTGCGCCAGCGATGGCGTACTCCTCGTCGGTGATGCCGGAACCCAGGCCCGCACCGCGCTCCACCAGGACCGTGTGGCCGTGGGTGCGGAATTCGTGAACGCCGGCAGCCGTGATGGCGACGCGGAATTCGTTGTTCTTGATCTCTTTGGGGATACCGATGATCATTTTTTGGGCTCCAGATCCGATGGCTGCAAGGCCGGAATGTGTGGGGAAGTTGTGATTCCAGAATAGATCCGGCTGTGAGGCGCACTACATGGACCGGCCGCCTCGCCGAGAGCCGGACCGCGTGTTTCCGGGGTTTTCGAAGTCCCACGTTCGACTATTGTCGACCGCCGGGGCGTCAGGTGTCGCCTGATGTCCGTTCGCTCACGGCGCCCCGCGGGACGTAGTCTGTCAGCATGCAGCAGGATGTGGAACAGCTCGTCGAACGTGTGGCCCTCAAACTGGGCCGCGGGCTGTCCCTGGAGGACCTCGACGGTTTGCTGCTCGCCTACAGCTCCAACCAGTCGCATGCGGACCGGGTGCGGGTGAACTTCCTGTTGAGCAAGCGCGTGCCGCTGGACGTCAAAAACTGGCAGCTCTCGCACGGCATCGCCACCGCAGTGCGTCCCGTGGTGGTGCCCGCCAACGAGGAGCTGGGAATGCTGGGGCGCGTCTGCGTCCCGCTTCTGGTCCGCGGGTTCCGGGTGGGTTACCTGTGGGTGCAGCTGGACCTGGAAGATCAAAGCGCGACGGCGATCCTTGCCGAGCTGCCCGACGTCCGGGACGAGCTGGACCTGCTGTCCGGACTGCTGCTGGATTCCAACACCGCGGAATCAGAGTTCCGGCGCAGCCGTGAACGCGAGTTCCTGGCCGCCTGTGCTGGGGAAGCCAATGCCGTTGCTGCGGTGGCGGGCTGGAAGGAAGTGCAGGACCGGGGACCCTGGCAGCTGGTGACGGTTCTGGACGCGGACGGCTGGATGGCCGGTCCGGATCCCATCGCCTCGACGCTCATCCACCGCGCCGCGGCACTGCAGGCCACCATCGGCGTGGACGCTGTCCTGTTCAGTGCAGGTGCGGAGACCCACTCAGTTGTCCTCTTCCGGGAGTCCACAGGGCGCGCCAGCCAGGCGCAGGTTCTGGTTCACTACCAGTTGGAGCTCGCCAAGCGCTCCGGCAGGTCCGTCGAGCGGATCATCCTGGGAACCAGTGAGGGATTCAGCCGCATCAAAGACATGGCCGAGGCTTACCGGCAGTCCAAGGTGGCCGCCCTGGCAGCCGCGGTTGATCCACGGCTCGGCGAGCTGGTGGATTGCCGGGCCACCGGGGTGTATCAGCTCCTGGCCTCGGCCGGCGGCGGGGCCGGGGTCTGGAGCGACGCCGGTTCGGTGAATTTCCAGGCCCTCGAGGACCACGACCGGAACGGGGAGCTGCTGCCCGTGCTGGAACTGCTCTACGACAATGACGGTTCCGTCCAGGACGTTGCCGAAAAACTGCACCTGCACCGCAGCAGTATCTACAACCGGCTGGGCCGCATCCGGCAGCTGCTGGGCGTCGATCCGCTCAAGGGGATGGTCCGGCTGGAGCTGCACGCCGCCCTGAAGGCGCGGCGCTGGGCATCAAGGCCAAGGATCTGAGGCCGGGAGGAACCAACTAGGCGGCGTTGCCCTCGCCGCTGGGCAGCTGCTCGGCAGGATGTTCCGTGGTCCGCTCTGCGGTCCGTTCCAGCGTGACGGCGTCGGGGAGATGTTGCGGGAGTCCCTGGAGCTGGGTGCGGAACTTGGCGACGCGGCTCTGGACCCACAGGGATACTGCCACGAAGACCACGCAGCTGGAGGTAAAAACGGCGGTGTTGTTCAGGCCCATGATGATTCCCAAGGCAGCCGCCACACCCATGGCGACGATGCCCGCCACGATGTGCAACCCCCTGAATCTCACCACGAATAAAGAGTAACCCCGGGCGCCAGCCGGAAACCCTGGTAACGGGGGATCGTTGCTTGATCCTTATCACCCCGTCATTTTTGCGTGCGGGCCGGGACATCTACTGCCCCACGAAGGAGCCTAATCCCGGAGGGTGATCAGCTTCCAGGGCAGACGCGCGGGGTTGGCGGGCGAGACGTCCACTGAAATGTCGGCCCGCGCCATGTCCTCTTCCAGGAACAAAGTTCCTGTGGCGATGCGTGCGTTGTTGGACGCGATGACGCGGCCGTTGGGTCCAAGCAGGACCACCACGGGCTCGCGGAGCTGAAGGGCCCGCAGGAAGATTCCCTCAAGGTTCGCCAGGGTCAGGTCGCACCCCAGGATCTGAATCCCCTGCGCGGTGGGCGCCGGAACGCAGAGCGTGATGATGTTGACGTTGATGCCGCCGAAATCAACGTAGGGTCCAACCGCCACGGGCTGCCCGCTGGCCGACGGGATAGTGAACCAGTCGCGGGTTGTGTAGTCGTAGTAGTTCAGCGAGTCCGGGTTGAGGTCATGGGTGACGAAACGGGGTTCACCCGTCCGTTGCGTCCGCCACCATTCCAGCCAGTGGGTTGCTTCCCGGAGGCTCCCCGGGGCGTAGGCGATGCCGGCGCCGACGATGATGTCCGAGTGCAGCTTGATGAAGTTGGCCAGTTCCTGCTTCAGGAACAGGAATTCGCTGCGGCGGGGTACGCCTGACACGGCTGCCGCCGCCGCCGAAACGGTGCCTGCAATCTTCTCCAGATCAACGAAAACACGGCTGATGCTGGAGGAGAGCACGGTGGCCGTCCGCTCAAGGGCCTCTTCTACGGTCTCCACGTCACCCACCTTCTTCGGGCCGCATCGTCAATCTGAGATGCTGCTCTATCAAGTATTCGGTCTCGTTGCGGCTGTGCCGTTCTGCCGCGCTGGCGGCCGCGTCCGAGTCCCGGGCCCTGATTGCATCAACGATTGCGGCGTGTTCTTCCACGGACTTGCCGTCACTGCCGGCCTGGCCGGAGCGCCCCCACCACAGGGTCATCACCTCGGCTTCAAGCTGAAGGGCGGCCGAGGTCAGCCTGCTGGACTGCGCGGCAATGCTGACGGCAACGTGGAACCGGCTGTCCATGCGGCGCCGGGCCCGGTCATCGGCCGAGTCCCGGTGGCGCCTCGCCAGATCTTCAAGGTGCTCCACATTCGCGGGGTCCGCCCGCCCGGCCGCAAGCCGCGCTGACATTGAAGCGATGGCCGCACCCAGGTCACCCAGGTCCCTGAGCGCCTCGGTGCTCGTTTCCCGAAGCTTGTCCTGCAACTGTGAGTCTGTGAAATCGAGCTGCCGGCGAATGACACTGCCGCCGCTGCGCCCCCGGCTGGTTTCGATCAGGCCCTTGGTCCGCAGGGCGGCAAGGGACTGCCGCAGGGTGATCGGGGAGATGCCAAGTTCCGCGGCAAGCACAGACTCCGTAGGCAGCCTGTCGCCTTCGGTGAGGATGCCCATCAGGATGGCGGTCTCAATCTGGTAGGAAACCTGGTCGGCGCGGCCCAGCCCCTCGGGCTCGCTTCCGCGGAGCAGCAACAGCAGGTCAAGCGCCGAAGTGGAAATTGCCGCACTTCCCATTCCCAGGCCTCCCGCGGTCCGTGGCTCCGATGTCGCCGGCGCTTTTCCGATTACCTTCAATCTTTGCACGTTGTTTCCGGCCACCACCGAGCCGGGTGAGGCGCTACTGTCCGCTCTCGCCGTCGGAAGTGCCGGTTTCGGAGGCTTCTCCGGCCGCGGCCGCTGCCGCCTGCTTCTTTTTCTGCCCCTCCAGCCATGCCATGATGGCCGCCAGCCGGATGCGTCGGTGTGTGCCGCGGTATTCCACCGGGATCTCGCCCCGGTCCGTCATGTTCCGCAGGTAGGTGTGGGAGATGCCAGCCAGTTCGGCCGCCTTTGAGGTGGTGAGCATTTCCTCCACGCTGCTTACAGTCACCGCTTCGCCGCGGCTGAACCTTGCCAGGAGGTCGACGACGGCGTCCCTCGCCTGGGGCGGGAGGCGATGGACAGTGCCGTCCACGAACACGGTGATGTCAGTGCCGCCGTCGAGCGCGCGCTGCATCGCCAGCGCGTCTTCGGCAGGAAGGGCGGGCGCCACCCTGGGAGCAATCAGAGCCATGGCAGAAGCCTAACCGCTGCGGAACGGTGAGTTGGATATGCTCGGCGGATGAGACTTAGTGATGGAGTAGCAGTGACGGCGAACGGCCTGACGGGCCGCCTGTACACGTCGAACGAGGCGTCGGCCGCGGGGCAGCCGGCTTATGTGCTGCTGCACGGCATCGGCGTCTCGCACCGCTACCTCGCCCGGCTGCACGTCGAACTGGCCCAAGGCCCGAAAGAACAGAACCAGCAGGCGGAGGGCACCGAACGGGGTGCTGCCGTCTACTCCTTCGACCTGCCGGGCTTCGACGGCACGCCGCGTCCAGGCCGGCAGGTGACGGTCGGTGAGTACGCGGCTTTCGTCGCGGCGGTCCTGGCTGAGTATGGCGTGGAGTCCTGCATCGTGGTGGGCCATTCCATGGGAGTCCAGTTCGCGGTGGAATTGGCGCTCCAGGCACCCGGGCTGGTGAGCCGGATAGTGCTCATGGGTCCGGTGGTGGATCCCGCCCGCAGGAGCGCTGCCTGGCATGCGCTTGCACTGACGCGGGATTCCCTCTTCAGCGAGCCCCCGCTGACGAACGTCGTGGTGTTTACCGACTACTTCCGAACCGGTGTTCGGTGGTACCTGACCGAACTGCCCGTGATGATGGAGTATCCGCTGGATTCCCGGGTGCCCGGCGTGGCGCAGCCGGTGCTCGTCCTCCGTGGTGGAAGGGATCCGATCGCCCGCAGGCCGTGGTGCGAATATCTCGCCGCGCAGGCCCCGGATGGCGCGTTTGCCGAGGTCCCCGGGCGCGGGCACGTCGTTCAGGACACCGCTACCGAAGAGGTTGCCCGGACCATCCGGCACTGGGCCGGCACCGCGGCCGAGGGCTCCGCGGCAGCGGAGGGCTCGACGGCCTGAACCCCAATCTGACTACCTGAACCCCGAAAAGCAGGCAGGCGCCCGGAATTCCGGGCGCCTGCCTGCTTTGGACGCCTGCCTGCTGCCGGGCCGTCCGACCTGCAGTCGAGCTACAGTCCGAGTTCTTCCAACACGGGCAGCTTTTCCCGGACCCATGCCCGGGCTTCCACGGCGCTAGGCGCGGACAGGGCCAGCTTGGCCAGCTCCTGGGCCTCCGCCAGCGTGACGGTCTTCAGCACCGCGGCCACCGCCGCCAGTGAGCGGGCGGTCATGGACAGTGTGATGACGCCCAGGCCGGTCAACACGACGGCGAGGGCAGGGTCCGCCGCGGCCTCGCCGCAGACGCCCACGGGCTTGCTGTGTCCCTCTGCCCTGGAACCCTCAACGGTCAGGCCCACGAGGCGCAGCACGGCAGGCTGCCACGGAGTGTTCAGCCCGGCGAGCGGACCCAGTTGGCGGTCGGCGGCCATGGCGTACTGGGTGAGGTCGTTGGTTCCCAGGCTGGCGAACTGCACTTCGCGCAGGATGGTGTCGGCCGTGAGAGCGGCGGAGGGAACCTCCACCATCACGCCCGGCGTCTTGATGCCGGCCTCGGCACACATGGTGGCGAAACGGGCGGCTTCCTCCGCCGTCGAAATCATTGGGGCCATGACCCAAACGTCAGCCTCCGACTCCTTTTCGGCCTTCGCAATCGCCTCCAGCTGCCGGTCAAGGACACCCGGGGTGGTGAAGTCGGTGCGGTAGCCGCGAACGCCCAGGGCCGGGTTGGGTTCGGTGGCGTCCGTGAGGAACGGGAGCGGCTTGTCCGCGCCGGCGTCCAGGGTGCGGAGCACCACCTTCTTGCCGGGGAAGGCGTCGAACACGCCCTTGTATGCCGCGGCCTGTTCCTCGACGGTGGGCTCGGTGTCACGTTCGAGGAAGCAGAACTCGGTGCGGAACAGGCCCACGCCCTGGGCGCCGAGCTTCGCCGCGGCCTGGGCATCCTTGGCACCGCCCACATTGGCGAGCAGGGGCACCAGGTGGCCGTCCGCCGTCGAGCCCGTGCCGCTGAACTCAGCCAGGAGGGACGCCGTGGCGGCCCAGGCCTCTGCGGCTGCGCGGAGCGACGCGTCCGGGTTGACCGTGATGGAGCCGGCGGCGCCGTCGACGTAAACCTCGGTGCCGTCCGGCAGTTCGTCCACGCCGATGGCGGCCACGACGGCGGGCAGGCCGAGTGAGCGGGCGATGATCGCGGTGTGGGATTGCGGACCGCCGCCGGCGGTGACCAGTGCGAGGACCTTGTTGGGATCGAGGGTGGCGGTGTCAGCGGGGGCCAGGTCCTCGGCCACCAGGATGAACGGTTCGTTCGACGACGGGATGCCCGGGGCGGGCACGCCGCGGAGTTCGGCCACGATGCGGGCGCGGACGTCCAGGACGTCGGTGGCGCGTTCCGCCATGTAACCGCCGAGGTTATGCAGCATTTCCGAAACCGAGGAGCCGGATTCCCAGATGGCGCGCTGGGCGGAGTTGCCGCGTGCGATCAGCTTCGCGGCGCCCTTGATCAGCATGGTGTCCTTGGCCATCAGGGCCGTGGCTTCCAGGACGGCCTTGCCATCACCGGTGGCGTGGTCCGCGCGGGCCTTCAGCTCATCGTGGACAGCGGTAGCCGCCGCCTTCAGTGCCGCGGTTGCATCCTCCGGGGTAGTGCCCGCGGGAAGCTGTTCGCCGGCCGGAGGTTCGCTAATGGGCTTGGGCATCTGGCGGATCGTGCCGATGATGCGGCCGGGGCTGACGCCTACTCCTGGGAAGTTCTGCACTGAAGGTCCTCGTTCTCTGCCGGTAGCCAGGCCCGCCGGTATCTGCCCGGGTGGGAGCCCGGAAGCTCGGAACGGCTACGTCCGATGCTGCGTTGCGGTGCCTGGAAAAAATTGTATGTGATTCAGTTCATATAGCGTTGCTATAGGTGCTAGGGTAGCGGTTATGAGTTTCGATGGCCAGCTTCCGCCCAAAATGAGGCTGTTGCGTGCGGCAGCCGAATTGCTGGCCAAATCCGCGGGGGCCGCTGTCTCTACCCGCCAGATCACGCAGCTGGCGGGCGTCACGGCGCCCACCCTCTATCACCACTTCGGTGACAAGGAGGGCCTGTTTGACGCAGTTGTCGCCGCGGGCTTCGAAGAATATGTGGCCGGCGAACGGGACTTCGCCCCGTCCGGACAACCGCTGGTGGACATCCGGCGGATGTGGGACAACCACGTGCAGTTCGGGCTGAATCAGCCGGAACTTTATCTGGTCATGTTCGGTAACATCCGCCCCGAGAGCCGCCCCGCCATCGTTGCCGATGCCGAGGCTCTCATGGAGGAGATGCTGAACAAGGCAGCCGCTGCCGGGCAGCTGAACGTCCAGCCGCGGGAGGCTGCCAGGAGCATCCTGGCGGCCAACGTCGGTGTCACGCTCATGCTGATCGCGGAACCGGTGGCCGAGCGGAACCTCGAGCTGTCCACCATGACGCGGGACGCCATGATCTTCGCGGTGTCCAGTGATCAGGGCAGGAATGCCGGACCGGAGGATTCCGGGAAATCATCCGTGGTGGTCGCTGCCATCGCGCTGAACGCGGCGCTGCAGGCATCGCACTCGGACCAGCTGTCCAGCTCGGAACTCAAGCTCTTTCTCGAATGGCTCCACCGGATCTCCAACAGTTCCACCGGCTAGACGAAACTATCGGACCATCCTGCGGTGCAGCAGGGACCACGTTAGGAAATCACATGGCAACAGAGACAGTTGCAAAACCGAAAACCAGCGCACGGGTGCACGTCCAGAGGTTCGGGACATTCCTGTCCGGCATGATCATGCCCAACATCGGCGCCTTCATCGCCTGGGGCCTCATCACCGCCCTCTTCATTGAAAAGGGCTGGATCCCCGTACCCGAGCTTGGCGGCTTTGGCACCAATGCCGAGGGTGTGGCCAATTTGGGCCTCGTCGGTCCCATGATTAAGTACCTGCTTCCCCTCCTGATTGCCTACACCGGCGGCAAGATGGTCTATGACGTCCGCGGCGGTGTGGTGGGTGCCATCGGTACCATGGGCGTGATTGTCGGCGCCGGTATCCCCATGTTCATCGGAGCCATGATCATGGGTCCGCTGGGCGGCTGGACCATCAAGAAGCTCGATGCGATCTGGCACGGCAAGATCCGTCCCGGCTTCGAGATGCTGGTGAACAACTTCTCCGCCGGCATCTGGGGCGCCCTGCTGGCACTGCTCGGCTTCTACGGGATTGCCCCGCTGGTCCAGGCCTTCAGCGCCGGAGCCGGCAACGTGGTCCAGTTCCTGGTGAACAACGGACTGCTGCCGCTGACCTCCATCTTCATCGAGCCGGCCAAGGTACTGTTCCTGAACAACGCCATCAACCACGGCGTGCTGACCCCGCTGGGCATCCAGCAGTCACTGGAACAGGGCAAGTCAATCCTCTTCCTGCTGGAGGCCAACCCCGGCCCGGGCCTGGGCATCCTGCTTGCCTACATGTTCTTTGGCCGCGGCGCTGCCAAGGCCTCAGCGCCGGGCGCCGCCCTCATCCACTTCTTCGGCGGCATCCACGAAATCTACTTCCCGTATGTGCTGATGAAGCCGATCCTGATCCTCGCCTCTATCGCTGGCGGCATGACAGGCATCGCCACCCTGGCCATCACCAACTCCGGCCTTGTGGCGCCGGCCGCCCCTGGTTCCATCTTCGCGGTGTTCGCCCAGACCGCCCGTGACAGCTACCTCGGAGTGGCCCTCTCAGTTCTGCTCGCAACGACGGTTTCCTTCCTCGTCGCCTCGGTGATCCTGCGGACGTCCAAGAACCGGGACGACGAGGGCGACCTCAGCGCCGCTACCAGCCGCATGGAGGACATGAAAGGCAAGAAGAGTTCCGTCTCTTCCGCCCTCACTGGCGCCGGAGCCGGTGGCACCGCGGTCCTGACCCGTCCCGTCGAGAACATCGTGTTCGCGTGCGACGCCGGCATGGGCTCCAGTGCCATGGGCGCCTCCGTACTGCGCAACAAGATCAAGGCGGCCGGTTTCCCGGACGTCAAGGTCACCAACGCGTCCATCGCCAACCTCACCGACACCTACGACGTGGTGGTCACCCACCAGGACCTCACCGAACGTGCCGCACCGGCCACGTCCAGCGCCGTGCACTACTCCGTGGACAACTTCATGAACAGCCCGCGCTATGACGAAATCGTGGAACTGGTCAGGAGCAGCAACGCCCCGGAAACCGCCGACGGCGGTACTGCGGCAACCGCTGCACCCGCCGGTGCTGCGGGTGCCGCCCCCGCTGCCGAGGCGCCCGCGGAAGGCGCTGCGCCGCCGTCGGACATCCTGGTGGCCGACAGCGTGGTCCTGACCGGCACCGCGGCAACCCGCGACGCCGCGATCGACGAGGCGGGCCAGCTGCTGCTGGCGCGCGGAGCCGTGGACAACGACTACATCCTGGCCATGCACGAGCGGGAGGAATCCGTTTCCACGTACATGGGCAGCTTCCTGGCGATCCCGCACGGCACCAACGCCGCCAAGGACCACATCATGAAGTCCGCCGTGTCCGTGGTCCGCTACCCCGAGGGCATCGACTGGAACGGCAAGCAGGTCAAGTTCGTGGTGGGCGTGGCCGGCATCAATAACGAACACCTCCACATCCTGTCCTCCATCGCGAAGGTCTTCACGAACAAGGCGCAGGTGGCGCAGCTTGAGGCGGCTACGTCGGTGGACGAAGTGCTGGAGCTGTTCGGAAAGGTCAACGCATAGTGAAGGCTGTACATTTCGGGGCCGGGAACATCGGCCGGGGGTTCGTAGGTTTGCTGCTGCACGAGGCCGGGTACGAGGTGGTGTTCGCTGATGTCGCGGACGCGCTGATCTCCCAACTCGCCGGGGCGGACAGCTACAGCGTGCACGAGGTGGGGGAGGACCCCGCCGTGCGCACGGTGGACAACTTCCGGGCGGTGAACTCCGGCACCCAGGAGGCGCAGCTCATCGAGGAAATCGCGACGGCGGACATGGTCACCACCGCGGTGGGCCCGCACATCCTCAAGTTCGTGGCGCCCGCCATCGCCAAGGGAATTGCCGCCCGGGCCGCCGGGCTGCCGCCGCTGCAGGTGATGGCCTGTGAGAACGCCATCAACGCCACGGACCTCCTGCGCGAGTCGGTCGTTCAGTCCTGGGACGAGGCCGCCGGACCGCTGGCGGACTCAGCCGTTTTTGCCAACACGGCCGTGGACCGGATCGTGCCCAACCAGGAACCAGGGCAGGGCCTGGACGTCACGGTGGAGACGTTCTACGAATGGGTCATCGACCGCACGCCGTTCGGGGGTGCCGCGCCGGTGATTCCGGGTGCCACCTTCGTGGACGAACTGGGGCCCTACATCGAGCGCAAGCTGTTCACGGTGAACACTGGGCACGCCTCCGCGGCGTACTTCGGCTTCGAAGCCGGGCTGGAGAAGATCTCCGACGCCATGGCGGACGAGGACGTTGCTGCGGACGTGCGCGCCGTGCTCGAGGAGACCAAGCAGCTGCTCGTGTCCAAGCACGGCTTCAGCTACGACGAGCAGGAGGCCTACGTCCAGAAGATCCTGGGCCGCTTCACCAACCCGCACCTGCCGGACACCGTGCACCGCGTGGGGCGCGCGCCGCTGCGCAAGCTCAGCAGGCACGAGCGGTTCATCGGTCCGGCTGCGGAACTGGCCGAACGCGGGATTGTCCCCGAGGCGCTGCTCGGGGCCATCGCAGCGGCCCTGCGCTTCAACGACCCCGCCGACACCGAAGCAGTGGAACTCGGCCAGATCCTGGCGGCGTCCGAGCCCGCCGCGGCCACGGAGCGGATCACCGGACTGGCGCAGGACCACCCGCTCTTCTCGGCGGTCTGCGGACTCGTCGAGGAGCGCAAAGCGGAGGACGTCGCAGCCCCGGCCTAGCCAGGCCGCCGCGGCCCCGCTGCAGACGGGCTCTGCTCCACAGTTTCTGCTGCACAATAACGGAACTGCTGCACAACGGAACTGAATACAACGGAACGCCCGACGCCGGAACTCAAGATGAGTTCCGGCGTCGGGCGTTTGTACGTGCATTCAGGACGCTTCTTCAGATCCTGCATCTTTTCTCCCGACGCTTCCTCAGATCCTGTCGCCTTTTTCCGGACGCTTCCTCACTTCAAGCCGGTTCGGGCCAACCCTGCTTGCGCCAAGTGCGGGAGCGTTTGGTGAAAACCCGCAGGAGGTGAGGAGGGGTTTGAAGAAAGCCTGCAGGACGTGAGGAAGGGTTTGAAGAAAGCCTGCAGGATGTGATCGAGCGTTTGGCTACGGTTAGCTCGCCTGGAGGCTCTCGGCTGCGGCCTTTACCGCCTCGCGCAGCGGCGTGGTGGGGCGGCCGAGCAGGGCGCTGAGGTCTCCGCTGGTGACCAGGAGATCGCCGCGGGCGATGCCCAGGTCACTGTCCGCCAGGATGGCCGCGTAGGGCTCCGGCAGACCGGCGTCCACCAGGACCTCGGTGTACTTCTCTGCCGACAGATCCCTGTAAGTCACGGGCTTGCCGGACGCTGCGCTGACTTCCCCGGCCAGCTCACTGAGGGTGAAGGCGTCGTCGCCGCCCAACTCGTAGACCTGGCCGCCCTGGTCATCTCGGAGCAGCACAGCCGCTGCCGCCGCCGCGTAGTCGGCGCGGGCAGCGGCGCTCACGCGGCCGTTGCCGGCACTGCCGAGAACGGCGCCGTGCTGGACCTGGACCGGGAGCTGGCCGGTGTAATTCTCCAGGTACCAGCCGTTGCGAAGCAGGACGAACGGGATCCCGGAATCCCGGAGGATCTCTTCAGTTGCGATGTGCTCATCGGCCAGCTTCATAGCGGTGGTGTCCGCGTTGGCAACACTGGTGTAAGCGACCAGGCCGACGCCGGCCCCCTTGGCCGCACCGATCGCGTTCCGGTGCTGCTCGACGCGCTGGCCCACCTCACTGCCTGAAACCAGCAGGACCTTGTCCGCGCCCGCGAACGCCTGCCGCAGCGACTCGGGCTGGCTGTAGTCGATGGTGCGGACGTGGACGCCGCGCTGGCCGAGGTCGGCGATCCTGTCCACGGTCCGGCCTGCGGCTACAATCTGCTCCGCGGGCAGGCCGCTATCCAGCAGTGCTTCGACAACGAGGCGGCCAAGCTGGCCGGTGGCTCCGGTGATGACGATGGTCATGGTTGGTCCTTTCTGAGGTGACTGTCAGTGGTGCCAACCCGGTCCTTTCCGGATTACTTCCCAAAAGAGAGTACGCACTTTCAGGTAAGGTACTGTCATGAAGGTAAGTGCCACAGCCAAGGTCCCCGCTTTCCCCTTCGCCGACGGAATCTTCCCCGCGGGATGCCCCAGCCGGACCGTGCTGGACCACGTTACGAGCAAGTGGGGTGTGCTGATCCTCGTGGCCCTGTCCGAGGGCCCCCAGCGCTGGAGCGAACTACGACGCCGCGCCCAAGGCATCAGCGAGAAGATGCTCGCCCAGACACTGAAGACCCTCGAGGCCGACGGGTTCGTCCGCCGCGACGCCCAGCCGGTCATCCCACCCCGGGTGGATTACAGCCTGACCGGCCGCGGGGAGGAACTGGCCGCCCTGCTGCTGCCCCTGGTCGCTTGGGTGGCCGAGCACGCCGACGCGATCGTGAACCGATCCGAATCCTAGGCTGTGAAGTCCCGCCTACAGGTAATGAGCGGCGTTCGCTGACTCGCGGCTACGCGCACAAAACAAAAGACGCCCACGCTCCCGGGACACAGTCCGCAGAGAACATGGGCGTCTTCCGTTTCATGCCGGAGGAGCCAAGAGCCGGTCAGACCTTGACGGACCCCTTCGGAACAAACAGGGTCTCAGCCTGTTCCAGCGACATGCCGTTCGTCTCCGGCACCTTGTACATGACGAAGAAGAATGAAGCTGCCGCGAAGAGTGCGTACATGGCGTACGTCAGCGGCAGCGAGGCTGCGGCCATCACGGGGAAGCTCAGCGTGATGGCAAAGTTGGCGATCCACTGGGCGGCGGCGGCCAGGCCCAGGGCGCGGGCGCGGATCCGGGCCGGGAAGATCTCACCCAGCAGCACCCAGACCAGCGGTCCCCAGGATGCGCCGAAGCTGATCACGAACACGTTCGCGGCCACGAGGGCAACGGGGCCCCAGGCGCCGGGGAGCGTGATGTCGGAGCCGGAGCCCGTCGCCGACGCGAAGGCGACGGCCATGGCGCCGAGGGAAACGGCCATGCCGATGGAGCCAGCCAGCAGGATGGGGCGGCGGCCGATCCTGTCCACGAGGGCGATGGCCACGAGCGTGACCAGGATGTTGGTGATGGACGTGGCCACCGAGATGGTCAGCGAGTCCTTCTCCTGGAAGCCCACGGCCTTCCAGAGCGTGGTGGAGTAGTAGAAGATCACGTTGATGCCCACGAACTGCTGCAGGACGGACAGGGTGATGCCGATCCAGACCACGGCCTGCAGGCCGAACGCCTTGCCGCGCAGCGAGCCCTTCCTGCCCGCGAGCTGGTCCTCCTCGATCGCCTCGCGGATTTCCCGCAGGTGACGGTCGGTGTCCTCATCCGGGGCGATGGAGTCGAAGACCTTCCGGGCCAGGTCCTCCTTGCCCTGGACCACCAGGAAGCGCGGGGACTCGGGGAGCGTGTAGGCGACCACGCCGTAGAGCACCGCCGGAACAGCGGCGGCCAGGAACATCCAGCGCCAAGCCTCGATGCCCAGCCAGAATGCCTGGTGCGCACCTCCGGCAGACGTGGCGAACAGGGCATCGGACAGCAGGGCGGCGAAGATACCCGTGGTGATGGCCAGCTGCTGCAACGACGCGAGCCGGCCGCGGACGTGCCGGGGCGAAATTTCGGAGATGTATGCCGGTGCAATCACCGAGGCCAGGCCGATGCCGAGCCCGCCCACCAGGCGCCAGAAAATGAGGTCCCAGACGCTGAAGCAGAAGCCGGTGCCGATGGCGCTGATGAGGAACAGCAGTGCCCCCAGCTTCATCGCGGGGATGCGGCCGTAGCGGTCCGCTACCTTGCCGGCCATGTACGCGCCGGCTGCGCAACCCAACAGTGCTACGGCCACGGCGAAACCTGTGACGGCCTCGCTGAGCGCGAATTCGTCCTTCATGGCATCCACGGCGCCGTTGACCACGGAGGAGTCAAAGCCGAACAGGAAGCCGCCCACGGCGCCGGCAAGCGCCAGCCAGATCACCCGCTTGGGGATCTTAGCGGTTGTCTGCTTGTCGGTGGACATGGTTCTCCCTTGGTTCGGGGGTGGGTGGATGCGGTGCAAACGTCGTCGGCTGCGGAAACCGGCCCTGTCGGCCGGCGCACACGCGCCTAACAGTGTGCCACGTCACCGGGCGCTGATCCACTCCGGGACGGATGACGACGACGGCGGGAGGTCCCGCCGTCGTCGTCCGTTTGGTGCCGCATCCGGCGGATTTCCGCGGAAAACGCAACGGCAGGCACCCCGGAAGGTGCCTGCCGTAACGCAGGTGCGGAAGTTCCGCCGACAACGAGTGGTGAGCGGCGCCTAGTGGGCCGCCGCGGGTTCTTTCATGACGGCCTTCGGGTCCGTGAGCTTCTTCTTCGGCAGCGCGAAGCTGATGAGGAAGGCGATGCCGGTGAGGACGGCAGCGGTGAGCATGACGGCGTCGATCGACTGGGCAAAGCCCTCGGTGATGGGCCGGGTGAGCACCGGGTTCGCGGAGTGCAGCCAGCTGGTGTCGTTAAGGGATTCGTTGCTGGCGCCGTTCTTGAAGAAGTCGTAGAGCTTGGCGTTCGCGGGATCGGCGGCGACAGCGGGGTCCTTCAGGACCTTCACGTAAGCGGCATTCTGCATGGCGTCCTTCATGCCGCTTGCGATCTTGTCCGCGGCCAGGCTGAACAGCATGGAGATGAACACCGCCGTGCCCACCGCGCCGCCCATGGAGCGGAAAAACGCGGCGGTGGAGGTGCCAACGCCCATGTCCTTCGCGGGCACCGAGACCTGCATCGCGAGGGTGAGCGGCTGCATGCAGAAGCCCAGGCCCAGGCCGAAGAAGACCGCGATCAGCCCGGGGACCCAGAGCTGGGTGTCAGCGCCCAGGGACAGGCCCATCACGGTCGCGGAGCAGGTCAGGGTGGCGGTGCCCAGGATCGGGAAGATCCGGAAGGTGCCCGAGGCCGAGATGGTCCGTCCGGCGGTGATGGAGCCGGTCAGGATGCCGACAGTGAAGGTGATCATCATCAGGCCGGCCTCGGTGGGCGTGAGGCCCTTGACCAGCTGCAGGTACATGGGCAGCATCGCGATGGCGCCGAACATGCCGATGCCGATGATGAAGTTCAGCAGCGAGGACAGCCCGAAGGTGACGTTCCGGAAGAGGCGCAGCGGGATGAGGGCGTAGTCCCCGGCGCGGCGCTCTGCCAGCAGGAATGTGATGATGCCGAGGACGCCCAGGCCGTAGCAGATGAAGGAATTGGCTGAGGTCCAGCCCCAGCTGCGGCCCTGTTCGGCGACGAGCAGCAGCGGGACGATGGCAAGGGTGATGGCTGCGGCGCCCCAGTAGTCGATCCGCTGTTTGACGTGCTTGGCGGGCAGGTGGAGGTAGAGGAACACCACGGCCAGCGCGGCCAGGCCGATGGGCAGGTTGATGAAGAAGACCCAGCGCCAGCCGTCGAAGCCCAGGATGCTCTCCGAACCGGCGAAGGCGCCGCCCACGACGGGGCCGAGGACTGATGAGATGCCGAATACGGACATGAAGTAGCCCTGGAACTTGGCCCGGTCCTTGAGCGGCACGATGTCGCCGATGATGGTCAGTGCCAGGGCCAGGAGGCCGCCGGCGCCCATGCCCTGGATGCCGCGGGCGATGGCCAGTTCGGTCATCGAGTGCACCGAGCCGGCATACAGCGAGCCGGCCAGGAAGATGATGATCGCCGCGAGGTAGAGCGGGCGGCGGCCGAAGATGTCGCTGAGCTTGCCGTACAGCGGGGTGGTGACCGTGGACGTGATCAGGTATGCCGTGGTGGCCCATGCCTGGAGGGAGAGCCCGTCGAGGTCGTTGGCAATGGTGTAGATGGAGGTGGACACGATGGTCTGGTCCAGCGAGGACAGGAACATGCCGAGCATCAGCCCCACCATGACGGTGATGGTCTGCCGCTGCGTCAGGGCCTCTCCGGGCGCGGGTCCGACAGTGGATTTGGACATGGCTGCTCCAGGGTCAAGAGAAAGGGGATCGCATTTGATAGTTGCTTTCAGTAACTATGTTACTTGCTGCTTTGTTCCCCGGAGCAACGGAAATTTTCCCGCGGAGTGCCCTACGTGTCTCAGCGCTCGATGAGGATTCCGTCAGGATCGCACCAGATAGTGGCGCCGGTGCGGATGGTCACGCCGTCGATCAGCAGGTCCACGTCAGTCTCTCCCGCCCCGGCCTTGGCGCTCTTGCGCGGGTTGCTGCCGAGGGCTTTGACGCCGAGGGGGAGTTCTGCGATGGCCTCGCGGTCGCGGATGGCACCGTTGATTACGACGCCGGCCCAGCCGTTTGCCACGGCGCTCGCCGCGATCAGGTCCCCCATTAGAGCGGTCCGCAGCGAACCGGCGCCATCCACCACCAGCACGGCGCCGTTCCCGGGTGTGGCGAGGACGGCCTTGACGAGGGCGTTGTCCTCCAGGCAGCGCACAGTCCGGACGGGGCCGCTGAAATGCGTGTGACCGCCCAGGGACTGGAATTGCAGGGAGACGGAGTCCAACTCGTCGCCGCGGTCATCGTAGAGGTCGGCGGTGTTGATGGCGGCATTGGCAGGCGAAGCGGTCATTGGTTCTCCTCGGGATCGTGGTGCGGCTATCAAAGCCTAGCTATCCGCAGGGCCTCCACGTCTTACCGCCGGGTGCGTAGCAGCGCGGCCCGGTGTAGCCCGGGTACGGGTCGGTGACCGGTGCCGGAGCTGCCGGCGGTTCATATACGGGCGGAACGTAGACAGGGGGAGCCGGCGGAACATAGACAGGAGGAAGGTTTCTGATGCGTTCGGCCTCCGCGGCGGCGGCATCAGCTGCAGCCCTGGCCTTGGCTGCTGCGGCCGCCTCAGCCGCCATTTTCGCAGCTGCCGACTTTGCTGCGGATTCAGCCTTCACCCGGGCCGCCTTCGCTGCTGCTGCCGCATCGGCGAGGCTTTTCTTCTTACCCTTGATTGTTGCCTGCCGTGCTGTCGCCGCTGAGGCTGAAGTGTTAAGCCGTGAAACGAGCTGAGCCAGCTTGGCTGGCTGGTAGGCAGCCCAATGGACCTTGCCCTTAGCTTCCGAGGCCGCCTTCAGCGCTGCGATGGTCGCCAGGGCGGTTGCAAGCCCCGCATTTGATTTGTCGAGTGCTGACGTCGATTCGGAGAGCGGAACAGCCGTGATCGTCTCAACTGCTGCGACCGCCTTCTCAACCTGCTGCGCAGGCAGACACGCGAGATCCGTAGAGTTGAGTCCCACAGCCCGGGTCCGGGCCTCGTCGAAGGCTTCCTCAACCGCCGGGTAAAACTTGCGGTTCGGCTCTATAAGCATCGGAACACCCAAGCCTTGGCGCGCGACCTCCGCGTTGATAAGGGTTCCTGACGAATCAAAAACGCCGGCGAGTGTGCGTCCATACTTGTCGGTTGGCTCTACATCGAGCTCCAAACGGACCACCGACCCGACTGGAAGGAGCTGCTCCAGCGCGGTGGTAGCTTCGGGGCCGAGGCACTCTACGGGAGCGTTCGGATCCTTGGTTTCCGGCGTATCGACGTTGAGCAGGCGAATGGTCTTCTCGCCTTCACGGGTCGTTGCCACGAAGGTGTCTCCGTCGATGACGCGGCTGACTGTGGCCTCGTCATTTGCAGGGCTCTGGCTGGAGCTGGAGGCCTGTTGGGTGCTGTTGGTGGTACAAGCCGTGAGCGCCAGAGCGGCGGCGATCGCAACAGCGGCGGATTTGAGTAGGGCGCGATGGCCGGGGATGTGTGATGACAAGTTGCGTTCCCCCATGGAAAGAGCAATAGGTGTCTCTGCGAGCGGTACCCCGGTGGCAGGAGGTGTGCAGGCAACGCATTCTATCGCTGCAAAGAACGCTGATCTAAACGTCCTGCAGATAGTCTGATTCCATCATCACGATGTTTCAGGGGGAGACCGCCATGAGCCTGTCCGACATACCCGGCGCCGTACCCGACCCTGGCATGGTGGGCACGCGGCCATCCGCCGCGCTCGCTGAACCGACGGAGCGCGTCAGGTCCCTGTGGATCACGGGCGTGGTGCTGGTCAACCTCGGCATTAACGCGGCGTTTTTCGGCCCCATCCAGGTGCTCCTCGCGCAGCAGGCGGAACATTTCGATCCCGGGCAGAAGGAAGCCATCCTCGCGCTGGTGACAGGTGCCGGGGCAGCGGTGTCGCTCGTGGCGAACCCGCTTTTCGGCGCCTTCAGCGACCGGACCACTTCCCGCTTCGGGCGCCGGGTGCCATGGGTGCTGGCGGGTGCCGTCCTGGGTGCGGCGGCGCTGGTTGGCCTGGCCGGGGCTCCGAACGTGGCGGTCATGACCCTGCTGTGGTGCCTCGTGCAGGCAGGCTGCAACGGCGCCTACGCGGCCATCACCGCTGCCCTTCCTGACCGGGTCCCCGTTCCGCAGCGTGCCACCGTCGGCGGGCTGGCGGCCATGGGCCAGACGATGGGCATCCTCCTCGGCGCGGTGATTGCTGCCGTCGTCAGTGGAAACTTCGCACTGGGCTATGTGGTGTGCGCGGCAGCGCTGGTGGCGGGCGTGGTGATGTACCTCTTCCGGAGTGACGACGCGCCGCTGCCCGCAGTTGCCCGGCCCCGGCTGAACTGGTCGGAGTTCCTGCTCGGCTTTATCCGGCCGCTGCGCCATCCGGACTTTGCCTGGGCGTGGATCACCCGGCTGCTGGTCAACATCGGCAACCACATGGTCACCCTGTACCTGCTGTTCTTCCTGGCGGACGCCGTGCACCTGAAGGAGACCACGGGGCTCGAACCAGCCTTCGGCGTGCTGGTGCTAACCGGGCTGTACGCCGTATTCGTGATCATCACCAGCGTGGTGGGCGGCAGGCTCAGTGACAGGATGGGCAAGCGTAAGCCCCTGGTCATCGCATCCTCGGCCATCATTGCGCTGGCGTCCCTCATCCTGGCCTTTGCGCCCACCTGGATCGGCGGCATCGTCGGCGCCAGCGTGCTCGGCATAGGGTTCGGCGCCTACCTTGCCGTTGACTTCGCCCTCATCACGCAGGTGCTGCCCAGCGCGGGCGAGCGGGGCAAGGACCTGGGCGTCATCAATGTCGCCAGCTCGCTGCCCCAGGTCATCGCCCCGGTACTGGCCTGGCCCTTCGTCACGCTGTGGGGCGGCTACGTGTCGCTCTACGTTGCTGCCGCGGTAATCGGGCTGCTGGGGGCCGTGTTCGTGGTCAAGATCAAGGGCGTTGCCTAGCGTCGGCGACATTTCCGGCTCCAAGGGAGCGCGGAGGCCTGTGCCGTATAGTGGTGTGCGAATCGCGGCAGGACCGGGAATGGGGCTCTCCCTGACTGCACCAGGAATCTCAACCTCCGGACTGATGATGCTTGACTCTATGCCTGATCTTCCGCCCATGGCCGCCCCGCCCTCCCTTCCCCGGCAGCAGCGCCGCTATAACCGGATTCTGGAGGTGGCCGCCGGGTTCGCGCGGAAGGGCCTCCAGTCCGTGACCCTGTCCGAGGTTGCCGCCCAAGCCAACGTCCCCCTCGGCACCCTGTACCGCTACTTCCCCTCCGCCACCCACCTGATGCTGGCCTTGTACCGGCATCAGCTCGGCGAGCTCAAGACGGGGACCGGGCCGGGCGCTGTCCGCATCCATGCGCTCTCCGGTGTGGCCATGGAAATCTTCCACATGCGCGTCATGCAGCCCGCCGTCGAACAGTGCCTCAGCCAAGGCGTGTACCTCAAGGACCGGGACACCACCGGCCTGCTGCGAGAGATCGATTCCCTGGCGGAGCGCGCCGTCGCCGCAGTGTGTGGCGACCCTGCTGTCGCCCGGGTCCTGCTGCCGACGGTCACCGGTCTAGTCCAGTCCGTGCGCTGCCGTAGACTATCCCTCTTTGAGGCGGAGGAAGACCTAAAGAAGGCGTGCGCCCTGCTGACGCCGGCGCCCCGGTTAGCGCGGAATACCGCGTAACCGGTCTAGACCGGCGGGTCATAAAAGGTGCGAAAAGCGGTGAAATGAGCCACAAATCAGCTTTAAATGCGTTCCGTTCGGTCCAACAGGTCCGAAATGGCAAAAAGTGGGCCTTTGTCCTGTCTAACATGGCAGTACCGGAGTGGCCAGCACCCCAGCTCCACTGGCTTTCTGACGGGACCCGCCACCCTGGGGCCGTCAGCGGAAGCGCGTATCTGACCATCTTGAGCTTCGATTGCTTGAGCCATACTGTGCCGTGCGCCCACGGCTAGCCACAGGAGACAACGACGTGTCCACTGAAACTATCGCTACGAACGACACCAGCGCAGCCGCAGAGCTGACTGACCAGGAGATCTTCGCTGCCCACGAGGGCGGCAAGCTTTCCATCGCCAGCACCGTCCCCCTCAGCAACAAGCGCGACCTCTCCATCGCCTACACGCCGGGCGTCGCCCAGGTCAGCCGCGCCATCCACGCTGACCCGGAACTCGCCAAGAGCCACACCTGGGCCCAGCGCCTCGTGGCCGTTGTCAGCGATGGCACGGCCGTCCTCGGCCTGGGAAACATCGGCCCCAGCGCCTCGCTGCCCGTCATGGAAGGCAAGTCTGCCCTCTTCAAGGCCTTCGGCGAGCTGGACTCCATCCCGCTGGTCCTTAACACCACCGATGTGGACGAGATCGTGGAAACCCTCGTCCGGCTGCGCCCGAGCTTCGGTGCCGTCAACCTCGAGGACATCGCCGCTCCGCGCTGCTTCGAGCTGGAAGAAAAGCTCATCGAAGCCTTGGACTGCCCCGTCATGCACGATGACCAGCACGGCACCGCCGTCGTGGTCCTCGCGGCGCTGACCGGTGCCGCCAGGGTCACCGGCCGCGGGCTCGAGGAACTCCGCGTGGTGATCTCCGGTGCCGGCGCCGCAGGCATAGCCATTGCCGAAATCCTGCTCACCGCGGGCATCGAGGACGTGGTGCTGCTGGATTCCCGCGGCGTGATCAACTCCGAGCGTGCCGACATCGCCGCCGACCCCGCCAGCAAGAAGGCCCAGATGGCGCAGCGCAGCAACCCGCGCAGCATCTCAGGCGGCCCCGGGGAAGCCCTGCTGGGCGCGGACGTCTTCGTCGGCGTCTCCTCCTCCAAGCTGGACGAGGAGCACCTGAAGCTGATGAACCACAGCTCCATCGTGTTCGCACTGTCCAACCCGGACCCCGAAGTCCTGCCCGAGGTCGCGTCCAAGTACGCCGCGGTGGTGGCCACCGGCCGGAGCGACTTCCCCAACCAGATCAACAACGTCCTGGCGTTCCCCGGCATCTTCCGCGGCGCGCTGGACGCCGGCGCACGCCGCATCACGCCGGCAATGAAGGTTGCCGCGGCCCGCGCCATCGCAGAACTGGCCGATGACAAGCTCTCCGCGTCCTACATCGTCCCCAGCCCGCTGGACCCGCGCGTTGCGCCGGCCGTCACGGCCGCTGTTGCCGCGGCAGTCGAAGCCGAAGCCAACTAAGGCCGGCTAAAGCGCCGGTCCGGAACGGCCGACGGAAGCGAACGGCTGACTGAAGGCCCAGGGCTCACTGAAGATCCGACGGCGGTGCCTCCCCTGCTGGGGAGGCACCGCCGTCGTCGTTCCCGGCAAAGTCCGCGCGCCGCGGCGTGCTGCCGTACTGGCCCGACCCCAGGCTGCCCCGCCCTAGACTGGGGGCATGAACGCCCAAACCCTCGTGACCGTCCTGTGCGGCCTGGCCATCCTGGTTGGCGTTGCCGGCACCGTCATCCCTGTCCTGCCCGGCAGTTTCCTGATCGGCCTGAGCCTGCTGGCGTGGGCCATCTGGGGCGGCGAGGGCGTGACCGGCTGGGTGGTTTTCGCCGTGGGCATGGTGTTTGTGCTGGCAGGCATGGCGGCCAGCGCCGTCCTCGCCGGCCGCAAACTGAAGGAGCACCGGATTCCCAACCGGAGCGTCGCCGTCGGGGTTGTGCTGGGCATTGCCGGCATGTTCGTCATTCCCGTGGTGGGCCTGTTCGTGGGCTTTGCCGCCGGGCTGCTGCTCAGCGAAGTCCTGCGCACACGGAACTTGCGGGCGGCGCTGACCTCCAGCTGGGCCGCCCTGAAGGCCACGGGCCTGGGCATGCTCGCGGAGTTCGGCCTGGCCTGCCTCGCCGCCAGCACCTGGGTGGTGGGCGTGTGGGTGGGCGCAGCTTCGGCCTAGTTCGGGCCGGCCACTAGCATGGAGGAATGAGCGCGGGGCACTTTCCAGGACCGATCTACCGCGACACGCGCGACCTCACACCCTTTGGCTGCGGCAAGGTCCGCACGCCGGTCCGCGAAATAGCCGAGGGCATGGGCGGGCTGATCCACGGCGTACTCGGAGGCGGGGACTCCCGGATCAGCGTGGACGGCAGCGTGCCGCGGCTCAAGCTGCTGCCCGGCAAAGCTGCCAGGACCGTGTACGACGCCATCTTTTCCAACACCGACCCCAACAGGCTTATCGCCGCCGGCCGCGCCTATCCCGGCTGGGCCGGGCTCTGCTGCGTGATGGCCGGCCTCCTCGCCTACAAGCAGGGCGGCTACCTGCGGGCCGCGGAGCTCCTGCAGCGCGGGCTTTCCATCAGGAACGACGACGAAGCCAACCAGTTCGCCGCCAGTTACCTCACGCACGTGGTCACCCGGGTGGAAGTCGCCGAACGCGTCGTGGTACCGGTGCTGTTCAGCGAGGAGTCGGTATTCCTGGCGCTCTCCCATTCCCTCCGGGAAACGGGACAGACCGAGGCTGCCCTTGAAACGCTGGTCAGGCTGCCGCCGTCGTTGCCCACCGCGCTGGCGAGATGCGCACTCGCCGCAGCCCTGGGCCGGGACCAGGAGGTGGTGGTCTGGACCGAGGGCCTGATGAACGCCGACGACCTCTCCGCGGCGCTGCTCCTGGTGCGGGCGCGCTCCCTCCGCCGGCTCGGCGCCCACAGCCAGGCCCAGCAGGCACTCAAGGAAGTCCTGCGGCGGCAGAAGACCAGCATGTCTCTGCGCAATGACGCCCTGACCGACCGTGCCCTGATATTGCTGGACAACGGGCGGAAGTCCCTCAATCCGCGGGACTGGCAGCGCGGCAAGAAGGCGGAGCTTGAAACCTTCGAGGTCATCCGGAAGGACATCGAGGCGCGCCGGGCGTGGGAACAGAAGTGGAAGCAGTTCGGCGGGGACTGAGGCGGGCTCTTGTGGGCAGTACAGGGCCGCGATACAACGGACCCATGACTGACGCAATCAGGCAGTGGATGGACAAGTACATCGCGGCGTGGACCACGAACG
Source organism: Arthrobacter sp. ISL-65 (assembly GCF_018613795.1). Taxonomy (GTDB): domain Bacteria; phylum Actinomycetota; class Actinomycetes; order Actinomycetales; family Micrococcaceae; genus Arthrobacter. The sequence goes on from NZ_JAGGPN010000028.1 coordinate 116,781, forward strand.
ACCCCGCGGATATAGGGGCGCTCTTCACGGAGGAGGCCGTATACGCCACGCGGCCCTACGACCCTGACCCGTGGCGGGGCCGCGAACAGATCGTGCAGCGCTGGATCGGGTCGGCGGACCAGCCGGAGGACTGGACGTTCGAATGGTCGCTGCTGGGGTCCGACGGCGACCTCGCGTTCGTGCAGGGCCGCACCGCGTACCTTGATGACCGCCCGAACTACGAGAACCTGTGGGTGATCCGGCTCGATGCCGACGGGCGGGCCTCGGGCTTCACCGAGTGGTTCATGGAGCAAAAGGTCTGAGCCTGCCGCTGGCCCGGCTTCGAGGCGGACGGGCTTCCGGACGAACCTGCCTCTATACGAACCTGCCCAGGGCCGGAAGCAGCTGCTCCGAGAGCAGCGCGGCGCCCAGGAGCACCATGATGATGCCGCTGGTCAGCGTCACGCGGCGGGCCGCGTCCGGCCGGGACTGCAGCAGTTTCCGCGACAGCAGGGCCACGCAGGTGTACACGAGGGCCGCAAGCAGCACGAAGGTCAGCCCCAGCAGTCCGGACTGCACCGGCACGGGCAGCGGCGCGTCGGCGCTGACGAACTGCGGCACGAGGGCCAGGAAGAACAGCAGGCCCTTGGGATTGATGCCGCTGGTCCCCATGCCCTGGAAGAAGGACCGGAGCTGGTTCTGCCCCGGATTCCCGACGGCGGCCGCGGCCGTGAAGCTCGCACCACGCCATGACCTGATGGTGACGGTCCCCAGCCACAGCAGGTAGACGGCACCGGCCACCGTGATCCACCCCAGCAGGCCCGGCATGCTGGCCAGTACTGCGGCGAGCCCGGCCACCATGAGGACGGTGTGCAGCACGTATCCGCTGCACAGCCCCGCCACGGCGGGCACGAAACTGCGGCGGCCCAGGCCCGCGGTGATCGAGTAGGCCCAGTCCACCCCCGGGGTGCAGGCGAGGGCGGCTGCGACCACGATAAAGGCGAGGAAAAGCTGGGGGTTCATGGCGGGCTCCTGCGTGTTGGGCTGTAAGAAAAGCCTAGGCAAAACGCGTCCAGAAGTGCTCTCCAATTTCGCCCGGATCGCGGCGGCTGGAGTAAGATTTTTGCGTGATTGACCATATCGACAGAAGCATTTTGCGCCACCTCAAAGAGGACGGCAGAATGACTGCCACGGCGCTGGCCGCCAAGGTGGGGCTCACCGTTGCCCCGTGCCATCGCCGGCTCCGGGACCTTGAGCAGTCCGGCGTGATCCGCGGCTACAAAGCGGACATTGACCCGGCCGCCGTCGGGCTTGGCTTTGAGGCAATTGTGTTCGTGACGCTCCGGCAGGTGGACCGCCCCACCATGGAGATCTTCGAGAACCGGGTGGCGGAGAACCCGAACATCGTGGAGGCGCAGCGGCTGTTCGGCTCCCCGGACTACCTGCTGAAGGTTATCGCGGCGGACCTGCCCTCTTACCAGCGTTTCTACGACAGTGAGCTGACGGTGCTGCCCGGGGTGGAGCGGATGACCTCAACCCTGGTGATGAAGAACCTGAAATCCAACGTAGGCCCGCCCGTCTGAGGCGGCGTGCCCGCCGTCGTCCCCGAGCGCGAACGTTCCACTAGCGCGAACGAACACTTGGGGCCCCGAATCCGAGTGGATCAGGGGCCCCAAGTGTCCGTTCGCGCCTAACTGTCTCCCGTGCTCAGCGGGGATTCAGGATCACGCTGCGGAAGCTCCCGGTCCCCGTCCCGCTGTAAAGAACGAGCGTCCCGTCCGGTGCTACGGCGACGAGATTCGGGCTACCTGTCCCAGTGAACCGACCCACTCCTGCCATGGCGGTGTAGGTGTTCCATCCGGCGCCAATCTGTCTCCGTGCAAGGAAACCCGACGCACCATTGCCGGGATAGAGAAGGAGCGTCCCATCCTGCATCCGCGCCATCAGGTCGGCCTTCCCGTCGCCGTTGAAGTCGCCTGCGCCGATGACGTCAGACAAGGAGTTCCAACCGTCGCCGATCTGCTTCCTGGGCTGGAAGCCCCCCGTGCCGCTGCCCGGGTAAAGCCACATCGTGCCGTCCGCCGACTGTCCCATAATGTCCGCCCTCCCGTCGCCGCTGAAGTCGCCGGGTGCAAGTATCCGGGAAAAGACGTTCCAGCCGTTGCCGATCCGTTTCGAGGGATAGAAGTTGCCCTTGCCATCGCTGGGGTACATCAGCAGCCCGCCATCAGGGGAAGCTGCGATCAGATCCGGACCGCCCGCGCCGTCGAAGTTCCCGGCGGAGAGTATTTGGGTGAACGCGTTCCAGCCGCTGCCGATCAGGCGAGAGGTCCGGAAGCCGCCAGAACCATTGCCCGCATAGAGCAGCAGGTCTCCTTGGGACGTACGGGCGAGGATATCCGGCCGTCCATCACCATCGAAGTCTCCCGCCTCCCAGACCTTATCGAACCGGCCCCAGCCGGCACCGATTCTCAGGCGCCCTGCGAAGCCTCCTGATCCGTTTCCAGCATGAACTGTCATTGAGCCCGCTGTGCTGGCGGCCAGCATGTCGGTTTTTCCATCGCCCGTGAAATCCTGGTCACCGACGATGTCCGCCACGCCGTTCCAGCCCGTGGACATGGTTTTCCGGGGCCCGAACCCCCCGGTTCGATTTCCGGGATAAAGGTAGACCACTCCGTCGCTTGAGCGCGCCAGCAGACCGGGCGTATCCTCCGCCAGGCCGTTGGCTGAAGCCACAGCAGTGAACGCCTGCCACCCGGAGCCCACTTGGCGCGCGGCAGCAAAGCCGCCGATCCCTTTACCGGGGTACAGCAGGAGGGCGCCATCGCCCCGGATGGCCAGCAGGTCCCGCTTGCTGTCACCGTCGAAATCACCCGCGGCTACGACGCGTTTGAAGATCTGCCACCCGGAGCCAATCTGCTTTCGCGGCTGGAAGCCGCCGGTTCCGCTGCCGGGGTAAAGCCACAGGCCGCCGTCGGAGGTGCGGGCAATGATGTCCGACTGCCCGTCCCCGTTGAAGTCACCGTTGCCTAGGACCAGGTTGAAGGCATTCCAGCCGGAACCGATCCTGACCGGGGTGCCGAGCTTGTTTCCGCCCAGTCCGGGGAGCAGCAGGAGCGAACCGTCGGTTTCGCGGGAGATCATGTCCGCCCGGCCGTCCCCGTTGAAGTCACCGGCAGAGAACTGAATTTTGGTGTGGAGGGCGAGGTCGGCGTCGATGGTGACGGTGGCCGAGGTGGCGGTGACGGCATTGATGGTGACCCGGGTTCCCGCATGCGTGATGAACGTGCTGCCGGCCTGCCAGGTGTGATTGGTGGCGTAGTACCCGCTGAACGGAACGGTGGACGGCATCAGCGCCAGCGAGGACGAGGGGGTGGCGCCGCCCCGCTGGACCACCTTCACGCCCCGGTTACCCGCGGGCCCGCTGGCCAGGTACGCGTCGTAGCCGGCGGGCTGCCGGAGCTCCAGGTAGTAGACCTCCTTGCTGACCGGATCGGTGAACTTCACCGCGCGGTAGGCCAGCTTCGTGTCGCCCCAGGGCTTCAGTGCGTAGCTCTTCACGCCGGAAGCCACGCCGAGGTCGCGGATGTCGGTGGCTGTGCCCAAGCCCCTGGCTTCCCAGAACGGGGCGCTGATCACGGGCATGTTGTAGCTGGACATTCCCATCAGGTCAGTGCTGTCACCGTATTCCCGGATGTAGCAGGAGGAATCGGTGAACTGCCCGGTGCTCGTGACGCCCACATCCGAGACGCCGCTGCTGCACTGCAGGGCATCGGCGTGCATGGATCCCAGGACGTGCCCGAACTCGTGAGCGATCACGCTGTTGGTGAAGCCGCTGACTTGCGGCATCAGTACACGGCCGCTGTTGCCCGTGCTGCTGTAGCCGGCGCCGAGTGCGCCGCCGGAGAGCGTGGCGCTGGGGACGAAGATCACCAGTGACTTGTTGAGTCCGTAGGTCCACTTCAGCTCGGTGGTGATCTTGTTGATCATGTCGTAGTAGGAGTCCGTCGACCGCGCTGCGGAAACATGGCCTACTTTCGTCAGATTCGGGTTCACCGTCATCGAAATGCGGCCGCCGGACATGGCCTTCCAGTAGCTGCTGGTGGCGGTGACGGCGCGCTTTGCTGCTTCAATGTCGACGGTGCTGCTCCCGGTGTCCGCCAGCTTTGCAGTGACGAGCTGGACCGTGAGGGGCGCTGACGCCGTTCCCCCGGCCTCAGTCTGGAGGGCCAGTCCGGCAGGCGGCCCGTCCGCCGGGACGCCCGGCGCGGACTCGTATCCGTGGTGCTCCTGTTCCGTCGGGGACTGCACCGGCAGTGCGGTGCCGCCCGCGGCAGGATCTGTGGCCGCCATTGCGGTGGCGGGAAGCGAGACGAGGCCCGCGGCGAGAACCAGCAAGCCGGTGACCGACGCGATTGAACGGGAAAAAGAGCGCATTGAGTTCCTTATTGAGACCGACCCCCCGGCGGAGACCCTGAGTGAACAATGCACCCGCTGCGTGCCCAGCGCTGCGGCAGATGCTGAATCAGGTTACAGTCGCCACCGCAGGACGGCCGCCGGAATATCCGCAGTTTTCCCCTATGATTTGCGCAGTATCGGAGCGGCACTCCGAGGGGGCCTAAGTCAGTGCTCTAGGAGGCCCGTGGTCCGGTAGGGAATCACCTCGCGCAGGAACATGCTGGTGGACGTCCGCACGATTCCCGGGCACAGCCGGATCTCCTCGGAAACCCGGTACAGGTCATCAGGGCTGGTGGCCACCACTCGGATCAGCAGGTCCGTGTCGCCGGCAGGGGCATGGCATTCCAGTACTTCCGGGATTTCGCGCAGCGCGGCGATGGCTTCGTTGAGGTGGCTCTGGTCCAGTTCGGCGCTGACCGCGGCGGCAACACCCCTGCCCAGGGCCGCGGGAAGCACTCGGCTGCTGTTGGGCCGGAGGGCGCCCGACGCCGTCATCCGCTCCAGGCGCGACTGTACAGTCCCGCGGGCCAGGCCCAGCCGCTGGGACAGGACCATGATGGGCAGCCGCGGATCCTCGTCCAAGGCGGCAAGGATCCGCCGGTCCGTCGCGTCGAGCTGCTGCAATCTGATCACTCCCTGTCCTGTTTCAGCATGCGCGACTGGACAGATTGACCAGTCCATTCCATGCCCATTGCGCCTACTGTAGGTCTTCTGCTCAGATAGTGGCAACGCAGGCGACGGTTACCCCCGAAGCCAGCAGGCTACAGGCTCCCGGCACATCACCCGGCCCCCTGGACCACGCTTCCCGCAAGGAGGTAGCCGCTGATTGACACTTGTTCACGCATTCGTCTTTCCGCAGGAAGTGCCTCGATTTCCGGAACTGCGTTCCGTTCGGGACAGGCACGGCAAGAGCCCCTGAGCCACCGATTCCCGGCCAACGCCCGGAGTGCGCGGTAGCTGAGGGGCTCTTGTGGTGTTCGGCATAGGGTGGAGGGCATGACTCGCGCTGGCCGCTTCGCCCCCAGCCCCTCCGGTGAGCTGCATGTGGGAAACCTCCGGACGGCAATCCTCGCCTGGCTCTTTGCCCGTTCCACCGGACGGCGGTTTCTGCTGCGCGTCGAGGACCTCGATCGCGCGCGGGCAGGGGCTGAGGCCGTGCAATTGCGGGACCTGGCGGCCGTCGGAGTGACCTGGGACGGTGCAGCGGTGCGCCAGACGGACCGCGAACCGCTGTACACGGCGGCCATCGGACGGCTGGCCGCGGCCGGGCTGACATACGAATGCTTCTGCACGCGCCGTGAGATCCAGGAGGCACCCTCCGCGCCGCACGCGCCACAGGGAGCCTATCCCGGCACATGCAGAAGACTGCCGGCGGCAGAGCTTGAGTTCAAGCGGTCCACCCGTCCGGCCGCGATCCGTCTGCGTTCCTCTGTGGCCGAGTGGACGGTGGAGGACGTGCTGCACGGGACGTTCACGGGCATGGTGGACGACTTTGTCTTGCGCCGCAACGACGGCGTGACTGCGTACAACCTGGCCGTCGTCGTGGATGATGCCGAGCAGGGCATTGACCAGGTGGTCCGCGGTGATGACCTTCTGCCGTCCACGCCCCGCCAGGCATATCTCGCGTCACTCTTGAATATGCCCGTTCCGGAATATGCCCACGTGCCGCTGGTGGTGAACGCCGAGGGCGTCCGGCTGGCCAAACGGGATGGCGCAGTCACCCTGGGTGATCTGGCTGCCGTCGGAATCCCCGCGGAAGCTGTGCAGCGCAGGATGCTGGAATCGCTGGGCCTCCCGGGCGGGTCTCTGGAGACCGCCCTCCAGGGCTTTTCGCCTGTCAGCCTGCCTCGTGATCCATGGGTCTGGCCGGGGGCGTAGCGGAGCGCGTCAGGCGGTCTTGGACCGCTGCTCCAGCTTCTCCAGCGCCGCGTGGAGCAGGTCCGTGCTCCGGCGTTCATCGATAACGATCGAGGCCCCGAGCGCGGCAACGATGATGAGCAGGCAGACGGGAACCGACACGCCCCCCGCCGCCAGGACCACGGTTCCGGCGAGTACGCATACTACTCCGGTGGTGACGGCGATAAGGGTGCGGTCGACGCACGTCATGGCGCTGAAGAGTGCCGTGAGCGAGACCTTGAACAGCGCCACGGGAACGGCGATGCTGGCGACTGCGACGGCGGCGCTGATGTGGGCGCCATGGTCGATGTAGTAGGCGGCGACATGCAGGCCAGCTCCCGTGGCAGCGATCGCGGCGAAAACGGGGATGTGGCCGTAGCCGAAGAAGTAGGAACGGTGCCGCTGCAGGTGCAGGGCCCGGCCGGCGGGCAGGATGAAGTAGATCCACCACATGCTGAAGGCCAGCGCGGTGCCGCCGAAACCCACCAAGGCGGCATCAACCGACCAGCCATGGTTGGCCACGATGGCCCGGAGTGTCTCGACGGCGCCGATCAGGCATTCGCCGAGCGCGATGATGGCCAGCAAGCCGTAGCGTTCCGCGATGTGGTGGGCGTGCCAGGGCGTGGTGGCGTTCCGCTCGGCTGCGTACGGGGTGGCCAGCTCCAGCACGTACAGCGGAGCAATCATCAGGAAGGTGGTGGCGACGTCCGCCTGGATGAACAGCACCGCGATCCACCCAAGCTGGACCACTGCCAGGTATCCCGCGTAGCGCAGGCACGTCTGCCGGCGGGCCGGGTCCTGCCGGGCAGCGCGCAGCCACTGGGAGACCAGGGCCAGCCGCATGATGACGTAGCCGCCGACGATGGCCGTGTTCTCCACGTGCCTCCCCTCCACCAGGGAGTGGAACATGGGTTCGATGCCCATCGCCAGGATCAGGACGCCGAGCAGCTGAACCATGGTGACCACCCGGAACACCCAGTCGTCGGTGTCGTAGGCGCTGGCGAACCACGTGAAATTGATCCACGCCCAGATCACGGCAAACATCGCGAAGGAAAAGCCGAGCAGGCCCGCGCCGAAGTGTCCCTCCGCGATCTCGTGGGCGAACTGGCTGCCGGCCACCCCGAAGGCGATCACGAAGGTCAGGTCGAAGAAGAGCTCCAGAGGGGTGGCTGTCCGGTGCGGCTGGTGCGGATCCCGGCCGCCCATGCGGGCCACGGCGTGCCGAAGCGGATTAGAGGGCATGAATCAAACAGTAGCGCGTCCACGTGCCCGCCAGAGTAGGGCGATGTACGCCAGGTCGAACACGCTGCACAGCGCTCCGAGCCCCAGGATCAGGGGCGAGTTTCCGTACCCGCCGTAAACAATGGTGGGAGCAAGCGTGCCGATCCACTTGGCCACGGCGATGACGAGCGACTGGCCCCGGCCGCTGCCGCGCGAGACGAACATCGCGATGAACAAACCGGACATCAGCAGGTTCTGCAGGAACGCGGCGTACTTGGTGGCGTCGTCCCAGCCGAATTCAGCCACGAAGAGCAGCTGCACTGCGAACGACGTGATGCCCAGCAGAACGGCCCAGGCCAGGAAAAGCGGCCGCGTGACCCACGGCGGCAGCTCACCCCGCCCGAACCTGAGGAAGGTGTAGAGGATGAGGACGTCCGCCAGGCCCCACACGATGTTGAAGACACCCTGCGCCGATATTCCCGTGGCCACGGACCGTGCCGCGTAGATGGCTTCCCAGGCGAAGTTGAGCGCCAGGGCCGCCGCCGGGATTGCGTAGGTGCGCTCCCGGAAGCCCAGCCTGATCGCCCCGACATAAACGACGGTCCAGGCTACTCCGCTGACGATCGTGAGAAACAGGATCATGCCTCTCCTCTCCCAGTGGCCGTTTAGACGGTGCCTGCACGCTAGACGTTCGCCCGGTCGATTCGGCAGGGAACCGTCTAAACGGCGCTACACGCGGCCGAGGGCGTCGATGTCCTCCAGGAATTCCTGGTGCACCTCATCGCTGACGGTGGTGCGGGTGTCCGCGATGGCGTCGAGGTAGTCCTGGGTGGCAGGACCCTTCCGGACCGCCTCGCGGACGGACACGCCGCCCCCGGAGGCCAGCCCGCCGTCGTCGTACACTGCCTTTTCCAGCGCACGCTGGGAGGCGCTGCGCGCGGCGTACTCGATGTCCGCGGGGGAGAAGCCCTTGGTCCGGTCCACGAGCTGTTCCACGTCCACGTCGTCTACCACGGCGGCGGGGATGAAGCGCTGCCACATGGCTTCGCGGGCCTGCCGGTCCGGAAGGCCGATAGGGATCACGTAGTCGAACCGGCCGTGCCGCAGGAAGGCGGAGTCGAGGGCGCGGATAAAGTTGGTGGCGCAAACCAGGATGCGGCCGGGCTGTTCGCGGAAGGCCGGGATGATCTTGAGCAGTTCGTTGGTAACGCCCTGCAGGGGCGACGGCGGGTCCCCGGCGCGCTGGGAGGCGATCTCCTCTACCTCGTCGATGAACACGACGGCGTGCTCGAGTTCGGAGATCTCCAGGAACGTCTCCCGCAGTGCGCCGGCCAGGCCCTTGGGGTCGGAGGCCAGCCGGGAGGGAAAGACTTCAACAAAGGGCCACTCCAGCCGGGAGGCGATGGCCTTGGCGAAGGTGGTCTTGCCGGTGCCCGGGGGGCCGAACAGCACCACGGCCCGCGGCGGCACCACGCCGAATTCGTCGGCGAGGTCGGCCTCGGCCAGCGGCAGGACCAGGCGGCGTTCCAGGAGCTCCTTCTCCCGGCGCATGCCGGCCACGTTCTCCCACAGGTCCCGGGCCAGGATGCGTCCGCCCAGCAGGCCCAGGGGCTCGAGTTCCTGCCGTTGCACAGGGATGGTGCGCTCGAAGTACCGCAGGTTTTTCTTGAGCACGAAGCCGCGGCTCAGGAAGGCCTCCACCCGGGTCTCCGACTCGGGCATCAGGGCCGAAAGCTTGTTCAGTCCGTGCGGCGCCATCCGGTTTTCGACGGCGGCCAGCAGGGAAGTGCCGATGCCCCGGCCGCGGAATTCGGGCAGCGTGGCCAGGAAGACGATCCAGCCCTGGTCGTGCGCGGCACGTCCGACGGCGGCGCCCACCACCTGATCGCCGAGGACGGCCACCACGGCATGGTCCTTCTCGCAGGATGCCAGCACCTCGGAGAGCGCGTAGACGGGCTCGACGTTGGTGGCCTTCAGCGACTCCCAAAGGTGCAGGATGCCGTCCAGGTCCGCGGAGTGGAAGTCCCGGATCCGCCAGTTGGTCATGAGGTGTCTCCCGTGGTTCGACGTTGAGCCAGTTCTGAGCTGCTCAGCCGAGCATAGGCGATGACGCGCCGGCACGGGGTTGCAGGTGCGTTGCGTTACGTGGGATGGTCAGCGCTTCGCTGCGTTCACGGATACGTCCCTGCCCGCGTCCCCGTGTGCGTCCTTGGACGCGGCGCCCCTGCGGAAATGGTGGGTGCGCTCGTGGTCATCCTTGGTGTGCACCACCAGGACCGGGCATTCGGCGTGCGCGACGCAGGCGGTGCTCACCGAGCCGAGGTGCAGGCCCATGAACCCGCCGTGGCCCCTGCGCCCCACCACCAGCAACGCCGCTCCGGCGGCCGCCTCCAGCAGCATGGCCGGGGCCGGCCCCCGCACCAGCTCACTGGTCAGGGTCTCCGGGACGTCCGGACCGAACGCCTTCTCGATGGACTGGGCCAGGGTCTTGGCAGTCGAGGCCTCGAACGCCTCGAAATCCGGGGGGATGTACCCGGCATACATTTCCGGGAAGTGCCAGCAGGCCACGGCATGGACGCGGGCACCCAGGCCCGGTGCCAGCCGCGCCGCCAGGCGGAGGGCCTCCACCGAGGAGTCCGAGCCGTCCACGCCCACAACCACTTTGCCTTCAGCATCCATCGTTGTTCTCCTTTGCAATTTCGACCGGAACACCGGGCACGGATAGGACAGTCACCGCCGCTGCAGCGGCTCCATCTGCAAGACGACGCCGGCCGCCGCGGCGTCCCGGAACCGGGTATCGATCTGCACCACGTCCCGGCCTGCCCGCTGCAGCAGGCTGGCCGCAACGCCGGCGCGGTAGCCGGTGGCGCAGTGCACCCACAAGCACCCCGCAGGCAATTCGGCCAGGCGGTCCAGAAGTTCGTGCAGCGGCACGTTAATTGCGCCTGCCACGTGGGAGGCGGCAAACTCGTCGCTGCGCCGCACGTCCAGCACGGGGTCGCCGTCGGGCTTTTCATGAACGACGGCGGCCCAGCCGGCGCGGGGATAAGAGGCGACGGGAGCTCCCGGCGCCAGCTCGCCGGGTTCTGTCCCCACCGCGGCATCGGGGCGGTCGATCCCGATGCGGGAAAGGTCCCGGATGGCGTCTTGCAGATCCTCACGGCTGCCGACGAGCGTCAGCTTTTCGCCCCAGGGGAGAACCCAGCCGAGGTAGGAACTGAAGCTTCGCCCAGAGCCGTATTCGAAGCTGACGGTGCCCCGCAGGTGGTTGCTGGCGAACAGAACGCGGTGGCGCAGGTCAACCACCCATTCGCCGTTCGCCAGCCGCTCCGTCAGCTCAGCGGCGCCGAGCGACTCCGGCAGGCTCAGGTCCGCAGGCCCTGGGCCGGTCATGTTGATGGGGGCCATGTGGGCGTAATAGGAAGGGTACGCGGAGAGGTTGGCCATGAGATCGGCCGCGAAGTGCTCGGGATCCGGGTCCGTCAGTGCATGGTTGGCTTCCCGCTGCTCCGCAATGGTTGACGTCTCTGCACGCGCGGCGGGTCCGACCGAGCAGAACGAGCCGAACCCGTGGGTGGGGTAGAGGGCGGCCTCGGGGCCGGCATCGTCAGCCAGCCGGTGGACGGACGCGTACTGGTCCCGCGTCAGCCCGGCGGTGTCTCCGGGTCCGAGGAGATCGGTGCGCCCCACGGAGCCGAAGAGCAGGCTGCCGCCGGAAAACACGGCCCGGGCGCGTCCGTCCGTGAGGATGTAGGACAGGTGCGTGTGGGTGTGCCCGGGCGTGGCCACGGCCCGGAGGGTGAGCCCGCCGATCTGCATGGTCTGGCCGTCCTCAACCGGCTCGCGTTCGTAGGCCACCGGGTCCGCGGCGTTCACCAGATACTTGGCGCCGTGCGCGCGGGCGAGGATCAGGCCGCCCGTGAGGTAGTCGTTGTGGACGTGGGTTTCGGCCACATGGGTGATCTGCACCCCGGCGTTCCGCGCGGCCTCCTCGATGCGGTCCGTGTCCCGCTGGGCATCGACCACCAGCGCCACGCGGCCGTCATGGACCAGGTAGCTGCGGTCCCCGAGCTGCGGGGTTTCGATGACAACGACGTCCATTGGTCCGGCCCTTCGACGCACCGGGGAGGCGCCGCGATGGCGGCCTCGCCCCGGATGCCTCAATGGTAGGCCGATTGGCGGCAGAAGGAGCCTGACTGACGCTGGGCCTTGGCATTTCTGCACCACTTTGCCCGTGCCCCCGCATGTGCGCGCCCGCGTTGCCGCGGGCGAAGGGTCAACCGGCACGGGAAAGCGGTGCAAAAATGCGTGGCAGGGGGGCGCGGCTGGGGCTCAGACCCTCAGCGGAACGGGGTGCACCTCGTCTGCGCGGTGCCCCGCCCGCTCGTGAATGCGCTGCACAGCCTCGGCCGAGGGCGCTTCCGAGAGGCAGTAGACAACCCCGGCGTCCGGGTCTGCCCACGCTGACTTGAATTCGACGTTTTCCTCGCTCTGGATGGCAAGGTCGGCGTCGTGGGCTGCTTTCAGATCCTCCTTGGTAATCCCCGTCATGTTGCGGTGGACGTCCATGAATTCCGGCATGATGACACTCCCTTGTGCTGCTTGTGGATCGGTGGTGGGTCCGCGGATGCGGCTGAGACTAGACCTGCCCCATTCGGGCGTCAATAGGATCCGGGAAAGGCTGCACTTGCTTAAGCACCAACGGACACTTGGGGCCCTCAGACTGGGCCTCAAGTGTCCGTTCGCGCTCAACCCGCGCTGAGCTGCAGGGGTGAGTAGCGGGTTAGATCCGGTCCGCGCCGCCCGGGCCGGGGCGGTTGGCGATGACGGGGGACATGCCGGTGAAGCCTTCGCGGGCTTCGGCGATTTCGTGGATGCGTTTGCGGCAGGAGTACCAGCCGGCGACCATGAGCGCGATGGCGATCAGGGTGACCAGCAGTGTGAGTGGTGAGTCGATGAAGACCATGACGAGTACGCCGATGAGGAACAGCAGCGAGAGGTAGCCGGTGTAGGGCGCGCCGAACATGCGGAAGGAGGGGCGTTTGAGCCAGCCTTTGTCTGCCCAGCGCTTGAGCTGGATCTGGCAGAGGACGATGGTGGCCCAGGTGACGATGATGCCCACGGAGGCGATGTTCAGGACGATTTCGAAGGCCTGCGAGGGGACGAGGTAGTTCAGTGGGACGCCGAGCAGGGAGACGCCGGCGGTGATGGCGATGCCGCCGTAGGGGACGCCGGCTTTGTTCATGCGCTGGGCGAACTGGGGGGCGGAGCCGGCCACGGACATGGAGCGCAGGATCCGGCCGGTGGAGTAGAGGCCGGCGTTGAGGGAGGACAGGGCCGCGGTGAGGACCACGAGGTTC
>NZ_JAGGPN010000002.1 GCF_018613795.1 Arthrobacter sp. ISL-65
AACCGCGCAGGCGGCCATCGCCTGGGTCGCCGCGCAGGACGGCGTCACGTCCGTCATTCCCGGTGCCCGTTCCGTCGAGCAGGCCCGGGCCAACGCGGCCGCCGCGGCCACGGTGCTCAGCCCGGAGTTCGACGAAGGCGTGCGCTGGATCTACGACCACTACTTCCGCGAGGCAGTCCACCCCCGCTGGTGAACGCAAGCCAGGGCTCTGACAGCCCCCTGGGGTGTTGCGAGAGGGGCTCACCGCCCGGGCCGGGGACAACATTGTCACCCGGGAAAACGCCGTCGGCTGGGAGTGCCGTTGTTTGAGCGGTGCCGGGCCGGTGACAGAGCCGTCGGGGTGGACGTCGCGGACGTCCCACACGTCGCTGTTTTCACGAAGTCTTTGCCGCGGTTCATAACGACGGGAACCTCACCGTCCGCGAACAGATCCACGCAGCCGGCGCCGCTGCCCGGCCCCTGCCGGACATTGTCCGCGGAGTACGGGACATCGACGCCCAAGCTAACGGGCTGCGCATGGCCAACATCGCTCGGCGCGAACTTGGCGACGCTACCGCCGAACCATTTGTCAGCTCCCATGCCTGGAGCGCGGCGCCGTCGCGACCCACCTGGGCAAAGCGAAGAACGTCGGGGACGTTGCGCGTGACCTTCCCAGATCGGGGCAGCCTGCGCAGCGGGCTCGCCGCCGTCGACCAGGTGAACAGCGCTTCGGAGCTGGTTGTCGGTGACCCGGCGTGGTCGGCCGTCACCCAGGTTCTTTTCCGGCTCTTCTGCGTCTGCTGATGGAATCGGTGACTTGATCTCGTGCCCGAGAGCGGTCACGATCGTGATCAGCGGCGACCCTTGGCGTGGTGGGGCTCTCCGTCTGGCCGTGCTGGAAGGGCGGAGTGCCTGGCGCAGTTGATAGGTGGAGCCGCGGCCGCAGGGGTGGACTTCTCCACCCGGGACTCTCCCGAACCGGTGGTAAATGTGTAGAGACCGTGGTCAGTGACGTCATCAGTTGCGCCTGGGCCCCGAAGGCGTACAGGAGCGTCATGGCGGTCTCGGCGTCGACGCCGTCCCTGTTCCGGTGGGAGGTGGCGGTGCGGTCTGGGGCTGGACGGCACGTCAGGCGCCTAGGTCAGCAAGTACACGGCGATGTCCATGAGTGCGCCAGCGCCCTCCTGGCGGTTCCAGCGTCTTCCCCGGTATGGGGGACTGCTTTTACGCGTGGGGAAGGGCTTTGCCGTCGACATCGAGGTAGTCGCGCCAAGATCGTTTCGGGGTCCATCCGAGCATGCGCTGGGCTTTGGCGCTGGAGATTCCCGAGGCGTCCGGGCGTGCTGTGGAGCGGAGTTCGATCTTGTCGCCGTAGTAGGTCTTAAGGATTTCACCGAAGTTCCGTCCTCCGACGTTGTCCGGGGAGGCAATGTAGAAGACCTCGTGTCCGGGCAGCTCAGATTCTGTTGCCAGCACGATTGAGTCGGCGAGGTCGTAGGCGTCGACGTAGCTCCACAGGTTGGGGCTGAGGACTGAGGCGTCGCGAACCTGGGGGCCGAGATTCTGCTCGTAGTTGCTTTCGTTCTGAACCCAGCTTGGGCGTAGCGAGATGCAGCGGATGTCCGAGCGCCGGACTGCGGCGTCCATTAGTTGCTCGCTAAAGTGCTTCGAGAGTGCGTAGGGATCCTGTGGGCGGATGGGGTGTTCCTCGTCAACGGGAGCGTAGTCCGGCAGGAAGTCGCGTTCGGGGAAGAAGAAGCCGGGAACGGTCTCGCTTGAGATGTTAACGAAACGCTTAACGCCGAACCTGATCGAGGCCTCAAGGATGTTGAAGGTCGCCATGAGGTTTGTTTGGAACACGACCTGGGCGGGGTTCCCGGTGGGCTCCGGAATGGCGGCGGCGTGCACTACGGCGTCTGCATGACGCACGACGGCGTATGCCTGGCCGGCATCTGTGAGGTCGGCCTGTTGGTAGCTGGCCGTTCCTTCTTCGGGACGGTCGAACCCGGGTCGCGTAAGATCCACCGCGAGAACATTGTGGCCTGCATCCAGAAGCGCCTGGGTTGCAGCGCGGCCAACTTTACCGTGGGCTCCGGTGATTACTACTTTCACGATTGTTGCTCCTTGTTCCATATGCGCGCGCCCCAATGGCGCGCTGTTTGTTGATGCCGGTCAGTTCGGCTTTCTGTGCCACATGTTCGGAGCGACAGCTCCAAGATGATTACTCTGCTGGCTGCTTGCTGCCAGTAGGCAGCAAATGCCCAGGAGGATAAGCGCGTTCTGGATCGGGAGGCGGATCCTCGCCGCCTTGGAGAAAAGCGCTGTGGCCAAGAGCTCCCAGTTGCCAGCCCGTTCTGCCGGCGCAGGTTTTGCTCCGGCCGCCTGCACGAAGGACGGGTTTTCCGGTTATCAGGGGGTGCCGGCATCAGAATCGCGCTGAGGGGCTGGACGCTACCGGATGGCTGGTGGTCCGAGGTCAGGTGGCGTTGGCGGCCCCGGAGGCGTCTTCGCTTTCCGGTGATCGCGACGTGTCCGTGACCGCGGTTTCTTCTGCTCCCAAGCTGCCGAGCATTGTGAGCGAGTCGGCAGATGGCGAACCCGGTTTCGCTGAATACACGCGAAGCACCTGATCAGGGTCGTCACGCGGTGTGAGGTCTTCAGAGTTCAGTTCCAGGTCTCCGACGACCGGGTGGCGGAGCCGGATACTTCCCGCGGACCCCGTAGCCACCCGGTGCCCGGCCCACCACTGCCGGAATTGCTCGCTGCATACCGCGAGTTCGCCGACGAGTTGGTTGGCTTGGGCGTCGTTCGGATGCCGACCAATATCCACGCGCAGTGAGCCAGCGGCTTCGGACGCTATGGACGGCCAGTCCTGGAAGAGGTCGCGTGCGAGCGGATCGAGGAAGATCCACCGCGTCAGGTTCCTCTCCGCAGCCGGCATGGCAGGGAAGTCGGCGAGCAAGAGAAAAGCCAGCCGGTTTCCGGCCAGCACATCGCTGCGGCGGCCCAGTACCAGAGCGGGCACGTTACCAACGGCACCCAGGAGCTGGCGCAGCTCGGGCCGCACTGTCTGCCCCGGAATCGGCGGACGCCGGGTGTTCGCGCAGTTCTCTATGAGGTCGATCATGTGCGCCAGTTCGCCGGGGTCCAGGCGCAGGGCCCGGGCCACCGACTCCAGCACGGCACGGGAGGGATGGATGTTGCGGCCTTGTTCCAGCCGCGTGTAGTAGTCCGTACTGACGTCAGCCAGCCGTGCAACCTCCTCGCGCCGAAGCCCGTGGACCCGACGGCCGGCGGAACTCGAGGCGAGCCCTGCGTTCTCCGGCCTCAGACGTGACCTCATGGCCTTCAGGAATTTTCCAAACTCGGCGCTCTGACCCATGTGATCCATTCTGCCGTGCCCGGCCCCTGGCTTTCCACGCCGAAGGTAGGACTCCCAGTCCTAGGAATCGCAGGGTGAGGAAAACCTGCTGATATCAATTCCTCACGTGCGTAGGATCGTGTTCGTGCCGCTCGGTAGGAACTTTCGCTACCCGTACGCTTGCGGGCTTGAAGGAAACCAAGCCAACCACGCAAACTCCTCGATTCGATCTGGAAAGCGTCCACTATGACCGGTGCTTGGGACGTGTTGACAGTTATTGGCTACTGGTTCGAAGGACCTTGAACGACAAGAAGATGATTATGGATAATTCGCTAGGGATGGCTTTCATGGTCATCCATTCCATGAAGCACGACTACGGCATTGCGTTGCCGAATACACGTTTTGCGGGGGTGCGTCGTACGCGTCTTGTACCGAGACGGCGGGATCGTCTGCGGGGCTGGCTGGCGAGCGTTTTACACCGCGCGGCCTGGGCCATTGAGCCAGCCCCGCCGACCGAGGCTGCCACCCGACCGTGAGGTCCCCGCCGCCGTCGCCGGCGGCGTCGGATTTCATGGACGGTTCGGCCGTAGAACTGTCTTTGGCTTAGCCGCAGCCAAGCCGTTTCGTGCCGAATTTGCCCTGCGCTCCGACTGCACCAAACCAACCAGCCCAACCCAACCCAACCCAACGGAAGAATAGATGATGGCCCAGACACAAGAAACCGCTGTTCCCACCGTGACCCTGAACAATGGCGTCCAAATCCCGCAACTCGGATTCGGCGTGTTCCAGGTCCCGCCGGAAGAAACCCAGCGCATTGTCGAGGATGCCCTCGAGGCTGGCTACCGCCACATTGATACGGCCGCCGCGTACCGGAACGAGGCCGGCGTCGGAGCCGCAATTGCCGCGTCGGGGATCCCGAGGGAGGAAATCTTCATCACCACCAAGCTGCGCAACGGCGAGCAGGGCAAAGCAAACGAAGCGTTCCATAACAGCCGCCACGCCCTAGGAGTCGACTACGTGGACCTTTACCTGATCCACTGGCCCGTGCCGTCCCAGGGACTCTTCACTGAGGCATGGAAGCAAATGGAAAAGCTTTACGCCAACAGCCAGATCCGCGCCATCGGCGTCTCCAACTTCCTGACGGACCACCTGGACACGCTCCTCGCGGTGTCGGACGTTGTGCCGGCCGTCAACCAGATCGAAATCCACCCCACATTCCAGCAGCAGGAACTGTCCGCGAAGAGCCGCTCCCTGGGCATCGCCGTGGAAGCGTACAGTCCCCTGGGCCAGGGCGCGGACCTCAACGCAGCCACACTGAAGTCGATGGCCGGTAGGTATGGGGCCAGCCCGGCGCAGATAGTGCTGGGATGGCACCTCGCACAAGGCACAATCGTCATCCCGAAGTCGGCAGATTCGACCCGCATGCGGGAAAACCTGGGAGCCGTGAGTCTCACGCTCACCCCGGCCGAGGTGGTCGAAATAACGGCTCTGGAATCAGGCGCCCGTGCCGGTGCGGATCCAGCCGTGGCTTCATTCAGCCAAATGTAGGCGGTTGCAGCTAAACGGGGGGCCGGAAACATCATCGCGCACCTGCAACATCCTCCACCGTCAAGTGGACTTATGCGACCTGGCGTGCTTGTCTTATCCGTCGCACCGGTGATAGCTGTTGTTCCGGATCCACTGATATTTGAATGTTGTTCCCGGGCCACTGGGAACTCGTGCCACGAGGCGTAGTGACCAGGCGTGGGCCGTTGAGTTTGATCGTTGACGAGCGAACGGGGCTGCAGGGTCTGGATTCACAGCCCGATGCAAAATGGGCCCATCACCGCCTCCGGGCGTTACGTGGCACCTGAAGGCAGCGGAGTGTGTGGTGAACAAACAACGAGAACTTTCCTGATCCGGAATACCGGAGAGCTTCGGCGGTTCTGATGGGACGGGCAGCTGGCTACTCAAACATCTTCAGGTACCGGACTATATGCCGGCCCGGGCGGGTCAGTCCCGGTGAGCCCGGGTGACGAAGTGCTCAACCCGGCGGTGAGGATACCTTTCCGCCCGGTGGGGTACGGAGCAGGGCGCGCAACGTCTGGATGGTGTCGGCCTCCGCGGCCGTCTTGTCGTCACGGTAGCGCTTGACGCGTGCGAATCGAAGGGCGATTCCACCCGGATAGCGGGGAGACCGCTGGACGCCGTCGATGGCGATCTCGACCACGGTGACCGGCTCGGTCCAGACCGTACCCGCCGTACGCCTCACCTCCAACTCCTGGAACCTTTCGGTCTGCCATCGCAGCAGTGCGTCGGTGAGGCCCTTGAAAGTCTTGCCCACCATCACGTAACCGCCGGGTTCGCCGAACTCGCCGATAGGGTCCAGGGCTCCGAGGTGCAGGTTCGACAGCAGCCCGCTGCGCCGTCCTGACCCCCATTCGCAGGCGAGCACCACCAGGTCGTAGGTGAGGACCGGCTTCACCTTGATCCAGTTCGATCCACGCCGCCCGGCGGCGTAGGCCGAGCCCACTGCCTTCACCATCACACCCTCGTGGCCGGCGGCCAGCGCATCGCGCGACACTCTCTCGGCAACAGCCGCATCCGCAGTGATTTTCCCCGGGATGCGGTGACCGGGGGCGATGCGCTCGAGCACGCCGATGCGTGTGGACAGCGGCTCGTCGAGCAGGTCGCGCCCGTCGATGTGCAGCACGTCGAAAAACCACGGATGCAGCAGCGTGGTGCGCGCCGCGTTCGCCCCGAACCGGGACATGGTCTCCTGGAACGGCCGGGGGCCGCCGTCCTCGTCGAGGGCTAGGGTCTCGCCGTCGAGGATCACATCGCGCACGGGCAGTCCGCGCACCATCTCCACCACCTCAGGCAGCCGGTGGGTCACCTCGGCCAGGGTGCGGGTGTAGATGCGCACGTCGTCGCCGGCACGGTGCACCTGGATGCGTGCGCCGTCGAGCTTGTATTCCACTGATGCTTCTCCCGTCGTCGCCAGCGCCTCGCCGGCACTGGCCGCGGTTGCGGCGAGCATGGGCTGCACGGGACGCCCGACGACGAGGCCGACCGCGTCAAGCTGGGCCGCGGTGCCTGTGATCGCCAGCAGGGCGGTCCCGCCGAGATCGCCGGAGAGCATCGCTGCGCGGCGTACGGCCTCGATCGGCCGGCCGGCGGCGCGGGCTACCGCATCCGTCAGTACGCCTTCGAGTGCACCGGTACGAAGTTCTCCGAGCAGCACGCCGGCGATGAATGCCTGCTCTCGCTCGGTGGCTTCCGCCATCAGAGTCCGAAGGGTGGCGGCGCGTTCCACGGTCGCGCCAGCGCCTGCGGCTGCCAGCAGCCGGTCCAACGCAGCGTCGAGGTGGGCGATAGTGAGATTCGGCTCAGGAGCGGGCTCGCCCCTGGCCGCCCTCATGCCGCTCCAGCCGATCCCGACTCGGCCCTGGCGAGGCTTGGCGGTGAGCAAGCCGACCGCCGTTGGGATGTCTGCGGGGTCGAGCCGGAGCAGCAGACCTGCCAGTTCGTTGACCTTGGCGAGCCGGGAGCGGGTGCCCGCGACGGCTTCCGAGGTACTCACGAGCTCGTAGAGCAGCATGGCACCAGTCTGTCACGGCCGCTGGCTATGGACAGCGATTAGACCCTGTTCCAGAATGGGCGCGTGGGAATCATCGTCGCCAACCTGTTTGTCACCCTCGACGGCGTCTAT
The DNA here is from genome assembly GCF_018613795.1 of Arthrobacter sp. ISL-65. GTDB lineage: Bacteria > Actinomycetota > Actinomycetes > Actinomycetales > Micrococcaceae > Arthrobacter. The sequence continues at coordinate 7,032 of NZ_JAGGPN010000002.1, forward strand.
CAGGCGCCGGGCGGCAGCGAAGAAGATACCGCGGGCGGATTCGCCTTCGGTGGCTGGCAGGCGCCGGTGTCCGATGACGAGGCCGGCGCTGCCATCGGCGAGGAGATTGGCCGCATCGACGCCCTGCTCCTCGGTCGGAAGACCTACGACATTTTCGCTGCCTACTGGCCGCACCAGTCCGACGAGATCGGCGGCACGCTCAACCGGGTGCCCAAGTTCGTCGTCTCCAATTCACTGGTTGCTCCGGCGTGGGCGGGCACCAAGGTGCTACAAAATGCAGCGGCAGCGGGCCGGCTCCGTGAAGAGTTCGACGAGGTGCACATGTTCGGCAGCGGCGTCCTCATCCGGTCGCTACTGGCGGCGGACGTGCTCGACCGCCTCCACCTCTGGCTCTATCCGATCACCCTCGGGCAGGGCAAGCGCATCTTCGACGCCGGGACCGTCCCCGCCTCCTTCCGCCTCGCCGAGCCGGCGCGCACCTTCCCGAAGGGGGCAGTGTCGCTGGTATACGACCGAGCGGGCAGCGTGGCGACGCAGAATATGCCGGGCGCCTGATGGGCAAGGTTATCGCGTCCGTCACCACGCCGGTTGACGGTTCATTACGGGCCCTGACGACAGGCCCGGGTGCGGCCTGGGCAAGGGCGGAGAGCGCGCCTGCGCTACTGGGTGATGGGCGGCCCGTGGACCTACGACGGCGGGCACAAGTTCAGGATGAACGGCCCCGATAAGGATTTCTACAACGAGCCTGTGGCCGGCATCGTCGGCCGCAGGATGTAGGCGCCGCAGTGGCTTGGGGAGGGACCAATCCGTTCGCTGGCCCGTTTTTCGTGCTCGGCAGTGCAAGACCCTGATTGCCATCGAGGCCTGGAGTCCCGTTCACTGCGACGCGATTCCGTGGTCTCAGCTGCCTCGATAGGCAGCGACAGTTCCCATGAACTTTAGCTACGCCTCGGCGACACCTTCTGGGGAGTGTAGATCGGGCCATGTTTTCCGCCGGTCCGTCTGAAGCTCCTGAGACACAAAGGCCGGTCGAAGTACGGCCTTGCCTCTGGCACAACAACAGCTGGCCTCCGCTTTTGCGGCTTGCCCTTCCGCGGCTCATTCCGTCGTTCCGGCTTCAACGGCTTGACCGTGAGTAAACGTGGCTTGGTCCCACGCGTTCGCCAAGATGGTTGAACAGCGCTACGCCCAAGGACGCCGCCAAAACCGTTGGCTGGTCCAAGACCACCGCTACGTGAAGACGAACGCGGCCCCATAGGAAGCTGTTCGACCGAAGCGGGCCCGGGCCGGTCACGCCACGCCGAGAAAACAACCCCGCCGGACCGTCCATAGTCCAGGGCCGCAGCCCGGACCGATCGCACGGCGATGTCTTGCTGTTAGTTCCCGCGTGCGGGAACCTTGGTGAGTCAAATCAGATCACGTTCTACCGGGAGACCACCGTGTCATCCATGCGCACCAGCGTCGCGTTCCACGTCTCAGAGCAAGTGGCCGCGGCCGTTGCTGGAGGGCGCCCTGTCGTCGCTTTGGAATCGACCATTTTCACTCACGGGCTTCCCCGTCCGCGCAATCTCGAAGTTGCTTTGGAAGCCGAGGAACGCCTCCACAGTCAAGGAGTCGTTCCTGCAACGATCGGTGTCTTCGCCGGCGTTCCGACGGTAGGGCTCAACCTTGAGCAGATCACCTCGCTCTCCAATGACGGGGCAGTGAAGAAAGTCAGCCTCCGCGATCTTCCCGTGGCCGCTGCTCTTCGGCTCCACGGCGGCACCACCGTAGCAGCGACGGCGTTCCTGGCACATCGCGCCGGCATCAAAGTGTTCTCAACCGGCGGCTTGGGTGGAGTTCACCACGGTGCGGCAACATCCTTCGATGAATCTGCCGATATGACTACCCTGGCGGCTACCCCGATCATCGTCGTCAGCGCCGGCGTGAAGTCTATCCTGGACGTCGCGGCGACCCTCGAACGGTTCGAAACGCTCAACATCCCGGTCGTCGGTTACAAGACGAAGAAGTACCCTGGCTTCTACGTTTCCGACTCGGGGTTTGCGATCGAGTACGCGGTCAACACTCCGGAGGAAGTTGCAGCGATCTGCAGGGCACGCGATGACCTGCACATTGAATCGGCCGTCCTGTTGGCAAACCCGATCGCAGAGGACAAGCAGTTCCCTCCGGCCGAGCTGGACGATATTCTCTCCCGGGGGTGGGCGCAGGCAGAGAAGAACGGGATCAAGGGCAAGGACACCACACCGTTCCTGTTGGACTTCATTCAGCGCGATACGAATGGCCGCAGCGTGAATGTAAATGTCGATGTGTACCGCAGTAACGTGTCCCTTGGCGGCGAAGTCGCCATCGCGCTGACCCGCTAGCCCGGAGGAATGATGACGTTAGGTGCGGTCAGGCGGACGATGCAGGCCACTCATGGTGGTCCGGGGCGACCGGACTCTGGGCGGTGAACACCAAGCCAACCAGCTTCGCGGTGGCAGCCAAGCCCGACGGCTCGGTGTACGCCGACGGCTACCGGCAGAACTGGCCTCCAGCCGTCACCGGACGCCGGAGGAAAGGAGCAGGCTTCAGACCATCTGAGCTCCTCCGAGAGACTGCCCCTGAGGTTTGGATTGATCGGGCTCACATGACGCTCGGCTACGCGCGCAACGCATATGTCGGCAGCGGGAGGCTGACGGAGCTCGCCGGCGCCCTTGCCATATCCTGCGCGATGGCCGCGCACGCCGTGCTTGCCGCTCGGGGCGAATCGTACTTGTTGCCGTCCTTGCCCGCCCCTGTGGCATAGCCATAGAGTAGCGGTGCTTCAACTGATACAGTCTCGGCATCGTCAGGTGGAGTGGTGGGCAGGAGGTGGCCACATGGAATTCGTCGTGATGTATAGCCTCAGCGAAGGCATCGATCTCCCACGCGTTCTTGAAACGTTTCCCCGCCACAAGGCCTACTATGAAGCGTTCCAGGCCGGCGGCGGCGGGCTCCTCGCGCTGGGCCGGTTCCAACAATGGATCCGGCCGGTGCGTCGATGGCGATCCTCACCTCGCGCGAGGATGCTGAGCGCTTTGTCGCCGGTGATCCGTTCATTCTTGAGGGGCTCGCCGTTCCTCGAATCCTTGAGTGGAACGCCGTGCGCTTCGACTAGGCGCATTCCCCGTGTTAACCCGCTGATGCAGCTAGGAAGGTGGCCTGAGCTCTATGACACCGAACCATCAGCAGCTGATCGGACTCCTGGCCCGCGCCGACCCGGGGTTTGCCGCCGGGGACTTCGCCACGAGGTTCAGGAGCGCTTCCGCGCCGGAGGGCGAGACGGGCTCTTTCCGGTACTTCCCGGGCGGTTTCTGGGAGGTCAGCAACGACGGTGCCGGCCGCTTCCTCATGGCTCCGTGGGGCATCCGTGTTGAGCTGGAATCAGGTCTTGTCGAGGAAGGCCCTGGCAGGGGCACGCCACCCCGTACACCTCCGTGGTCCCTTGTGCTGCCGCGGTATTCGACATTCCTAGGCCGGGAGGATGATGACTGGCAGCTGGACGTCAGCCGGCTTCTGGTGGAGGAACCCGGCGTGCTGACTGCTGCGCTGACGAATCTGGAGGACCCCCAGTACAAGGGCACTCTGACAGTCAGCACGGAAACCTACACGATCACCTCAGTCGATCTGGGCCACGTGCTGCAGACGCTCGTCATCGTCCGTACCGAGCCCAACGATGACGATCTGGACGTCTTGGAGGACATCAAGACCAACGTCAAGGACGGCGGCAGCTGACCCCGATTCAGGTCTCAGCCACTGTGCGAGCGTCTCCGCTGACATGGCTGCTTCCTAGTCGTGGTCCGGTCGCGGTCGGGTGTCCGCCGGGCCGGGCGTGCTATGGGGGGAATGCCTTCCGGACCCGGCTTTTCTGAAGCGGCGGGGTTGCGGCGACCTTGCTTTTGCTTCAGGGACACCCTGAGTTTCCCGCCGGCGCATTGGAAAATGCGGGTGATGCCAGAGGGCCCGGTGTCTTCTGCACCCCGCATTTGCGGGGTCCACCCATCACTCTCAAGGTCTTTCCAAGATTCACGATGCTGGGAGGGCAATCCGCTTCGGCCTCCATCCCCGCTGCCGGCCGTTTCGCCAGCCTGGCACTGCCTCATCCAGGGTCTGCGTCTTGGCCTCATCCAGTTCGCCGCGGCGCAGCTTGGACCGCTGAAGGTGCAGCCAGATCCCGAGGTCGTGCTCGTCTCCGGTGATGACGGCCTTGTGGCGGGGCCAGTCGTTACCGGCGTCCCGGTAGGCGACCAGGGCAAGCGACAAGCCGGTCCGGCGCAGCCCCCTTTGGGCATTTCCCCAATTTCCATCAAGCTAAGCGGGTGAGGGGCAGGGGAGTGGCCTATTCGCTGTTCCAGATTAGGCCGCGCATCTGAAAGGGGTGCATAAATAGCGTAGCTGTCGTGGTGGAGTTCCTCAGATCTGCTGTGCCGAATCTTTGGGCTGACAAAACCGTCGCCTGGTCATTCTTAAGATCCATGCAGTGACACAGCCTGCGAAGCCCGTAGCCGTAATTCCCTTAGAACAGCGGCCAGGGCACCGCTGACATCTCACCGCTCGGAGCCGGAAACCGCCCTGCCAAGCGCAACCGGGCGCACCGCGCGGCGAGCGAAGCGATTTCTTCGGCGCTGAGCAAGTCCGCTAGGTTTCGGCCCAGCTCACCGTGCAGTCCTTCGCTGACACGATCGATGCTGTCGCGTTCATCGGTGGTCAGAGCGTCTCCCAGCCACCCCCACAGCACCGTGCGCAGCTTGTGGCCACGGTGAAAGGTGAGCCCATGGTCCACGCCGTGCCGGTGTCCGTCCGGCATGGCAAGAATGTGGTCGCCTTTGCGGTCGGCGTTGTTGACGACCACGTCGAACACCGCCATGCGTCTGAGCGCTGGCGAGTCTTCGTGAACGAGGGCGACCATCCGTCCGTTCTCATCTCGTCCCTCGAGAACGTGTTTCCAGCCCGTTTCCAGCCCGTCTCCGGCACGACGTCCCAGCCGAAGACCTGCGAGACCAGGCAGGCGGCCACCTCCCGGTGAGCCAGGGTGCCGTGGGGAAAATCCCACAGCGGACTTTCGCCTGCTATCGGCTTATAGACGACCACCACGTCGCCGATGCTGCCCAGGAATGTAGCGTTTGAAGCCGTCGTGATGCGGCCGGTGGGCGTCGGCTCGGCGGTCACTAGGTCCGGCGCTGGCATCAGACCTCGGGAAGGGTGCAGATGTGCCCGTCGGCGTCTATGGGGTTACCGCAGAGCGAGCACATCGGACGCCCGGCGCCCACGACCTCACGGGCGCGCTCGGCGAATGCGCGGGCGGTGCCGACCGGCATTCGCACCAGCAGCATTTCGGGCTCGTTAGCGCCGTCCTCATCACGGGATTCGTCGTTGTCATCAGCATCGACATCGGTGATGGGGTAGGCCTCTATAACGACCTGCGCCGTCGTTGGGTCCCAACCTAAGCTCATGGCGCCGGTCCGAAACTGCTCCTGAACGGCCTCGAGCTGGTCATTGTCGACAAGTTCAATGGGAGTACTGGTGGGAACGCTGAAGGGGTTGCCCTCGACGGTGATGAGCTGGTCGAGAATTTCGTCGATCTTCTCGGCGAACAGGGCCGACTGCTGCTTCTCCAGGGCAATACTCACGATCTGCGTCCCTGCGCGCACCTGCAGGTAGAACGTGCGCGCCCCCGGAAGGCCAATGGTGCCAACGACGACCCGATCAGGCCAGGCAAACTCGTGAACACGTGTAGGCATGTCAGTATTTTAGGCACATGAAATTCATGGCGCCTTTTGCCCTGCACCGCCGCCCACCGGCGCATCGCCAGAGTGGATGCTGTTCGACAGCCACGACAGATCCCCCGCGTCGGTGTTGGTCTAGCGCCGTAGCGCACGATCGATACGGAGGCGGGGCCCACGTTAATACGCTGGAACATTCTGGTCATCGCAATAGCCCTTCGTAGTGACGCTGCTGTGGCAGCGCGCCAGTTTGTCAGCTGGTTGGGCAAGCTGGAGGTCAGGCTGGCTATAAGGATGCTTTGGCCCTCGTCGCCAGCTCTTGCACTGCATTCTGTGTGCGGGGATGGCTGAAGTCGGATCGGGATCCATCAGTGAATGCTTCTACCCCAGGTTTCGTGGGCGAGAAGCCCCATTCGCCACATCATCGCCCCGGAATGGATCGCATCTGATTCCGGGCGCGGCAAACCGGCAGGATCGAGCTGACGTCAACATTGACGCTCCCGCCGATTGTGCTTTGGCTTATCGCACGGTCATTAAGAACGCTGAAGGTTCTCCACCACAGCGGTCCCTGGACCTGTACCTCATGTGGGTCTGCCCTTACGCCGGGCAGACCCACAGGACTTTGGCGTGCTACTTACTCGGAAGCAGGGAGGGTTCCTTGGCCAAGGTGTCGGGCGTCCAGCGCAGGTGCGCCGAAGTAGCCTCGGAGTCCGGTTCCCGCAGGAGGGAAAGACGCGGGCGGACGGCGTCGGTACGGGAACTCGGCGGCTTGCGGCGACCTGCCCTGAACTGGGGAATCCACTGGGCGCCGGGGCCCTGGTATTCCTGTTCGGCGGCGGCGTGCAGGGTCCACTGCGGGTCGTACAGGTGCGTACGGCCCAGTGCCACGAGATCGGCCCGGCCCGCAAGCAGGACGGAATTGACGTCGTCGTACGTGGAAATGGCGCCAACGGCGATCACGGCCACGCCTGCGGGTTCGGCTATTTCCTGTCGGATGCGGTCGGCAAACGGTGTCTGGTAGCTGCGTCCGAACGCGGGCTTCTCTTCCTTGGCCACCTGGCCTGTGGAGATATCGAGTCCGGCGGCGCCGTGGGCAACGAAAGCGCGGGCTATCTCGACCGAATCGTCGGAGGTGTTGCCGCCCTCGATCCAGTCGGTCGCTGAGATGCGGACCGTCACCGGCTTGCCGGCGGGCCACGCCGCCCGAACGGCGTCGAACACTTCCAACGGGAACCGCAGGCGGTTCTCCAGGCTGCCGCCGTATTCATCCGACCGGCGGTTGGAGACCGGCGACAGGAAGGAAGACAGCAGGTAGCCGTGGGCGGCGTGGAGCTCCAGGAGGTCGAACCCGGCCTGGTCAGCCCGAAGCGTGGCGGCAACGAACTCTTCCTTGATGGCGTCCATGCCGGCGCGGTCGAGTTCCAGCGGTGTCTGGTTGCCTGGGCCGTAGGGCAGCGCGGACGGGCCCACCGCCTGCCAGTTGCCGGACTCCAACGGCTCGTCAATGCCTTCCCACATCAACCTGGTGGAGCCCTTGCGCCCGGAATGGCCGATCTGGGCGCCGATCTTCGCCGTGGAACGGGCATGGACAAAGTCCACGATTTCCTTCCAGCTGTCCCGCTGGGCGTCGGTGTAGAGGCCGCTGCAGCCAGGGGTGATGCGGCCGGCTTCTGAGACGCAGACCATCTCGGTCATGACCAGGCCGGCACCGCCAAGCGCCTTGGATCCGAGGTGGACCTTGTGGAAGTCGCCCGGGACCCCGTCGACAGCGGAGTACATATCCATGGGTGACACCACGATCCGGTTCTTCAGCTCCAGCCCGCCGATGCGGTATGGCTGGAACATGGCCGGCGCCACGGTCGGCAGGTCCTGTTGATCGGCGAAATTCCGGTCCACGGCCTCCGCGAACTCCGGGTCCCGCAGTCGCAGGTTTTCCTGGGTGATCCGCCGGGAACGGGTGAGCAGGTTGAACGCGAACTGTGTGGGGTCCTGGTCCTTGTACTGACCGATTCGCTCGAACCACTCCAGTGACGCCTGGGCGGCGCGCTGGGTGGAGGCGACCACAGGCCGCCGCTCGGCCTCATAGGCGGACAGGGCAGCTTCCATGTCGGCATGTTCGTGAAGGCAGGCGGCCAGGGCGAGTGAGTCCTCCATGGCCAGTTTGGTGCCAGAGCCGATGGAGAAATGTGCTGTGTGGGCTGCGTCGCCCACGAGCACAACGTTGCCCTTGCGCCAGCTCTGATTCCGCACCGTGTTGAAGTTCAGCCACTTGGAGTTGTTGGACAGGACCTCGTAGCCGCCCAGTTCCTCGGTGAAGATCGAGCGGATTTTCGCGATCGCCTTCTCGTCGGAAACACCGGGCGGGAATACATCGTTCGCGGTCTCGTCAAAGCCCGCGGCGTGCCAGACGTCCTCGTGCATTTCCACGATGAACGTGGAGCCCTCATCCGAGTACGGGTAGCCGTGGATCTGCATGACGCCCCACTCGGTTTCCTTGACGAAGAACTTGAAGGCCTCGAACACCTGGTCCGTTCCGAGCCACATGTACTTGTTGGTGCGCGGATCCAGATCGGGGCCAAAGGCGTCGGCGTACTTGGCCCGGATCTGCGAGTTGACGCCATCCGCGGCCAGCACAAGGTCGTAGTTGGCCTCGAGTTCCTCAATGGGCGGCGCCATGGTGCTGAATCGCACGTCGACGCTGAGTTCGATGCAGCGGCGCTGCAGCAGTTCCAGCAGTTCCTTGCGGCTCATGGCAGCGAACCCCTGGCCGCCCACGGTCACGGTCTCTTCGCGGAAGTGGATGTCGATGTCCGACCAGCGGGCGAAGCGGCGGCTCATGTATTCGGCAACCACGGGATCGGCGTTGCCGATGCCGCCCAGCGTTTCATCGGAGAAAACGACGCCGAAACCAAAGGTATCCGTGGCGGCATTGCGTTCCCAGAGTGTGATGTCGTGTGACGGGTCGAGCTGCTTCATCAGTGCTGCGAAGTACAGGCCTCCGGGGCCGCCTCCGACGATTGCGATCTTCATGGATCGGTCCCTTCTAGGCTTGGGGTGCTGCCGCGTGGGCCAGCTGGTCGTTGTTGTTTTCGAGGCTTTGCCGCAGTTTGAAATGCTGCAGCTTTCCGCTGGGGTTACGCGGCAGTTCAGCAACGAACCGGACATCGCGCGGATACTTGTACGGGGCGATCGTTTGTTTGACGTAGTCCTGGATTTCCTTGCGCTTCGCCTCGTCGCCGTCGACGCCGGGGAAAAGGACGATGAAGGCACAGACCACGCTTCCGCGCTCCGGGTCCGGCCGCCCGATCACGGCACTCTCCATGACGTCGGGGTGCTGGTTGATGGCCGCCTCGACCTCCGGGGCACCAATGTTGTAACCGGAGGAGATGATCATGTCATCGGAGCGAGACTGGTAGATGAAGTAGCCGTCCTCGTCCCTGACGAAGGTGTCGCCGGTGATGTTCCAGCCGTGGGAGACGTACCGGGATTGGCGCTCGTCATCGAGGTAGCGGCAGCCGGTGGGTCCCAGGACAGCAAGCCGGCCGGGCTGGTTGGGACCCAGTTCGCAGCCGTCCTCGTCCAAAATGGCCGCCCGGAACCCGGGAACGGCCTTGCCCGTTGCGCCGGGCCGGCTGTCATCGCCGGTGGCCGAGATGAACACATGGAGCATTTCCGTGGCTCCGATGCCGTTCACCAGCCGGACCCCGGTGGCATCGTAGACAGCCTGCCATGTTTCCTTGGGCAGGTGCTCGCCGGCCGAGACTGCGATCCTCAGCCGGCTGAGCAGGTCGCCGCGCCCGGCCTTGAGGATGGCCCGGTAGGCAGTGGGGGCGGTGAAGAGGATTGATGCACCGGCGGCAGCCGCGTTCTCTGCCAGTTCCACGGGTGCTGCGCGCTCGGTCAGCAGCGCGGAGGCACCGAAGCGGAGTGGAAAGATGACCAGCCCGCCGAGTCCGAAGGTGAATGCGACCGGTGGCGAGCCCGCGAAGACGTCCTCGGCTGTGGGCTGGAGGATGTGGCGGCCAAACGTGTCGGCGATCGCCAGGATATCCCGGTGGAAATGCATGGTGATCTTGGGGGTGCCGGTGGTGCCGGAGGTGGGGCCCAGGATCGCGACGTCGTCTGCTGCCGTTTCAATGGTGGTGAATTTTCCGCTTTTGGCCGCGCAGCGGACGGCGAAATCGCCGATGCCGGGGCCTCCGTACGCGAGGACGGCCACGCCGGCATCCGGAGCGGCGGCCAGATCGTCAATGAAGCGGTGGTCGGAGAGTGCCACAACGGGCTTGGTCAGCTGGATCAGTGTCTGGATCTCGGCGGCCCGCAGCATCGGCATGGTGGTGACGACGACGGCACCTGCCTTGAGTACGCCCAGCCAGGCAGCCACGATCCAGGGGTTGTTGGGTCCCCGCAGCATCACGCGGTTCCCCGGAACCACGCCGAAATCCTCGGTGAGCACCTGCGCTGCCTGGTTGGCCCGAAGCTGCAGTTCACCGTAGGTCCAGACCTCGCCGTCGGGCGTGCGGAGTGCCGGCCGGTCGAGGCCGTAGTGCGCCGCGGTGTCATCGATGAGGACTGCCGCTGCATTCAGCTGCTCGGGGTATTGAAGTTCCGGGAGGGTGAACTCGAGGGCCGGCCAGGTCGCAGCCGGCGGCAGGTGGTCCCGCGTAAATGTGTCCACATGGGCCGATGTGCTCATGGCCACTCCTTCTATGGTTCGTGCTTCTGATGTCGGATTAGGATCCTGGCCGGATCATGCCCTCTTGGGCGACGGTGGCGAGCAGGCGGCCCTCGCGGTCGAAGAAGTGGCCAAGGGCCATACCTCTGTTGCTTTGACCGGAGACTGCCTTTTGTGCGTACAGCACCCATTGGTCTGCGCGGCCGTCGCGGTGGAACCACATGGAATGGTCCAGGCTGGCCGTGGCGAGCCCCGGGGAGGACCAGTGCAGGCCCTGGGCCCTGAGGAGGGGCTCCAGGATGGTGTAGTCGCAAACGTAGGCCAGGGCGATGCGGTGCAGGTTTGCGTCCAGTTGCTGGTTCGCGGTGCCCGGCAGTTCATCGAAGGCCTTCACCCAGATGGCCTGGTGCGCCTCGCGTCCGCCTTCAACCTCAACATAAACGGGGCCGGCGACGTGACGCATGTCGAAGCTGCGTCCTGTGGACCAGTACTCCGCGGCAGGTCCATCGACGTCCCGGAGGACTTCTGCGGCACTGCGCAGGGATTCCGGATCAATTTCAGTGGGGGCGGCCTGTCCGGGCGTAACGGGCTGGTAGTCGGCCCCGTCTTCGGGAACCTGGAATGAGCCCATGGCGACGAAGACGGTCTTGCCGTTCTGGTATCCGCGGACGCTTCGGGTGGAGTAGCCGCGGCCGTCGCGGAGGTGTTCCACTTCGTACCGGACGGTCGATCCCACATCCACCGGGCGCATGAAGTAACTGTGCATGGAGTGCAGCGACCGGTCCCCGGCAACTGAGCGCATCATTGCGGCAGCTGATTGGGCGACCATGTCTCCGCCGTAGGCCTTGGGCCAGGGAACGTACTGGGTGACCGCCTCATACGCTTCGTCATGGACCAGGGCCGGCACCTGGGTCAAGTCGATAGCGCGCAGAAACGTTGCGGAGGTCATCATCGGGGTGGTGGTTGGCGTGTTCATGGAGTTATGCGCGGCGGTAGTCGGCGAGGGTGCCATCCGGAACGTCTTCGAGGTTGACCACGATGTTTTCCGGCGTGCGGGTGGTGAGCCAGACGAGTTCTTCGGTGACGGACATGTTTGCCTCAACGTGCGGCATGAACGGGGGCACGAAAACCCAGTCTCCGGCTTTCATGTCCTGGTATTCGGAGTAGTTTTCGCCGTAGTAAATGCGGCCGTGGCCGCGCAGCACATAGCCGCCCGTTTCGGCTTCCCCGTGGTGGTGGGGGAGGGAGCGGTAACCCGGAACGTTGGATACCTGTCCGAACCAGATCTTGGTGGCAGGGGTGTGCTGGATGGAGACACCGGACACGCGGACACAGTCGCCGGACTGTGCCGTGTTTGTGTCTTCCTGCCCTGCCCGGGTGACGACAGGAACAACTTTGCCGTCGGCGCCGGCGTAGATGGAGTTGTCTCCCTCGGTGCGGTACTGGGTGGTCTCAGTCAGCTCGGTCATGGTCTTTACTCCTTGGTGGTTGCGGTGGCGACGGCGGCGCGCGGGGCGGCTGCGTCGTCGTTGGTGTAGATGCGGATTGTGTTTTCCAGGCGTCCGATGCCTGCTATTTCGGTGGTCAGGACGTCGCCGTCCTGCAGGAACCGGGGAGGGGTCATCCCCATCCCGACTCCCCCTGGCGTGCCCGTGAGGACGAGGTCACCGGGGCGAAGCATGGTGAACTGCGAAATGTAGGACAGGAGCCGGGCTGGACCGAAGACCAGCGTTCCCGTGTTCCCTGACTGCACCATGTCGCCGTTGACGTATCCGCGGACCTCGAACTCGCTGCTCACGTCGTCAGGTGTGACCAGGACGGGTCCCACCGGAGTGGTCGCGTCGAAGGCCTTTCCCTGGAACCACTGCAGGGTGCGGTTCTGCCAGTCCCGCATGGAAAGGTCATTGGCCACGGTGTAACCGGCGATGGCCTTGCTCGCCTGATCTTCGTCGGCCCGGTAAAGGGGGCTGCCCACGACGACGGCGAGTTCGGCCTCCCAGTCGATTTTCCTGCTGCCCCGGACTTCGATGGTGTCGTGGGCGCCGGTAAGCGTGTCCGCGTGCTTGGCAAAGAGAGTGGGGTACTCGGGCAGGTCCCTGCCCATCTCCTGGATGTGGTCGCCGTAGTTCAACCCGCAGCAGATGACTTTCCCGGCCTCGGGCAGCAGCGGGGCAAATTCGGCGGTGCCGGCGTCGATCGCCCCTCCGTCCGCCACTGAACCGGCAGGGCCGGTCGCAGCCGCGGCAGCTGCCTCGACAGTGGCCGGCCATGCGGGATCGGCCAGGAGTGCACCCACGCTCGGGTAGGGCAGCGGCAGGAAGGCGTCGGCGCCGAAGGCGAGGGCCGCTGTCGTACCGTCTCCGCCGGTGCGGAGTGTGGCCAGTTTCATCCGTCTGATTCCCTTCGTTTCGATATGTCGACTTTTTTACGGTCGTCACATATGCTCAAGGTAGCACGACACGAAGGACCCGAACAAGGGGCCTTTTGTAATAGGAATCAAAGGCCGACTTCGCAAGGAGCATCAATGAGCAAGAAGACCATCAACCCCGAGTCACTGCCCAAGCCGTCCGGTTACGCCCATGGCATCCTTGCCGGGAATGCGGTGTACCTGGGCGGCCAGACCGCTCTGGACGGCAATATGGAGATTGTTCCCGGGGGCATTGTGGAGCAGTTCAGGCAGGCGTTTTCGAACGTTTTGACCACCCTGCGGGCGGCGGGAGGGCAGCCGGAGGATCTGGTGAGCGTCACCATCTACCTGACCGATGTGGATGACTACATCGCGAACGGCAGGGAGATCGGGCGGATCTGGCGTGAAATGGCGGGTTCGGAATATCCGGCCATGGCCGGAATCGGCGTCACCCGCCTCTGGCAGAAGGAAGCCATGATCGAGATCCAGGGGATTGCCGTGGTCCAGGACCGCCAGTAGCGTCCGCAGAAGACAGGCTCCCGACGGCGGGAGGTTTGGTGGGGAAAGGAGCCCCCGGTGATCGTCCGCTCTAGGAAGCTGCGGGCGTCGCCGGGGGCTTCTTGGCGTTAGGAGCCTGCCGTCTGGGCAGTGCGGGGGCTGTTGGCCCGGGAGTGATCGTCCGCTCCCGCGGGTTGCGCGGGGGCTATGGCTTCCACGACTGCGGCAGGCCAGGGCTGCGCTTTGGCTGAGCCCGGCGGTACATGGGCCACCGTTACTGTTCCGAAGGCAGCCAGGCCGCCTGCAAAGCCATCGTGCGGATGGCCCTGAATCTCGAAGGCATACGTCATTGACGTCCTGCCCAGCTTGGAAATGCCTACGGTTGCCGTGATCCGCTGGCCGAACCACAGCTTGGCCTTGAAGTGGATCTCCTGGTGAATGCGGGGAACGCTCGGGAAGTAGTCGGGCAGCTTGAGGGTGCGGAGGAAGAGCTCGGCCTCGGCGGACTCTACCCAGCGCATCACTGCCGAATTGTGCTGGTGGCCGGAGGCGTCCGTATCCACCCACTCAACCGTGCGGTCCACGCTGGCACGGGGATTCGTTCGGGACAGACGGTCCACGGCAGGCTCCTCTCGATGGTCCGGATGCCAAGAATATATCAGCATCATGACGCTCGTAACTGTTGCCTAATAGAAATCTATGTCGATGTATTTACGAACGTCACGGTAACGATATAAAATTGTCTCAAGATGCATGCTTTGACGGACACAACCGGTGTTCCGCTCCACATGCCTTCACTAGGAGACAATGATGTCTGGTTCACGCTCTGAGGAGACCAAGGAAGATTCACAGGAACTGACCTTGGGCGCTCTGCTCGATGAAGAGTTCCGGTCGGTGTTCGGGGGGACGACGCCGGTTACGTCGCCATGGGCCGGGCTGAGTTTCATCTGACCTGCTCTTCAGCCCGGCTGCGGTATGGAAAGTACCGTCGTGAGTCCGGACCAGTCGGGATGTAGCCTATGACTGTAAATCGATTCCCGAACTAATTGAGGTAGCGCTTAATGGCCATGGCCGATGCCGTCCCCGACGTTGCTCCCACGCCGCGCCATCAACACCTGATCGTCACCATATATGGCTTGTATGCCCGCAACCAGGACGGCACGTTTGCGGTTGCTGACCTGATACAGCTCCTGGGGGACCTGGGGGTTGAATCAGCTGGTGTGCGGTCTTCAGTGTCGCGGCTGAAGAAACGCGGAGTCCTTGTCAGCCTCAAACGCGGAGGTTCTGCCGCCTACAAGCTCTCACCGGAACTCGAGGATGTGTTCAGTGCCGGAGACGAACGGATTTTCGCTCCCCGCCGTGCCCAAAAAGACGACGCGTGGCTCCTGGCGTCCTTCTCCATCCCGGAGGCGCAACGGCACCTGAGGCACAAGCTCCGAACCATCCTGACCCGCGTCGGCTGCGGACAGGTCTCCCCGGGATTGTGGATCGCTCCCGGCAATCTTGCGGACGAAGTGGAGCAGCAGCTTCAGCGGGCCGAGCTCATGGAGTATGTCGACCTCTTCAAGGCAACGCATCTAACTGGAGGCCACATCGATGAGAAGGTGGGTCAATGGTGGGACCTGCCCTCTTTGGAAGCGCTTTACACGGACTTCCTGGCGCGGCACCAGCCCGTACTTCAGCGGTGGGAGAACCTTGAGGGAGACGCCGAGTCGCCCGAACTGCTGAAGCAGGCCTTTGCGGATTATGTTCCCATGGTCACCCAGTGGCGGCGGCTGCCCTATATGGATCCCGGGCTCCCCGAAGAATACTTGCCGGACAACTGGCACGGCCTGGCCGCCCAGGAGCTCTTCAGCAAGCTGCACGCGCTGCTGGGCCCGAAGGCCCAGCACTATGCGATTTCCGTCGTCGGATCAAACTAAACCACGTCGCGAAGGGGGCTGGGGCCTGCCACACCCCAGCCCCCTTCGCAGGTGTCCCGGTCTCTTTATCCGGGGGGATCAGTGTCCTTGGAAAGCCTCCGCCAGCCACCAGGAGCCACCGTCCGAGGCGATCTTCGCATCGATCACCAAGGGCCGGTCCTGCCCGCCGTCGCGGATGGCCGCAACCCATTCCCGCACCGGCTGCATGTCATCAAGCGTCCGGACAGTGACGCCGTCGGCTCCATATCCCCGGGCGATCGCCGCGATGTCTGTCTCCGGGAACGAGACGCTGGCCAGCTCCTCCTGACCGTGATGTTCTGCGAAGTGGTGGACCTCGGCGCCGTATGCGGCGTCGTTGTAGACGATGCAGACCAGCGGCAGTTTAAGCCGGACGGCCGTCTCCAGTTCACTGATGCCCATTAGGAACCCGCCATCGCCCGCGCCCAGTACCGGTAGCCGGTCAGGCCGGGCAACGGCGGCTCCAATCGCCGTGTAGAGGCCAAGGCCAATGGCCTGGAAGGCCTGGGTGAAGCAGAAGCCGAACTCGTCCGGCACCGCCAGGTACTGGCTGGGGTAACCCATGAAGTTGCCCGAATCCACTGCCACAATCCTGTCCGCGGGAAGGAGTGAATCGAGTTCCCGGCTGATCACCCGTGGGTCGATCGATGTTGCGGTGCTGAGGTCCGGTGTTACCACGTCCCGCCACCGTGCGCCCTGTTTGATGGCGAGCGCATTCTGCTCGGTGCGGTATTTTTCCGCCGAGGCTGGTTGGATCCTGCGCAGGGCTTCCAATGCATCGTCAGCCGTGAGGGCGGAATCGCCCAGCACGCCCAGTGTGATCTGCCTGTTGGCGCCCAACGATGAATCTTCGACATCGATCTGGATCACTTTTGTTCCGGGGGAGATCAGCCGACCGTGACGCATGGTCCACATGTTCAGCGTGCATCCCCATCCGACGATGAGGTCGGCTCCGGTGATGAGCTCCGCAGTCAACGGAGAGGAAAAGCCGCCGGAGATGCCCAGATTGTGCGAATCGCCGTTGAACAGGCCATTGGCCACGGCCGAGGTAGCCACGAGCGCCCCGGCGTGCCGGGCCAGGGCCAGGATGGAATCCCGGGCGTCCCTGCCTCCCCGTCCTGCGACGAACACCGGGCGCTGGGCCTGGGAAATGAGGGCGACCAGTTGTTCTACGGACGCGGAATCAGGCCGGACCCGGGCCGGCCCCTGCACCTCGACGGATCCGGTCAGATCCGCCGCAAAACCGCTCTGAACGTCCAGCGGCAGGTTGAGGACGACGGTCCGGCGTTCGTTCACCGCGGTGCGGAAGGCCCTGACAGTGTCTGCGATGGCTGTTTCGGCGGAGTGGATCCGTTCGGCAACTGCCCCGACGCTGCGGACAAGGGCATCCTGGTCGATCTTGAAATTGGACCGGACCGCAGCCGCCTGGGTGTCGGCGGTGAGCACGATGAGTGGCGTACGGCTCTTGGCTGCCTCGCCGATGCCCGTGACGGCATTGCTGAGCCCGCACCCCTGGTGGGTTGTCAGCACACCGACTTTGCCGGACATCCTGGAGTAGGCATCGGCCATGGTTGCCGCGCCCCCTTCGTGCCTGGCGGCGGTGTAGGGAACGCGTTCATCGATGAGGGCGTTGGTCACGTCAAAATTGCCGCTCCCCACCACACCGAAGACGTGGCCGACGCCGAGCCTGGCCAACGTTCTGCCGACGAGGGCCGCCACCTGTACTTTCTCGTTCATGAACCCTCCACCAATGCAAAGACCCGGCTGGGGCTGCCGGTGCCACCGACTATCGGCAACGGCGCGACCACGATGGTCGCCCCGGTGACGGGCAGGCGGTCTACGTTGCGCAGTGACGTGAGCCCGTATTTGTCTGCGCCAAGGAGAAACGAGTGGACGGGGAACATGGGGTCCATGGTCGCCGCCTGGCCGGCATCTACGCCAACGGTTTCGACTCCGAAGCCGCTAATTCTGTCGTTGCCGGCGATCCACTTGGCACCGGCGGGCGAGACGCCGGGGGTGTGCGGCCCGTTTTCGTCCGCGTTGACGAAGTCCGCACTGTTTCCACCGCGGGCGGACCAGCCTGTCCTGAAGATCACCCAGCAGTTCTCCGGCAGTTGCCCGTGATCCAACTGCCACTGTTCAAGGTGTTCCGGCTCCAGCAGGAAGTCGGGATCCTGGGCGGCTTCGGCGCATTTGTCGATGACGACGATCGGGCCAACCAGGCGCTTCGGCTCGATCTGGTCCACGGATTTTCCGTCCCGTCCCGTAATCCAGTGGACGGGAGCGTCCAGATGCGTGCCGGCGTGCTCGCCCACGGTGACGTCGTTCCAGGCCCAGGCAGGTCCGGCGTCGTCGAAATTACTCACCGGAGTCAGCGAGAGTCCAACCGTGTTGGCGAGTGGTTGCGGAAGGTTCAGGATCGGCGTGTCACCGCTGAGCGGCGTGGTGAGGTCGACGACTTCGACGACGCCGGCTGACAGGGCTGCGGTGAGCCCGTTTAGAACAGACATTGTTCTCCTGTCGGGTTGATGTGGGGGTTCATTTGAGTTTTTGGGCCACCAAGTGGCCCGATCCGCCGGATAGCCCGGGGCCCGGGTGGGTGGACGCGCCGATGTGCCACAGGCCCTTGATCGGGGTTCTGTGGTTGGCTGCCTGGGGGAAGGGGCGCCAGAGGAGGTTCTGGAAGAGTTCTGCGGATCCGCCGTAGGGGTCGCCCTTGACGGCATTGGGGTTCTCCGCGGCAAGATCGGTCGGTGCCAGGGTGTCCCAGGCCAAAACGGAAGCCCTCGTACCCGGTGCAAAGTGTTCGAGCCTGGCCAGGACACGCTCCATGTACCGCTCCTTGAGCTCCTGGGTCCAGCCGCCGTCGACGTTGAGCTTCCCGGCGGCATCGCCCGCCGGTGCGAACGGCACTTCCTGCAGCTGCAGCCACAGCGTGGCTTTGCCCGCGTGCCCTGGACGGATCCAGGACGCACTGCTGACCGACGACGACGGTAGGCTCAGTTGGCAGCAGCCCCGCCTCAGCTTGGGCACAGGCAATTCCTGTGCTGTCGGAACCGTTGCTCAGATGAATGAGGGGCACCGAATCCAATCGGGAATCCAGCCATTGGACCGGTCTGCTCAGGGCCAGATGGATCTGCATCGCCCCGCGGCCGTTCTGATAGCGCGCCGCCGCCTCGGCCGCCCCGGCCGGTGGCCGGCGCAACAGCTTAGAGTACAGGGCCTGGGGAGACACATTCGCCAGGACAGTCCGGGCACTGACCAGGCCGCGGGAGGTTTTCACACCCGTTGCCCCCTTGGAGTCGACGAGTATTTCCTCGGCGTCTGTGTCCAGCATGATCCGCGCCCCGTTGTCCTGCAGGAGCGACTCAAAAGCCGAAACAAAGTTCGATGCCCCGCCTTTCACCACGGGGAGACCATGGCCATGCATACTCAAGGCCATGACCGGAAGCATCACGCCGCCGGTCGCCTGGTCTGGGCCGAGGCCGGCATGCAGGAGCCATGGGGACCACAGCTGATCTGCTTCCCATCCATCAAACCGGCTGCGGAGGTAATTGCGGCCGCTCATCACCGAATCCCGCACGAAAGCCTCGGTACCCTTGACTTTCCCTCGCCTCAGGGCGCCGGCGGCAATCTTCACGACATCCTTGAAAGATCGCATTTCAGCGCCGAACGCACCGAAAATGGTGCCGGCATTGCGGCCGAGGTCTTCCAGCATCGCCAGGTACGCGCCTTCATCCCCGCCGGCTTGCAAAGCCGAAGCCGTGAGCACCGGATCGCGATGGGCAACGATGACCCGCTGGTGCCCCGTCCTGGGGTCGGCGGCCACGCTGGCCGTCACGGCGCCGTCGGCATTGCAATATTCCAAACCCCTGGCATGCAGCTCTTCTCCCAATGCCTGGTAAGCGCCTCCCGAAACGAACAAGGGATGCCAGGAGGAGAAGGAGTCGTGGATAAAACCGGGCAGAGTCCGTTCCGCTGAGTGGATGAAGCCGCCGAGCCTGCCGGCCCGTTCAATGAGGCAAACGCGCTTCCCGGCCATCGCAAGCTCCGCAGCAGCCACGAGGGAGTTGATCCCTGAACCAATAATCGCAATGTCAGTGGAATCGTCCATGGAGCGCTCCGTCCTCTCAGAAGTCTGGATGGCTGGCCGTTGCGTGGTACTTGCCGGCATGGAACACCAGGGGATCCCTTCCGGCGTTCTCGTATTTCTCGACCTCGCCGACATAGATGACATGGTCGCCGGCGTCGTGGCGGGATACCGTCCGGCATTGGAAGGTGGCCACGGCTCCATCCAGCAGCGGGATCCCGGCGATTCCCTCCGAGGTTTCCGCGCCGGCAAACTTGTCAGGTGACGGGGTGGCGAATTGTCGTGACAGCACGTGCTGGTCGCTGGCGAGGATGTTGATGGCGAAATGCGTGGATTCCTCGAAGTCTGCAAGGCTTGGCGCCCGCTTGCTGGGGCACCACAGAACCAGCGGGGGTTCCATCGAAACGGACGTGAAGGAATTGGCGGTCATCCCCACCTTTCGTCCGTCGACACCCAGGGTGGTGACCACGGTGACGCCGGTGGCGAATTGTCCCAGGGCGCCCCTGAAATCCCTGAGGTCAAAGGCCGCTGAATCTTCGTCTTTTAGGGCCTGCACAAACTCGGCGGCAGCAGCGGGATCGAACCACCAGGGGTAGAAGGTGCGCGGATCATCGAAGCCGCCAGCGATGCTGGCGGCCAGCGCCGGGTGCTCCGCCGCTTCGGCCAGCACTGACCGCTGGTGGTCCCTGCGGGGTTTGAGCATGTCGTTCGTCCACGCCACGGCCCACTGTCCCCAACCGCGCCAGAACTCGTCAAAGGTACGTTCCATCCACTGCCGGTCGAAAGGCTGCTGCCCCCTCCGGACGATGGAGTCAAGGTAGTAGCGGGAAGCCAACGTGGCATTGTTGGAGCCCTGCCCGGTCAGCGGATCGTTGAGCAGCACGGCGTCTCCGAGTCCGAACACGACGTTGCCGTTGGCCAGCTCGCCCACGGCGGACCGGACGGTTGGGGTGATCCGGCCAAGCAGGGTAGCCCCGTCGTCGGTGAGTCGTGCGCCGGCGAAGTTTTTCGCCTCATGGGGAAAATGCTCCTCCAGAATTTCCAGTGAGCGGCTCAGCTGCTCGTCCGGGCTTCCGACGTCGGCCCATCTGTCCATGGGGCCGCCTACGACGCCCTCAAAGACCATCATTTGGCATGGCCCGGAAACGGTCAGCCCGGGAAAGGTAAAGAATTCCCCGACGCCGGGCACGGCGGACATGCGGATGCTGTCACTGAGCTGCTCGTCCTGCTCACCGTTTGGCGCACCTGGCGAGACGTAGTTCAGTGCGAGGACTCTTTGGGGCCGATCGAAAGGCGACTTGGACCTGTCTCTGGGGAACATTTGGCCGATCTCTCCCTTGCCGGTGCTGACAATGACGAGTTCGTAGTCGCGTGACAGTTCCTCCAACATGCGCGGGGTGACATTCTCGATGCGGAAATCACCGCCGCCGGCTACGAAGGCTTCTATCCAGGCGGCACTTTTGATTCGCTGGTCAACTGAGCGTGCCGTCCCCTCCAGGGGCGCCTCCCACTCGATGGCATCCGCCCCGTGTTCGCCTTCAACACGCAACCGGATGGCGTTGATTCCTGGCACGACTGCACCGTCATAGAGGTTGGTCAGAGCTGAACTCAGCTGGGCTTCCGCGGCGAGGGCGGTGGCAAACATGCATTGGCTGGACATGACCTTGCCGGTGCGGATCTGGGCTGCCGACCGGTCCGAGAACAGGGTGATGGCATACCCCTCCCGCTGCAGGCCCAAGGCCAGTTGGGCGCCTGATTCACCGGCTCCGATTATTGCAATCTTTCGCATCTTAGGGCTTCCTTCAAAGGAGTTGTTTACCTGGGGAGATGGAGCGGCGGTCAGGATGCGGCCACGGAGTTCACGCTTGCCAGGTACGCGGCGGCCTTGTCGGGGTACATGAACCATTCCTGGAAGTCCGGCGGGTTGTTAAAGCCGTTGGCGAAGCGGTTGGCGATTTCGGCCGACTGGCCGGCGGCTTCCAGGAGTTCAAGAACATGCGGCGGCGGGGGAGCCAGAAGGGCGTTGGTCCAATGGGCCACGTGCCGGGCATAGTTCCAATAGTTTTCGAAAGTCGCCTGCATAAACGCTGCGTCGAAGGAGGCTTCGCCGTGTTCCTTGATGCTCCGCAGGTACGAGGCCGCACATTTGCTGGCGTTGTTGGAGCCCTGACCGGTGATGGGGTCGTTGAGGACCACGACGTCGGCGAGGCCCAGGACGTTCCGGCCGCTGGGCAGGGTGGCAACGGGATGCCGAACGGTGGGGGCAAAGCGGCCTTGCAGTAAGCCGTTCGGGTCGGTCAGTTCGACGTCGGCGGCGCGGCTGGCTTCCCAGGGCAGGTACTGCTTCAGGATGTTCTTGGACGTTTCCAGGTGTTCCAAGGGCGTCAGGCCCTTCCAGCAGTCCATGGGCCCGCCGGGGATGCCTTCAAACACCATTATTTCGCAGAGGCCGGTTGTGGTGAGGGCGGGGAAAGCGAAGTATTCGCCGACCCCAGGAATCAGGTTGAAGGAAACGGCCGAGTATTCTGCCCTGGGTTTCATCCCCTTCACGTACGTCAGGGCCAAGGCACGTTGGGGTGCGTCGTAAGCGCTGCGCTCGGCGTCGCGGGTGAAGAGCTGTGCAATTTCTCCCTTGCCGGCGGCCACAATGACCAGATCGGAGTTCACGGCGTAGCGTTCGAGGTCCTCGACGCCGGCGTCCTCAAACACGAGCTCGCCTCCCTGGGCCACAAACTCCTCCATGAACCGGGGGAATTTGACGCGTTGGTCAATGGACATCGCCGGGTTATCGAGGCGGGACGCCCAGCTGATGGCCTTCTGCCCGGCGACGTCTGGGTGCGGGATCGTGAAGGAGATTCCATCGACCGTAGGAGCCTCAGGCCAGAAGTCCAGGCCGAGCGCCCTCTCGTGTTCCAGTGCATTGTGGAAGATGCACTGGCTGGAGGAGACCTTGCCTTCGTAGATTTCTTCGGCGGTGCGGTTGGATATCGTGGTCACTGCGAAGCCGGCTTTGAGCAAACCAATGCTCAGCTGCAGGCCGGACTGTCCCGCTCCGACGATGGTGATGTGGCGTTGTGTCATGTTGTTGCCCTTGTCTTTCTACTGTCCCGGCATCCGTGGATGAATGGGGGAGTCGCTAGTTGGCCCGGCCTCGGGGCGGGTTCGGGGTGGGTTTGTTCCCATCCGGGGTGGCCCATGTGCACGAACCTGATGTCGTTCACTTGTCGTCACCTCGTTTCATCGGCGAGTAAGGGGATGGTTTCCTCGGCGCGTTCGGGCCCCATGGCGGAGTACCCGCCGTCGACCGCCCAATCAGCACCGGTCACGAAGCTGGCCGCGTCGCTGGCGAGGAAGGCAACGACGGCTCCGATCTCCTCGGGCCGTCCGACTCGCTTCAGAACGTGGAAGGGAGCAGCCACGGCGTCCGTTTTATCAATGTTTCCGTTGGTCAGGGAGTCCATGATGTTGCTCCAGACCCATCCCGGACTGACCGAGTTGACCCGGATGCGGTCTTCGGCGAAATCTACTGCCATGCTCCGGGTCAGTTGGACGAGCGCGGCCTTGCCCGCCGGGTAGAGCCAGCGGCCCGTCTGGGCAACCGAACTGGAGATCGAGGTGAAATTGATGATGGCTCCGTGCTGGGACGCCTTCAGGTAGGGTCGCGCCGCCTTGCTTGCCATGACTGCGCTCACGACGTTGACGTTTAGTGCGTCGAGCCAGTCGTTCCGGCCGGATGCTGCACCGTCGTCTTTGTAGGTGCAGGCCAGGTTGACGAGGACATCGATGCTGCCGTGCGATGCTGCGGTGTCATCCATCAGCCGGGACACGGCTGAATCATCCGTGATGTCAGTGTGCGAAAAGCTGACGCCGCCGCCCATGGTGTTGAGTTGGGCGCCTCCATCGGCGTCAATATCGGCAACCACCACGGTGGCGCCCGCCTCGCGCAGCGCTGCGACAACGCCCCGGCCGATCTTGGTTACCCCGCCGGTGACGATTGCGGTCCTGCCTGAGAGTCCTGACATGGTCAAACCTTTCATGATGAATCTGTGGGATCAACAGTGTTTCCTGCGCATGACGTTCGTCATACCCGGGGGAGTGGCTACTTGGCAGCGGGCCTGGGCATGGGCTTCGGATGAGTCCGTTCCCATTCCATACGCCGCTCGTGCACGAGCTTGACGTTCTTCATCTCTGCTCACCCCTTCCAACGGGTTTCGTTGTTGCATTTCTATGACGTGCGTCATACTTGTTCTAAAAGTGACTCTATTCACACCCTGAAAACCGGTATATCCAGTTGGCGCAGGGCTCATCCGAAATACGAAAACCGGGGAAGTCAGGTGCTCGATGGTGAGAATTCTTCCGCGCGACGTCCTTAGGGGCCGCCCCACCGTGGCCACCACGGATGTCGACGATGCCCACCAGAAGATTGCCGAGTTGTTCTGTGGCCATGATCTGGTTCCGCAGGCCCGTGCCGGGTCGGTGGACATGAAACTGAGGTCCCTCCATCGGGGTGACGTCGGGATCGAGTATCTGGATTACGGCGCGGAGGTCCGCATTAATCCGCAGGGCTTGGAGAACTTCCATCTGGTCCAGATTCCCCTCGCCGGCCACGCGCATATGGATGTGGGCTCCTTCGCGGTAGAGTCCAGCCCCAGAACGGCGTCGGTTCCACCGATCGACCGCCCCTTTTCGATGACGTGGGATCGCGGAACACCGCATTTGATTGTTTACGTGAGGCGTATTGCACTTGCTTCGGTGGCCGAGCAGCTGTATGGGGACAAGCCGCGGGGTGTCGTGAAGCTCGGCTATGCGATGGATTTAACCGGGTCAGCGGGGCGGGCTTTCCTGAGATCCGTCGTGGAACTGCACGACGACATGATCAGCCAAGCCTCGAGCACCGCTCCTGTCTTCGTCCAGAGGCTCCTCGTGGACACCATGCTGTCGCGACTGCTCATGGCAATGGATAACACGGCGGTGCAGGGAGGGCTGAATCCGGATTCGGAGAGCCGCTTGATCCGGCGTTTCCGGGACCTTCTGGAACGTCACGCCTCGGAGGAGCTCGCGGTACCGGACATAGCCGAGAACCTGGGGGTTTCTGTGCGCACCCTCCAGCTGGCCCTTCGCTCCGAAGTCGGGGCGACGCCGTCGGAGCTGTTGAGGAGGGTTCGGCTGGATCGGGCCAGGGAGATGCTCCTTGCGGCCGAGCCCGGGCAGGAGACCATCATTTCGATAGCCGAGCGCTGCGGCTTTTCCCATCAGGGCCGCTTCTCGGCTCTCTACCTCGACACGTTCGGCGAGCTGCCGTCAGAGAGCCTTCGGCGGTAACCTCCACTCGATATTACGGTCTTATGACGATCGTTACAAAGAAAGTATGCCTAAATCTTTACTGTCGTAAAGAAGCCGTGACATCATTGGCGTGATCCACACCACATACCGCATCGTGAGAACGAGAGGCATTCATGGCGCAGTCACTGCCAACGGCAATAAGAACCGAGGCCACACCGGCCTGGAAGGGGCGCACAGTCCTCCTTCTATGCTTTGTCACCATCGTCTTTGACGGATATGACCTCGTCATCTACGGCTCCACTATTCCCTCCATCCTGAAGTATCAGGAATGGGGACTCACCACGGCACAGGCCGGCCTCATCGGCAGCCTGGCCCTCATCGGCATGCTGCTTGGGACCATGTCAGTCGGGATGCTCACCGACAGGCTCGGCCGGCGCCGGATCATGCTGGCGAGCATCACGGTGTTTTCGACCTGCATGCTGATCACGGCCTTTGCGCCGTCAGCCGAAACTTTCGGCGCATTGCGTTTTCTCACAGGGCTCGGCCTTGGCGGCGTTGTTCCCACCTGTATCGCCCTGACGGTTGAGTACGCCCGCAAAGAGCGGCGGCAAATTGCCAACGCCGTGATGTTCAGCGGCTATTCGTTCGGTGGCGTGGGGGCGTCCATCCTGGCGATCAACCTGTTACCGCACATCGATTTCCGTTGGCTGTACGCTATCGGCGCACTGCCGCTGGTGACCCTTCTGCCGGTGGCGTGGAAGCTGCTGCCCGATTCCGTGGCCTACCTCGCCCGCAGCGGGCGCAGTGCGGACGCGAAAGACACGGCTGAGCGCTACGGCCTGATCTATTCGGATATCGTTTCCTCCCAGGACTCGGCTGAAGGTCCGGCCAAAAAATCCAGTCTCCGGACGATTTTTTCCCGCAAATTCATCCTGTCGACCGTTCTTTTTGCCTTGGCGAACTTCTGCGGCCTGCTCCTCGTTTATGGCCTGAACACCTGGTTGCCGCAGATCATGCGGCAGGCTGGGTTCAACCTGGGGGATTCCCTGACGTTCCTCCTGGTGCTGAATGCCGGAGCCATCGTTGGTTCCGTGAGCGCTTCGGTCATCGCGGATCGGATTGGCATCAAGAAGGTCGTCACGGCGTCTTTCGTGTTGGCCTTCGCGGCCATCCTCATGTTGACCCTGCAGTTGCCGCTTGCCGTGCTCCTGGTGATCGTTGCCTTCGCTGGTCTTGGCTCGGTAGGCACGCAAATTCTGGTTGGCGGCTACTGTGCGACCCACTACCCCCAGGCACTCAGCGCTACCGCCCTTAGTTGGTCGCTGGGGGTCGGCAGGGTCGGGGCAATTTGCGGCCCGATCATCGGCGGCGCGGTCGCCAGCCTGGCGCTTGGTTGGCAGTTGAACTTCTACATGTTCGCGATCTTTGCCGTCGTCGGCGCAGGGGTCGTGTTTGCCGTCCCGCGCCGGCTCCGTCCGTAATCCAGGCCGCCTGCCACCACGCAGGGATGCAGGGTGCCGTGGACATCGCCGCAGCGCGAAACGCTGGTGATTTCCAGCCCAATCGCGGCCGAAAGTGCGGCAGGCACAACCCGGTGTCTGCCGCGCTTTGGCGTCAAAGGCGATTGCCACGCGGTAAGCGCAAGGCTTGGCCAGGGCCGCTGGGGGAAGTACCCCAGCTTATCCGTTATTCCGTCGGGCGGAGTTTGTCGAGTTCCTCAAGGTCAGCCAGCGAAGGGCGCATTCCCCGGTGGAGCACAATTCCTTCCGGCAGATCCATCACATCCACTCGGGAGCCCGACACATTGAAAGAGAATCGGGACCCACCCATGTCGACGTTCGTGGCGTTAAAGTCTCCCCACGACTCCGGCAAGACCGGGTCGATCCAGAGGCCGCCCAGGGACAGGTGTGCGTCGTAGCGCAGGAGGCTCCTGATAAGCATTATCGGGGTTGTTGCGGCCCAGGCCTGGGGCGAGCAAGCCGTCGGATAGGGGAGCGGCTGAGGGTAGTCTGAGCGACTGTAACCGCAAAACAGCTCGGGCAGCCTGTGGTCTGTGTATTCGGCGGCTTCCATCAGTGCCGAGGCAAGCCGTTGGGCTTCCTCCACGAACCCATAGCGCAGCAGGCCCGCGACGATCAGGGCGTTGTCGTGTGGCCAGACGGAGCCGTTGTGGTAGCTGACCGGGTTGTAGGCACCCATGTCAGTCGCCAGGGTGCGCACGCCCCAGCCGCTAAACATCTCCGGGGACATCAGCCGATCGGCAACCTGCCGGGCTTTGTCCTCATCCACGATGCCGGACCACAGGCAGTGGCCCATGTTGGAGGCGCAGGCATCGACCGGACGTTTATCGCGGTCCAGTGCGATCGCGTAGTACCCGCGGTCCGGCAGCCAGAACTGCTCGTTGAACTGTTTCTTGAGCAGCTCTGCACGGCCCCGGAGCTCGCCTGCCAGCATGCGGTCGCCGGCGTCGTGAGCCATCCACGCACGGGCAGTGTATGCGCTGTAAACGTAGCCCTGCACTTCGCATAACGCGATGGGCGCCTCAGCTATGCGGCCGTCGGCGAAATTAATCCCGTCCCAAGAGTCCTTCCAGCCCTGGTTGATGAGGCCCTGGTCGTTAAGGCGTTCGTACTCGACGAACCCATCCCCGTCACGGTCCCCGTAGTCCCGGATCCACTCCAGGGCCCGGTCGGCGTGGGGCACCAGAGCGGCGATATCCTCATTGGCAAGTCCCCACCGGCTCACTTCGCCGAGCAGGGCCACGAACAAGGGCGTGGCATCGGCGGTGCCGTAATAGACCGATTTCCCGCCCAGTGCTAAGCCCACGCCAACACCCAGCCGCACCTCGTGCAGGATCCGTCCGGGCTGTTCCTCGGTTACTGGGTCAACCACAACTCCTTGCCGCTCGGCCAGTGTCTGCAGTGTGCCCAGGGCCAGCGGTGCGTTGATGGGCATCACCATGAACGAGGCCAGCAATGAGTCCCGGCCGAACAGCGCCATGAACCACGGTGCCCCGGCGGCAACGACCATCCGGTCGGGATGCTGCGGGTCGACGATGCGCAGAGCACCGATGTCAGAGTAGCTGCGATAGACGGTTCGCTCGAGGGACCTGTTCCCTATCCGGACGGGCGGGATACTCGCATCCCAGGACTGCTGCCGCCGGAACTGAGGTGAAACGGTGTCCGAACTGGCGTGGAAGGACGGCGGGGCCGGAACGCTCCCGTCCGGGATCGGCTCCGCGGTCGCCCTGACACTCCACTCCCCGTGGGCCGGAATCATGGTGTGGAAGAGGAGACCATCCGCCCCGGCCTCACCGCCGGGTGCCCGAATGATGACGCCCTTCCGAACATCCTGCCAAACGGCCTCCATCGTCACCGAACCGACCTCGCACCGGCGGGTCTGTTCCCATTGCCGGTGAAACCGTCCGTCCTTGACCTCAAACAGATCCGCAAAATCCGTGTCCATAAACAGCCCGACGTCGCAGGCGGCTGGCTGCAGGGCATGGTTGCGGATCGTGATGTCCTCGAGAATGCCTCCGCCCAGCTCTCGCCTGCGCTCCACCGTCAGCGGACTATCTGCCCGGCCATCAGTACCCACGGCCCTGCCAACGTACATTCCCTGGTACGGTGCTGGCGTCCAGGCACCCAAGGGCTCCACCGGCTGACCGTTGACGGTCAGGCACCAGCGGGACAGAATCCTGGTGTCCTCGTGAAAAACTCCATGAGGATGATGGGGAAAGATGTCCCCGTTCTGCAGCGATATGCAGAACGACGATCCTTCCACGAGTGTCACTGCACCTTGTCCCACAGGACCCGCCGCGTTGTCTGCATTCCATCCGGCCACTGCTGGCTCCTTTAAGCCCCCGCTTGTCACGTGATCTGAATCTACGCCGGTAGCCGAATGCCTTCCAGACCTCGCGGGAAGCGCCCGCAGAGGCAGGGGACTAACTTTGCCGACACTGCTTGACTTCGTCCTCGTCATCTACAGGAAGGGTCATCACAGCCTGAAGTTTAGGCACACATGGGCTGCTGGTCGGCCGCCTAGATCGAAATGCCGTTGCTGTCGAGCAACCAGGATCTCGGCCGGAGGACACCCGGACGGCCTTCCTAAGGCTGTCAATACTCGGTCATTACCGCCATTCTAGGAGCCTTCTCCGGAGCGCCCCTGCGCATAGGATGGTCCGGTGTCCGATGATCCCAAGAAACACCGATTCCTGACTGTCCACCAGGCAGCTGAAGAGCTAAACGTGAAGCAAAGCCTCATCCGGTCACTGGTTAGGAGCGGTGAGCTTCGCGCCATCCAGGTCGGCGGCCGGGCCATCTGGCGCATCGGGGCCAACGACCTCGAGGACTACATCGCCGAGGCCTATCGGCGCACCGCTGAGCGCGTCGCTGCCGGCGAACTCAAGGACGACGGGGAGGCCGACGCGGAGCAGGCGTAATGCACCTCAAGCGTCACACGTACTCCGCCCACTGCCCCTGTCCACGGCGTATCGCCCGGGCTGGGCAGCAGCAGATGAGCGAAAAGGTACCCCTGCTCAATTGCAATGACCTGTGAAGTGGTCCCGGCGCAATCCAGCGCGAGCTCCATCGGCCGAAAGGGGGCGCCGGGGTGCTCCTGTCCAACGGCGACCTTCGCGCTGGAAGCACCAACACAGGCTGCAGTGACCGTGTACAGCCCGGCTGCCGGCACCTTCGCCGTCGTGCCAAAGCCCCTGAGGGGGCCATCGAGTGGCCCCTCCTCAGAAAGGAGAACTGGCCCCGGCGCTGCCTTAAGGAGCCGGTCCAGCTCAGCGTAGCTTTTGACCTCGCGCTCCCGGACCTGAGGATCAGTGTAGGGCTTAGGGGGCCCTGCTACCGGCGTCGGGTCAGGGGTTGGGGGGTGCACGGGTTCCGGGTATTCGTAGACGCACCCCGCAGTCCCGCTTAGAGGGATCAGCAGGCACAGGGCAAACCCGATCCGGTGCCGCCCGTCCTTCATTCCCACAGTTCCATGGTGGGCAAGCCAGCAGTTCAAGACAACCACCGTGCCGATCAAGATGCATCATCTGGAAGACACGCCGCACGGTACCCGCAATCCTGTCGGTGACCGGGAGGACGATGGAACTATGACGGCTCCAACGGTGGAGGCGGCCATCCATGAACTGATGGATCTCGCCTGGAATGTTGTCTACGACCTGCTAGCCGGGCGGGGACTGCTCGGTGACGGATTGTTCGTCGAGGAGTACACCGGCATCCACTCCTGGCTGGACGGGCGCGTCCGGTACACCGTCGTCCATTCCCGCGAGGTCGCGGTCCTGTTCGTGGGCACCCGGCCAGTGGATGCCATCGTGTTCCATCACGACCTGCTCGGCGCCGACGACCCGAAAGGCTTCTTCAGTGTCTCGGGGTAGGCCCGGCGGGAACGCCGCTTAAGCGCATTCGGTTCCTCTACGTCTGCCAGCCCAGCCAGCTGATAGCTTCCCTGGCGATGGCGGTGAGTACCGTATGGCCGCCCGGGAACTCTCGGTAGGTGACGTCATAGCCGTCCGCTCTTAGGAGGGGCACCAACCGGCGGCTGGTTCGGTCAATCGGCAGGACGGTATCGCCGTCTCCGTGTGAAACGAAAAGGCGGGGTTTCCCATAGCGCGGGGCGGGAGGGACAAACCCTGGGGAAAACGCTATGACCCGGGAAAAGAGGTCCCCATTTGCCAGGCCCAAACCCAGCGCGTAGGAGGCCCCGTCCGAGAAACCGCCCACAGCGATGCGCTTCGGGTCAACGAAGACCATGTGGAAGATTCGCTCCAGTGCTTGGTTAATCACCTTGACATCGGGGCCGAAGACTCCTCGTACGCCATCCCAGGTTGAGGTACGCGAAGACGGTGCTGCCAGGATGATCTTGTGCGTTTCGGCAAAGGCGGACAGTAGCGCTAACCCTCCTGCTGCTTCACCCCCGGCGCCGTGGAGCAAAAGAATAAGCGGGGCCGGCTGTACACCCGGTATGCCCGCCGGCATATAGAGCAATGTGTCCCGTGCAGATTCGAGGCCCAGAGCATGCTGTCCCGGAACAGGTGCCGAGGCCGGTTCCTTGCCGGGCGTGGCACTCAGAGCAGCGAGGTTCAGCGAAGTTTCCCGCGGACGATCCATACTTACTCCAGAACAGGCATACTCCAGAACAGGCGGAGAGGGCAGCGGCGGCTGTAAGGGCTCCTGCCCTGACCATGAAGCTTCTACGTGTGGTCACGCGCGCTGAGGACAGGCTCCCTGGGCCAAGACGGCCTCGGTTAATCCTCGAAGCCCAACGCTGGTCCGACGGCGGGCTACCTTTGGACCCGGTTCATGTCAACGCCCCATAGGCTGACGGCGTCGGCGGCGCCTAGTAGAAGGAAATGAGTTCCACGAGTTCTCCGACGCGGTCCTCGGGGTAGTTCCGGGCGACGTCTGCCTGCGTGAGGATACCGACCAGGTCATGGCCGTCGATGACCGGCAGCCGACGGACCTGGTGCTCTCCCATGGTCCTGATCGCTTCTTCGATGGAATCGTCCGCGCCGATTGTCACCGGCTTGCCCTGGCCAAAATCCCCGGCCTTGGCCGTGCGGGGGTCACCACCTTCCGCGAAGCATTTGATGACGATGTCGCGGTCAGTGATCATACCCTTGAGCCTGTTGTCCTCTCCGCAAATTGGCAGCGCGCCGACGTCCAGCTCTTTCATTTTCCGGGCAGCAGCTTCCAGGGTTTCGTTTTCACCGACGCATTCAACGCCGCCGGTCATGATTTCACGTGCTGTAGTCATGGCGCTCTCCTTGTGCGTGTTGCTGGACTTTATGGCCGGCGCCGGTCGTGCCGTTCGGGTTGGCACGCCAAGCGCATCACGGTCACGGGTTAAAGGTAAGTATGCTGAGCGTTGGTGTCCAGCCCGAATAGTGACCTGTCCGGGCACATGCGGCACCACTCTCGGCAGGGCCGTTCCGGTGGCGGTGGTGCTGGTAAGGTCCGGCCCATGGATGAACTGCTGACAGACCTGACCGCGACTCCCGGCACTAAGGCGACGAACTAGCCGAACGGGAAGGCCTAGACGAGAACTTCCTGGGCGTGCACGTGCCCTTACCGGCACTCGCCGCCCGTGCGGAGACCGCGCTGCTGCTGTATACGCACTTCTCGGTGCTGATGCGCCTGGACAAGCGTCTGGCCGCGGTCACCGGCGTGGGGATCGACGGCGAGAAGCTCATGGACCTGGACCGGTCCGGGATCAACTGGCGGCTGGATCCCCGGCTTCCCGCGGAGCAGCAGACGGGGGAGCGGGTCTACGCCCGGAACGACCTCGACCGCGGAGACCTGGTCCGGCGCTCATCGGCCGTCTGGGGTGATGCCATTGCAGAGGCCGAGCAGGCCAACGAGGACACCTTCCACTACACCAACGCCGCCCCGCAGGCGGCCAAGTTCAACCAGGGCATGGAACTGTGGCTGGGCATCGAAGACTACCTTCAGCAGCACGCCGCCCAGTACCGGAGCCGGGTCGTGGTCTTCACCGGTCCGATCTTCAGTGCCCTCGATCCGGTGTACCGGGGCGTGGACATCCCGCTGCGCTTCTTCAAGGTCGCCGCCTTCATCCCACCAGGGCGAGCTGGCGGCCACCGGCTACGTGGTGGACCAGACCCCACAACTAGCCAACATACCGGATGTGCCGCGGCCCGGAGGTGTTGAGGACGTCCCGCCGCTGGGCCCGTTCCGGACCTTCCAGGCCCCGATACGGGACATCGCCGAGCTTACCGGACTGGACCTTGACCAGCTGATCACCGTGGACCGGATGCCCATCGCCGCCACCCTAAGTGCTGACCGGGTCGGGTCCACCTGGCGGGAACTGGGTGCCGTCGAAGACCTCGATCTCGACTTCGACCTGGAGGACTAGACTCTCGGGCTTCGCCGACACACAGCCAGGATGGCAGCGTGACACACCACGACCACCCAGGCGCCGACGCGCCCACCTCCTTCGTCGGGTTTCAGGAAGGCTTCGCCCGAACAGTCACCGCGGCCCTCCGGTCTGCTCCAGGGGTGCGTCACCGTCGGAGTGGTGGTGGGTCGGGGAGAGCTGTGTTGCGAGGCCCGTGAGAAGGATGGTGAGTCCTTGGTCGAGTTCGGCGGCGCCGTCGTAGTCGGCCAGGACCGGGCCTAGGGCGCGGAGGTGGGGAAAGTCTTTGGCCGGAAGACGGTGCAGGCCCAGGCGCAGGATGGCTTCGTTTTCCTCCGGGTCCACGATGTATTCCTGGAGTTCGTTCAGGAGGTGTCCGTAGAGAAACCCGTAATACGCGCGGTAAACATGCAGGGCGTCTGCCGGCGTGAAGCCGGCCTCTATCAGCAGCGCCAGGATCTGTTCCAATGGACGCAGAGTCCCCAGCGGACGCATACCCAGAGGAGTAGACAGCGGCCGGGTAACCAGCAGCGGGACGACATTGGGATGCCGCAGCGCCAAGAGCCGGAGGTCGTGGGCAATGCGACGCAACTGCGCCTGCCAATCCGGGTCATCAGGAAAAATCGCCAGCTCGTTCAGCACCATTTCAGTGACACCGTCCAGCAGGGCTGCACGGTTGGCTGCATAACGGTAAAGGCTCATCGGATCCCGGTCGAGCTCCTGCCCCAAACGGCGCATGGACAGGGCGTCCAGTCCTTCAGCGTCCACCAGCGCCAGCGCGGTGGAAAGCACGAGATCCCGGCTCAGGCGCGCCTTCCGGGCACCTCTTAGATTGTCGGATTTCTCGGAAGAGGCCATCGGCGGGTCCGCTCCTGTTCGATATGTGAGGCCCACCCATGCAAAAGATACGTAAGCTTGCTTATTATTTCGTCTACACCTAAAGTCTACAGTGTAGAGAAGTTGTCGACATGGTTTCAGTAGAGGGATCAGGGTTTGCAAGGCCGCCACGGCTGCTCACATCACCTCAAGGAGAACCACATGACTACACACTCCCAGAACGAACACTCCACCACTGTGCGCAACGCAAACGACATCAAGGTTTCGACCCGGACCCTCGAGTTCGCCGTTTACGTAGCCGCGGTCATCGCCACCATCATCACCGCCGCAGTGGTGGGCGACAACGCAAGCGAAAACGGTGTCGACGTCTTCAACGCCAATGACGCCATGCAGTACATCACTTGGCTCACCGTCGGCCTGATGGTGGCCCGTGGCCTGGCGAAGGCCGGCAACCGCGTTCAC
Organism: Arthrobacter sp. ISL-65; assembly: GCF_018613795.1. Taxonomy (GTDB): domain Bacteria; phylum Actinomycetota; class Actinomycetes; order Actinomycetales; family Micrococcaceae; genus Arthrobacter. The sequence goes on from NZ_JAGGPN010000002.1 coordinate 40,852, forward strand.
CGCAACAACGCCTAACCCGCGCTTTTCCGGCCCCGGCCGGAAACTGAGAGATCCTGGCGCGGCACCTAATGGTGCTGCGCCAGGCTCATCCTGGTCTGACCAGTGTTTGGCCTGCCGGAGCCGAAGAACCCGATACTCCCGCAGTTCCGCTCAATGTCCCGTGCACGGCATTGAGCTTGAGGCCGCTGTAGCCGAACGGCGGACACGCGCACCGTAGTGAAAAGAGCCACCGTGGCACATTCACAGTTCGACCAGTTCCTCCGGGAAGCCACCTACCGTGACCCGGAGTCCGACTCGACTCTTGACAGGGATGCCTTCTACGGGCTGTACACCAGCTGGTGCTACGTATCCCAAACCCCGCGAGAGTTAGAGCACACCTTCAGGGCCGCGATGAGACAGCGCCTCCATCCCAGGTACAAACTGCGCATGAAGGGCCCTGCGGCTGCGGACTACATCTTGACCAGCTACCACGCCGTGGTCTGACTACATTGACTGCAACTTCGAACAGCTACATCCCCCGGGACGCCCATCAGCCCCGCGGAAACACCCCTGGTGCGCGAACTGTGACACCGACCAGCACCTCGTGGCCGAATCCCCGGCCATCACCGGCCGGCAGACAGGCACTCTAGTCGTGGCAGTCCACTGCTCCAATTGCCGCCGGTCCCGCGTGCTGGACACGACCGAAGAGCACCTCGCGACCCTTCCTACACACTCAGCGAAGCAAGAAGGACTGGTCCACCGGAGCGACGGCTACTTCCACTGCGGAGAACCGATGTCCCTGACCGGGCCCCGGGCTGAAACCACGCTGCGGACATCTCCTGGCCGGTCAGGCGCCGTAAACTCACTGGCCGCCTACCTCTCCACCGAGGTACTGCGATGCCGGTGCGGTTTCCAGATGGAACTGCCCCGCTAACCCACCACCACCCTCTGCCCCAAGGGCAGGACCAGAGAGACCGGCGACCATGACGAACACCATCCCCACCACCGCACCCCCAGCCACCACCGTTAACGGGCAGGAAAACCTCACCAGAATTGAGGACCTTGACCTCACGCCCGACGGCCTCGCCGACGCACCGGCCCACCAACAGGACCCCTCAAGCATCGTCCACACCGGAAACAGCTAAGAACCCGCCCCCGAGCTGCGGCCGGCCCCAAACCTCACCGCCACCTGCCCCTACAGGAGTTCGGGTTGCCGGTTTTGGACCGACCGTAGCAGCTGAGGACAAAAGCCGAACCACGGCGCCGACGGGACAAGATCCACAAAACGCGCCCCCAGACGCCGGGGAGAAAACATGTTCGAAGCGGGGACAGCCCGCACGCGCGAAGACCCGATCAACTTGAGTTCGCAGAACTATGGAGCATGAATGCAGGACGGAAACGAACAGGGGCTTGAATTGGCAGGGAATGCAACCTTCCGGCATATCAATACCGCGCTGCTTTCGGTGAGCAGTGTCGAGGCTCCGAGGATCGTGAGTTCCATGGATTTCGACCGGAGGTTGGCTTCGACCCTGCAACGGCTGAAGTTCCCGCCGAGGCTGCTGGAGCGCGTTGCCGGAATAACGCACCGCCGCTGGTGGGCCGCCGGGACATCGTTCGATGATGCGGCAGTCGAAGCGGGCGCGAAGGCCCTGGCCGAGGCCGGCGTCGGGGCATCCGAAATCGGCCTGCTGATCAACACCTCGGTCACCCGGCGCAACCTCGAACCGTCTGTCGCGGTGAAGATCCACCACGGACTAAGCCTGCCGTCGTCGGCCATGAACTTCGACCTTGCCAACGCCTGCCTCGGATTCGTCAACGGCATGGCCCTGGCGGCCAACATGATTGACTCCGGCCAGATTAAGTACGCGATGATCGTCAACGGTGAAGATGCCCAGGCCACGCAGGAGGCCACTTTGGCCAGGCTGCAGCGGCCCGAGACGACCCGCGAGGACTTCAACCGCGAGTTCGCCACCCTCACCCTGGGCTCCGGCGCCGCTGCAGCGGTGCTGGGCCCGGCGGACGAGCACCCCGGCGCGCACCGGATCGTCGGCGGCGTGATGCGGGCCGGCACGGAGCATCATGAACTGTGCGTGGGCGGGATCGACGGCATGGCCACCGACACCAAGGGCCTGCTCGACGGCGGCCTGCAGCTCGTGGTGGACGCCTGGCACGAGGCCCAGCCGGAGTGGGACTGGGGCGCGATGGACCGCTACGTCACGCACCAGGTCAGCAATGCCTATACGAAGGCCATCATCGACGCCATCGACCTGGACCCGGACAGGGTGCCCATCACGTTCCCGCACTGGGGAAACGTGGGCCCGGCCTCCCTCCCCATGACCCTCGCCGCCGAGGCGCAGTCACTTAACGCCGGGGACCGGGTCTTGTGCATGGGTGTTGGTTCCGGTCTGAACACCGCCATGATGGAAATCGTTTGGTAGCCGCCGACTGGCCCGGCGTGGACCCGGAATGATCCCGGACAATCGGCGTAAGATCCACATCGCATTCGATGTGCCAGGGACGCTGCCCCGCTGGCACCTGTTGGACAACGGTGCCCAGCTCTCCCGCTATGGCCTGGCTCCCGCCGGACCCGGCTGTCGTGCCCACTAGAATGTTCGGCTTCTCTGGTTCAATTTTCGCGGAATCGTGCAAGTTCGATTGCAAGCCGAAATTGACGTAACTATGTCTCGCAGCCTTCTGCTCGACTCGGCGTGTTCATCGTTATTTACGAGGCACGTGAGAGCGGCACATGTCGGAGCTGAGCGGCGACGCGCGTTTCGACGCGGAAGCAGTTATCTGACCGGCAGCAGGCGGACCTTCTGGCCGCCGACGTTCGACGCGATGACCTCCATGTCTTCTCGCAGATGCGCTACGGGTTGACAGTGTGCAGTGAAGGCATCCGTCCCACTTCGGTTCCCAGGATGATCCAACGGGGAGGTCTTGCCGGTGTCGGTGGAATGTCGATTGCCATCAGGGCCACTGCATCGTGGAGGACACGTAGATGGTTGAAGAGCCCTTAGTTGTGTCCCTCACGGAGATGGAGGCGCGGGAACCTCGACTTCCAACAAAGCAATGGGCGCCTGCCTCCACGACTAAAGGGTTAATTGCCTGGTGTTGCCCTTGTTGGTCTCCAGACAGAACTACTCCGGGAGGAACCCGGGATCCGATTGCCCCCAGGCCAGGCGCAAGTACATCCTTAATGATGGCTAGGAAGTATCGGTGGCGGGTGGTGGTGACAAATGGCCTCGAGCGCACCGCGGTCTGGTTCGGCATGGCCGCCAGCAAGGCGGAAGCCGAAGCGCGGGCCCTTTCCGAACACCCCGGATGGTTCGTCCAAGAAGCTGACCGTGCTGTCCCGCCTTACTAGCTGGGCAGGGAAGCGGGGGCGGGCTCGCTCATCGGCCCGCAGTTCGGGCGGGCACTGGCGGCAGGCGGTGACGTCCCTTCGGAGTCCGCGAGGAGCCGGACGTTGTCCGTCGGTAGCCAGGCTGAGTGGTAGTGGCCCTCGTCATCCGGCCAGAGGACCCGGGCTAGATTCTGTATAGCCGTCGATACAGGCGCCTACCCGGCAACCACATGCACCTGCACCCGCACCGAGGATTACTACTGTGACGGCTTGTTTGTGGCCGGAATGATGAAACAACTTACGGGACGACAGTGTGATGCGCATTCCGAGCGGTTTCATATCAGGGGGAGTGTCCCCCCAACGGTGTTCCGGTTTCAAGGACAACGAGATGTTGAACCGGGCTGTCCACCGGGCAGTTCGCCGAATTCATCCAGGTTGAAATTTGCTTTCTTGGGCCTTAGCCAAAGCCCTTATCCTCGTGAGGTTACGTGCGAGGAGTTTGGGCTCTATCTTGCGGTTGTCTTCGGTTTCCGCAAAGAACCATAATAACCGTGTGGCAATGTCGCTGCTCTTTGGTGTCGTGACCTCCAGTGCCTTGATTCTGGGGGCATTCATCGGGGTGCGTTTCGAGTTGCCGAAGCGGCTCCTGGCGATCATCCTGTCCTTCGCGGCAGGCGCCTTAATTACGGCCCTGAGTTTCGAGTTATTCGAGGACGCCTTCCAGCGCGGCGGCATTTGGCTCGCAGCGATCGGCCTGTTTGTTGGTGCAGTCGTGTTCACTGTCTTGAGCGCGCTGCTAGACCGCTGGGCGCAGGCAGGCCAGAACCCGGTTCCAGCGGACGAACACCGGGGCAGCGCGAAGCTTGACACTGATGCCGCCGCCGCGGGCCGTGCGCCTTCGCCGGCGTCCACGCGGGGTGCAGCGGGCCTGGCTCTGCTGGCGGCCGCCACGCTGGACGGCGTACCGGAGAATCTCGCGCTGGGCGTCTCGCTCGGGGAGGGGACCGGAGGGCTGGCGCTGCTAGCCGCGATCTTCGTCTCCAATTTGCCCGAGGCCCTTGTCGGGGCAGCCTCAATGCGCAGCCAGGGCATGTCCACGCCTGCCATAGTTAGACTCTGGGGATTGTGCTCGGCTGTCCTGGTCATCGCCGTGATAATCGGCGCCGGGCCTTTGTCCGGCAGTGACCCTAAGACCATCTCGTTGCCGCTGGCCTTCGCGGCTGGCGCAGTGATCGCCGCGCTGGCGGACACCCTCATGCCGGAGGCGTTCGAGCACGGGGGACCGGCAGTGGCGCTGAGTACCGCCGCCGGCTTCGTGCTTTCCTTCGTTTTGTCCCTAGCATGAGGTACCAGCACCCGAGTTCCCTCATGCGCGACCCACCCAGACGTCCTTCACGGGAACGGCCGGCACCGAGACAAGCCCGAAATGCCGCGGGCTCTGGCCGGTCCGGTGGTAGGTAGCGCCATCACCGCTTCCTGTTGCCGGTAGTAGTAGCACGATTCTAGGAGCGCCATGGGTTGCCTGAGGCGGGCAGCAAACACAGAAAGTACGCATGCGGACTTGCCGCACACGTGGGCGGCATAACCCGAAAAGGCCCCGGGCTGCACAACATTCCGGCAAGTTCATCACCATCGTGGAGGACTGCCAGGGGAGTGCCATTCGGTGCGAACCTAACCGGCACCGGCACCCCGCCATCTCTGTATCGCCGACGCGAAAAAAGCCGGCCTGCTGACCGTGGGAGGAGAGGACGCGGCAGCCCTGGTCTCTGTTTTGTTCTCGCCGACGCGGGCGCGGCCACTTGAGGCCGCGCCCACTGGAAAGTAGCCGCCACTAGTTGGCGGTTGCGTCTCCTTGGTTAGACGTTTGCTGTGAAGCTAGGGAGCTTACGGCAGCTTCAACGGCAGCCACGAGAGATTGGACATCGGTGTCGGTGGTGTCCCAGGAACACATCCACCGGACTTCACCGCGTGCTTGGTCCCAGTCATAAAAGCGGAAGGATTCCCGGACTTTCGCGGCTGCCCCGGGTGGAAGGACGGCAAAGACGCCATTGGCCTGTGTGGCTTGCGTCAGGGAGACACCGTCGATGGCCGAGATCCCTGCGCTGAGGCGCTGAGCCATCTCGTTGGCGTCACTGGCGGACCGCATCCACAACCCATCCGTCAGCAGGGCTATCAGTTGCGCGGAGACAAACCGCATCTTTGAGGCAAGCTGCATGTTCATCTTGCGCAGGTAGTTCATGCCCGGGTCGGACTGTGAGTTGAGCCAGACAACGGCTTCGCCGAACAGCAGCCCGTTTTTGGTGCCACCAAAGGACAGGACGTCGACGCCGACGTCGGTGGTGAATGCCCGCAAAGGAAGCCCGAGATGTGCTGCAGCGTTGGCCAGCCTTGCTCCGTCCAGGTGCAATTTCATTCCCTTCGCGTGGACGTGATCAGCGATGCGTTGGATTTCTTCCGGCGTGTAGCAGGTGCCAAGTTCGGTGGTCTGGGTGATCGATACGGCCAGCGGCTGTGCCCGATGCTCGTCTCCCCATCCCCAAGCTTCGGCGTCGATCAATTCCGGGCTGAGCTTGCCATCCGGAGTGGGGATCGGGAGGAGCTTTATTCCGCCAATGCGTTCCGGGGCGCCGTTTTCATCGGTATTGATATGCGCTGTTGCCGCGCAGATGACAGCGCCCCAGCGCGGGAGCAGGGTTTGTAGGGCAAGGACATTGGCCCCGGTTCCATTGAAGACGGGATATGCGGTAGCAGCTGTCCCGAAGTGGCATTGGACGACCTGTTGGAGCGCCGCTGTGTAGACGTCTTCGCCATATGCGGTGACGTGGCCTTCGTTGGCTGCCTGAACTGCTTCGATGATTTCCGGGTGAGCCCCGGCGTAGTTATCCGACGCGAAGCCACGGTAGTTCGGGTCGTGCAGGCGCCCGGCCAGTTCCAGCGGGACCCCTGCTTTGGAATCGACGTTAACGCTCATGCCAGTGCACCAACAAGGTGTCCGGCCGTGAGGGGCAAGCGCCGCCCGTTGATCTGTTCTGCCTCCAGGTCGAAGATCCGCTCTACAGCGTCGGCAAGGACACTGACATCGGTGAATCCCGGAAATTTGCGTTCCGGCTGGGCTGCGCGCATCCGGTCATCGACCAGAGCCTTGACGATGAAGACCAGGGCGGCTGAGTGCTGAGCGGAGATGGGGCTTTCGTTTCCTCCCTGCAGTTGCCGGAATCCGTCGGCCACGGCCAGGGTCCATGCCTCAGCGGCAGACTTGACGGCAGCATAGGCGGCGCCATCCGCTGTCGGGGAGGAAGCGGACTGTGCGGAAACGATGGCCAGGCGTCCGGCCGGGGAGGCAGCCAAGTCATCGTAAAACGCGCGGCTGGTGTTCCTCAGGGTGGTGAGGACGCTGGTGTGCAGGAAGTCCCAGTCGTCGTCCGTCTGGTCTTTAACGCCTGCACCGCCGCGCCACCCTCCGACAAGATGGATAAGGCCGTCCACGGAACCTAGATCGTTTCGGACAGACTTCGCCAAGTTTTCAACGGCCCGCAGATCCGCGAGGTTGCAGACATAGCCTGTGACGTTCTCGTACGTGCCCGAGAGCTCCTGCACTCGGTCCTCAAGAATGTCCACGGCGGCTACGCGTGCCCCTGCTTGCGAGAGGGTACGGACGACTGCAACGCCGGCAGCGCTTGTCGAACCGGCGACGACGACCGTTCGCCCCGAGAGATCCTGGCTCATGCGCCTGCCTCGCCCGCAGTCTTCACAGGGCTCTTACCGGTGATCCCGGCAGTTGATTCAATGACCGGGCGCATCTTCTTCTCCAGTGCCTCGTAGAACATTGACAGGGGGAATTCGTCATCAAGGACCTGGTCCGTCAGTCCCCGCGGAGGGCCGTCGAGCGGAAGGGCGCCCGGTCCCTTGGTCCAGGCGGAGGACGGGTTGGGGGTGAGGGTTTCCGAGACGAGCTCATAGGCAGCCAGCCAGTGTGCGGTCTTCGGCCGGTCGATTGAACGCCAGTAGAGTTCCTCGATGCGGACACCCAGCTCGACGACCACGCTGGCGACGTCCTTCCAGTCGATGCTCAACTTTCCATCGGTCCAGTGCAGGACCCGGTGCTGGTGCATCCAGGCGAACAGCAATTGGCCGCCCACGGCGTCGTAGTTGCGGACCCGGTTCCCGGTAATCGCGAAGCGGAAAATGCGATCGAAGATCACGGCGTATTGGACCAGCTTGGCGTGTTTGCGGGCGTCCTCGGAAGCCGTTTCGTCCCGTTCGATGAGGACTGATTCGCGGAAGGCGGTCAGGTCACAGCGAAGCTCCTCGAGGGAGTACAGGAAGTACGGCATCCGCTGCTTGATCATGAACGGGTCAAAGGGCAGGTCACCGCGCATGTGGGTCCGGTCGTGGATTAGATCCCACATCACGAAGGTCTTTTCCGTGAGGTGTTGGTCTTCGAGCAATTCCGCGGCGTCAGCCGGCAGGTCCAGGGAAGTAATGTCGGCAGCAGCTTTGAGGACGCGACGGAACCGGGCGGCTTCGCGGTCCGCGAAAATGCCTCCCCAGGTGAACGAGGGGGTGCTCCGGACCGACACGCTCTCGGGGAAGAGTACTGCGGAGTTCGTGTCATAGCCGGGCGTGAAGTCGGCGAAGCTGATGGGGACGAACAGCTTGTTGGAGTAGTTTCCGGCCTCCAGTTCAGCGACGAAGGAAGGCCAAATAACCTCGATGAGGACGGCCTCAAAGTAGCGGTTGGTGCTGCCGTTCTGCGTGTACATGGGGAATACAACCAGGTGCGGCAGCCCATCGATGCGCCACTGCTCGGGGTGGAAGGCTACCAACGAGTCGAGGAAATCAGGTACGCCGAAGCCCTCGGACGCCCACCGCTGGAAGTCCTGCACGAGCAGTTCAAGGTATTCCCTGTCGTGGGGAAGGTGCGGACGCAGGTCGACGATTGCGCCAGTGATGACACTGACATTCTGGCGGGCCTGGTCGTGGTTAGACGGTTCCGGAACGGAACCGTCCTGCGCTTGAACCCGCTGCAGTCCAATGACGGCCGTCTTTAGAGCCTGCCATGCCGGGAGCGCCTTGAGGTCTTCTGCTCGGCTGGTTGTCACTTCGGGGCTTGCGAGGACAGACATGTTCGTTCCTTCCGTTGAGGGGGTCCCGAAGAACGTAGCAATGGATAAGCATGCATGATGGGTCTTTTCACGAAGCGTAAGAAAGTCTTGTGCTCAGAGCCTCGCTTTTCAGGCTATTAGTAAGACTTCGAGCATTTGTCGGGCAACATTCGCTTCGCCGACGGGCTCTTTCTTTCCATGTGTTAGCTTGATCACCGTCCTTCCCGGCCGGGCCCGCCGGAAAGCTCAACCCACCGCAGCTACCTTCCCGGAGGCACCATGGAACTCAGCTCCCCCACGCAAACAGATAATCGGGCGATCACTCCCGGCCCCCATGAAACCGGTCTGTGCTTCGGCTCAAGACTGTTCCTCAGCCCGGGGTGCACCACCGCACAGGCAGGACCCCTCGGGGCCTTTTTGGTCTACCGGCTCGGCACGGCCATCGTAGAAGCCTGCACCCGTCGAGCCAAAGACGGCACGGGGAATCTGAACCGGATCGCATTGATGCCCCTTGGCGGTGTTGCATGACACCAACGAGCACAACTTCCACAGAAATCAAACCCGATGCAGTGGCACAACCCGGATCCTCCCTAGCGCCAGGGGCAAGCCGCGCCTCCGACGAAACCACCAACGAACTCAAGCGCGGGCTGAGCAGCCGCCACCTGCAGATGATTGCCATAGGCGGTGCAATCGGTACCGGGCTGTTCGTGGCCTCGGGCGGCACCATTTCCCAGGCCGGTCCCGGCGGTGCGCTGGTCGCCTACGCGCTGGTAGGACTGATGGTATTCCTGTTGATGCAGTCACTGGGCGAAATGTCGGCCAAAATTCCGGTCGCCGGTTCCTTCCAGTCCTTTGCCACCCGTTTTGTCTCCCCGTCCTTTGGGTTCGCGATCGGCTGGAACTATTGGTTCAACTGGGCCATCACGGTGGCCGCCGAGCTGGTCGCGGCCGGAATCATCATGGACTTCTGGTTCCCGGGGGTCCCCGGCTGGGTGTGGGCCGGGATCTTTCTGCTGGTGTTGACCGGGCTCAACGCCCTCTCGGCCAAGTCCTTCGGTGAGTCGGAGTTCTGGTTCTCCCTCATCAAGGTCACCGCGGTGGTGCTCTTCCTGATCGCCGGAGTGCTGATGATCTTCGGCGTCCTGGGGGGTAACTCCCCGGGGCTGAGTAACTGGGAAACCCGCGATGAAGTGTTCCACGGGGGTTGGGTCTCGATCATCTCGGTCTTCATGATTGCCGGGTTCTCCTTACAGGGCACCGAGCTGGTGGGTGTGGCCGCAGGCGAAGCCAAGAACCCGCGTCGCGAAGTGCCGAAGGCCATCCGCACTGTCTTCTGGCGCATCATGCTTTTCTACATCGGTGCCATCTTTATCATCGGCTGCCTGATCCCGTTCACCGATCCGAGCCTGCTCGCCTCCGGCGAGGCCGATGTTGCAACATCGCCGTTTACCCTGGTCTTCTCGCGCGCCGGGATCGCCTTCGCAGCGGCCCTGATGAACGCGGTGATCCTGACCGCCATCCTGTCCGCGGGCAACTCCGGACTATATGCCTCCACCCGGATGCTTTACGCCATGGCCCATGACGGCATGGCCCCGAAGGTCTTCGGCCGAACCAATGCACGTGGCGTGCCGATCCCGGCGTTGCTGGCGACCGCGGCCGTGGGACTCTTCGGGTTCCTCTCCGCGATCGTCGGTCAGGGCGCGGCCTACTCCTGGCTGCTGAACATGTCAGGCCTGTGCGGCTTCATCGTCTGGGCAGGGATCGCGGTCTCCCACTACCGTTTCAGGCGCGGCTTCCTGGCCCAGGGGAACAAGGTCAGCGACCTGCCTTACAAGGCGTCCCTGTTCCCCATTGGCCCACTGCTGGCCTTCGCCCTGCTGGTCCTGGTGATCGCGGGACAGAACTACGAGGCTGTGCTTGCCGGGAGGGTGATGGAGGTGCTTTCCTCCTACATCGGGTTGCCGGTCTTCATTGTCCTATGGCTGGCTCACCGCTTCACCACCAAGTCCAAGGTGGTGCCGCTGCTCGAGATGGATCTCACGGCACCTAAGGACCTCGAGGACGAACCCCGCGGCGGCACCCAGTGACGATGCCGCCGCGGGCCTACCCCACGCATTGAACGGGAAATAGGGGAGCCGGGTGAGAACTGCACCCGGCTTTCCCTGTTGCCCGTGTAGGTCAATAACGACCGTTTCTGCGTCCCGTCACTAGGCGCATAGTTGGCCAGTGGTGTCCGTGACTGTTAACGGCGAATGGCGGTTAAATCGCAGTTCAAGATGGCGGTTTTCGAACCCTTCGCCTGTAGATTTTGCCCGCACCTTGCCGGCGTTTTGTGATCGCTTGGTGTCGCTCTAAGTGGGGATGCGACTCGACTAGCTTGTGAGTGCCCGGGACCGTCTATAAAACGTCCCTGGGGACATTCCGAGATCGCGGGCAATTTGCGCTGCGGGGTCGCCGCCTTCGACCAGGCGGACAGCACTTCGTATCTGACTGTCAGTGACCCTGCGGGGCCTGCCGCCAAGATCTCTTCCGGCTTCTCTGCGTTTGCTGATGGAATCGGTGACGCGTTCGCGCTTGATCTCGTGTTCCATTTCCGCAAGGGCGGCCATGATCGTGAACAGCATCGACCCCATGGGTGTCGCTGTGTCTACGTCGCCTCCGCCCAGGTTCAGGACGCGCAGGCCCGCACCTCGGCTGCGGAGTTTCGTCGGCGAAGGCAAGCACGTTCTGGGTGAACCGCCCGAGCCGGTCCAGCGTCGTGACAAGGGTGTCGCCCTCGATCAGCGCGTCGAGCGCCCGATCGAACTGGGGTCGTGAGGATCGTGCTCCAGACACACCGTGATCCACGTATAGGTCATCGCGTCTGACGCCGGCCGCCAGCAGTCCGCCTGCTGCCGGTCAGCCCGACTGCTGCCGCGTGGAAACGCGGCATAACCGATCAGTTTCGGCACGGGCTGCTCCTATGTGTTTCATAACTAACGATGAATACACCGATTCAACCAGAAGGTTATGCGACATAGTTATGAGCTGGGGAGCCGCTCCGCG
>NZ_JAGGPN010000029.1:0-2656 GCF_018613795.1 Arthrobacter sp. ISL-65
GCGCGCGACCGGTCTGGAGGTGCTGGAAGTGAATGTCCACGTCACCGATGTTCATCTGCCCGAGGATGAGCGGCCCGAACAGGAGGACGCGAAGAAGCCTCTGGAGTAACCACCTCACCCGCTCCGCCCCGTTTTCGGGTGGAACCGATTTTGGAAGGAGTGCCCATGTCCACTACACGATGGTGTCTGGCCATCGGTCTGGTATTAGGAATCGTCTTGGCCTTCGGAGGTTTTACAGCCCTGGTGATAGCGGTCCTCTTTGGCCTGATTGGGCTGCTAGTGGGTCGTATTGCGGAAGGGAAACTGGATCTGCAGGCCCTGTTCGGCAAAGCATCCAGCCGATGAAGACCCCCGCAGCACATGCCGGTTCCCGGGACCTGGATTCGCGGGGGCGCACTGTCCTTGACCGGAAGGTGGTGGAGAAGATCGCCGGTCAGGTCGCGAGCGAAGAGTCCTTTGCCGGCGGGTCCTCCGGAGGGTTTCTGGGCATCGGAGCACATTCGGACTTTTCCGCCCGGCCCAAAGTCACGGTGGAGCTTGCGGGCAATATCGCCGCCCTCAGCGTGGAAATAGGGCTGCTCTACCCGGTCCCGCTGCGCCAGGTCACCGAACGATTGCGCCGCCGGATCAGCGAACGCGTCACCGCCCTGACCGGGGTGGAGGTACGCCAGATCGACATCACCGTGTCCTGGCTGAAACCTGCCGATGAAACCACCGGCCGCCGGAGGCTGTTATGAGCCGGCACGATGGGAAAGCCACACTCCTGCGGCACCGTCCCAGCCGGGCTGTTCCTGCCCTGATCCTGGGAACGCTGCTTCTGGCCGCCGGCGTGGCACTGGTATGGGCGGCAGTCGCCCGGCTGGTCACGGGTTCGTGGCCGGTGTATCTGGCCGGCCCCCGGGACTGGCTGTCCGGTTTGACCTGGAACGATCCGGGAGTCTGGGCCGTCGGGGCTGCGGCGGCGGTCGTGGGAGTCGTCCTGCTGGCGGCAGCACTGGTTCCGGGCCGCTTCAACGCCTTGCGGCTGCAGGCGCCCGGGGACGGGCGCCAGGTGCCGGTAGCGGGCGCGCAGGAAATTGTCATGACGCGGCGGGCCGTTGCGCGGTACGCGGCGGCGCACTGTGAACTCGTCGACGGCGTCCGTTCAGCATCGGCCACGGCCTCCGCACGCGCGGTCCACCTGAACGTGACAACGGCCCTGCACGAAACAGGGGAGCTGCGCGGGCGTGTCATTGCCGTGGTCAGGGAACGCCTTACCGGTGCCGGGCTCAACCCGGTCCCAAAGGTGACCGCGTCCGTCCGGTCCAAGGAATGACCCGCGGCAACCAACCTCCCGCATTCCGGAAAGAAGGCACCCCATGCGACAACACGCCGGAGCGTTGAACCGCACCTGGCTGGTCATCCTTGGCATTCTCACCCTGGCCGGCGGCGTTCTGATACTGCTGGCGGCCAGCGGAACGCTGCACGCCATGAGCCCTGCAATGGCCCCTGCAGAAAGTCCCGTCCTGACAGGGGACCTGCACACGGCCTTCGGGCCGGCCTCTGTTACGGCCATTGTCCTGGTGGCCGGGGTTCTCCTGGGCGCCCTGGGGTTGTTGTGGATCCTGGCACAGATTCCACGAAAGAATCCCGCCGACAGGTACCGGCTGCATCAGGACCCCGCCTCCGGAACCACACTATGTGAAGCCTCGGTACTGGGCTCCGCCGTGGAAAACCAGATCAATACCCTGCCCGGTGTTGTGGGTTCCTCGGCGCTGCTGCGCGGCACCGCCAGGGAACCGGATCTCACGATGAAAGTCACGGTCAACAACCGCGCCGACATCCAGGACATCCTCCACAGCATTAACGCCAGGGTCATTCCGGACCTCTCCACGGCCTTGGAAACACCGCTGCGGCGGACAGGAATCCAGCTCGAGGTCAGCGGCCGCAACCCCGTTTCCGGCTCCACCGTGGCGACCACCGGCACCGTCATCTACTAAAGAACAACTCACACCGGCTGATGCCCGTGGCCGAGGCCGTCCGTTCGCCCGGGGAAGAGTCCAAGGACCGTCACGCCAGCAGCCGGACCGTCCCGGCAAGGAACAACGGGACCGTGAGCAGCACGAGCCCGGCATGTTCCTCCCCGGCTCCTGGCACCTATGCGGCACTTCCGATCACGCTTCCGTTGTTGTGATGTGGTCCTAGGCGTTCCCGTAGAGTTCGTTCAGGTTGTCACGGACCGGTGCCGTGTGTGTCGTGTGCTGGTCGAGGATGGCCGAGTGCGTGTTGAGTCCGACTGGCCGTTCCTTTGGATGGCCCAAGAGGTAGCCCTGGCCGGCGATGACGGGTTGCTGCGCGGCAGGTGCTGGGCCGTGCTGTAGGAGCATGGTGAGCATCCCGGGTTGTTCGATGCCTTCCGCGACGATCCACCCTCCGGCTCCTGGACGAACCGGTGATGGCACCGCCGGAAAATTAGTCGCCGCGGGTCCTGCCCTCCTCGTCGTTATCGGTGGGGCCCTGAACGGCATCCTGGCCCTCCGGATAATCGGTTGCCTGGCCCTCCGGGACTCCGCCTTCGTGCGTGGTTCCTGCATCTCCATAGTCACCCTCGGCGTACCCGCCAGCACCCCTCACCGCAGCGTCAGCGTCCACCGTCCCGGCTTCTCCGTAGTCACCC
>NZ_JAGGPN010000029.1:2715-10901 GCF_018613795.1 Arthrobacter sp. ISL-65
CCGTAGTCACCCTCGGCGTACTCACCGGCACCCTTGAGGCCAGCGGCAGTGTCTACCGAACCGGCTTCTCCGTAGTCACCCTCGGCGTACTCACCGGCACCCTTCAGTCCCGTGCCGGCGTCCAGCTTTCCCGCATCTCCATGGTCACCGGAAGCGTATTGGCCGCTCTCACCTTCTACCGCAGGGTTCGGTGTGTCGACGTCATCTTTGCGGGCATCGGATTCGTTGTTCTCAGACATTGGGGATCCTTCCTGGAAGCAGTGCACCCGAGCAGCGTGTGTCGGATTCTATCCGCGATCCCGGCGGAGCGACAGAGCTCTTTGTCTGGGCAGGAAAGTCCCTGAGCCGCGAAGAAGGGTCCCCCACGCAGCTCAGTACACCAGCTCCAGGGAACGCTCCCGCGGACCCGGGGATGACCGGGGTGAACGGAAGGGACCGGCGCAACTGCGGGAAGCCTGACGGGACGCCGAAACTGGACGGTCCACTGGCGCCGGATCCGGACCGCGGTTAGCTGCCCCGTTTCCAGGCCGTGGGCGGTCAGAGTGCCTGTAGGGCCGAGCCTGTTCACTGCCTCGGTGAGTTGCTTGGGCCGAAAGGGTTTGATCAGGTATGCCGAGGCTCCGGAGACCATGCCGGCCATTTCATCATCGGCCTCGGCCAGCAGGCCGGCGGCGGACGAGCCCGACCGGACCCTATTACTCCGACCAGGCCTCCGGGCAGGCGGGAGCCGGACATGGCAGTGGCCTAGGGAGTCCTTAGCGCTATTGCACGCGGATGTTCTGTGCGACAGGGCCCTTCGCTCCGTGCCCGACCTCGTAGTGGACTTTCTGGTTTTCCTCCAGGGAGCGGTATTCGTCACGGGCGATCCCTGTGTAGTGGGCGAAGATATCCCCGGACCCGTCGTCCGGAGAGATGAACCCGAAGCCCTTTTCGGCGTTGAACCACTTGACCGTTCCTGAAGCCATGTCTGTTCCCCCTTCTGCTACTCTGCCCGCCAACGGCCGGCGTAACGGACACCGTCGTCCGCATCCCACAACCTACGGGCACCATCACCGGGAGGGCAAGCGGGCCAAAGCCCTTGCGCTCACATCTGGGCCCAGGCGAAGTGCGGAGAACGGCGGCATCGGCAAGGGAGTAGTCCGTCGAAGGGCAGATCTTAGGCTTGGCGCGGTGCCTCATAACCCTTGCGTCCCGAATCCCTAGGGTTTCGAGACAATTTTTAGCTGGCCCTTGGGAGCGCGACAAATAGCGCCGCCAAAACGCGGCCATTTACCGCTGGAAGTCACAGCTCGAAACGTGAACGAGATCCCGCGTGCCTCTGAACGTGCTTCTACACGCCTGCAAGTTGCGGACCGCGCGGCCGAGATCTTGACGTCGCACTTGCATTTTGCAAGTATGAGCCGCATGAGCCTTTTCATCACCTGCCCGGTCGAGAGCGTCGGGCGCGCGACCGCCTTCTACACCGCCCTGGGCTGGACCCTCAACCCAGAAATGTCCGATCACAACGTGTCATGCTTCGCGATCGCGCCCGAGCAGTACGTCATGCTCGGCAGTCGCGAGATGTATGCGAGCGTCGGCGGCGCCGAGGAGCTGGTCGGCGGACCCGATACGCCCTCGAAGGTCACGGTCTCGTTCGACCTCGGCAGCCGTCAGGCGGTCGATGAGCTCGTCGAGCGCGCCGGTGCCGCCGGCGGGCGGATCGGTGATATCGACGACTACCCCTTCATGTACCAGCGCCAGTTCGACGACCCTGACGGCTACCACTACTCGCCGTTTTGGATGAAACCGGACGCCGATCCGACCGAGTGAGCGACCTCGCCGCGGCCCTCGATATCGTGGGAGCACGGTGGGCCTTGCTCATCGTGGAGCGGCTGCTCGACGGGCCGCAGCGCTACGGCGATCTGCAGCGCGACCTCGGAGTGCCGACCAACATTCTCGCGACCCGCCTGCGCGAGCTCGAAGCGGCCGGGGTACTGTCCCGTCTGCCCCTCCGGCACAACACCCGGGCCTACGCGCTGACCGACCGCGGGCTTGCCTTGCGTGAGGCGATCATCGCTCTAGGACGCTGGGGCAGCGATGAGGCCTAGGCGTGGCGCGGAATCACGATACGCTCCGACGAGTTGGCTGGGCTCTGCCCCTGCAACACTTGGGCGGGCTGGATCCATAGAGGCGTAAAGGGTGTTGAGCTGACGGTAGAGGGTTCGGGCAAGGTAGCGCTTGAGGGATCTTCGGATTTCGCGGTAGCCGGGGCCTTCTCGGGTGCGTTTGGCGACGTAGTCCCGTGTTCCGGGATGGTGAACCATCCGGGTCATGGTGATGGTGTGCAAGGCTCGGTTGAGGCGCCTGTCACCGCCCCTGTTGAGCCGGTGACGGACAGTGTTACCGCTTGAGGCTGGCAAGGGATTTACCCCTGCCAGTGACGCGAAGGCAGCTTCGCTGCGAACCCTTCCTGGATGCGACCAAGCCGTCAGGACGGCAGCGACTGAAACGGCGCCAGCGCCCACCATCTCCAGCAGCGGGGCGGCGGGACTTTGCTGAATTAGCTCAGTCATGCGCTTCTGATTAGCCGCCAGCTGAGTGGTCACTTCGAGAGCGCGGCGCGCCAACCGAACCGCTTCCTCCCGAGCAATCGCTAGTTCCATCTGCTCCTGCCGTTCCCGCCATCTAGTGATCGCAGCGATCTGCGCGGGAACCAGAGGCTTACGGGCGTCGACTCCGAGGTCATGTGCCCGGAGGAGGGCGATGAGTGCATTTACGTTCATTGTTCGTTCCCGAGTCAGCTGATCCCGGGCTGCGCTCAGGATCCTGAGTCCGGCACGGGTTCCTTCATCCCGGCGCGGAACCCGGAGTTGGGACTCCTCCAAGCCAAGGACGGCGGTTCCGATGGCGGTGGCGTCCAGCGGGTCGGATTTTCCCAGCCCCCGACGGCCTCGGGCGTTCATCCGTGGAGCTTCGGCGACGTCGTAACCGGCGTCCGTTACTGCCTTGGCCAGACGGGCCCCATATGAGCCGATACCCTCAACAGCCCAAAGACACCCCATATCGCCGTCTGTCCTTCGGCCTACCCAGGCGAGTGCGCGTGAAATCCCTGCCGAGGTGGTCGGGAACTGCTCGCACGCGACCTGTCGCTTAGTGCTGGCCTCGATGATGGCGTAAGTGTGGGTGCGGGCGTGACAGTCCACGCCGATGACGAACGGGCGGGTCTGCGAAACGATAGTTAACGCACCACCCTCCTTCCTTTCGAACGGGCAAGAATGGCCGCAGCACGACCGGCGCCGGACCTGGGAAGAGTCACCCCGAGGCAAAACTGTGATGAGCCACAACCTCAGAGGCTGGGCAAGCTTCTAATCAAGCCACCGACGTGGGACAGGTCAGCGCCGGCCGCTCCACCCAACGTGGACAAATCGGAGGAAACGCACCTCGAGGGGCAATTGTTTTTTCGAGTCACGCACCAGGCAGAACGACCGGCATCAACACTGCCAGCTAGTCCCAGACCAGCCATGTAAAGACTCACAGTTGTTTTTTGCCTGCTGGCGAAGCTTGCGGAGCTGTGCCCGACGGAGGCCCTGTCCACCCGAAGGGCAAGGCTTGTGCAATCTGCGCAGGAAATAAGCGACGAAGGAGCGCCGGAGCCGATTGTGCGGGCCGCAGGCCCCGACGAAGGAGGGGCTGGATGGGGCCGGAACGGGCACGATAATCCGAAGGACAGCAGACAAAAAACGCCGTAGGCAACCAGGGCCGGGGATGGCCGGAGCCCTGCGACGGACAGCACTGGACCCAACAGCCGGCCGCGCCAGCGGACGCCATTGTGGGTGCGAGCCCTGCGAGCATGCCTTGATACAACCTGTTGCACGATTCGACGCTAGCCGGCCGCTCCCCTGCCGCAGCCCGGCGCGACAAGGTGATGTACTGCGGACGTCCGGTATGGGCGGGCCGCCGGTGACCACAGCGGAAGCTGCACCCTGCGGCGGCCCGCCCGGGCTTTTCCGCGCACCTGACTCTTCCCGGCACCCATTTGGGTAAATGAGGGCCGGGAAGGTGAAGGGTGAGCTAGGCCGCCAGCTGGGTGTCGAACAGCTCTTCGGCCAGCCGGATCAGGTACTCCGGGGCGTCCGCTTCTGCCCCGTGGTCCCCCTCACCGAGGAAGACGACGTTCCCGCAGAAGATGGCCGCGAGGTACAGGCCGGTTTCGCGCAGGAGGTGCCCGGCACGGATGTTCGGGGGCAGGTGGATGATCTTGCCCTCCTCGTTCAGGTAGGCATGCCAGTCTCCGCGGGTGATGGCTTCGATGTTCCCTTCGACCAGGGTCTGCAGGGTGGCCAGTGACGCGTAAATGGTTTCAATGTGTACGGGTTGGGACAGGCGGGCCGGGACGATCAGGGCGGTGCAGGTGGTGCTCATGGTCGTGTTCCTTTGTTTGGGCTGAAGGCTTGGGGTCCTGCACTCCTTTACTCATGTGAGTAAAGGAGTGCAGGGTTTGGGTGCTGGCTACGCGGTCCAGCCGGGGTACGGTGCGCGGTCGCGGCTGGGCAGTTCGGCGGCGGCCGCCGGGAGGTCGGCCGGGCCGGTGGCCTGCCCGTTCTTCCACGAGAAGAACGCCTGCTCGGTGATCGCTTCCCACTGGGCCCGCTTGGTGCGGAAGTACCTGCAGCTCACGTCGCCCTCGCAGTAGGTGGCGACGCCGAACAGGTTGCCGATCCTGTCGGCCGTGCGGGTCGCGGCGACGATGACGTAGGGCCACTGGCCCAGGTCCCAGCCTTCGCTCCCCCAGTTCGGCAGTGCCGCCCAGCCCTCTTCGGCGATGGCGTCGATCCACTCGTAGCCGTCGCCGCAGTGGAAGTCTCCGAGGACTGTCGCGCCGGGGATGGTTTCGCCGGTGTCGGCCGTAACGACCTCTGTGGTGGTGGTTTCGTTCATGGTGTTTTTCGTCCTTTGCTGAGGATTTGGTGGGCGGGGTGCGGTGGGTGACCGGCCAGCTTCCCCTTCTCCCCCGTTGTTTTTGCCTGCTGGCGAAGCTTGCGGAGCTGTGCCCGACGGAGGCCCTGTCCACCCGCAGGGCAAGGGACGTGCAATCTGCGCAGGAAATAAGCGACGAAGGAGCGCCGGAGCCGATTGTGCGTCCCGCAGGCCCCGACGAAGGAGGTGCTGGATGGGGCCGGAGCGGGCACGATAATCAGAAGGACAGCAGACAAAAAACGTCGTAGACAACCAGGGCCGGGGATGGCCGGAGCCCTGCGACGGACAGCACTGGACCCAACAGCCGGCCGCGCCAGCGGACGACCGTATCGGTGCGAGCCCTGCGAGCAATGTTGGGCACTCCCTGCCCCCGTTTTGGTGCGTTCAGGTCCGGTTGTCCGGCGGTGCTGGTGGCAGGATGGTGCCGTGACCAGGCAGCGTGGTGCGGCTCCGAATGCGGAGTGGGTGCTGATGTACCGGGGTGGGTTGACCCGCTCCCGGATCGCCATGCTCACGTGCGCGCCCGCCCAAACGGTGGGATACCACTTGTCCGTGGCGCTGGCCGCGGACCCCGAACTGCAGGCCGCCCACGAGAAAGCCGCCAGCAACGCACCGCCCCGGGTGAGTCCTCAGGGGCAGGCGCAGATGCGCGAGCTCGTGGCCCTGGTCCAGGAAACGGGCCGCTACCCCTCCCGCACTGCCAACGCCAGCGATGAACGCGCGTTGGCGTCCTGGCTGGAGCGGCGCCGCCGCGACGCCGCGGCCGGGACGCTCGCACCGGCCATCCACGACGGGCTGGCAACGCCCTCCACGCTCTGTTGTGGATGAGGCCAGGTGGCAGAACAGGCTCACCGACCTGGCGGCATATCACGCTGCGGGAAATGACTGGCCCCTGCACAAGTCCTCCATGACCGATGAGGAACACGATCTCGGGGTCTGGCTGCATTCCCAGCGCCAAAAGGCTCGCCGCGGCGAGCTGGACCCGGCCAAGATCCGGGCGCTGGATGAGGCAGTGCCGGGCTGGCGCACCGGCCGGCAACGCGGCCGCAAACCCCGGAACAGCATTCAGCCTTCCGGCTAGCTCCCGGCAACTGCTTGAGGTTTTCTCCGGGGCTTCTGTGCAAAGCTTTGAACCACCTGGATCGTTGCTGTGAATGATGGCACGCAGAAACAGCGTCCGATTGGACTTTGGGTGATTTTCATCGTCGTTCTCGTCCTCGTCGCGGCCGGGGTTTGGGCGCTGATAATTATGTTTGGACCCGTACTTGCCGACGTCTGGCGCGGACTCTTTTAGAGCATCGGCCCTAAAGGGACTCCTTGGTCTCGGGCGGGTGAGGTAAAAAGCTTGGATCGCCTGCGCACCTGCCTGAACAGCCCTGAAGTGCAGTCATCGGGCCACCGTGTGAGCCCAGAACGATGCGCGCCCTCGAGGTATAGCCAAACATACAGAACAAGCTCTCCGGCCAGTTCCACAAACTGGCCGACCCTAGTACGCCTAGCGAAGGCCAGCATCTACGCGCCGCGCTCCAACAGTGCAGGCTTCCCTGGCGTGGCCGGCTTCATCTTCCGGCAGGCAGAAGGGGCAAACCGTCGCCGCCTTTGGAGCCGGCTGCAAAGGGATTTGTGGGGCGGCAGGGGTCCGGCCCGGTATCACCGTGGGGTGGCACCGGGCCGGATGAAGTCTCAGATTCCTTCCGGTTAGGGGCCGGTGGTGAAGCTCCATGAGGTTCCGACGAGCGGGTTGCCCGCGGCGTCGCGGATGCCGGCGGACAGTACAGCCGTGTATTTCGTGCGTCCGGCGAGGGTCACGGTCGGGTTCAGCGTTGCCGTCCGGGTCGTTGCGTTGTAGCTCACTGCAGCGCTAACGAGTGCCCCGGTGGCGGCGTTTCTGAGAGCGAAGGTTCCGCCGGGGAGGCCGCTGACGGCCTCACCGAAGGTCGCGGTGACATGGCGACCCGGCTGACACCGGCCGCGTTCACCCCTGGCGTCCTGGCCGTCACAACCGGTCGCGGGCCGGTGGTGATTGCCCAGGTTGCCGGGACGAGGGGGTTGCCGGCCAGGTCCTTGATGGCTGTTGTGAGGGCCGCGGTGTGCCGCTTGTCCGCGGCGAGGGTCGCCGTCGGGTTCATCGTGGCAACCCGCGTCGCGGCGTTCCAGCTCACCGCACCCGCAACAGCGGCTCCAAGGTTGTTTTTCAGCGTGAAGGACGCGCCGCTCAGCCCGGAGATGGCTTCGTTGAAGCTGGCCGTGATGTTCCCGGTCTGGCTGATTCCCATTGCGTTGGCTGCCGGTGCCTTTCCGGTAAGCACGGGTCCGACCGTGTCGATCGTGACCGTGAGGGCGCCGGCGGACATGGTTTCCGTGCCGCCGGCTGCGAACTCGCTGGCGGTGATCGAGTGCCGGCCGGCGGTCAGCGCCGATGTCGGGTCAGCGAGTAGCTCCCGTTCGCGGCGACTGTTGCCGTGCCTCTGGACACCCCGTCCACGTAGAGGTTCACGTCCGTGGCATCGGGCAGTGCAATGGCTCCGGTGAAGGTGGGGGTGGTGAGTCGTGTGATGTTGTCCGTGGACGAGACACCTGTGTCCGCCGCGGCTGTCATGTCGGGGACGGACGGCCCCTTGGCGAATGGGGCGGTGCAGGGCGCGGCGGGCCCGCCGATTTGTCCGAACTCGAAGATGGTGCCCTCGGCTGTGGTTCCGGGATTCACTCCCAGCCACAGGCCCCGGCTTTCGGCATTGGTGGGTGATGTGGCCCTGTCGGCGTCAGAGATCCCGTCAACCGGACTGACGCCGCCGATGTTGGGCCACGTGGCAGTCCAGGTCGTCAGCTCCGGGCCGTCGTAGGTAAGGGTGCCGCCGTCCTTGGCCGCGCTCCCGGCGCGGATCGTCCGGCGCCCGTTCAGGGCAAATGCCTGTTTGTTGGCCACGACACGGGCCTCCAGCTGATCGATGGGGATCTGGCCGCCGCCGGCCGCGACAGCGGTTCCTTTCATGACCACCGTGGAGGCGTTGACTTTCGTGGCCGGCTGGGTGACCGTGACATTTGCGGCCGTCGTCTGGTCCCCGCCCGCTGCCGTCTGGACGAGTACCACGTCTCCAGGGCGGATGTCGGGCGTGACGCCTTGCCAGCACCCACCACCTGGATGGTTGACTTCCGCCATCCCGTCAAAACCGGGAGTGGCCGGGTCATCCTGCGGGACGAGGTTCGCAGCGGTGCCGACTACGGCACCG
>NZ_JAGGPN010000030.1:0-28558 GCF_018613795.1 Arthrobacter sp. ISL-65
CGACACGAAAGGGCATGCCCCAATCTCTAGTGGTCGAAAAAGACCAGGCTTGAGTTGATGAGCTCTGCGATGATGTCGGCATCGTAGGCCCGGCGCAGCGACTCGCGGAAGGATTCCTTGGAGAGCGATCGCGCCAGGGTGGCGAGGACCTCGAGGTGGTCCGAGAACGAGCTCGCCGGCGTGGCGATGAGCAGGACCACGGTGGCGGGGCCGTCCGCGGCCCCAAAGTCGAGGGCCTTGCCGTACTTGGTGATCCCGACGGCGATCGAGGTCTCGGAGACAAACTCGCTGCGGGCGTGCGGCAGGCCCACTCCCCCGGGCAGTCCGGTGGCCAGCTGGTGCTCACGGGCGTTCACGTGCGCCAGGAAGCCCTCGAGGTCAGAGATCCGGCCGGCGTCATACAGCTTCCGTGCCAGCTGGCTGGCCGCGTCCACCTTGTCCTCGGCATCCATTTCGAGGATCACCATGTCCGGTGTGGTGAGCTCGGCATCGTAACGGTCCAGTGGTTCCGCCAAGTGGTGTCCCTTCAGTGAGGCCGGGGCCTGTCCGGCGGCGGTCTGCGAACTCAGCGCAGCGGGACGATGTCCTCCGCGCCCAGCCGGGCAGCATCCGCCGATTCATCATCGGGCTGCTGCTGACTGAGCCGTTCGGCTTCCACCCGCGCAAGATAATGCTTGACTTCGCTTTCCCGCTGCGCATCGCTCCAGCCAAGAATTTCTCCCATAAGCTTAGCGACTACCGGTACGGCAGACACACCACGGTCCCACGCCTCGATGGAAATGCGGGTGCGCCGGGTCAGGACGTCGTGCACGTGCCGGGCGCCTTCATGGGTCGCCGCGTAGACTGCCTCGGCCTGCAGGTAGTCGTCCGCGCCAGGCAGCGGTTCGGCCAGTTCGGGCCGGTCCTGGATGATGGCCAGCACCTCCGATGTCATGGATCCGTAGCGGTTCAGCAGGTGCTCCACGCGGGCCACGTGCACCCCGGATTCCTCGGCGGTACGGTTGCGGCGGTTCCACGCGGCCTTGAATCCGCTGGCTCCGAGCAACGGGATGGTCTCGGTGCAGCTCGGCGGCACGCGCTCGTCCATGCTGCGGACGGCTTCGTCCACGGCGTCCTTGGCCATGACCCGGTAGGTGGTCCACTTGCCGCCGGCCACCACCACCAGGCCGGGCACGGGGTGGGCCACGATGTGCTCACGGGAAAGCTTGGCCGTGGAGTCGTTTTCCCCGGCCAGCAGCGGCCGCAATCCGGCGTAGACACCTTCCACGTCTTCCCGGGTTAGGGGCCGCTTGAGGACCTTGTTGACGTGCTCCAGAAGGTAGTCGATGTCCTTGCTGGACGCCGCAGGGTGGGCCTTGTCCAGGTGCCAGTCGGTGTCCGTGGTACCGATGATCCAGTGCCGACCCCACGGGATGACGAATAGCACCGACTTCTCCGTCCGCAGGATCAGCCCCACCGTTGACTGGAAGCGGTCCCGCGGCACCACCAGGTGGATGCCCTTGGACGCGCGCACCTTCAGCTGGCCCCGGTCCGTGACCATGGCCTGGGTTTCGTCGGTCCAGACCCCGGTGGCGTTGATGACCTGCTTTGCGCGGATGTTGAAGTTGGAGCCGTCCTCGCGGTCCACCACCTTGGCGCCCACCACACGTTCGCCTTCGCGCAGGAAATCGACGACGGCGGTCTGGTTTACCGCGTGCGCGCCGTAGTAGGCGGCGGTCCGCACCAGGTTTGCCACGTACTTGGCGTCGTCCACCTGTCCGTCGTAGTAGCGGATCGAGCCGACGAAGGCGTCATCCTTCAGGCTCGGGGCGGCGCGAAGGGTGCCCCGGCGCGACAGGTGCTTGTGGAACGGCACGCCCCGCTTGTGCCCGCCGGAAATGGACATGACGTCGTACAGCGCGATGCCGGCACCGATGTACGGCCGCTCGACGAAGTGTTTGGTCAGCGGGTACAGGAAAGGCACCGGCCGGGCCAGGTGCGGCGCCAGCTCCGAAAGCAACAGCCCCCGTTCCTGCAGCGCCTCCTTCACCAGGGCGAAGTCGAGCATTTCCAGGTAACGGAGGCCGCCGTGGATGAGCTTGGAGGACCGTGATGAGGTCCCGGCGGCCCAGTCGCTGGCTTCCACGATGCCGACGCTCAGGCCGCGGGTGACGGCGTCGAGGGCCACACCGGTGCCGACAATGCCGCCGCCGACGATGAGGATGTCCAGTTCCTTGCCCGGCTCCGTTGAAGCCTTTAGCGCGGCCAACGCGGCCTCCCGCGCCTCGGGGCCGAGTGCACCCCTGGTCACCGCCGGACGTTCACCGAAACCGGTCATGACAGGCCTCCATCCTCATCGAACGTTGTAGTTCACCAGAGTACTTCGTACGCCTGCCGATGGGCAGGGTGCGGACTGTCTTGCCGGGGGCCGCAGGTCAGTTACCGGCGTAGGGCGAAACCACGACGTCGACCCGCTGGAACTCCTTGAGGTCCGAGTAGCCGGTGGTGGCCATGGAGCGGCGGAGCGCGCCGATCAGGTTGGAGGTCCCGTTGGTGTGGTGACCGGGGCCGAAGAGCACCTCTTCCAGCGGACCGACAGTTCCGATGTTGACCCTGTCGCCGCGGGGCAGCTCGAGGTGGTGCGCCTCCTGGCCCCAGTGCCAGCCCTTTCCGGGGGCCTCCTCTGCCCGGGCAAGGGCGGTGCCGAGCATGACGGCGTCGGCACCCATGGCGATCGCCTTGACAATGTCGCCCGAGGTGCCCATGCCGCCGTCGGCAATCACATGGGCGTAGCGTCCGCCGGACTCATCCATGTAGTCGCGGCGGGCGGCAGCGACGTCGGAGATGGCGGAAGCCATGGGCGAGTGGATGCCCAGGGCGCGGCGCGTGGTAGTGGTGGCACCGCCGCCGAAACCGACCAGAACGCCGGCCGCGCCGGTGCGCATGAGGTGCAGGGCGGGCGTGTAGCCGGCGGCGCCGCCCACGATGACGGGGACGTCGAGTTCGTAGATGAACTGCTTGAGGTTCAGCGGCTCGTGGTCCTTCGAGACGTGCTCGGCGGAGACCGTGGTTCCGCGGATCACGAAGATGTCGACGCCGGCGGCCACCACGGTCTTGTAGTGTTCCTGGGTGCGCTGGGGGGTCAGGGACCCGGCCACGGTGATGCCTGCCGCGCGGATCTCGGCCAGACGCGACGTGATCAGTTCAGGCTGGATGGGTGCTTGGTAGAGCTCCTGCATCCTGCGCGTGACAGCCGGACTGTTGGTTTCGTCCGCAAGCGCGCCAATCTCATCCAGCACGGGCTGAGGGTCCTCGTACCGGGTCCAGAGGCCCTCGAGGTCCAGGACGCCCAGGCCGCCGAGCTTGCCCAGCGCAATGGCCGTCGCCGGGGACATGGCCGAATCCATGGGTGCCGCGATGACCGGCATGTCGAACTTGTAGGCATCGATCTGCCACGAGACGGAGACGTCCTTGGGGTCACGGGTGCGACGGTTGGGGACGATCGCAATGTCATCCAGGGAGTAGGCACGACGCCCACGCTTGCCACGGCCAATCTCAATCTCGTAAGTCACTGCTCTAGGTTATCCCAGCTACAGTGGCCGAATGGGCGGACGCTGGGTCTTCGACGGCCACATCGCAGGCATCGGGACGGGCTCCGGACTGCGCGCGGTGGTGGGGATATGGCAGGAATCGCCCTTCGGTCCGTTCGCGGATGCGATGGTCCAACTGCCGTCGGGGCGGCGGGTATTGCTTGCTCCAACTGACGAGGTGGCTGAGTTCATCGCCGCCACCTACAGCTTCGAGGAGGTCCGCGTGGTGGACGTCTCTGCCGTGCTGGCAGGGCTGTCGTTGACGGTCGACGCCGGTCCCTTGGCTCTCCGGGCCAGCGTCGGCGGGAGGGCCCTCCTGGGCTCTCTGCTGCGGACGGTCCCCTGGCCCGTTGCCGTGAACACCCGCTGGCTCGCCGCCGTCAGCCCGCTGGCGGCGGTGGCCACCCGGGGAGCCCGGACATCCGGCACGGCTGGGAACGGCAGGCTCGAGTATTACGGGGTGAGCGATCTGCACCACATCAGCTCCGCCGGCGTCAGCTGGGAGGGCAGGGACGCCGGACCGCTGTCCTCCATCAGCCCCCCGCTGACCTTCGGATTCAGCAGCGTCCCCCCGCGGCCCAGCCTCGCCCGGGTCCGGACCACCGTGACGGAAGCTAGATCCCCCCGGCCTCCTCGACACTGAGCTGGGACTCGAACATCCGGAAGTACCGGCCGCGTAGAGCCACCAGTTCCCGGTGCGTGCCCTGCTCCACGATCCGGCCGTCCTCCAGCATGTACACGATGTCCGCCTTCTCGATCGTGGCGAGCCGGTGGCTGATGGCGATGATGGTGCTGCTGCGCTCGGCGAACAGCCGGGTGAAGATGCGGTGCTCCGCCAGCGCGTCAATGGCGGAGGTGGGCTCGTCCATGACCATGAAGGAGGCGTTCCGGTAGAAGTTCCGCGCCATGGCGAGCCGCTGCCACTGCCCGCCGCTCAGTCCGCTTCCCTTCCGGCCGCGCGGATCCTCCATCCAGTTGCTGACGTGGTTGTCCAGGCCGTTCGGCAGCTTGTTGATGAAGTCCAGTGCCTCTGCATCGGCGGCCGCGCGGCGAATCCTTTCGTCGTCGCGGGGCGAGTCGACGTCGCCGAAGAGGATGTTTTCGGCTGCGGTGGCGAACTCGTACTTGAGGAACTCCTGGCTCAGCACCGCCAGGTGGCGGTGCCAGGAGGTGACGTCGACGGCGGCGAGGTCCACGCCGTCGAGCATCACCTGGCCCGAATCCGGGCGGTAAAGTCCGGCCAGGATGCGGATCAGCGTGGACTTCCCGGCGCCGTTCTCCCCTACGATGGCGATGTGCTGGCCCTCGCGGATGGTCATGCTGATCCCGCGGATCACTTCGATGTCACTGCCGGTGTACGTGAAGCGGATGTCCCGCAGCTCAACCGTCTTTGGCGCCTCCAGCAGCGGCGGTGCGTGGCTGGAGTGCACGGGCAGTGCCATGAACAGCTCGTAGTCCTTCAGGTTGGCGAGGTCCTCATCGATCGAGCTGAGCGAGGACACCAGGCTGTTCGCCGTGGACAGCGCCCGGCTGACGATCTGCTGGACGTAGAGGAACTGCCCCACCGGCTGGGCGCGGGCGATGATCTGGCCGACCACCCAGATCAGCGAGACAACTTCCGCGGCGTACTGCAGGGCGTCGGCGGCCAGCTGCATGGGGATGTACCGCTTCTGGAAGTCCAGCCGGCGCTTCTCGTCCGCGTCCCGGAGCCGGGAGCGCAGTCCCATGAGGTACCCGACGATCCCGTACAGGCGCATCTCGGCGATGTGCTGGGGGCGGAGCAGGTTGGTCTCGATCATCCGCCGCTGCCGGCGCGAATCCACCTGGGTGTTCCAGTGCGCGATCTGCTCGCGGGACAGCTTGAACTGCAGGTAGACGCTGGGGACGATCGCGACGAGCACGATCACGGCGATCCACCAGCTCACCAGCAGCAGCGCGCCGATGGCCAGGATCACCGACACCAGCTGCGTAAAGATGGCCGCGATCCGGTCCAAGACCCTGGCGTAGGAATCGGAGAACCGCTTGGCGCGGTCGTAGAGGTCCACCGTTTCCTTGTCGTCGTAACGCCAGAAATCCAGCGCAAGGAACCGCTCGTACATCAGGTCGCCCACGATGGCACCCACCCTGAAGCTCATGAGCTGCTGAATGTAGCGGTCCACGCTGCCGAACGCGCCCCAGAACAGTCCGAGCGCCGCGGTGATGATGACGTAGACGATGGCCTGCTGCCCGGCGGCGGCATCCCCGTTGTAGGCGGCGGCCAGCGCGGTGGTGGTCAGGCCGGCGAAGTACGTGGTGACCAGGGGCAGCACCGCCGAGATCAGCGAGCCGGCCACCTTCATGAGCACGGCGCCCGGCGACGCGCGGAAACTGACGCGCAGGACCTGGGCCACGGCACGGGCGTAGGGCTTCAGTGCCAGCCGCCGCTGGGGTTCCTTCTTCGGGTTCAGTTCGGCGGGATGGCTTGGTTGGGACATGGCTCCAGCCTAGTCCCGGGCGTGTCCGCTGGTTGAGCCTGCCGAAACCGAGGTTTCGGCACGCTCAACCGACGGCGGTTTCGACAGGCTCAACCAGCGGCTGGGGGTCAGCGCGAACCGTAGTTCGGCGCCTCGACGGTCATCTGGATGTCGTGCGGGTGCGATTCCTTCAGCCCCGCCGGGGTGATCCGCACAAACTTGCCGCGGGCCTTCAGCTCGGCAACGGTCGGCGCGCCGGTGTAGAACATGGTCTGGCGGAGGCCTCCCACCAGCTGGTACGCCACCGAGGCCAGAGGGCCGCGGTAGGCCACGCGGCCTTCGATGCCCTCGGGGATGAGCTTGTCATCGCCGGAGACGTCGGCCTGGAAGTAGCGGTCCTTCGAGTAGGACGTGTTCTTGCCGCGCGACTGCATGGCACCGAGGGAGCCCATGCCGCGGTAGCTCTTAAACTGCTTGCCGTTGACGAAGATGAGCTCACCCGGGGATTCGTCACAGCCGGCCAGCAGCGAGCCGAGCATCACGGTGTCAGCACCGGCGACCAGCGCCTTGCCGATGTCCCCCGAGTACTGGAGACCGCCGTCGGCGATGAGGGGAACGCCGGCCGGAATGGCAGCCTTCGCCGATTCGTAGATGGCGGTGATCTGCGGAACGCCCACACCGGCCACCACGCGGGTGGTGCAGATGGAGCCCGGGCCGACGCCTACCTTGATGCCGTCGGCACCGGCGTCGATCAGCGCCTGGGCGCCTTCGCGGGTGGCGGCCTGGCCGCCGATGATGTCCACGTGCGCAGCAACCGGATCGGACTTCAGGCGGCGGATCAAGTCCAGCACACCCTGCGAGTGGCCGTTAGCGGTGTCCACGAAGAGGGCGTCCACGCCGGCGTCCACCAGCTTCATGGCGCGTTCCCAGCCGTCACCGAAGAAGCCGATGGCGGCACCGACGCGCAGCCGGCCCTCGTCGTCCTTCGTGGCCAGCGGGTACTGCTCGGCCTTGGTGAAGTCCTTGGTGGTGATGAGGCCCTTCAGGCGCCCCTGTTCGTCCACCAGCGGGAGCTTCTCGATCTTGTTCGTTGCCAGCTTGTGCGAAGCTTCGTCGCGGCTGATGCCAACGTGGCCGGTGACGAGCGGCATCTTGGTCATGACGTCGCTGACCAGGCGGATCGGGAAGTCCGACTCCGGCACGAAGCGCGTGTCGCGGTTGGTGACGATGCCGAGGAGGCGGTTGCCGTCGTCGACCACGGGAAGGCCGGAGACGCGGTAGCGGGCGCACAGCTCGTCAAGTTCCAGCAGCGTGGCCTCGGGACCGATGGTGAGCGGGTTAGTGATCATGCCCGACTCGCTGCGCTTGACGCGGTCCACGTGGTCAGCCTGGTCGTCGATCGCGAGGTTGCGGTGGACGACGCCGAGGCCGCCCTGGCGTGCCATGGCGATGGCCATGCGGGACTCGGTGACGGTGTCCATGGCCGCGGAAAGCAGCGGCGTCTGGACCGTGATGCGCTTGGAGATCCGGGAGGACGTGTCGGCCTCGGAGGGGATCACGTCGGTATGGCCGGGAAGCAGCAGGACGTCGTCGTACGTCAGGCCGATGAAGCCGAAGGGATCGTGCTCGGGCTGGGTCATGAGTGCGCCTCTTACCTTGGTTTACAGGTTCACGGGTAGGGGTTGCAGCCGATGACCAGCCCGTCATTACGGGACTGGCCTGTGCAGAAGTATTGAATAAATTCTAGAACCTCGGCGGCGATCCCCATATTCCGGAACGGCTTTGTGAGCAAAGGCACGCGGCCGGGCTACTTCCACCCGGTGGCGGCCAGGAGCCGCTTCTCGAACATCGGAACCATGGACTGGACGTAGGTCTTGGTGAGGTGGTTGTCGTCCTTGTAGACGTAGACGTTGCCCACCACGGCCGGGCAGATGCCGCCGGCGCAGATGAAATCGCTCATGTCCATCAAGTGCAGCCCGTCCACCTTGCCCCGGTACGCATCCAGCGGCGACTTTGCGGCAAGGGATTCGCCCAGCGGCGGGTTGCACTCCGGCGCCTCGGTGCCGTACTTCTGGACGCATTCGGGCATGTTGATGGCGAAGCGGGGGTTGTCCCGGACCCCCACTACGTCTACCCCGGCGTCAGTGAACGGCTTGATGCCCTCCAGGTAGCCGGGCACCTCAGTTTCGAACGGGGCGTCCTTGTGCGTCATGGATGCCACGGTGAACACTGCGTCCGGCTTGTGCTCCATGACGTACGCGGCGCTGGCCTTGTTGAAGGCGTTGCAGTCGGCGTCGCGCTCCGGGGATTCGGCACCGAACCGGCAGTTGCCCTTCAGGAGGGTGACCACCTCCCAGCCGTGGTCCCTGGCGATGGGGCCGAGCGCGGCCATGTACTGCTGCGCGTGGGAATCGCCGAGCACCACGATCCTCTTGGTGACCTTGTCCGGCTTGCTATTTTGCAGGCATCCGCTGAGCAGCGGGTCGCTGGGGACGTTTTCGTCGGTGCACAGCCCATCGATGTCCGCCCACTCGTTTTTCATGGCGGCAGGGGCGGGGATCACGGTGGCTTCCGGCGTCGCTTTGCCGGCGTTCTCCGGTGCCAGTGCAGCGGCACCGGGAGTCAGTTCGCGCGGCTGCGCGGCTGCTGCCGCTTCCTCTGCGGTCAGCTTGGTCTGCCACACCGCGACCGGCCCGGCCAGCAGGGCGCCACAGGCAAAAATCACGACGGCGGTGCGCCAGGCCCGCAGTTGCGGCCAGTGCCATTCGCGCAGGGGCTTTTCGACGAAGCGCGTGGTGAGTACAGCCAGGACCACAGAACCGGCCACAACGGCGAGGCCCTGGACCAGGTTGGGCTTTTCGATCCCGGTGGCTGCAAGTGACAGGACCAGGATGGGCCAGTGCCAGAGGTACAGGGCGTAGGAGTTGTCCCCCAGCGCCACCAGCGGCTTTGAGGTCAGGAGCCTGTCCACGCCGAACCGGCTGCCACTTTGGCCGGCCACGATGATGGCAGCCGCGGCCAGGGTGGGCCACAGCGCAATGAAGCCCGGGAAGGACCGGTCAACGGTGAGCAGCAGCCCGCAGGAAATCATGGCGGCGAGCCCGGCCCAGCCCAGAAAAACGCGCAGCGCCTTCCCCGGCTTCAGGTGGGGCAGCACCAGTGCCAGCAGCGATCCCAGTGCGAACTCCCACAGCCGGGTCCGCGTGTCGAAGTAGGCGTAGGCCTGGTTGCTGGCCGTCTGGTCGATGGAGAATACCAGGGAAGCGATGAAGATGCCGCCGAAGGCAAACATCAGGACGGTCCGGTAGCTGACATCCCGGCGGCACCGCAGCAGCCGCCACACCAAGGCGGAGCCGGCGAAGATGAGGGGCCAGAGAATGAAGACCTGGCCCTGGATGGACAGCGACCAGAAGTGCTGGAGGGGGCTGGCTCCGGAGTGGTCCTGCGCGTAGTAATCCACTGCCGTGCTGGCCAGCAGCCAGTTCTGCCCGTAGAGGAGGGAGGCCCAGGCCTCGTTGAGGACGTCCGGCCAGCGGCTCTGCGGCAGGACCAGCGAGGTTCCGGCCAGCACACCCAGGATCACCACGACGGCGGCCGGTATCAGCCGCTTGAAGAGGTGCAGCCAGTGGCTCACGAGGCGCAGCGGCGTGCCCTTTTCCACCTTGCGGACGAAGGACATCGTCAGCAGGAACGCCGAGATGAGGAGGAAGATGTCCACGCCGCCGGAAACCCGGCCAAGCCACACGTGGTACGTGACGACCATGAGCACCGCGAGGGCACGAAGGCCCTGGACCTCGGGCCGGTAGCCCGGTTTGGCCTTCAGCCGGGCAGCCCGCGGCTCTTGGGTGTGTTCCTTCGTTTCTGGCACAAATAACCCCTCAAACGGCAGCACAAAGTATCCACGTTACCGTTTCGTGATTTTTCAGACCAATCAAACGCACTGGATGTGACCGGGGTCTCAGCCGGGGAAAAGCCCGGCCATACGCAAAGGAGGCCCGGCCAGCGACAGCTGGACCGGACCTCCTTGTGAAGCCGCGAGAGCGGGCTGCAGCCTAGTGGCTGTGGCCTGCGTGCTCGTTTTCCTCGGCCGGCTTTTCAGCCACGAGGGTTTCGGTGGTGAGCACCAGCGCAGCGATGGAGGCTGCGTTGCGAAGAGCTGCACGGGTGACCTTGACAGGGTCAATGACGCCCGCCGCGATCAGGTCCTCGTACTCGCCGGACTTTGCGTTGAAGCCGTGGTTGTTGTCCTGCTCGGCAACCCGCGCGGCCACAACGTAGCCGTCGTGGCCGGCGTTCTGGGCGATCCAGCGCAGCGGCTGGACCAGTGCACGTCGGACGATGCCGACGGCAGCAGCCGCGTCACCTTCGAGTGCCGTGACGGCCGGGTCCTCGTCCAGTGCCTTCAGCGCGTGGATCAGGGCGGAACCGCCACCGGCCACAATGCCCTCTTCGAGGGCGGCGCGGGTGGAGGACACTGCATCTTCGATGCGGTGCTTCTTTTCCTTCAGCTCAACCTCGGTGGCTGCGCCGACCTTGATTACACCGATGCCGCCGGCCAGCTTGGCCAGGCGCTCCTGCAGCTTTTCCCGGTCCCAGTCGGAGTCGGTGCGGGTCAGCTCGGCGCGCAGCTGCGCAACGCGTGCTGTAACGTCCTCGGCCGAACCTGCGCCGTCGACGATGGTGGTGTTGTCCTTGGTCACCGTGATGCGGCGGGCAGTACCCAGCACCTCGAGGCCAACGGAGTCCAGGCTCAGGCCCAGTTCCGGGGACACAACCTGGGCGCCGGTCAGCGTGGCGATGTCCTGCAGCATGGCCTTGCGGCGGTCGCCGAAGCCCGGAGCCTTGACGGCAACCACGTTCAGGGTGCCGCGGATGCGGTTGACGATCAGCGTGGACAGGGCCTCGCCGTCGACGTCCTCGGCGATGATGAACAGCGGCTTGGAGCTCTGCAGCGCCTTCTCCAGCAGCGGCAGGAATTCCTGCACCGAGGAGATCTTGCCCTGGTTGATCAGGATAAGGGCGTCCTCGAGGACAGCTTCCTGGCGCTCGGTGTCCGTGATGAAGTACGGGGACAGGTAGCCCTTGTCGAACTGCATGCCCTCGGTGAGCACCAGCTCGGTCTGCGTGGTGGAGGATTCCTCGATGGTGATCACACCATCCTTGCCGACCTTGCCAAATGCCTCGGCGAGCAGCTCGCCCACCTCGTCGCTCTGGGCGGAGATGGCGGCCACGTTGGCCACCTGGCTGCCCTCGACGGGACGGGCGTTCTCCAGCAGGCGTGCTGCGATGGCCTCGACGGAGACCTCGATGCCGCGCTTGATCTGGCCAGGAGCGGCGCCGGCGGCAACGTTGCGCAGGCCTTCCTTGACCAGGGCCTGGGCGAGCACGGTGGCAGTGGTGGTGCCGTCACCTGCGACGTCGTTCGTCTTGGTGGCGACTTCCTTGGCCAGCTGGGCGCCAAGGTTCTCGTACGGGTCGTCCAGTTCGATTTCCCGGGCGATGGTCACGCCGTCGTTGGTGATTGTGGGGGCGCCCCACTTCTTGTCCAGCACGACGTTGCGGCCGCGGGGACCAAGCGTCACCTTAACCGTGTTGGCGAGCTTGTCGATGCCGGCTTCAAGCGACCGGCGGGCAGCGTCGTTAAACGCAAGCTGCTTTGCCATGGTTTGTCCTTTCAAGACAGAACCCCGCGCAGCCGCCCGGTCAGACAGAATCAGACTCGGGCAGCGGCACGGGGATCCAAAGAGTTACTTAACGACGATCGCCAGAACGTCGCGGGCGGAGAGCACGAGGTACTCGGTGCCGCCGGTCTTGACTTCAGTTCCGCCGTACTTGGAGTAGATGACTACGTCGCCAACTGTTACGTCGACCGGTACGCGGTTGCCGTCTTCGAAGCGGCCGGGGCCTACTGCAACAACTTCGCCTTCCTGCGGCTTCTCCTGGGCGGAGTCCGGGATGACCAGGCCGGAAGCCGTGGTCTGCTCGGCTTCGAGCGGGCGAACAACAATACGATCCTCAAGAGGCTTAATAGAGACCGACACTCGGACCTCTCCTTTTCGTCAAAATTCATGGACAGTAAAAACTGTTGCGCCATGGCGGCAGACCGTCGTCGCGGTGCCGGCAGCAGCCAGGCTGGCAGCTCTTCGTGTGTTAGCACCCTCCTAGGGAGAGTGCTAATGATGACTCTATGTAAGGGGTTAGCACTCGGTCAAGGTGAGTGCCAGAATTTCATCCGCCGTAACCCGCGCGGACCCTTCGTTCAGCGCCCGGCGAGGTCCTCGAACCCCAGGTCCTCGCCGCCGTCGGCGTCTTCGTCCCCCGCTTTCCGCTGTTCGCGGACAAGCACTGCGGCGGCCGCCGCCGCGGTCACGACCGACACGATGAGCACCACGATGCCGCCAACACGCGCCCCCAGGTACAGGTCCCGGATCTGACGGGCTTCCTCGGTGGCATCGCTGATGTTCTTGCCGCCCACCGAGTAGACGGTGGCATTGAAGGAGTCCAGCAGGAAGATGATCACCAGCAGGACAAGACAGACGACGGCGACCACGGCTCCGGCGACCAGCACCGGGCGTGCGTACCGGACCAGGCGGCTATGCTGTGCCGGACCAGGGCTGGTGCTTTCGGGCTGATCGGGGGTTGGCGTTTCGCTGGATTCCATTCAGACCACCCTATCGGGAAGAGCTTGGGGCGGCCGCTCCACTAGGCTTGATCCCATGTCTGAAGCACCGCAGGACCAGATCGCCCCGCTCCTCACGGAAGAAGGATGGGAGCTGCTGGCCTCGCTCGGACCCTACCGGGAAGACCACTCCTTCACCCTCAGCTCAAGCCTCCGCAAGGCCGGCCACTCCCCCGAACTCGTGTCCGCCGTCCTGACGCAGTCACGGCTCCGGACCAGGGCCGAGGCCAAGTTCGGGGAGTTTGCCCGGCAGATGCTCTTCACCCAGGCCGGCCTGGAGCAGGCCACCCGGCTCAACGTGGCGGCCCGGCACGCCCAGCGCTTTGCCCAGGCGGGTGTCCGCCACGTTGCCGATCTGGGCTGCGGCCTCGGGGCAGACGCCATGGCCCTGGCCTCTCTGGACATCGCCGTGACCGCCGTGGAGGTCGACGAGACCACGGCCGCCTGCGCCACGATCAACCTCATTCCCTTTCCGCACGCCACGGTGGTCCACTCCGACGCGACGTCGGTGGACCTGGAGGACGGGGCCGGCGTCTGGCTGGACCCTGCCCGGCGCACCACCACCACGTCCGGTACCAAGCGGATCTGGGACCCCGAGGCGTTCTCTCCGCCGCTGTCCTTCGTGGAGTCGCTGGCCGCCGCGGGGCGCGCCGTCGGCGTCAAAATGGGGCCCGGCATGCCGCACGAGTCGGTGCCTGCCGGCTGCGAGGCACAGTGGGTCTCGGTGGGCGGCGACGTCACGGAAGTCACGCTGTGGTTCAACGCCGTGGCCCGCCCTGGAATCCGCCGGGCCGCCCTGGTCATCGGCGCGGAGGGCGCCGCCGAACTTACCAGCGGGGAGGAGTTCGACGCCGGGCCCGTGGCCCCCGTTGGCCCGGTGGAGGGTTTCCTGTACGAGCCGGACGGCGCCGTCATCCGTGCAGGGCTCGTGGCCGACCTGGCCCTCGGCCTGGGCGGCCATCTCGTGGACGAGCACATCGCCTACATCTGCGCCCCGGAGCTTGTGGACACTCCGTACGCCCGGGCCTACCGGGTCCTGGAAGTCATGCCGTACAACGTCAGGGCGCTCAAGGCCTGGGTCCGGGAGAACGGCATCGGCGTGCTGGACATCAAGAAGCGCGGCACGTCCGTCACCCCGGAGGAGTTGCGCAAGCAGCTGCTCCCCGGGGGTAAAGCCGGCAGCAAGGGCGCAGGCAAAGCCGGCGGCAAGGCCGGCGGCAAGGCCGGCGGCAAGGCCGCGGGCAAAAAGACAGCCACCCTGGTCCTCACCCGGATCGGTGAGGAGAGAGTGGCTGTCTCCGT
Organism: Arthrobacter sp. ISL-65; assembly: GCF_018613795.1. GTDB lineage: Bacteria > Actinomycetota > Actinomycetes > Actinomycetales > Micrococcaceae > Arthrobacter. Next base: position 14,004 of record NZ_JAGGPN010000030.1, read on the forward strand.
GGAGCCCGTGTAACCGCTGGTTGCTAGAGGGCCGGCCTACTGGGCGCGGACGAACGCCTCGGCGTCCCGGACCTGCTCCTCGGTGGGGCGGATTCCCGTGTACAGCACAAACTGCTCCAGCGCCTGGATCGTGGCCACCTCGGCACCGGTGATGACCTGCTTGCCGGACGCCCGCGCCGCCTTGATGAGCGGCGTTTCCGCCGGCAGCGCCACGACGTCGAAGACGATCTTGGCGGCCTCGATGGTTTCGGCGGGGAAGGACAGCGCGTCCGCCTCCGGTCCCCCGGCCATCCCCACCGGCGTGACGTTGATGACCATGTCCGCGGTGGCCTCCGGGCCGCTGCCCAGCTCCCCGCGCCAGGCAAAGCCGTACAGATCGGCGAGCGCCCGGCCGGTTGCTTCGTTGCGGGCGATGATGGTCACGTCCCTGAACCCCGCGTCACGCAGGGCCGCGGCCGTGGCCTTGGCCATGCCGCCGGCGCCCTTGAGCAGCACCGATGACTCCGAAGGCACGGCGTTGCGCTGCAGCAGCTGCTCGATCGCCGTGTAGTCCGTGTTGTACGCCGTCAGGCGCCCGCCGTCGTTGACGATGGTGTTGACGGAATCGATGGCCTTGGCGGACGGGTCCATGGCGTCCACCAGGGCGATCACATCCTCCTTGTAGGGCATGGAGACGGCGCAGCCCCGGATCCCCAGGCCGCGGACGCCCGCGATCGCCTGGGCCAGGTCGGTAGGCGCGAACGCCTTGTAGATCCAGTTCAGGCCCAGCTGGTCGTACAGGTGGTTGTGGAAGCGGGTCCCGTTGTTGCTCGGCCGGGCCGAGAGGGAAATGCACAGGGTCATGTCTTTATTCAGAATCGGCACCCCTCCATTAAACGGCGGGGCAGGCTTTATTACCTGCAGCCGGTTGTTACCTGCAGCCCGTGCCGGGCCGGTAGGGTCCGACGGCGGCTGGCAGCTTCCCGGGGGCGGCGGCCTTCCCCATCAGGACGGCCATAAGCGCCTTGTACGCTCCGGGCGTGCGGCCGTAGAGGGCGATCTTCGTGGGCGCGACGGACTGCGCCAAGGGCCACGGCGCATCCAAGGCCACCGCAATATCGCCCTTCGCGGGCCCGCCACCGTAGCCGATCAGCGTGACCAGCGGCCCCGTTCCGAGCGCGATCCCCGCATCCTTGGCCGCGGCGGCGAAGCGGGCCTGGTCCACCGCCGTGCCGCCTGCCACCCGCACGTGTCCGGCAACGGAGGCACCCTTGCACCTCCCCGTGAGCACCGTAATGGCCCGGGCCGAGATCTTCGCGGAAAGGTCCTCGCCGCTGCCCGGCGCTGCCGGGGGCTTCGGCTGTGCGGTCCGTCCGCGCCAGACCATCATGGTGACCACCCGGCGGGCCGCCTCCTCGAGGCGCGACACTGGGAGCTTCCCCCCGGTAACCGCCCGGACGACGGCGGCATGCGCGGCAGCGGCATCCGCCGGCATCAGCAGCAGGTCCGCCCCGGCTGCCAACGCGGCCGGTGCTGCGGAACCCTGGGGATAGCGGTCTGTCACCGCGCCCATGTTCAACCCGTCCGTGACCGCCACGCCCTTGAAGCCGAGGCCGCGGAGCGCCGTATAGGTCGCCTTCGAGAGGGACGCCGGCACGCCCGGCTCAAGGGCCCTCACTGCAATGTGGCCGGTCATGATCATCGGTGCTCCGGCCCTGACCGCGGACTGGAACGGCTTCCAGTCCCGCGCCTTCAACTGCGCGAGGGTGGCGTTCTGGACGGGGAGCCCCTTGTGGGAATCGGTGGTCACCGAACCGTGCCCGGGAAAATGCTTGACGGTGGGCAGCACGCCGCCAGCCAGCATGCCTTTGGCGAAGCCGGCACTCAGCGATGCCGTGGCGCGGGGGTCAGCGGACATGGACCGGGCACCGATGGTGGGATCGGCGGGGCCCATCGTGACGTCGGCCGCGGGCGCGAAGTCCACGGTGAAGCCCAGCGGCGCAAGTTCCGCCGCCAGTCCGGTGCCGGCCTCAGCGGCCAGAGGCACGCTGCCGGCCGCGCCGTAGCTCATGGGCGTGGGCCAGCGGGTCAGCGGGGCGCCGACGCGGCTCACCGCTCCGCCCTCCTGGTCAACGCCAATCAGGCCGGGCCAGGTGCGGCCGCCGGAGCGGGACGCCTTGTCCAGACGGCGCGTCACGCCGGCCAGCGCCGGGACGTCCACCAGACCGGTGGCGGTTCCGGGCACGTTGTCGGCCATGATCATGGAACCAGCAAGGTGGAGCCGTTCCACCGTGGCGGCCTGTGCTTCGTGGTCAAGGCCGGTGTAGAAGGGCAGGAGCACCTGCCCGGCCTTCTCCTCCAGGGTCATTTTGGCCACCGCCGCGGCGGCGGCGTCGGCGTCCCGCTGCTGCGGGCCCCAGCCCAGCGCCACAGATTCCTTCGTTGCGGGCTCCGCCGTGGACGGGGCCGGGCTCTGTGTATGTGTCTGGGGTGAACCGGAGTGCGGTGAAGGACTCTGCGCCGCCTGCGGTGAGCCGGAACCGGAAGCCGCGGGCGCCGTCGTCGTACCCTGTCCTGGTTCGGGTGCTGGCGGCGTGCACGACGCAACTGCGAACAGCGCCACAAGCGCTGCCGCAGTCCGGGAGCAAGCAATGCCGGAGCGTTTCCTGGGGGAATTGGGGCGGCTGGTTGTGTGAACACTCTCACGCGCCCTGTGTAGCCAAGCCATCACTTCGATGCTACCCCTGCACTAGACTTGAATGACCGTTCCCCTGCCAGCCGTTCGCCAGGAACGGACGGCGACCGGACCCGACGTCATCAGGCCAGCACACAGCGAGGAACACATGAAGATTGATTTCGCTTCATCAAGGCAATCAACTCTCGGTGTGGAATGGGAACTCGCGCTGGTGGATGCGCAGACCGGTGAACTGTCGTCGGTGGCCAACGAGGTCCTGCGCGGGGTCGTGGCACGGCACCCCGAGCTGAACGAGGATGACGAGCACCCCCACATCAAGCAGGAGCTGCTGCTTAATACCGTCGAGCTGGTGACCGGCATCTGTGAGACCGCCGCCGAAGCGAAGGAAGACCTCGCCCGCTCCCTGGCTGCCCTTCGTGAAGTCACGGACCCGATGGGCGTGGAAGTGTTCTGCGCCGGGAGCCACCCCTTCAGCCCGCCGCAGCTGCAGCCGGTCACGGACAAGGAACGCTACGCCAAGCTGATCGACCGCACGCAGTGGTGGGGCCGGCAGATGGTGATCTACGGGGTGCACGTCCATGTCGGCCTGGACCGGCGCAGCAAGGTCCTCCCGGTGCTCGATGGCCTGGTCAACTACTTCCCGCATTTCCAGGCCCTGTCCGCGTCCAGCCCGTTCTGGGGCGGCGAGGACACCGGCTATGCCTCGCAGCGGGCGCTCATGTTCCAGCAGCTGCCGACGGCGGGACTGCCCTTCCAGTTCGCCAGCTGGGAAGAGTACGAGTCCTACGTCCAGGACATGACCACCACCGGCGTGATCGACACCATCTCGGAGATCCGCTGGGACATCCGCCCGGTGCCGGCCCTCGGAACCATTGAGATGCGCATCTGCGACGGCTTGGCCACGCTTGAGGAAGTGGGCGCGGTGGCAGCCCTGACGCAGTGCCTGGTCCACGAATTCTCCACCATCCTCGACGCCGGCGGCAGCATTCCCACCATGCCGCCCTGGCACGTCCAGGAAAACAAGTGGCGGGCCGCCCGCTACGGCATGGACGCGATCATCATCCTCGACGCCGAGGGCCACGAGCAGCTCGTCACCGACCACCTGCTGGAGACGCTCAACCGGCTCGAACCGATCGCCGCGAAGCTGGGCTGCCTCGATGAGCTGGCCGATGTCGAAAAGATCATCAGCCGCGGCGCGGGGTACCAGCGCCAGCGGCGGGTGGCCGCCGAAAGCGGCGGAAACCTCCAGGCCGTGGTCCTCGATCTCGTGAAGCAGATGCGGAACGGCCCCACCGCGTAACCCGACTAAGTAGCAGTTGAGGGGGTTCCCAGCGCCGAGAACGCCCTGATCTGCGACTCACTTGGCGCCGAGACCGTGGTCACCGGCATGGACGAGTCCGGCGCGAAGGCTATGCCGCTCGGTTCAATGCCGGCCATCACCAGCTGCGCTCCGAGCGCGGCCACCATCGCGCCGTTGTCCGTGCACAGGTCCAGCGGCGGAACGTGCAGCGTGATGCCGGCGGCCGAGCAGCGCTGTTCTGTCAGCTGCCGCAGCCGCGAATTGGCGGCCACTCCCCCGCCCAGCAGCACATCCGTGATGCCACGCTCGCGGCAAGCCAGGACCGCCTTGGACGTGATGACGTCCACCACGGCTTCCTGGAATGCTGCGGCGATGTCCGCCACCGGCACTGGATCACCCGCGGCTTCGAACTGCTCCACGCACCGGGCCACCGCGGTCTTCAGGCCGCTGAACGACCAGTCGTAGCGGTGCCGGCCGGGCTCCTCCGCGGTGCCCATGTATTTGGGCTGCGTCAGGCCGCGCGGGAACCGGATGGCCTTGGCGTTTCCTTCGCGCGCCAGCCGGTCAATTGCCGGGCCGCCGGGGTAGCCCAGGCCCAGGATCCTGGCGACCTTGTCGTACGCCTCACCCGCGGCGTCGTCGATGGTGGACCCGAGCAGCTCGACATCGTCAGTGATGCTGCGGATCCGCAGAATCTCGGTGTGGCCGCCGGAAACCAGCAGGGCGCCGAGGTTGTCGGGCAGTATGCGCTTGTCCGCGCCGTTGCCGCCGGTGTTGCCGCCCGTTCCGACGCCGGGCCGCGGGTTGAGCAGGCCGACCCCCACATGGGCCACCAAATGGTTGATGGCATAAAGCGGCTTGCCCGTGGCGACGGCGAGCGCCTTGGCGGCGCACACGCCGACCATCAGGGCACCCGCCAGCCCGGGACCGGAGGTCACTGCGATGGCGTCGATCTCGTCCAGCGTCACGTCTGCTTCGGCCAAGGCCGCCTGCAGGGCGGGAACGAAGGCATCCAGGTGGGCGCGCGAGGCAATTTCGGGGATCACGCCGCCAAACCGGACGTGCTCCTCCATGGACGAGGACACCGTGTTGGTCAGGAGGTCGGTGCCGCGGACGAGGCCTACGCCCGTTTCGTCGCAGGATGACTCAATGCCGAGTACTAGTGGCTGCGAGCGGTTCATTTCTGGTCTGCCTCCATCGGAGCGGTCTCGCCGGCACGGCCGGCTTCATCGGTCTGCTCCGGCTGGGGTTCGGCGTCGTGCGCGATGTCCTGGTGCACAGCGAGCACGTCCTCCAGCTGAAGCCGCATGATCAGGGCGTCGACGCCGTCGCGGTAGTACCTTTTCCGCACGTGGATCTGCTCGAAGCCGAAGCGGATGTACAGCTGCTGGGCGCGCGGGTTGTCGGCCCGGACCTCCAGCAGGATGTCGGCTGCGCCGCGGCGCCGCCCCTCGGCGATCAGGTCGATGAGGAGGGCCGTGCCGATTCCCCTGCCCTCATATTCGGGAACCACGGCGATGGTCTGGACGTCGGCGATGGGCTCCACGCACATTAGTCCCGCATAGCCGACGATGCCGTCCGGAGCCTCGGCCACGAAGTACCGGCGGGTTTCCAGCTGCATCAGTTCGTCCCAAAACATCTGCAGTGGCCACGCGTCCACCGGGAACAGCCGGACCTCCAGCTCGTGGACAGCAGGGATGTCCGCAGGAAGCATGTCCCGGATGGTCACGCCCGAGTCCAGCTGGCGGGGCAGTACAGGCACGTTACCCGGTGTCGGGTCGCCGGGTGTGTCGGAAGCACCGGGTGTTTCAGGCAGCAGGTTCACAGGGCACGCTTCCGGGGGCCGGGGACCTGCGCGTCGGATTCGCGGAGGTAGAGCGGCGTGGAGTCCAGGAGCTCCTCGCCCGCTTCCAGCCTCGCCAGCGCAAACTGGCCCAGGTACAGCGCGTCCGGCTGCTCAGTGCTGAAGTCCGGATCCGCGCGGAGGGCCTCGGAGTAGAGCCCTGCGCCCGCGCCGTAAGCCGGGAGGTCGGGAAGGTCCGCGGCGAAGCCCACGTGCGGCCCGTCCGTGAGCTTCGGCAGCTGTCCCGCGGCCAGGGTGTAGCGCGCCCAGTAGACCTCTTTGCGCCGGGCGTCAGTGGCCACGAGGAACTCGGCCGGCGCATCGGTGGACTCTGCCACCTCGAGGGCGACGGCGTCGAGGCTCATCATGCCGTGCAGCGGCGTGTTCCAGACAAAGGACAAGGTACGCGCCGTCGCAATTCCGGACCGGAGCCCTGTGAAGGGACCGGGACCAACGCCCACAACGATCGCGTCAATGTCGGCCCCGGTTACCTCGGCGTCTGCCAACAGCCGCTCGATTCCGGGCGCAAGGACCTCGGCGTGGCTCCTCGTGTCCTCGGTGGAGAAGCTGCCAACCACGCCTTCGAGGGCGTCGTCGGATACCAGCGCGGCGCTGGCCACAGCCGAGGTGTCAATGGCAAGAATGAGCATCAGGAGATTCCTTCCGCGGCGAGAACAGGCTGTTCAGCCCAGCGCGGCCCGAAGCCGCGGATGATGATGGTGCGGGGCTCGTCGTCGTCCTCGGACTCGAAGTCCAGGACGGGCGCTTCAGAGCCGGGCGCCGCAGAGCCGGGTCCCGTTGAATCCCCACCGGCGTGAAGGTGCCCGGGAGCGGCGCCGCCCAGCTGGCGGTGCAGTTCCACCTCAAGCCGGCTCTCGGTCAGGTGCTCCACGCGATCCCGGCCCCACTCCACCACAGTCACGGCAGAGTCCAGCGTATTCTCCAGGTCAATGTCGTCGATTTCCGACGCCGATCCCAGCCGGTAGGCGTCCACGTGCACCAGGTCCGGCCCGCCCGGGCGCGGCCCGCCGGGGAGGTTGGGGTGAATGCGCACCAGCACGAAGGTCGGGGAAATGATGCCCTCGCGGACGCCCAGGCCCTCGCCGAGGCCCTGCGTGAAAGTTGTCTTGCCGGCGCCCAGTTCGCCCGTGAGCACCAGGAGATCCCCCGCCCGGAGCACCTCTGCCAGAGCCGCGCCGAGCGCGTGGGTTTGGTCCGCCGTCGTGACCGTCAGGGTCTGGACCCACAGCGGAGCGTTGCCGGTTTCCGGGATGCTCACGGTGCCGGCGTTTCAGTCGCGTGCGATTCGGTTGCAGGCGATTCGCCGGCCGGCGATTCGCTGCTGGGCGATTCGTTGATGTAGGTGCGGGGCACACGGGGGCTGATGCGGGTGACGATCTCGTAGTTGTTGGTGCCGGCGGCGCGGGCCCAGTCGTCGGCTGTGGGGCCGCCGTCGGCGCCATCGCCGAACAGGACGGCCTCTGCTCCGAGGACGCTGTGGCCGCCCCGGGTCACGTCCAGCGGGCCGAGATCAATCACCATCTGGTCCATCGCAATCCGTCCCACCACCGGATACGTGACGCCCTCCACGCGGACCGGGCCGCCGGTGGCAACGCGGGGAACGCCATCGGCATACCCGAGCGGAATGAGCCCCAGCGTGCTCGCGCCGGAGGTGTGGTAGTTGAAGCCGTAGGAGACGCCCTGGCCGGAGTGCACGTCCTTGCAGTGGGACACGAGGGTGCGCAGGGTCATCGCCGGGCGGAGGCCCAGTTCAGCGGAGTCCTGCCCCTCGAAGGGCGAAAGGCCGTATATTCCCAGCCCCACGCGGACCAGGTCGAAGTGTGTGTCCGGCCGGGACAGCGTAGCCGGGGTGTTGGCCAGATGGCGGACTTCGGGGTCCACGCCGGCGTCTTCGGCAATGGCCAGGACCTCGCGGAACGCGGCAAGCTGGTCATCGGTTTCCGGGCGATCGGGTTCGTCGGCCACGGCAAGATGGGAGAAGATGCCCACCACGCGCAGCAGCCCCTGGTCCTGGTACTCCACGGCTTCCCCCACTAGGCGGTCCCACACCTCGACGGTGGCGCCGTTGCGGCCAAGCCCCGTGTCCACCTTCAGGTGGACACGCGCCGGCCGTTCCTGTTCCCGGGCGGCGGCCACGATCTGTTCCAGCTCCCAGCCGGAACACCCGATGTCGACGCCGGCGGCCACTGCGGCAGCGAAGTTGCTTTCCGGGGTGTGCAGCCAGGCGAGCAGCGGCGCTTCGATGCCTGCCGCGCGCAGTGCCAGCGCTTCGGAGATGTGGGCGACGCCCAGCCAGCTGGCGCCCGCCTCAAGGGCCGCGCGCGCCACCGGCACCGCGCCGTGGCCGTACGCGTCGGCCTTGACGACTGCCATGACCTTCGCCGGTTCGGCGGCCCCGGCGAGCCTGCGGACGTTGTGCCGGATGGCCTCGAGGTCGATCACGGCGGAGCGTTCGTGGGCCGTCCGGTTGTAACCGCGGGACGGCCCGGCCGGACCCGCTACTGCCGGGCGGTCTCCTGTTGCTGCTGGATAAATCACTCTACTGATTCTAGTGCTGGCGCTTCGGGCCGAATAATTGCCGGGCCGACGGCTGCCGACGGCGTGCCGACGGCGTGCCGACGACTCAGGCGTCCGAGAGGTGAGCGATGGTGGCGGCCGCGCGCCGCGGGGCCTCCTGCGGAACGTCGCGGACGATGTCGGCAAGGAAGGAGTAGCGGCGCAGCCACTGGCTCCCGCGGCGTTCCGGCCGGGCGTTGGCGCGCTTCCACCAGTCGGCGATGTCGCCCCAGCCCGGCGCCGCGAGGGACCCGCCCACCTCCTGGACTGCCAGCGCGGCGCAGAGGTTGGCGAACCGCAGCCGGTCGCTGAGGGGCCATCCTGCCAGGCTGCCGACGATGAATGCGGCCCCGAAGCAGTCCCCGGCGCCGGTGGGATCGAAGGCGGCCACGGGCAGCGAGGGCACCCATTCCTCCTCGCCGGTTTCCGAGTCCACGGCCATGGCCCCCTGCGCCCCCAGGGTCACCACCGCCACCGGCACCCGGTCCGCCAGGGAGTACAGCGCCGCCCAAGGGTCGTTCTTGCCGGTGAAGGCCATGGCCTCGCGCTGGTTGGGCATGAAGGCGTGGAAGTACTGCAGGTTCGCAAGCCGCGCGGGGGCCCATTCACCGGTGGGGTCCCAGCCGACGTCGCCGAACAGCTTCGCCCCCTCTTTATGCGCCGCCAGCGCCCACGGCTCCAGTTCATGCCCGAGGTCCGCCACGGCAGCCAGCGCGCGGGGAGGATTCCCGATCAGCTCGGAGGAGGTCACCGGCGCCGGGTGCCCGTGCGTGACCATCGAGCGGTCGTGGTCCACGCTGAGGGATACGGTCACCGGCGAGTGCCAGCCCTGGACCCGTCGGGACAGGGACAGGTCCACGTGCTCCTGCCGGTCCAGGACTTTCCAGTTGTAGTCACCGTAGCCGTCGTCGCCGAAGGCCGCCGCCAGCCCGGTCCGCAAGCCAAGGCGTGCCGCCGCGATGGCCTGGTTGGCCACCCCACCGGGGCAGCTGCCCATTCCTTCGCTCCAGATTTCCGTTCCGGGCTCGGGCGCATGCGGCAGCCCGGTGAAGATGATGTCCTGAAAAACGGTCCCGGCCAGCAGCAGGTCGAACTCTCCGGCCACCTGGGTACGGACGGCCGAGAGCGGGTCGAAACGGCGTGCGGGGTTCGCCTCCATGTTCGGCACATTACGCTGTGTACCTTGGCGTTGAAACCCCGCGATGTGGGGGTTGGAGTGCGACGGCGGGACTGCGGCGCCGCAGTTCAGGCCACGTTGCTGGCAGCAGCGCATAGACTCCTGCCATGCGGCTCATGATCGCCGGCGGCGGCGGATTCCGGGTTCCCCTCGTTTACCGTGCCCTGTGTTCCGGGCCCTATGCCGGCCTGGTCAGCGAGGTGGTGCTGTTCGACGTCGACGGCGGCCGGCTGGCCGCCATCGAGGCCGTACTGCGGTCCATGTCTTCGGAGGTGAGCGGCGCGCCAAGCGAAAGTTCCGCCGTCGGACATTCCACCTGCCGTCCACCCGCGGTGACGTCCACGACGTCCCTTTCCCAAGCCCTCACCGGGACGGACATCGTGTTCGCCGCCATCCGCCCGGGTGGCACGTCCGGCAGGGTTGCCGACGAGCAGGTGGCCCAAAACCTCGGGCTGCTGGGCCAGGAAACCACCGGCGCGGGCGGCATCTCCTACGCGCTGCGGTCCATCCCGGCCATGCTGGAGCTGGCCGCGAACATGCGGAAGCACTGCCCGGACGCCTGGCTGATCAACTTCACGAACCCGGCCGGGATGGTCACCGAGGCGCTGGTTCCCGTGCTGGGCCGGAAGGTGATCGGCATCTGCGATTCCGCGAGCGCCCTGGTACACCGCGCCGCCCGGGCGGCCGGGATGCCGCTGCCGGCGGGAAGGCTCGACGGCGTGGGCTACTACGGGCTGAACCATCTCGGCTGGCTGTACCGGCTGGAGAGCGGCGGCCGGGATGTCCTCCCCGGCCTGCTGGCCGACGCGGATGCCCTGTCCGGATTCGAGGAGGGCAGGCTGTTTCCGCAGCCGTTCCTGCGCGATCTGGGACTGCTGCCGAACGAGTACCTATTCTACTACTATGAGGCGGCGCGGGCGTCGGCGGGCATGCGGGCCATGGCCAGGACCCGCGGTGAGTCGATCCACGGCCAGCAGGCGGAGCTGTATCCGCGGCTGGCCACCGCCGGCGAGGAAGCGTACGGCTTGTGGGAGGCCGCGCGGCGGTCCCGCGAGGAGGGGTATCTCGCCGAGGCCAGGACCGGCGGCGAGGCGCGGAACCCCGAGGACCTTGCCGGCGGCGGTTACGAGCAGGTGGCGCTGGCGGTGATGCGGGCGCTGGCGGGGCGTCCCGACGTCGATGGCGCGGGTGCGGGTGCTGGTGCGGGTGCTGGGCCTGGTGCGGGGGCTGGTGCGGGGGCTGGCAACATTGGGGCCGGCGCCGCCGAGCTGATCCTCAATACACCGAACTCCGCTCGACAAGTTCCCGCCGGGGCGGGCGGCTCCCAAGCCGCTATTCCCGGCCTGCCGGCGGACGCCGTCGTCGAAGTTCCCTGCACGGTTACACCGGAGGGGGCAAAGCCCATACCGCAGGCCAGGCCCGCGGAACCGCAACTCGGCCTCCTGCAGCAGGTCAAGAAAGTGGAGCTGCTGACTGTGCGTGCGGCTTCTACTGGCGACCGCGATGCGGCGCTGGAAGCCTTCGCCGAACATCCTTTGGTCGGCTCGGCGGCGCTGGCCAACGCGCTGCTCACCGGCTACGAAGGCGCGTTTCCCGAGTTGCCCCAGTTGTGGCGCCGCTGAGGGCGCCAACGGGCGGTGTGGGGGGGCCGGACCGTTTTAGCAGGGCCGTGCTACATCCGCCCGCCGCCCTGGGGGCGTGGGAAACACCACGCTGGCAGCACTTGAACCCCCACCGTGGCCGGGACTGTTCAGGAGTAGTGTTTTATCCGATGAAGTTCCAGCAGTACGGAGAGGAGGGAGGCGCATGTCTGTGGTCAAGCGGGTGGCTTTCCTGTCGCTGCACACCTCCCCCATGGAACAGCCTGGATCCGGGGACGCGGGCGGCATGAACGTCTACATCCGCGGCCTCGCCTCCGCCCTGGCTGAAACCGGCATCGAAGTGGAAATCTTCACCCGCTCCACCTCCGCCGGGCAGCCCGCCGTCGAACATCCCGACCCCGGCGTCTGCGTGCACAACGTCCTTGCCGGGCCGCCCCGCAAACTCCCCAAAGAAGAACTCCCCGAACTGCTGCACAGCATGGTCGCGGAAATCGAACGCATCCGCGCCCAGCAGCCCCACGGCCGCTACGACCTCATCCACTCCCACTATTGGGTCTCCGGAATCGCCGGCATCGAACTCTCGGGCCTGTGGAATGTCCCGCTCGTGCACACCATGCACACCATGGCCAAAGTCAAGAACCTCCTCCTGCACTCCGGCGAACAACCCGAACCCCGCCGCCGCGAAGACGGCGAACACCGCATCGTCGACGGCGCCACCCGCCTGATCGCCAACACCACCGCCGAAGCCGCCGAACTCGTCTCCCACTACGGCGCCGACTTCGACCACATCGACGTCGCACCCCCCGGCGTCGACCTCTCCGTCTTCACCCCCGCGTTCCGCACCCGTTCCCGGACCGAACACGGCATCGCACCCGGCACCTTTCACCTGCTCTTCGCCGGCCGCATCCAGCGGCTCAAAGGCCCGCAGATCCTGCTCAAGGCCGCCGCCCTGCTCCGCCAACGCCGCCCCGACATCGACCTCAAACTCACCATCCTCGGTGCGCTCAGCGGCGCCAAGGACTTCAACCTCAAAAGCCTCGTCAGCGCCGCCGGACTGGACGACGCCGTCACCCACCACCCGCCGGTCCGCGCACCGGAACTCGCCGCCTGGTACCGGGCAGCCGACGTCGTCGTCATGCCCTCCTACAGCGAATCCTTTGGCCTCGTGGCGCTGGAAGCCCAGGCCTGCGGCACCCCAGTGGTCGCCACTCGCGTCGGCGGACTTGCCCGCGCCGTCAGCCACGGCCGCACCGGGCTTTTGGTGGACGGCCACCGGGCCGCCGACTGGGCCGACGCCCTCGAAGCCCTCCACGACGACCCCGCCACCCGCCACAACATGGGCACCGCCGCCGCCATCCACGCGGCAAACTCCGGCTGGCAACGCACCGCCGCCATCACCCTCGACAGCTACCACGCCGCCGTCGACGAATTTGCCTCGAGCCACCCCATGGCCGCCGTCTACGGGTCACGGCTCACCGGCTAAACACATTCGGAAAGGACGACGATGTCTGACAGCACTCCCCTGAGCGATACCGGCCCGAGCAGCACTCCACTGAGCGACCTGGACATTGCCCGCAGGGCAGTGCTCCGGCCGATCGAGGAAATCGCCGCGGCCGCCGGCATCGATGCCGGGGCCGTGGAGCTCTATGGCCGCTTCAAAGCCAAGATCGACCCCGCGAAGCTGTCAGCCCCGGCGCCCGCCGGAAAAGTAGTCCTGGTTTCGGCGATGTCGCCAACGCCCGCCGGAGAAGGAAAATCAACCACGACGGTGGGACTCGCGGATTCGCTCGCGCGGGCGGGCCACAAGGTGATGGTCGCCCTGCGTGAGCCCTCGCTCGGTCCCATCCTCGGCATGAAAGGCGGGGCCACGGGCGGCGGGCTGTCCCAGGTGCTGCCCATGGACGAGATCAATCTGCACTTCACCGGCGACTTCCATGCCGTCACGTCCGCCAACAATGCCCTCATGGCCCTCGTGGACAACCACATCTACCAGGGCAACGAACTGAACATCGACCCGCGGCGCATGACGTTCAAGCGGGTCCTGGACATGAACGACCGTTCCCTCCGCGAGGTGGTCATTGGACTCGGCGGCCCCACCCAGGGCGTCCCGCGACAGGACGGCTTCGACATCACCGTCGCATCCGAGATCATGGCGGTCTTTTGCCTCGCCACGGACGTGGCCGACCTGCGGGACCGGCTGGGCCGCATCACGTTCGGCTACACGTACGACCGGACGCCGGTCACCGTGGCGGACCTGGGCGTGCAGGGCGCGCTGACGCTGCTGCTCAAGGAAGCGATCAAGCCGAACCTCGTCCAGACCATCGCCGGCACCCCCGCACTGGTCCATGGCGGGCCGTTCGCGAACATCGCCCACGGCTGCAACTCGCTGATTGCCACGCAGACCGCCCGGCGGCTGGCCGACATCGTGGTGACGGAGGCGGGATTCGGTGCCGACCTCGGCGCGGAGAAGTTCATGGACATCAAGGCGCGGATCGCGGATGTTGCGCCGGCCGCCGTTGTGGTGGTGGCGACCGTTCGCGCGCTCAAGATGCAGGGCGGGGTGCCCAAGGACCGGCTGAACGCGCCGAACGTAGAGGCCATGGCAGCAGGTGTGGTTAACCTGCGCCGGCATGTCCGGAATGTGGAGCGGTTCGGCGTGACGCCGGTGGTGGCGGTCAACAAGTTCCCCTCCGATACCCAGGAGGAGCTCGACTGGCTGCTCGGCTGGTGCGCCGGCGAGGGCATCCAGGCGGCGGTGGCGGACATCTGGGGACGGGGCGGGGGCGGCGACGGCGGCGATGAGCTGGCTGCCAAGGTCGCCGCTGCGGTGTACGGACCGTCGTCGTTCCGGCACCTCTACCCGCTGGACATCCCTGTGGAGGACAAGATCCGCACTATCGTCCAGGAAATCTACGGCGCCGACGGAGTCGACTTTTCGGTACCTGCCCTGCGCCGCCTGGCGGATATCGAGAAGAACGGCTGGTCCGGGCTGCCGGTCTGCATGGCAAAGACGCAATACTCATTCACGGACGACGCCTCCCGGCTGGGGGCTCCCAAGGGCTTCACCATCCACGTCCGCGACCTCATTCCCAAGACTGGCGCCGGCTTCATCGTGGCCCTGACCGGAGCGGTGATGACCATGCCCGGCCTTCCGGCCATTCCGGCGGCCATGCGGATGGACGTGGACGACGACGGCAACCCGGTCGGCCTCTTCTAAACCCTCCCTCACCTTTCGTCGGCCCACCCCCAACGCTTCCTCACGTCCCGTCGCTTCAACCCCAACCCCTCCTCACGTCCCGTCGATGAGACCCCAACGCTTCCTCACGTCCCGTCGCTTCAACCCCAACGCGTCCTCACGTCCGGTCGCTTCAACCCCAACCCCT
>NZ_JAGGPN010000030.1:28626-93909 GCF_018613795.1 Arthrobacter sp. ISL-65
TCAACCCCAACCCCTCCTCAGATGAGATCGGCAAATCCGGACGCCTGAGGATGGTCCAGCTGGCCCCTTCGCATTCCACGCTCGATCTGGCGAATCGCCCGCTCGAAGCCGTCAGCCAAATCCTTCTTGCCAAACACAACAACGGTCCACCCGGCAGCCTCGAATGCTTTGTCACGCCGCTTATCGCTGAAGATTTGGGGTTCGAGAAGGTGGTGGTCGCCGTCGTACTGTATGGCCAACCGCCGACGCCTGTAGCCGAGGTCGGCAGTCGGGCCGATGGTCTTGTCCTCTCGCAGTGGCACCTGCAGCTGAGGCTCCGGAAGGCCTGCGTCCTCCATCGCGAGGCGGAGTAGCGACTCGGGCGCAGAATCCGCTCCGACGCGCATCCGCTCGATTGCGGCACGCGCCCGGACCACACCCTGCAGATTCGGATGGCGGGCGACGAGGGAACGCAGTCCCTCAAGCGTGTCGAACGGCTCGGTGCGGTCTTCGAATTCCACTCTGGGAACGCGAATCAGCTCGTCGCCCATGCAGACCAGCTCGCTTTCCGAAAGCCGTCTCGCCATATCGAGCCAGGTGCGGGACCTGCTGCTGATGCGGATGCCGTCGACGATTTCGGTCTCGCCTTCCGATGCCAACACCGAGTGCCCAATCACGCCTCTTCGCCGAACCTCCGGTAGGGAATGGGGTTTGCTCAAGTGCAACTCGGTCGAATCTGCCAGCCATGCCGGCAGGATTTGGCTTTGAATCCGGGCCGCCGTGACATGCGAGATCCAGGCGCCGGGCGAAGCCGCAGAAAGTGCCCGGGCCGCCGCCTCAAGCTCGAAGCTCCAGGTCGTCGGGCGGTACAGTTCACGACTTACATGCGCCACGTCGCCCCTGCGCAGTCTGTTAGGTGGAACGCCGGACGCTTTCGCGGATCCCAGCGTGAACGGGGCAGACACCAGACTGAGGGGAAGATCGGTACGTGTTTGCATACGGCATTGTTGCTCGAAACCGAGCCGCCCCGCAGAAGTTATCCACAGGCAGGGTTACGCGCCAGCCACACCTGAGGAAGCGTTCGGGTCCACGCGACGAAAAGTGAGGAAGGGTTCGGCCTGAAGCGACGGAAGCTGAGGAAGCGTTCGGGTCCAAGCGACGAAAAGTGAGGAAGGGTTCGGCTTGAAGCGACGGAAGCTGAGGAAGCGTTCAGCTTGAAGCGACGGAAGCTGAGGAAGCGTTTGGGTTGAAGCGACGAAAAGTGAGGGGGCGTTTGGCCGTCCGGTTTTACTTAGAGCCCGCCGGGGCCTCTGCTGGGGACGCAGCCGCCGTAGGCTGGTCCACAGTCCGCAGTGTGCAAAGGCGACGGCCCTCGCCGCGCCGGAGGGAAATGAAGACGACGGCGACGCTGAGCGCCACCAGCGCGGCAACGTACAGGGCGGTCGGCAGATCCTCGACCAAGAGGCGAGGAATGACACGCCCCGGAGCAGCGACGGCGAAGCCGAACGCCACAGCGATGCCGATGTAGCTGCCGATCATGTTTCCCCTATGCGCCGGGA
This sequence comes from Arthrobacter sp. ISL-65, assembly GCF_018613795.1. Taxonomy (GTDB): domain Bacteria; phylum Actinomycetota; class Actinomycetes; order Actinomycetales; family Micrococcaceae; genus Arthrobacter. Next base: position 30,165 of record NZ_JAGGPN010000030.1, read on the forward strand.
TGTTCCGGCGCACCGCACTGATCAGCCCAAGGGTGACGGTCACGATGGTGAACGCGGACAGCCCGTGAAGCCAGCTGAAATGCCCGTCACTGACGATCCAGAAACTGCTGAAGCAGACGTAGTACATGGCCGCGACCCACAGGTGTCCCATGGTGCGGTGGATGCGGTCCCGGCGGCGGCGAAGGATCTGAAACGGACCAATAGCGAGGACAAAAAGGGCGGCAATGACGTGGCTGGCAAGCAGTACATTCCAAGGCTCCATGCCTCTAGGATAGGAGCACTATCCAGTGGTGTAAATCAAGATAGCCAGGGCGGCAGCAGCTATCCAAGAGGCTGCCATCCGCCGAGGAAGGAGCCAGCATGCAGCTGAAGGAGCTCAGCGAGCGGACCGGAGTCTCCCCTGCCAGCATCAAGTTTTACCTCCGCGAGAGCCTGTTGCCCGCGGGCCGCTCGATCCACGCCACCCGGGCGGAGTATTCAGAGCATCACGTGAGCCGGTTGGAACTGATCCAGGCGCTGCGGCGCGTGGTCGGGCTGAATATTGCCGAGATCGGCTCCCTGCTCAGAATGGCCGACGGCGGCGCACCTCGCCTTGATCTTTTGGCGGCGGTACAGCGCACAGTGCTGGGCCTCGACGACGTGAGCACGGAGCACGGCGACCTGCGCACCCCGGCGGGTGACGCCGTCGTGCGTTTCCGGAACTGGCCGGACGTCCCGAGCGACGCCAGAAACGCCCTCAATGCCCAACTGGCCCTGATGGAAAGCCTCGGCGTACCTGTCACGGCCGAGCTGCTCGACGCCTACAGCCAAGCGGTGGACGCCATTGCCGCAGTGAATATTTCGGCCACAACCGCGCCGGAAGACGTCGATCAGCTGATCATGACGGCGGCCGTCGGCATGCATCTGCATGGCCAACTGGTCCTGAAGCTGCTGGCCCTCGCACATGCGAGCCACGCGATTCGGCGCTACGACAAGGACGCTTAAACAGCGACGCTCCCCCACCCGAAAGTGAGGGAGCATCGCGTGAAAATCGGCAGGACCTGAGGAAGCGACCGGTCGAACCCGCAGGACCTGAGGAAGCGTCCGGGGGTTTAGCGGTCGAGGTCGCCGCGGATGAAAGCCTCGACCTTGTCGCGGGCGAGGTCGTCGTTGAACTGCTCCGGCGGGGACTTCATGAAGTAGCTCGACGCCGACAGCAGCGGGCCGCCAATGCCGCGGTCCAGCCCGATCTTCGCCGCACGGATCGCGTCGATGATCACACCGGCGGAGTTCGGCGAGTCCCAGACCTCCAGCTTGTACTCCAAAGACACCGGGGCGTCACCGAAGTTGCGGCCTTCCAGGCGCACGAAGGCCCACTTGCGGTCATCGAGCCACTGCACGTAATCGGACGGGCCGATGTGGACATCCTTCGCAGCCAGTTCGGCCTCAACGTTGGAGGTCACAGCCTGGGTCTTGGAGATCTTCTTGGACTCGAGCCGGTCCCGCTCCAGCATGTTCTTGAAGTCCATGTTGCCGCCCACGTTCAGCTGGTACGTGCGGTCCAGCGTCACACCGCGGTCCTCGAACAACTTGGCCATGACACGGTGCGTGATGGTGGCACCGATCTGGCTCTTGATGTCATCACCCACGATCGGCACACCCGCAGCGGTGAACTTATCAGCCCACTCCTTGGTGCCCGCGAGGAACACCGGCAGGGCGTTAACGAACGCCACGCCAGCGTCGATCGCGCACTGGGCGTAAAACTCCGCGGCTTCCTGGGACCCGACCGGCAGGTAGCAGACCATGACATCGGCCCGGGCGTCCTTGAGCGCCTGCACCACGTCGACCGGCTCGGCCGGGGACTGCTCGATGGTCTCCAAGTAATACCGGCCCAGGCCATCCAGGGTGTGCCCGCGCTGGACCGTCACACCGCTGGGCGGAACGTCGGCGAGCTTGATGGTGTTGTTTTCGCTGGCCAGGATCGCGTCGGCCAGGTCAACGCCGACCTTCTTGCCGTCAACATCGAACGCGGCCACGAACTGGACATCGTTGACGTGGTACTTGCCGAACTCCACGTGCATCAGCCCCGGAATCGTGGCCTGGGGGTCGGCATCCCGGTAGTAATGGACACCCTGGACCAGCGAAGCGGCACAGTTACCCACGCCAACGATTGCTACACGAATCGGATTTGAAGACACGGAACTCCTTTGAGAACAAACTTCATGTGCCCTGCGCGTCCGTACCATGCTGTACGACGGCGTCTAACGGGCACCGCGCCACGCGGCGCGCTTATCAGTCTAACCAAACGCTGCCGGGGCCGGCTTTGTTCCCGCCGGCCCCGGCCGCTTGGTTACGAACACCTGCTCAGACCCGCTGCGCCCAAAGGTTGATGTCGGATTCGACGGCGAACTCATCGATCGCGGTCAGCTCCTCGCCGCTGAACTCAAGGTTGTTGATGGCGGCCAGGCTGTCCTCGAGCTGCCTGACGCTGGAGGCACCGACGAGAGCGGAGGTTACCGGGGGTCCCTTGGGCTGGTCCCGCAGGATCCAGGCGATGGCCATCTGCGCCAGCGACTGTCCGCGTCCGGCGGCGATGGCGTTCAGCCCGCGGACCCGGTCCAGTTTGTCCTCCGTCAACGAGGATTCGGACAGGAACCTGGCCTTGGCGGCGCGGGAGTCGGCCGGGACGCCGTTGAGGTAGCGGTCGGTCAGCATGCCCTGGGCCAGCGGGGAGAACGCGATGGAGCCGGCGCCCACCTGTTCCAGCGCCTCGTAGAGGTTGGGCGAGCCGTTCTCGGTCCAGCGGTTCAGCATGGAGTAGCTGGGCTGGTGGATGAGCAGCGGGGTGCCGAGCTCCTTCAGGATGCGGGCGGCCTCGAGCGTCTGCTCCGGAGTATAGGAGGAGATGCCCGCGTACAGGGCCTTGCCGGAGCGCACGGCGTAATCCAGCGCGCCCATGGTCTCCTCCAGCGGCGTCTCCGGGTCCGGGCGGTGGCTGTAGAAGATGTCCACGTAGTCCAGGCCCATCCGCTGCAGCGACTGGTCCAGGCTGGAGATCAGGTATTTCCGGGAGCCCCATTCGCCGTACGGGCCGGGCCACATGTAGTAACCGGCCTTGGTGGAGATGACCAGCTCGTCGCGGTAAGGCTTGAAGTCGTCCTGCAGGTGCCGGCCGAAGTTAGTCTCCGCGGAGCCGTCCGGCGGGCCGTAGTTGTTGGCGAGGTCGAAGTGGTTGACGCCGAGGTCGAAGGCGCGGCGCAGGATGGCGCGTTGTTCGTCGAAGCGCTTGTCGTCGCCGAAGTTGTGCCACAGGCCCAGCGAGATGGCCGGCAGTTTCAGGCCGCTGCCTCCGACGCGGCGGTACGGCATGGTGTCATAGCGGGTGTCCGAGGCCACATAAGTCATATGTTCTATCCTGCCAGCCGCACCAAGGCTGCGGGGCTGGCGTCCACCATCCGGTCACCGGCGGTGGACGCCAACCCTGGCTAGTGCGGCCGGAGCTCAGTCACTGACGACGGCGGCGCTCAGCGGGCCGAGCTCCGCGCGCTCAGCTTCCAGCCGGACGGCGTCGTCGGTGGCCAGCAGCAGGGCCGTGCCGGCACCTTCCAGGCTCACCGGCTGCTCCGAGAAGTTGAGCAGCACCTGCACGCCGCCGCGCCGGAACCGCAGCCAACGGGCGTCCTCGTCGAACTCCACCTGCGTGTCCTCAAAGCCCAGCTTGGTGAGGTCCGGCGTGGAGCGGCGCAGCGCAGTGAGCGAACGGTACAGCTCCAGCAGCCGGGCGTGGTCGCCCTCGGCGGCCTCCGCCCAGTCCAGCTTGGACCGGCGGAATGTCTCGGGATCCTGGGGATCGGGCACGACGGCGGGATCCCACCCCATGCGCTCGAACTCCTTGATCCGGCCTTCCGCGGTGGCCTTGCCGAGTTCCGGCTCCGGATGGGAGGTGAAGAACTGCCACGGCGTGCTGGCCCCGTACTCCTCGCCCATGAACAGCATGGGTGTGAAGGGCCCGGTCAGGGTCAGCACCGCGGCGAGCGCCAGGCTCCCGTACGGCAGAGTCTGCGAGAGCCTGTCCCCGGTGGCACGGTTGCCGATCTGGTCGTGGTTCTGCGAGCAGACCACCAGGGCGGCCGGGTGGACGGCGCTGAAATTCATCGGCCTGCCATGATGGCGTTCCCGGAAGCTGGAATAACTGCCGTCGTGGAAGAAACCGTCCCGGAGCACCTTGGCGAGGGAGCCAAGCGAGTCGAAGTCACTGTAGTAGCCCGTGGTCTCACCGGTTACGTTGACGTGGACGGCGTGGTGGAAGTCGTCGCTCCACTGCCCTTCCAGCCCGTACCCGTTGACGTCCCGCGGATACAGCAGCCGCGGGTTGTTGAGGTCGGATTCGGCAATGAGTGTCAGCGGCCGTCCCACCTCGGCGGAGATCTGGCTGGCCAGCGCCCCGAAATCCTCCAGGATGTGGACCGCGCGCTCGTCCTTCAGGGCGTGGACGGCGTCCAGCCGCAGGCCGTCAACGCGGTAGTCGCGCAGCCACATGGCCAGGTTGTCCAGGATGAACCGGCGCACATGGTCGGAGCCGGGCCCGTCCAGGTTCACGGAGTCGCCCCACGTGTTGCCCTCGCCCTGCTTGAGGTAGGGCCCGAACCGCGGCAGGTAGTTCCCGCTGGGGCCGAGGTGGTTATAGACCACGTCCTGGATCACGCCGAGACCTGCCGCGTGGGCGGCGTCGACGAACCGCTGGTACGCTTCCGGTCCGCCGTACGCCTCGTGGACGGCGAACCACTGCACGCCGTCGTAGCCCCAGTTGTGCGTGCCGTTGAACGCGTTCACGGGCAGCAGCTCGATGAAGTCCACGCCCAGGCCGGCGAGGTAGTCCAGCTTGCCGGCCGCCGCATCCAGCGTCCCTTCGGGCGTGAACGTACCGAGGTGGAGCTCGTAGATCACTGCCCCCTGCAGTTCCCGGCCCTGCCAGCCGTCCTCCTGCCACGTGTGCGCGGCGGGGTCGAAGGTGCGGGACAGTGCGTGGACGCCGTCGGGCTGGCGCCGCGTCCTGGGGTCCGGCAGCGGGGTTTCGTCGCCGTCCAAGAGGTACCCGTAGTCGACGTCACCGTCAGCGGGTGCGTCGGCGGCGGTCCACCAGCCCTCGTCCTCTGGTCCGGTGCCGGGCCGGCCCTGCATGGCGTAGCGCTCCCCGCCAGCCAGCAGCGTCACGGATCCGGCGTCGGGCGCCCAGACGTCGAAGCGCCCGGGACCCCGCACAGGCTTCGCGGCTTCGCGGGGGTAGGTTGCCTGGCCTGTCTGCGTCATCACTCTTCTCCTGTCTCGGATACCAGCAGCGCCACCGGGTAAGCGCGTAAGATGTCAGTGATCTTCACGGTCCCCGGTCCGAAGCCGGCGCCGGTCAGTTCGTCCTTCATGGCGGTCTCAAGTTCGACGGCGGTGTCCCGCCATCCGCCCGACCGTTCCAGTCCGTGGGGCAGCCGGGTTGCGAGGGTCAACGCACCCGGCGCTGCCGGGGTGCCGCGGTGGAACGCGAGCAGGTGCCCAGCGGCCGGGCCGCTGGCCTGGACCGGGCGGTAGCCGGTGAACAGCTCGGGCCGGTCCCGGCGCAGCCGCAGCGCCCGCGAGGTCACCAGCAACTTGGTCCGCTCGTCTGTAAATGACGGGGGCAGGTCGCCGGCATCAAGCTGCTCCAGCGCGGCGCGGCGGTCGTTGAAACTGAACGGGCGGCGGTTGTCCGGGTCCGTCAGCGACCGGTCCCAGAACTCCGTGCCCTGGTACACGTCCGGGACGCCGGGCATGGTGAGCTGCACAAGCTTGGCTGCGAGGGAATTCGAGGCGCCGTACGGCTCCAGGAGTTCCACGAGCGACTCGACTTCAGCCCGGACCGCAGGGTTGTCGAACGCGGCATTGACGGCGGCGGCCAGCTGCTCCTCGAACGCAGGGTCCGGATCGGTCCAGTTGGTCGAGTTTCCGGCTTCGCGCGCGGCCTTCAGCGCGTAGTACTGCAGGCGCTCCCGGCTGGCGGGCCAGGCGCCGGCGATGGCCTGCCACAGCAGCGCGGACAGCGGGCCGTCCGGCAGCGGAGCCAGCTCGCGCAGCCGGGTCAGGGCTTTCTCCCATTCACCGGCAACCTCGGAGATGACCGAGATCCGCGCCCGGGTGTCCTCGCTGCGTTTGGTGTCGTGCGTGCTGAGCGTGGTCATGGACAGCGGCAGCTCCGCCTGTCGGCGGGCCATCCTGGCGTGGAACTCGCCGGGCTCCACGGCGAACTCGGTGGGGTCGGCGCCCACTTCCGTGAGAGAGCCCAGGCGGTTGTAGCGGAAGAACGCGGTGTCCTCCACGCCCTTGGCCATGACCATTCCGGAGGTCTGCTGGAAGCGCCGGGCAAGTTCCAAGTCGGTGTCCAGCAGCAGCGGCTGCAAAAGCTGGACCGCCTCGTCGAGTTCCGGCCGCCGGCGCGCGGCAAGCTCGCAGGCTTCCTTCAGGATCTCCGCACCCTCCGGCAGGTACGTGCGGTAGACCGGGAAGGCGGCGATGATTTCGCCGATCGCGTCGGCCGCCGTATCAATCGAAACGCCGGCGTCATCGGGAACCAGCCGGGCCAGCCGCAGGATCTCCGAGTGGAGGATGCCGTCGGTGATCCGGCGCTTGGTTCCGCGGATCATGTCCTCGTAGTCGGCGGGGGCGCCGCCGCGCAGCGAGGCATCCAGCCGGTCCAGAGCTGGCTGGCCGCTAGGGTCCACGAGAACCCGGTCGACGTCGGCGAGGGCGTCATAGCCCGTGGTGCCCTCGCATTCGAAGCTGGCGGGCAGCTGCTCCCCCGGCTCGAGGATCTTTTCGACCAGCAGGTAGGCGCCGCCAGTGGCTTCCCGGAGCATCTTCAGGTACCCCTCGGGGTCGGCAAGGCCGTCCGGGTGGTCGATCCGGAGGCCGTCCGCGAGCCCCTCGCGGAACCAGCGCACCACCTCCTGGTGTGCCTCGTCGAAAACGGTGGGGATCTCCACGCGGACACCGGCGAGCGTGTTCACCGCGAAGAAGCGGCGGTAGTTCAGCTCGTTGTCCGCGCGCCGCCAGCCCATCAGTTCGTAGTGCTGCCGGGCGTGGACGTCGCGCGGGGAGTCGCCTTCGTTGTAGCTGCCGTCGGCCAGCGGGAAGCGGTGGTCGTAGTACCGGAGCTCCCCGTCCTTGATTTCGAGCTGGTCCAAGTCATCGTCGCTGCCGAGGATCGGGAGCCGGATGCGCCCCCCGCCAAGGTCCCAGTCGACGTCGAACGCTTCCGCGTACCGGGACTGGCGCCCCTCCTTGAGCAGCGACCACCACCAGGGGTTCTGCGCAGGCGTGGCGACGCCAACATGGTTGGGCACGATGTCGATCAGCACGCCCATGCCGGCGGCGCGGGCCGCCTTGGAAACGGCGGCCAGGCCCTCCGGGCCGCCGCGCTCGGGGTCGACGGCGGAGGGGTCGGTGACGTCGTACCCGTGGTCAGAGCCCTGCTCGGCGGTCAGGACCGGAGAGAGGTAGACCCAGTCGACGCCGAGCGAGTGCAGGTACGGCACGGTTTCGGCGGCGTCGAACAGCGTGAATCCCTGCCTGATCTGAAGCCGGTACGTGGAGATTGGCGTTTTCATGCGCCCTCTCCTGCCGGCTTGCCCGCCTTCGAATTCCCGTTCCGCCGACCGGCAGGCTTTCGTGCCGGTTTCTCCGCCGGCTGCTGCTCCGGTGTCTTCGCAGGCTCAGCAGCAGGCTCCGCAGCCGGTTCAGCCGCAGGCTCCGTGGCCCGTTCAGCAGCGGGCTCCGCGGCCGGTTCAGCCGCAGACCCTGCAGGCGGATCAGCCTGCTTCTTCGTCTTTGACGGCTCGGGAAGAGCGGGTGCGGTGAGTGCCGCGGTCTCAGTGGTGGCCGTCTGGGTCAGCGCCGCCAGCGAGGCAGCAACGGAATGGTCGGGCTCCTCCTCCGGGGCGCTGTGGGCGCGGAGCACCACCAGGGACTTCGCGGCGACGGACAGCAGGCTGCCCGCGTCCGCCGGCTTGGAGTCGGCGCCTTCACCCGCGGTGTCGATGATGACGTCCCAGGCCGGTGCGTATTCGTCCGGCGGCAGCGTGAACTCAACGTCGCCGTCGTGCGCGTTGAAGTACAGCAGGAAGTTCACGTCCGTGATCCGGCGGCCACGGCTGTCGTGGCCCTGGATGCCGTCGCCGTTGAGGAACATTCCCACGGAACGGCCGAAGCCGCTGTCCCAGTCCTCCGGCGACATGAGGTTGCCGTCGGGATCCAGCCATACGATGTCCGGCAGCCGCTCGCCTTCGCCCCGCCGTACGGGCCGGCCGTCGAAGAACCGGCTGCGCCGGAAGGTGGGGTGCTTGGCACGGAGCGAGTTGACGGCCGCCGTGAATTCGATGAGCGGCTGGTCCACGCTGTCCCAGTTGACCCAGGTCAGCTCGGAGTCCTGGCAGTACCCGTTGTTGTTGCCCTGCTGCGTCCGGCCCATCTCGTCGCCGTGCAGGATCATGGGCACGCCCTGCGAGAGGAGCATGGTGGCGATAAAGTTGCGCTGCTGCCGCGCCCTGAGCCCCAGGACCTTGGGATCGTCCGACGGGCCCTCCGCTCCACAGTTCCAGGAGCGGTTGTGCGACTCGCCGTCCTTGTTGTCCTCGCCGTTGGCGTCGTTGTGCTTCTCGTTGTAGGACACCAGGTCACGCAGCGTGAAGCCGTCGTGCGCGGTGACAAAGTTAATGGACGCCACCGGGCGGCGGCCGGAGTGCTCGTAGAGATCCGCCGAGCCGGTGATGCGCGAGGCGAACTCGCCGAGCGTGGCCGGCTCACCGCGCCAGAAGTCGCGCACGGTGTCGCGGTACTTGCCGTTCCATTCCGTCCACTGCGGCGGGAAGTTGCCCACCTGGTAGCCGCCGGGCCCGACGTCCCACGGCTCGGCGATGAGCTTGACCTGGGACACCACTGGATCCTGCTGGATGAGTTCGAAGAACGTGGAGAGCCGGTCGACGTCGTAAAACTCGCGGGCCAAAGCGGCGGCGAGGTCAAAGCGGAACCCGTCCACGTGCATCTCGGTGACCCAGTAGCGCAGCGAGTCCATGAGCAGCTGCAGGGAGTGCGGCTGGCGGACGTTCAGGGTGTTGCCGGTGCCCGTGTAGTCCATGTAGTACTGCTTGTCGTCCTCCACCAGGCGGTAGTAGGCCTCGTTGTCGATGCCCTTGAAGCTAAGGGTGGGGCCGAGGTGGTTGCCTTCGGCGGTGTGGTTGTAGACGACGTCGAGGATGACCTCAATGCCGGCACGGTGCAGCGAGCGGACCATCGCCTTGAAGTCCTGGACCTGCTGGCCGGTGTCGCCGGTTGAGCTGTAGGTGTTCTGGGGAGCGAAGAAGCCGATGGTGTTGTAGCCCCAGTAGTTGCTCAGGCCCTTCTCCTGCAGCGTCCCGTCGTTGACGAACTGGTGCACGGGCATGAGCTCGATCGCGGTGACGCCCAGCTTCTGCAGGTGGGAGATCACGGCCGGGTGTGCCACGCCGGCATACGTGCCTCGCTGCTCCTCGGGAATCTCCGGGTGCAGCTCGGTGAGCCCCCTGACGTGCGCCTCGTAGATGACCGACTTGTGGTAGGGGATGCGCAGGTTCTGGTCGTTGTCCCAGTCGAAGAACGGGTTGATGACCACGCCCATCATCATGTGCGGTGCGGAATCGGCGTCGTTCTTGGATGAGGGGTCGCCCATGTTGTACGAGAACAGGGCGGGGTCCCAGTCGATCTGGCCGGCGACTGCCTTGGCATACGGGTCAAGGAGCAGCTTGTTGGCGTTGAAGCGCTGGCCATTGGCGGGGTCGTAGGTGCCATGCACGCGGTAGCCGTACTTCTGCCCGGGCTGGATCTGCGGCAGGTAGCAGTGCCACACATAGCCGTCCACCTCGCGGAGCGTGACCCGGGTTTCGGTCCCCTCGTCGTCGAAGAGGCAGAGTTCCACCTTTTCTGCGTGCTCGCTGAACAATGCGAAGTTGGTTCCGGTGCCGTCAAACGTGGCTCCCAGCGGGTAAGCTGATCCGGGCCAGATTTCCATTCGTGCTCCTATACCTCGTCCAACAGTCTGTCCGGCAGGTCTTGACGCACTACCTGCACGGAACTTGGTCTTACCGTAGCGGGTGGGTATGACTATTACGTGACCCGCACGCTAATTACTAAGCATGCTGACTTTACCCCATATTTCGGGTAGCGCGTCGCAAATCCGCCCCGCCGTCAGCGGGCCGCCGGCTGCAGCCGACGCTCCGGACAGGCCGTGCAGGCTCGCCCCCATGGCGGCAATGGCCGCCCAGCGTTCGTCCGGATCGATTCCCAGCCCCCGGAAGCGTCCGACGTCGGACCCCACCTGGGCGAGCAACGCACCCGTGATTCCGGCCAGCACATCACCGCTTCCGGCGGTGGCCAGCCAGGGCGTTCCTTCGGACTGGCTGTAGAAATCCTGGTACGGCGACGCCACCAGCGTGCTGGCGCCCTTCAGGAGCACGGTGGCCTCGGTCAGGCCGGCGGCGCGGCGCACAGCGGCGAGGGTGGAGGCTTCGACGGCCTCGCGGTCCATGTCGGCGCCGAGGCGCTGCAGCAGGGCGGCCAGCTCACCGGCGTGCGGCGTCAGCACCACCTGCGGGGCCAGCACGTCCGGCAGGACAGGCAAGGCACCGGCGTCGGCCACGGTGGGCAGGCCGGAGTCGACGGCGTCACGGACGCGCTGCATCTCTTCCTCGTCCTTGCCGTCCATGCCGGAGCCGACCAGCCAGGCCTGGACGTGGGTTTCTGCCACGGTGCCGGTGCTGCAGACCACCTCGGGGCAGCTGTGGCGGATGAGGTCGGAGACCTCCGGCGGCCCGACGTAGCGGACCATTCCGACGCCGGCGGAGAGCGCCCCGCGGCAGGCGAGCACGGCGGCGCCGGGGTAGGCCGGGGAACCGGCCACCACCCCGAGGACGCCGCGCGAATATTTGTGGGCGCGCCGCGCGGGCCGCGGGAGCAGGACGGCCAGGTCGGCGGTTTCCAGGCGGCGCAGGGCGGGCCACGGGAGCGAGTCCTCGATCCCGATCTGGACCACCTCTACCCGGCCGGCAAAATCCGCTCCCGGGTCCGCCAGCAGACCCGCTTTGGCCCCGCCGAAGCTAACGGTGATGTCGGCGGGCAGCACCGGGCCGGCGGCCTCGCCCGTGTCCGCATCCACCCCGCTGGGCACGTCGCACGCCACTACGAGGCCGTGGGCGCCACGGGCCAGCTGGGACACGAGCTCCGCCATTTCTCCCCGGAGTCCGCCCTGGGCGCCGGTTCCGAGCAGGGCGTCAATAACGACGTCGGCCCTTCCGGCCAGCGCTGCCAGCTCGCCGGCGTTCGCGTCAGTCAGCGCCAGCACCCGGCCGCCGGCGCGCCGGAAGGCGGCCAAGCCGTCTGGGTGGGCCGTGGCGGAGGCGAGCACCGCCGTCGTCCGCATTCCCCGTCCGGAGAGGTGCGCGGCGGCGAAGAGGCCGTCGCCGCCGTTGTTGCCCTTGCCGGCCAGGACAACAACACTGGAGCCGTACAGGCGGCGTCCGCGGCTGCGCAGCTCCGCGATGGCGGCGCCCGCCATGCCGCGGGCCGCCCGCTGCATGAGAACAGCGCCCATACCTGAATCCAGCAGGGGCTTTTCAGCCTCCCTGATCTGGGTTCCGGTATAGGCGCTGATCATTTGGTCAGTCGGTCCGGTGTCAGCCCTCGGCCAGGACGGTGGCCGTGGCAATGCCGCCGTCGTGGCTCATGGACAGATGCCAGCGTTTGACGCCCTTGGCCTCGGCGACGGCCAGCACCGTCCCCTTGACCTGGATCGTGGGGCCGTTCTGGTCCAGACCGATCCAGCAGTCCTGCCAGTTCATGCCCGCCGGCGCCCCGAGGACCTTCGCCACAGCCTCCTTGGCGGCAAAGCGCGCCGCCAGGGAGCGGGTGTTCAGTTCCCGTTCGGCCGGAACGAACAGCCGGTCGCGCAGCCCTGGGGTGCGCTCCAGCTGGCGGCCGAACCGTTCAATGTCCACGACGTCTACGCCGATGCCAACAATCATGTTGCTTACTCTACGGTGACGCTCTTGGCCAGGTTGCGTGGCTGGTCCACGTCGAATCCCTTGGCGGCGGCAAGTTCACACGCGAAGATCTGCAGCGGCACGGTGGTCAGCAGCGGCATCAGCAGCGTGGGAGTTTCCGGCACATAGAAGACGTGCTCGGCGTAGTCCCGGACCGCCTCGTCGCCTTCCTCGGCGATCACCAGCGTGCGGGCACCGCGGGCGCGGATCTCCTGGATGTTGGACACCACCTTGGAGTGCAGCGAGTCCCGGCCACGCGGCGAGGGCACCACCACGAAGACCGGCTGGCCTTCCTCGATCAGCGCGATGGGGCCGTGCTTCAGCTCACCGGCCGCGAAGCCCTCGGCGTGGAGGTAGGCAATTTCCTTCAGCTTCAGCGCACCCTCGAGGGCCACGGGGTAGCCCACGTGGCGGCCCAGGAACAGCACGGACTTCTCGTCCTTCATGCTGCGGGCGAGGTCGCGCAGTTTCCCGGCCGAGTCCAGGATCTTCTGGATCTTCGCCGGGATCTTGCCCAGGTCAGCCAGTACGTCCTTGATCTGGCCGGAGAAGATGTTCCCGCGCAGCTGCGCCAGGTACAGGCCCAGCAGGTACGCGGCCGTAATCTGGGCCAGGAAGGCCTTGGTGGACGCCACCGCGATCTCCGGACCGGCGTGCGTGTACAGCACGGCGTCGGATTCACGCGGAATTGTGGACCCGTTGGTGTTGCAGATCGACACCGTGATGGCGCCCTGCTCCCGGGCGTACCGCACGGCCATGAGCGTATCCATCGTTTCGCCCGACTGGCTGATCGAGACCACCAGGGTGTTCGGGCCAACGATCGGGTCGCGGTAGCGGAACTCGTGGGCGAGTTCCACCTCGGTGGGGATCCGGCACCAGTTCTCGATGGCGTACTTGGCAACCATGCCGGCGTACGCTGCGGTGCCGCAGGCCAGCACGATGATCTTGTCGACCTTCTTCAGCAGCTGCGGGTCGATGCGCAGCTCATCCAGGGTCAGCTTGCCGTTCAGGTCCGAACGGCCCAGCAGCGTCTGCGCCACGGCGTCGGGCTGGTCATGGATTTCCTTCTCCATGAAGGAGGCGAAGCCGCCCTTCTCGGCAGAGGCCGGGTCCCAGTCAACGACGTATTCCTTGCCCTCCGCCGGGGCACCAAAGAAGTCGGTGATTTCCACCGTGTCAGCGGTGATCGTGACGATCTGGTCCTGGCCCAGCTCCACCGCACGGCGGGTGTAGTCAATGAACCCGGACACGTCCGAGCCCAGGAAGTTCTCGCCCTCGCCCAGGCCCACCACCAGCGGGGAGTTCCGGCGTGCAGCCACCACGACGTCAGGCTGGTCAGCGTGCACCGCGAGGAGCGTGAACGCGCCCTCAAGCCGCTGGCAGGCCAGCTCCATGGCCTTGGTCAGGCCGCCGTCGGAGACGTCCCCGCCCAGCTTGTTCCGGAAAATGTCGCCCAGCAGCGCCGCGGCCACCTCGGTGTCCGTCTCCGACGCGAAGACAACACCCTTGGCCAGCAGCTCCTGCTTCAGCTCAGCAAAGTTTTCAATGATGCCGTTGTGGATCACCGCGAGCTTCCCGCCATCAGACAGATGCGGGTGCGCGTTCTGATCCGTCGGACCACCATGCGTGGCCCACCGCGTGTGCCCGATGCCGGTCAGCGACTCCGGCAGCGGCCGCTCCTCCAGTTCGGCCAGCAGGTTGCTCAGCTTCCCGGACTTCTTCCGCGAGGAAATCTCCCCGTCAGCCACGACAGCGACACCGGCCGAGTCATAGCCCCGGTACTCCAGGCGGCGCAGCCCCTCAAGAACAACATCCAACGCACCGTGCCCGGCATCAGCCCGGCCCGACGAACGGCCTACATAACCCACGATTCCACACATGGGTATAAGCCTAACCGGCTTTGCGGAGAACTCCCTCCCCCGCTACGTCACGCTTCCCGTCGCCGACGGCGGGCGGTCGGAACGATCAGCAGCGCACTCAGAAGGCTCAGGCCCGTGGCCGCCATCGTCATCCAGAAACCGCGGTCCGCGCTGCCGACCGCCTCGGCCACGTACCCGACGATCGGAACCGCATACCAGAGCTTTCCCTTAATCTGGCGGGCACGGACGGGATCGGCGTCGTTGGCGTCGTTATGGTCGCCCCTAGTGATCAGCGTCCGCTCCCCCTCCTGAACGGGGCCGAAGCCCACAATCCGGTGAGTCCTTACTTCGGGACGGCCCGGCGCGGGCTGGTAGGTGACGACGTCGCCGTACTTCAGTTGGCTGAAGGCCACAGGTTTCACTACGAGGAAGGTGCCCGGGGAATACTTCGGAGCCATGGATTCGGTGTGCACCGTGTAGGTGTGGGATCCGGTGGCATGGGGAACTGCGACGAGGACCAGCGCCGCCAAGGCGATAACCAGGAGCACGCTGAAGTTTGCCCAGCGCCTCGCCGCACCGAACCGGCGCCTGCGGCGAATCTGCAGGATACGCGTGGCCGCTCCCCCGCCGCGCCGGCCACCGAAGTCGCGGCCCGTCAGCTGGGGCACCTGCTGTGGAACTACCTTCCCCATGTTGGGACCCTTCAAATATGCGTCGGTTCTTCCCTTTTCAATGAACGGTCCCGCGGCCGGCTCAGGAATCGGTAACGCATAGGGTCAAGATTCACTCAAGAAAGGCCGCATTTCGCTCTCGGCCCCGGGCGGGGCAGAATCTCTAGGGTGACTTTGCAACGCAATGAAGCGAACGGAGAGGGTGTTTCCCCGTTCGTGGAGCTGGACCGGCAGACCTGGTCCCGGCTTTCCGCCCAGATGGAGCAGCCCCTTAATGAAGAGGACGTGCTGCGCCTTCGCGGCCTCGGTGACCCCCTGGACATCAGCGAGGTACGCGAGGTCTACCTCCCGCTGTCCCGGCTGTTGCACCTGTACGTGGAAGCCGCCGGCCAGCTGCACGCGGCCACCACAACATTCCTCGGCGAGCAGACGCAGCGCACCCCGTTCGTGATCGGCGTCGCCGGCTCTGTGGCCGTGGGCAAGTCCACCATTGCCCGTGTTCTCCGCGAGATGCTGAGGCGGTGGCCGGGCACGCCGAACGTGGAGCTCATCACCACCGACGGGTTCCTGTATCCGCTGGCCGAACTCAAGCGTCGGCAACTGCTCGACCGCAAGGGTTTCCCGGAGTCCTACGACCGCCGTGCGCTGCTGCGCTTCGTCAGCGAAATCAAGGGCGGCGCCGAGGAAGTCCGGGCACCCTGGTACTCGCATATCACCTACGACATCGTCCCCGGCAAGGAAGTGGTGGTCCGGCGTCCCGACGTCCTCATCGTCGAAGGCCTGAACGTGCTCGCTCCCGCGCGGCCGCGGCACGACGGCCGCCAGGGGCTGGCGGTCAGCGACTTCTTCGACTTTTCCATCTACGTGGATGCCAAGACGTCACATATCGAGGAATGGTACGTGGACCGGTTCCGCAAGCTCCGTTCCACTG
This sequence comes from Arthrobacter sp. ISL-65, assembly GCF_018613795.1. Classification (GTDB taxonomy): domain Bacteria; phylum Actinomycetota; class Actinomycetes; order Actinomycetales; family Micrococcaceae; genus Arthrobacter. The sequence continues at coordinate 45,700 of NZ_JAGGPN010000030.1, forward strand.
CCTTCGCGCAGCCGGAGTCGTACTTCCACCGCTACGCCACGCTTTCCGACTCCGAGGCCGAAGCGACGGCCCGCGACATCTGGAAACGCATCAACGAACCGAACCTGGAAGAGAACGTGCTGCCCACCCGGGGCCGCGCCCAGCTGGTGCTCACCAAGGAAGCGGACCATTCCGTCCGCAGGATGCTGCTGAGAAAGGTCTAGCACGCATGTGTTACAACTGCCCTTCCGAGCCCTTCGCCGAGGCCCGGCCCGGGGATCGGCCCAGCCGCCGCGCGGTGGCGCGGCTGCTGATGGCGGCTGCCGGCCTGTCTGCCCTGGCGGCCTGCACCCCTGCCCTTGCGCCGGAAGCTTCGGGAACCACTTCGGCGGCCTCGGGCACGGCGTCCCCGGCCGCTTCCGGTGAGGCCTCTTCTCCGGTCCCGTCCGGGTCTGGATCCACCTCCACCGGCGCCTCTGCAAGGACCAGCGGCGCGGCTTCCCCAACATCCTCCGCTTCCGCTGCGTCGTCGGCCAGCGCGTCCGCCACAGCGCCGTCAGCCGCACCAACCACGACGGCGGCGGCAGCCCCGCCGTCGGCCGCCTCCCGCCTGCCCAAGCAGTACTCGCTCACCGCGCCCGCCAGCCCCTGGGTGATCGTCAACAAGCACCGCCCGCTCAAGCCGGCCAGCTACGTCCCGGCCGATCTGGTCCAGCCCCGCGTTGCCCTCGCCGTCACCGGCGAGGCGGCCCAGCTGAACCGCACGACGGCGGCTGCCGCAGAACGGATGTTCGCCGCCGCGGCGGCGGACGGCGTGACCATGACGCTGGCGAGCGGCTACCGCTCCTATGCCACGCAGACCGTCACGTACAACGGCTACGTGAGCTCGCAGGGCCGGGCGGCGGCGGACACAGCCTCGGCTCGGCCGGGCCACTCCGAACACCAGACGGGCTGGGCTTTCGACATCGGCGACGGCGGCGCAGCGTGCAGCTTCCAGCCGTGCTTCGCCGAGCAGCCGGCCGCCGTCTGGGCCAAGGCCAACGGGCACCGCTTCGGCTTCGTGGTGCGCTACCCGTTTACGCAGCACACCATCACCGGGTACTTCTACGAATCGTGGCACCTGCGGTACGTCGGTGCTGAGGCGGCCACGGACATGCGGAAACGCGGCATCGCCACCCTGGAGCAGTATTTCGGCCTGGAGGCCGCCCCCGGCTACCGCTGACGCGGCTGCACTGTTACCTGCACGCCGGTGGCCGGTCAACGTCCCGTCAATGCGGTGCGGTAGTTTGGTTGGCATGCTTAGTGGATTCAAGAAGTTCATTCTCAAGGGAAACGTCCTCGACCTGGCCGTGGCGGTGGTCATCGGATCAGCGTTCAGCACCGTGGTGGATGCGCTGGTCAAGAGCGTCCTGATGCCGCTGATCTCGGTGCTGGTCGGAGAGCCAAACTTTGACGATTTCCTGGCGTTCGGCGACGTGCGGTTCGGCGTGCTGCTCACCGCGGTGGTCAACTTCCTGCTGGTTGCCTCCGCCCTCTACTTCGTCATCGTCACCCCGATGAACCGGCTGATCGAGCACCGCAACCGCAAGCTGGGCATCGGGCAGGACGCGAAGAAGGAAGCTGCCGAGGATCCGCAGATCGCCCTGCTCAAGGAGATCCGCGACGCCCTGCAGGCCCAGAACCAGGCCGCGAAGTAGCGCCGGCCTCCACCCGCCAAGCGCAGCGAAAAAAGCAGCCCGCCTCCATCCGGGAGGCGGGCTGCTCTTTGCTTTGCGGGGGTGCGAAACTAGTCGCCGACGAGTTGCAGGGCCAGCTGGGTCTTCACAACCTGGGCGAGGCGTTCGGCAATGACCTGGGCGGTCTGCTGGTCGCTGGCCTCCACCATGACGCGCACAACGGGCTCCGTGCCGGACGGGCGCAGGAGCACACGTCCGGTGTCGCCGAGTTCGGCCTCGGCTGCCTTCACCGCTGCTGCCAGGGTTGCGTCGCCGCCGACCCGGCTACGGTCCACGTCCTTCACGTTGATGAGGACCTGGGGCAGCTTGGTCATGATGCTGGCGAGCTCCTTGAGCGGGCGGCCCGTCAGGGCTACCTGCGCCGCCAGCTGCAGGCCGGTCAGCACGCCGTCGCCGGTGGTGGCGTAGTCGGCCAGGATGACGTGGCCGGACTGTTCGCCGCCCAGGTTGTAGCCGCCGTCGCGCATTTGCTCCAGGACGTAGCGGTCCCCCACGCCCGTCTCGCGCATGGCGATGCCCGCGTCGCGGAGGGCGATCTTGAGGCCGAGGTTGCTCATTACAGTGGCAACGAGGACGTTGTCGGTGAGCTTACCGGCTTTCTTGAGGGCCACGGCGAGGATGGCCATGATCTGGTCGCCGTCCACCTCGTTGCCCTCGTGATCCACGGCCAGGCAGCGGTCGGCGTCGCCGTCGTGGGCAATGCCGAGGTCGGCGCCGTGCTCCACCACGGCCGCCTTGAGCGGGCCGAGGTGCGTGGAGCCCACGCCTTCGTTGATGTTCAGGCCGTCCGGTTCGGCGCCAATGACAACCAAATCAGCGCCGGCGTCCTTGAAGACCTGGGGGGAACAGCCGCTGGCTGCGCCGTGCGCGCAGTCCAGGACCACCTTGAGGCCATGGAGGTTGTGCGGGAGGGTTCCCAGGAGGTGGACGATGTATCTGTCCTCGGCGTCGGAGAAGCGCTGGATGCGGCCCACTTCGCCGCCCACCGGGCGGACGGGGTCCTTGCCCATCTGGGCCTCGATGGCGTCCTCCACCTCATCGGGGAGCTTCTGGCCGCCGCGGGCGAAGAACTTGATCCCGTTGTCGGGAGCCGGGTTGTGCGAGGCGGAGATCATGACGCCGAAGTCGGCGTTCAGGTCCGCGACGAGGTAGGCGGCGGCGGGAGTGGGCAGGACACCGGCGTCGTAGACGTCGATGCCGGAGCTGGAAAGCCCGGCCTCAACGGCCGCGGCGATGAACTCGCCGCTTGCCCGGGGATCCCTCGCCACTACGGCGCGCGGCCGTGCACCTTCGCTGGTGCGTTCATGGCCAAGCACGACGGCGGCGGCCTGGGCCAGCTGCATTGCGAGCTCGGCTGTCAGCAGGCCATTCGCAAGGCCCCGGACACCGTCTGTTCCAAATAATGTAGACATCGCGTCCAAGTTTAGACGATCCGGGTCCACCTCCCGGCCCCCAGCAACGGCCACGGCACCGTGGGTCGGCGTTTGTCCTGTTCAGAGCTTCATGGCCGCGCGTCACATGCGGCTGGCTACCCAACCGCTGCTCGACGGCGGACGGGGCTTAACGGCAGAAGCCCGCCCCGCCAACCGGCGGAACGGGCTTCCGGAAGCGCCTGACGGCGCTTGCAAGCGGATTTAGCGCTTCGAGTACTGCTGAGCCTTGCGGGCCTTCTTGAGACCGGCCTTCTTACGCTCGATGACGCGGGCGTCACGGCGCAGGTAACCGGCCTTCTTCAGGGTGGCGCGGTTGTTCTCGGTGTCGATCTCGTTCAGTGAACGGGCGATGCCGAGGCGCAGGGCGCCGGCCTGGCCGGAAATGCCGCCACCGTGGATGCGGGCAATGACGTCGTAGGCACCGTCAAGATCGAGGATCTTGAAGGGCTCGTTGACGTCCTGCTGGTGCAGCTTGTTCGGGAAGTAGTTGTCCAGCTCGCGGCCGTTGATGGTCCACTTGCCGGTTCCGGGCACGATGCGAACGCGTGCGACGGCTTCCTTGCGGCGGCCAACTGCTGCGCCGGCGACGGTCAGTGCCGGGCGTTCCTTCTTCGGCGCTTCTGCTTCCGCAGGACCGCTTTCCGAGGTGTAGCTGGTCAGGGTTTCCTCAGCCACGACGGCTTCGGTGGTCTCTTCGTTCTGAGCCACGGTTCTCCTTGTATAGATAAGTTGTTTGGTGGCCAGGACTACTGGGCGACCTGGGAAATTTCGAAAGTCTTGGGCTGCTGGGCGGCGTGCGGGTGCTCTGCACCGCGGTAGACCTTCAGCTTGCCCAGCTGCTGTGCAGCGAGGGAGTTCTTGGGGAGCATGCCCTTGATGGCCTTCTCAACGGCGCGGACCGGGTTGGATTCCAGCAGTTCCGCGTAGTTGACGGAGGTCAGGCCGCCCGGGTAACCGGAGTGGCGGTAGGCGCGCTTCTGCTCGAGCTTGGCGCCGGTGAGGGCAACCTTCTCAGCGTTGATGATGATGACGAAATCGCCCATGTCCATGTGGGGAGCGAAGGTGGCCTTGTGCTTGCCGCGCAGCAGGATTGCGGTCTGGCTGGCGAGACGACCAAGGACAACGTCGGTGGCGTCAATGACGTGCCACTGGCGGTTGATATCGCCGGGCTTCGGAGTGTACGTACGCACGGTGTTTGCCTCGTTCTTGTTCTGGCGTTCTTGTTTAGGTGTCACGTAAGGGTGTGCACCTACTATCTATGCGTTACCGGAACAGAGGTGAGGGCTCTATGAATCCAGTGGTCCTGGAGTCCCGAATGTGCCCGAGGAGTAGTTATCCTGCAACCGGATTCTCAGCGGGCACGCATCATCGAGAAAGGACACGCACAACGACTACCAAGAATAGCGCGAACCGGCCGCCGGGGTCAAAATTGGGGTATCCGGTGGCCGGGGTCGTGGAGTCCTGCGCCAGCGCCGGGCCCTTCCACCGAGGAGTGCACGTGTCTTCAGCAGGTATCGCCGCCGGCGCCTGGCCGCTTTTTGCCTTGGCCATGGCGCTCCTTGGCATTTTACTGAGCCTGCTTGCTGAACACCTCATCCACCGAGCCCTCCCCCGCCTCGGGGGCCTGCCGGGCGCGCGCACAAGACTTGCGGCGGCGGCACTCACCGGAGCGCTCTGCGCCGCTTGCGCTGCGGTTCGGAATGGACTGGTGTCCCTGCCGGCCTTTCTAGTGCTGGCTGTCGTCGGCGTACAGCTGGCCCGCATTGATGTGGCCCATCATCTACTGCCGAATCCCCTCGTGCTCACACTGCTGGTGGCCGGCCTGGCGCTCCTGGTTTTGGGCAGTTCAGCCACGGCAGAGTGGGCCGAACTGCTCCGCGCGGCCACTGGGGCGGCCATCCTGTTCGTCATTTTCCTGATTCTGGCCCTGATCTCGCCAAACGGCATTGGCATGGGAGATGTCAAGCTTGCGGCCCCACTTCATCCCGGACCGGATGCCCTACAGCAAGGGCCAAGAGAGGCAAAAGGCCATGCAGTTGGAGCTCGCCAACACCCTGGACCAGATGCTGATCTCCGTTGAGGCCGGGCTCGGCTTTGAAGGCGCCATGTCCCGTGCCGGCGAAAACGGCAAGGGACCCCTGGCGGAGGAACTGGTCCGCACGTTGCAGGACATGCAGGCGGGCCGGAGCCGCCGCGAAGCCTATCTTGCCTTGGCCGAACGCACCAATATTCCGGAACTGCGCAGCTTTGTGCAGGCCGTGGTCCAGGCGGACACGTACGGCATTGCCATTAGCCGCGTCCTTCGTGTCCAGGCCAAGGTTATGCGGGTCAAGCGCCGCCAGCGTGCCGAGGAGAAGGCAATGAAGCTCCCGGTCACCATCCTTTTCCCGCTGCTGTTCTTCATCTTCCCAGTCCTATTCATTGCCATCCTCGGCCCTGGCGTCATCAACACCATCGCGACCTTCGCCAACCAGTAAGGTTCGCGGACTTCCGCAGGATTTACCCACCACAAGGTACCCGCAGAATTTCCACAAGATCCAAGCTTAATCAGGGTTTTCCCAACCTCAGAAAGTAGCCTTAAGACATGTCCATTTCAGGTTCCGGAACAGCCGAGAGCAACGCCAACGGCGTCTGCCTTCCGGCGCCTGCGAGCCATGATGGCATGCTTTACAACGAATCGGAGCGTGCCACCTTGCCCGTCTTAAACCTGGATGTCCTTCACGACCTAGAAGAAGACATGGGCAGCACCGGCGTGGCGCACAACTTCGCCAGGGACTATATAAGGATCTGGGACAAGCGCCGGAGCTACCTCGAAGCGTCGGTTGAAAACGACGACGCGGATGCCGCCATGGACGCCGTGCTCAGCCTGAAGAATTCAGCCCTGATGGTGGGCGCCGCACGGCTGGCCAAGCTGGCGGTGGACCTGGAACAGCTCGTCAAACACGGAGACCTGCAGGCGGCCCGGCAGATGCTGCCGTGCGTGGCGCTCACCGGCCAACAGACCGTCAGCGGCCTGAGGCTGGGCTATCTCCCGCCGGAGGTCTGAGCGCCGCTGCCGGACGCCTAAACCCTACTCCGCCCGCTTCGGCGCCAACCGGTAGCCAACGCCGCGCACCGTGACCAGCCACCGCGGATCCTGCGGGTCTTCCCGGAGCTTGCGGCGCAGGTTGCCGATGTGGACCTCGACGGCCCTTTCGTCGGCTTCGCTGATGTAGGTGTCCTCGCCGTAGTACTCGCCCCGCACCACGCGCACCAGATCGGCCCGGGTGCGCACCGCGCCCGTTCCCTTCAGCAGCTCGTGCAGCAGGTCGAATTCGCTCCGGGTCAGCCCCAGCGGCGTGCCGCCCAGGGCGACGGTCCGGGTTTCGGTATCGAGTGCCAGCCCGTTGTGCTGCAACACGGCGCCCCGGCGCGAACCGGCGGGCCCGGCGGAGCCAACCGGCCCGGACTCGGCAGGAGTCGGAGCATCATCACCGGCAGCAACCCGGGGCCTGCGCAGCATCGCCGTTATCCGCGCCCGCAGTTCCCGCGGCCGGAAGGGCTTGACGATGTAGTCGTCCGCTCCGCCCTGGAGTGCCGTGATGGTGTCAAGCTCCTCATCCCGGCCGGTCAGCATCACAACGTAGGCGTCACTGAATTGCCGGATGCGCCGAAGGACTTCAAAACCGTCAATGTCCGGAAGACCGACGTCGAGAGTTATTACGTTCGCCTGGCGCTGCCTGGCCACATCAACCCCGTCACGCCCGGTCCCTGCCGAGTGCACCTCAAAACCAGCCTGCTGCAAAACCGCGTCGAGGAGATTCCGAACGTCCACATCATCCTCGATGACCACGGCAACACCAAGATCACCCACCACTACCTCTATCCAGGTAAAACCACCGCACAGCCCAGCGCAATGCGGTAAGCGTTACCAGATTACCTACGCTACAACGTAGAAGGGCTCGAAGAGCGAAAATTACCCATATCTTTTAGAGGTACACCGGACACCAGCGCCGCCCCTCCAAATACCAAAGAATAGGTGTGCATAATGGGCATCATGTCTTCGTATAACCACGAGCGGTCTCGGAATTTGGAAGAGCAGGCCAGCACCGGGCGCAGCCGCATTGGGTGAGCACGTGCTGGTCCGTGACACGGACCGATTCTTCCGCCGGCTGCAGCCCCGCATCCAGGTGGCGCTCTGCCAGCTCCCGGTGACGGTCATTCTCGCCGCGCTGGCGATTGCCGCCCCCGCTGTCTGGCCGACGCTCATTGAGAGCGGCGTGTTTATTGCGGCCATCATCATGATGATGGCGTTGTTTCTTGCCTGCTTTCTGGTTCCCTGGGAGCGGCTTTCAGCCAACGCCTATCTGGTAATTCCGGTGCTGGATCTGGTGGTCATCGGACTCGCCCGTAATGGCGCGGTCCCTGCCGTAGCCGGGCTGGGAGTTCTGGCGATATTTCCGGTGATCTGGCTGTCCAGCTCCGGGGCCTTCGCCCGGACCACTATCTTCCTAAGCTTTTTCGGCACCTTGCTCATCTCCTCTCCGACACTGGTGCAAAAGTTTCCCAACACTTCACCTTCCGACATTGCCACCGCATTTCTGCTTCCGCTAATGATGCTGGCCGTATCGCTGGCAATCAGGTTCGCCAGCGCCAATGTGCGGCTGCAGCGCCAGAGGCTGGAGAAAAAGGACGCTGAACTCCGCGAACTGCTCGTGGAAAGCAGAAACCGTGAACGGCTGCTCAAGACCATCTTGGACACCACCGACGTTGGAATTGTGGCCGTGGATGCGGACGGCCAGAAGGTTCTGGTCAACGACCAGCAGAAAACCTTCCGGCAGGCGGCGGCCCCCGCCGGCACGGAGCAGCCGCTGGAGGCACAGCAGCTCATGTTCGGCCAGGACCGGGTGACCCCGCTTCCGCTGGACAAGCGCCCCATCCGACGCGCCGTTGCCGGAGAGACTTTCGCCGATTACCTGGTGTGGCTGGGCGAGGGATCCTCGCAAAAGGCCGTCTCCACGGCCGCGCGGGTCATCAAGAACGACGACGGCGGGTTCAGTGGGGCGGTCATCGCCTACACCGACGTCACAGGCTTGGTGGAGGCTCTCTCCGCCAAGGAAGAGCTGATCTCCAACGTCTCCCACGAATTCCGCAGTCCGCTGATGTCAGTCCTGGGCAATGTTGACCTGGTGCTGGATGAAGCGGACGGCCTGTCCCCCGACTCCGTGCACCGGCTGGAAGTGGTGCAGCGCAATGCCGAACGGCTGCTTTCCCTGGTCTCCGAGCTGCTTGTGTCGGCGTCTGCCGTCCTGGCTGTGCATCCTCGCCGGACCGACCTGGCAGGGCTGATCGAGAACAGCATCGGCTCCGTCCAGGCGCAGGCCGACGCCAGCAACGTCTTCCTGGCCACCGACGTCCCGGCGCCGCTGTGGGCGCACGCTGACCCGCTCCGCATCGGTCAAGCTCTGGACAACTTGGTGTCCAATGCCGTCAAATACTCTCCCGACGGCGGCAAAGTCACCGTGAGTGCCCGGCGCAGTGACTCTTGGGTGCAGCTGACGGTCCAGGACACTGGCATGGGCATCAGTGAAGAGGAAACATCGCAAGTCTTCACGCGATTCTTCCGCACCCAGGCGGCGCGCCAGGCCGCCATTCCTGGGGTGGGGCTGGGCCTGTCCATTACCAAGACCATCGTGGAGCGGCACGGCGGTGCCATTTCCTGCGCCAGCAAGCCCGGCGCAGGCACCACCTTCACCCTCATGCTGCCGGCTGAGGGCGCCCCGGAATCCTAACCAGAACCTAGTCCAGCGGCAGGGTCACGGTGACGGTCGTTCCCGCCGAGGGAGCCGACTCGATCGCCATCTTGCCGCCCGCGGAACCGACAGCAAGGCGCATGAGCCGCAGCCCCATGCCCGAGTGCCGGCCATGGGTGGCGGCCTCCACGTCGAACCCGCCGCCGTCGTCGGTCACACGGAGCTGGACAGCATGATTGTCCCCTGATCGGCAGACGCAGCACAGCCGGACTGTCACGGAGGACGCTCCGGCAAATTTATGGATGTTGCTCAGGAGTTCCTGCGCTGCCCGGTAGAGCAGCGTGGCGGACTTCCTGTCCACTTCCATTCCATGATGGGGCGCCTCAAGGTGCACGGTGGTCCCGCGTTCGCGCAGCGGGAGGGCCAAACGGTCAATCGCCCCCGCGACGCCAAGCGCATAGAAATCAACCGGATGCGTATCGGTAAGGACGCCACGGACTGCGACGACATCGTCGCTTGTTACGGATTTCATGTTCCAACTGTGCGCCTGGCGCCTTGTTATTTTCTTGTAACTTTCCGGCGTGTCCCCCGTTTGAAGGGGCGCATCAGAGGCGTGCGCCGCTTACCGCTACGCGAGTGTGTAGCCAGCACCCCGGACCGTCTTGAGCCAGCGTGGTTTCCGCGCGTCGTCACCCAGCTTCCGGCGCAGGTTGCCGATGTGTGTTTCGATGATCCGGCCGGGGTCCCGCGTCCCGACCACGCCGACTTCCGGGTTACCTGATTCCCGCTTCACAAGGCCCAGAAGCCCGACGAGTTCCGTCTTGGTGACCACACCGCTACCGCGCTGCAGGAGGATGTGCAGCAGGTCGAACTCGGTGCGGGTTAGCTGCAGCGCACGCCCTCCGAGGGTGGCGGCGCGGGATGCGCTGTCGATCTCGAGGCCCTTGTGCTCGTAGCGGTGCTCATAGCCCCGGGCCGCAACAACGCCCTGGGCCATAGCGGGTGCCGGCACGGTCTCCCTCGTCACTGAGGCCCGCAGCCGCGGCGAGACCAGGGGCGCTTCTCGGGGCGTCACGATCGGCGGGACGGTCAGGTGCCGGGGCCGGCGCAGCATGCCGTCAACGCGGGCCCGGAGCTCCCGTGGCCGGATGGGCTTGACCATGTAATCATCCGCCCCGGCGTCGAACGCCTTCAGGGTGGCCCGGAGGTCGCCCCGCGCGGTGATAATCAGGATGTAGGTGTGGCTGAACTCGCGGATGCGCCGCAGTATGTCGTAGCCGTCGGTGTCCGGAAGCACCAGGTCCAGCGTGACAGTGTCCGGCTGCTTGGCCCGCACCAGCGCCAGCCCGGATTCGCCGGTGGCAGCGCAGTGCACTTCGAATCCGGCTTCCCCGAGCGTCGACCGCAACAAGGACCGGACTTCCTCATCCCGATCGATAACGACAACGACGCGACGATCATTCATCCCTTACCCCCTGTAAGGACAGCATGATTAAAGACTGCGTCTCAGCCTACTAGTCGAGCCCGCCCAAACGGGGCACTCCCCAAGAACTCGGACGCACCTTCGTCATCGCTGACACTGACGGTGACCTCGTCCGTGCTGATACAAAAGACACTGCGAAGGACTTGGACGACTACCTCTACGACATCGGCCGTCGTAGCCGAGGTCCATTCCGAGCTCGGCCTCACCGGAATTAACGGCACGATCACCGAACGGAAGTGCATCCCTATGACATCGCGAGACACATACTCCATCGGCGTGCCCTGCCGGGTCGACACTTTCCAGCCAGATCCGCGGGCTGCCATGGACTTTTACGGTCCACTTTTTGGCTGGACTTTTGATGATCCAACGCCGATGCCGGCCGGGCTCGAGGGCGACTACTTCGCTGCGCGCCTCGGCGGGCGGCTGGTGGCCGGGATCGGCCAGGCGCCGCCGCTGTCACCGGCGGTGTGGAGCACCTACGTACGGGTCGACGACGTCGCGCAGACACTCGCTCGTGCAGAACAGGCGGGAGGCACGCTGCTGGCAGGACCGTTTGGGGCCGGCTCAGATGGGCGCCTTGCTGTGCTTGCCGACGCCACAGGCGTCCCGTTCTGCCTGTGCCAGGATGGCGCGTGCGACGGCGATCGGGTCGCCAATGAGCCCAACTCCTGGGCAATGAGCTCGCTGCACACCACTGATATCGAACAGGCGCGGGCCTTCTACGGCGCCCTGTTCGACTGGGAACTCGGGTCGGAGCCGGACGCCGCCTTCTCTCTGTGGAGACGCGCAGGCGAAGTGGTGGCGGTCGTGACGGCGACCGACGGGGTCGCGGTCCCGCCGCATTGGAGTGTCAACTTTGCTGTCCGCGACGCGGACTTCTTCGCCGGGCACGCCGTGGACCTGAGCGGCACGCTGTTGATGCCGCCGATGAGCACGCCGGGATTTCGCAGCGCTGTCATTCGCGACCCGCAAGGGGGCTTCATCGCGGTCAGCGCGCCCATCAGCTGAGCGCTTAAGCCTCAAGGTACCAAAGGAGCTCATCCAACTCGATGACTGTAGATATATCCGGGGAGCGTCCTCGAACATCCATGTCACTGGTGGGCAGGCGAATCGTGACGCCTGCCTCCTCCTTCGCGTCAGGAAATCCTCCTACGCCGGTTATGTTCAGTGACACCTCGTCCGAGCCAGTGAGGGTCTGAAGAAGTAACCACTCGGATCGGGCGGAGGGTCATCACCACGACTCGATGATTCACAGTTGGAGGACCCTAATGATCGTCAACAGCCGTTTCCTGAAGGGCCAGAAGAAACCGGCGAAACAGCCGGCAGCACAACGGCGTCCGTACGACGAACCGCTGACGCCGACAGGTCAGGCCCGGTTGTGGCGCATGTTCAATCCTGGTGATCGCATCAAGGTCATCCACAACGGAAGCTACAGCCGCACCGGAACGGTCCACGAGCGAACGCACGACGGTACGACACTGTGGATCTTGCTGGACTCCGGGATGGGCCGCATATTCGTAACAGAGGGAGACCCTGTGGCTTTGGTGCCATACGGATAGCAAACCATTCAGATCTCTGAGGCCGCGTGAGGCATCGCCAGTCCCCGGCCCGAATCGCACATAGTCAACCGGCAGTGTCGCCCGCCGGCTACCGAAGCCCCAACGTGCGCGCCAGCGCGTGCAGCACTGGCACGGCCCAGCCGAAGATCGCCTTCTTCACGTCCGTGGGGGTGGCCAATCGCTCCACAAGACCGGCTGCGCCAGAGGCATGAAGAAACCCGTGAAGGGATGTGCCAGAACCAAAGTGGCCCGCAGCGTGCATCGAAACCACCGCCCCCAAGGCTATTGGGGTGCCGGCAACCCGCATGCCTGAATGCACTTCACGCAGGCCATGCACGGCCGCTGTACAGTCCGAACAGGTCCGGCGGTGCAGATTCGCCCTAAGAATCTCTCGGCGCGAGGCCGTATCCATCACCATACGGGCAAGAAGCGGCAGATACTTCCGGCATTGTTCGCCGGCAGCGCTCCCGACATATTCAACGAGGTAGGCTTCGCGCAGCCCACGGCGTGCCCTCCGCAATAACGCAGAAACGGCGTTAGCCTCGATTTCCAGAATCGGCGCCAGTTGCCGCGGCCGGAGCCCAACCACATCCGCGTGCCAGAGGACCTGCTGCCATCGCTGGGGAAGGCTGGAGAAGGCGCGGGCCGCCATTTCACGTTCACCCATTCCGTCCACATAGGCATATCCACCGTCTTCGGCAGAAGCTTCGGGGACGTGTTCCACGGCGTATTCGTAGCTTCGCCTGCGCCAGTGATCCGCTGTGCTGGTACGGATGGCACGGTAAAAGTAGGGACGAAAGGGACCTGTGGGGCCCTTCCCTGACCGGATAGCGGACAGGACCTTGAGGAAGGCATGTGCCGCCAGGTCTTCAGCGTCGTTGTGATCCCTGGTAAGGCTGTAGGCAAAGGCAACGCCGGCATCCCAATGTTGCAGGTGCAGCATCGTCATTGCATGAGGGTCCGCTGCGGCGCTGGCTCGGACAATTGCGGCCTCCCCGTCCGGGTCCGGCACCTGCATCAGGAGGCGACATCCTGCTCGGCGCCCGGCTGGTGAGCGCTCACATCAAAGCCGTCGCTGTACCTAGGCGGATCATTTCCACATGCCCTCCACGCCGAGACTGTGCCCTATCCCCCTCGTAGTGATCTTACTCACACGCAGGCTTTCTTCCGAATTTTCTTCATAAAATCATCTAATAGCCGGCCGGTGACAATGCTGATTACTGTCAGCAGCGCTCCCAATCGCGCCCGCATTCGGCGCCCGGACCGAACGGAAACAGCAAGAAGGCCGCTGGAACCTTGCCACTCCCCCCGTCATGCCAAGATATAAGCCAACTTGTCGTCGGCCTTCTCGGAAAGTTCGCAGTCGGCCGGATGAAAGGAACAATGAACAACCCGCTGGCAGATCCAACAGAGCAGCTTCGCTCAGTCGAGCGAGCCCGGATTCAGGCTCTGGTCTCGGGAGATATAGCCGTCGCCCGGTTACTTCACAGCCCGGCCTTTCAGATCATCACGGCGATAGGCCAGAACATGAGTCGGGATGAGTATCTCTCCGCAGTGGAGTCCGGAACTGTCAAGTACCTGCTGTGGGAGCCCGGGGAGATCTCGGTACGATTTCACGGGCACGCCGCCGTCCTGCGGTGTCGGGCACGCCGCGAAGTGATCTTGGGAGGATCTCCTATGCCCCAAGCCAGCTACTGGCACACGGACACCTATGAGCTGACCGATGGCGCTTGGCGAGCGGTGTGGTCACACATCACTGAGATCTACTAACCGGATAAAGCCGGTGGTAACACCTTCGCTGATGACCTGCTAACACGGGTTGTCTTCAGGCATCGGCGTTTGGGCCGGTGAGATCCACAATGCTCCCGGCGACCGCAACTTCTCGCACGGCCCAGATACCCGCAATCGCGGCATCCTCATGGGCGTAAGCCTCCGAGGTGAGCATCTGCGAACCGTCCACTGCGACCAGTCGGAACCTGTGGCAGCCGTCCCCGTCCAGGTACAGTTCAAAACTAGCGGCCATGGCGTTCTCCTAACACGAATGCGGAGCCTGCATGCCCCGTCTCCAACGAAACCGTCGCAGTTAAGTACCGGCCGCAGCGCATTTCGTGACGGCGGACGGATTTTCGGGACCCTCATCTGTGAATCGCAGTGGTAGAAGACCGATGTTGGCGCCACTGCTAAGAGCGCCACTTTGCGCTGCGGAAAGAAGGCCATTTAGAGCTGCGATGCACAGCCATCATCCACGTGCAACCACTAGCGTCACGAATCCGCCGCGGTCTGGTCTATAGAGTGACGCTCCTGCTTCAGCTGATTCCCCGGGTCTGCGGTGCAGGAAATGAGAGGACAACATGCACAATGCACTGATCCGGAATCCTGAGCCGGCCAGCGGAAGCCGCGGGAATGCCCTGCACGCGCTGAACGCGATAAAACGGGCACCCAGAATGGCCATCCTGAGAAGCATCAGAGCCGGGAACTGGCATACCGGCAAAGAGATCGAAGAATCAATCGGATGTTCGACACAGGAAGCCTTGCCGCACCTTGCAGTGCTACAGGAGCTCGGCATCCTCATCCACGACGAGGGTCACTTTAGTGTGAACACTGACGCTTTGGATTCCCTGCTTCTCCAGTCCCGGACCACATCCGAGTAGACGGCACGCCGTCTACTCACTGATTGTTATGCGCTTAGCATATGCCAAAAACAGCGGCACAAATCTTACTGGCGCACCGCCCGTGTGAGCTCTGCCCGGGCCAGCAGTTCGCCGTCGGAGGGGTAGGCCACTTCCTCGAACACCAGGGGGTGCGGCGCGGCAAGGACAGAGCGGGCATCGCGTTTCCTCGCCAGCAGCCGCTCGTGCAGCCACTCCGGACGTTCCTGCCCCTCCCCGACGTACAGGGCGGACCCCACCAGGGCGCGGACCATGTTGTGGCAGAAGGCGTCGGCCTGGACCGTGACGACGATGACGCCGTCCTGCCCGCGGGAAAACTCGAAGCGCTGCAGCTCCCGGACGGTGGTGGAACCTTCACGCGGCTTGCAAAAGGACAGGAAGTTGTGCAGGCCCAGCAGCTGCGCCGAGCCTTCGTTTAGCAGGTCCACGTCCAGGGGCGTTTTGTGCCAGAGCGTGTGGTAGCGGCCGAGCGGATCCCACGTCTCCGGGCCGTCCGCGATGCGGTAGCTGTAGCGGCGCCACAGGGCGGAGAAACGGGCGTCGAACCCTTCAGGGGCGACGGCGGCGTGGTGCACCATGATTGCACCGGTCTGGTCCCCCAGCCCGCGGCTGAGCGTGCCCCTCAGGCGGCGCAGAAGGGCGACGGCGGGATCGACGGCCGCACCACGGTTCAGTCCCAGCCACTCGGCTTCGGTGAGGTCCAGGTGGACCACCTGGCCACGGGCGTGCACGCCGGCGTCGGTGCGTCCGGCCACCGTGACGCGCACCGGCCGCTGGAGCAGCAGCGCCAGCGCGTCCTCCAGAACTCCCTGAACGGTACGCAGCCCCGGCTGCACTGCCCACCCGCTGAACGGGCCGCCGTCGTACGCCAAATCGAGCCGGATACGCAAAAACCCGCCGCCCCCCAAAACGGGGGCAGCGGGTTTTTGGTGGGTCATAGACTCAAGTCTATGCGAAGGATTTAGCGAATTACTTCGCGTCCTTGGCCTCGTCGGCAGCAGCCTCGTCAGCGGCAGCTTCCTCGGCCGGAGCCTCTTCAGCAGCAGCTTCTTCAGCCGGAGCTTCCTCAGCGGCGGGAGCCTCTTCGGTTGCAGCTTCGGTCTCGACGACCTCTGCCTCGGGAGCTTCCTCAGCGGCCGGAGCAGCAGTGGCAGCAGCCTGGGTGGCCTCGGCTACAACGGCCTGCTTGGCGGAAACCGGCTCGAGAACCAGCTCGATGACAGCCATGGGAGCGTTGTCGCCCTTGCGGTTGCCGATCTTGGTGATGCGGGTGTAGCCGCCGCTGCGGTTCTCCACAGCCTGCGCGATGTCGGTGAACAGCTCGTGGACGACGCCCTTGTTGCTGATCAGGCCGAGAACGCGGCGGCGGGAAGCGAGGTCGCCACGCTTGGCGAAGGTGACCAGGCGTTCTGCGTACGGCTTCAGGCGCTTGGCCTTGGTGACCGTGGTGGTGATCCGCTTGTGCTCGAACAGTGCGGAAGCCAGGTTCGCGAGCATGAGACGCTCGTGAGCCGGGCCGCCTCCGAGGCGCGGACCCTTAGTGGGGGTAGGCATAATTGTTTCTCCTCATATGGAAGCCGGGAGGCTGCGCACAACGCGGTGCTGGCCAGCCCCTCGGCCAAGATCTGCTTGTTAGAGCTCGTCGTCGCTGAACGCGGCGTCGTCCTCTTCGATGGCTGCGGCGCGGGCTGCCAGGTCGAAACCGGGAGGCGAGTCCTTCAGGGACAGACCCAGTTCAACCAGCTTTGCCTTGACCTCATCGATGGACTTCGCACCGAAGTTGCGGATGTCCATCAGGTCAGCCTCGGAGCGGGCAACGAGTTCACCCACGGTGTGGATGCCCTCACGCTTGAGGCAGTTGTAGGAACGGACGGTGAGGTCCAGATCCTCGATCGGCAGAGCCATGTCTGCTGCCAGGGCAGCATCCGTCGGCGACGGGCCAATCTCGATACCCTCAGCTGCGGTGTTCAGCTCGCGGGCCAGACCGAACAGTTCCACCAGGGTCGTGCCAGCGGAAGCAACGGCATCGCGCGGGGCGATGGCCTGCTTGGTCTCGACGTCGACAATGAGCTTGTCGAAGTCGGTGCGCTGCTCAACACGGGTGGCTTCCACGCGGAAAGTAACCTTCAGCACCGGCGAGTAGATGGAGTCAACCGGAATACGGCCGATCTCTGCGTCGCCGGACTTGTTCTGAGCTGCCGAAACGTAGCCGCGGCCGCGCTCGATGGTCAGTTCGAGTTCGAACTTGCCCTTCGAGTTCAGCGTGGCAATGTGCAGATCCGGGTTGTGGAACTCGACGCCGGCCGGCGGAGCAATGTCCGCGGCGGTGACGACTCCGGGGCCCTGCTTGCGCAGGTAAGCAACAACCGGCTCGTCGTGCTCGGAGGACACAGACAGGTTCTTGATGTTGAGGATGATCTCGGTGACATCTTCCTTGACACCCGGAACCGTCGTGAACTCGTGCAGCACGCCATCGATCCGGAGGCTGGTTACAGCGGCACCGGGGATGGAGGAGAGCAGGGTACGGCGGAGGGAGTTTCCGAGGGTGTAACCGAAGCCCGGCTCCAGCGGTTCAATGATGAACCGGGAGCGGTTTTCGGAGACGACCTCTTCGGAGAGGGTGGGGCGCTGTGCAATGAGCACTTAGGTTTCCTTTCGGCGAGCATCCGCTATATGACGCAACACAGGTGGTGGAAAATCGGTCTGAGGACTTAACGCGGCGGGCTTGCCCGGACCCGAAACGGGTCCGGGCAAGCTCCGGCTGCGGAAAATACTTAGACGCGGCGGCGCTTCGGCGGACGGCAGCCGTTGTGCGCGGCGGGGGTGACGTCCTGAATGGAGCCAACCTCGAGGCCGGCAGCCTGCAGCGAACGGATGGCGGTTTCGCGTCCGGAACCCGGTCCCTTGACGAACACGTCAACCTTCTTCAGGCCGTGCTCCTGTGCACGCTTGGCGGCGGCTTCGGCAGCCATCTGCGCAGCGAACGGGGTGGACTTACGCGAGCCCTTGAATCCAACTTCACCGGCGGAAGCCCAGGAAATCACAGCACCGTTCGGGTCCGTGATGGACACGATGGTGTTGTTGAACGTGCTCTTGATGTGCGCCTGGCCAAGCGCGATATTCTTTTTGTCCTTCTTACGCGGCTTGCGAACCGCGCCACGAGTCTTCGGGGGCATTTCTTCTCCTACAGAAAGTTATTTTGGGGGAAGGCCGTGCTGGTCCCACATTTGCCGTCAGGCAAATGGGGTTTAGCGGGCCTTCTTCTTGCCGGCGACGGTACGCTTCGGGCCCTTGCGGGTACGAGCGTTGGTCTTCGTACGCTGACCGCGTACGGGCAGGCCCTTGCGGTGACGCAGGCCTTCGTAGCTGCCGATTTCAACCTTGCGGCGGATATCTGCTGCTACTTCGCGGCGAAGGTCACCCTCAACCTTGTAGTTGCCTTCAATGTAGTCACGCAGCTCTACCAGCTGCGCATCCGTCAGGTCCTTGACCCGAACGTCAGCGCTGATGCCGGTGGCAGCCAGGGTTTCGTGTGCACGGGTCTTGCCCACGCCGTAGATGTAAGTAAGCGCAATTTCCAGCCGCTTTTCGCGGGGAATGTCTACGCCAGCGAGACGAGCCATAGTGGCGTACTCCTTGAATAAACCGGAGGTCGTAGGCAGTACACCCGCACTTTCAGTGCGGCCCCAGCCTCCGACCGGGGGTTAGCTGTCCGGGCCCATGCGTCCCAGTTCAGCTTGTGCTGCCTTTATTTACTTGCGTGGGTTAGCAACCCAGGGATTCCCTGACGGGAATTAGCCCTGGCGCTGCTTGTGGCGCGGGTTCTCGCAGATCACCATGACCCGGCCGTTACGGCGGATCACTTTGCACTTTTCGCAGATCTGCTTGACGCTCGGCTTGACCTTCATGGCGTTCCTTTGCGTGATAGCAGTTGGGCCGATGGAGCGGCCTTAGGCAATTGCCTTGGCCGCCCAACGTTTACTTGTAGCGGTAGACGATACGACCACGTGTCAGGTCATAAGGGCTCAGCTCCACCACTACGCGGTCCTCAGGGAGAATCCTGATGTAGTGCTGGCGCATCTTCCCAGAGATGTGTGCAAGGACGACGTGCTTGTTGGTGAGCTCAACACGAAACATCGCGTTGGGCAGCGCCTCAGTCACTACGCCCTCGATCTCAATGACCCCGTCCTTCTTGGCCATATCCTCCGCTAACTGTTGTTTGCCACAGACCTCCGGCTGGCGCCGGGCATGACTGCGGACGTTTTTTGATTTGATTGATCGTCGTCCTCCGGCCCACAAATGGGCGTGGCAGGGCAGACAACCAACATGCAACTCTACGGCATTAGGCCCGGAAAGTTAAATCCAGCCATGTTAGCGCACATTGATCCCGTATGCAGCAAATTCGCCCGCAGGAGTTGTTACCGCCTGGGCGCTGCTGATCCCGTCCAGGATGGCCAAACGTACGACGTCGGCTGCCGCACTCTGCAGGGTAATGAGGCTTACCTGCCGGGCGGCTTCCGTACTCCTGTCCAGCTCTTGGCCCCCGGTGGCGAGGCAGAACACTGTGTCCCCGTCAGCCAGGGTGTGGCTCGGATTCAACGCCCGCGCCAATCCCGCGTGGGCAGCCGAGGCGGTCCGCTTGCACTCGGCCACATCCAGCACCGCGTTAGTGGCGACGACGACGAGCGTGGTGTTGAGCGGCGGCTGATTGAGCTTGTCGAAAACACCGCGACCGGTTTCGGCGGGCTCAACCGGCAGGCCCAGGGCATTGACCACAGCCAGGGCACCGACCACCACGCCGTTCTCCAGGGTGACCGAGGCTGTGCCCACTCCCCCTTTGTATTTCCCGCGTCCGATGACGGCTCCGGTGCCGGCTCCCACGTTGCCGCGTTCGACGTCGTGCCCTTCCGTCTGTACGCCGGCGGCCACGGCCGCCGCGTAGCCCATGGCCCCATCCGGGCGGGCGCTGAAATCGCCGCCGCGGCCGAGGTCGAAGATGGCGGCCGCCGGAACGATGGGAACCACCCCTCCCGTCACGGCGAAGCCTCGGCCCTGCTCCTCGCACCAGCGCTGGACGCCGTGTGCGGTGACCAGGCCGTAGGCGCTGCCGCCGGTGAGCACCACGGCGTCCACAGTCCGCACCAGGGTGGTGGGGTCCAGGGCATCGGTCTCATGGGTGCCTGGTCCTCCCCCGCGGACGTCCACCGAACCGACTGTCCCCGCAGGGGGCAGCACCACGGTCACCCCGGTCAACCACCCGCCGTCGGACTTCTGCTGGTGCCCCACACGCACGCCCGGCACATCGGTGATCTTTCCCTGCGCCGCGGCTCCGTCACTCGGTCCCATGGCTCCCATTGTGCCTCACCCAACTAACTAGCAGTTGTGGTCGTTTTCAGGGTCCATAACGACAACAAGTGCGAGTTAGTTGGGAATCGGGACCGGCACCACGCCGAGGGGCGCGAGCCTGGCCGCGCCGCCGTCGGGCGCCGACAGTACCCAAATGCCCTTCTCATGCACGGCCACGGAATGCTCCCACTGGCACGAACGCTTGCCGTCGGTGGTGACCACGGTCCAGTCGTCCTCCAGCACTGCCGTCTCGATGCCGCCGCGCACCAGCATCGGTTCGATGGCCAGGCACAGGCCGGGGCGGATCTTTGGACCGCGGTGGCTGGTGCGGTAGTTCAGGACGTCGGGGGCCATGTGCATCTCGGAGCCGATGCCGTGGCCCACATAGTCCTCGAGGATACCGAGGGGCTTACCCGGAACCGAGGAGACATAGTCGTCCACTGCCGCGCCTATGTCGCCCACGAACTTGCCCTTGGCCAGGGCGGCGATGCCGTGCCACATGGCCGTCTCGGTGACGTCGGAGAGACGCTGGTCCTCCGGGTCCGGCGTTCCCACGATCACAGTCCGCGCCGAGTCGGAGTGCCAGCCGTTGACGATCGCGCCGCCGTCGATCGAGATGATGTCCCCATCCTGCAGGACTTTGTCGCCCGGAATGCCGTGGACCACTTCCTCGTTGACCGACGTGCAGATGGTGGCGGGGAACCCGTGGTAGCCCAGGAAGTTGGACTTGGCGCCCGCCTCGAGCAGCACCGCAGCGAAGACCTCGTCGAGCTGCCGGGTGGTGACGCCCGGGGCTGCCGCGGCCACGGCCGCGTCGAGGGCGCGGCTCAGGACGAGCCCGGCCTCGTGCATGGTGCGCATCTGGGCGTTGGTCTTGTATTCAATCCGTGGCTGGCCGAATGCCATCAGCGGTTTTTCCTCTCAATGTGCCTCGCCGTTCTGGTTGCCTGATGCGGGACCAAAAGCGCGGGGCTAAATGCCGGAGGCCCCTCCCCATGGTCCGGGAGGAGCCTCGCAGCGTTGCAACTAATTTCAGGCGGCCTGAGCTTCCTTGATCGCCTGCATGACGCGGTCGGTGACCTCGTCGATCTGGCCGATGCCGTCAACCTGGGTCAGGATGCCGCGTTCGGCGTACTTGGCCACGACGGCTTCGGTCTGCTCGTGGTAAAGGTCCAGGCGGTGGCGGATGACGGCTTCGTTGTCGTCACTGCGTCCGGTTTCCTTCGCGCGGCCCAGCAGGCGGGCCACGAGCTCCTCGTCATCGGCAGTGAGCTGCAGGACGACGTCCAGCTTCTGGTCGCCATCGGCCAGGATCTGGTCCAGGTAGTCAACCTGGGCGGTGGTGCGCGGGTAGCCGTCCAACAGGAAGCCGTCCTCGACATCGCCGTCGCTCAGACGGTCGCGGACCATCTTGTTGGTCACGCTGTCCGGGACAAAGTCCCCGGCGTCCATGTACTTCTTGGCCTCAACGCCAAGCGGGGTCTCGCCCTTGACGTTGGCGCGGAAGATGTCGCCGGTGGAGATCGCAACGACGCCGAGGCGTTCTGAGATGCGTTCCGCCTGCGTGCCCTTGCCCGAACCCGGTGGTCCGATAATCAACATTCTGGTCATCGCAATAGCCCTTCGTAGTGACGCTGCTGTAGCTGCGCGTCAATTTGCTTGACGGTTTCCAGGCCAACGCCCACCATGATCAGGATCGAGGTGCCACCGAACGGGAAGTTCTGGTTTGCGTTGATCAGCACGAGCGCCACCAGCGGGATCAGTGCCACGAAGCCAAGGTAGAAGGCGCCGGGCAGCGTGATCCGCGACAGGACGTACTGCAGGTAATCCGCGGTCGGCTTGCCGGCACGGATACCCGGAATGAAGCCGCCGTATTTCTTCATGTTGTCGCTGACCTCTTCAGGGTTGAAGGTAATCGCGACATAGAAGTAGGTAAAGAAAACGATCATGGCGAAGTACATCACCATGTAAATGGGGTGGTCACCGCGGGTCAGGTTGTTATTGATCCACTCAACCCACGGCTGGATGGACTCCCCCGCTTTCGGCTGGTTGAACTGCGAGATCAACGCCGGCAGGTAGAGCATCGAGGAAGCGAAGATGACGGGAATGACGCCGGCCATGTTCACCTTGATGGGAATGTAGGTGCTGGTGCCGCCCACTGTGCGGCGGCCGATCATCCGCTTGGCGTACTGCACCGGGATGCGGCGCTGGGACTGCTCAACGAAGACCACCAGGGCAACCGTCAGCAGGCCGATGGCCAGCACGATGAAGAACGTGCCCGGGCCCTGGGCGGACCAGATGGCGCCCAGCGAAGTGGGGAAGCCTGCAGCGATGGCCGTGAAGATCAGCAGCGACATGCCGTTGCCGACGCCCTTCTCGGTCACGAGCTCACCCATCCACATTATTAGGCCGGTGCCGGCCGTCAGCGTGATGACGATGAGGATCGTGGTGATGACGCTCTGGTCAGGGATGATCGGCAGGTTGCAGCCGGGCAGCAGCTGGCCGGATCGCGCCAGCGACACCAGCGTCGTGGCGTTCAGCAGGCCAAGGGCGATCGTCAGGTACCGCGTGTACTGCGTCAGCTTGGACTGCCCGGAGGCGCCCTCTTCATACAGCTGCTGGAAACGCGGGATGACCACACGCAGAAGCTGCACAATGATGCTCGCCGTGATGTACGGCATGATTCCCAGGGCGAAGATGGAGACCTGCAGCAATGCACCGCCGCTGAAAAGATTGACGAGCTGGTAGATCCCGCCCTGGGTCTGCCCGTTCGACAAGCATTGCTGGACATTCTGGTAGCTCACACCAGGCGAGGGGATGAAGGCTCCCAAGCGGAAGATTGTGATGATTCCCAGCGTGAACAACAACTTGCGTCGCAGATCAGGCGTCCGAAACGCCCGGCCGAATGCGCTTAGCAAGCGTCCTCCTCAGTTGTTAATAAGTCTCTTGATGCAGGTCTATAAACCCAACAACCGAGTCTAACCGGTGTTTGCGGCATGCGAACAATCCGGAAGACCCAATAGGTATGAAAAAACTCCCGGCACAGGGGCCTCGGCCCCCGTGCCGGGAGTTTGCGCAGCAGGCTGTTGCCCACCGGCTCTGGGACAGAATCCCTTAGAGCGCGGTGGTGCTTCCGCCGGCTGCAGCGATCTTTTCAGCGGCGCTGGCCGAGAATGCGTGAACGGTGACGTCAACCTTGACGGTGATGTCGCCGGTGCCAAGCACCTTCACGGGCTGGTTCTTGCGAACGGCACCCTTTTCGACCAGGTTCTCCACGGTGACAGCGCCACCTTCCGGGAACAGCTCGTTGAGCTTGTCCAGGTTTACAACCTGGAACTCAACCCGGAACGGGTTCTTGAAGCCGCGCAGCTTCGGCAGGCGCATGTGCAGCGGCAACTGGCCGCCGGCAAAGCCAGCCTTGATCTGGTAGCGGGCCTTCGTACCCTTGGTACCGCGACCGGCGGTCTTACCCTTGGAACCTTCACCACGACCAACACGGGTCTTGGCGGTCTTGGAACCCGGGGCGGGACGCAGGTGGTGAACCTTCAGAGCGCTCTGCTTCTCAGCAGCGGCGGTCTCGGCCTTCTCGGCCGTGTTCTTCTCTGCCATTACTTCGCCTCCTCAACATTCACGAGGTGCGGAACCGTGTTGAGCATTCCGACGGTCACGGCGTCAGCGGTGCGGACAACGGTGTGTCCGATCCGCTTGAGGCCGAGCGACCGAAGGGTGTCGCGCTGGTTCTGCTTGGCGCCAATGACGCCCTTGATCTGGGTGATCTCCAACTGGGCGTCGGAGGGAGTCAGGTTCTTAGCCATAACTTAGACACCTGCCTTCTGGTTCATCAGAGCCTTCACCAGTGCCGGCGGAGCGATCTCGTCGAGGGGCAGGCCGCGGCGTGCTGCCACGGCTGCCGGCTCTTCGAGGCGCTTCAGGGCATCAACGGTCGCGTGAACGATGTTGATGGCGTTGGAGGAACCGAGCGACTTGGAGAGGATGTCGTGGATGCCCACGCACTCCAGTACTGCACGGACCGGACCACCGGCGATAACACCGGTACCGGCGGAAGCCGGACGCAGCATTACGACACCAGCAGCGGCTTCACCCTGAACGCGGTGAGGAATGGTGCTGCCGACGCGGGGAACGCGGAAGAAGGACTTCTTGGCCTCTTCAACGCCCTTTGCGATAGCAGCGGGAACTTCCTTGGCCTTGCCGTAGCCGACGCCGACCATACCGTTACCGTCACCAACGACGACGAGTGCGGTGAAGCTGAAGCGACGACCACCCTTGACGACCTTGGAAACGCGGTTGATGGTGACAACGCGCTCTACGAACTGGTTCTTCTCGGCTTCACGTCCGCCATCGCGGCCGCCACGGCCACCGCGGTCGCCGCGGCCCTGGCCACGCTCGCCACGCTCGCCGCGACGGGCGCCACCACGGCGGTCATCGGCAGCGGGGGCAGTGGTCTCAGCAGCTGCGGCTTCGGGGGCCTTTTCTTCTGCAGACACAGTGTCCTTTTCCTTGTTTGCTTCGGTCACAGTGACAGCCCACCTTCGCGTGCACCGTCAGCGACGGCGGCGATCCGGCCGTGGTACTTGTTACCACCACGGTCGAAGACAACAGCTTCGACGCCGGCAGCCTTGGCGCGCTCGGCGACGAGCTCGCCAACGCGCTTGGCCTTGGCGGTCTTGTCACCGTCGAATGCACGAAGGTCAGCTTCCAGAGTGGACGCGCTCGCTACGGTCTGGCCAATGGTGTCGTCGACAACCTGGACAAATACGTGGCGTGCGGAGCGGTTGACGACCAGGCGAGGACGTACAGCCGTTCCGGAGATGCGCTTGCGGATACGAAGCTGGCGGCGGCTGCGTGAAGCAGACTTGCTCTTGTTCGTACGCTTCTTGTTAATGGCGATGGCCATGGTTACTTACCAGCCTTTCCGACCTTGCGGCGGATGACTTCGCCCGCGTAGCGAATGCCCTTGCCCTTGTACGGGTCAGGCTTACGCAGCTTGCGAATGTTGGCAGCAACCTCGCCGACCTGCTGCTTATTGATGCCTGAGACAGAGAGCTTGGTCGGTCCCTCTACTGCAAAGGTGATGCCAGCCGGAGCCGAAACGTTGACCGGGTGGCTGTAGCCGAGAGCGAACTCAAGGTCAGATCCCTTGGCCTGAACGCGGTAACCGGTACCGACGATTTCAAGCTTCTTCTCGTAGCCTGCGGTGACGCCCTGGATCATGTTGGAGATCAGGGTGCGGGTCAGGCCGTGGAGCGAACGGGAGGCCCGCTCGTCGTTCGGGCGGGTGACGGTCAGGGTGCTGTCTTCCAGCGCAACCTCGATCGGGCTGGCCACAGTGTGGCTCAGCTCGCCCTTGGAACCCTTGACGCTGACGACAGAGCCGTCAACCTTGACCTCAACGCCGGCAGGAACGGTGATGGGGAGACGTCCAATACGTGACATTATTCTCTTCCTTTCCCGTTACCAGACGTAGGCGAGGACTTCGCCGCCCACGCCCTTCTTGCCGGCCTGCTTGTCAGTCAGGAGGCCGGAAGAGGTGGACAGAATTGCGATACCCAGGCCACCCAGCACGTGCGGCAGGTTGGTGGACTTCGCGTAAACGCGGAGACCCGGCTTGGAGATGCGACGGACACCCGCGATTGAACGCTCGCGGTTCGGACCGAACTTGAGATCAAGGGTCAGCTTCTTGCCGACTTCAGCGTCCTCTTCCTTCCAGCCGGCGATGAAACCTTCGGCCTTCAGGATGTCAGCAACGCGAGCCTTGAGCTTGCTGTAAGGCATAGACACGGAATCGTGGTATGCCGAGTTTGCGTTACGCAGGCGCGTAAGCATATCTGCGACAGGATCTGTCATTGTCATTTGGGCACTTGCCCTTCCTCATAACGGTTTCCGCCGTTCTGTCCCTGTGGGATCAGAGCGGCCGGACCTTTTACGTAGTTAATTAAGCTTCGGTTTTGAACGGGAAACCAAGCGCCTTGAGCAGCGCGCGGCCTTCGTCGTCGGTCTTGGCGGTGGTCACAACCGTGATGTCCATGCCGCGGGTGCGGTCGATGGAGTCCTGGTCGATCTCGTGGAACATAACCTGCTCGGTCAGACCGAAGGTGTAGTTGCCGTTGCCATCAAACTGCTTGCCGCTGAGGCCGCGGAAGTCGCGGATACGGGGCAGGGCCAGCGTGACCAGACGGTCCACGAATTCCCACATGCGGTCGCCACGCAGGGTTGCGTGTGCACCAATGGGCATGCCTTCGCGCAGCTTGAACTGGGCGATCGACTTGCGGGCCTTGGTGACCTGCGGCTTCTGGCCGGTGATCAGGGTGAGGTCGCGGACAGCGCCGTCGATCAGCTTGGAGTCCTTAGCGGCATCTCCAACACCCATGTTCACTACAACCTTGACCAGACGGGGAACCTGGTTCACGTTCTCGTACTTGAATTCCTCAAGAAGCGCGCTCTTGATGGAATCGGCGTACTTGGTCTTCAGACGAGGAACGATCTTCGTTGCCGGAGTCTCGAGAGTCTCAGTCATTAGATGTCCTTCCCGGAGCTCTTGGCCACGCGGATGCGGACGGTCTTCTTGACGCCGTCCTTCTCAACGGTGTCGAGGCGGAAACCGACGCGGGTCGGCTTCTTGGTGGACGGGTCAACCAGAGCCACGTTGGAAACGTGGATGGAAGCCTCGACAACCTCGATGCCGCCGGTCTTGGTGCCGCGCTGCGACTGGCCGACCTTGGTGTGCTTGGTTACGCGGTTGATACCCTCAACCAGCACGCGGTTGGTTTCCGGGAACACGCGCAGAACCTTGCCCTGCTTGCCACGGTCGCCGCCGCGCTCAGCCTTGGCGCCAGTGATGACCTGAACCAGGTCACCCTTTTTGATCTTAGCCATGGACTAGAGCACCTCCGGAGCCAGAGAAACGATCTTCATGAACTTCTTGTCACGGAGTTCACGACCAACCGGTCCGAAGATACGGGTACCGCGGGGGTCACCGTCGTTCTTCAGGATGACGGCTGCGTTCTCGTCAAACTTGATGTAGGAACCATCCGCACGGCGGCGTTCCTTCTTGGTACGGACGATGACAGCCTTGACGACGTCGCCCTTCTTTACGTTGCCGCCCGGAATTGCATCCTTGACGGTTGCGACGATGACGTCGCCAATGCCTGCGTAGCGACGGCCAGATCCACCGAGAACGCGAATGGTAAGGATTTCCTTAGCACCCGTGTTGTCGGCGACCTTGAGTCGCGACTCCTGCTGAATCACTATTTACTCCTTGCGTCGCGCCGGTTCTCAGACCGAAAATCTTCCTACGGAATGAGCCTTGCGGAACGGTTGATCGGGGTGTCTCTTGACCTGACTGGATTTTGCCAGACCAGGCCTAAACGCCCGTGCCACAAACAGTTGCTTCCCAGCCCGTCTAGGCGCAGGGGGGCACTATGCCGTGGCACGATTGTTTACGAGGTTTGCTGTCGGCGCACAAAAGGCGCCATACAAACTCAATATCCTAGCACGTTTCCCCGGCATCCCCATATCACAACCGGCAGGGGGCGATCCACTCCCCCACGTACCCGGCCCAACGCCGTCGGACGTTCCCGACTAACGCGGAAACCCCCGCTCCCAAAGGGAACGGGGGTTTCCATTACAGCCGCCAGGAGCGATGCTGCGGGTGTTACTTAGCCTTCTCGAGGATCTCCACGAGCCGCCAGTTCTTGGTGGCGGACAGCGGGCGGGTCTCGGCGATGACAACCAGGTCGCCGATGCCGGCGGTGTTCTGCTCGTCGTGTGCCTTGACCTTGGAGGTGCGGCGGATGACCTTGCCGTACAGGGCGTGCTTCACGCGGTCTTCAACCTGAACAACGATGGTCTTGTCCATCTTGTCAGAGACCACGTAGCCGCGACGCGTCTTACGGTAACCGCGCTGCTCAGCCGTAGCTGCCGTAGCAGTTTCCGTCACGTTCTCGTCCTTTTCACTCACTTGGCGTCCTCCTCGGTCTCAGCCTCGGCGGGCTTTTCAGCCTTCTTAGCTGCAGACTTCTTGGACTTCTTTTCTTCCTTGGCTTCCACAACCGGTGCGGCAACCTCGGCACGAATGCCCAGCTCGCGCTCACGGAGAACGGTGTAGATGCGTGCGATGTCCTTCTTTACCGCGCGCAGACGACCGTGGTTCTCCAGCTGTCCGGTGGCGGACTGGAAACGCAGGTTGAACAGCTCTTCCTTGGACTTGCGGAGTTCTTCAACGAGACGCTCGTTGTCGAAACCGTCCAGCTGTGCGGGTGCAAGATCCTTTGACCCAACTGCCATTTCTATTCACCACCTTCGCGACGCACAATGCGTGCCTTCAACGGGAGCTTGTGGATTGCCAGGCGCAGGGCCTCGCGAGCTACCTCATCACTGACACCGGAGAGTTCAAAGAGAACCCGGCCCGGCTTGACGTTGGCGACCCACCATTCCGGCGAACCCTTACCGGAACCCATGCGGGTTTCGGCAGGCTTCTTGGTCAGCGGACGGTCCGGGTAGATGTTGATCCAGACCTTACCGCCACGCTTGATGTGGCGGGTCATCGCGATACGGGCAGATTCGATCTGACGGTTCGTGACGTATGCCGGGCTCAGGGCCTGGATGCCGTACTCACCGAAGGAGACCTTGGTACCGCCCGTGGCAGCGCCGGAACGACCCGGGTGGTGCTGCTTACGGTGCTTGACTCGACGTGGGATAAGCATTTAAGCCTGTCCTCCTTCTGCTGCCTGTGCCGGTGCTGCTGCCTCGGCTGCCGGAGCTGCAGCAGCAGGTGCTGCGTCGGCTGCCGGACGGTCGGTACGACGACGGCGGTCACCACGGTCAGCGCCACCCGGGCGGCCCGGACGGTCGCCGGAGCGGCCACGGGACGGAGCAGCAGCTGCCTGCTGAGCCAGTTCCTTGGAGGTGACGTCGCCCTTGTAGATCCAGACCTTCACGCCGATGCGGCCGAAGGTGGTCTTGGCTTCGTAGAAGCCGTAGTCGATGTTCGCGCGGAGGGTGTGCAGGGGCACACGGCCTTCGCGGTAGAACTCCGAGCGGGACATTTCTGCGCCACCCAGACGGCCCGAGCAAGCGATACGGATACCCTTGGCACCGGCACGCTGAGCGGACTGCATGGCCTTCTTCATCGCACGGCGGAATGCCACACGGGAAGTCAGCTGCTCTGCAACACCCTGGGCAACAAGCTGCGCTTCCATCTCGGGGTTCTTGACCTCGAGGATGTTCAGCTGGACCTGCTTGCCGGTGAGCTTTTCGAGCTCGCCGCGGATGCGGTCTGCCTCGGCGCCGCGGCGGCCGATGACGATGCCCGGACGTGCCGTGTGGATGTCCACGCGGACACGGTCGCGGGTGCGCTCAATCTCGACCTTGGCGATACCGGCGCGCTCCATGCCCGTGGACATGAGCTGGCGGATACGGATGTCTTCGCGAACGAAGTCCTTGTACCGCTGGCCGGCCTTGGTGCTGTCAGCGAACCAGTGCGATACGTGATCGGTGGTGATGCCCAGTCGGAACCCGTGCGGGTTTACTTTCTGTCCCACTTAGCGAGCCTCCTCTTTCTCCGGGGTAGCGACTACCACGGTGATGTGGCTGGTGCGCTTCTTGATCTGAAATGCACGACCCTGAGCACGCGGCTGGAACCGCTTCATGGTCGGGCCTTCATCAACAAACGCTTCGCTGATGATGAGGTCACCTTCGTCGAACGCAACACCGTCGCGGTCCGCGAGGACCCGGGCGTTGGAGATTGCCGACTGAACTACCTTGAATACCGGCTCCGAAGCTGCCTGGGGGGCAAACTTCAGAATTGCCAGAGCCTCGTTCGCTTGCTTACCACGAACAAGGTTGACGACGCGCCGGGCCTTCATAGGCGTTACGCGGATGTGGCGCGCAATTGCCTTGGCTTCCATTGCTTTCCTTCTCTCGTCTTTGACGTAAGTGCAGGCGCCTAGCGGCGCTTGCCCTTACGGTCGTCCTTGACATGGCCGCGGAATGTCCGCGTGGGAGCGAATTCGCCGAGCTTGTGCCCGACCATCGACTCGGTGACAAACACCGGGATGTGCTTGCGTCCGTCGTGCACGGCGATCGTGTGCCCGAGCATGTCCGGGACGATCATCGAGCGGCGGGACCAGGTCTTGATGACGTTCTTGGTGCCCTTTTCGTTTTCCCTTGCGACCTTCACAAAGAGGTGCTGGTCAACGAAAGGACCTTTTTTCAGGCTGCGTGGCATGTGTCCAGGCTCCTATCGCTTGTTCTTGCCAGTACGACGGCGACGAACAATAAGCTTGTCGCTCTCTTTGTTGGGACGGCGGGTGCGGCCTTCGCGCTTACCGTTCGGGTTGACCGGGTGACGTCCACCGGACGTCTTACCCTCGCCACCACCGTGCGGGTGGTCAACCGGGTTCATGGCGACACCACGGACGGTCGGGCGAACGCCCTTCCAGCGCATACGGCCAGCCTTGCCCCAGTTGATGTTCGACTGCTCGGCGTTGCCGACCTCGCCGATCGTGGCGCGGCAGCGCACGTCAACGTTGCGGATTTCGCCGGAGGGCAGTCGCAGCTGGGCGAAGCGGCCTTCCTTGGCGACGAGCTGAACAGAAGCACCGGCGGAACGGGCCATCTTGGCACCGCCGCCCGGACGCAGCTCAACCGCGTGGATAACAGTACCCACGGGGATGTTGCGCAGGGGCAGGTTGTTGCCAGGCTTGATGTCAGCGTCGGCGCCGGCTTCCACGAAGTCGCCCTGGGAGAGCTTGTTCGGGGCGATGATGTAGCGCTTGGTGCCATCAACGTAGTGCAGGAGGGCGATGCGAGCCGTACGGTTCGGATCGTACTCGATTTCGGCAACGCGGGCGTTGACGCCGTCCTTGTCGTGGCGACGGAAGTCGATCAGACGGTACTGGCGCTTGTGTCCACCGCCCTTGTGACGGGTGGTGATCTTACCGGAGTTGTTACGGCCGCCCTTTTTGGGCAGCGGACGTACCAACGACTTTTCCGGCGTCGACCGCGTGATTTCGGTGAAGTCAGCTACGCTCGAGCCGCGACGGCCCGGCGTAGTCGGCTTGTATTTACGGATTCCCATAATTTATTTCCTCGTTAAAGTGGTCTCCGCTACGCGAGCGGACCGCCGAAGATGTCGATAGTGCCTTCTTTGAGGGTCACAATGGCACGCTTGGTGTTCTTGCGGGTACCCCATCCGAATTTGGTGCGCTTGCGCTTACCGGCACGGTTG
Organism: Arthrobacter sp. ISL-65; assembly: GCF_018613795.1. Classification (GTDB taxonomy): domain Bacteria; phylum Actinomycetota; class Actinomycetes; order Actinomycetales; family Micrococcaceae; genus Arthrobacter. The sequence goes on from NZ_JAGGPN010000030.1 coordinate 76,885, forward strand.
ATGGTGTTGATCGATTCGACCTTGACGGAGAAAATCTTCTCCACGGCCAGCTTGATCTCGGTCTTGTTCGAGCGGGGGTCCACCAGGAAGGTGTACTTGCCCTCGTCGATCAGGCCGTAGCTCTTTTCCGAAACGACGGGTGCAAGCACGACGTCGCGCGGGTCTTTGATGGTGGCTGCGCTCACTTGGCATCCTCCTCGTTCTTTGCAGCCTTGTCAGCAACGAATGCTTCGTAGGCAGCCTTGGTGAAGACTACGTCGTCAGAAACGAGAACGTCGTAGGTGTTCAGCTGGTCTGCGTACAGAACGTGAACTTCCTCGAGGTTGCGCACGGACAGTGCAGCAACATCGTTGGCGCGCTCAATGACAACGAGCAGGTTCTTGCGCTCGGAGACGCCGCGCAGCGTTGCCAGTGCTTCCTTGGAGGACGGCTTGTCGCCGGCAACCACATCAGCAATAACGTGGATGCGTCCGTTACGGGCGCGGTCAGACAGTGCGCCGCGCAGTGCAGCAGCAATCATCTTCTTGGGGGTGCGCTGGCTGTAGTCACGCGGGGTGGGACCGTGGACAACGCCACCACCGGTCATGTGAGGAGCACGGATCGAGCCCTGACGGGCGCGGCCGGTACCCTTCTGCTTGAACGGCTTGCGGCCTGCACCGGAAACTTCGGCGCGGGTCTTGGTCTTGTGGGTACCCTGGCGAGCAGCAGCGAGCTGTGCAACGACGACCTGGTGCAGCAGCGGCACGTTGGTCTGAACGTCGAAGATCTCTGCAGGCAGGTCAACCTTGACAGTGCTAGTCATTTAACTAGGCTCCCTTCACGGCGGTGCGTACGAGTACGACCTGGCCGCGGGCGCCGGGGACGGCACCCTTGATCAGGAGCAGCGACTTCTCGACGTCAACCGCGTGAACAGTGAGGTTCAGCGTGGTGTGACGAACGGCGCCCATGCGGCCGGCCATTTTCATGCCCTTGAAGACGCGGCTCGGGGTGGATGCGCCACCGATAGAACCGGGCTTACGGTGGTTCTTGTGGGCACCGTGGGAAGCTCCAACGCCGTGGAAGCCGTGACGCTTCATAACACCGGCGAAGCCCTTACCCTTGGTGGTGCCAACGACGTCGATCTTCTGGCCGGCTTCGAAGACCTCTACAGAGAGCTCCTGGCCCAGCTCGTACTCAGCAGCATCTGCGGTACGGAGTTCGACGACGTGACGGCGAGGCGTGACGCCTGCCTTTTCAAAGTGACCAGCCAGCGGCTTGGTGACCTTGCGGGGATCGATCTGGCCGTAGCCGATCTGAACGGCGACGTAGCCATCAACTTCTGCGTTGCGCAGCTGGGTGATGACGTTCGAGTCAGCCTGGACAACAGTGACGGGGATGAGCTTGTTGTTCTCGTCCCAGACCTGGGTCATGCCGAGCTTCGTGCCCAGCAGGCCCTTTACGTTACGGGTTGCGGTCATAGTCTCTCAGCACCTCCCTACAGCTTGATTTCGATGTTCACGTCGGCCGGCAGGTCGAGACGCATGAGCGAGTCAACAGCCTTGGGCGTGGGGTCGATGATGTCGATCAGACGCTTGTGCGTGCGCATTTCAAAGTGCTCGCGGCTGTCCTTGTACTTGTGGGGAGAGCGGATAACGCAGTACACGTTCTTCTCCGTGGGCAGCGGCACGGGGCCGACTACCGTTGCGCCTGCGCGCGTGACCGTCTCAACGATCTTCCGTGCTGAAACGTCAATGACCTCGTGGTCGTATGACTTCAGCCGGATGCGGATTTTTTGTCCCGCCATGTCGCCTGACTCTCTTTCAGTAAGTGCTGCTCTGTTTACTTGCGTGTTGCATGTGGCTGCCGAAGCATTTGAAGTCGTAACTACCACCCGCCGCACAAGCTGAATCCGGATAAATCCGGGTTCCTCAACCTGCCGACGTAACCGACCCCCGCGGTCGGGCGTGTCGCGCTGTGCATGACGCACGAGCCCGCATTTCCTTGGGGGGTGGGTTATGTTTGGGCTTCAACCTGGACCCTGGCACCCGGCATTATCCGGATCGGGACACGAAGAAGCGCTTGAACAACTCAACTAGTATGCCGGAATTTGTCCGAGGAAGCGAATCGGGCCTTGAGTTGTATCCTTTGCCGGCCGCGGGCATCCGTTGCCGGCGCTAATTCTGGGCGTCCAGACGCCCAAGGGCTACTGCCTTCTGCCCGGGGCTACTGGTTCTTGTTGGCCCGGTTGATCCGCTTGGCGCGTTCAATCTCGTGGCGGAAGTGTTTCTTCGTCCAAACAATGCCCACCACTACCGCGGCAACCACCAGCAGAAAAATAAGCCAACCCATGATGCTCCCTCTTTGTCGCGGATCTGTCGCGATCACTAACCCTATCAGGCCGGCCCGCTGCCCACTGGAGGGAACTGCAGATACAAAAACAGCCCCGCTGCGAGTAGCAGCGGGGCTGTTTTCGAACATCACGTCAGGCCGTTAGCCGGCCCTTCGATCCGCAATCAGCAAGAATTACTTGTTGATCTTGGTGACACGTCCCGAACCAACGGTGCGGCCGCCTTCACGGATAGCGAAGCCGAGGCCCTCTTCCATAGCGATCGGCTGGATGAGCGCAACGGTCATCTCAGTGTTGTCGCCAGGCATAACCATTTCCGTGCCTTCCGGCAGGGTGATAACGCCGGTTACGTCCGTGGTACGGAAGTAGAACTGCGGGCGGTAGTTCGAGTAGAACGGGTTGTGACGTCCGCCTTCGTCCTTGGAGAGGATGTAGACGTTGGCCTCGAAGTCGGTGTGCGGGGTGATGGAACCCGGCTTGACGACAACCTGGCCACGCTCGACGTCGTCGCGCTTCAGACCGCGGAGCAGGAGGCCACAGTTCTCGCCGGCCCATGCTTCGTCGAGCTGCTTGTGGAACATCTCGATACCGGTAACCGTGGTCTTCTGGACCGGGCGGATACCGACGATCTCGACCTCAGAGTTGATGGCGAGGGTACCGCGCTCGGCGCGGCCCGTCACAACGGTGCCACGACCGGTGATGGTGAAGACGTCCTCGATCGGCATCAGGAACGGCTTGTCGCGGTCACGTACGGGGTCCGGAACGGACTCGTCGACAGCAGCCATCAGGTCCTCAACGGACTTGACCCACTCCGGGTCGCCTTCCAGGGCCTTCAGGCCGGAAACGCGAACGACCGGTGCTTCGTCGCCATCGAAGCCCTGCGAGCTCAGGAGCTCACGAACTTCCATTTCAACGAGGTCGAGGAGTTCCTCGTCGTCAACCATGTCTGCCTTGTTCAGCGCGACCAGCAGGTAGGGAACACCAACCTGGCGGGCGAGCAGAACGTGCTCGCGGGTCTGAGCCATCGGGCCGTCAGTAGCGGCAACCACGAGGATCGCGCCGTCCATCTGAGCAGCACCGGTGATCATGTTCTTGATGTAGTCAGCGTGACCCGGAGCGTCTACGTGTGCGTAGTGGCGCTTCTCGGTCTGGTACTCAACGTGGGAGATGTTGATGGTAATGCCGCGCTGACGCTCTTCGGGAGCAGAGTCGATCGACGCGAAGTCACGCTTCTCGTTGAGAGTCGGGTACTTGTCGTACAGCACCTTGGAAATGGCGGCCGTCAACGTCGTCTTACCGTGGTCAACGTGACCGATGGTACCGATGTTAACGTGCGGCTTAGTCCGCTCGAACTTTGCCTTTGCCACAGGTTCCTCCTAGAACGTTTTTCAAATGGCTTACCTTCAACCGCGCTTATCGCGGCAGAAACTCCAGTAAGTCTACTTGGGGGGCTTTGGATTGGTGAAATTTCAGATTCAGGAACTAATACTAGTGCCTAAAGCCTGTTCGTGCTGATGGCCGGAACCAGGACGGAACCAGTGTTCCGGCCATCCGCACTAGGTGTGTTCCGCAGAGGAAACGCACCCGGTTTTTCGCAGCTTGTCGCGTGGACAGTCCTGGGGACTATTCGCCGCGGGACTTCTGAATGATCTCGTCGGCAAATGCCTTCGGGACCTCGGCGTAGCTGTGGAACGTCATGGAGTACACAGCGCGGCCCTGGGTCTTTGAACGCAGGTCACCGATGTAGCCGAACATGCCGGACAGCGGGACGTGCGCACGGATGACCTTGACACCCTGTGCATCTTCCATGGACTGCATCTGGCCACGGCGGGAGTTGAGGTCACCGATTACTTCACCCATGTATTCCTCAGGGGTGCGGACCTCGACATCCATCAGCGGTTCGAGCAGAACAGGGTTCGCCTTGCGTGCGGCTTCCTTGAAAGCCATGCGGCCGGCGATCTTGAACGCCATTTCCGAGGAGTCAACATCGTGGTAGGCGCCGTCAATCAGCGTTGCCTTGATGCCGACAACCGGGTAACCGGCCAGGACGCCGTCGTTCAGTGCATCCTGGATACCGGCGTCAACCGACGGGATGTATTCGCGCGGAATACGGCCACCGGTCACCTTGTTCTCGAACTCGTACAGCTCGCCTTCGGAGGTGTCCAGCGGCCCGATGGCAATCTGGATCTTTGCGAACTGGCCCGAACCACCGGTCTGCTTCTTGTGCGTGTAGTCGTGACGCGCAACAAGATTCTTGATGGTTTCGCGGTAAGCGACCTGCGGCTTGCCAACGTTTGCCTCGACCTTGAACTCGCGGCGCATGCGGTCCACCAGGATGTCCAGGTGGAGCTCGCCCATGCCGGCGATGATGGTCTGACCCGTGTCTTCGTTGAGGGACACCTGGAAGGTGGGGTCCTCAGCGGAGAGCTTCTGGATGGCCGTGGAGAGCTTCTCCTGGTCACCCTTGGTGTTGGGCTCGATGGCAACCGAGATCACGGGCTCCGGGAAGCTCATGGACTCGAGGACAATCTGGCTGGCGGAATCACACAGGGTGTCACCCGTGGTGGTGTCCTTCAGACCGATCGCTGCGTAGATGTGGCCGGCGGTAGCGCCCTCAACAGGCATTTCCTTGTTGGCGTGCATCTGGAAGAGCTTGCCGATGCGCTCCTTCTTGCCCTTGGTGGAGTTGACCACCTGCGCGCCTGCTTCCACGTGACCGGAGTACACGCGGATGAAGGTGAGCTGGCCGAAGAACGGGTGCGCGGCAATCTTGAACGCCAGAGCCGAGAACGGCTCTTCGGAAGACGGCTTGCGGGTCAGTTCCTTCTCTTCGTCGCGGGGATCGTGACCGATCATCGGCGGGACGTCGAGCGGGTTCGGCAGGTAGTCGATGACAGCATCGAGCATCGGCTGAACGCCACGGTTCTTGAACGCGGAGCCACAGAACACCGGGTACAGCTCAGAGTTGATGGTCATCTTGCGGATGCCGGCCTTGAGCTCATCGATCGAGATCTCTTCGCCCTCAAGGTACTTCTCCATGAGCTCTTCGGAGGACTCTGCAACGGCCTCAACCAGCGCTGCGCGGTACTCTTCAGCCTTTGCCTGGAGGTCAGCCGGGATCTCCTGGATCTCGTACTTCGCACCCATGGTGACGTCACCCTTGGAGTCGCCGGGCCACACCAGTGCACGCATGTAGAGCAGGTCCACGACGCCGATGAAGTCATTCTCGGCACCGATGGGCAGCTGCATAACCAGCGGCTTGGCACCGAGGCGGCCGATGATGGTATCCACGGTGAAGTAGAAGTCAGCGCCCAGCTTGTCCATCTTGTTGACGAAGCAGATACGCGGAACGTTGTACTTGTCAGCCTGGCGCCAAACAGTCTCGGACTGCGGCTCCACGCCTTCCTTGCCGTCGAACACGGCAACTGCACCGTCGAGGACGCGCAGGGAGCGCTCAACCTCAACCGTGAAGTCCACGTGGCCCGGGGTGTCGATGATGTTGATCTGGTTGTTTTCCCAGAAGCAGGTCACGGCGGCAGACGTGATGGTGATGCCGCGTTCCTTCTCCTGTTCCATCCAGTCGGTGGTCGAAGCGCCGTCGTGCGTTTCGCCAATCTTGTGGTTCACACCTGTGTAGAACAGGATGCGCTCGGTGGTGGTGGTCTTGCCGGCATCGATGTGGGCCATGATGCCGATATTGCGGACCTTGCTAAGGTCGGTAAGCACGTCCTGTGCCACGGTGTCTCCCTTTCGGATGGACTACGCGTTCGCCGCCGGCTCGTCTGAGCCGGCGGCGTACGGGAAGTTTTACCAGCGGTAGTGGGCGAAGGCCTTGTTGGACTCGGCCATCTTGTGGGTGTCTTCGCGACGCTTCACAGCGGCACCGAGACCGTTGGAGGCATCCAGGATTTCGTTCTGGAGGCGCTCGGTCATCGTCTTTTCGCGGCGGGCCTTGGAGTAGCCGACCAGCCAACGCAGGGCGAGAGCCGTCGAACGGCCCGGCTTGACCTCAACCGGAACCTGGTAGGTGGCGCCACCGACACGGCGGGAGCGGACCTCGAGGGAAGGCTTGACGTTGTCCATGGCCTTCTTGAGGGCTGCAACGGGGTCGCCGCCGGACTTCGCGCGGGCACCTTCGAGGGCACCGTAAACGATGCGCTCGGCGGTGGACTTCTTGCCGTCAACCAGCACCTTGTTGATCAGCTGGGTAACCAGCGGGGAGCCGTAGACGGGATCTGATACGAGCGGCCGCTTCGGGGCCGGACCCTTGCGAGGCATATTACTTCTTCTCCATCTTTGCGCCGTAGCGGCTGCGCGCCTGCTTACGGTTCTTCACACCCTGGGTATCGAGGGCACCACGGACGATCTTGTAGCGGACACCGGGAAGGTCCTTCACACGACCACCACGAACGAGCACAATGGAGTGCTCCTGGAGGTTGTGGCCAACACCGGGGATGTACGCGGTAACTTCGATACCACCGTTGAGGCGCACACGTGCAACCTTACGCAGAGCCGAGTTCGGCTTCTTCGGGGTGGTGGTGTAAACGCGGGTGCAAACACCGCGGCGCATCGGGCTGCCGTTCAGCGCGGGTGCCTTGGTCTTTTTGACCTTCGGCGTGCGGCCCTTGCGGACCAGCTGGTTAATCGTAGGCACTTTCGTGTTCTCCGTTGGTTGATCTCTGCCCCGCGCCAGGCGAGAGCCTGTGTTGCGTGAGAGCTTTGGCGTTGTCCCTGCGGCTTCGGATCCCAAAGGGCCCGTGGGCGTGCAAAAGTGCGGCATTCGTTGCGCACGTAGCCCGCAACCCGGAAACAGGCTCCACCCAGCATCATGAGAACAAAACCGAAATGATGCTGCGGCGGCCTTCATCCACTGCCACACAGAACAATTACACAAAGTCTAGCATGGCTTGATCTTGAGCCTTAATCGGGTGTAGGGCGCAAAGGGAAGGACCCCGCACTCAGTGAGTGCAGGGTCCTTCGTTTGCCTAGCGACTAACGTCTAGCGGAAGTCGTTTCCGAGGTCGTAGTCATCCAGCGGGATGGCGTGGAACTCAGGAGCTCCGTCGCCGCCCAGCGTGTCGTAGGAGAAATCGCTGAACGCGCTGGGGCCGGTGAACAGGTTGGCCTTTGCTTCTTCAGTCGGTTCCACCGTGATCTCGGTGTAGCGCGGGAGGCCCGTGCCGGCCGGGATCAGCTTACCGATGATGACGTTCTCCTTGAGGCCGAGCAGCGGATCGCTCTTGCCTTCCATGGCAGCCTGCGTCAGGACGCGGGTGGTCTCCTGGAAGGAAGCTGCGGACAGCCATGACTCGGTGGCCAGCGACGCCTTGGTGATACCCATGAGCTCGGGACGTCCGGAAGCCGGAGTCTTGCCCTCGGATACAACACGGCGGTTGGCGTCCTCGAACCGGCTGCGCTCTGCCAGCTCGCCGGGGAGCAGGTCGGAGTCGCCGGATTCGATGACCGTGACGCGGCGCAGCATCTGGCGGACGATGACTTCCACGTGCTTGTCGTGGATGCCAATGCCCTGACTGCGGTACACGCCCTGCACTTCGTCCACGAGGAACTTCTGTGCGGCACGCGGGCCCATGATGCGCAGGACCTGCTTTGGGTCGACCGGACCGTTGATGAGCTTCTGGCCCACCGTAACGTGCTGGCCGTCTTCGATCAGGAGGCGCGACCGGCGCAGGACCGGGTAGGCGATCTCTTCGGAACCGTCGTCCGGAGTGATCACCAGACGCATCTGGCGCTCGGATTCCTCGATGGTGATGCGGCCGGCTGCTTCCGCAATCGGCGCCACACCCTTCGGGGTACGCGCTTCGAAGAGTTCCTGGATACGGGGCAGACCCTGGGTGATGTCGTCGCCACCGCTGGCGGACACCGCACCACCGGTGTGGAACGTACGCATGGTCAGCTGGGTACCGGGCTCACCGATGGACTGAGCGGCGATGATGCCAACAGCCTCGCCGATGTCCACGGTCTTGCCGGTTGCCAGCGAACGGCCGTAGCACAGGGCGCAGGTGCCGACGCTGGACTCACAGGTGAGCACGGAGCGGACCTTGACCTCGGTGATGCCGGCTGCGAACAGCTCAGCGATCACGACGTCACCGCAGTCGGTACCACCGGCAGCCAGGACGTTGCCCTTGGAGTCAACGACGTCCACGGCCAGCGTACGGGCGTAGGCGCTGTTCTCGACGTTCTCGTCCAGTGCCAGCTCGCCGTTGGCGTCAGCCACGGCGATCGGGGTGACAAGGCCGCGCTCAGTGCCGCAGTCCTCTTCACGGACAATGACGTCCTGCGAGACGTCCACCAGACGACGGGTCAGGTAACCCGAGTTGGCGGTACGCAGCGCGGTGTCGGCAAGACCCTTACGTGCACCGTGCGTCGCGATGAAGTATTCCAGCACCGACAGGCCCTCGCGGTAGGAGGACTTGATCGGACGCGGGATGATTTCACCCTTCGGGTTGGCCACGAGGCCACGGATACCCGCGATCTGGCGGACCTGCATCCAGTTACCACGTGCACCGGAGGACACCATGCGGTTGATGGTGTTCATCGGCGACAGGCTGTCACGCATGACCTGGGCGATCTCGTTGGTCGCCTTGTTCCAGATCTCGATCAGTTCCTGGCGGCGCTCGTCGTCGTCGATCAGGCCCTTGTCGTACTGGCCCTGGATCTTGGCAGCCCGCTCCTCGTAACCGGCAAGGATGACCGGCTTCTCCACCGGCACCTCGATGTCGGAGATAGCAACGGTGACACCTGATCGGGTTGCCCAGTAGAAACCGGCATCCTTCAGGTTGTCCAGCGTTGCCGCGGTGACAACCTTCGGGTAGCGCTCGGCGAGGTCGTTGACGATGCGGGACAGTTCGCCCTTGTCGGCAACTGCCTCAACCCACGGGTAGTCCTCGGGCAGTGTCTGGTTGAAGAGAACCTGGCCCAAGGAGGTGTCCACGAGAGCGGTCTGACCCGGCTCCCAGCCTTCCGGAGCTTCCCAGCCGGCGTAAGGGACAAAGCCCTCAAGACGGATCTTGACCTGGGAGTTCAGGTGTAGCTCGTGCAGATCGAACGCCATGATGGCTTCCGAGACCGAGGAGAAGATACGGCCTTCGCCAGCTGAACCGACACGCTTGGTGGTCAGGTGGTAGAGGCCGATGATCATATCCTGCGAAGGCAGGGTCACCGGGCGGCCGTCGGACGGCTTCAGGATGTTGTTGGACGACAGCATCAGGATGCGGGCTTCGGCCTGGGCTTCGGGGCTCAGCGGCAGGTGGACTGCCATCTGGTCGCCGTCGAAGTCGGCGTTGAAGGCGCCACAAACCAGCGGGTGGAGCTGGATGGCCTTGCCTTCAACAAGCTGCGGCTCGAATGCCTGGATGCCGAGGCGGTGCAGGGTAGGTGCACGGTTGAGCAGCACCGGGTGTTCGGTGATGATCTCTTCAAGAACGTCCCAGACCTGCGGGCGGTAACGCTCAACCATGCGCTTGGCCGACTTGATGTTCTGGGCGTGGTTGAGGTCAACCAGGCGCTTCATCACGAACGGCTTGAAGAGCTCCAGTGCCATCTGCTTGGGCAGGCCACACTGGTGCAGCTTCAGCTGCGGGCCGACGACGATGACCGAACGGCCGGAGTAGTCGACGCGCTTGCCGAGCAGGTTCTGGCGGAAGCGGCCCTGCTTGCCCTTGAGCATGTCGCTCAGGGACTTCAGCGGACGGTTGCCCGGTCCGGTGACCGGACGGCCGCGGCGGCCGTTGTCGAAGAGGCTGTCAACAGCTTCCTGAAGCATGCGCTTCTCGTTGTTGACGATGATCTCCGGAGCACCCAGGTCAAGCAGTCGCTTGAGACGGTTGTTGCGGTTGATCACGCGGCGGTAGAGGTCGTTGAGGTCGGAGGTCGCGAAGCGGCCACCGTCCAGCTGGACCATCGGGCGCAGTTCCGGCGGGATGACCGGGACAGCGTCCAGCACCATGCCTAGCGGGCTGTTGTTGGTGGTCAGGAACGCGTTGACCACCTTCAGCCGCTTCAGGGCACGGGTCTTGCGCTGGCCCTTGCCGTTGGCGATGATGTCGCGCAGGTTGTCCGACTCGGCCTGCATGTCGAAGTTCTCAAGACGCTTCTTGATGGCTTCGGCACCCATGGAGCCTTCGAAGTACATGCCATAGCGGTCACGCAGCTCGCGGTAGAGGCCTTCGTCACCTTCGAGGTCGGCGACCTTCAGGTTCTTGAAGCGGTCCCAGACCTGCTCGAGCCGCTCGATCTCGGCGTCGGCGCGCTTGCGCACGTTGGCCATCTGACGGTCCGCGGAGTCGCGGGCCTTCTTCTTGTCGGCAGCCTTCGCGCCTTCGCCTTCGAGACGGGCAAGCTCGTTCTCAAGGTCGCGGGCGATCGTGGCGATGTCGGAGTCGCGGTTGTCGATCAACTGCTTCTTCTCGACGTCATGCTCAACCTGCAGGTTGGGCAGTTCCGCGTGGCGGTTTTCTTCGTCGACGCTGGTGATCATGTAGGCAGCGAAGTAGATGACCTTTTCGAGGTCCTTCGGAGCCAGGTCAAGGAGGTAGCCCAGACGGGACGGAACACCCTTGAAGTACCAGATGTGGGTTACGGGAGCAGCCAGTTCGATGTGGCCCATGCGCTCACGGCGCACCTTGGCACGGGTGACCTCGACGCCACACCGCTCACAGATGATGCCCTTGAAGCGCACGCGCTTGTACTTGCCGCAGTAGCATTCCCAGTCACGGGACGGGCCGAAGATCTTCTCGCAGAAGAGGCCGTCCTTCTCGGGCTTGAGCGTGCGGTAGTTGATGGTTTCCGGCTTCTTAACCTCGCCGTACGACCAACCGCGGATGTCTTCCGCGGTGGCGAGGCCGATCTGCATGAGGCCGAAGGAGGATTCGCTGGACATATGGTCCCTGTTCTCTCTTGTTCTCTAAATTCTGAAGTCTTGGTTGCGGGAAGAGTCGCGGGGCCGACGGCGGGTGGTCACCACCCGCCGTCGGGACCCCTGCTAGACCTCTTCTACGGAGCTGGGCTCTGCACGAGACAGATCGATGCCCAGTTCTTCCGCAGCCGTGAAGACTGCGTCATCAGAGTCACGCATTTCAATTGTGGTTCCGTCGGTGGAAAGCACTTCCACGTTCAGGCACAGCGACTGCATTTCCTTGATCAACACCTTGAAGGATTCGGGAACACCCGGCTCAGGGATGTTCTCGCCCTTGACGATCGCCTCGTAGACCTTCACGCGGCCGTGAATGTCATCGGACTTGATCGTGAGCAGTTCCTGGAGCGTGTAGGCGGCGCCATAAGCTTCGAGCGCCCACACTTCCATTTCACCGAAGCGCTGGCCACCGAACTGTGCCTTACCACCCAGCGGCTGCTGCGTGATCATGGAGTACGGGCCGGTGGAGCGGGCGTGGATCTTGTCGTCCACCAGGTGGTGGAGCTTCAGGATGTACATGTAGCCGACCGAGATCGGATCCGGGAACGGCTCGCCGGAGCGGCCGTCGAACAGGCGGGTCTTGCCCGAGGAGTCGATCAGGCGGTCACCGTCGCGGGTCACGTTGGTGGAGTCGAGCAGGCCCGTGATTTCCTCTTCGCGGGCGCCGTCGAAGACCGGCGTTGCAACAGTGGTCTGGCCACTCTCGCGCGGCAGGTTCGGCAGCTGCTTTGCCCACTCCGGCTCGCCTTCGATCTTCCAACCGGTCTTGGCAACCCAGCCGAGGTGCGTTTCCAGCACCTGGCCGACGTTCATACGGCCCGGAACACCCAGCGGGTTCAGGACGATATCAACGGGGGTACCGTCGGCAAGGAAGGGCATGTCCTCGATCGGGAGGATCTTGGAGATAACACCCTTGTTGCCGTGACGGCCGGCGAGCTTGTCGCCGTCGGTGATCTTGCGCTTGGCAGCCACGTAGACGCGGACCAACTGGTTGACGCCGGGGGGCAGTTCGTCGTCGTTGTCGCGGTCGAAGACGCGGACGCCGATGACGGTGCCGGACTCGCCGTGCGGAACCTTCAGGGACGTGTCGCGCACTTCGCGGGACTTCTCGCCGAAGATGGCGCGGAGCAGGCGCTCTTCCGGGGTCAGCTCGGTTTCACCCTTCGGGGTGACCTTTCCGACCAGGATGTCGCCGGCTTCAACCTCGGCACCGATGTGGATGATGCCGCGCTCGTCCAGGCCCGCCAAAACTTCCTCGGACACGTTGGGGATGTCACGGGTGATTTCCTCGGCACCAAGCTTGGTGTCGCGGGCATCGATCTCGTGCTCCTCGATGTGGATGGAGGAAAGGACGTCCTCGGCAACGATGCGCTGCGAGAGGATGATGGCGTCCTCGAAGTTGTGGCCTTCCCATGACATGAATGCCACGAGGAGGTTCTTACCGAGGGCGAGCTCGCCCTGGTCCGTTGCCGGGCCGTCGGCGATGATGCCGCCAACTTCCAGGCGCTGGCCTTCGTTCACCAGGACACGGTTGTTGTAGCAGTTGCCCTGGTTGGAGCGGGCGAACTTGTTGATGCGGTAGTTGGTTTCCGTGCCGTCGTCGTTGAGCATGATGACGAGCTCGGCGGAGACCTCGGTAACCACACCGGCCTTCTTGGCGATGGTGACGTCACCGGCGTCGACGGCTGCGGCGCGCTCCATGCCGGTGCCCACGAACGGGGCCTCGGAACGGACCAGCGGCACGGCCTGGCGCTGCATGTTGGCACCCATGAGTGCGCGGTTGGCGTCATCGTGCTCGAGGAACGGGATCAGGGCGGTTGCCACGGACACCATCTGGCGCGGGGAAACGTCCATGAACTGCACCTCGCCGGCGGGAACGAGCACGGGCTCGCCTCCACCACCGCGGGCACGGACCAGGACGGTCTCTTCAGCGAAGCTCTTGTTCTCGTCGAGCGGAGCGTTGGCCTGTGCGATCAGGACCTCTGCCTCGTCGTCGGCCGTCAGGTACTGGACGTCGTCGGAGACGACGCCGTCCTTGACCAGGCGGTACGGCGTTTCGATGAAACCGAACGGGTTGATGCGGCCGTAGGACGCCAGGGAACCGATCAGACCAATGTTCGGGCCTTCAGGGGTTTCGATGGGGCACATACGTCCGTAGTGGGACGGGTGAACGTCTCGGACTTCCATGCCTGCACGGTCACGGGACAGACCGCCCGGGCCCAGCGCCGACAGGCGGCGCTTGTGGGTCAGGCCGGAGAGCGGGTTGTTTTGGTCCATGAACTGGGACAGCTGGGAGGTTCCGAAGAACTCCTTGATGGCTGCCACCACGGGCCGGATGTTGATCAGGGTCTGCGGCGTGATGGCCTCGACGTCCTGCGTGGTCATGCGTTCGCGGACGACGCGCTCCATGCGGGACAGGCCGGTGCGGACCTGGTTCTCGATGAGCTCGCCGACGGCGCGGATGCGGCGGTTGCCGAAGTGGTCGATGTCATCGATCTCGACGCGCAGCTCGTGGTCTTCGCCATCGCGCTTGCCCATGAGGGTCTTCTCGCCGGCGTGCAGCGCGACGAGGAACTTGATCATGGCGACGATGTCTTCAACGTGCAGGACCGAAGCTTCCTTGTCACCAAGGGAGCGGTCGATGCCAAGCTTGCGGTTGATCTTGTAGCGGCCAACCTTGGCCAGATCGTAGCGCTTGGAGTTGAAGTACAGGTTGTCCAGCAGGGACTGGGCAGCCTCGACTGTGGGCGGCTCGCCCGGACGCAGCTTGCGGTAGATGTCCAGCAGGGCGTCTTCGCGGGTTTCGGTGGCGTCCTTCTCCAGCGTGGCACGCATGGAGTCGTACTGGCCGAACTCCTCGAGGATCTGGCCTTCGGTCCAGCCGAGGGCCTTCAGCAGCACCGTGACCGACTGCTTGCGCTTGCGGTCGAGGCGCACGCCGACCTGGTCGCGCTTATCGATCTCGAGTTCGAACCAGGCGCCGCGGGACGGGATGATCTTTGCGGTAAAGATGTCCTTGTCGCTGGTCTTGTCAGCGGCGCGCTCGAAGTAGGCGCCCGGGGAACGGACCAGCTGGGAAACGACGACACGCTCGGTGCCGTTGACGACGAAGGTGCCCTTCTCGGTCATCAGCGGGAAGTCACCCATGAACACGGTCTGCTGCTTGATTTCGCCCGTGTTGTTGTTCATGAATTCGGCCTTGACGTACAGCGGTGCCGAGTACGTAGCGTCCCGGTCCTTGCATTCAGCCATGGTGTACTTCGGATCAGCGAACTCCGGATCGGAGAAGCTCAGGGACATGGTGCCCTGGAAGTCCTCAATAGGGGAGATCTCTTCGAAGATGTCGGAAAGACCGGAGGAGGTGGCGACGCTCAGGTCGCCTTCTTCGACGGCCTTCGCAACGCGGGCCTGCCAGCGTTCATTTCCGACCAGCCAGTCGAAGCTGTCCGTCTGCAGGGCAAGCAGATTCGGAACGTCAAGAGGTTCGTGAATCTTTGCGAATGAGAGCCGGCGAGTCGCACCATCGGTGCTTGCCGTATTAGCGGTTTCGTTATTAGAGGTGCTCGAGGCGACCAAGAGGGATCCTTCCACAGACCTTCAGGCGTTTTCAGATCTCCCCCGCTTTTCACCCTGCGAAGTGACTCCGCAGTGCTACCATCCGGTTCCGCTATATGACCCGGGACCTGGTTCTGCCCATGCTGGTGACGTTGTTCACGGCACATTGATGGAGCAGCTAACAGGCTAAGCCCACCGCTATATGAAGGCTGAAGGTAAACAGGGAAGACGCAAATATCTACGATACGGCAAAACCCCACGCGTGTCTACCCCACTTGCCAGCAGAATGCAAGCACCGTTGCCACGGGCACCTAACCGGAATGCACCCCGCCTCCCCAGCGTTTGAATGCATAGGTGACCGGGCTCACGATACCCTTAGGCCAACCATCGGCAAAGATCGGAAGAGAAAAACCATGAGCAATTCCGCGGACAACAGCGACGTTGTCATCCTGTCCGGCGCGCGCACCCCGCAGGGCCGGCTGAATGGGCAGCTCGCGAGCTTCACCGCCGTCGAGCTCGGGGCGCACGCCATCAAGGCGGCCATCGTGGCCAGCGGACTGGAAGCCGATCGGGTGGACGCCGTCATCATGGGCCAGGTCCTGCAGGCCGGGACCGGCCAGAACCCGGCACGCCAGAGCGCCATCGGCGCGGGCATCGGCTGGAACGTCCCCACGGTGACCATTAATAAGGTCTGCCTCTCGGGGCTTACCGCCGTGATCGACGCGGCGCGGATGATCCGTGCCGGCGACGCCACCGTCGTCGTCGCCGGCGGCCAGGAATCAATGACGCGGGCGCCCCATGTCCTCCCCGGTTCCCGCCAGGGCTGGAACTACGGCACCGTCCAGGCGCTGGACGTTGCGGCACACGACGGCCTGACCGATGCGTTCGACGGCCAGTCGATGGGCCTTTCCACTGAATCCAAGAACCTTAAGCTGGGCATTGACCGGACCGCGCAGGACAACGTGGCCGCCAATTCACACCAGCGCGCAGCGATCGCCTCGAAGAACGGCGTGTTCGACGACGAGATCTCACCGATCAGCGTCAAGCAGCGCAAGAGTGATCCCCTGGTGGTCTCCACCGATGAGGGCGTCCGACCGGACACCACCGTTGAGTCCCTGGCCGGCCTGCGGGCCGCCTTCGTCACCGACGGCACCATCACGGCCGGCAACTCCTCTCCCCTGTCCGACGGCGCCTCCGCCCTGGTCCTGACCTCGCGCAAGTTCGCGGAGGAGAACGGCCTGGAGTACCTGGCTGTGGTGGGAAAGCCCGGGCAGGTGGCGGGGCCAGACAACTCCCTGCACTCCCAGCCCTCCAACGCCATCGGGCAAGCCTTGGACCGTGCCGGCTGGAGCACTTCCGATCTGGACTTCATCGAAATCAACGAAGCATTCGGTTCGGTGGCCGTGCAGTCCCTCAAGGATCTGGACTACCCGCTGGAGCAGTGCAACATCCATGGCGGTGCCATCGCGCTGGGACACCCGATCGGCGCCTCCGGGGCGCGGCTGGCGCTCCATGCGGCGCATGAGCTGAAGCGGCGCGGCCAGGGCAAGGCGGCAGTCTCGCTCTGCGGAGGCGGCGGCCAGGGCGAGGCCCTCCTGCTGTTCCGCGACTGATGAACGCCGTTCCGGCGTCGGGCGCCGTTCCGGCGTCGGGCGCCGTTCCGGCGCCGGGCGCTGTTCCGGTGCCGGGCGCTAACGGGACCGACGACGGCGGCCAGCCCGCCGGCGGCGCGGGCAGGGAGCGCTTCCTTGCCGACGCCGCCGCGCGAGGCCTGGACGTCCAGCTCGTCGAACGGCTGGCCGCCCACAGCCTCGAGGAGGCGGCCGCGATCCTTGGCATCAGCCCGGCGGACATTGTGAAGACCCTCGTGGTGAAGCACAAGGACGGCAGCTTCCTCTTCGCCCTTATCCCGGGCGACCGCCAGATCTCCTGGCCCAAGCTGCGCGGTCTGGTGGGCGTGAACAAGCTCTCGCTGCCGGCGGCGGATGTGGCCCTGGAGGCGACCGGCTATGAGCGCGGCACCATCACGCCACTGGGCAGCACCACGGCATGGCCGGTCTATGCGGACCACACCATCGCCGGCAAGAGGATTTCCATGGGCGCGGGCCAGCACGGCTACAGCGCCTTCGTCGACGCCGACGCCCTGGTCTCCGCCCTCGGCGCCGTGCTCGCGGACATCAGCGAACCCAACTAGGTGGCAGTTGAGGGGGTT
>NZ_JAGGPN010000031.1 GCF_018613795.1 Arthrobacter sp. ISL-65
CCACAATCCTCACAGACACTTAAGCCCCCGGACCGCAGGGCCATAAGTGTCCGTTCGCGCTCAGAACCGTCAGGTGATTGCGGAGACGCCCGTGACTGCGCGGCCCACGATCAACGTGTTGATCTCGTACGAGCCCTCGTAGGTGTAAATCGCCTCGGCGTCAGCGAAGATCTTGGCCATCCGGTAGTCCGTGACGATGCCGTTGCCGCCCAGAATGGACCGGCCCATCGACACGGTTTCGCGCATCCTCGCCGACGTGTACGACTTGGCCAGCGCCACCTGCGCCATCCCGGCACCCTGCTCCTGCAGCTGCGCGATCCGGGCCATCATGCCCATGCTCGCGACGGCGTTGCCCAGCATGGACACCAGCTGCTGCTGGATGAGCTGGAACCTCGCCAGCGGACGGCCAAACTGGTGGCGTTCGACGGCGTACTGCCGGGCGACGTCGAACGCCGCCAGCTGCTGCCCCACGGCCTGCCACGCGACCATGATGCGCGAGCCGCGGAGCAGTTCGTTGGTGTCTTCGAAGCTGCTGATGCCGGCAAAGCGGTCGGTCTCGGCAACCCGCACGTTGTCGAAAACAATGTCGGCGTTTTGCACGGTGCGCAGCGCGATCTTATTCTCGATCCGGCTGCGGCTCACTCCGGGCAGGCTGGCGTCTACGATGAAGCCGCGGACCGCGCCGTCGGCTTCGTCCCGGGCCCACACCAGCATGTAATCGCAAAACGTCCCGTTGCCGATCCACCGCTTGGCGCCGTTCAGCACCCAGCCGTCCCCGGCGGCGTCGGCCACTCCCGTGCGGCTCGATATCCGGCGCGCCCGCGTCTCCATGCCGCCGGCGACGTCGGAGCCGTGGCCCGGTTCGGTCAGGGCAAACGCACCCGTGGTCCTGAGGTTCGAGGCGTCGTCGAGATACCGGTTCCGCTGGTCCCCGGAGCCGAAGCGGTAGAGCGACTCGACGAAGAGGTCGTGGTGGACCAGGAAAAACGTGGCGATCGATGTGTCAACGCGCGTCATCTCCGCGATCACCAGTCCAGCGAACAGGTGGCTGTAGCCGCGCTGGGCGGGCGTGCTCAGCTCCAGGGCGGCCAGCTTGGGGAGGATGTGCGCCGGAAATTCGGCCTTGTTCCACCAGTCCCCCGCAAACGGCGCTATCTCCGCGGCCAGGAAGTCCCGCAGTTCGCCCAGCTTGCGCTGCTCGGAGGCGCTGAGCAACGACTCGTAGCCGAAAAAGTCAGCGCTGGGCAGGGAGTCCACGGCGGATATCGCCTGCGCGGTGCCGGTCACTTCGGGCCCATCCGGATGGCGCCGTCGAGGCGGATGGTTTCGCCGTTGAGCATGGCATTCTCCACGATGTGCGCGGCTAGGTTTGCATACTCGGCGGGCCGGCCCAGGCGGGACGGGTGCGGCACCTGCCGGCCCAGTGACTCCTGCGCCTCCTGCGGCAGCCCGGCCATCATCGGGGTCTCGAAAATCCCGGGTGCGATGGTCACCACCCGGATGAGGGATCGGGCCAGTTCGCGGGCCAGAGGCAGGGTCATGGCGGCCACGCCGCCCTTGGATGCAGCGTATGCAGGCTGGCCGATCTGCCCGTCGAACGCGGCTACTGAGGCGGTGTTGATGATGACGCCGCGTTCCTCTCCGCCAAGCTCGGTGACAGCAGGCTCAGTGGCGGCCATCGCGGCGGCGGCCAGCCGGACCACGTTGAAGGTCCCCACCAGGTTGATCTGGATGACGCGGTGGAAGGTCTCCAGCGGCAGCACGCCGTCGCGCCCCAGGACCTTGCCCGGCGTGGCGATGCCGGCGCAGTTCACCACGATCCGCAGCGGTCCCATCCCGACGGCGGCGTCCACAGCGGCCTGCACCTGATGCTCGCTGGTCACGTCCGCAGGAACGAAAACCGCTTTGGGGGCTGCCACCTCGCGGCCTGAAGCGATGCCCGCAAGGTTCTGCGGGCCGGCCGCATTCAGCTCGTCGGCGTACGCGGCACCGGCCGAGGTGCCGAGGTCGGCGAGAACCACAGAGGCGCCGGCATTGAACAGTCGTCGTGCCGTGGCGGCGCCCAGGCCGGATGCACCGCCCGTGATGAGCGCGACGGAACCCTCAATTTCCATACATCCTCCTTGATGCGGAACCGGTCGATGCGGATCCGGATCCCGGCCGCGAACGTTAGTTAGTGAATGTTAACTGAAATGGGCGGCGGATGCATCCCGCCCCGCCCGGCTCGCCACGCTGGCGGGTCGCCAGTCTGGCGGTTCGCTAGGCTGGCCGAATGATCCAGCCAGATGCTGACGCCACCCCAGATGCCGTCCCCGCCGCCGCAACGGCCTGGGCAGAGCGGGCCGACGAGGCCGCGCGGTCGGTGACGCACCTGTTCGGCCAGCGGCTGTTCTTCCTGCCGGGGACGCACCTCGCAGCCACCGCCCGCCCCTCCGGCCGCATCGAAAACCTCCGCCGCCCGTGGCACTACTGGTGGCAGGCGCATTACCTGGACTGCCTCGTGGACGCAGGCTTTCGCGAACTCGGGAGGGCGGGGCGGCCGCCGGAAAAGTTCGACGGCGGCACCCGCCCCAGTGCGGGCCAGCTCGCTTCGCGGCTGGTCACCGGCATCCGGCTGCGGAATTTCCTGACGCTCGTCAACCATTACTACGACGACATGGCCTGGCTGGCCCTGTCCACACTCCGGCTGGAGCGGCTGGCCGAGGAGAGCCGCCGTCCCAGCCCCCGGCGGCAGGAGAGGATCCGCAAGAGCCTGACGCTGCAGTTCGACTCGGCATCCACCGACGACCTGGGCGGCGGCACGTTCTGGAGCACCCAGCGGGACTTCAAGAACACCCCGGCCACGGCACCGGTGGCGCTCTACTATGCACGCACGGGCAACGTCGCCAAGGCGCAGGCCCTGCTCGACTGGCTGGATGCGCGGCTGTTCGACTCCACCCGCGGCCTCTACCTGGACGGAATCCGGGTCCGCAGCACCGGGGAGACGGTGCTGGAGGACGCCATCTACACCTACAACCAGGGGCCCGTCCTCGGCGCCCTGCTGGAGCTCGGCGGCACCGCCAATCTGGAACGCGCATCGACCGTGGTGCGGGCAGTGGCAGCGCACCTCACCGTGCCGGAGGACGGCGGCACTGCCACCGGCGGCCCCGCGCCCAGCAGCATTCTCCGCTGCGACGGTACAGGCGACGGCGGGCTGTTCACCGGCATCCTCGCCCGCTACCTGGCACTCGCCGCCAACGACCAGCGGCTGCCGCAGGACGTCCGGACCACTGCCGCCGGGCTGGTCACCGGCACAGCCGGGGCCCTCTGGGCTGGCCGCCGGCTGATCGCGGCGGGCGAACCGCTGGCCCGCCACGGACGGGCCGGCGAACCGGTGTTCTCCTTCGAACCCCGGCGGCCGGCGAGCGACACATACCCACTGGGTGCCGCCGTCGAACTTTCCACCCAGCTTCAGGCCTGGATGGCACTGGAGGCGGCGGCGTCAGTGGCGGCGGCTTCAGCAACGGCGGCCAAGGGAAGCGCCAATTAGGACACGCAACAGTTTCGTAATTGATGTGATCCTCATCACTTAAAGCCCTTGTCGCTTGGTACTTAGGTTTGGCTAACCTACAGTTTTTCGAGTGAGCTTTGCCTTACTTCCCCAGCTCACAGAGGGCCTTGCCCACGAGACTTTTGCAGAAAGAAGCACCCCGATGAAGATCCGCATTAAAGCGCTGGCCGGCATCGCGATCGCCGCCACCGCAGCCCTTGGCCTCTCGGCCTGCGGCTCCAACACCTCCCCCGCTGCCTCGTCCTCGGCTGACGCGTCCAAGGGCGAGATCACGGTCTACAACGCCCAGCACGAAAGCCTCACCAAGGAATGGGTGGACGCTTTCACCGCGGAAACCGGCATCAAGGTGACGCTCCGCCAGGGTGACGACACCGAGATGTCCAACCAGATCGTCCAGGAAGGCGCAGCCTCACCGGCGGACGTCTTCCTTACCGAGAATTCCCCCGCAATGGCGCAGGTGGAGAACGCCGGCCTGTTCGCCGACGTCAACAAGGACACGGTGGCCCAGGTTCCGGCGGAGTTCCGCCCCAGCACCAACAAGTGGACCGGCATTGCCGCCCGCTCCACCGTCCTGGTTTACGACAAGAACAAGTTGAGCGAGGACAAGCTGCCGAAGTCCATGCTGGACCTGGCCAAGCCGGAGTGGAAGGGCAAGTGGGCAGCCTCCCCGAGCGGCGCCGACTTCCAGGCCATCGTCTCCGCCCTCGTTGAGCTCAAGGGCGAAGCCGCTGCCGAGGCATGGCTGAAGGGCATGAAGGAAAACTTCACCGCCTACAAGGGCAACAGCACCGCCATGAAGGCAGTGAACGCCGGCGAGGTCGATGCCGCGCTGATCTACCACTACTACTACTACGGCGACCAGGCGAAGACCGGCGAGAACTCCAAGAACGTCACGCCGTACTACTTCAAGAACCAGGACCCGGGCGCGTTCCTGTCCGTCTCCGGCGGCGGCGTGCTGAAGTCCTCGAAGAACGCTGAGAACGCCCAGGCCTTCCTGAAGTTCATCACCGGCAAGAAGGGCCAGGAAGTCCTGCAGAAGGGCACGTCCTTCGAGTACGCCATCGCTTCCGGCGTCCCCGCCAACGAGAAGCTGGTTCCCGTCAAGGAACTTGCCGCTCCCACCGTGGACCCGGCCAAGCTGAACTCCGAGAAGGTCACCGAGCTGATGACCAAGGCAGGACTGCTCTAATTCTGTGACCACGCAAGTATCGGCACCGGAGATATCCGGAAGCACGACGACGGCGGGCCGGGGCAAGCGCCCCCGCCCGCCTTTCGGCGTTTCCGCGGTAGGCGTCATGGCGGTGCTGATCGCCCTGTTCGCACTCGTCCCCCTCGGCTACGTCGCGGTGATGACCGCGGCCACGGGCTGGGACACCGCCTTTGAACTGATCGTGCGCCCGCGCGTCGGCGAGCTGCTGCTCAACACCGTGCTCCTGACCGTGCTCACGGTGCCGCTGTGCCTCATCCTGGGCGTGGGCGGCGCGTGGCTCGTGGAACGCACCACGCTGCGCGGGCAGAAGGTGTGGGCGGTGCTGCTCGCGGCGCCGCTGGCCATCCCTGCCTTCGTCAACAGCTACGCGTGGGTCTCCGCCGTGCCGTCCCTGCACGGGCTGTTTTCCGGCGTGCTCATCGCCACGCTCTCCTACTTCCCGCTGGTTTACATTCCCGCCGCCGCGACGCTGAGCCGGCTGGATCCCGCCGTGGAGCAGTCGGCTGCGTCCCTCGGCCTGGGGGCCTGGCGGGCGTTTTTCCGGGTGGTCCTGCCGCAGCTCCGGATCGCGATGACCGGCGGCGCGCTGCTGGTGGCACTGCATCTGCTGGCCGAGTACGGCGCCTTCGCGATGATCCGCTTTGACACGTTCACCACGGCCATCATGGTGCAGTACCAGTCCACGTTCAACGGCGCCGCAGGCACCATGCTGGCCAGCGTGCTGGTGTTCTTCTGCCTCCTCCTGCTCCTGGTCGAGGTGCGCAGCCGCGGCACCGCCCGGTACGCCCGCGTGGGGTCCGGCGCGCAGGCCAAAGCCCTGCGCCTGCCGCTTCACGTCTACCAGGTACCGGCCCAGCTGGCCCTGCTCGGCCTGACCCTGCTTGCCTTCGGGCTGCCGCTGCTGTTCGTGCTGCGCTGGATCATTGCCGGCGGTGCTGACATCTGGGCGGCTGACGAATTCGTTCCGGCGCTGTGGCAGACCCTGCTGTACGGGCTGGCCGGCGCGGCGGCCACCACCGTTGTCGCCTTCCCCATGGCGTACCTGGCCGTTCGGCATGCCAGCTGGTTCAGCAAGGCCCTGGAACTCTCCAACTACGTCACCAGCTCCATGCCGGGCATCGTGGTGGCCCTGGCCTTCGTCACCGTCAGCATCCGGTTGGTCCCGGGCATCTACCAGACAGCCGGCGTCCTGGTGGCCGCCTACATCCTCCTGTTCCTGCCGCGCGCGCTGGTCAACATCCGTGCCGGCCTGGCCCAGGCACCCAAGGAATTGGATGAGGCGGCCCAGGCCCTGGGCACGCCTCCGCTGCTGTCCTTCATCCGCGTGACGCTCCGGCTCACCGCCCCCGCTGCGGCCGGCGGGGCGGCGCTCGTCTTCCTTGGCATCGCCAACGAGCTGACCGCCACGCTGCTGCTCTCCCCCAACGGAACCCGGACCCTGGCCACCGAGTTCTGGAGCAAGAGCAGCGAAATCGACTACGCCGGCGCGGCGCCGTACGCCCTGCTCATGATCGTGATCTCGGCGCCCATGACCTATTTGCTCTTCCAGCAGTCCAAGAAAGTAGCGGGACAGTGACCGAACAATCCCCGTCCAGGCTTCCGGAACCGCGGATCTCACGGTCCGTGGCGCCAAGCACCAACAGCCATCTGGAGATCGAGGCCGTCACCAAGAACTTCGGCTCGCAGGCCGTCCTCAAGGGCGTGAACCTGTCCGTGGCCAAGGGCGGAACCACCGCGATCGTGGGCCCCTCGGGTTCGGGCAAGACCACCCTGCTCCGGCTGATCGCCGGCTTTGAACACCCGGGCACCGGCAGCATCTCGCTGAACGGTTCCCCCGTGGCGGGCGACGGCGTATGGAAGCCGGCGCACAAGCGCCACGTCGGCTACGTGGCCCAGGACGGAGCGCTGTTCCCGCACCTGACCGTGGGGCAGAACATCGCGTTCGGGCTCAGTGCCGCAAAGCTCGACGGCGGCCGCCGCGCGGTTAACGCCCGGGTCAACGAACTCCTCGAAATGGTGTCGCTGGACACGGCCATGGCCAAGCGCCGGCCGCACCAGCTCTCCGGCGGGCAGCAGCAGCGTGTCGCCCTGGCCCGGGCACTGGCCCGGGAACCCGAGCTCATGCTGCTGGACGAGCCGTTCTCAGCACTGGACGCCGGACTCCGGGTGGCCACCCGGCGGGCGGTGGCCAAGGTCCTCAACGAGGCCGGCGTGACCACCATCCTGGTCACCCACGACCAGGCCGAGGCGCTGTCCTTCGCGGACCAGGTGGCGGTCATGCGGGGCGGCAAGCTGGCACAGATCGGCAACCCGTTCGTGGTCTACACCCGGCCGGCGGACCGTGCCACGGCCGAATTCCTGGGCGACGCCGTGATCCTCGATGCGTGGATGGAGGGGTCGCTGGCCACCTGCTCGCTGGGCGGGATTCCGGTCCGGCGTCCGCCCGCGCAGGGCCGCGTGCAGCTCATGCTGCGTCCGGAGCAGATCCGGATCGCCGAGGACGGGCCCATCCGCGGCGTGGTGGTGGATACCGACTACTTCGGCCCCGAAACCACCGTGCGGCTCAAGCTTGCCGTGCCGCCCAAGCTGGCCGGCGCCATGCCCGACCACCGCTATCCCGGCGGCGGTGAAGTGATCACCATCCGGCACTGGAACGCGTCCATCGCCCAGCCCGGCACGGAACTGTGCCTGCGCGTGGTGGGGGAAGCCGTGGCCTTCCCGCTCGAGTCCGACTGACGTTCCGCTGACGTTTCTGCTGGGCGCCGCTGTTTGAAGGCACCGGTGCGTCTAGCGTGCGGTCAGCACGGTGGCGAGCGGGGTGTACTTGAACGACTTCAGCGTCAGCTTCCCGCCGGCGGTGGCAGCGCTGACCGCCGGCTGGCCGGACCGCGGCAGCACCACCGATGTCAGGGTCTGCTCCCCGCCGTTCACGAAGACCTCCACCGAGGAATAGTCCACGAAGACGGTCAGGTCCACGCTGCCCCTGCCTGGTGAGCTGCCCTGAGCGCTGCCGCTGCGGGGCGGGCTCTGGGCGCTCCTCCGCTCGGTGAAGAGAGGTCCAAGGGGTTCGGCGCCCGGCACCACCGCCGCCCGGCTCACCCACGCCGTGCCCGCCTCGAAGTTGTAGCCCACCCTGGCGTAGTCCGCGCCGCCGCTGCCAAGTTTCAGCAGGGCCTCCGTGCCGTCGTCGCCCGGTGCACGTTCCAGGGTCACATCCAGCCGGTAGGCGCCGCCTGCCGGCGCGGGAAGCTCGCCGGCGCCCTCCGGGGTCAATGCCCTGCTGCCTGCTGTCTTGGCTTCACCGTCCAGCGCGGACAGGGCCGGGATGGGGGTGGAGACGAGGGTAGGCCTGCCCTGCACGGTTTTCAGCCGGATGTCCCGGACGATCGAGTCGGCGCCGCCCTGCCAGTCCGTGGTGGGCAGCTGCCGGGCGTACGTCCAGTTGTTCATCCAGCCGATCGCGTGGCGGGAGGCCATCCGTTCGTTTTCCGGGAGCCGTGGATCGTCCCAGGTGACGGCCGCATAGAAGTCTGCACCGGCGTCGAGCCACTGGTGTTTGTCATCCGCGGGGGTGAACGTGGTTCCGTCAAAAGTCCCGGTCCAGTAGGCCACCCCGGTGGTCCGGCCTTCCGCGGTGCCGTTCGCGCTGGCGGCCAGGACCCAGGTGCGTTTGGCGGGGTCGCCGTCGACATCCAGCTGGAAGAGATCCGGGCATTCGAGGATACCCAGGCCTTTCCGCTCGAAGTCGGACACGTAGCGCCAGTCCTTGAGGTCCTTTGAGGTGTACAGGCCGATCTTCTCTCCCTCGGCCAAAGCCATAACCCACTGTCCGCGGTTCTCGTCACGGATGATTTTGGGATCGCGCCAGTGCTGGGCGCCGGGGTTCTCCATGACCGGATTGCCGTCGGCGGCCTTGAAGGTGTGGCCCTTGTCCGTGGAGTAGAACAGGGACTGCCGCTGCACGCCCTTGTCCTGCTGGGTCATGATGGCGACGACGGCGCCCTTGCCGAAGCCGGCGGTGTTGTCCCGGTCCACCACGGCGCTGCCGGTCTCAATGTCCCCGAGGCCGTTCTTGAACTTCTCGATGGCGACGCCTTCGTCCTTCCAGTGGACCAGATCGGTGCTGGTGACGTGGAACCATTCGGTGCCGTTCCCCTCGGGGTGGTCCGCGTTGTAGAGGTAGTAGTAGTGCCATACCTCGTCCAGCAGGAACGGCCGCTGCGGATCGTTCATCCACTCCTTGGCCGGAGTCAGGTGGTAGGAAGGCCGGAACTGCGAGGCGCCCCCCGGCCTGCTGAACGACTTCGGGGCTTCGCTCTGGGCGCCGCTGCCCTGGTGTCCGCTGCTTTGGGGTCCGGCGCCGCCCTGCGTTCCGCCGTCGCCCGAACGCCCGGCGAGGCCGATAACCGCTGCCGCGGCCAACACCAGAGCCAGGACCACTGCCGCCGCAATCCACCGCCCGCGTGGGCTCAGCGTGCGTAGGGAATACCGCTGCATGTTCGCCGTTCGTGTTTGGAGTTGGCACCAATTTTAGCGCGGCCGCCCTTCTCCTTGACCCGGCCAACTGGTTTCGACAGGCTCAACCAGCGGAATGAAGCACCGGGCTCAACCAGCGGGATTCTGCACCGGGCGCTTCTTCTGCGGATACGGCGTCTCGCCGCGGGCCAGCATCTCAACAAACCCGGCGATCTTCCGCTCCCGGGTGGAGGCCTGCTTGACCGAATTGGTGCGGTAGATCAGCGCGTAGCGGTTCACCGAGGTCAGCACATCGAACATGGCCTGCGCCTCGGGCACGGTCGCGATGGCGGCGGCCAGATCAGTTGGGACCTCCGCCGTCGCCTGTCCCGAATAGGCGGCCTCCCAGCGGCCGTCCGCTTTAGCGGCGTCGACGGCGGCACGGCCCGGGACTGTCATTTTCCCTTCCGCCTCAAGGCGGGCCACGTGGCCGACGTTCCGTTCCGACCAGGGGCTCTTGGCACCCCGGCGGGTCATGCGCTGGAGGTAACTGTCGCCGTCGCGCTTCTTGACCTGGCCGTCGATCCAGCCGAAGCACAGCGCCTCGTCCAGGGCGGCGTCGTAGTCGAGTTCGGTGACGTTGCCGCCCTTCTTGTGCAGGACCAGCCAGACGCCGGGGCTGTCGCTGTGGTGGGATTCCAGCCACGTCCGCCACGCGGCGGCGTCAGGCACCAGCAGTTCCTCGAGTTCTACAGCCATGCGCCTATTCTGCCCCGCACGCCTGCGGATTCAACCCGGTGCCACGCGATTCAAGACGTGGCATCATGGCCATGTCGGCGCCGTTTTCGGGATCCAGGTGTTTCGAGTTCGAGGAGAGAGCATGCTTCGTGTCCGCCCCATCCACTTCACGTCCCGGGTTGAACCCTGGGAGCGGCTCCTCACCGATTTGGGGATGATCAAGTCCGCCGACGAGGGCTCCTGGCGGGAGTACGACGCCGGGGCCGGCCGGCTGGCGCTGCACCAGGCCGAGCCGGGCGCAGCGGAGGACGGCGTCACCCACTTTGGCGTGGAGGTCGGCGACCTCGAGGAATTTGCCCGGCGCACCAACCAGTCCGGCGCGGAATCGGATACTTCCTCCGCCGAACTCGTCCGCGCGGACCACGGCGACTCCTGCCGGATCACCGGCGCGGACGGCTTCAGCTTCTTCGCCGACAAGGCCAGCCACGGGGCCCACTGTGCGGATGCGGATCCGGCGCTGGCGGTGGTGGAGGTGTGGTTCAGCGAGGATGTGACGGCCGCCGCCCAGGCGCTGCGGGACATCGGCGCACGGTTCCGGCCGGTCCCGGACGACGACGAAACCGCCGATTTCACGGCCAAGAACGGCGGCGTGCTGATGGCGCGCCCCGGCACGGGTGCGGCGCACGCAGGGCTGGGGTTCGAGTACGGCGGCGACATCGACGCCCTGCGGGACCGTCTCACCGCCGCCGGACACGACGTTACGCTGACCGAGGAGGCCTTCGGACGCACCCTGCATGTGCCCCACCCGGACAACGACGGCGCGGCAGCTCAGCGGGCACCGCTCTGGATCTCCGCCCGGCGCCCGTCGTAGCCCCCCCCCCCGCTCCGGTACCCCGGCGTGACGCAGCGGCGGTTCAGGACGGCAAATCGAGGGGTGATATCTCGTCGCTTTGGCCGCCTCGAAGCGTTGGAATCTCACGCATCGGCGGCCGGACCTGTGGCGATGGGGTAAAAATGACTCATGAACGTGCGCACCCCTGACCCCAACCCCGGCTGGCTCTCGGACGAAGATCTCTTCGAAGCCCGAGGCAGGCTTCCGATGGTCTACGTGGAGGCGGTGCCGGTCCGGCTGGATCCGCTCGGATTCGTGAATGAGGTGGGCACGCTCTTGCAGGCGGACGAGGACGGCACCATGGTCCGGTCGCTCGTCTCCGGGCGGGTGCTCTACCGCGAGACCATCCGCGCCGCACTGCTGCGCCACATGGAAAAAGACCTCGGCCCGCTGGCATTCCCCCAGCTCCCCATCAGCCCGGTGCCTTTCACCGTGGCCGAATACTTCCCCGCGCCCTCCCACACCGGCTTCACCGATGACCGCCAGCACGCCGTTTCACTGGCCTACATCATCCCTGTAACCGGCGAATGCGACCCCCGCCAGGACGCGCTGGAGCTGACCTGGATGACGCCCCAGGAAGTGCTCAGCGACGGCGTGCAGCTCGAGTTCGCCGGCGGCCGCGGCGCCCTGGTGCGCCAGGCCCTGGCCTACGCCGGCGTCGGCAGCTGACGCCCGGGCGCCCGCGCCTCCCAGACTTCGCAGCCTCTCCTTTGTAGACTGTTGGGCGGACCGCAAGAGAACTTAAGGACTCCCGATGAACCATCCTGCAGCTGCCAAGACCTACCGTGAACAGCAGGCGGGCTCTCTGCGGGCGGGCGACCACCTGCTCTTGCCGGATGGCGAGCGGTCCGCGGAAATCCACTTCGTGGAAGTCGAAACCGATGATTTCGGCAGCCCCGCCATCATCCTTGCGACCCTCACGGGCGGCGGCACGCTGCGCATCGCTGCCGGCTCGTCCGTCCGGATCCCGGAACCCGCGGTTGACGGTTCCGCCTCCCCGGCAGACGCCGCCAATCACGCTGTGAAGACCGCTGCCGTCGTCGAAGGTGCTGCCCTCGCAGACGGCGCCAGAAGGGCGGACGGTGACGCCCCGTCGGACGCCCAGGCGTCCGACGCCGGCACTCCCCTTTCCGTAGTGGGGAACTCCGTTGTGGGAAACTCCGTAGTGGGGAACGACGGTGCTGGGGAGCCTGCGCGGACGGCGCCTCCCGCCGTCGTCGTACCTCCTTTGCCGTCCACCACCCCGGTGGTGATCGGCCCCAGCGCCGAAGATCTGGCCCTCATCCCGGAGCCCTCGGGAACGCCTGAGTCCGTGGTGGAAGCCGTGGCGGAGGCCCATCCGGACTCCACCGGGGTGCAGCTGCTGGCCGACAAGCTGGTCAAGGGCATCAACACCAAGTCCGGCAGCTGCCTGAAGGACCTGAGCGACCTCGCGCATGAGCTGTTCGTCATGCTCAAGGACGCCGAGGCCGCGCTGGCGGTAGCCGACCTGCTGAACGTGCTGCCCTTCGACGGCAACCCGGGGCGCTGGGGATCGGTGGAGGCGTCGCTCGCGCTGTCCAGCTATGTGTGCCGCCAGACAGGGCAGAAGGGCCGGGCCGCCGTGTATGAGAAGCTGCTCCGGGCTCCGGACAACCAGGAGACGGATCCGTTCAAGGCGCGGATGCAGGCCAGGGTGCGCCAGCGCTCTCTCAACGAGCCGAACCTGTACGACAAAGAGATTTTCCGCTCCATCGACAACTCCAACCATGAGGCGGAGCGCGAGTGGCGGCTGCTGCGCTTGGAATCGCTGCTGTTCCTTCGCGCCCACGGCGGATCGCAGACCATCAGCGGATCAGAACTGGAGCGGCGGATTGCGAACGAACTGGAATCCGTGCGGGCCTAGGCAGCCCAGGCCTGCCGCCGGGACGACTGAACCCGCTTTCCACCGGATATTCCTCTAGCCCGGTTGCACCCCAAGTTGTAGATTCAGGCCATGACGAACAATCTCAGCCTTGTGATCAATTCGGACGCGCCGCAGGTTTGGACGATGCTGCGCGAACCCTCGAAAGTCGCGCAGTGGCATGGCTGGGAAGCCGACGATTTGGCGGCCGAAATCAATGAGATCTACTTCGGCAAGAACGTGGTCGAAGGGCCGGACCACACCACACTGACCGTCGACGGCGGCGACGTCTTTACGCTGAAACCCGTGCCCACCGGGACAGAGGTCAGCGTCACCCGCGCCGGCGTGGACCACAACTCGGAATGGGCCGCGTGGGACGAGGACATCACCCAAGGATGGCTCATCTTCCTGCAGCAGCTGAGGTTTGCACTGGAGCGCCATCCCCACGGCAAGCGCCGGACCTGCTATTTCTCCGTCCCCGGCAGCGGCGGGTCCGCCATCGAGAAACTCGGGCTCAAGGACATCCCCGCCCCCGGCGAAGAATATGCACTCACCCTGGGCACCGGCGAGGAAGTCTCGGGCAGGGTCTGGCACAAGACCAACCACCAGGTGGGACTCACCGTGCACAGCTATGCGGAGCACGGGGAGGGCCTGCTGATCGTGGCCGACCAGCCCGTGATTCCCGAGAAAAGGCCCGACGGCGGATCGATGGTGATCCTCTCGCTGTACGATCTCGGCGCGAACAGCATGGAAACGATCCGCTCCCTGTGGGACGACTGGCGCTCTGAGAACTACCCCACATCAGAACCTATCCAGTGAAGGTCCACGGCTGTTAGCTGGCACACTTGAACCGTGCCAGCCAATCCTGAACTGTCTTCCCCTTCTGCACCGGCCCCGGCCGCCCGCCAGTCCGAGTTTTCCTTCCGTGTGGGCAAGCGCCTCACCGAAACATGCAGCCCCGCCGCCGAACAGGTGAGCGCCAACGGAGGCGGGTTCCTGGGCCGGACCGGCACCATCACCACCCCGCACGGCGAGATCCAGACGCCGGCCTTTATCGCCGTCGGCACCAAGGCCACGGTGAAATCCGTGCTTCCCGAGTCCATGGCTGAGCTCGGCGCCCAGGCACTGCTGGCCAACGCCTACCACCTGTACCTCCAGCCCGGCCCCGAGGTCCTGGACGAAGCCGGCGGGCTGGGCGCCTTCATGAACTGGCCAGGGCCCACCTTCACAGATTCGGGCGGCTTCCAGGTGATGAGCCTCGGGTCGGGGTTCAAAAAGGTCATCGACATGAAGTCCGTCGATACCTCGGGGCCCGACGATGCTGTGGCGCCGGGCAAGGAGCGGCTGGCCCATGTGGACGAGGACGGCGTGTGGTTCAAGAGCCACCTCAACGGCGACCGCCACCGCTTCTCGCCCGAGATCTCCATGCAGGTCCAGCATCAGATCGGCGCAGACATCATGTTCGCGTTCGACGAGCTCACCACGCTGCAGAACTCGCGGGGATACCAGGAGGAATCGCTGGAGCGCACCCGGCGCTGGGCTTTGCGGTGCATCGAGGAGCACTTCCGGCTCACTGCCGAACGCTCGGGCAAGCCGTACCAGGCGCTGTTCGGCGTGATCCAGGGCGCCCAGTACGAGGACCTGCGCCGCAAGGCCTGCCAGGACCTCGGTGCCATGGCGTTCGACGGCTACGGGATCGGCGGTGCCCTCGAGAAGGAGAACCTGGGCACCATTGTGCGCTGGTGCAACGAAGAACTGCCCGAAAACAAGCCGCGGCACCTGCTGGGTATCTCCGAGCCGGACGACATCTTCACGGCCATCGAGAACGGGGCCGACACCTTCGACTGCGTCTCCCCGACCCGCGTGGCCCGCAACTCGGCGTTCTACACGCCCGACGGCCGCTTCAACCTGTCCGGCGCCAAGTACAAGCGCGACTTCGGCCCGCTGCAGGATGGCTGCGACTGCTACGCGTGCCTGAACTATTCGCGCGCGTACATCCACCACCTGTTCAAGGCCAAGGAGATGCTCTCCGCCACGCTCATCTCCATCCACAACGAGCGCTTCGTGGTGAAGATGGTGGACGACGCGCGGCTCGCGATCGAGTCCGGCGACTTCTTCGAGTTCAAGGCCGAGACCCTGGGCCGGTATTACTCCTAGGTGGCTCCCGCCGTCGAAACGGCGTTCTCCACATAGGAGCCGGAGCCTCTGTGCCTCCGTCGCTGCTGTGGCCATGGTGGAGAGATGAACTCATGTGTCCCTGCGTTGCCCATGTCGGAGGACCTCTGGCGCACAGAACAGCTCCTGCAGTACGGCCTGAATTCGCGGGTCCTCACCCAGCTGGTTCGCGAAGGAAGCCTCATCAGGGTGCGCCGTGGCTGCTATGCGCGAGGTAGCTGGTGGACCGGCCTGAACGCAGCGGGCCGCCGGCGTCAGCTGGTTTACGCGCATGCGCACGGTACACGCACGACGTCGGCCGGCGGCTTCGTCTACAGCCACACCTCGGGTGCCAGCCTGCAGAGGCTCCATCTGTGGGGCGTCGACGATATGGTCCATCTGACCCAGGCAGGCTGCCCATCCGGCGCCTCCCACGGGCGGGGCGTGGTGGCCCACACCCGGCAACTGGGCAGCCGCGAAGTGACCTTCGTTGACGATCTGCCTTGCACCTCGTTGGAGCGGACCGTGGTGGACTGCTGCCTGATGTTCAGCGTGAGCCAGTCCCTGATTCTCGTGGATCACGCCGCCCGTGCGGGAGCCGACCTGCCCCTGCTGCGGGATTACTGCACTGCCCTGGCGGGCCGCAATGGAGTCGTGGCATTGCGGCGGGCACTGGAGCTGGTGGATCCGCGTGCCGAATCTGCCGGCGAAAGCCTGACCCGGGAACTCATCCACAGACTCAGGATCCCTCCGCCGGAGCCGCAATACGTGGTACGGACATCGTTGGGCGAGCACCGTCTGGACTTTGCGTGGCCCGGACGGAAGGTGGCACTGGAATTCGACGGCAAGACAAAGTACTTCGATTACCGGCCGACGAGCGAGGTCGTGTTTCAAGAGCGGCGCCGAGAAAAGGCGCTCATGGAGCAGGGCTGGATCATCGTCCGGATCGAGTGGAAGGACCTTTTCCGCGAGCAGGAATTCAAAAACCGGATATTGCGGGCGCTGAGCCCACGATCGCATGATTCGCAGCCCGCCCCGTTTCGACGGTTCCCTGCCAGCTAGACGTTGCGGAACGTCGAACGGGCAGGGAACCGTCGAAACGGGGAACTCTCGGCGCCGCCGGACTACGCGTAGCTCGGTTCGCGCCTCTTGACCCAGCCGATGGCCAGGGTTGTCACGGGAACGAAGAGGAACTCCACGAGGGTTTTGTACAGGAAACCCACCAGTACGTAGTTCACAAACATGCCGAAGTCACTGATGCCGATCACCGAGGCCGCGATGCTGCAGAAAATCAGCGTGTCCACGAATTCCCCGGCCACTGACGAGCTCACGATGCGTGCCCACAGGGACTTCTCGCCGGTGCGGGCCTTCATCCGGACCAGGATCCAAGAGTTGATGGTCTGCCCGGCGAAGAACGCCAAGAGCGAGGCCAGCACGATCTGCGGAACCGGGCCGATGGCACCTTCGAGGGCGGCCTGCTTGGCGGTGCCGAAATCGTCGCCGAAGCCGGGCAGCGCAATGATCACCCAGTAGCACAGCGAGGCGAACACGGACAGGGCAAACGTGGTGACAATGGCCTTCCGGGCCACCTTGAAACCGTAGACCTCACTGATGACGTCGCCCAGAATGTACGCCAGCGGGAACAGGAAAAAGCCGCCGTCCGTGACGATTGGACCTATCGCCACGCCCTTGGAGGCACCGATGTTGGACAGGATCAGCACCACGGCCATGACCGCGAGCATGGTTCCGAAGTAGGGGGAACCGACCGAGGCGAATTTTGGCGCCGCTTTCGGCAGGGAGGACTGGGCGGTGGTCATGGGCGTTCCGTTCGTAGTGGTTCGCTCGGCCGCCTGGCCCTTGCGGAAACGGGGAGGCAGCCGGCTGTATTAGCACTGGACCGGTCCCGCCGGCTGGCCGCCGAAACCGGTCTTCATTGTCCCACCATTGCCGGCACCGGGAGTGCGTCACCCGGTTACCGCACCAACCCGGGAACGACGACGGCGGGCCGCCACCCCGGGACCCGAGAGTCACCGCGGAGCCGGCTACCCGCCGT
This sequence comes from Arthrobacter sp. ISL-65, assembly GCF_018613795.1. Lineage (GTDB taxonomy): Bacteria > Actinomycetota > Actinomycetes > Actinomycetales > Micrococcaceae > Arthrobacter. Next base: position 16,935 of record NZ_JAGGPN010000031.1, read on the forward strand.
CGTACGTTGCCGTGTTGTTCGTTACTGGAGGTCAGGCGTTGACGAGGTCCTCGTCGTCATCCTTGCGTGCGGCCGGGGCGGCGGACCAGGCAGTGCCCTGCTCGCGGTCCAGGTGCGTGGGCTTCTTGTTCTTCAGCGCGAAGATGTACACCAGGAGCGAGATGCCGATGGCCACGGTGACGTAGGTGAAGAGAACTTCCACTTGGCCGGACTTCTGCAGCGCGGCGCCGATCAACGGGACGGTGCCGCCGAACATCGAGTTGGCCAGTGCGTAGCCAAGGCCGACGCCGAGGGCCCGGATGGATGCCGGGAACAGCTCGGCCTTCACCAGGGCGTTGATCGAGGTGTAGCCGCCCACGATCAACAGGCCGCCGATCATCAGCAGGAAGGCGATCATGGGGTCCTTCGTGCCGGCCAGCGTGGACATTAGCGGCCAAGTGAACAGCACGCCGGTGATGCCGAACCACAGCAGCAGCGGCTTGCGCCCGATCTTGTCCGAGATGATGCCGTAGACCGGCTGCAGGAGCATGAAGATGAACAGCGCCCAGAAGTTGATCACCGAGGTGGTTTCCTTGGGGATGCCGCTGGTGTTGTTCATGAAGTTCAGGATGAAGTTGGTGTACGTGTAGAACGCCACGGTGCCGCCGAGGGTCACGCCGATGCAGATCAGCAGGGCTTTCCAGTGCTTGGTCAGCAGCAGTTTCATGGTGCCCGGCTGGGCCTCGCCCGGCACCGATGCGCCGGCAGCTTCAGCCTGGCTCGTGGACAGGGTTTCCTCCATGGAGCGGCGGAGCCAGAAGACCACCAGGGCAGCCACGCCGCCGATGGCGAACGGAACGCGCCAGCCCCATTCGGACAGCGCTTCCTTGCCCAGGGTGTTCTGCAGGACCACGAGGACCAGGAGGGCCAGCATCTGGCCGCCGACCAGGGTGACGTACTGGAAGCTGGAGAAGAATCCGCGGCGCTTCGCCGTCGCCGCCTCGGACATATAGGTGGCGCTGGTGCCGTATTCACCGCCCACAGAGAAGCCCTGGACGAGGCGGGCGAAGACCAGCAGAACCAGCGCCCACACGCCGATCACGTCCTTTGTGGGCAGGATAGCGATGAAGAACGACCCCGCCGACATCATGGTCACGCTGAGCGTCAGGGCTGCTTTCCGGCCCTTGCGGTCGGCATAGCGGCCGAAGAACCAGCTGCCGATGGGGCGCATCAGGAACGTGACGGCGAAGACCGCCATGCCTTCCAGGGCGCCCTGCAACGGGTCCTTTGAGTTGAAGAAGTGGGGCTGGAAGTAGGCCAGAAACGCCGTGTAGATGTAGACGTCGTACCACTCCACGAGGTTGCCGGCGGAGCCTTTGAGGATGTTGCCTACGGCCTTCCTCGTCTGGGCCGACTCGGTCAGTTGGGTGCTCATCAATGAACCTTCCTGGATCCGGCGCCGCCGTCGGCAACCGTTGGGTGTTTGCTTGATGTCCGTGCCGTCTGAACCTGCGGTTCCCCGTCTGCGCCTGCTGGCTCCTGAAGCAAAGGACTCCATCCAAACTATTCGTGATCCACGGCACAAGCTAAGCCAGGCGGTATTTCCTAACACTTCCTTAGGTTTTCCGGATCATTCGGTAGCACGGCCCCGCTCCGGTGGAAGACCCCGATCGAAGACCCGTGGAGGGACAGTGGGCGGCTAAAATCCCTTCCAGGGGGTAGTCTCCAAACGGGCTGCGGACGAAGGACCAAAGAACAACCCACTAAGGAACGTGCAATGGAAGTGCTCATCGTCGAGGACGACGACGCCATGGCGTCCGCCCTCGACGCGGCCGTGGTCTCCGCCGGGCACAAGGCCACCAGGGTTTCCCGCGGAGCCGATGCGCTCCTGGTCCACCGGCGGTTCGAAGTGATTCTGCTGGACCTGGGCCTTCCTGACCTCGATGGCCTTGACGTGCTGCGGAAGCTTCGCCAGGTGACGGCCTGCCCGATTCTGATCCTCACGGCCCGGGACGATGAGCGCAGCGTGGTCCTGGGACTGCGCTCCGGGGCAGATGACTATCTGGTCAAGCCGGTGAAACTTGTGGAACTGCTGGCCAGGATCGAAGCCGTCACCCGGCGCACAGGCCGTTACGGCGACGGGCAGCACCACAGCATCGCACTCGGGGACCTCGACGTCGACCTGGACCGCCGGGTGGCCGCCGTCGGTTCCAGGGTGCTGTCGCTGACGCCCACCGAGTTCCAACTGCTCGCCCTGCTGGTCCGCAATGCGGGCTCCGTGGTCACGCGCGAACAAATTCTGGACGCCCTCTGGGGCGATGCCTTCCTTGCGTCCTCGAGGTCCCTTGACGTCCATCTCACCGGGTTGCGGGCCAAGCTCCAGCTGCCGGGGTTCATCATCAACGTCCGGGGCGTCGGCTACCGGGTTGAGGGGAATCCTGCGTGAGGCTCCGCGTTCTGGGCATCCTGAGCCTTCTTTCCGTCCTGATGGTGATCGCTGCAGCCGGCGCCATTCTGTCCTCCGCGAGCCGGGAGCTCACCCAGGAGGTAGAGATCAACCGCAACGCCGCCCTCAACAGGTTCGGCCAGGTGGCCTACGATGCGGCACTGGACGGTGATTCCACCCAGCTGCGGCGGGAGATGGAGGGGTACTCCCGGCTGTACGGCGAAGGGATCCTCATCCGGATGCAGCAGGGCACGCTGCGTTCGGGCGGTTTGGGCGAGGACAAGGCAGAGGTCCGGGACGCGGTTTCGAGGGCCAGCCTGAACGTCAGCGACACAGACCTTCCCACGCTTCAACCGTTGGGCAGCGGCTCGGAAGTGATTTCCAGGTCGTTCGGCACCGCCAGCCAGGTACTCGGCGAAGCTGTCCTGGAGGTCAAACTGGATGCGGCCCGCCAGAAACTGCGGGAACGGTGGCTCGTCGTCGGACTGGCGGGGGCGGTGCTGGAAGCACTGCTCCTCCTGGCGGCCGCCCGGTTGACCGGGTGGGTGCTGCGCCCCGTTCATCGCCTGAACGCAGCGGTGACGGAACTGGAGGCAACGGGCAGGAGCAGCCAACTGCCCGCGGACGGCCCGCCTGAACTAAGGGAGCTGAGCAGGTCCTTCAGCGCCATGGCACAAACCGTCACCGCAAGCATCGACTCGCAGCGGCAGCTGATTGCGGACACCTCACACCAGCTGCGCAACCCGGTGGGGGCCCTCCGGCTGAGAATCGACCTGCTGCAGCTCGAGCTGCAGACAGACCGGCAGCAGGCCGCCGCCGCGGGGGTCGTGGCAGAACTGGAACGAGTCGAAGAGCTCCTGGACGGCGTACTGAAACTCGCTGCCGCGGAGCACAAGGCGTTTGAAGGCTCGGCCCGCAGCGCCGTGCGCCCGGATTCCCGACGGACGCCTGATCTCATCGATCCGTTTCCCGTGCTGCAGGAGGAAGTGGAACGTGCGGCGCCTGCCGCCCGGAGCAGCGGGGCAACGCTGGTGCTTGAAGCGCAGCCGGGGACTCCGCTCCAGCTGGCATGCCGTCCGGACGAGCTGGCGCACATGGTGGGTGAGCTTCTCACCAACGCCATCAAGTACGCGCCAGCCGCCCGCATCTCCGTGGCGGTTCGCCGGCGGCCAGGAGGTTTTGCGATCGAGGTGTCTGACGACGGGCCCGGACTTTCCGCCGTCGAACGGGCCGCGTCCACCGGGAGGTTCTGGCGTTCTCCCCGGCACCGGGGGATCCCGGGGAACGGCCTGGGCATGACCATCGTGGACAGGCTCGCGGAGGCCAACGGCGCCCGACTGCTCCTGGAGGAGCGGTCTCCGCACGGACTGCTTGCCCGGATAGATTTCCCCGAACCGAAGCCCGGGCAGGGCCCGGGACAGACGCCCGGGAAGGAGTCCCCGCATGGCTGACACCGGCACCGGGTATCCGGTTCTTCCGTCCCGCCGGACGGCCATCCGGGCGGGGCTGGCAATGGGGCTGTCCGGACTTCTGCTGCCCGCCGTCAATGCCTGCACGCCCGACGATCGCGGGCGCACGGTAACGGTGGCCGGGGGCGAGCCGGGTGGCTTTTACCTGGAGTTTTCAACCCTGCTGGCTGAGTCACTCCAGCGTCACGGTGTGGTGGGTACTGCCGTTCCGCAGGTGACCGGCGGGAGCCTGGAGAACATCCAGCGGCTCCTCGCCGGCGACGCCACTTTCGCGGTGGCACTGGCTGATGCTGCGGCGCAGCAAGCGGCGGCTCCGGCAGCGTCAACGCCGTCGGCGGCGTCCGGCAGGATTGTCGCCTTGGGCAAGGTCTACGAAAACTACGTCCACTGCCTGGTGCGGAAGGACAGCCTCATCCGCACTTTCACGGATCTTGCCGGGAAGACCGCGGCCATCGGAGAGGTTGGCTCGGGTACGTCCCTGACCGCGCACCGCATCATCGCGGCATCCGGCCTGTCCGCCGTTGGAAACGCCGCCGGCAACACCGCCGCGGGCAGCCCGCTCAAGGAAGTGAACCTGGGGCTGAACGACGGACTCGCGGCCCTCACTGCGCGGTCCGTGAATGCCCTTTTCTGGTCCGGTGGTGTACCCACAGCCGCCATCACTGCCGCTAACAAGGAGGCAGGGCTGGCCTTGATCGACCTGTCGGCACTGGTCCGGGAGACGCGGGCGCGGTACGGCGGCTTTTACGACCGGGTCCTGATCCCGGAGAACAGCTACGACGGCGTCCCCGGCGCATGGACCGTGGGCGTGGCCAACCTTCTCCTGTGCCGTGAGGATCTGGACGACCGCATTGTGCAACGAACCGTCGAATTGCTGGTGGGGCAAGCCCGGGAACTTATCCCCCGGTCCAGCCTCGGCGTGCAGTTCCTGAGTCTGGAAACGCTGATCAACACTGCAGGCGTGCCGCTGCACTCCGCCGCGGCGTCGGCCTATCGCACCCTGCACGGTTAGAGTCCACCGGCCGTCCCGGCCGTCCCCGCGCCTGGGCCGTGCGGGGCCGGGGCAGCTGGCATCATGGAGACATGACTTCAGTGACTTCCAAGGACCTTCACGCCCCCGTTCCCGCCGTCGCGCTGACCATTGCCGGGTCCGAGGCGACCGGGCGGTGCCGGAGCCCAGGCCGACCTGAAGACCTTCCAGGAACTGGGCGTTTTCGGCATTGCCAACCTCACGTGCATCGTCTCGTTCGACCCGAAGAATGAATGGAACCACCGCTTCGTGCCCGTGGCCCAGGATGTCATCGCGCACCAAATAGAGGCGACGACGGCGGCCTACGGTGCCGCTTCCGGCGCACCTTCCGTCCTGGACACCGTGAAGATCGGCATGCTGGGCAGCCCGGCCACCATTTCGACGGTGGCCTCCGCGCTGGATTCAGGCGCGTTCAACAACGTTGTCCTGGACCCTGTCCTGATCTGCAAGGGCCAGGAGCCGGGCCACGCACTGGACACGGACCAGGCACTCAAGGCACAGATCCTGCCGCTCGCCACGTTCGTCACGCCCAATCACTTCGAGGCCGAGTCGCTGTCCGGTCTGGAGATCACCGACGTCGACTCCCTCAAGGCTGCGGCCATCCGCATCCACGAACTGAGCGGAGCCGCGGTGCTGGCGAAGGGCGGCGTGCGCCTGTCCGGGCCCGACGCCGTCGACGTCTTCTACGACGGCGAGACCCTCGAGGTCCTGAGCGCCCCGAAGGTGGGCGAGGTGGCCGTCTCCGGCGCCGGCTGTTCCCTGGCCGCTGCCGTGACGGCCGAGCTGGCCAAGGGTGCATCTCCGCTGGAGGCAGCCCGCACGGCGAAGGAGTTCGTGACCGCCGGGATCCGGAACCGCGTGGCCTCCGGCGCACCCTTCGACGCCCTATGGCAGGGCGGCCCGCGCTAGGCCCTGGCGGAACCCTTCCTCACCTTTCGCAGAAAAACCGGGAACCCTTCCTCACATGGTGAGGAAAGGTTCCGGTTTTTGCTGCAGGATGTGATGAAGCGTTTGGGTCAGGACCGGGGGTCGGCCACTGTTCCCATGAACAGCGGCAGCCCGGTCTCAAAGTGCACGATCTGGTAGTGGAACGGCCGGTCGAAATCGATGGTGTGCTCGGGCTGCGGCGGAGCGCTGGTAACCATGCCGTTGACCTGGGTGACAGCGGCGGCGATGGTCCCCTTTTCGGCGACCGTGATGTTGGCGGCCTGCCCGGCCTGGGTGATCGCCATGTCGGGCTGGATGGCGTTGAAGTCCTCAGTTGTTGTCAGGGTCTTCTGCAGTCCGGCTGCTTCGAGGACCTGGTGCAGGTCGAAGCTGCATTTGTGGTCCCAGCGGGGCAGCTGTATCTGCACGGTCTCCAGAGGCGCGGCGGCTAAGGCATCCGCAATTTCCGTGAGCTGCTGCGCCCCGAATGCGGCAGCGGCGTCGATAGCGTCTGGCAGGACAAGACGCATCACGAACCCCTCAGCGTACGGCAGGTCCACAGCCCGCCAGCCTGCCCCTTCCGCGTATTTCATCTCAAGCAGGTTGCGCATGGCGGGGACGTCGATCTCCTCTCCCGCGCCCGTGGTGAAGGGCAAATCCGATGTGGAGCTGGGGTCAAACGGGGTCTGCCAGGCCGCCGCGAAGTACATGGCATTGAGCAGGCTGAAGGTGTTCCGCGGATCGTACTTCGCGGGCGCTTCCTTGATCCGTCCGCCCGTGTTGCTGTCCACCCAGGCATCGATCGCGGGCTTGGTCACGCCCTCATTGCTGAAATCGACCGGATAGACGCCGGTTCCATAGTGCCTGGCCAGCGTGGCGAGGAATGATTCACCGGTTGGCACGCCTTCGTCGACGAACAATCCATTGGCCACGTGCATGACGGGCACCCGCGGCGGGTTGTCCTCGTCCACGGCGCCGGGATCGCCGTCGAACTTCGCCAGAGACGCGAGCAGCGCATTCATGGCCTCATCGCGTGTACCCAGCGGAAGACCCAGCACGGCGTCCAGCTCGGCGGCCGTTTCCCCGGACGCACCGGCACGCAGCATCGCGAGCGCAACCAGCAGGCTTCCGGGCGAGGACACCACGTTCCCGCCGGAACCGTTGCCGCCGTCGGCGAGCAGTGCCTGGCCAAGCCCAAGGGCGGAGTCCCGGAACGCACGGAATTCAGCGGCGTAAACCGTGCCATCCACCGAAACCCGCTCCACGCCGTCGGCCTTCAGCAACCCCGGCACCGGCGCCGAACACGCCGCCGCACGTGCGACCGCGGCCGAGGCCGCCACCATTTTGGCCATTCGAATCCTGTTCATGTCAGTCCTCGGCTCATCCGGAGAACACCGTACATGATCAGTCAACCAGCGGGGTCCGACAGTTTCGATGCCTGCCCGATCACGGTTTGTCGTCGGTTTGGTTTCGCCTTACCGACGCTCACGTTTGACGGCGGCCTTTCTGGCCACCTAACGGTGAGCGGCCACTACCGCCGCGGAATGTTCCGGAGGTTGCTGCGCGCCATGCTCACGGCCTCGCCGGCGCCACGGTTCAGGACCACCTTGGACATGGCGGTGGCAAACCCGAGGACCTGCGAGCCGGTGATTTTCGGCGGGATCGACAGCGCCTTGGGATCCGTGATGAGCTCCACCAGCGACGGCCCCGGATGGGCGAAGGCCTCGCGGTAGGCGTCCTCAATCCGGGCGGGATCCGTGACGCGCACCGCGTGGAAGCCGAGGGCGCGGGCCACGGCGGCGTAGTCGGCGTCGGGCACGTCCACACCGAAATCCGGCAGGCCGTCCACCAGCATCTCCAGCTTCACCATGCCCAGGGTTGAATTGTTGAAGACCACCACGTTGACCGGCAGCCGGTGCGCGGCTAGGGTGACGAGCTCGCCAAGAAGCATCGACAGGCCGCCGTCCCCCGACACCGAAATGACCTGGCGCCCGGGGTACGCCAACTGCGCGCCGATCGCGTGCGGCAATGCGTTCGCCATGGAACCGTGCAGGTACGAGCCGATCAGCCTGCGGGTGCCCAGCGGGTTGATGTAGCGGGCGGTCCACACGTTGCACATGCCGGTATCCGCGGTGAACACTGCATCCTCGGCCGCCACCTGGTCCAGCAGCGACGCCGCGTATTCCGGGTGGATCGGCTGCTTCTTTTCCACCTTGCGGGTGTAGGCGCGCACGGCCTTGTTCATCAGCCGGTCATGTTTCTTGAGCATCTGGTTGAGGAAGCGGCGGCTCTTCTTCGGAGCCAGCAAGGGCATCAGAGTCGCGAGCGTTGGCAGCACATCACCGTGGACGGCGATGTCGACGTCGGTCCGCCGGCCCAGCCTGTGGGCGGCACGGTCCACCTGCGCGGTGCGGGTTCCGGGCAGGAACTGGTCGTAGGGGAAGTCGGTGCCCAGCAGGATCAAAAGGTCCGCGTCCTCGATCCCCTCCGCCGCGGCACCATAGCCCAGCAGCCCGGTCATGCCGATGTCATAGGGATTGTCGTACTGCAGAAAGTCCTTGCCCCGCAGAGTGTGGCCGACGGGCGCACCGATCAGTTCCGCGAGTGCGATGACCTCGTCATGGGCTCCCTGCGTGCCCGCCCCGGCGAAGATGGCAACCTTGTCCGCCGCGTTGATGGCATCGGCGAGTTCCCGGACGCTTTCGGGTGCCGGGACCAGCGTTGCCGGCCGGAACTTTGCGGGCAGCGGTGTTTCGCCGGTAGCCTCCAGTCCGGCGATGTCACCGGGAAGGGTAACGACGGCGACGCCTCCCAAGGCGACGGCGTGCTGGATGGCGCTGTGCATCACCCGCGGCGCCTGTTCCGCCGTGCTGATGAGCTCCGAGTAGACGGAGCATTCGTTGAAGATCCGGTCCGGATGGGTTTCCTGGAAGAAACCGCTGCCGATCTGCTTGCTGGGGATGTGCGAGGCGATGGCCAGAACCGGCGCGCCGGAGCGGTTTGCGTCGTACAGGCCGTTGATCAGGTGGAGGTTGCCGGGGCCACATGAGCCGGCGCACACGGCAAGCTTTCCTGTCAGCTGCGCTTCGGCAGCGGCGGCGAAGGCGGCGGCCTCTTCGTGCCTAACATGAATCCAGTCGATGCCGCCCTGCTGCGAGCCGCCGGTCTGGCGGACTGCGTCGACAATCGGGTTGAGGCTGTCCCCGACGATTCCGTAGATCCGCTGGACGCCGGCAGCACGAAGTTGTTCGATGAGCTGGACGGCAAGTTCCTTGGCCATGGGTGCACGCTCCCGCGATCAGATTGGTGGGCCGACAGGGCCAATATAGTCCGCTTACCTTGGCGGGGTCTCAGGTTGCCGGGTGGCCGCGTTCTGGAGGTGGCCCGGTGCGGGCCGTTTTCCACATACGGCTGGTCGGCCGTTGAAGCCAAGCGTTCCCCACTCATAGCGTTTTGGGAAAGGCACTCCGCCTCTTTCCACGTCCACAGTGAGGATCGATTTTGGCCAACAAATCCCGCCGCCGCCGGCTGGCAAAACGGAAGTCCCGCAGCGGGCACCCTGCCGGGACACCCGCCAGCAGACCAGCTTCCGTTGCTTTGCACCAAGGTGACCAGGAAATGGGTTCCCTGTTCGCATTCGTGACTTGGCACCGGGAGCACGGGATGTTGCCAGACATCCTTCCCGTCCTGGCGCAACTGACCGCGTTCTTTCCGACCTACGCCGAAATCTCTGGCGGCGCCGCAGTGACCGCAATGGACCCCGGACTCATCGCTGAACATGTGGAGTTACTCAATGAGCGTGATGCCGACCTTGCATCCTTTTTCTGTGCCGTGCTGTTTGAATACATGCACTTTCTGAGGGACACGGGCCGGTGGTCCGGCACCGACGAAAGCCACCGGGTTTTGCATGACGTGCTCTATCACGGGATTCTCAACGAAGAATTTTCCCCCGCAGGGTGGCCGCGCACGCGAGCCGCAAGCGGTCGTCAGGCCTCCCCCAAAAGTGCGTGAGCGTCACGGGCAAGCCCGCGCAAACGGCGTGAGCGTCACAGGACGGCCCACAGGACCTGCGGAAGCGTCGGTCAGCTACCCGAGTGGGCCTGCAGGAATGTGTACACCTCGGTCTCGTCCACGCCGGGGAAGGCGCCCGGGGGCATGGCCGCCAGCAGGTGGGAGTGTGCCCGGGCGGAGGGCCAGGCATTGCCCGCCCACTCGGATGTCAGCGCGGCCGGCGGCCGTTTGCAGCAGGTGGGGTCGGGGCAGTTGGAGGTTGCCCGGGCCGTGGTTTCCCGTCCGCGGAACCACTTCACGTGCTGGTACGGGACCCCGATGCTCAGCGAGAACTGCCCGCTGGCCGACCGGTCCGTGCGCGCGGTGCACCAGTACGTGCCCGACGTCGTGTCCGTGTACTGGCTGTACGCACTGAACTTGTCCGGCACATCGAACACGGCGCGGGAGGTCCAGGCCTTGCACGACGGCTGCCCCTCGATCGCTCCTGTGTGGTCCTGAGGAAAATTCACGCCGTCGTTCTCATAGGCCTTGTAGATGATCCCGCTCTGGTGCGTCTTCTGGAAATGCGTGGTGATGCCCAGGTGCTTGGTGGCCAGGTTGGTGAAACGGTGGGCTGCGGTCTCATAGGACACGGCGAAGGCGTCCCGGATGTCCTCGACCGCGATTTCCTTCGCGGCCTTGGCTTTTTGCAGAAATTCCACCGTGGCCTGCTCCGGGAGCAGGAGCGCTGCCGCGAAATAGTTCGTGGCCACCCGTTGCGCGAGGAAATCGCCGTAGTTGCGGGGCGTTTCATGGCCCAGGACGTAGTGGCCCAGGGCCTGCAGGAGCACGGAGCGGGGGTCGTGGTCCTGCCGTTCGCTCTGAGTCAGATAAATTTTGCGGTTCTTCAAATCGGTCACCGAACGCGTGGAATGCGGCAGGTCGCCCACGTGGTGGAGGCTGAAACCGAGGTTCTCAGCGATGTCGGCAATGACGTGCTGGCTGAGCGGACCAGCGGTGTAGCCGACCCCCTTGAGGACCTTCTGCGCCTCCGCCTCATACTCCGGGAAATAGTTACCGCGCTCACGCATCATGGCCCGCAGCTCGCCGTTCGCGCGGCGGGCCTCCTCCGGCGTCGCCACCTGTTCATTCATCTTGCGTTCGAGCTCGTGCAGCAGCCCCACCTGCGCCTCCAGAACATCCATCGGCAACCGCGAACTGATGCGGATTTTGGGCAGGTTCAGCGACTCGTAGAGCGGGCCCCGCTGGTAGCGTTCGAGCTCGATTTCCAGGCCTGCCCGGCGGCTGGGCGGTTCGGCTCCGAGCAACTGGTCGATGCTGACGTTGAGCGCCGTTGCCAAGTGCTGCAGCAGACCGAGTTTGGGTTCCCGCTTGCCATTCTCAATCAGGCTCAACTGGCTCGGGGCGGTGCCGACGGCGGCACTCAGGTCATCCAGGGTCAGTCCCGCCTGCTTGCGCAGGTGGCGCACGCGGCGACCGAGCGAGATAACGTCCAATTCGGCCGTCGGCGCGGACGACGACGGCTGTGAAACTTCCCTGTTCCAGCTTGAAGGCGACATTTCTGAAGAATACGTGAAGAAGTGCATTTCTTTCCACCCTTTTCCCCTAGAAAGGTGTTGGAAAGTGCAGAAAAGTAGGTGTCACGGAAAGAAACACCACCGGAAAAGCCGGCCGGAGCTGCAAAGGCGCAGCGAAGGTCGGGCCGGAAACCATCACCCGGAATGGCCCGGGAGCTAACAAGGAGACAAAGATGACTGCAGCATTTGAGCCCACCCAGCAGACGCCCGAACAGCAGGCCGCCGCACTGGAGCTCGAGTGGGCTGCCAACCCGCGCTGGGAAGGTGTGACCCGTGATTACAAGGCAACGGACGTCGTCCGCCTCCGCGGCCGTGTCTCCGAAGAGCACACCCTGGCCCGCCGCGGCTCCGAGAAGCTGTGGAAGCAGCTCACCGAGGAGCACAAGGAAGGCAAGTACACCAACGCCCTGGGCGCCCTGACCGGCAACCAGGCCGTGCAGCAGGTCAAGGCCGGCCTCCGCGCCATCTACCTCTCCGGCTGGCAGGTAGCCGCCGACGCCAACAACTCCGGCCACACCTACCCGGACCAGTCCCTCTACCCCGCGAACTCGGTCCCCACCGTAGTTCGCCGCATCAACAACGCCCTCCTCCGCGCAGACCAGATCGAGTTCTCCGAGGGCATCCAGACCGTCGAGGACTGGGTGGTCCCGATCGTCGCCGACGCCGAGGCCGGCTTCGGCGGACCGCTGAACGCCTACGAACTCATGAAGTCCATGATCCAGGCCGGCGCCTCGGGCGTTCACTGGGAAGACCAGCTCGCCTCGGAAAAGAAGTGCGGCCACCTCGGCGGCAAGGTCCTGATCCCCACCCAGCAGCACGTCCGAACCCTGAACGCGGCCCGCCTGGCCGCCGACGTCGCCGGCACCCCGACCGTCGTCATCGCCCGCACCGACGCCGAGGCGGCCACCCTGATCACCTCCGACGTCGACGAGCGCGACCAAGAATTCATCACCGGTGAGCGCACCGCCGAGGGCTTCTACAAGGTCCGCAACGGCATCGAACCCTGCATCGCCCGCGCCAAGGCCTACGCCCCGTACTCCGACCTCATCTGGATGGAAACGGGCACCCCGGACCTGGAGCTCGCCCGCAAGTTCGCCGAGGCCGTCAAGGCCGAGTTCCCGGACCAGATGCTCTCCTACAACTGCTCACCCTCGTTCAACTGGCGCAAGCACCTGGACGACGCCACCATCGCCAAGTTCCAGCGTGAACTCGGCGCCATGGGCTTCACCTTCCAGTTCATCACCCTGGCCGGCTTCCACGCCCTGAACTACTCGATGTTCGACCTCGCCCACGGCTACGCCCGTGAAGGCATGAGCGCCTACGTCGAGCTGCAGGAAAAGGAATTCGCCTCCGAGTCCCGCGGCTACACCGCAACCAAGCACCAGCGCGAAGTCGGCACCGGCTACTTCGACGACATCTCCACTGCGCTCAACCCGAACGCATCCACCCTCGCCTTGGTCGGATCGACCGAAGAGGGACAGTTCCACTAATCCCCGGCCGCCCCCTCCGCTCGCAAGCTCGCGAGGGAACCCGGCGGCCGTGGGCCCTTCACCGCCAAAGGTGAGCTGTCAACATCGCTCACCGGAAGGCACGACGGTGGCCGGCACCCAGGTGCCCATGCCTCGGGCCGAAAAAGGTGATCCGGAAGCGTGCGTAAAAGGGGCCCTGTCCCCCGCCCGGCCGAGCTCTGCGAGGCCCATGGCGGGGATGGGGAATAGCACGCGGAGGATTGCCTTTTTCGGCCCCCAGCACCAGCCGCCGCACCGCCGTTAACTTGCTTCTTCTGAGGAGAGACTTGAAATGAACAGCTTCACCGATAACTTCACGATTAACGGCATTACTTTGACCGCGCAGCCGATTTGCCGGCAGGGCGAGGTCCTCACTTCGGATGCTCTGGCTTTCGTTGCGCAGCTCCACAAGGCAACTGCCGGGCGGCGCGAGGAGCTGCTGCGGGCACGCCGGGCACGCCGGGACCAGATCGCCCGGGGCCAGGATCCGCGCTTCCTGCGGGAGACCGAGCCCGTCCGGAACGATCCGCACTGGCGGGTGGCTCCCCCGGCTCCGGGCCTGGAGGACCGGCGGGTGGAGATCACCGGCCCGGTGGACAAGAAGATGACCATCAACGCCCTGAACTCCGGCGCCAAGGTGTGGCTCGCGGACATGGAGGACTCGTCCACGCCGTCGTGGCGCAACGTCATCCAGGGCCAGCTGAACCTGACGGACGCCCTGGAGCGCCGGATCGACTTCACCTCGCCCGAAGGCAAGGAATACAAACTCAGGGCCGCCGAGGAACTGCCCACCATCGTGGTCCGCCCGCGCGGCTGGCACCTGCCCGAGAAACACATGCTGATGAACGGCGAACCCATCGCCGGCGGCATCGTGGACTTCGGCCTGTACTTCTTCCACAACGCCCGCCGCCTCCTGGCCCAGGGCAAGGGCCCGTACTTCTACCTGCCCAAGATCGAAAACCACCTCGAAGCCCGGCTCTGGAACGACATCTTCATCCTGGCCCAGGACCTGCTCGGCATCCCGCAGGGCACCATCCGCGCCACCGTGCTGATCGAAACCATCACCGCAGCCTTTGAGATGGAAGAAATCCTCTACGAACTCCGCGACCACGCCTCAGGACTGAACGCCGGCCGCTGGGATTACATCTTCTCCCTCATCAAGAACTTCCGCACCCGCGGCCCGCGCTTCGTCCTCCCGGACCGCGGCCAGGTGACCATGACCGCCCCGTTCATGCGGGCGTACACCGAACAGCTGGTGCGTGCCTGCCACAAGCGCGGCGCCATGGCCATCGGAGGCATGGCCGCCGCCGTCCCCAACCGCAAGGACGAAGCCGCCAACACCAGCGCCTTCGAAAAGGTCCGCGCGGACAAGACCCGCGAGGCAGCCGACGGTTTCGACGGCTCCTGGGTGGCGCACCCGGACCTGGTCCCGGTGTGCCGCGAGGTGTTCGACGGCGTCCTCGGTGACCGGCCCAACCAGCTCGAGCGCCTCCGTGAAGACGTCACCCCGGACGACCGCGCCCTCATCAACGTCGCCGCGACGCAGGGCACCATCACCGAACAGGGCATCCGGAACAACATCGAGGTAGGCATCCGCTACATCGAGTCCTGGCTGCGCGGCAACGGCGCAGTAGCCATCCACAACCTCATGGAGGACGCCGCCACCGCGGAAATCTCCCGCTCCCAGCTGTGGCAATGGATTTACGCCCGCGCCATCACCGACCACGGCGAGATCATCAGCCGGGAATGGGTGGAGGAGATGCTGGACGAGGAGTTCGCCCGGCTGGAGCGCTTCGACGGCGACCGCTTTGCCGATGCCCGCGACATCTTCGAGGAGGTCACGCTGAGCGACAAGTTCCCCAGCTTCCTCACGGTTCCCGCCTACGCCCGGTACCTGCACGAAGCCCGTGAGGGCATCGACGCCACGAGCGAGGCTATCGAAGACGAGCTCGTAGCCGCCTGATATCCGGCACAGGTTTTCCGTCCGCCGGGCTGCCACGCCTCCGCAACAGCACCCCCGAAATCCGGGGAGGCAGCCCGGCAACGGAATCATCTTTATAGCGCGAACTGGCAGCTAATAACCCCAAAACCCAGGTTTGAGGGCGTTAGCTGCCAGTTCGCGCTTTGCAGTTTAAGGAATGTACGACGGCGGGGCTGCGCCTAACGCTGGCGGGGCACCTTCCGCACGGACAGGGTCGTCGAGACGAAGAACGCCAGGACGGAGCCGAGGATCACCAGGAGCGGCACGGACCAGTTGCCCGAGACGCTGTGGACGTAGCCCACCACCGTCGGAGACAGCGCGGCGAAGCAGTAGCCGACGCCCTGGACGATCGCCGACATCCTGCCCGCGGAGGCCTGGTCCCGGGCGAGCTTGATGATGGCGATGAAGATGAGCGTGATGCCGCCGCCCTGCGCTACTCCCCCGAGCGAGGACCACAGCCACCACAGCTGCGGAGCGAAAAGCAGCCCCAGCGGAACGGTCAGCCACATGGCACCCAGGGTGACCGCAACCGCCGTCGTACTCATGAACCGGGCTGCAAGCGGCACGCCCAGGCTGCCCGCGATGGCCATGATCTGGAACAGGGAGGACCCTGCCCCCGCGGCTGCCGGCGTCATGCCGAGTTCATCGGACAGCAGGGTGGGCAGCCAGGCGGTCACGCCATAGTAGGAAATGGCCTGACCGGCGAAACCAATTGTGAGGCCCACTGTGATCCATCGCGACGCCGGGCGGCCTGTGGCTGTTGGCCCGCCCGAGCCGTCGTCCGCCGCGGGCAGGAAGGCCCGGCGCCCGGTCGCGAAGATCCAGAAGCCGACTGCCGCGATGGCGAAGGCCGCCGACGCCGCAATGGAAGCCCGCCAGCCGGCCCATTCGGCCAGCGGCGCCGTAACCACGGAAGTTACAAACGAGCCGACGTTCAGTGCTGCCGTGTAGATGCCCATGGCAGTGCCCTGGCGCCGCGGCGAGAAGTCCCGCCGGATGATCAGCGGTACCGCGATGTTGCCCACGGTAATGGCCAGGCCGAGGATGACCGTACCCGCCATCACCATCGCCCCGCCGCCGGCAGAACGGACCGCTACGCCGGCCAGTACGCCCGCCAGCGTGAGGGTGATGGCCAGTTCCGCGCCGAGCCGGCGCCCTGCGAGCGAGGCAAGGGGCGCCGCGAGCGAGAAGCACAGCACGGGAATCCCGGTCAGCAGGCCCAGCTCGACGGGCGAGAAGCCCAGCTCCTGCTGCATCGGGCCAAGCACCGGTGCCACCGCCACGAAGGGGCCCCGCATGTTGAGGGCGATGAGGCCGATGCATGCGAGCAGGATCCAGCTGCGGGGAACCTTCGTTCCGATCGTGTCCCTCATAGGGCGCGGACGTCAGCGTGCTGGAAGCGGGCAAGGGGTTTCATCACCCTCATTGCTATCATGCGGCGCCCCTTACGGCGGAAAGGGCAGGGCACCAAGTGTCCGGTCGCGCTCGACCGAGGGGCCCCAAGTGTCCGTTCGCGCTGGACCACAGTGCCCCAAGTGTCCGTTCGCGCTGGACAGGTTCTTCTGCAGGCGTTCTTTTAGGGGGCCTGCAGGAACCAGTCCCGCGGGGCGTTGCTGACGCTTGGCGCCTCGCGGAACTTGCCCGGCTGCGCCACCCAGCCCACGCCGTTGGCGATCACCTGCTGGATCTGCGGCTGGTGGTACACGGGGTACTCCTGGTCGCCCGGGCTGAAGTAGAAGATCCGGCCCTTCCCGCGCGTGAACGTCACACCCGAGCGGAACACCTCGC
The DNA here is from genome assembly GCF_018613795.1 of Arthrobacter sp. ISL-65. GTDB lineage: Bacteria > Actinomycetota > Actinomycetes > Actinomycetales > Micrococcaceae > Arthrobacter. The sequence goes on from NZ_JAGGPN010000031.1 coordinate 33,651, forward strand.
CGCCTTCGAAGGAGCTGATGAAGATGAGGTCGTCGGGCTCGGGAATGTCGAAGAGCTCGCCGTACATCTCCTGCTTGGGGATCACGATGGGGCTTTCCACGCCGGCGGCGATCGGATGCGAGGGCTTCACGGTCCACACGAGTTCCCGCTCGCCCTCGTTGCGCCACTTCAGCGAGCACGTGGTGCCAAGGAGTTTGGTGAAGATCTTGGCGAAGTGCCCCGAGTGCAGGACGATCAGGCCCATGCCGCCCAGGACGTGCCGCTGCACGCGTTCCACGACCTCGTCGCGGACGTCGCCGTGGGCCACGTGCCCCCACCACAGGAGCACGTCTGTGGCGGCAAGGGTCTCCTCGGACAGTCCGTGTTCCGGATCGGCCAGCGTGGCGGTGGTGATGCCGGAGTCCGGATAGAAACCCTTGAGTCCGTCCGCGATGGCACCATGAATGCCGTTGGGGTACATCTCGGCCATGGTTTCCGGCTGGTTGTTCGCCTCATGGACGCCTTCGTTCCAGACCAGGATGTTGAGTTTTTCGGTCATGTCAGAGCCTCACTTCGCGCTGTTCGAGGGCGGATTTGTAGCAGGCGTCGAGCACCAGGGCCCGGGTCAGGGCAATTGACCCGTCGTGGGTTCCCCACACGGTCTCGCCGCCGCGGACAGCTTCCACGAAGTCCTCCACCACGGCCTGGTGCGCCCGGCCCGGCTCCGCCACCACCACGTAGTCTGCGTTCTCGCCGTCCTTTTCCTTGAAGATCCGGACATCTGCGACGGGGACGTTGGAAGCCCCGACGGCGCGGAGTTCCGCTCCGCCGTCGGTGCCGTAGACGGTGAAGTCCATCAGGTCCTCCTCGTCCCGGTAAGCTGCCCAGCCGGCTTCGAGGATCAGCGTGCCGCCGCCTTCAAGTCGGATGAACGCCGAGGCGAAGTCCTCCACCTCGAACTTGTGGGAGGACTTCATGGCGGTGTAGCGGGCGTTGCCGCCCAGGCCGCGGGGGCCCAGTTCCGAATGGGTCGACGCCGAGACGGAGAGGACCTTAGGTTCGCCCAGCAGGTGCAGCGCGTAGTCCAGGACGTGGACGCCGATGTCGGCCAGGGGGCCCCCGCCGGCCAGCGCCGGGTTGGTGAACCAGCTGCCGAGCATGGGGATCCCCTGCCGGCGGAGCCACGACGCCTTGGCGTAGTATGGCCGGCCGAGTTCGCCGTCGTCGATGATGCCTTTCAGCTTTTGGATGTCGCCGCGGCGGCGGTGGTTGAAGGCCACGTCCAGGACGCGGCCGGCCTTCCGCGCCGCCTCCACCATCTGCAGGCCTTCCTCGCCGTTGCGCGCCAGGGGCTTTTCGCTCAGGACGTGCAGCCCGCGTTCCAGGGCGGCGACGGCAATCGGGGCGTGCAGGAAGGTCGGCACTGCCACGCTGACGGCGTCGAGCCCGTCGAGTTCGATCAGGTCCTCCCAGCGGGCAAACGTGTGGGGGACGCTGTACTCGTCCTTGATTTTCCTCAGCAGGTCCTCTTCCATCGCGGCGACCGCAACCAGTTCCACGCCGTCGATCTTCTTGTAGGCCTCGATATGCTGCTGGCCGGCCCAGCCGATCCCGACGACGCCAACCCTCAGGGGTGTGTGCTTGTGCGTGCTCAATGTTTTAAGACTCCGTTTCGCTTGGATGTGAAAGTTGGTCTTCCTGCGGCAGCCAGCCCGTGCGCCGGGCTTCGTGCGCCGGCTAGCCCGTGGCCTGCAGCGTGGCTTCGATGACCGTCGGGGACAGGACGTGCTGGGTGACCATCTGGCTCGCACCCAGCACGGCCGCCTGGCCGCCCGCCATGGACAGGCCGATGCGCAGGTGCGTGGTGGCAAGCGGAAGCGACCTGCGGTAAACCACTTCGCGCACGCCCGCCATGAGGTGTTCGCCGGCCTGTCCAAGGCTTCCGCCGACGACAATGACGGAGGGATTAAGGAGGTTCACCACTGTGGCGAGCACGTCGCCCACATCCCGGCCCGCCTGGCGCAGGGCCTGAATGGCCTGCAGGTTGCCCCCGGCCACCAGGCGAAGGACGTCGGCCCCGCTCTCTGCCTGGACACCCAGCGCCGCCAGTGCCCGCGCCACGGCAGGGCCGGACGCGAGCGCCTCGAGGCACCCGTAGTTGCCGCACCGGCACAGGACGTCGTCGCCTCTGGGCACCCGGACGTGGCCCAGGTCGCCGGCGGTGCCGTTGGCTCCGCGCTGCAGCTCGCCGTTGCTGATGATGCCGGCCCCGATGCCTGTGGCCACCTTGATAAACAGGAAGTTGTCGTGCTCCGGCCAGTGGGCTGTGCGTTCACCCAGGGCCATGATGTTGACGTCGTTGTCCACCAGCACCGGGACAGGGAACGAGCGCTGGACGTGGCTGACCACGTCGAACCCGTCCCAGCCCGGCATGATGGGCGGCTTTACCGGCATGCCGCTGGCGTGCTCCACGGGCCCCGGCAGGCCAATCCCGACGCCGGCAAGGTCTTCCGTGGTCCGTCCCGTCTCCGCCAGCAGCGACGTCGCCTCGGCCACGATCCGGCCCAGCACTGCCTCCGGCCCCTCGGCGACATCCTGGGCCAGGCGCCGCTCACTGAGGATATTTCCGCCCAGGTCAGTGACCGCGATGATCACGTGCGTGGCACCGACGTCGACAGCCAGCACAGCGCGGGCAGCCGGCTTGAAGGCAAAGCGCGACGGCGGCCTGCCGCCGCTCGATGTCGCCTCGCCAGCGGGGCCGACCAATCCGGAAGCAATCAGCGCATCAATACGGGAGGCGACCGTGGACCGCGCGAGTCCTGTTGTCAGCGCCAGCTCGGCGCGGGTCCGGGCCCTGCCGTCGCGGAGCAGCTGAAAGAGGTCGCCGGCGCGGGACAGACTGCCCGTAGCGTCGGCGGAAACCGGCTCCGCAGCTTGGCCATTACCCGTTCGTGGACTCATGGATTCAGTGATAGCACGAATGCTTCTGGGTGTCACAGGACACAAAGAATGTCGATAACTTTCTGACTTTTGCTTGACGCTCGTCAAAAGTGGTTCTAGGTTGAGCTGTGAGCCCCATCACCGAGCAACACCGGTCGGGCGGGTAGAGCTTTTCCGGCGATTACAAAGAGGTAATGACTTGTCGAGCCAGCACCAATCAGGGGCGCCCCTTGGCGTCGGCATCCTGGGCGCGGGGCCTGTCACGCAGGCTATCCACCTTCCGTCCCTGGCCAGACTCACCGACATCCTGGAGGTGCGCCACATCATGGACGTGGATCCGGCAGTGGCCGAATCCGTCGCCGGCCGAGTAGGGGCACGCTTCAGCACCAGCGTGGAAGAACTGCTGGCCGATCCCGGGGTGGACATTGTCGCCATCTGCAGCCCGCACCAGTTCCATGCCGCCCAGGTCATCGCCAGCTGCCGGGCCGGCAAGAAGGCGGTGCTGTGCGAGAAGCCCTTCGCGATGACCGGCGAGGAGGCAGCCGGCATCTCCGCCGTCTCGGCCGAAACCGGCGTCCCCATCATTGTCGGCGCGATGCATACCTTCGATCCGGGCTGGCTCGCGGCCGAGGCCGCCTGGGGGGATCTGCCGGAGCAGGTCCACACGATCCGTTCCTCCATCGTCCTGCCGCCCAACCCGCGCTTTGAGGACTTCGCCACCGAGATCGTGGGCCGGGTTCCCATGCCGGAGCAGGACCTCAGCGACCCCGAGGTCATAAAGGCCCGCCTCCAGGGTGGCGTGATGGGCCTGGCCATCCATGATCTTCCGCTGGTGCGGCGCTTCACGCCCGATTTTGCCTCCGTGGAGGTTCTGCACGCCGAAATCGCGCAACCGTTCGGCTATGTCATCTCGCTGCGGGCCGGGGCGGTCAGCATCGAGCTGCGCGCCGCCATGAATGGCACGTGGGAACCGTCGTGGGTGTTCGAAGCCATCGGCGATGACGCCGCCCTGAGGATCGACTTCACGCCGTCGTATGTCCACGCTGGCTCCGCGGCAGCGCAAATCCGGAAGGACGGGCAGACCCTGTTCCTTGGCCCCTACGGCCATAACGGCTACGAAGGCGAATGGCGCAAGCTCGCCGAACTGGCCCGGGGAACAGGACAACCGCCGTCGGCCGAAACACTTATCCACGACCTGGAGTTCGCCCTGTCCATCGCCGACGCCGCCGACGGCCTCGTGGACGCCGCCGGCGCCACCGTAGCCGAGGAGGTCAGCGCATGAGCGCGCAGCTGTCCCTGTACGCGGACCCGCAGGCCGAGGCAGCAGGTGCTGTCGCCGCCGTCGCCGCTTCCCTCCCCCTGTCCTTCGCTCCGGCCCCGGCCCAGGGCCCGGCTCCCGATGTCGTCGCCGTCGCCGGCCACACCGGGTGGACGCAGCGCGCAGCCGGCGCGATCCGCGGCGGCGCCAGGGGCGTCGTCGTGACTTCGCCGGTCCCCGAGGATGCAGGTCAGCTGACCGCCCAAGCGTCCGAATCCGGGGCGACGGTGGTTCTCGACCAGCGCTGGGCCGGAAACGCAGTACTCGCCGGGCCCAGCGCAAACGTGCAGGACGTCATTGCCGATGCCCTTCGCGACGCCGTGCTGGTGGACTCGGTTGCCGTGGCAGCACCCGGAACAGATCCCCTGCAGCTGCTGACGGAACAACTCTCCGCCGTCCTGCACGCCGGCATCGAACTGCGCAACGTGAGGATGGTCCAGCGCAGCGCCAACGGCTACACAGTGGCCGCCACCCTGCCCGGAGGAGCCCCCACTGCGCTGCAGGGCATCCTCACGTCGTCGTTACCGGCAACGGCAAGCATCTCCGTTCTCACTTCCGCAGGACGTGCCGACATCGTGCTCCCCGAGCCCGCTGCGGCGTGGCCGGCCGAAGTCCGCGTCGTCAACGCGGAGGGAGCGATGACGCTTCCCACACTTTACGAATCGGCTCACCGGACCAGCTGGTCAAGGGCCCACTCGCACATCACATCCGGTAACCCCGCCAACGATCTGGGGCAGTTCACCGCGGCCATGTCCCTCCTCACCCAACTCACCGACTAGACAGTTTTCCCAGCAATTCCAGCGTCACCTCACAATCCACTCATCGTCGAGAAGGGACCGGGCACTCAGCAGCCGGGTCCTGAAAGGAAACACCGTGTCTGCTAAATCCTCCATCGCATCCCCCGCCTTTTCCCGCAGGGGATTCCTCGGCTTCGCTGCCGCTGCGGCTTCCGCTCCCCTCTTGGCAGCATGCGGCGGCGGCTCGGCAAGCCAAGGCGGAGGCGGCGGAGCCAGCGGGACCGTCAAGTTCTGGGATATGCCTTGGGCCACCCCCGCCTACAATGACGCCGCCAAGGGCATTGCCGAGGGTTTCTCCGGTGCTAGCGGCAGCAAGGCCACCTACCAGACCATCCAGTGGAACAACTTTTACCAAACCTTCTCCTCGGCCATCGCGTCCAAGACAGGCCCGGCTGTGTCCACGGGCGGCGGCTTCCAGGCTTTCCAGTTCGAGCAGCAGGGCCAGATCGCCTACGCCGACAAGGCGATCGAGAAGCTCAAGGCCAGCGGCCAGTTCAACGATTTTCTGCCGGGCGTGCTGGATCCGTTCAAGTCGGACAAGGGCTATGTGGCTGTCCCGTGGCAGCTGGACATGCGCGTTTTCTGGTACCGGAAGTCCCTGTTTGAGAAGGCGAACGTTGCCCTGCCGACGGACTGGCCGTCCCTCCTTGAAGCAGGCAAGGCACTGAAGAAGGTCGGTGCCTTCGGCTTCACCACCGGTGCAGGCGCCGGCAACAACTATGCCAACCATTCCATGATCATGATGATGGTCAACAACGGCGGCGGCGTATTCAACAAGGACGGCGAGCTGGACCTGCTCAACGACCGCAACGTCGAGGCCATGGAGTTCGTCCTGGAACTCGTTTCCAACGGCATCGTCGATCCTGCCGCCGTCAGCTACACCACCGACAACATGTCGGCGCAGTGGAAGGACGGCAAAGCAGGCTTCGGCCTTTTCCAAGTGAACGTCCCGGAGCGCGTGGGCGACACGTCCGGCGACCTTCTGGTGGCGGACCCCCTGACCGGACCGCACGGGGACAAGGCGACCATCGTCTTCCCGAACAACATCATGATGTACACCAACACCCCCTCGCAGGACGCTTCCGAGGAGTTCCTGGTGTATTACCTGGGCCAGCTCAAGCAGCTGTGGCAGAAGAAGCTGATGTCTGCACTGCCTGTCTTCAAATCCATCACCGAGCTCCCCGAGTTCGCCGGTGACCCGAACAACGTCAAGATCGTCAAGGATTGGCAGCCCATCGCCAAGACCTTTGCCTCCCAGGGCAACAGTCTGAACGCCAACCTCGCCGCGCTTGATGGCGGACAAGCACTGAACCAGTTCAGCCAGACCATCATCACCGGAAAATCGGATGCCAAAACTGCGCTGCAGGCGTTCCAGTCCGGCCTCGAATCCGTGCTGAAGAAGTAACCGGACTCCCCATGGCTCTGACCACAACCCAGTCCGGCCTGTCCCGCGCCCGCCGGGGGGTTGCCCCCGGCGGGCCCGGGACCGCCCCCGTCAAACGCAGGAGCAAGCTCTCCGCCCAGACCAGCAGGACATTCTTCTGGCTCCTGCTCCCCTCCGTGGTCCTGCTTGTTTTGATCCACGGCTACCCGCTGATCCATGCGGCTGTTCAGGCCACGCACGACGGGAACCTGCTTCAGACCGGCAACTTCGTGGGCGGGGAGAACTTTTCAACCGTGCTGACCTCGCCCGCGTTCTGGAAGGCCGCCCAATTCACGCTCTGGTTCACCATCGTGGGCGTGTTCGGGTCCTGGCTCGTGGGCCTGGGCCTGGCCCTGCTGCTGCGCACCAAGATCCCCGCCGGTGGCACCTTCAAAGTCCTGCTCCTCCTGCCCTGGGTGGTGCCGATCGTGGTGTCCTCCACCGCCTGGAACTGGCTGGTGGCCACCCCGGACAGCCTGATCCCGTCCCTGTTCCGCAACCTCGGACTGGGTACCCCGCTGTTCCTCGCCGACCCCACCCTCGCCTCTATCACGGTCATGGTGTTCAAGGTCTGGGTCAGCTTCCCTTTCATGATGATGATGATCTCGGCCGCGCTGGCCTCCGTAGACAGCACCGTCTACGAAGCGGCCAGCATGGACGGCGCCACCCGCTGGCAGCAGTTCAGCCAGATCACCCTGCCGCTGATCGCCCGTTCCACCTACATCAGCTGGATCCTGATGACGATCTTCTGCGTCAACGACTTCCCCACCATCTACCTGCTGACCGGCGGCGGACCGGTCAGTGCCACCACATCTCTGGTGGTCCTGGCCTACCGGACGGTCTTCCAGGACTTCGCCACCGGTCCCGGCGTGGCCATCGCCTTCCTCATGACCATGACCCTCGTGGTCATCTCGGTCATCCTCTACCGCCAGATCCGAAAGTCGAGCGTCGAATAATGAGCGCAGTCCTCCACGCCCATCCCGAATCCGGTCCCGCGCTCGGCGTCGATGCCGGCAAGCCCCGCAAGGTCCTCTCCGAGGCCGGCCAGCGCGGCCGCTGGTGGCGCTTCACGGCCATCCTGGCTATCACCGCGATCGTGCTGGTGCCCATCGTGGTCACCGTTCTCCTGGCGTTCACCCCCGGACCCAACAGCACCGCCACAGGCCTGACTTTCGAGAACATCAGCAACGTCTTCTCCAAGACGCTTGCCGCGACCTGGCTCAAGAACAGTTTGATTACTACTCTGGCCACCGTCATCATTTCAGTGGCCGTGGCAGCACCGGCCGGCTACGTCCTCTCCCGCGGACGCAGCAAGGCAGTGTCCGGGTATTCACTGCTGCTGTTCGTCATGCAGTCCCTGCCCATCATCACCTCCGTGGTGCCGCTGTTCATCCTGTTCGCCGGCATGGGACTGGTGGACAACCTCATGGGCCTGACCATCATCTATGTCGGCTCCACCATGACCGTGGCCACCTGGATGATGGCCGCGTACTTCGACTCCATCCCGATCAGCCTCGAGGAAGCCTCGTGGATCGACGGCTGCTCAGTCTTCGGCTCCTTCACAAAGGTTGTGCTGCGCAACAGCCTGCCCGGCATCCTCTCCACAGCGATCTTCTCGTTCCTGCTGGCCTGGAACGACTACCTGGTCGCCATCGTGTTCCTCCGGTCCAACGAAATCTTCACCCTGCCCATGGGTGTGCAGTCCTTCTTCCAGCAGAACGCTACGGACTGGACCTCCGTCATGGCCCTCGCCGTGATCATGATGCTGCCGCCTGTCATCGTCTTCGCCACCCTGAACAAATACTTCAGCGTCGGCGGCATCGGCGGATCCCTCGCCGGCCGCTAGCCACGCCCGATTACCGAACCATCCCTGAATACATACAGAACCCGCAAAGGAACAACATGTCTTACTCACTCCAGCTGTACACCCTGCGCAACGCGATCCAGGAGGACCTTCCCGGCACCATCAAGAAGGTCGCAGAGATCGGTTTCACGCAGGTGGAGCCGTACAACTTCGTGGCCACCGCCAAGGAGCTCGGCGCCGCGCTGAAGGAGAACGGCCTCACCGCCCCGTCCGGCCACGCGCCGCTGCTCACCCAGGACCAGGACGAGATCTTCGCCGCCGCCAAGGAACTCGGCATCACCACCGTCATCGACCCCTACCTCCCGGCCGAGCACTGGCAGGACGCGGAGACCATCCAGGCCACCGCTGCCAAGCTCAACGCCGCCGCCAAGAAAGGAGCCGAATACGGCATCCGAGTGGGCTACCACAACCACGCCTGGGAGCTGGAGTCCAGCATCGAGGGCCAGACCGCCCTGGAGTACTTCGAAGGGCTGCTGGACCCCGAACTGGTCCTGGAGGTGGACACCTACTGGGTTGCCGTCGGCGGCCAGGACCCGGTGGACATCCTGGCCAAGCTGGGTGACCGGGTGAAGTTCATCCACATCAAGGACGGTCCGCTGAACACGGACACCAAGGCCCAGCAGCCGGCAGGCCAGGGCAAGATCGCCGTGTGGGACGTCATCGGCGCAGCAAAGTCGCTGGAGGTCGGCGTCGTCGAATTCGACGACTACTCCGGAGACATCTTCGACGGCATCACCCAATCGCTTGCCTTCCTGAACTCTGACTCCGCAAAGGCCGCTGAAGGAGCACAGGCATGAGCACCTCATCCCCCCGCCGCGGACCGGTCGGCGTCGCAGTCATCGGTGCCGGCAACATCAGCAAGCAGTACCTGGACAACCTGACCGTCTTCCCGGACCTCAAGGTCCATGTCATTGCCGACCTCTTCGAGGAGGCGGCCGAGGCGCGGGCCAAGGAATACGGCATCCCGCAGTGGGGCGGCGTGGACCCCGCACTGAACCATCCCGACGTCGAAATCATCGTCAACCTGACCATCCCGGCCGCCCACGTGGAGGTCGCGACGGCGGCGGTGAACGCCGGCAAGCACGTCTGGACCGAGAAGCCGTTCTCGCTGGACCGCGAATCAGGGCTGGGGCTGCTGAAGACCGCCGACGCCGCAGGCATCCGCCTCGGCACCGCGCCGGACACGTTCCTCGGCGCCGGACTCCAGACCGCGCGCAGGCTCATCGAACGCGGCGATATCGGCACCCCGCTCACCGCCATGACCACGTTCCAGACCCCCGGACCGGAGTCCTGGCACCCGAACCCGGCATTCCTCTTCCAGTACGGCGCCGGGCCCCTGTTCGACATGGGCCCGTACTACCTCACCGCACTGGTCCAGACCTTCGGGTCCGTGCGTCGGGTGGCGGCCATCGGCTCCAAAGCCAAGGAAGTCCGCGTCATCGGTTCCGGGCCCAAGCTGGGCGAGGAGTTCACGGTGGACGTCCCCACCCACGTCAGCGCCATGGCCGAGTTTGAAGGCGGCCAGTCCTCGCACAGCGTCTTTTCCTTCGAGTCGCCCCGGCAGCGGATGGGCTTCGTGGAAATCACCGGCACCGAGGCCACCATTTCCCTCCCGGACCCCAACTACTTCGACGGCGACGTGCGGCTCTGGCGCGCCGGCGATGACGAGTGGACAGTTATCCCCGCCACCGGACCGTCCAACGGCCGCGGCATGGGTGTGCTGGACATGGCCCGCTCCATCCGCGCCGGAGTGCCGCACCGCGCCACAGGCAACCTCGCCTACCACGTCCTGGACACCATGGTCTCGATTTCCGAGTCCGTCGAATCCGGCAGCTTCGTCACCGTCGAAAGCTCCGCCCCCGCGTCCCCGGCCCTCCCCGAGGACTGGAACCCCACCGCTTCCACCCTCTAGGAATACCAATGACTTCCCACGAATCCCCCGGTACACCTCCGGGTTCCAAGCGCCCCTTGGGTGTGGCGATGATCGGCTATGCCTTCATGGGCAAGGCCCACTCGAACGCGTGGCGGAACGTCGCGTCCTACTTCGACGTCCCGGCCTTCGAACAGAAAGTGCTCATTGGGCGGGACGCCGGCCAGGTCGCCACGGCCGCGGCAAAGTACGGCTGGGCCGAGTCCGCGACGGAGTGGCGTGCTGTCCTGCAACGGGACGACATCGACATCGTGGACATCTGCGCCCCGGGCTGGATGCACGCCGAGATCGCCATCGCCGCCCTCGAAGCCGGGAAGCATGTGCTCGTGGAGAAGCCACTGGCCAACACCCTCGCCGAGGCCGAGGCCATGACCTCCGCGGCGCAGGCGGCACGCGCGCGAGGGGTGCAGTCCATGGTCGGGTTCAACTACCGCCGCGTGCCCGCCCTGGCACTCGCCCGGGAACTGATCGCGGAGGGCCGCCTTGGCACCGTGCGGCACGTCCGCGCGGCCTACCTGCAGGACTGGCTCGCCGACGCGGAGTCCCCCATGACGTGGCGGCTGAACAAGGAAACCGCCGGGTCCGGTGCCCTCGGGGACATCGCGTCCCATGCGATCGACCAGGTCCTGTTCCTGCTCGGGGACGCCGTCACGGAGGTCTCCGGCCGGCTGCATACTTTCACTCCGGTCCGGCCGGGCAAGCACGGGCCGGAAGAAGTGACGGTCGACGACGCCGCCTGGGTCACGCTGTCTCTCGCCTCCGGGGCCATCGCCTCAGTCGAAGTCTCCCGTGTGGCCACCGGGCAGAAGAACTCCCTGAAACTGGAAATTTACGGCGAGAAGGGCACCATCCTCTTCGACTTGGAGAACCTGAACGAACTAGGTTTCCTGGACGCCACGGCGCCGGCTCGGGAGCAGGGCTTCCGCCGGATCCTGGTCAACGAGCCCGAGCACCCCTACCTGGATGCCTGGTGGCCGCAGGGCCACATCATCGGCTGGGAGCACACCTTCACGCACGAGATCCGCGACTTCCTGGCCGCGATCGGCAGCGGCGAGGCGCCGTCGCCGTCGTTCGAGGAAGGCCTCGCCGTCCAGCGTGTCCTGGCCGCCGTCGAGGAATCCGCCGCAGCGAAAAGCGCCACCATACAGCTCGTCCCGCCCACCGGCGGCGCCGCCGCCACACCAACCGAAGGAGCCTGACCATGCCCCGCCCGTATACCCTGTTCACCGGCCAGTGGGCCGACCTCCCCTTCGAGGAAGTCGCCAAGCTCGCCTCCGGCTGGGGCTATGACGGCCTGGAAATTGCCGTCTCCGGGGACCACCTGGACGCCTGGCGCTGGGACGAACCCGGCTACGTCGACTCCAAACTCGCCATCCTGGACAAATACAACCTCAAGGTCTGGGCCATCTCCAACCACCTCAAGGGCCAGGCCGTCTGCGATGACCCGATCGACTTCCGCCACGAAGCGATCGTCGGCTCCAAGGTCTGGGGCGACGGCGACCCCGAGGGCGTGCGCACCCGCGCCGCCGAGGAAATGAAACACACCGCCCGCCTCGCCAAAGCGCTCGGCGTGGACACCGTCGTCGGGTTCACCGGCTCCTCCATCTGGCAGTACGTCGCGATGTTCCCGCCCGTCCCGGAAAAGGTCATCGACGCCGGCTACCAGGACTTCGCAGACCGCTGGAACCCCATCCTGGACGTCTTCGACGGATGCGGCGTCCGCTTCGCCCACGAGGTCCACCCGAGCGAGATCGCCTACGACTACTGGACCACCGTCCGCACCCTCGAAGCGATCGGGCACCGCGAAGCGTTCGGCCTGAACTGGGACCCCTCCCACTTCATGTGGCAGGGCATCGACCCCGTCTCCTTCATCTGGGACTTCAAGGACCGGATCTATCACGTGGACTGCAAGGACACCAAGCTCCGGTTTACGGGCCGGAACACCGTCATGGGCTCGCACCTGCCCTGGGGCGACCCCCGCCGCGGCTGGGACTTCGTCTCAGCCGGCCGCGGCGACGTCCCCTGGGAATCCTCCTTCCGGGCGCTGACCGCGATCGGCTACACCGGGCCCATCAGCATCGAGTGGGAGGACGCCGGCATGGACCGCCTCCACGGCGCCCCCGAAGCCCTCGCCGCGCTGAAGAAGTTCGACTTCCCCGCCTCCCAGACCAGCTTCGACGCCGCCTTCAGCAGCAAGGACTGACCCGATTTCCCTTTGGAGTTTTTGTACAGATATCGCGAGCAAAAGTGCCTTTTGGGGACGATATCTGTACAAAAACTCCATGGAACATCCCCCGCAGGGAACTGAACTTCCAATCCGAGAGGAAAGCGCAGTGATCCGCACACTTCAGCCCGGCCAGCGGTGTGAGGTCTGGATTGCCTTTATCACCGGCGAGCGCGAACTTGCCTTCGCCACAGAGGACATACTCCTGGAGGCGCCCAACTGGACGCTCGACGGCGAGGCACTGGTCCTCAACGGCGACGGGAAGCTGTGGACCTTCGACGTTGCCGGCCGGACCATCAGCCAGGTCCCGCTCACCGGAATCCCCGGCCTCAACAACGACCATGTCCTCGATCCCGACGGCGAGCACATCTTCCTCTCGGCCAACGACGGCCACATCTACCGGGCGGCCCTGCGCGGCGGCCACGCCACGCGCATCACCAAAGACGACGGCTCCTTCCATTTCCTCCACGGCGTCAGCCCGGACGGCCAGGAACTGGCCTACGTGGGCATGGAAGCCGGTGATTTCACCCAGCCCGGCAGGCTCATGACCATCCCGGCCAGCGGCGGCGCGTCCACGCCCATCAGCGTCGACGGCCACTGCGACGGGCCTGAATACTCCCCGGACGGCGGATGGCTGTACTTCAATGCCGAGGCGTTCACCAGTCAGCCCGGCCACGCCCAGCTGGCACGCGTGCGTGCCGCCGGCGGCAGCAGCGCCGAGCAGTTGCTGGCGAGCCACACCGTCGACTGGTTCCCGCATCTGTCCCCCGACGGCCGCCTGGCCAGCTACATCCGTTTCCCCAGCGGCACGGAAGGGCACCCGGCGGACCTGCCGGTCGACGTCGTATTTGTCTCCACGGATGACTGGGCAGCGCCGCTGCACACGTGGCCCGTCTTCGGCGGGCAGGGGACAATTAACGTCAACAGCTGGTCGCCTGACTCCGCCCGCCTCGCGTACGTGGCCTACCCGATCGCCAACTCCAACCCCGCAAAGGACTAAGCACGTGACCAACCACCCGAATGGCACTTCCGACGGACACATCCGCTGGGGCATCCTCGGCACGGGCTTCATCGCCGGGCTGCAAACACAGGACCTGATCGAGAATGGATTCACCGTCCAGGCCGTCGGCTCCCGCAGCCCGGAATCCAGCAAGGCCTTCGGTGAGAAATACAGCATCCCCACCGCCCACGACAGCTACGAAGCGCTGGTGGCCGACCCGGACGTAGACGTCGTCTACATTGCCACGCCACATCCTTTCCATCATGCGAACGCGCTGCTCGCCCTCAATGGCGGAAAGCACGTTCTGGTGGAGAAGGCGTTCACCATCAACGCCCGCGAAGCGCAGGATATTGTTGACCTGGCCGAGTCCAAGGGCCTCGTAGCGCTGGAGGCCATGTGGAGCCGCTTCCTCCCCCACATGATCCGCCTCCGCGAAATCATCCAGGAGGGCTCGCTCGGGGAAATACGGAAGGTCACGGCCAGCCACAACCAGGACCTCCCCAAGGACCCGGCCCACCGTCTGAACGATCCTGCCTTGGGCGGCGGTGCGCTGCTGGACCTCGGCGTCTACCCCGTTTCCTTTGTCTTCGACGTCCTCGGTGCACCGGTCAGCATCCGGGCCAGCGCCGCGATGACGGCGACAGGCGTGGACCGGCAAACGGCAGCAATCTTCGAGTACCCGGACGGACAGCAGGCGCTCGTGGACTGTGCCCTGGACACTGCTTCAAATAACCGCGCCGCCATCATCGGGACAAAAGGGTGGATCGACATCGAATCCACTTGGTACAACCCCACGCCGTTCACCCGGTTCGATAACCAGGGAAACGTCCTGGAGCGGTTCGATCAGCCCGTCACGAGCAGGGGAATGCAATACCAGGCGGCCGAGATGGAACGCCTCATCAGGGAAGGCGCCACAGCGGGAACGATTCTGCCGCCGAGCGAGAGTGTGGCTGTCATGGCCGCGATGGACGAGATCCGCCGCCAGATCGGCCTCAGCTACGAGGCCGACGCCGGCACCGGAGGGAACCTCCAATGACTGAAACCGTCCACCCCCGCTGGAGTTTTTGTACAGATATCGCGCTCTAATGGGCCTTTTGGGGCCATTATCTGTACAAAAACTCCATGCATGCAGGGCCTACCCGTTCGGCTGAGCCCGCTGCCCCACGACCTGTCCGCCGAGGATCTGTTCGTAGAGCGCCAGGTGGTCGGCCACCATGCGGGCCGAGCTGAAGCGCTGCTCCACCGAGGCGCGGCAGGCTTCCCGGCTGAGGCCGGCGGCTTCGGCGGCGAACGTGGCCAACTGCTCGACGCTGCCGAGGTAGCCCGTGACGCCGTGCTCCACGATTTCCGGAGCAGCACCGGCAGGGGTACCCACAACAGGCGTTCCGGTGGCGAGCGCCTCAATCATCACCAGGCCGAACGGCTCCGGCCACTGGATCGGGTTCAGGAATGCGAGCGCACCACCGACAAGTTGGTATTTCTCGGCGTCGGACAGCGGCCCCGTGAACTCCACACTGGGCCCCAGCACTGGCTTCACGACGTCGTCGAAATAGCCCTGCTCCTCGGGTCCCTGGATCCGGGCGCTGATGCGCAGGGGGATTCCCGCGGCACCTGCGATCTGGATTGCTTCGAGGATGCCCTTGTCCGGTGATAGCCGTCCGACGAAGCACAGGTAACCGCCGTTCCCCTGGCCCACGGGAACGGACGCCACATCCATGCCGTGGTGGATCACCTTCGTCACCGGGACCTCCGGCGAACGGCTCACCTGGTCACGGGAGATCGCAATGATGCCGGTGGTCTTTCCGATGGCGGTGTACAGGTCCACGGCCTGCGGAGCCAGGCGGATGTGGATGGTGGTGACCACCGGGACTCCGGCCGGACGGTGGGCATACAGCGGTCCACTCATGGTGTGGTCGTGGATGATGTCCATGCCTGCCATGCCGTCGTAGGCCCTGATGATGTGGCTCAGCTCCGACAATGCGCGTCCCATGTCCACCGGTGCCGAGGGGCGCATTCGCGGGGCCAGAGGAACCGGGCAGGTGCTGTCGGAAGGCGCGGCAAGCAGGACCTCATGCCCGGCTGCGGCGAATCCGCGCGCAAGGCTGTCCACCACCCGCTCTGTGCCGCCGTACCCGGGCGGCGGAACCGGGATCCACGGTGCCGATATCAATCCAATACGCACTTGAGCCTCCCTCGAAGGTACGGTCTGACCGCCGGGAGTTAGTCCAAACAATATGGCCGGGCCTGCCGCCAAACAAGGGCTGCGTGAAGCCGGGCTCCCAGAGAAGAGTGTTCAGCCGGCGTGACCAAAGCAACTGTCCGCGCAGGAATGCCCGGGAAAGCCCGGGAGTTGTCGCAGGCATGAAGATTGAGATCTGGTCAGACGTCGCCTGCCCCTGGTGCTACATCGGCAAGCGCCGGTTCGAGACCGCCCTTGCCGAGTTCCCGCACCGCGACCAGGTGGAGGTGCAGTGGCGCAGCTACCAGCTGGACCCTAGCGTGCCCGAGCACTACGACGGCACGGAACTGGACTACCTCAGCAAGCGCAAGGGCATGGCCGCTGACCAGGTCACGCAGATGTTCGACCACGTAGCAGCCCAAGCCAAAGGCGAGGGCCTCAACTACCGGTTCGACGCCGTCGTGGTTGCCAACAGCTTCACGGCCCACCGGCTGATCCACCTGGCTGCCGCGCACGGCATGCAGGATGCGGCCAAGGAGCGGCTGCTCAGCGACCACTTCGAGCACGGCAAGGACATCGGCAGCCCCGACTATCTCGCGTCGGTTGGCGCGGATCTGGGCCTCGACGCCGGTCACGTTGCCGAGCTGTTCAGCACCGACAAGTATGCCGATGACGTCCGCCGCGACTTCGCCGAAGCCCGCGCCCTGGGCATCAGCGGCGTTCCGTTCTTCGTGATCGACCGCAAGTACGGACTGTCCGGAGCCCAGCCCGCGGCGAGCTTCACCATGGCCCTTGAACAGGCGTGGCAAGAGTCGCACCCGCTGGTGATGGTCGGCGACAAAGCCGGCGCCAAGACGGATAACGCAGAGGCATGCGGCCCGGATGGCTGCCCCGTCTAGCTCTACGAGTTTTTGTACAGATGTCGTCCCCTGAAGGGCATCTAGCGCCCACTATCCGTACAAAAACTCAGAACGGTTTGGTGACAGACGGCGGTAAAGTGTCCCTATGCCCCGGATTTCGGCCCCCAGCAACGCTGCGCAGCGCGCCGAGACCCAGCGCCGCATCCTGAACGCCTTCGGTGAGCTTCTCTTCTCGCACGGGCTGCCCGGGCTCACTATGACCGACGTCGCCCGGCATGCAGGGATCGGCCGCACGGCTGTCTACAACTATTACGCGGACATCGAAGAGCTCCTGATTGCCTACGCACTCGTGGAGACGGAACGGTTCATGACCGGACTGCGGGAGTCGCTGGCCCGGCTGGACAATCCGGTGGACCGGCTGGCCCTGTACGTGCGGGCCCAAGTGGAGGATCTCAGCCGTCGGCATCTGCCGCCCGGTCCAGCCATGGGCGCCGTCCTCTCGCCGGCGTCGTTCGCCAAGCTGGCCGACCACGTGGGCGGGCTCAGCGACATGCTGCAGGACATTCTTCGCGACGGCATGGACAAGGGTTACTTCCCGGTGGCCGATCCGCTGCAGCAGGCGCAGCTGATCCACGGCACGCTCTCATCCAGCGCGGCCCGCGGCGACGCCTCCGGGGACCTGGAGGAAAGGGTCTCGCGGACCGTCCGCTTCATCCAGTTGGGCGCCGGGGCAAGGTTCGACGACGGCGGCCGCCCCGTCCGCCCGCAGCCGCCGGCCGCTGGGGCCGGCTAAGGATCAGCCGGCCAAAAGCTCAGCCTGCCAGGCTCAGGGCTTGGCGCCCTGGGTGGGCATGACTGGCCACTGCGAATCGTCCGCGACGCGACGGCTTTCCCGCGGGCAGCTGAGCTTGCCCGGCGTCTGATCCACAAGCTGCGGCTTGACCAGGCCGCGGTAGTCCCCAGTCAGGATCACATCCACGCTGCCGTCCTTGCGCCCGTCCTGGAAGTAGTCCGAGCCAGGCAGATTCCGCTGGACGGTGAAGGCCGCCGCCTGTCCGGCAGCACCAGAGACAATGGCCGCCACGCCGCGGTATCCGGTTTCCGTGTTGGCCACCTTGCCGAGAACAAACTTCCTGCCCTTGAACTCATTGGCTGCCGCCTTCGCCAGGCCATTGCGGCTCGTAGCGTTGAGGACGTTCACCGTCACCTTGGCGGGCGGCGTGTAGTCGAAGGTTGTTGCCGGGCAGACGGAGGAGTTCTCCTGGGCCTGGAGAGCGGACGGAAACTTGATCTGCCCGCTCATCACACCCATTGCTCCCATGATCCCAGCAACAATGAGGCCAAGCAGCAGCACGAGCACCACACCGTGCAGGATCCGGCGGCGAAGGCGGCCGGGGTTCTCTGCTTTTTCGTCGTCCTCGACGAACGTGGCCCTGAGCTCGGGGCCGCTAATCACGCGGTGACCGTGGAGGACGGTCACGTCTTTGGGTTTTCTAGCCATCGATCACGAGCACCCTTGCATGTATAGCGGTGCGCTGGTGGAGTGCAGTCCTTACCGCCCGGTGCAGGCCGTCCTCCAGATAGAGGGTGCCCTGGTACTGCACCACGTGGGGAAACAGGTCCCCAAAGAAAGTGGAGTCCTCGGCAAGGAGCGCTTCAAGATCCAGGGTCCGCTTGGTGGTCACAAGTTCATCCAGCCGCACGGGACGGGGCGGAAGGGCCGCCCAGTCTTTGGGGGTACTGAAACCATGGTCGGGGTAAGGGCGTCCCTCGCCCACAGCTTTGAATATCACATTGCAAGCGTAAGCAACTGGCCGGTTCAAGGGAATGTGGAATCAGCGCGCCGCGGGAGGTTGTAGCCAAACAGTAACTATGTGTCACATGCTGGCCGCCACCCGCGGTCCGGGCGGATTGGCCGGTGTCGGCTGACAGAATGGAGCCATGACTGCACCTACTGCGAATGCCGCCCCGGGGTTCGGCGCCCACACGCCGTCCGCACCCGCCCTGGCCCTACTCCTGGACGTTGACGGCCCGGTTGCCAGCCCGGTGACCCGGGATGTGAAACCGGAAATCATTGCCGATTTGGTGGCCCTCGCGAACGCCGGAGTGCCGGTCATCTTCAACACCGGGCGCTCGGATGCATTCATCCGTAAGCAGGTCATGGAGCCCATGATCGCCGCCGGAATGCCGGGCGGAACGCTGATCCACGCCATCTGCGAAAAAGGTGCGGTGTGGTTCAGCTACACCGCGGCCGGCCCCGGACCCATCCACGTGGACCACGAGCTTGCCGTGCCGGCAGCCTACGGCGACGATGTCCGGCGCATGGTGGCTGAGGACTACTCGGCCCACATGTTCTTCGACGAAACCAAGCGCGCCATGGTGTCGGTGGAGCAGCACATTGAGGTGCCCAGCAGTGAGTACCTCGCCGAGCAGAAGCTGTTTGATGCCGAGGCGATGGAGCTGATGGAGCGCCACGGCCTGGGCGTCGTGCGGCTGGACCACCATGCACCTAACTCCGACGATGAGATCGACTACCGCGTGGACCCCACCATCATTTCCACGGACATTGAATCGGTGCGGCTGGGCAAGGACCTCGGAGCGAGCCGCGCCGTGGAGCTGCTGGCGGCCCAGGGCATCACGCCGCAGGCGTGGCGGACGGTAGGTGATTCCCGCACGGACTACGCCATGGCCGACTGGCTGCACCACAACGACCACGCGGTGAAGCACGTCGACGTCAGGCCTGCGGACGGCGTCCCGGCCAAGCCCTACGACGTGCTCACCGCCGCCGACCTGGGCCTGCAGGAAACGGTCATTCACGACGACGCCGGGGCGGCGTTCCTGTCCAGCTGGCGGCAGGCTCTCCTCGACTAAGCCCGCTGCCGCGGCCCCGACGGCCAGACGATAGCTCAGACGGCCAGACCATACAGGCCGGGCCACCGCCCGGCCGCCTGCCCGGCATGTTTTCCCGGCAGGACTATCATGCAAGTAAGACTTCACCCCTAGCAGCATGGGAGAAACACCATTACCGACGTGACGGTTCAGGACGACATTTACTACGGCGGTCAGGCCGAGGACGTACCCGCACTCGCGGAAGCAACGTCGCCGGCGGCTGTGGCGCGCCTCAAACACCGCCCCGACGTCGTCCGCCGATCAGGCCGGTATGCGCTGATCAACGACACCCGGACGCCCTACCAGGCCATGGTGGAGGACCTGCTCTTCCTGCGGAACGTGCTGGACGCGACCGGGCTGGATTACCTGCTGGTCCGGGGCAACAACGACCGTCCCGTGATCGCCCTTGACTGGAAGGACCGCAAAAAGCTGCGGTCCGCCCTCGTGGACGCGTGCCGGAACGAGCCGTTCTACTCCATGACCGTGGACGCGAAGAAGAAAACGTCCGTCCTGGTGGCCGACGGCGAGCTCTCCGTCAACCGGCAGGCGCGCATCTTCCGGCTGTACCGCCCGCGGGTTGAACCCGAGGGCGGCTTCGAATTCGGTGCGTCCGCCGGCGTCCAGGTGGAGCTGTGGAGCTTCCTGGGCAACGAAGTGATCCTCCCGATCGAGAACTCCCTGACCCGCCGCACCATGATGGCCCACGACGCCGTCCGCGGAACGGTGGAGCGCTACGGCCACACCTGGCCCACCATCGAGAACATGTTCGCTGACCACGCGAGCGACATCAGCTTCGACATCGACATGGTCTTCTCCTGGGTGGACGGCAGCTCCCCGGAGTACATCGCCGCCCGCCGCGCCCGCATGGCGGGAGCTGTCCTGGGCGAGGGTGACGACCACGAGGCGCGCTACCGGCAGATCAACGAGCTCAAATATGCGCTCCGGTCGGTCTACATGTTCGCCCCCTGGGTCCGCCGCATCTTCATCGCCACCGACTCCCCCGCCCCGGAATGGCTGGCCGACCACCCGTCAGTGACCATCGTCCGGAGCGAGGAGTTCTTCGCCGACCCGTCGGTGCTGCCCACCCACAACTCCCAGGCCGTGGAGTGCCAGCTGCACCACATCGAAGGCCTCTCCGAGCACTTCCTCTACTCCAACGACGACATGTTCTTCGGGCGGCCGGTGGGCCCGGACATGTTCTTCACGCCGGGCGGGATCACCAAGTTCATCGAGGCGGAGACCCGCATCGGCCTCGGCGAGAACGACGCCGAACGCAGCGGCTTCGAGAACGCGGCCCGGGTCAACCGAAAGCTGCTCTGGAACCGCTTTGGTCGGATCACCACGCGCCATCTGGAACACTCGGCCGCGCCGCTGCGCCGGAGCCTCGTAGCCCAGATGGAGCAGGAGTTCCCCGCGGAGTTCGCGAAGACCGCTGCCAGCACGTTCCGGGCCGCAGACAACATCTCCGTCACAAATTCCTTCTACCACTACTACGCACTGCTGACCGGGCGGGCCGTGACCCAGACGGCGGCCAAGGTGAGGTACGTGGACACCACGCTCCGGTCGGGACTGAACTACCTGCCCAAGCTGCTGACCAAGCGCAACATGGACTTCTTCTGCCTCAATGACGGCAGCTTTCCGGAGGTCCCAGCCGATGAGCGGGCGGACCTTGTCACGGAGTTCCTGGAGAGGTACTACCCCATCAAGGCGCCCTGGGAAATATAAGCTCCTAAATCGCAGAAGAACCCCACCGGATCACCGGCGGGGTTCTTCTGTCTGTGCTCCCTATTTCCGCGTGAGCACGGGACGTTTGGCCCCTTCCGGGATGCGGATTCCGGCTGCAGCCAGGCGGCGTTCCGTCTCCTCCGGGGTGACATACTCGCCCACGGTGGGAGTGACGCCCAGCGGCACCACGGAATGCACCACCGTGTGCTCGTAAACGTGCACCAGGTTGAAGGCCTGGCCGCCGTCGCGGCCTCGGGTGCCACCCTGCGGAACGTTCAGGTCCTGGGTGTAGCACGTGGCTGAGGCCACGGACACTGGGATGCCGGCGAAGCTCGCCGTCGTGGAGTAATGGAGGTGCCCGGCCAGGATGCTGCGGACATCCGAGTTCCGGACCACGGCCGCCAGGGACGCCTGGTCGCGGAGTTCCACCAGCACGGACAGGTCCAGCACCGACGGAACCGGCGGATGGTGCAGCGCCAGGATCGTCCCGTCCGGTGCGGGGGTCTCCAGTTGCCCGGCGAGCCAGTCCAGCTGGTTGTCACTGAGTTCGCCGTGGTGGTAACCGGGTACGGACGTGTCCATGGTGATGACCCGCAGCCCGTTGACGTAGTAGCTGTGGTCGACGGGATCGTCGTTGCCCGCCTGGTCGAACAGGCCA
Organism: Arthrobacter sp. ISL-65; assembly: GCF_018613795.1. Classification (GTDB taxonomy): domain Bacteria; phylum Actinomycetota; class Actinomycetes; order Actinomycetales; family Micrococcaceae; genus Arthrobacter. The sequence continues at coordinate 55,437 of NZ_JAGGPN010000031.1, forward strand.
GCCCGGAAGTTGGCGCGGTTGTCGTGGTTGCCCATGGCCCAGATGACCTGGGCGCCGAGGTCCTGGCATGCAGGTTCCACGATCGCGCGGAGCTTGGCATACGCCTCGGGGTCGCCCTTGTCTGCCAGGTCGCCAGTGAAAATCACGGCTTCCGGGCGCGCGCGCGAAGCCTGAACCTCGTCGAAAAGCTGGATCAGGCGGGCTTCGCTGTCAACTGCGCCGTATAGGGGGTCCGGACCTCCCAACAGGTGGGGGTCACTCAGGTGGAGTAGAAAATGGCGTGGCCGGGGATGCTCGGCCTCGATGAGCTCCATTGCTGCCTTCGCGGTAGTTAGGAAGCGGGGCGCCTCCTGTGTCCCTCTAAGTACGTTCCATCCAACCAGATAAGAAGCGAACTATGGGGAAACGGGAGTTGGCATGTTGAAAAATTACAACACCGCCGTCGCTTTCGGGCTACCTTCCTCGCTTTCGTTTCTTGCACGGCCATCCCCCGATGGCCATTTCGTTAGTTTGCCGCGCATTGTTTGATTTGCAGAGATAGACGCGGAGACGGGAGTCCGCCGCCTGTTCCGGGCGGAATGCTCTTTCGGAACGTACCCGGCTTACCGCGCCTCGGGCAGAGTGAAAGGAGGACGCCGACGCACTGCGGCGCGTGGGGCAAGCGCCCAGCAGACCAGGGAGAGCCCGCACATCCACATTCGGAGGATGCGTCCGTTGCCGGCACCGCATCCCCCGAAGGGCATCCGAAACCCGGGCGGGTTCCGTCGTGTGTCGGCGGAATCGTTTGGAGGGAAGTCACATCGTGCTCTCTCGCCGGGTGCATGGCTGTCACTAATGACAACGGCTTTGGCTTCCGTTGCATTCCCTGACCTCCTGACCAGTTAGATTCACCCAGTAAAGCGAACAGCCCGACAGCGGCTGCCCTCTACCGCTTACGGCGCCGCCGCGGGCTCCGCGGTCGGCACAGCTTCCGCTGCTGCCTTCGCTTCTGCCACGGCAGCATCCTCGATTGGCGCAGCACTTGGCAATGTGGCGGTTGCCGGTGCCGAAGGGGGAGCTGGCACCGGTGCAGGCGCTACCGGTGCAGGCGCTACCGGTGCGGGCACTACCGGAGCGGGCACTACCGGAGCGGGCACTACCGGAGCGGGCACTACCGGTGCGGGCACTACCGGTGCGGGCACTACCGGTCCAGGCACTACCGGTGCGGGCACTACCGGTGCGGAGGGCACGGCCGGTTCGGCGGGTGCCGGTGGCGCGGGCTCGGTCGGAACTGCCGGCTCGGTGGGCGGCGGGTCAGCCGGCGGCGCCGGCTCAGTGGGTGGCGGCGCGGGCTCGGTCGGTGCCGGTGGCTCGGGCACTGCCGGAACTACCGGCTCGGTGGGCGGGTCAGCCGGCGGCACAGGTGTCGCAGTGGGCGGCGCGGGAGCGGGAGCGGGCGCGGGAGCGGGCGCGGGAGCCGGTTTCGGCTTCGGGGTCGGAGTAGGAGTCGGGGCCGGCTTCGGCTTGGCTGTCGCGGGAGGCGTCAGCTTCGGCGGCGTCGGTTGGGGACTTGTAGTAACGGTCGATGTTTCCGCTGGGCTGAAGGAAGAGGAACCGGAGAACGATGAGCTGGCAACCAAGGTGGGCCGCACAGCAGTTGCCCGGCCAGCGCGAGGGTAGGCCATTGCAGCTGCAGTCACGGGTGTCAGGCCGTCGTCGGTGTTGCCCGGCCCGCTGTTGCCCGGGATGTTAGGGATAGCCCACCCATACGTGCTGGCAGCGCCGCCTGCGAAGCTGGTAAACACAGCGGGTGTCAGTTGGTCGGTCTGCCGGATGGGCAGCAGGGTCCACTTGAGGGGATCCTCGTGCTGTCCGTTCTTGATGACCTCGAAGTGCAGGTGGCAGCCGGTGGAGGATCCGGTGGTGCCCACCTCCGCGATGATCTCGCCTACCCGAACCTGGTCGCCCTTTTCGACGGCGATGCCCTGCAGGTGGTTGTACGTGGTGATCAGGCCATTGCCGTGGTCGATCTCCACCCTGTTGCCCCCGCCCCAGGGGTGCCATCCGGCGGCCCGGACCACGCCGCCGTCGGCTGCGTAAACGCGGGTGCCGCAGGCGGCTGCGTAGTCCTGGCCCCAGTGGAATTCACCCGACTCGCCGGTGATCGGGCTGTGCCGCAGGCCGAACGGGGAACTTGGCCTGAGGACTTCCAAGGGCGCCATGAGGAAGCCGGCTCCGGGCCGCTTAAGCGCGGTGGAGGCCACACCCGGAGATTTGGCGGCGCCCGTCTTGGTTGCCTTGACTTTGGAGTTGGACACGGTGTGTCCGGTGGGAGCCTTAGCCGGCGCGGCAATGGTGGACCCGCTGATCGGGTACGCGGGCAGGGTGGTGTCGGGATCGAGGAGCCCGGGACCCACGACGCCCGAGGGAGGTGCAATTGGGACGGCAGCACCCACGGGCTGCTGGATGGACGTGGCCGGTCCCTGGAATCCGAAGGCGAAGACGGAGAAGCCGACAACCACCGCCGCGGATAGGCTCCGCAAGGCGATCCGGCCCGGGCCGATCACCCTCGGTGAGTGCTTGTGTCCCCCGTGATTTGCCACAGAATTCTCCTGAATAAGTACCCGTCAAACTCCTATCTCGACGAGCGTGTCCTCCATTGTGGCCACAGGCTCAAGAGCGGCGAAACCCCTAAAACTGGGGGTCAGCCCGTAAGAATCCATAGGCTTTTAACGAGTGCTGCCTTGGTACTGGCTGCACGGTTGACCGCGTTCCATGTCGGGGCGCAGGAGGGTTAGGGCTTTTCCGCCGGCCAGGCGGAAAAACTTCTGATAATCAAGGTGTGCGGTGGTGTGTCCGGCCTTGATGCCGTAGATATAGATTGGTTCCTCCGCTTACCCGGCCCGCCTCGGCGCGCGAGAATGAAATATGCGGACTTTCCTGAGGAAATGGCAAGCGGAACTGAAGCGTACGCTAACCGGCAGCCCGGATGCGCTGCCGGACTGGTCGCGGAAGTTTGCCCAGGGCGACGACCCCGGGTATTTCCTTCCCGGCTCTGCGGTCTGGGCCGTCCATGGCGGCGTGCCAACCATCGTCGGCGGCATCCGGTCCCTGTTGATGCAGACACTTCACCCCGCAGTCCTCGCCGGAGTCCACGACCATTCAAATTTCCGTGAGGACACCCTGGGCCGGCTGGCCCGAACCACTGCCTGGATCCACGCCGTCACGTACGGATCCACGGCTGAAGCCCGGGCCGCAATCGAGAGGGTGGTCCGGCTGCACGGCTCCGTCAGCGGCAAGTATGTCGATGGCGACGGCACCCTCCAGAAGTACTCCGCCAACGATCCTGAGCTGCTCCGCTGGGTGCACATCACGTTCACGGACTCGTTTCTCCGGACTCATGAACTGTGGGACGGCCCCATTCCGGGAGGCCCGGATGCCTACGTGCGTGAGTGGGCGCAGGCGGGCAAGCTCATGGGAGTGGAATCCCCGCCGGAGAGCAAGGCCGCCCTCGTCCGGGAGCTCGCAGAATGGTCTGCCGCAGGCACGCTCCGCTGCGACGAACGGGTCGCCGAAACAGTCGCGTTCATCAGGAATCCGCCCCTACACCCCCTGCTGAAACCGGGTTACCGAGTGCTGTTCGAGGCCGCCGTCCTGAGTTTGGAGCCTGATTACCGCCGGCTGCTTGGCATGCGTACTGCCCGGCTGGGCCCGCTGCCGCTGCCGGTGAGCCTGGCCGCCCGAGCAACCCTCGCCGTAGTGCGCCTCGCACTGGGGCCGGCCAGCCCCAGCCAGCTAGCCGCCCGCGAGCGGCTCCAGAGGCTGGGCGTGACGTAACTCCATCCCGCAACCGGGGCAGGAAAGCAGAAAAACCCGGTCCTGACGATGTCAGAACCGGGTTTCCCAATGGCGGAGAATGGGGGATTTGAACCCCCGAGGGCGTTAACCCAACACGCGTTCCAGGCGTGCGCCATAGGCCGCTAGGCGAATTCTCCAGCTGCTCTTGAACCAAAAGCAGATACTAGAATACCTGAAGTTTCCGGCATCTCCCAATCGGCCGGATCCGCCCCCGCCACAGGCCTCCTCCGGGGCTGTTGTGGCGCGGCCAGCCAAGGCGCAGGGACGCCCCGAAACGAATGGCAGGATGGTGCCATGTCCCAGCTGCATGCGCTCGTGGTGTACGTCCCCGATTCCCACGCCGAGGCGGTACGCATCGCCATCGGAGATGCCGGCGCCGGCAGGCTGGGCGACTACTCGCACTGCTCCTTCACGTCGCCGGGAACGGGACGTTTTACCCCCTTACCCGGGGCCCGGCCCTACATCGGCACGGCCGGTGAGCCGGAAGAGGTTTCCGAGGTCCGGGTCGAGTGCATCGTGGAAGAGGACGTGCTCGACGCCGTCGTACAGGGATTGCGGCGGGCCCACCCCTATGAGGAGCCGGCGTTCATGAGCTGGCCCGTGAACGGGCACCGCTAAGACGACGGCGGTGCCCGCCGCTGCCCCATCGGAGCCGATTCGGGCCACGCCCAAAGTTCGGGTAAAGTATCTGACGGCCCCTCATGTGGCGTCATCCTGTTGAACTCCCCCAGGACCGGAAGGTAGCAAGGGTAGATGGGCTCTGGCGGGTGCATGAGGGGTCTCTTATTTAATGTCAGTCCCTATAGGTAGGTTTTCCCTGTGACTGTTACAACTGCCCTTTACCGCAGGTATCGCCCGGACTCGTTCGCGGACGTTATCGGGCAGGAGCATGTCACGGAGCCGCTGATGACGGCGCTGCGCAAGAATCGCGTCAACCACGCCTACCTTTTCTCCGGCCCGCGTGGCTGCGGCAAGACCACGTCTGCGCGCATCCTGGCCCGCTGCCTCAACTGTGCCAAGGGCCCCACAGACACCCCGTGCGGCGTCTGCCCCAGCTGCGTCGAACTTGCCCGCGGCGGAGCCGGCTCCCTCGATGTCATCGAGATCGACGCCGCCAGCCACGGCGGCGTGGACGACGCCCGCGACCTCCGGGAACGCGCCACCTATGCACCAGTGCGGGACCGCTACAAGATCTTCATCATCGACGAGGCGCACATGGTCACCTCGGCGGGCTTCAACGCCCTGCTGAAAATCGTCGAAGAGCCGCCGGAACACATCAAGTTCATCTTCGCCACCACCGAGCCGGACAAGGTCATCGGGACCATCCGCTCGCGCACGCACCACTACCCTTTCCGGCTGGTGCCGCCTGAGCCGCTGATGGCTTACCTTGAGCAGCTCTGCCACCAGGAAAACGTCCCGGTGGCCCCCGGAGTGCTGTCCCTCGTGATCCGCGCGGGTGCGGGATCCGTGCGGGATTCGCTGTCCGTGCTGGACCAGCTCATGGCAGGCGCCGGACCCAACGGCCTCGACTACGAACTCGCTGTGGCACTTCTCGGTTACACGCACGCCTCGCTTCTGGACGACGTCGTCGAAGCAATCGCCGCTTCCGATGCCGCCACGGTCTTCCGTGCCGTGGACCGCGTCATTCAGACGGGGCATGATCCCCGCCGTTTCGTGGAGGACCTCCTGGAGCGTTTCCGGGACCTCATCATCGTGCAGGCCATGCCGGAAAGCGCCCAGGCCATCCTCCGCGGCATGCCGGCCGACCAGATCGCCCGGATGCAGAGCCAGGCACACAATCTCGGCGCGGCCGAGCTGTCTCGCGCGGCCGACGTCACCAACACCGCGCTGACGGAGATGACGGGTGCCACGTCGCCGCGGCTGCACCTGGAACTGCTGTGCGCCCGCATCCTGCTGCCCAGTTCCGAGCAGACCGAGCGCGGCATCGCTGCCAGGATCGACCGCGTGGAGCGGCGCCTTAACTACGGAGGGTCCGACGCCGGCGCTCCCGCCGCCGCCTCGGCTCCGGTTGCGCCGGCCGTGCCGGCGCCTGCGGCAGCCGCGCAGGCTCCTGCTGCGGCTTCTCCGGTTTCGCCTGCTCCGCTTGCACCCCCTGCGTCTGTTCCGTCTGCCGCTCCTGCCCAGAACGCTCCGGCCTCCCATGGTCCGGCAGCTTCGGCGTCAGTCCCTGCCGCTCCGGCGCAGGTGGCTCCGGCGTCCAGCGCGCCGCGAGTGGGCCCGCCCAGCATCCAGGCCGCGCCCACGGCGCAGGACGCGCCCGAACGGGAAGCCCTGGCCGCGCCACGCATCACCACTGGTGACTGGCCCACGGATGACGCCGCCGCAGGCGAACGTCGCCCGGCCCCGGGCTCGCACGACGGGCAGGGCCGGGAGCCTGTCGCCCAGCGTCCCGCGGCCTCACAGGCCCCGGAGTCCGCCCCACGGCCGGAGCAGGCCCAGCGCCACGAGGCCCGGCGCCAACAGGCTCAGGGCCCCGAGTCGCTTGCCGCGCAGGCGGCCCCGTCGGCTCCCGCTCCGCAGCCCCCCGCCGAACCCTCTTCCAGCACAGCCCCCGCCGGTGCAGCCCCCGCCGGGTCGCATGCCGACGTCGAGGTACTCCGCCGCGCCTGGCCCGAGGTCCTGCAGACCCTGACAAGGATCAAGCGAAGCACCTGGGCTCTCGTTGAGCCCAATGCCCAGGTTGGCCAGTTCGACGGCCAGGTCCTGACGCTCGTCTTCACCACCTCCGGGCTGGCGGGCGCCTTCGGCAGGGCAGACCACTCCGAGAATCTGCGCCAAGCCATCCACAAGACGATCGGCATAGACTGCCAGATCACCGCGGTGGCAGGCGCCGGCAGTTCAGCGAGCTCTGAACCAAACCCAAAAGCGCCTACTAGCCGGGACGTTCCGGCTACCACCACCGACGCGGATTGGGGCCTGGCCCCTGCCCTGGGTGGCTCCGGAGAGCCGGAGCCCGCCCCTGCCAGCCCTGCGGCAACAGGTCCGGCTCCGGCGTCGCCGGGTCCGTCCACCGCGCCCGCGGCCCGGCATGCCTCTCCTTCTTCGCCGGAGGCTTCTGCGGTCTCCACACCGCAGTGGTCAGGACCCACCATCACGGCGTCCCGGTCGGACACTGGCGGCCCCGCCGGCGGCGGCAGCGATACTGGCGCCTCCAGCGCTCCTGCACCATCTGCGCCTACGGCACCCGCCGGCAGCGGCAACGCTGCTGGCGCATCCGGCAATGAACCGTCCGCACTCTCGCAGCAGCCCGCCCCGCAGCCTGTTGCCGCACAGGCGTCCGCTGCGCAGCCGGTGGCCACCCACCCGGCGGCTTCCAGGGCGTCTGTCGCCCCATCCACTGCAGGGCAGACGCAAGAACGCGGGCCGCTAGCGCAGCAGACCGGCGACTACTCCTATCCGGATGACGACTGGGGCCCTCCACTCGACGAGGACGCGCCTCCGCTGGATGAAGAACCTCCCATGGACTGGGAGCCGTCGCGCCAGTGGCAGGGCAGCCCCGCGCCATCGTCGGCGCCGGAGGTAAAGGCACCGGAGGTAAACCAATCTGTCGAGCCTGCACCCTCGGCGGCGCAAGCCCGCGCCAAAGCTGCTGCTCCGGCACAGGCGGAGCGCCAACCTGCTCCAGAAACCTCCGCTGATCCGTGGTCGCGTGCTGTCGAGCAGACACCTGGCGTATGGGCTCTCCGTTCCGAAAGCAACGTGGGCAAATACCCGGCCGCGGCTGACAACGACCACGACGACGACCACGAGGAGTCGACCGGCTCCGCTGCACCTGTGTACCCACCCGCCGCCGCCCAGCCGCCGCATACCGGCAGTAGCGCCGCGGGACGGCAACAGTCCAGTACCCCGGGTGTGAGCGCCCCAGCTGAAATCGCCGCTGCTGAGAGCGCGCCGGAAACAGCCGAGCGCGCTGTCCCGGAGTTGGAGCCTGCCTACGCCATGGCATCCGCCCCGGCGGCTGCCAGCCACGAGTACGGAGCACCCACCCCAAACCAGGGTGTCCGCGCGCCCGCCGTGACCGCTGCCACCCACGCCGCCCCGGTCCGGGTTCCCGTGTTCGCATCCGGCCCAGCAGTTCAGGCAGGACCCGCGGTGCAGGCGGGGCCCACAGTGCAGGCCGGACCAGCGGTCAAGGCCGGCCCTGCAGTTGCCGCTGCCCGCACCACTGCGCCGGCGCAGGCGCAGGCGCCGGCGACCGAGACTGCCGCCAGGGGCAAGCTGAGCCTCTACCAGAGGCTCTCCAATAGCCCGGAGGCTGAGGCGGGCCGGGCCAAGGCGCCCGCGCGGAGCACCGAGGAACCGGCACCGTACGTGCAGGACATCCCCAGCGCGGATGACGAAACCATCGAGGAGTCGGGCGTCTTTGGCCGTGCCGCCGTCGAGCGTATTCTGGGCGGAAAGCTCATCGAAGAACGGTCGCTGGACGGCAGCCCCCTGATGCCCCGGTACTAGGCCGCGGCACCCGGTCTGAAGGAGCTCCCGCCCGAGGCGAGGACCCCAAGGGCCGGGCAGACCGCCCCGCGACGTACCAGTGCCCCGTCTGGCGGCACCGGCCATCTTCCAACCAAGCAATCGAGGAAAAAGTGTACGAGGGTGCAGTTCAGGAGCTTATCGACGAGCTCGGACGTCTTCCCGGTGTGGGACCGAAGTCGGCGCAGCGCCTGGCGTTCCACATCCTGGAGGCAGACCCCCAGGACATGAAGCGGCTGGTGGAGGCCATCACCACCGTCAAGGAACGGGTCAAGTTCTGTACCGCCTGCGGCAACGTGACCGAGCAGGAACTGTGCAACATTTGCCGCGACCCGAGGCGTGACCCCTCCGTCATCTGCGTCGTGGAGGAGTCCAAGGACGTGCTGGCCGTGGAGCGCACCCGCTCATTCCGGGGCCGCTACCACGTGCTCGGCGGTGCCATTAACCCAATCGCCGGCGTCGGCCCGGAGCAGCTTCGGATCCGCGAACTCCTCAACCGGCTCAGCGATGGCGCCGTCCAGGAGATCATCATCGCCACTGACCCGAACCTGGAGGGCGAGGCCACGGCCACCTACCTGGCGCGCATGCTGCAGTCGATCGGGATCGCAGTGACGCGGCTCGCTTCCGGGCTGCCCGTGGGCGGAGACCTCGAATACGCGGACGAAGTCACCCTGGGCAGGGCCTTCGAGGGCCGCCGGAACGCCCTCAGCTGACCGCAACGGTCACAATTCCACAGCGGGCGGACGGCGGCGATAAACTGTTGAAATCAGTATGCCGCCGTGCCGTAAGGCCGTCTGGCCTCCAGAACTCCAATTTGATCCAGTGAGGGTGCACGCATGAGTATGCCCAGTACCGATGTGAAAACCGAACCGCGGCCGCAGGAGCTGCCCGCAGCTGCTGCTGCCACCACGCAGCTCATTGTGCAGAAGTTCGGCGGCTCCTCGGTGGCTGACGCAGACGGCATCAAGCGCGTGGCCAGGCGCGTGGTCGACGCCCAGAAGGCCGGCAACGAAGTCGTCGTCGTCGTCTCCGCGATGGGTGACACCACCGACGAACTCCTTGACCTTGCCGCCCAGGTCACCGACTCAGCCCCGGCCCGGGAGATGGACATGCTCCTCTCCGCCGGTGAGCGCATCTCCATGGCCCTGCTGGCCATGGCCATCAACAAGTTCGGTGCGTCCGCGCAGTCCTTCACGGGTTCCCAGGCCGGCATGATCACGGACGGGATCCACGGCAAGGCGCGGATCATCGACGTCGACCCGCACCGCATCCGCACCGCCCTGGACAAGGGGCACATTGCCATCGTCGCCGGGTTCCAGGGCATGAGCCGCTCCACGAACGAGATCACCACCCTCGGCCGCGGCGGTTCGGACACGACGGCGGTGGCCCTCGCCGCCGCCCTCGAGGCTGACGTCTGCGAGATCTACACCGACGTTGACGGCATCTACACGGCGGACCCCCGGGTCGTTCCGTCAGCCCAGAAGATCGACCGCATCTCCAGCGAGGAGATGCTGGAACTGGCTGCGTCCGGGGCCAAGATCCTCCACCTCCGGTGCGTCGAATACGCCCGGCGGTTCGGCGTGCCGCTGCATGTCCGTTCCTCATTCAGCCAGAACGAAGGCACCTGGGTCCTGCCCGGCGCCGATGACAAGATCACGACTCAAGAGGGAGTTGCCTTGGAGCAGCCAATCATCTCCGGTGTTGCACACGACCGCTCGGAAGCAAAGGTCACCGTTGTAGGTGTTCCGGACATCCCGGGCAAGGCAGCCGCGATCTTCCAGGTCATTGCGGACGCGCACTCGAACATCGACATGATCGTCCAGAACGTCTCCACGCACGGCACCGGCAGGACGGACATCTCCTTCACGCTGCCCATCGTCGAGGGCGCCGACGCCCTTGCCGCCCTCCGTGCTGCGCAGGCCGAGATCGGGTTCGAAAGCATCGAGTACAACGAGCAGATCGGCAAGCTGTCGCTGATCGGCGCCGGCATGCGCTCCCACCCGGGCGTTTCGGCCACGTTCTTCAAGGCCCTGTCCGCCGCGGGCATCAACATCAACATGATTTCCACCTCGGAGATCCGCATTTCCGTGGTGACCCATGCCGACCTGCTCGATGACGCCGTCCGCGCCATCCACAAGGCATTCGACCTGGACAGCGAAGCCGTTGCCACCGTCTACGGGGGCACCGGCCGCTAAAGGTCCGCTTGGGCACTGCGAGTCAGTGTAGTCAGAAGCCCGGTGCGTTCACGCACCGGGCTTCTTCACTTCATTGAAGGCGTTGTCACTTATCCAGTTCGCCCTTGCGGACAGCATAGTGGTGCCCCTCCGAGTCGGTCTCGACTTCGAACTGGGCCAGATCGTCTTCGGAAGCATGTTCATAATCGTCATGCAGGTGAACCACCGGCGTAGCTGAGTCGCCGACGGCGGCAGGGCCGAATACGAACCGGAGCCTGTCTGTCAGGTTCATAAAGCCACTGAGCACGTGTGCCACAAGTCCCACCCCCTTCCCTGCTTGAAGGCGGAGAGCGTCTGCCCTTCGACTGCCAGTGCCCTTATTTTACGCCGGGAGCCCAAAAATGAACCCCCGCCGGTACAGCCCGGCCGCTGCTAGCGCAGGGACTTGTCGTCGGGGTTGCGCGGCACCACATAGGTGCTACCGTCCGGGCGCCGGACAGTTTCCCACTGCTGCGTCTCGGCCTCGCGCTGGGCGAGCAGTTTGCGGTTCTCCTCGGTCATGTCGTGCACCAGCGAACTCCTGTTGGCGGGGCCAAAAACCGCCCTGAGCTTGCCGGTTGCCCGCATGAACCGCTGTGCGCCGTTCTCTTTTGCCACGGTGTCCACTCCATTCCACTACTACTGCCAAAATCAAGGTACACGAATTATTAGTGGACTAACGATCGAATGGGATGCTCATGGCTACCCGCCCGAAATCCCTGGCCCCCTGTGCTACCGGAACAGCTGCAATGCCCGCCTCCGAACAGGACGACCTCCTTCTGGAAAGACAGCTGTGCTTCGCCCTGACCGTCGCCTCGCGCAGCGCCGTAGGGGCATAAGCCCGTCCTGGACAGGCTGGGGCTCACCCATCCCCAGTACTTGGTCATGCTGTGCCTTCGGGAGTCCAGTCCGCGCTCGGTCCGCGATATCAGCGACGCCCTCCTGCACGAGCCCGCGACCATATCGCCTCTTTTGCGGCGCCTGGAAGCGGCCAGCCTCATCACGCGCACGCGCGTGGAGGGAAACGAGCGCGCCCTGGCAGTGGACCTGACTCCGCAGGGGGCGGCCCTCCGCATGCGGGCCACGGCAGTTCCCGGGACCATGATGGCCAAGCTCAGCCTCAGCCGGGACCAGGTGGAGAGCCTGCATAGCTCCATGATGGACCTCATTGCCGCCACAGGCTCCGCCCATGGGTGATTCTCCGCCCCCGGGTGACTTCCTTTTGCTTTTCAACCGGTCCCCGCACGACGCCGGGACCCGCCACCAGCGGTGAGTCCCGGCGTCGTCCGTCCTGGGATCAGAGGCACTATGGCACCGGCCGCACCGCCACCGGTGAGCGAACGGTGTTGTCACCTGACGTCCACGTCAGGGATCCGGTGGAGTATGCGTTCAGCGGAGCCCCTGCGGTAGTAAACGTGATGGTGAACGTGGCGCTTTCACCCTCGGCCAGCGTCACTTCTGCCGGACTGACGGTGGTTGTAATGCCCGGAAGGGTGATCGCTGCCCGGTAGGTTCCCGCCGTCACCGCCGTGACCCGCCGCGTAACGGTCTGGCTGCCGGACATGGCGCCCAGTGCCACCGAGGGAAGGTTGACGTCTTTGGCTGCGATGGGAGCCACACCAAGGGCTATTCCCTGTCCCTGGAGGAAGCCCATCCAGTCACCGATGCCGGCGTCGTAGACGAGCCCCGGGGAATCGAACCGGGCCGGCTGGACATGGCCGGCGCCCTGGGCAAAGACGTCATGCACGTCGACGCCCTTTGCATCGACCAGGTCGTACGCCGTGGTCATGATGGCGGATTTCACGGCCGCCGGGGACCACTGCGGGTTCTTGCCGAGCAGCAGGGCTCCCGAGCCGGCAATGTGCGGCGATGCCATCGACGTGCCGGACAGGAAGCCGAAATTCTCGCCCTTGAATCCGACCGGTGAAACGGCGGCCAGAACTGCAACACCAGGAGCCGCAACATCAGGCTTGAGCAGGTCTCCGTTGGATGCCAGGGTGGGTCCGCGTGAGGAGAATCCGGCAATCTGCGGCACCGGCGGGGGTTCGGCTCCGGTGGTGTCAGTCGCCTTGAGGCTTGCCGTCATGCCCGGAGTTGCCGCCACCAGGTCCTTGATCTTCGGGTCGTCTATGTGAACCGTGGGAACACTGTGCAGATCGGCATCGAGGGAGCTGGGCGTCAGGTTGACCAGGACCATGCCCACGCCGCCGGCGCGCTTAACCTCGGCGCTCTTGTCAACGCGTGCAACAACGCCGCGGTCGCAGACCACGATCTTGTCCGCAACCTTGGCCGGGTCCAGGGAGTTCGGCGCGCACAGCGCCGCATCTGTGGCCAGGGCGGCGGCCGCCTTCACGTCCACGGCCAGAACGATCGGCTTGGAGTCCACCTCGCTGCCCATGACACTTGCGCCGGCGAACTTGCTGCCGTCCGACAGTTCCGCGGTTCCGCGCAGGGTGTTGTCGAACGTTGAGGCGGCCACGCTGGTGATCCAAGGTCCGGCATGGTTGACGGTCGAGGCCGTCGGACCGGAATTACCTGCGGAGGCGGCCACAAAGATCCCTGCGGCCGCGGCGTTCAGGAACGCGAGCGAAACGGCGTCGACAGTGGAGTTGTTATTTCCCGAGATGGAGAAGTTCAGCACGTCCACGCCGTCGAGGACGGCATCCTGGATGGCGTTAAGAATGTCCGACTCGACGCACCCGGTAGCCTCCGGAATGGCGCCTTCCCAGCAGACCTTGTAGACGGCGATCTTGGCCGCCGGCGCAACGCCTGAGCTCTTGCCAAAGTCCCGGCCGCCTGCCGACTGGGTGACGTCACTGTTTCCGGCTGCGGTGCTGCCCGTGTGGGATCCGTGGCCGCTAACGTCCAGCGGCGAGAACTTCTCGTTCGGGGACCGGAATTCCGGGGGGACCGCCGCCTTGTAGGCCTTGTCGTAGAACCTGGCACCGATGACCTTGCTGTTGCATTCCGTGCCGTCGAAACCGTCGCCGGCCACGCAGTCGCCCACGAACGTTCCCCCGTTGGCCTTGCGCATCGCGATCACGTTGCCCTGGAGTCGGTACGGCACGCCCACGTCCGGGGTGCCGGACAGCGGATCGACGGTGTCGCCGGTGAAGAACGGGTTGTCGGGCGTGTAGCCGGTGTCCACCACGCCCACGACGACGCCCTTGCCCGCCTCATCCGTGCCACCGAACTGCTGGTCCCACACGCCGTCGCCGCCCGGAAGTCCAAGGAAGTCGGTGCTCGAGTAGTCCGGCTTGCGCATGCTGTCCGGGACCACGGCCAGCACGCTGCTGTCACCGGCGAGCGCCTTGGCCTGCGCCGCGGAGAGTACAGCGCTGAAGCCGTTGAGGGCCAGGGTGTAGCTCCTGTTGATGGTCACGCCCGTTGATGCTGCCGCCTGCCGCTGCTTGGCCCTGAGGTGAGCATCGTATTTGCGGGAGTTGGGGCCGGAGGGGTTCAGCTTCTTACTCTTCGGCACCGCCGTGCCGGGGATGCCGGCCACGCCGCCGGAATAAGTGGCCAGCGGTTTGTCCTTGAGCATCACGATGTAGTGGCCGTCGTCGAGCGGGGATGCCGCCGGCTGGGCAGCGGTTGGCCGGAGAGCAGCCAGCTGCGCCGATGCAGGTGCGGGAGCCGCCGCCGTTGGTCCGGCGAGGCCCTGGCCGATGACCATGGCAAGGGCTACGGCGAATATGGCCGGCAGCCTACTGCTGTGTCCGGGGCGGGTAGTGGATTGCTGAGGGATCATGGGGGATGCCTTCCTTGGTTCAGGACCTGTAGACCTTCGGTCCCACGAACTGGACGCTCTGCCCCCCATGGGCGTCATCACTATTTGGTTATGCCGCGCACCCGTTGATGTCAGAAAGATACCGCGGACGCCCCCAAGAATCGATACCCTTCCGTTAGCAATTGCCGGGTACCGTTATCCGGCTGTACCGGACGGCCCGGGGCCCCGACGGTAGAATGGGAAAAACTTGAGGAGACCCGGCATGCGCAAGCAACTGATTTCTGTGCTGCTCGCCCTCGCAGCGACGGGCGGTCTCGCGGCCTGCACCCCGAACACCGGAACCGGCCAGCCTTCGGCCACCCCCGGGACCACCACCGGCTCGCCGGGGACCTCATCGCCCGGAACTTCATCACCGGGCACCGAGACTCCGGGCACTGAAACCCCCGGCACCGGCACTCCCAGTACCCCGGCGCCCGGCTCTACACCGCCCGACGCCGAAACGACGGTCCCAGCGCCCGCACCCCCTGCCGCTTCTCCCCTGCCGTCCGGGCCCAGCGCCGGCGATGCCGAACTGTCCATCACGGTCAAAGCGTCGAAGGACGGAAAGGCCGCCAATTACACTCTGGTCTGCAAGGGCGGCGCGCCGATGGCAGAGAGCCAGCACCCCAACGCCGCAGCAGCCTGCACTTCGCTGAAGGACAACGCAGCCATCGTGAACCCCGCCGCGCCGCCCAAGGGCATCTCCTGCACGCAGCAGTATGGCGGGCCGCAGGTTGCCAGCGTGACCGGCGAAGTCAATGGCACCCCCGTGGAGACCTCCTTCGCCCTGCGGGACGGCTGCCAGATCGGAGCCTGGAACGCCGCCAAGGACATCCTCGGTGCTGCAGGCGGGGCTCTCTAGCACCGTGGCAGGCACTGCATTGACGATCCCCGCCGCCCAGGTCCTCTCCGCCGCCGACTGGAAGGGACGGGAAGCCGCCCACGTGCGCCGGGTGCGCCGCTACGCCGATCCCTACCTTGCCCGCCGTTCCGCGGGGCGGAAGCATCCCGTGGAGGACTTCCTCTTCACGTACTACACGCAAAAGCCCGGCCAGCTCCTGCGCTGGCATCCCGGTGACGGTGCGGTCGTCTCCGGAACGGAGGCGGCTGCCCGCAAGGACTGGAAATACTACAAAGCACTCGACGGCGGTGAGCTGGCCAGCGCGGGCCTTCCGCCCGGCATCACCGCGGTGGCGTTCGACCGTCAGGCGTTCCTGGCCGAACGGCGCGAGGCTCTCCTGTTTGCCCGGATCATCCTGGCCGCAACCGCCGCGCGGCCGGCGCAGTTCGGCTGCTTCGGCCTGCACGAGTGGGCCATGGTCTACCGGCAGGAGAAGTTCGAGCTGCGCCACGAGTACCTCAAGCTGCGGCTGGGCGCCGCGGGCACGGACAAGGTGGTCGAGGACAACAGGATCCGCTGCTCACACTTTGACGCGTTCCGGTTCTACACACCCGACGCCGTGCCCCTGAACGAGCTTTCCCCCAGCCGGGAGAACCAGCGGACCATGGAGCAGCCCGGCTGCCTGCACGCCAACATGGACCTCTACAAGTGGGCGTACAAGCTCTCCCCTGCCCTGCCCAGCGAACTCGTCATGGACTGCTTCGAGCTGTCCTGGCGGGTGCGGGCCATGGACATGCAGGCCTCCCCCTATGACCTCACAGACTGGGGCTACCCGGCCATTCCGATTGAGACCGCCGACGGCAAGGCTGCTTACGTGGAGCAGCAGCGCGCCTTCTCGGCCGAAGCCCAGGAGCTGCGTGGCAGGCTGATGGCCGCCCTCGCGCCGCTCTTCGACAGCCTCGGAACGGAGACCGAAGGATGAGCGATACACCTCAATTCCCGGGCGCAGGCCCGGACGTCGGCCTGCCTCCGGACACGGACCTTGAACTGACCGTCGCCCTCACCCACGAACCGGGCGGCCCGGAACACGTCTTTGTCCTGGTCAGCCGTTCCGGCCAACTGGTGGAATCAACCCTCCCGGATCCTGCGGCGGCGATTGCCGCCGTCGGACGCTTCGGCGAACGGATCTTTTTCCCCGAACCGGGCCCGCCCAGGCTGTGCACCCAGCAGTACGGCGGCCCCCAGGTGGCCGTGGTCACAGGCACTTTCAACGGACGCACGGTGAACTCCCGGTTTTCCCTGACGGACGGCTGCGAAATTGCCCGCTGGCGGACGCTATCCCCGCTGCTGGGCGGAGTGGCCGGGTCCACCGGCGCCATCTGAGCTGCCAGGACATCCTTGGCCGCGCGGTCCAAGAAAGAGCTTTTGTACACATATCGCGACTTCCGGGGCGTTTAGCGCCCATTATCTGTACGAATACTCCAACCATACGCACGGCGAAGGCCGGCGGGACATTGGCATTTTGCGCCACGCCCGGCGGCCTTCGCTGTGGGGCCCCTTCGGGAGCCCGGTTCCGGGACCTTCCTAGATGGAGTTATCCGGTGACCGCGTCAGGTCCTGGTTCTGGACCTTCCCCCGTTCCTTCTTTTTCTTCGGATCTTCCGAGGCCGGTGCAACAGCGACGGCGCCGCCCTCCGCCACCACGACGTTCACGAACGTCGGGGCGCTGGCCCCATCGAAGGTGATCCGCCCGATGTAGGAGCCGGGCGCCAGGTTCTTCCAGGTGAGGGCGAGCTTCCCGCTGAGCCCGTTCGCAAGCCGGACCGGATCAGGAGTCACGGTGGCGTTGCCCTCGTTTGCCCCCAGGACCGCAGCATCCACCGAGGCCTTGGTTGCCTGTTGGTTGGGACTGTCGTAGAGATTCACGAACATCTGGTAGGTACCGGCAGCAGGGTTCGGAATCGAAACAGACTCGCTCGCCGAGGCCGTGGCGACCACAATTCCCTGCCCGTCCGGCGTGACCACCACCATGTCGAAGTCGGCGTTCTCATCCGCGGAAATCACGGACAGCTTGGCCAGGGGCACGCCGGCCGGAACTTCCACCGTCTTGACGAAGTTCGAGGCGTCGGCCTCGTACCGGAACGGCCCGGGTACGAGTTCGATGGCCGAGGAGTCCGCCTTCGACAGACCGTCGAGCGTCACGTTCGTGGGCAAGTTCGAGCCCGAGACGATGCCGATATTGCCTGAACTGTTGGCCCCCTGGGAGGTGAACGCAATGTTCTTGGGAGCCACCACCGACTGCGGCCGGACCGCAATCGGTGATGTCACTGTCTTGTTGGCACCCCGCCACGTGAGCGAACCCGCGGCAAACTCGCCCAACTTGGCACTCTGGTTCTCAAAGGCCACCTTGAACTTGCGCTTCTCGCCGGCAGCGCCAAAGGACAGGACCGACGGCGTCACCGTCACCTTCACTCCGGGCACGCTGGCCTTTGCGCTGTAGACACCCGGCGTCAGCGCAGTCACCGTGCGGGTGACCTCGATCCTGCCGGCCAGGTTTCCGAGCGAGAAGGACGGGACGTTCATGTCACGGGGCCGCGTGCTACCGAGCCCAGGCATGCCCAGATCGACGCCGGTTCCCTGGATAAACCGCAGGTAGTCGTCGACGGTGGCGTCGTACACGAGACCCGGATCCAGCACACGGGCGGGATCCACCTGCCCCGCGCCGGTGGCGAGGACGTCCGTATTCTTGCTGCCGTCTGCGAGCTTGACGTCGCTGGCAGTGGTCATCATGGCCGACTTCACGGCGGCCGCGGACCAGGTGGGGTTCTTGCCCAGGATCAGGGCACCGAAGCCGGCCACGTGCGGCGACGCCATGGAGGTGCCGGACATGAACCCAAACTCGTCGCCGCCGGCACCGATCGGAGAAACGCCGGCAAGGACAGCGACGCCGGGTGCAGCGACGTCGGGCTTCAGCAGGTCAGAGTCGGCGGCGAGGAGCGGTCCGCGGGAGGAGAAGCCGGCGATCTGCGGCTGCGCCTCGGCGGGCAGTCCCGTTGTGTCCTTGTTGACCAGGGAGACCGTGATGGCCGGGTTCGCCGCCACCTTGGCCTTGATGGTTTCCGTGGCAGGCGGATTCACATGCACGGTGGGGACGGAGTGCTTGTCGGCGTCGAGCGATGATGCGGCCAGGTTCACGAGGATCATGCCCACCCCGCCGCCCCGCGCAACCTCGGCACTCTTGGCCACCCGGTCATAGACGCCGCGGTCGCAGACCACCACCTTGCCTGCAATCTTGGCCGGATCGAGCGAACCGGGGGCGCACAGTGCAGGGTCGGCGGCCTGTCCGGATGCTGCATTGGCGGCGAGCACAACGCCTGCCCCGGCAACTTCACGGTTCATGATGCTGGCGCCGCGGAACTTGCTGCCGTCGGAGAACTCCACGGTGCCCTGCAGCTCCTGGGAGAAGCTGCTGGCCGCAACGGTGGTGACCCACGGCTCGCCGTGGTTCACGGTGCTTGCTTCAGGGCCGGAGTTGCCTGCGGAGGTGGCCACGAAGATGCCGGCTGAGGCGGCGGACAGGAACGCCATGGACACCGGGTCCGTCGTGCTGGAGGTGGTGCCCGAGATCGAGTAGTTCAGGACGTCCACGCCGTCGAGCACGGCCTGGTTGATGGCGTCGACAGCGGACGAGGTGTAGCAGCCGCCGGTGTTGGGATCGTTGTCCTCCCAGCAGATCTTGTAGCTGGAAAGCTTGGCGGCCGGTGCGATGCCGCCGGTCAGGCCGAAGCTGCGACCGTCGACGAAGGTTTCCACGTCGGCGTTGCCGGCCGCGGTGCTTGCCGTGTGGGTTCCGTGGCTTCCCACATCCACCGGCGAAATCAGTTCCTCCGGCGCCCGGTCCTGCTTGGCCACGGAATCCTCGAAGGCGTCGGAGAAGTACCTGGCACTGAGGACCTTGGAGTTGCAGGCCGTTCCGTTGAACTCTTCACCCTTTTGGCACTCGCCCTCGAAGGTGCTGCCGTCTGATTTCAGCATCGCGATGTTACCGCCGGCGGCGCGGTAGGGAACGCCTACCTCCGGATTGCCCTTGAGCTGTGCAACCTCATTGCCGGCGAAGAACTGGCTGCCCGGCGTGTAGCCGGAGTCGATGACGCCCACCACAACGCCCTTGCCGGCGCCGGCCTTGCCGCCGAACTGCCTGTTCCACGTGCCGTAGGCTCCGCTGAGCTTGAGGAAGTCCGTGGTGGAGTAGTCCGGGGCCTGCTGGGTGTCGGGTGCCACCGCGAGGACCTCAGGGTTCTTGGCAAGGTTCACGGCCTGGTCGGCGGTAAGCCTGGCGGTGAATCCATTGAGTGCCGCCGTGTATTTGCGGCGGATCTGCACGTTTTCCTTCTCAGCCAGCGCGGCCTGTTTCGCCTCCAGGTGGGCCTGGTACTTGCGCACCTCCGCCCGGTCGGCGTCGAGTTTGTGGCCGGACCGCGGCTTGGTGGCCTGCAGGCCCGGAGTGCCGCCCTCGTAGGTGGCGGCGGGCTTCTCGGTCAGGACCACAATGTAGCGGCCGGCCGAGTAGTCGTTGGGGTCGACGTTCTTTTGCTGTGCGGCCGTGGCCGCAACCTGCGACGGCGCCGCGGTTGCCGGCAGCGCGCCGACTGACGAAAGAAGCAAAGGCAAGCCGACAACCAGTGCCGCTGCTTTCCCGGCCCCCCGGCTTAGGAATAAGCTTTTTCCTGCTGATTTCACGAGTGCTTGGAACCTTTCATAAGGAACGGCCCCGGCTACGTTGCCGGGCGCAGGCGGCAACGACACGTGAAGATGACAGGTCCTGTCGATCCCAGCAATCGTCGACCGATCCCCACAGTACCTACCGAGAGCCGGATATGACATAGGGCGCAATCCCCGAGTTTACTTTTTTGTCACTGCCCTTGACACTGGCATCAAAAAGCAGCGGCGGGTGCCCGGAAAGGGCACCCGCCGCTGCTACTAGAAGTCTGTGCTGCCGCCTCGCCGGGAGCTACTGCCGGGGTGTGCGGACCACCTCACTGATCCACTGGCGCGTCTTCTCGTCCACCGGACCGGCCACCCGGTCACGCCCGGCAGCCCCACGGCCAAGACGGCGCCCAACGCGGGTCTGCCCGGTACCGCCGGACCCAGCGCGGTTCTGGCCAGCACCGCCCGAGCCAGCGCGGTCCTGCCCGGCACGGTTCTGGCGGGCCGCACGGTCGGCCTTGATCTTCTGGAACACCATCCTCCCGAGGCCGGCGAACACGGCGACGGCCATCACAGGCAACAGGACGGATTTTGAATTCTCAGCCATTCCGCAATCCTACTGAGCGTGCCCCCGGTGGACCAGAGCCGGCGTCGTTCTTCCCTCGCTGCGGCGTCCGCCGCACCGAATACGAAAGTGGTGCGCTGCGGCCGGTAGAATAGGCATGCAAGCTCGCGGAGCGCCCGTCCACACCATGCCATTTGAATGCCCTGCCATTTGAAACGGCCAGGCAATTTCAGGAATGGCGTGAGACGGCAACACTCCGCTGCGCCCTTACCCAATGCACACGCACAGGAGTTACCGGATGCCCCGGATCGTTGTCGACGTCATGCCCAAGCCCGAGATTCTGGACCCGCAGGGGAAGGCCATCGTGGGTGCACTCCCCCGCCTGGGCTTCACCAGCTTTAGCTCTGTCCGCCAGGGCAAGCGTTTCGAACTGACCGTTGACGGCGAGGTGACCGAGGACATCCTGGCCCAGGCCCGCGAAGCCGCCGAGACCCTGCTGTCCAACCCGGTGATCGAGGACGTCGTAAACGTCGAGGTCGTCGAGGCCTGAGATGACTGAACTTCCCCTGATCGGCGAGGCAGTCGCCGTCGCCGCCGAGCCGCGCCTCGCAGGCGCGAAAATCGGCGTCGTCACCTTCCCCGGAACCCTGGATGACCGGGACGCTTCCCGTGCGGTCCGGCTCGCGGGCGGCACGCCCGTGGAGCTCTGGCACGGAGACTCCGACCTGGGCGACGTCGACGCCGTCATCCTCCCGGGCGGATTCTCCTACGGCGATTACCTCCGCGCTGGCGCCATCGCGCGCTTCGCCCCGCTGATGTCCAAGATCATCGACGCCGCCAACTCGGATGCCAAGCTGCCGGTGCTCGGCATCTGCAACGGCTTCCAGCTGCTGACCGAGTCGCACCTGCTGCCCGGTTCCATGATCAAGAATGACCACCTGAAGTTCATCTGCCGCGACCAGGTGCTGCGGGTCGAGAACAACAGCACCTACTGGACCGGGGACTACGCCGCGGGCCAGGAAATCACGGTGCCGCTGAAGAACCAGGACGGCCAG
This sequence comes from Arthrobacter sp. ISL-65, assembly GCF_018613795.1. GTDB lineage: Bacteria > Actinomycetota > Actinomycetes > Actinomycetales > Micrococcaceae > Arthrobacter. The sequence continues at coordinate 76,915 of NZ_JAGGPN010000031.1, forward strand.
TACATCGCGGACGAGAAGACCCTCGACGCCCTCGAGGCCGAGGGCCGCGTGGTGTTCCGCTACGTGGGCTTCAACCCGAACGGCTCGCGCCGCGACATTGCCGGCATCTCGAACGCCGCCGGCAACGTGGTGGGCCTCATGCCGCACCCGGAGCACGCCGTGGAGGTAGGCTTCGGCCCCGAGTCCCTGGACGGTATCGGCGGGTCCGACACCGAAGGCCTCGGTCTCTTCACCTCGGTACTGAACAAGATTGTGGGAGCGAACTAATGACCGAGATCTCAACAAGCTCGATCACCGAGACCAAGAAGTTCAACATCGACACCGTCGAGCACGCGGCCAAGACCCCGGACACCGAACTGCCGTGGGCCGAACTCGGCCTGAAGCGCAACGAGTTCGACGAGATCGTCAAGGTCCTGGGCCGCCGCCCGACCGGCGCCGAACTCGCCATGTACTCCGTGATGTGGAGCGAGCACTGCTCCTACAAGTCCTCGAAGAACCACCTGCGCCAGTTCGGCGAGAAGGTGACCGACGAGATGAAGAAGGACATGCTGGTGGGCATCGGCGAAAACGCCGGCGTCACCAACCTGGGCGACGGCTGGGCCGTGACTTTCAAGATCGAGTCCCACAACTCGCCGTCGTTCGTTGAGCCGTACCAGGGTGCCGCCACCGGCATCGGCGGCATCGTCCGCGACATCATCTCCATGGGCGCCCGCCCTGTTGCCGTGATGGATCCGCTGCGCTTCGGCGCCATCGACCACCCGGACACCGCCCGCGTCATGCACGGCGCGGTCGCCGGCATCGGCGGTTACGGCAACTCCCTCGGCCTGCCGAACATCGGCGGCGAGATGGTCTTCGACTCCGTGTACCAGGGCAACCCGCTGGTCAATGCCTTGGCCGTGGGCGTCATGCGCCACGAGGACATCCGCCTGGCCAATGCCTCGGGCAAGGGCAACAAGGTAGTGCTGTTCGGTGCACGCACCGGCGGCGACGGCATCGGCGGCGCCTCGGTGCTCGCCTCCGAGTCCTTCGACGACACCAAGCCGTCCAAGCGCCCTGCTGTCCAGGTGGGCGACCCGTTCGCCGAGAAGGTCCTCATCGAGTGCTGCCTTGAACTGTTCAAGGGTTCGCTGGTTGAGGGCATCCAGGACCTCGGCGCCGCGGGCATCTCCTGCGCCACGTCCGAGCTCGCCTCCAACGGCGACGGCGGCATGAACGTCGAACTGACCTCTGTCCTGCTGCGCGACCCCACCCTGACTCCGGGCGAGATCCTGATGTCCGAGTCCCAGGAACGCATGATGGCCGTGGTGACGCCGGAGAACGTCGAGGCCTTCGAAGCCGTCATGGACAAGTGGGCCGTGGAGTACGCCTGGCTGGGTGAGGTGACCGACAGCGGCCGCCTGATCATCACATGGGAAGGCGAAGTCATTGTCGACGTCGACCCGCGCACCGTGGCCCACGACGGTCCGGTCTACGACCGCCCGTTCGCCCGCCCCGAGTGGCAGGACGCCCTCCAGGCCGACTCCTTCACCGGGTCCGTACAGGACGCCGGCCGCCCCTCCGCCCCGGCGGAACTGGCCGCGGCCGTCACCGAGCTGGTTGCCTCGCCGAACATGTGCGACAAGTCCTGGATCACCAACCAGTACGACCGGTACGTCGGCGGCAACACCGCCCTGGCGTTCCCGGACGACGCCGGCGTGGTCCGCGTGGACGAGGAATCCGGCCTGGGCGTTGCCCTGGCCACCGACGCCAACGGCCGCTACACCTACCTCGACCCGTACCACGGCGCCCAGCTGGCACTGGCCGAGGCCTACCGCAACGTGGCCACCTCCGGGGCCGTGCCGATGGCCGTCAGCGACTGCCTGAACTTCGGTTCCCCCGAGGACCCGGACGTCATGTGGCAGCTGGCCGAGGCCATCCGAGGCCTCTCCGACGCCTGCATGGTGCTGGGCATCCCGGTGACCGGCGGCAACGTCTCGCTGTACAACCAGACCGGCACCACGCCGATCCACCCCTCCCCGGTGGTGGCAGTGCTGGGCAAGCTCGACGACGTCGCCCGCCGCACGCCGTCGGGCTGGCGGGAAGACGGCGCAGCCATCTACCTGCTGGGCACCACGGCGGCGGAGCTGGACGGCTCCGAATGGTCCAACCTGCGCGGCCACCTCGGCGGTCTGCCGCCCAAGGTTGACCTCGAGGCCGAGCGTGCGCTGGGCCAGATCCTGATCAACGCGTCCCGCGACGGCATGGTGGACTCGGCCCACGACCTCTCCGAGGGCGGCCTTGCAGCGGCCCTCGTGGAAGCGTCGCTGCGCTACGGCGTGGGCGCCCGGATCGCGCTGCAGGACGTCCTGGACCGCGACGGCGTCGACCTCTTCACCGCGCTGTTCTCCGAGACCCAGGGCCGCGCCGTCGTGAGCGTTCCGCGCTCCGAGGAAGTCCGCTTCAAGGACATGTGCACTGCCCGCGGCTTCGAGCACCTGCGCATCGGCGTGGTAGACGCAGCCAGCGGACAGCTGGAGATCAACGGCGTGGACACCCTCTCGCTGGACTCGCTCCGCGAAGCCCACGAGGCCACCCTGCCGAAGTACTTCGGCTAGTCCTCACCCATCGATTGCTCCGTAGCTGCCCTTCTGACCCGTCAGAACGGCAGTTACGGAGCAATCGTTGTTTAACGCCCGGGCCGCCAGCCGGCCTGTACCAGCGCGCTACGGACTTTGGCTACCGCCGCCTTGCCGTCATTTAGCATGTGACGCTTGGAAATACGGACTTCCGTCCAGCCCAGCGCGGAGTACCGTTCCGACCGCGCGATGTCCCGCTCAATCTGCAGCTCGTCACCGTGATGCTCCCCTTCATACTCGATGCCGACGCGGTACTGCTTGTACGAGAGGTCCGGCTCATGGTGCCGGGTGCCGTCGTCGGAAAAAATCGGCACGTTCAGTGCCGGCTCAGGAAGCCTCGCTCGGACAATCGCCAGCCGAAGCAGGGTCTCCTGGGGTGAGTCTGAGCCGACCCGGACGAGCCTGATGGCCTCCTTTGCCTTCCGCAGTCCCCGTTTGCCCTTGTGCCGGTCGATCATGCGCTGGAGGTCCGCCAGCGTACATAACGGCTGGTCCCGGCCCTCCAGCTCCGGACGCGGCACACGCACGGAGCTGTCCCCGGCCACAACAAGCTCATCCACGCTCAGCATTTCGGCGAGGTCAAGCCACGTTCGTTCGGGCGTGGTGACGGGGATGCCGTCGAGAACAGTGACTTCATCGTCGAAGAGCCTCATCCGGTGCACGATGACGTGCGGCCGGTTTAGGTGGGCTGCCCCCTCGGGCCTGATGATGTCGAACATGTCGGGCTCCCCTTTCTGGCGTCGTCGTCGCGGCAGGTTGAGGAGCTCCGCCGCAGTGAGGTGCGACGCGGCGCAACGCTCATTGACCTCGATGAAGGGCCGCACCCTGACGTTCAAGGGGAGCTCCGCCGTCGGGCTTGCTGCACGGATGCCCCTGCCCAACGCGGTGAGCGAGCGGTGCCGGAGCCGCTTCGAAGTAATGCCCGCGCGGCCGGCCTCACCAACGGTGAAGGGCCTGTCCTGGAATTTGTTCGGCAATGGGCGTGCGGTCTTCATGGCTACATAAGAACAGAAAGGCTTCCGGCCCCGCAGAAGTTATCCACAGCCCCCATCGAATGCTCCGTCGACGCCCTTATGGGGCCTCAAAAGGGCGGTTACGGAGCACTCGATGGGATCAGTCCTCGCTGTGGAGCTCCCGCTGCCGGGCGCTCAGCAGCTCCAGCTCGGGCCGGAAGGCCACGAAGCGTTCGACGGCGGTGAGCACCTCCACGAGGTGCGCGCGGTCGGCGGCGACCAGGCCGGCGCCGATCCTCGTGCGCCGGTACTGGTCGTGGTCCCCCACCTCGGCCACGGAGACGTCATAGCGCCGTTTGACCTCGGCCAGCAGCGGCCGAACAACAGACCGCTTCTCCTTGAGGCTGTGCACGTCGCCGAGGAGGATGTCGAACTCTATCCAGCCGATCCACATGCAGTTAATGCTAGCGAGGCTGCTCAGATAGTGAGCTCGCCCATCGTGTCCCAGCCGTCGCCGTCGAGCTGACGGCTGATGATGCGCGGGGTCTCCGCGAGGGCCTGCGGCATGTCCTCCATGGCCTTCTTGAAGTGGGCGCTGTTGACATGGTCCCCGGCGGCATCGTCCTTGAACGCTTCGACCAGGACAAACTCGTTGCGGTCATCCACACTGCGGGACCAGTCGAACCACAGGTTGCCTGGCTCCTGGCGGGTGGCCTCGGTGAAGTCCGCCACCAGGCCGAGCCACTTATCTGACCAGTCGGGTTTGACCTTGAACTTGACGACGATGAATATCACGGGATTTATGCCTTTCTTTGGGTTTGTGCGTTCCGTTCGGAGGAGAGCGCCTGCTCGCACTCCTCGATGGCCTCGCGGGCATACTTCTGCTGGGCCGGGGTACCGACGCGTTCGGCCCACTGCTCGGCCAGCTGGAACTCCACGAGCGCCTCGGTGAGCCGGCCCGCTCCGTGCAAGGTCCAGCCCAGGTTGTTGTGCAGCGCCACCATCCAGCGCTTGGTCCGTTCGTCGTGGACCGTGGAGGCGTACTCCAGGGCGCTGCGGGTCCAGAGCTCCGCGTGGGCGGAGTCGGCGATGGCCAGCATGTGCAGTGCGTCCACGGCCAGGAATTCCTCGCCGAGATGGTCGCCGAGCTCGGCCGCCTGCTCGAACAGAGGCACCGCCATGGCCGCGTGCCCGCTCGAGTTCAGGACCCGACCGCGCTCCAGCAGGACGCGGACACCAACCGTCGGCTCGTCCCCGTCAATCGAGTCGAGCAGGGCGTCAGCCTCTTCGAAGCGGCCCTGGAGCCCGATGGCCCGCCCCAGCTGCGTGGAGAGTTCGGCCCGTTCGTCGGCGTCGTACCGGGGGTCCGCCAGCGCATCCCGGAAGCGTTGCTCGGACAGCTTCGGATCCTCGAAGTTCCACAAAAGGTCAAGGCTCTTTTGGTCCAGCATGTACCTCTCCTGATCAGCTTTCACCTGCGGCGAGTTGGCGTGCACCTTCAATGTATCGGGAAGTCATGAGGCGCTGCGCGCGGCGGGCCAGCGCGCCGCCCGCAGCGTAGAACCAGTTGGACGGCCGGCTGAACGCAGTGATGCTGAGGTAAACCCTGCCCTGGGCGTCAATCTCGGTCACAAATGACTCCTCACCACGCACCGGGTGGCCCGGCAGGGAGCCGTAGCCGAAGCCGGCCGACTGTGGTCCGCCGCCCGGCGCGGGACGGTGCACCCACACGACCTCACAGGGCGCGTTGAGGCGGAAGGGCCCGACGCCGAAACCGCTCACCACGCGCGCGCCGGGAACGACGACGTCGGATTCGGTCCGGACGCGCAGCCCGGACCGGCGCTGCAGTTCCCAGGCCAGGATCCCCTGCGCCACCTTGGCGTACACGTCCGCGCCCTCTCCGAGGTAGGTCCGGGACGCCACCCGGCGGTAGCCTGCCGGCGAGCCGCCGCGCTCCGTGGCGCCGATCTCCGCATAGTTGAGGGCACCCCGCGCCAGCCGCTTTTCAGCCATTGCCCACCTGCCTGGCCCAGCCAAGCTGCTCCCGCTGTTTCCGGCTAAGCGAGGCAACCACAAGGTCGTAGGAGTCCTCCACCATGTCCCGGACCATGTCGTCCGGCAGGCCACCGTCCAGCCGGACCCCGTTCCAGTGCGTCTTGTTCATGTGCCACGCCCCGGTGATCTCCGGATGCACGGCCCGGAGCTGTTCTGCCAGGGCAGGCTCACACTTGAGGCTCACCGACCAGTCGTCAGGATCCATGGCGGACGCGGCGAACATCTTTGCCTCCTGCCGCGCCCCACCGGACACCGCCGCCCTGACCTTGAACACCGACGTTTCGGGCCCGAACGGGAAGTCCTCGAAGGCGCCCGGAAACGACAGGCAGATTTTTCTCAGGGCGGCTTGATCCCATGCTGCGAGCCTACAAACCCTTTCCAGGCGGTGCTAGTCTGCGAACATGGCAGCTGCCCGGGAGACCATACCTGTACTGGATCTCGGCTCCGCACGCCGGGCCGACGGTTCGTTCAATCCGGAGTTCATTGAGGAGCTCCGCGATGCCACGCACCGCGTCGGTTTCTTCCAAGTCATCGGCTACGACGGTGCACCCGGCCAGGCCAAGGAGCTGCTGGCGACGATCAGTCGCTTTTTCGATCTTCCCCTCGAGGAACGAATGAAGCTGGACAACCGGCTGTCCCCGCATTTCCGTGGCTACACCCGGATGGGCACGGAGGTCACGCAGGGAAGGGCGGATGCGCGCGAGCAGATCGACTACTCACCCGACCGGGAGCCTGTGAAGGACTATCCGCCCGAGCAGCCGTACTGGCTCCTGCAGGGCCACAACCTGTGGCCGGAGGAGTCCATGCCGGAGCTGAAGCAGGCGGCAATGGCCTGGGCCGAGCTAATGTCCAAGGTGGGGGCGGAGCTCATGCGGGCCATCGCCGTGTCCCTCCGACAGCCGGAGAACTATTTCGACGAACCCTTCAGGGACGCTCCGGCCTGGATGGGCAAGCTGGTCCATTACGTCGGCGGAGTGGTGGAAGCGGCGGGCGATCAGGGCGTCGGCTCACACGCGGACTACGGCTTTGTGACCCTCCTCCTTCAGGATGAAGTGGGCGGGCTTGAAGTGCAGCCGCCAGGCTCCAGCGGGTGGGTTTCCGTGAACCCCATTCCCGAAGCGCTGGTGGTGAACCTTGGCGAAATGCTCGAAGTGGCCACGGAGGGCTATCTGGCCGCCACCATCCACCGGGTTAAGTCTCCGCCGCCCGGTGTGGACCGTTACTCCGTCCCGTTCTTCTGGTCGCCCCGGCTGGATGCGGTGATCGATCCGGTGCCCCTCCCGGCAGAACTTAAGGCGCAGGCGCGCGGCATCACTGACGATCCGTCCAACCCGTTGCTCGCCTCGTTCGGCCTGAACATGCTCAAGGGCCGGATGCGTGCCCACCCGGACGTCACCGAGCGCCACTACCCTGAGCTGATGAAGCCCTGAACCGGAGCCTTGAAGCCGTGCCCCGCACAGGCTAGATCCCCACGCGCCACCCTTCGCGGGCAGGGCAGGAATTCACGACGACGTCCAGCCCGGCGGCCTTCGCGCGTTCCACGGCGGCGTCGTCAAACACGCCCAGCTGCAGCCACACTGCCTTGGCCCCGACTGCGATGGCCTGGTCGATGACGGGCCCTACCTTCTGCGAATTGACGAAACAGTCCACGACGTCGATCGGGTGCTTTTCGGCCGGAATCTCGGAGAGGGAACGGTAGCCTTTCTCCCCGTGCACGTCGTCGCCCGGCAGGTTAACCGGGATGATCTCCATGCCCATGCGGTCGCGGACAAACAGCGAGACGTCGTACGCCGAGCGCCACTCATTCCGGGTCAGGCCGACGATGGCCCAGATGCCCTTCGTTCGCATGAGTCGGTCGACAACCGCCGGATCGTTTTCGTGAGCCATGAGTCAACTCTACTCCTGCGGTATTTGGCGGTCTTTTCCGAATATGTGGATGGCAGGCAGTGATTCCGACCGTGATGAACGAATATTACAGCTCCCAAGAGGCCAATTTTGAGAAATCCTGCAATTCGGCTCTAGTAGGTAGTGACCATCCCGAGCGGCCGAGAGACCTGGATCGATGAAGCCGCAGCAACCCCGGTGACGTGAGACGACCATTCCCACGTCACTGTTCTTCCGTCCCGGCGGAGGGCTAGGGGTGCTACTGCCAGGACCGATGGAGTGCTGCAATGACCCCAGAGAATACTTCTGCCCTGCCCACCCTTGCCCGGATTCCGTCCGAGGCAACCCCACAAACCACTTCGGACGCGACGGCGAACGAAGCAGGGCTGCGTGACGCGCCCGGCTCCTTCAGCGGCTCTTCGGGATGGTCCTCGACCGAGCCAACGGACGACGCAGTGCACGGCGTCCCCACCGACGGGCCGGCGCGTCACAGCGGCACCACCCCCATTGTCGATCCCAGCACCATTGTCGAGCCCGGCAACGTGGCCTTCTGGGAGGAACAGGCCCTTCGGTTGGACTGGGCCGAGCGCCCCGGCGACCAGCAACCTGGCACCCAAAAGCCTTGGCACACGGCGCACAGCTGGCTGCCCGCCGACGTCGAAGCCGGCCGTGGGCCCGAGATCAAGTGGTTCGACGGCGGCAGGCTGAACGTCGCGTACAACTGCGTGGACCGCCACGTCGCCGCCGGCCGCGGGGACAAGGTGGCGCTGTTCTTCGAGGGCGAGCCGGGCGACCGCCGCACCATCACCTACGCCGAACTGCACCGTGAAGTCTCCAAAGCCGCCAATGCCCTGCTGGCCCTCGGCATCACCAAAGGCGACCGCGTGGTCATCTACCTGCCCGTAATCCCGGAAACCGTCATCATCACCCTCGCGGTGGCCCGGATCGGAGCCGTGCACTCCCTGGTGTTCGGCGGGTTCTCCGCCGAAGCCCTCCGGTTCCGCGTCGAGGACACCGGCGCCAAATTGCTGGTGACCACCGACGGCCAGTTCCGCCGCGGCGTCGCGGTCCCGGTCAAGGACAACGCCGATGCAGCCGTCGCCGGGGACAACGCCATCGAGCGCGTCCTGGTCATCAACCGCACCACCGCCCCCGCAGACCTCCCTGCAGTCCCCATGACCGCAGGCCGCGACGTCTGGTGGCATGACGTCGTCGGGCCCGCCTCCGACGTGCACGAACCGGAGGCGTTCGACGCCGAGACTCCCCTGTTCATCATGTACACCTCCGGCACCACGGGTAAGCCCAAGGGACTGGTCCACACCTCCGGCGGCTACCTGACCCAGGCCTCCTGGAGCTTCGAGCACCTGTTCAGCAACCCCGATCCGGCGCTCCGGGACCAGGACGTGCACTGGTGCACGGCCGACCTCGCCTGGGTCACCGCGCACACCTACGAGATCTACGGCCCGCTCTCCAACGGCGTCACGCAGGTGATCTTCGAGGGCACGCCCCACACCCCGCATCCCGGCAGGCACTTCGAGATCATCGAACGCTACGGCGTCACGCAGTACTACACGGCACCCACCCTGGTCCGCTCGCTCATGGGTTGGTTCCCGGACGGCGTGCCGGACAGCTACGATTTCTCCTCGATCCGGATGCTCGGCACCGTGGGCGAGGCCGTGAACCCGGAGGCGTGGCGCTGGCTCCGTGACAACCTCGGCGCAGGCACCGCGCCCATGGTGGACACCTGGTGGCAGTCCGAAACCGGGGCCACCATCATGTCCCCCGCGCCCACGGACATCGAATTCAAGCCCGGCTGCGCCGCCCGCCCGCTCCCCGGCGTCAGCACCCGCGTGGTGGACGAGGCAGGAAACCGCACCGCCCCCGGTGTGCAGGGCTTCATCGTCGTGGACCAGCCGGGCCCGGCAATCGCCCGGACCGTCTGGGGCAACCCGCGGCGCTACTTCGACTCCTACTGGAGCCAGTATGCGGAGCAGGGCTGGTTCCTTGCCGGCGACGGCGCCAAGTACGACGTCGACGGCGACATCTGGATCCTCGGTCGGGTTGACGACACGCTGAACGTCTCAGGCCACCTGCTCTCCACGATCGAGATCGAGTCCGCCCTCGTCACCCACCCGGACGTGGTGGAAGCGGGCGTCTGTCCGGTCGCCGACCCCAAGACGGGCCACGCCGTCATCGCGTTTGTGGTTTTGAAGGGCGGGGTTTCGACAAGCTCAACCAGTGAAGCCCTCCGCAACCACGTTGCCAAGGAGATCGGCCCGATCGCCAAGCCGCGCGACGTCGTCGTTGTCCCTGACGTACCCAAGACCCGCAGCGGCAAGATCATGCGCCGGCTGCTGACCCAGCTTTACGAGGGAACCACCCTCGGCGACACCACGTCGCTCCAGAACGAACCGGCCATTGCCGGTATCCAGGATGCGCTGCACCGCCGCGCTACCGCCGTCCCCGGAAACCCCAACTCCGGACAGAAGTAAGGAACGATCATGAACGACATCAGCAACGTAGCCCGTCTTTCCGAACCGCTGAAGTTCGCCTACTGGGTGCCGAACGTGTCCGGCGGCCTGGTGGTCTCCACCATTGAGCAGCGCACCAGCTGGGACTTCGACTACAACAAGAAGCTGGCCCGCATCGCGGAGGAATCCGGCTTCGAATACGCCCTGACGCAGACCCGCTATGCCGCATCCTACGGCGCCGACAAGCAGCACGAGGCGACGTCCTTTAGTCTCGCCCTGCTGGCGGCCACGGAGCGGCTCAAGGTCATCTCGGCCGTCCACCCGGGCATGTGGCACCCCGGCGTGCTGGCCAAGTACATCATCACCGCCGACCACATTTCGAACGGCCGCGCGGCCGTCAACATCGTCTCCGGCTGGCTCAAGAACGAGTTCACCAACTTCGGCCTCGAATGGCTGGAGCACGACGAACGCTACGTCCGCACCGAGGAATTCATCAGGGTGCTGCGCGGGCTGTGGACGGAGAAGGACTACAGCCAGGCCGGCAAGTACTACAACATCACCGACTTCACCCTGAACCCCGCCCCCGTGGACGTTCCGGGGCGCGCGCACCCGGAGATCTTCTTCGGCGGAAACTCGACGGCGGCCCAGGCCACCGCGGGCCGCGTCGCCGACTGGTACTTCTCCAACGGCAAGGACCTTGAAGGCTTCAAGGAGAACATCGCAGGCGTGGTCTCGGCGTCCGGCGAGACCCGGCGCGGCACCGAGGGCGCGCTGGCCGCACCCCGGTTTGGCCTCAACGGCTTCGTCATCGCCCGAAACTCCGAGAAGGAAGCCCGCGACACCCTCCGCGAAATCGTCGAGAAGGCACACAAGCCCGCTGTGCAGGGCTTCCGCGACGCCGTCCAGGAAGCCGGCGCGTCCACCAAGGACGGCAAGGGCATGTGGGCGGACTCCACGTTCGAGGACCTGGTCCAGTACAACGACGGCTTCAAGACGCAGCTGATCGGCACCCCCGAGCAGATCGCCGAGCGGATCGTTGAGTACAAGAAGGTCGGCGTGAACCTGTTCCTCACCGGCTACCTGCACTTCCAGGAGGAAGTCGCTGCCTTCGGCCAGGACATCCTGCCGATCGTGCGCGAACTCGAGGCGGACCTCGCCCGCAAGAACGGCACCGAGCTGGACTTGTCCCAGACGCCGGTGGCTTCGGCAAGCTCAACCAGCGGGCTGGTGAACGCGTAGTGGCTGACCGCAAATTCGGGTTCCGCACCCGCGCCCTGCACGCTGGCGGCACGCCCGACGCCGAGCACGGCGCCCGTGCCGTCCCCATCTACCAGACCACGTCGTTCGTGTTCAAGGACACCCAGGACGCCGCGAACCTCTTCGCCCTGCAGAAGTACGGCAACATCTACTCCCGCATCGGCAACCCGACCGTTGCCGCGTTCGAGGAGCGCATCGCGTCCCTCGAGGGCGGCATAGGAGCGGTTGCGACGTCGTCGGGCATGGCCGCGGAGTTCATCACCTTCGCCGCCCTCACCCAGTCCGGCGACCACATGGTGGCGGCGTCCCAGCTCTACGGCGGCACCGTCACCCAGCTCGACGTGACCCTGCGCCGTTTCGGCGTGGACACCACGTTCGTCCCAGGCACCGACCCCGCCGACTACGCGGCGGCCGTCCGGGAGGACACCAAGGCGATCTTCGTCGAGGTGGTGGCCAATCCGTCGTCGGAGGTCCAGGACCTGGCGGCCCTGGCAAAGGTGGCGCACGACGCCGGCATCCCCCTCGTCGTCGACGCCACCTTGAGCACGCCATACCTCGTGCGGCCGATTGAGCACGGCGCGGACATCGTGATCCACTCCGCCACGAAGTTCCTCGGCGGCCACGGCACCACCCTGGGCGGCGTCATCGTGGAGAGCGGCCGGTTCAACTGGGGCAACGGCAAGTTCCCCACCATGACCGAGCCCGTGGCCTCGTACGGCAACGTGTCCTGGTGGGGCAACTTCGGCGAGTACGGGTTCCTCACCAAGCTGCGCTGCGAACAGCTGCGCGACATCGGGCCCGCCCTCTCCCCGCAGTCCGCATTCCAGCTGCTGCAGGGCGTGGAAACCCTCCCCCAGCGCCTGGACGAGCACCTGAAGAACGCCCAGGCCGTGGCCGAGTGGCTCGAGGCCGACGAACGCGTGGCCTACGTGAACTTCTCCGGACTGCCCTCCCATCCGCACTTCGAGCGGGCACGGAAGTACCTGCCCCTGGGACCGGGCTCCGTGTTCTCCTTCGGCGTGAAGGGCGGCCGGGCAGCGGGGCAAAAGTTCATTGAATCCCTGCAACTCGCCTCGCACTTGGCCAACGTGGGCGACTCCCGCACGCTGGTCATCCACCCCGGGTCCACGACCCACCAGCAGCTGAGCCCGGCGCAGCTCGAATCCGCCGGCGTTCCGGAGGACCTGGTTCGCATCTCGGTTGGCCTGGAAGACATCGACGACATCCTGTGGGACCTGGACCAGGCCCTCACCGAGGCGCAGAACGCAACGGCGGAAGACGCCGTCGTTCTTGACGACGCGGCAGCTGATTCCTGCACGATTGGAGCACGGGCATGAGCACCACTGAGAGAACTTGGGCCGGCCCCTCAGCGCCGGAGCGTTTAGCCCTGCTGCGTGAGGCCAGGTCCATTGCCATCGTGGGCGCATCGGACAAGCCGTCCCGGGCGAGCTATTTCGTGGCCACCTATCTGCAGTCCTCGACGCGGTACAAGGTGTACTTCGTGAACCCCGTGGTCAAGGAGATCCTCGGCCAGCCGACGTACGCCTCACTGGCGGACCTGCCGGAGAGCCCGGACATCGTGGACGTGTTCCGCAAGCACGATGACCTGCCGGGCGTGCTGGACGAGGCCGTGGCCGCGAGTGCCAAGACGCTCTGGCTGCAGCTCGGCTCGTGGCACGAGGGCGTTGCGCAGGATGCCGAGGCCGCGGGACTGAACGTGGTGATGGACCGCTGCGTCAAGATTGAGCACGCACGCTTCCACGGCGGGCTTCACCTGGCCGGGTTCGATACGGGAGTGATCTCCTCGAAGCGGCAGGTCCTGGCTTAGAAACAGGCCGGTAGGACCGAAGACACTAAAATGCCGGGCTGGAATTTGATGGGGGACAACTTCCAGCCCGGCACTCTCACTTCGGTAATCGACGGGGAACCCGAAAGGGTTACGCCGATTCCAAAACATTTTCAAAAACTTTTTTGCGGCCCGCTTGGCCCGCTAATGGTCCGGGCTCCTAGGAGTTTTTGTACACGTACCGCGACTTCAGCGGCCGTTTGGGGCCAATAAGTGTACAAAAACTCGGGTTGCTCGCTTTAGGGCGTGCCGGGGACCGGCTTGGCCGGGACGGTCGGCATGCCGCCCGGCAGCGTAGGCACTGCCGGCAACGGCTTGGCCGGAAGCTTGGGAGCCACGCCGGTTCCGGGGACTGTGGGCAGCTGGCTGGACCGGTCGGGCGAGGGCGTCTGGCCCTTCGCCGCGCCGTGGGTGGAACCGTTTGCCGCCGATGAGTTCGATGAACCGTTCGAGGGAGTCGGGTCCGTCTGGGCGGGCGTCACAGGTGCCGACGGCGAAGCAGCCGTCCCGGTAACCGATGGCTTGGGTGCAGCAACAGTTGGCGCCGGAGCCGCCGGAATGCCGGCGGGCGACGTGGCCACCGGCGTCGGCGCGGTTGTCTCGCTGGCTGGCTGGAAGATTCGAACCACGGTGTGGCCCACGCTGTTGCGGAAGTCCTCGCTGGAGGCTGCGACAGCGCCAGCGCCAAGCCCCATGGCACCGACGACTGCGGCGCCCACCACAAAGCCCATGCGCCGCTGCCTGTTGCGGCGGTGCAGTTCGAGGCTGGCGACGTTGGAGGCGGCGCGTCGCATGGCTGGGCCCTGGGCGGGCACGACTGACGCGGGTACGCCTGAAGCGGATGCTCCGTGTGCGAGCATCGCGGCGAGATCGGCCCGTGGTTGGGGTGCGGAGTCCTGAGCGAGCCCGCGCAGTTCTTCGAGGGACCTGCGGAGATCGGCGTCGTCTTCGAGCCCGGAATCCAGGAGGATCGCCTGGATCTCTCCTTCTTCGCGGCCTGCCGGCGTGACACTCATGATGCTGCGTGGTCCTTTTCCTTGACGAGTTCGCGCAGGGCTATCAGCCCGCGGCGCTGGAGCTGTTTGATGGCCCCGGGGGTCTTGTCCATGATGCCTGCCACCTGTTCGACCGAAAGGTCCGCGACGATCCGCAGGACCAGCACTTCCCGCTGGTCGTCGTTGAGCATGGCAAGTGATGAAGTGATTCCGCCCAGCGAACCGAGCACCTCGTCCTCGGCGGAACTCGACCGACGCTCATCCAAAAGCGGGTCGAATTCGGTAAGCTGCGGCGTTCTGGCGGACCGGCGGTGATAGTCCACGAGCCGGGCATGAGCCACGGAGAAGATGAATGTCCGCAACCCGGAGTGGCCGCCCCTGACATTGCTGAGCTTGGGCAGGACATCCACGAAGACGTCCTGCGTGAGGGCTTCGGCGTCGTCCACCCCGCGGGCCCGGAAATAGCCGAGGACTGCGGGCGAAATGATGCTGTAGACAGCGCTGAAGCCGGAGGGGTCGCCAGAAAGGGCTGCTGACAATTCGTCGTCGGTCAGCTGAGCTGCCAAGGAGCTGTCCTTCCCTTTACTGCAGGTGTGCGGCGGTAGTAAGCCTAGCCGCCGCACACCTCACGCCCCTATTCGGGGAACGCCCTGTTTCGCGTGCTGCGGACTACTTGCCGGTGGGCAGGTCGGCAGCAGCGTCAGCCTTGACGTCAGCGTCTGCAGCGACGGACGGCGCGGCCGGCTTGGCCACGTGGTCCGCAACGTCCGGCACAGCCGGGGTGGCGGGAACGGCCGGGGTGGCCGGAACGCCGGCGCCACCGGGAACAGCAGGGGTGGCGGGGATGGCGGCGTTCACGTTGGCGCCTGCAGCCTTGTCCCCGGCGGAGACGTTGGCGTTGGCGGCAGCGTTGTCCTTGTCAGCTTCCACTGCGGCGTCGGCTGCGTCCGCAGCTTCGCCGGCAGCCTTGGCCTTGGCGGCCGGGGCGGCAGGAACCGTCGGGGTGGCCGGCGTGGCCGGGACGGCGGGCACTGTCGGGACCTCGGGGGTGGCGGGAACGGCCGGCGCGGCGGGCGTAGCGGGGGTCACCTCTGCATGCTGCGAGCTGGACACCTGGGCAGCGTTGGCCAGTCCGATGCTGGAGAAACCTCCAACAGCGAGGATGGCGGCGCCGACAGCAATCTTGGTGGTCTTGCTAACACTCTTCATTAGAAAAAAATCCTTTGGTTGATTGAAGGCCGGGCCGGAGGCCGATGGGGGACAACCTCCTGCCCGGCGCTTACATATACGTAATCGCAGCGGGAGCTCTGCAGGTTACGCAGTTTCGGAAACTTTTTCTGACGGCATGTTTTTCCCCCTGAAAGCACGACGGCGGCGGGCCACCGTATGGTGACCCGCCGCCGTCGGGAACTGCTTGCTTGAGCTGTTGGTGCCGGGGGCTTCCGGCGTCAGTCGTTGATCAGGTCGTTGACCACGATGGTCTGGTCGCGGTCCGGTCCGACGCCGATCGCGGAGAAGCGCGTGCCGGACAGCTTCTCGAGGGCCAGCACGTAGTTGCGGGCGTTCTCGGGCAGGTCAGCCAGCGTGCGGGCGCCGGTGATGTCCTCGGTCCAGCCTTCGAAGAATTCGAAGATGGGCTTGGCGTGGTGGAATTCCGTCTGGGTCATGGGCATCTCGTCGTGCCGGACGCCGTCGACGTCGTAGGCCACGCACACTGGGATCTGTTCGATGCCGGTGAGGACGTCCAGCTTGGTGACGAAGTAGTCGGTGAAGCCGTTCACGCGGGAGGCGTGGCGGGCCAGGACGGCGTCGTACCAGCCGCAGCGGCGCGGGCGTCCGGTGTTGACGCCGAATTCGCCGCCGGTCTTCTGCAGGTACATGCCCATCTCGTCGAAGAGCTCCGTGGGGAACGGGCCCGCGCCGACGCGCGTGGTGTACGCCTTGATGATGCCGATGGACCGCGAGATGCGGGTGGGGCCGATGCCCGAGCCAACGGAGGCGCCGCCGGCGGTGGGGTTGGAGGAGGTGACGAACGGGTAGGTGCCGTGGTCGACGTCGAGGAACGTGGCCTGGCCGCCCTCCATAAGCACCACCTTGCCCTCGTCCAGGGCGGTGTTCAGCACGAGGGTGCTGTCGATGACCAGGGGGCGCAGCCGGTCGGCGAAGGAGAGGAAGTAGTTGACCACTTCATCCACCTCGATGCTGCGGCGGTTGTAGATCTTGACCAGAAGCTCGTTCTTCTGGCGCAGCGACCCTTCCACCTTCTGGCGCAGGATCGACTCGTCGAAGACGTCCTGGACGCGGATCCCCAGGCGGGCAACCTTGTCCATGTAGGTGGGCCCGATGCCGCGGCCGGTGGTGCCGATGGCGCGGCTGCCGAGGAAGCGTTCGGTGACCTTGTCCAGCACCTGGTGGTACGGGGCCACAAGGTGGGCGTTGGCGGAGACACGCAGCTTGGACGTGTCCGCGCCGCGGGCTTCGAGGCCTTCGATCTCCTGGAAAAGTGCCTCGAGGTTGACGACGCAGCCGTTGCCGATGATGGGGACGGCGTTGGGGCTGAGGATGCCGGCCGGAAGGAGCTTGAGCTCATACTTCTCACCGCCTACGACGACGGTGTGCCCGGCGTTGTTGCCGCCGTTCGGCTTCACCACGTAGTCGACGCGGCCGCCAAGCAGGTCGGTGGCCTTACCTTTTCCTTCGTCGCCCCATTGGGCTCCGACGATCACGATTGCTGGCATGGGATCCTCCCCCATTCGTTCGGGCCGCTCCGCTTGATCACCGAGGTGCTTCAACCGGGGGTCGGCGCCGTTCATGAGAATGCCCCGAATTCGTCGTCCGCCCCCGGCGTTGACCGGGGAAGGGACGCAAGAGTTCCGGGGCTCTTACCACCCAAGTTTAGCGGATGGGCTGCAAAAGTATGGCTTTTGGTGTTTCACCCGTGACGGAGATTCCGGCGACACATTCCGCCTGCGATTTGCCAGTGTCTCCATCCGGAGACTTAAGTGAGAGTGAACCATCCCGAGCGGCCGAGAGACCTGGATCGCTGACGCCGCAGCAACCTCGCACCGAAAGGCAGCGCCCGTGCGCCATGCCATCCGTAAAGGTGCTACCGCCAGGACCGATGGAAAGGAAAACCCTGCCTTGTCACTGAACATTGACCACATCCGCGTCACCCACGCCGGATCCCTGCCCCGCACCCCGGAGCTCATCGCCGCCAACGCTGCCAAGGAAGCTGACGGCATCACGCCCGAGTTCCTGGACCTCCTGGAAACCTCCGTGGTGGACATCGTCCACCGCCAAAAGGACCTGGGCATCGACATCCCCAACGACGGCGAATACGGGCACGCCATGTCCAGCAGCGTGGATTACGGCGCCTGGTGGAACTACTCATTCGCGCGACTCGGCGGCCTCGAGCCCACCGACGTTGACCGCTGGGCCGATGCCGAAGTGCACCGTTCCACGCCGGGCAACATCGTCCTGACCTCCTTCCCGGACCGCCGGGACAGGCAGAAGTTCAACGACGCCTACAGCGATGCCTCGTCCGGGATCCTCGCCCACCGCAAGAGCGTCGCGCAGCCCAAGATCGCCGGTCCGCTGACCTACACCGGGCAGGACCTCGTGGCCTCGGACGTCGCCAACCTCAAGACCGGCATGCAGGCAGCCGGCCTCACTGAGGGTTTCGTCGCGTCGCTTTCGCCCGGCTCATGCGCACGGGTTGCCAACGACTACTACAAGACCGAAGAGGAACTGGTCTACGCGTGTGCCGACGCCATGCGGGAGGAATACAAGGCAATCATCGACGCCGGGCTGACCGTGCAGCTCGATGACCCGTCGTTGGCGGAGAGCTGGGACCAGATCAACCCGGAGCCCAGCCTCGAGGACTACCTCAACTTCATCCAGCTCCGGGTCGAGGCCACCAACTGGGCCCTCCGCGGCCTGCCCCAGGACCAGATCCGGCTGCACGTCTGCTGGGGATCCTGGCACGGCCCCCACACCACGGACATCCCGTTTGCGGACATCATCAGCTCCGTCCTGCAGATCAATGCAGGCGGTTACTCGTTCGAGGCAGCCAACGTCCGGCACGAGCACGAATGGCGTGTGTGGGAAGACACCAAGCTTCCCGAGGGGAAGGTCATCATTCCGGGTGTTGTCTCGCACGCCACCAACGTCGTGGAGCACCCGGAACTGGTGGCGGACCGGATCGAACGCTTCGCCAGGCTCGTGGGACGCGAGAGCGTGATCGCCTCCACCGACTGCGGCCTCGGCGGCCGCGTCCACCCGCAGATCGCCGTCGCGAAACTTGAGGCCCTCGGAGAGGGCGCACGCCTCGCCACCAAACGGCTCTGGAAGTGATTTAGCCCGCATTTGCTGCCCTGCAGGCCCTTCCCCCCGCGTGTCGGCCACGGCGGCGCGCGGGGGCGGGGTCCTCGGTTGTGTCGCCTTGCTAAACTGGAGTGAACCGGTCAGCTACCGGTCCACACCTTATTTCACATCACGCCGCACTCGGCATGCCTGCGGCGTGCCGGCCCTGCGGCGCGGCAGCGCGACCCACCTGCAGGAGACACACCACCACATGACAGCCCTGGCTACAGAATCTTTCCATGAACAGCTCCTGAGGCGCCGTTACGAACCCAACGTTGCCGCTGTCAATGAGCTCTGCGATGTACTGCAGAGCGCCAAGCCGGGCACCCAGGTGCCGTACGTCGACCCCATGCACGACGTCGATGAATGCCGCATCATCAGCCTCTACTCCAACATCGGCACGGCATCGCCCACCGGCTTCATCATGCCGGGCGACGACGATGCTGCCACCCGCATGCTGGGCCTCCAGTGGAAGCTGGGCCTGCGGCCGGAGTACATCATGCCGTGGAACGTCCACCCGTGGCACACGGCGGATGAGCCGAACGGCAAGTTCACCCCCGACCAGATTCAAGCCGGCCTCAAGCCGCTGCTGAAATTTCTGGCAGTGGTCCCCCGCGCCTCGGTCATCGTGGCCCACGGCACCGAGGCCAACCGCCTCGCCGGCCTCCTGCTCAAGACCGAGGTTCCGCTGCTCTGGCGCCGGGGGCTCAAGACCTACAAGGTCCGTTCGCTGAGCGGCCGCTCCTTCGCCGGAAGCCCCGAGCGGCAGAAGCAGTACCTGGACGAGATGCAGGTTGCCTACGCCGACGCGATGGCCCGCACCGGCCTGGCGAAGGCCGCCAGCTAAGCGTCGGTTGAGCATAACCTCCGCTGATTGAGCTTGCCGATATCAGGCCCCCAAATCCGGGTCTCGGCAATCTCGACCAGTGGACCGGCTCGGCCCCGTATACGACGGCGGGCGGTCACCTTCAAGGAGAAGGTGACCGCCCGCCGTCGTATGCGGGGCCTCCGCCGCCGAGGGTTCCCTGGCTGAGCGGAGCGAAGCGAGGGAGGCGGTGGGGACCTACTTGCCCTCGATGGCAGCCTTGGCCACGGGGTCCGAGTCGTTGAGGAACTTCTCGATGCGCTGGGGCTCCTCCGCCTCGTTGATGGCGGCGGAGGCGCGGCCCAGCGAGTAAAGCGCCCGCAGGAAGCCGCGGTTGGGCTCGTGCTCCCACGGAATGGGCCCGACACCCCGCCAACCGTTGCGGCGGAGCGAGTCCAGGCCACGGTGGTAGCCGACCCGTGCATAGGCATAGGAATCGATGGTGCGGCCTTCCGACCACGCCTCCTCGGCCAGCACGGCCCACAACAGCGACGACGTGGGGTGCTTTTCCACGAGGTCCAGTGCCTCCTGGCCCGACTCCAGCTGCGCGTAGACCTCGGTCTCGGCAGGCAGGAGCGTGGGCTCAGGACCCATGAGGTTCTTGCGGAACTCGTCGGACATGACTAGAAGGTCTTGCCCGCGGAGCCCAGCTGCTGGGTTGCTTCGACAACCCGGGCGGCGAGGCCGGCCTCGGCGGAGGCTCCCCAGACGCGGGGGTCGTAGGTCTTCTTGTTGCCCACTTCGCCGTCGACCTTCAGGACACCGTCGTAGTTGCGGAACATGTGGTCCACCACCGGACGGGTGTACGCGTACTGGGTGTCCGTGTCGATGTTCATCTTGATGGTGCCGTAGGACACGGCGTCCGCGATTTCCTGGTCCGAGGAGCCGGAGCCGCCGTGGAACACCAGGTCAAACGGGTTCTCCTTGCCGATCCGGGCACCGACCTGGGCCTGGATGTCCTTAAGGATCTCCGGGCGCAGCTTCACCCCGCCCGGCTTGTACACGCCATGCACGTTGCCGAAGGTCAGTGCGGTGATGTAGCGGCCGTTCTCGCCGGCGCCGAGGGCCTCGATGGTGGCGAGGGCGTCGTCGACCGTGGTGTACAGCTTCTCGTTGATCTCGTTCTCGACGCCGTCCTCCTCGCCGCCGACGGTGCCGATCTCAACCTCGAGGATCATCTTGGCGGCCGCGGTGCGCTCAAGCAGTTCGCGGGCGATGCGCAGGTTCTCATCCAGGGTCTCGGCGGAGCCGTCCCACATGTGCGAGTTGAACAGCGGGTTGCGTCCGGCCTTGACCTCGGCCTCGGAAGCGGCCAGCAGAGGCAGGACGAAACCGTCCAGTTTGTCCTTGGGGCAGTGGTCCGTGTGCAGCGCGATGTTCACGTTGTAGTTCTTGGCTACCTCGCGGGCGAAAGCGGCGAAGCCCAGCGAACCGGCAACCATGTCCTTGGTGGAGGCGCCGGACCAGTACGCAGCACCGCCGGTGGAGACCTGGACGATACCGTCAGACTCGGCCTCCGCGAAACCGCGCAGGGCCGCGTTCAGGGTCTGGGAAGAGGTGACGTTGACGGCCGGGAACGCGAAGCCGTCCTTCTTGGCGCGGTCGATCATGTCGGCATAGATATCTGGGGTTGCAATGGGCATGCTGACTCCTAAATCGAATTTCGTCTGCGGGTTGGGTTGACCCTGGAGTGAACCTCGTCGGCTAGGAACCATCCTAGCCATTTCTTTCCACGGGCCGTGGTTCGCGTCACGCGGCCGGGGTAACACTTGCCACTGAGAGCCGGCACCGCCACTGAGATGGCACTTCACGGCAGTCTCAGGCGCAAACACTGCCGCGAAGTGTCATCTCGCGTGCCAGCCTCGGCTCTGCAACGCCGCCCTGACCTTGCCGACGACGGCGGGACGGTCTCCGGCGAGGTCGAACTTCGACATCCGGACCTCAAGCCAGCCATGTTCTGCCGCAATGTCCGCCCGCCGGATATCCCGCAGGTACTGGTCGGCCGCATTGTGGTGCGAGCCCTCATACTGGACTGCCACCCGCTGGACTGGTACGCGGCATCGGTCCAAAGCACCGGGCTTCCGTAGACGCTCGTCACCGCATGGTTCAAGACGGGTTCGGGCAGTCCTCCCCTGACCAGGTAAAGGCGCGTCCTCGTTTCGGGCTGCGAGTCAGAGCCAACGCGGACGAGTTCCACGGCGGCTCTGGCCGTGCGTACGCCACGCGTTCCCGGATGCCGGCCGATGACCGCGCGAAGGTCCCCAACATTGCACAGCGGCTCGCGCGGTTTCGGAAAGTCAGGGCCATGCGAGAACACAAGTGAGTCACCGGCAACGACGAGTTCATCTCGGCGGGAGTCAGACGTGCTGGCCGAACACGTGCCGGCGCACCCAGGCGTGCATGGCGATCGCCGCGGCCGAGCCTGCGTTGATGGAACGCGTGGACCCGAACTGCTCGATCGACAGTGTGGCCTCCGCCGCCTCATGCACCTCGGGCGTCAGCCCCGGCCCTTCCTGCCCGAAGACCAGCACACACTTCTGCGGCAGCTCGTAGGTCTCCAGCGGCACGGAATCGGGGAAGATGTCGATCCCGATGATGGCCAGCCCCTCCCCCTGCGCCCAGGCCACGAAGTCCTCCACGGTGGGGTGGTGGCGGACGTGCTGGTAGCGGTCGGTGACCATCGCACCGCGGCGGTTCCACCGCCGTCGCCCGATGATGTGGACCTCCTTGGCGAGGAACGCGTTGGCGGTGCGCACCACGGTGCCTATGTTGAGGTCGTGCTGCCAGTTCTCGATGGCGATGTGGAAGTCGTGCCGTTTGGCGTCCAGGTCCGCGACGATCGCCTCGTGCTTCCAGTACCGGTACTTGTCCACCACGTTGCGCCGGTCGCCGTCGGTCAGGAGGTCCGGATCCCAGTGGTCGCCCTCCGGCCATTCACCCTCCCAGGGCCCGACGCCGATCTCCGGCTTTGGCTCCGGCGTCCCGTTCTGTTCTGGCTGGGATGGTTCTGGTTGGGGTTCGGGTGTCCCGGGCGTTTGCGTCACCCCTCAACACTAGACTGGGCTCCGAACGCAAACATCTCGGTGAAGGAATGACATGGCAGAAGCGGACAAGGTAAAGACATCGGCGGCCGTGTACCGCAGCGGCCAGGACATTGAGTGCTGGCTCACCGACATGGACGGCGTCCTGGTGCATGAGAACCAGGCCGTTCCCGGGGCCGCGGAGCTGGTCCAGCGCTGGGTGGACACCTCCAAGAGGTTCCTCGTCCTGACCAACAACTCCATCTTCACACCGCGCGACCTCGCCGCCCGGTTGCGGGCCTCCGGCCTGGAAATCCCGGAGGAGAACATCTGGACGTCGGCCCTGGCCACGGCCCAGTTCCTGAAGGACCAGGTGCAGGGCTCGGATTCGGGCAACCGCGCGTACACCATCGGCGAGGCAGGGCTGACGACGGCGCTCCATGAGGCCGGCTTCATCCTCACCGACCAGAACCCCGACTTTGTGGTGCTCGGAGAAACCCGCACGTACTCCTTCGAGGCAATCACGATGGCGATCCGGCTGATCCTCGCCGGGGCGCGTTTTATCGCCACCAACCCGGACGCCACCGGCCCCTCCAAAGACGGTCCGATGCCCGCCACGGGCGCCATCGCCGCGCTGATCACCAAGGCGACCGGCCGGGAACCGTACATTGTGGGCAAGCCGAACCCCATGATGTTCCGCTCGGCCATGAACCAGATCGATGCCCACTCTGAGACGACGGCGATGATCGGCGACCGCATGGACACCGACATCATCGCGGGCATGGAGGCCGGGCTGCACACCGTGCTGGTGCTCAGCGGCATCACGCAGCGCGACGAAATTTCCGCCTACCCGTTCCGGCCCAACCAGGTGCTGAACTCCGTGGCGGACCTCAAGAACCAGATCTAGAACGGTGTCATCTTTCCGCCGCCTCCAGGCAGCGGGAAGATCTCGTTCTCCAGGTCCTCGAGGATGGGCCGGTACACGAACGGGTTCCAGCCCGGGCTGGCGTGTGCCGGCAATGCGCCCGTGGTCTGCCGGTCGGCTGCGACCATGTTGGCGGCGAACGTGTGCGCCCAGGAATCACGCGCCGTCCGGTAGTTGACGGTCTGGTCCCGGGGATTTCCGATGTAGGCCATGCGGGTATCGCCGATCTGGCCAGCAAAGCGCGTGGCGTCGAAGTGGTAGATGTAGGCGGATTCCGTCTGGACCAGCACGCTGGAGGGTGCGATCGGGGACAGCTGCTCCAGCGTCTGGTCGAGGATCTGCCGCCACGAGCGCTCGTCCTTGTGGACCACCCGCTCCCCCAGCTCATAGCCCCCGCGCAGCACCGAGGGGATCCGGAACCCGCTTTCGTAGAGGAACACCACGCCGTCGAACCAGCTCTGGTCCAGGACGTCGAACTTGCTGTAGGGGCTGCAGTCGAGCAAGATCATCTCAACCTTGACGCCGTGCAGCTCCAGCAGCCGGGCTGCCACCTGCGTCGCCACCATCCCGCCGAAGCTGTGGCCGTAGAAGTAGAGCGTGGTGAGGTTGTGTGCCCGTACGTGCTCAATCACCGCGATGACCAGCTGGTCGATGTCCAGTCCGAGGTTCGAATACCCGGCCGCCGCGAGCTGGCCGCGCAGCCGGAGGCTTCCGCGGAGCGAGTTGAGGATCCACTGGGCCTCTTCCCAGCTTGTCTTGTAGCCGGGGAACAGGATCCAGCTGGCATTCGGAAAGTAGCTCTGCGCGAAGTCGTCCTCGACCACGAGGATCTTATGGACCTGCCGCTCCTCCTGCACGCGCTTCGTGAACAGCATGTCTGCGGCGAGGACAGTGGAGGCGCCGGCTCCAGTGAGGAAGGTCCGGCGGGAGAAGCGTTTCAGGTTCGCGGCGCGCCGGAGAAGCCGGGCAGCGTCTGCGCCCGGCGGCTTCTGCTGGCCGGTCTGGCCCGCGGCCCCTTCGTATGGCACTGGACTACCCTAGGCACAGCCCAGCGGGGCAGCACAAGCGGGCTGGGACTTCGGCCCAAGGCTTAGGCCCCAAAAAGCGGAGCGGACGACGGCGGGAGGTCCCGCCGTCGTCCGCTCCAAACGGTCCGCTCCGGGCGTCCGCTCCGCTGCCAGAGCAGCTCAGGCGAAGATCAGCTCAGGCCGAGCTCGTCCTTGCTGAAGGCGTACAGGTACGGCACGCCGGCTTCGGCTTCGATCTTTTCCTTGGCTCCCGTGTCGCGGTCGACAATGACGGCGACAGCGACGACGTTGCCGCCCGCGTTGCGAACGCCCTCGACGGCGGTCAGGGCCGAGCCGCCGGTGGTGGAGGTGTCCTCAAGCACCAGGACCTTGCGGCCCTCGACGGACGGACCCTCCACCTGGCGGCCCATCCCGTACGACTTCTGCGCCTTGCGGACCACGAACGCGTCGATCGCCCGGCCGGCGTCGGTGGCGGCGTGCATGACGGCGGTGCCCACCGGGTCTGCCCCCATCGTGAGGCCGCCGGCGCATTCAAAGCCGATGCCGGCGTCGTCGATCAGGGACAGCATGACCTGGCCAACGAGCTTGGAGGCCTCATGGTGCAGGGTGATGCGGCGCAGGTCGATGTAGTAGTCGGCCTCGGCACCGCTGGACAGAATGACCTTGCCGCGGACAACGGCGAGCTCCTTGATCAGTTCCAGAAGTCGGGCACGGGCAGCGGTGTCGGAAAGCGAGTCCGGGGTGGCAGTCATGGGCTCCAGTTTAGTCGGTGCCGGGTGCCTTGCCGGGCCCCGCGTCCACCCGCCTGGCAAAGGCGGGCGCGTGCTCGGGCAGCGGTCCGATCGCGATCATCCGGGGCAGCAGCCGCATCAGGACGGGCACATGCTGGGCGAGGTACATCATCACCGGCGGCGCTCCCGACCTCTTGCCGGTAAAGAGCGGGACAAAGACGCCGCGGTGCATGAAGCGCTGGACGGACTGGATGATCACGGTGGGCAGCAGCCGCCGCCGCTGCACCGCCGCAAGATCCTTCACTGTGACTTTGCCGCGCAGCAATGCGGGGGCAAGCCGGGCGGCCGCGGCCACGGCGTCCTGGATGGCCAGGTTGATTCCCACCCCGCCGGCCGGGGACATCGCATGCGCGGCATCGCCGATGCACAGGAGCCCGTCGACGTACCAGCGCCGCAGGCGGTCCAGCCGGACATCAAGCCAGTGAAGGTCGTCCAGGGAACCGATCGCATCCACCCTGTCGGCAAGGTCAGGGCGCAGCGCGGCGATCCGTTCCCGGAACCGTTCCACCCCCTCACTCTGAATCCGGGGTCCGGAGCCTTTCTGGGCGAAGTAGCCCATCTGGTAGTAGGTGTCCCGGAACAGGGCGATGACGCCGGCGCGGTCGCCGAAGGCCGGAACGATCCCGGCCACCTCCCCCTGTTCGGACTCGGCCCTCGGCAGCTTGAACCACCAGGTGTCGAACGGCACCGGGTAGTCCTTCGATTTCAGGCCGGCCGCCTGGCGCAGCACCGAATGCCTGCCGTCCGTGGCCACCACGAGGTCTGCGCGGAGGGCACCTTCAGTGCCGTCCTGGGTGAGGTACCGGACACCGGTGACCCGTCCGCCGTCGGACATCAGGGACGTTGCCTTGTGCTCCATCAGGAGCGTGAACGTCGGCTCATGCTCGGCGGCGCGGGCGAGGAAGTTTAGGAAGTCCCACTGCGGCATCATGGCGATGTAGTTGTACGGCGGCCGGAGCGCGGCGAAATTTCCCAGCGTGACCAGGCCGCCGCCGGGCACCGGGAAGGCGACATTGCGCAGCCGGCTTTGCGGCAGTTCGCGGAACTCGGCTCCGAGTCCGAGTTCGTCGATGAGCCGGATGGTGGAGGCATGGACGGTGTCGCCGCGGAAGTCCCGGAGGAAGTCGCCGTGCTTTTCGAGGACGGTGACCTCGACGCCGGCCCGCGCCAGCAAGAGGCCCAGCATCATGCCGGCCGGCCCGCCACCGACCACCGCGCACCCTGTACTCTCCATGAGCCATACGGTACGCCTCCCGGTGCACGGGAGCACAGAGCGCGAACGGATCCTTAAGCCCCGGATCGCGGGGCCTCAAGTGTCTGTGAG
>NZ_JAGGPN010000032.1 GCF_018613795.1 Arthrobacter sp. ISL-65
CAATGACCGCCTGAATCCGCCTGTTCCTTTCTGAGACGCACTCGAGTTGGCCAAAATCCAACTCGACGTCCGGGCTGAGGCACGCCTTCGCCCGGCTCCTCAGCGTTTGGCCCGCTTCACGGATGGCCCCCTTGACCGGTGCGTCAAGTCGGGTCTCCGGCTCATCACGACGAGTGGCGGCTCCTCCGGGAGCCGCCATTCTCGTGAGGTCCCCCCGCGGCAACCTTTCCTCAAGGAATACGCTGCAGAGTTGATAGCAGCCGGCAGGAGCTCCGGATCGAAAGGGCGGCAATGAATATCAGGCGCACTACTCTGTCGGCAGCGGCACTGCTTGGGGCGCTGGCGATGGCCGGCTGCGCTGCGTCAGCTCCCTCTCCGGCGCCAACAGTTACAGCACCCCCAGCACCCGCAGCACCCGTAGCCCAGAAATTCACGGCAGCGACCAGCGGCAAACTCCTGGCGGCCCGGATCATGGCACGCGCCCAGCCCAAGATCCCCGACGTCAAGATCGCAGGGGTGGAGTGCAAGAACTTCCCAGATCTTAAGGTAGGCACCCACGCCGATTGCCAGATGAGGGTCAACGGCGCCAAGCGCGGGTACCTCGTCACGTTCACCGAGCGCGACGGCCACTACGTTGTCAAGGCGCAGAAGCTCACCTGGTAGCAGGGGCGCAGAGGCAAGCTACACGCGGGAGGACCTGCCGCGGACGAAGTGGAAGATCAGGACCACCACGGCTATAACCAAAAGCAGGTGAATTAGCCCGCCGCCAATGTTGCCGAGCAGGCCGAGAAGCCAGAGAACCGCGATAATTATGGCTATCCAAAGCAACATGAGAGTCTCCTTTGTTTGTTCGCGGATGGAAACGCTAGTTCTGCGTCCCGGCCACTCTGCGTAGATAAGCGGCTGGCAGTAATGACCTGACTGCCAGAGGGTCGCCCGTGGGCGCTGCCGGTAAGGATCATCCTCGTAACCCTCGCTCTCATCGGGCCCGACTCCGCATCTACTGTGGTGCTTATCAGCCTATGCCCGGATCAGGTTGCCGGAAATAGCCATACCTCGCCTAATTGTCGGGAGAACTATGGACAATCAGAGACCAGGTCACGACGTCGACCGCGTGTCGAACGCCGCAGCCGATTCCCGCAGAAGGCGGGCCACTGTGTCCACAGGCAGGCTGGCTGACCGTCGCCGGTCGAACCGTCGCAGAACGATGCGTCGCGTGCCCAGTCCGGGGACGTCCAGGACGTCCACCCCGTCCTGGACGAGGCCGGTCAACGCCAAGGTGGGCACGATGGCAACGCCCTCGCCCGCAGCGACCAGCGCGAGAGCGGTCAGTGTGTCCTGGTACTGATGCACGGTCTCCAACTGGGCACCCGTCGACTCACGGAGCCGGCCTAGGACCGAAGCGTTGGCGGCTGAGGACTCGACGCCGAGCCACGGAAGTGGCAGGCGGCCAAGGTCGATGTTCTCGGTCGAGAGCAGCGCACCCGCGGGAACGACCAGTTTCCAGGGTTCGTCCAGGAGGGGCTCCTCGATCATTCCGGCGCCCAGTGCACGTTGCCCGGCCGTCGTCGTCGAATCGAGCTCGATCACGACGGCGTCGAGCGCCCGCTGCCGGAGCAGCCGCATCAACGCCGGGAAGTCGTCCTCAATCATCCGGATCTGTAATTGCGGGTACTGGATGCGCCACTCGGGCAGGCGCGGGATCACCACCGTGCGGACGAAGCTGGTGAATCCGCCCACTCGCACCACCCCCGCGATGTTTGCCCCGCCTTCCATCCGGGCGCGGGCGACGCTGAGGGCGCGTTCGATCTCCTCGCCGGCTTCGGCTACGGCCAGGCCAGCGGGGGTCAAAACCGAGCCTTTGGGTGTGCGCACCACCAAGGCGTGCCCCGTCTCGTCCTCTAACTTGTTGAGCTGCTGGGACACGGCCGAGGGCGAAATCCCCAGTTCGTCAGCCGCGGCGAGCACCCCGCCCGTGCGGGCAACCGCAAGAAGTACTCGCAGCCGGCGCGGATCGATATCCATGTTAAGTAGTTCTAAACCATGTCTTCAGCAGAATGCAATTGATCTAAAGGCCCTTCTTCCTCATAATTGCTGTTAAAAGCAAGGGCAAAAGAGACAGGCGGGCCCGTCCAGCGAAGGACGTCCCCGCCCGGGCGGCTGAGCACACGCTGTTCCAGCGGTGCCCGAGTCCAGTCGGCAATGGCGCCCCCTACGAAAACAAAAACATATGGCCCGTCATCTCCACTCCGCTCAGCGGATGGCCGCCGGGCAACAACCCTGAAAGGACATCATGGAACTGCTGTGGGAAATCTCCGGTTGGGCAGGCGCTGTTGCGATTCTCAGTGCGTACCTGGCTGTGTCCATGGGTTGGCTGAAGGCCGGCAAGGGCTTCCAGACCGCGAATCTCCTCGGTTCGTGTGCCTTCATTGTCAACGGTGCATTCCACGAAGCATGGCCGTCCGTGGTCACCAACGTCGCCTGGTTCCTCATTTCCGCGGTAGCACTTCTGCGGATGCGCTCCCAGCAGGAGCCGTCGGTTGCTGTTGAGCCCCAGCCGATGCAATTTCCTGGTGTCCCCGAAACCGGCCAGATGGCCATCATTGAAGCGCCGCAAGCACGCTGCGCATAAGCGGACGACGGCGGGACGTTTCGCCGTCGTCCGCTCTCACGACAATTCTGCTGTTACCGGAAACCAAGGCTGGTAGGACTCCCCACAATTCCCCTTATGATTTCGGTACCGCCGTTTTCTAGGGAGTGACGTGCGAGGTACAACGGTCCGGCGGAATTCCGCCACATGGCAGGTCTGGCTCTGGTTGATCGGAGCCGGATTCGCTGTGCTCCTTGCCGGGATCGTCTTCGGACTGCAGAAGGCCGGCCCGCTTTGTGGCAGCCCGCTTTTACCGGACAGTCGTGCCGCTGAAGCATTCGACGCGCTCCACCGCGGCGCCAAAGCAGCGGCGGACTGCTACCGCAGCATCGAGGCCGCCGCGGTTCCTACCTGGATCCTGATTGCGCTGGGCGTCGTCCTGGTTCTGGCGGGCGTGACCGTCCGGATCGTCGTCATCAGCCGGACCGCCCCCTCGATTCAGAAAGCAGGCGGGACCGGAGACGCCAGCCCGCGGTAAGAACGCAGCTTGCTTATGCAGAGGGTGCCGCAGTCTCCGGGGCGTCTGCGGCCGCCCGCGCATACGATGCCGAGACCCGGCGGTAGACCGGCGTCAGAAAAGCCGCCAACGCGGCCGCGATCATGATGATTCCAGCCACCAGGAACACCAGCGCGATGCCGCGGGAGGTGCCCTCGCCCAGGAGCGGGGCCAGTCGGGCTGTGCCCTCGGCGGACCGCGCATACGGGATGATCCAGAACTGGGCGATCGGGGCAATGAGGAATGCGGTGACCGGCGCCGCAGCGGACTCGAATGCCATGGCGAATCCGAACACCCGGCCTTGGCGGGGCAGGGGCACCACCTGTTGGATGACAGTCTGCTCGGCAGCTTCCACGAACGGTATCAGGACCAGGTACAGCCAGATGCCCGCGACGTACAGCCAGGCCCACTCCCGCAGCGTGAACACCGCACCGAGGAGCCCCATCACAGCCACGGCGATGAGCAGGGTGCGCAGCGGGTTGGCGCCGAGCCCGAACTTGCCGATCAATGCGCCGCCCACGATGAACCCGGTGGAGCCGAGAGCAAAGACGGCCCCCCACATCTCCACGGAGAACATCTCCAGCCCGTACGGATCCATCAGCGCCATGTAGACGCCGCCGATGAAGTTGTTGAACGTGGAAAACAGGATGAGCGCGAACAATCCGGCAATGGCAAGCACGGCAGCGAGCGAACCACGCAGATCGAATCCGCCCTGCGCATCAGTGGCGGCCGCGCGCACTTCCTCCGGCATGCGCAGGGTGAGCAGGTGCGCGAACGCCAACGCAGTGAGCACCAGGGCGACGACGATCGTCCACCCCATGCCCAGCAGCCCGACGGACAGCCCGGAGAGCAGGGAGGTGACGATGAACATCAGTCCCTGCACCATGCCCACCAGCCCGTTGGCGTTGGCCCTCCGGTCCGGCTCGATGAGGATGGTGACCGTGGTGGACAACGCGATGTTCCGCATGTTTTCCACCACCGCACCAACCAGGATGATCAGCATGAAGATCCAGAACCAGGGCTGGGCCAGATCCAGGATCCGGGCGGCGGGCGTCAGCAGGAACATAACCCCGGACAGCACGAACATCACCAGGGTGAAGGCGGCAGCGAAGCGCATCACGGCCAGCTTGCGGTAGCGGTCCACGAAGGTGCCGAAGCTGATGCTGGAAAGGGCAATCAACAGCATGTACGCGCCGCCGACCACCCCGGTGGCGATCACGTTGCGCGTCTCCAGGTACACCCAGAACGTCAGTGCGAACCAGAGGTAGCTGGTGGTGATGTTGGCAAGCGCGGTGTTCACCAGAATTCCGGCGAAGGTGCGGGACCGCTGTGCCGGACTGCGCAAGGAAGTATCGACGGCGTCGGGATCGGTCAGAGTCGGAGCCTCGGCGTCCTGGACCGGGGCGGGTTCCTGCTCGGTCATGCGTCCCAGTGTACTGACAGCTGACGGGCACCGATACGGCCCGTAAGCGGACGACGGCGGGACGTCCCGCCGTCGTCCCAATCTGTCCCGCCGTCGTCGGGAGAACACTCCCGCCGGGCCCCCTAGAAACCGACCGTGGGTGTGGCCCTAAAGGCGTTGACAGCCCTATCTGCGATAACTTGGGCGTCACTTCCGGAATCAAGGATCGTATTCCGAGCTGATTCGGAATCGACCATGACGGCCGTAACGGCGAGGCCGTCCGAAGCCTCGGTCGTCAAGAGAGCGTCCACCTGAGCCGAGAAGCAGTCGTCACTTGACTTGGAGTGAACGTCCATCGCCACCACGTGGTTGTTGGAGACGAAGTTGCCAACCCCCGCGATCAGCCGGATGATGACAGGCGTCGCACCTGTCGGCCGGATGCTCTGTGAGTCGATGATCTGGGAGAAGTGGTTGCCGATGACAGAGTTGTTGTTGCCGCTGACACAGAGAAGTCCGTTGAGGTCGTTCAGTCCGTTGTCGACTCCCAGGAAGGGCGTCCAGGGCTCATGGTCACGCAGGAAGTGATTCGTGGCCACGAGGTTTTCCGAACTATTCGCTGCGAGAATCAGCATCCCAGGGTAGAACGAATGCAAACGGTTGTTGGTGACGCTTGAACGCGTGACGCCGTCGAGATGGACGCTGCTCGCGCCACGGGGGAAGACGTTGTTCGCGGTTATCAGGAGCCCGCCATGGTTCTTCGCGTAGATCGAGTGACCCTTGAAGCCTGCTCCGACCAAGTTGTCGGTGATCTTTGATGCCTGTCCCCACCCGCGCAGCTCGATGCAGCTTCCGCATTCAGCGATGAAGTTGTCGTGAACGGAAAGCGCGTCCGCGTTGTAGATAGTGAGGGCGTTCTCAAGGTAGACGAACCCCATGCCGGTTACGCGGAATGAGTCATTGGCGTTTGCGACATAGATACCGGTCTTGCCGTTGACGTAGGTGTTCTCCGGATGCATCCCCGAGCCATCCGAGTCGAAGTGCAACCCGTCGATGCAGAAGTTGGAGAACTCGACCGAGCTGATCCGCGGGCTCCCGCTTCGCTCAACGTAGAAGGCGGCTCCCTTGGATTCCTCCCCGTCTCCGCCGAGGGGAATGTCGACGAGAATGCGGCTCCCTCCGGGCCACAGCTCATGCAAGTCGGGCCATTCGTCTTCGGGAACGTTGAACCGAATGCTCGACGACGTAAAGCCGTGTCCCGAGCCATGGATTTTGAGGAAGCTGACATCGATCACCACCTGCGTACGAAGGTGGTAGTCCCCGGGCGGAATGTAGATCACCGCGCCTGGCTTTCCTCCATTGTTCGCATCGGTTTCGGTCTGCCGGTCCTTGATGTCAGCGATGATGCTGTTGATTACTTCACCGACGTCCTTGTACGGATTGCCGACGGGCCACGTAGTCACGTCGTAGTAGTTGTTGCTTGACATAGGTTCTTCCCTTTGTGTTGTGGTTTCTCAGCCCTTGACGGCGCCGAGAGTCAGGCCAGCCACGAGGCACCTGCAGGGTTAGGTGAGTGTTGAGACCGCGAGCTTCAGTATTGTTGCTGAGCCTCCCTCAGCCGACAGCCAGTTCTCCGGGTTTTTGGTTTCGGGGAAGATGAGATCAGTCAGGACGACCTTGCCGCCCTGGACGAATATTTCGACCGAGCAGTGGTCCACGACGATGAGCAATTTGAGCACACCGTTTTCAAGGTCAACTGGTGCTGACTCGACCGAGGCGAATTTCCCGTGGAAGCAGGTGTTTCCTGATTGTCTGCGGTCAAGGATGAGTTGGGCGCTGGCTGCGTTGTAGCTAAGAATGGTGCCCTTGCTCCCGTCACTGCTTCCGAAGAGCCGGAAATCAAAACGTTCGGCGCTTCCGGGCAGTATCTCCGCCTCGATGATTTGGGCGCTACCGGGTACCGCATCCGGCAGCCGGAGGGCTGAATTTCGCAGCTCAAAGGTGTCTGCGTTCATTTGGTCCTTGGCACTAGGCAGCTCTTCTCCTCCGCAGATGTCGGCCAGGACCGGTTGCTGGATCAGACGGGCGGAGCCGTTGACTGCTGTGAGGCGCACTTCGCGGGCGAGGGTCATCGAGGACCGCCAGGGGGCGGTGGGCAGCTCGTTGGCGTAGTCCCAGTTGTTCATCCAGCCGATGATGATGCGCCGGTCATCCGGGGCGTTGCTAAAGGATACGGACGCGTAGCAGTCGCGTCCCCAGTCCAGCCACAGGCATTGTTGCAAGGCATCGAAGCCCGCCTCGGGGTCGGGGAGGGAAGTCACCCCTGCTGGCGCCGCGAGTGAATCGGCGTCCGGAATGAACCGGGCGCCGTCGAACTGCCCGATGAAGTACTGGCCGCCGGAACCTCCTGCCACTGCGCCGGGGTTGATGTTTACGATCAGTACCCATTTGATGTTGTCTGGGTCTCCGTCCACCGCCAGGGGAAAGAGATCGGGGCACTCCCATTCGCCGGCGTCTGCGTTGGCCGGGCCGAAGTCGCTCAGAAAGTCCCAGGATTTGAGGTCTTCCGAACCATAGAAGACCACCTTTTGGTGCTGCGCTTCGACGGCGACCATGACCCAGCAGGGACCTTGGTCCCCTTGATGGCGGAAGACTTTGGGATCGCGGAAGTTCGCGGAGTTTCTGGTGAGGACAGGGTTTCCTTCGTATTTTCGCCACGTCATTCCTGCGTCTGTGCTGTAGGCCAGAGACTGGGCCTGCGTGCCGCTGTGTTCGGACGCGGCTTTGTAGGCACTGGTGTAAATGGCTACGAGGGCAGGTGCGTCCGCCGTGCCGAAACCGGACGTGTTGCCGTGGTCGACTACGACGCTCCCTGAGAAGATGTCCTCCGTCTCGTCGCAGGCAATGGCAACAGGGTGTTCCGTCCAGTGCAGCAAATCACGGGAGGTGGCGTGGCCCCAGGACATGTTGCCCCAGACGTTGCCGTACGGGTTGTTCTGGAAGAAGAGGTGGTACAGGCCGTCGTAGAAAACCAGGCCATTGGGATCGTTCAGCCAGGTATCCCTAGCCGTGAAGTGGATGGCAGGCCGGAACCTGGAGGTTCCGGCCTGGGCTGTATCCGGGCGTGCGGCGTCAAGGCAACTGGACATGTCTGGCGTTCCTCTTGGAAGTGGAAGGGGCTGGCTGCCTATTGCCGGGGAGCCGCGATGGAATCGCGGCGCACCAGGGGGCAGTCCAGGATGGTCGGGTGATGTGCCATGAGGGCAAGGTCGGTCTTGCCTTCGATGGCATCTATGAGGTTTTCAATGGCCCATGCGCCCATCTCATAGTGGGGCAGGGCGACGGTGGTCAGGGCGGGGTAGAGATTCTCGGCAATCAGCTGCTGGTTATCGAAGCCGACGAACGAGACATCCTGCGGAATCCTGAGGCCAAGCTCGGCGGCCGCCCGGTATGCGCCCATGGCCATGCGGTCGTTGTAGCAGAAGACCGCGGTGGGCCGGCTGTCCGTGCCCAGGAGGCGCAGCGCCGCCTCGTAGCCGCCGGGAACCTCCGAGTGTTCGGACTGGACCAGATCCTCGTGGAAAGGGAGTCCGGCCGCTGCCAGAGTCTCCCGGAAGGCCTGGAGCCGTGAATGGGTCGCCGGCACGTCGTCGGTGTTGTTGATCATGCCGATCCGCGAGTGTCCGGCATCGATGAGGGTCTGCACGGCGGACCTTGCGCCGCCGATTTCGTCCGGAATGACGCACGAAACGGTGTGGCTGATGTCCTCGGAGTCCACCAGGACGGACGGCAGGGCGGCTAGGTTTTTGGGGACGGCCAGCTTGCGGTGGTACATGGTCGCGTACAGGATTCCGTCCACCTGCCGGTCCAGGAGATCGGCCACGTCGCTCTCCCGGGAGTCGTCGGTGCCCGTGCTGGTGGAGTTGATGATCATGAGGTTGTAGCCCCGGGCGCGCGCGGATTCCTCTGCACCGAGGATGATCCTGCCGGCGTGCGGCGTGGTGGCAATTTCCTCGCTGATGAAGCCGATCATGCCGGAGCGCTGCGTGCGGAGTGCGCGGGCCACCCGGTTCGGTCCGTAGCCCAGACGCTGGGCGGCCTCGTGGACGCGTTCCCTCGTCTCCACGCCGACACGGGCGTACGCAACATCGTTCAGGACGTGGGAGACAGTCGTGACGGAAACACCGGCGGCGGCAGCAACGTCCTTGATGCCCACTGACCTGTTATTCATGTGTCTCCCACGTCCTTATGGTTGGTGAAGCTCTTGAGGGGCCGGGTTTACTCGGCGTGCATGCGGGTCTGGTACCAGTAGGCTACCGAGGAATAGTCGGTGCCCTGGCGCCAAGCCGTTGAGCGGGCTATGTGGCTGCCAAAATTCCACGTTTCTTGCGTACCTTTCGATTTTCCCGTGCGGGTTGTTGTTCGATTCGTTGTTGGTGGTTTAGCCCTTGACGGCGCCGAGCGTCATGCCTGCGACGATCTTGCGCTGCAAGAGAAGGGTGAGGAGGATGACCGGGATGGAGTACACGGCGGCCAGCGCCGTCATGGATCCCCAGTCCAGGCCGAACTGGGTCTGGAAGTTTGCGATCACCACGGGGGTGGTCTGGGAGCGGATCGCAGTCATCAGGAGGGCGAAAAGGAATTCGTTCCAGGAGGCCAGGAAGGCGAAGATCGCGGTAACGGCGATGCCGCCGGAGACCACCGGGATCACCACCCGCCAGAGGGCGCCGAGCCTGCTGCAACCGTCCACCGTGGCGGCCTCTTCCAAGTCGTTGGGAACGGCTTCGAAGAAGCTGGACATCAGCCAGATGGAGAGCGGCAGGGAGATCGTGGTGTGGGCAATGGACAGCGCGACAGGAGTGTCGGCGAGGCCCAAGGACGCCATCATGGATGCCAGTGGAATGCCGATGGCCACGGGCGGCACCATGCGGGTGACGAGGGCAGCCATGATGAAGATCCGGCCGCTGAGGGTCTTGTACCGGGTGATGCCGTAGGCCGCCGGTACCGCCAGTACCAGCGACAGCACAGTGCTGATGATGGCCGTCTGGACGCTGTTGATGAAGGAAGCCAGGACGCCGCTGCGGCCCAGTGCGTTGGTGTAGTTCTCCAGCGTCCATTCCCTGGGGAGGATGGTCGGCGGTACCGCGATGGTATCTATGGGGGTTTTGAAGGATGTGAAGAGCAGGTACAGGAAGGGGAACCCGTAGAGCACCATCGCCGCGGCGAGGAGGACCCAGAGCAGGGTCCGGGTACTCCGACGGCCTGCTTCCAGGCCTTCCCGGTTGACACCCCGACGCCTATAGGGTCGCGTGGCGGTGTGCACGGCAGGTTCCGTGGGCACTCCGGCCGGCGCCCCGGCGTCGTGCGTTGTTCGTTCAGCTACGCGCATCAGCTGTCCTTTCCTGGCCGCCAGATGGTGGACACCGCGACGAATGCGACGGCGAGCATGGCCAGCAGGTAGAGGGTGCCCATGGCGCTGGCCAGTCCGGGGTCACCAAAGCGGATCATGGTCCGGTAGATCAGCAGGCTCATGGTTTCCGAGGCGGATTGTGGGCCGCCGTTGGTTTGGATGAGGATGGTATCGAACGCGCGGGCTGCGTCAATTCCGCGGACCACCAGCGCCACGGCGATGACAGGCCGCAGGAGGGGCAGGATGATGCGGAACAGCAGCGCTGGTGCGCGTGCACCGTCCAGGCGTGCTGCTTCGATCAGGTCCCCGGGAATGTTCTGGAGTCCTGCAAAGAGCACCAGGCACATGAACGATGTGGTCAGCCAGATGTCTGGGATGGCCACGGAAAAGAGCACGATGCCCGGATCCGACAGCCAGCCGATCTGGTTGGGGTTGGACAGGACGCCGGCCTGGTGCAGGAGAGTCCCGATGAGGCCGAAGTTGTCGATCATCAGGAACTTCCAGAGGAGACCTGCCACGATAGGCGCGATCATCAGCGGATACATAAAGACGGTCCGCCAGATTTGGGAGCTGCGCCCGAGGGCGGTGAACAGCAGAGCCATTCCCAGCCCCAAGGCGAATTCGAGGGTGACCACCACCAGGGTGTAGGCCAGGGTCCGCCATCCGGCACCCGTGAAGGCCTCGGAGGCGAAGGCCCGGAAGTAGTTGTCCAGGCCCACGAAGTCGCGGGGGCCGCCCGCTATCGGTGAGATCTTGAAGAAGCTGTCCGCCACGAGGCGGAACAGAGGGAAAGCCACAAAAACTGCAAGAAACAGCGCCGCTGGTGTCATCAGGAACAATGCGAAACGGCGATCGGAGATGCGCACGGTTTTCTCTTCCGCTGGTTGGGGCCGCGGCCGGCACCGGTCACCCAGGTGCCGGCCGCGGGGGTCTTACTTGAGGAGGTCCTCGATCTGCTTCTTGGCATCGGCGAGGAGGGTGGCGGAGTCACCGCCGGCCACGGCCTTCTGCAGCATGGGAACCAGGACGGTGTCCACGATCTGCTGCCACTTCTCGGTGGCCGGGCGGGTGGCAGTGGCGTTGCCCTTGAGGGTTTCGATCAGCGGCTTAAAGCTCTCGTAGCCTGCCTTGTCCTGGTACTTCTCAAAAGCAGAGATGCGGGAGGCCAGGCCCAGGCTGGATTCGATGCCCATGCTGTTGTAGTCGTAGGCGCACTTGACGAACTTCTTGGCCGCGTCCATGTTCTTGGTGGCCTTCGGGACGGTGAGGTACCAAGGGCCGGGAACGGCCCCGACGCCGGCAGAACCGGCGATCATGGGAGCCGCTCCCACTTTGCCGGCCACCGGTGAATCCTTGGGAATCTGCCGGTAGGCGTGGGCCCAGAAACGTGTCATCGCCGTCTTGCCCTGGTTGAACAGGTTTTGCGCGGCGGCCCAGTCCACCTGCGCGGCACCGGAGGGAGCGGATTTGGCAAGGCCGACGTAGAAATCAAGCGCTTCCTTGTGGGCGGCGTTGTCAATGACCACCTTGTTGTTCTCGTCCAGGACCATCGGCGAGCCGGCCTGCAGGACGTGGGACAGCCATTCGGTTTCCACACCGCCCTTGACGTCCGTGCCGAACATGCCGTCCTTGGTAAAGAACTCGGAGATGTCCTGATACTGCTTCCAAGTGGTGGGGGCGGCCAGGTCGTAGCCATACTTGGTCTTGAAATCGGCCTTGTTCTTGGCGTCTTCGAACAGGTCCTTGCGGTACAGGATGATTTCGGCGTTGGTCCAGGCGGGCATGCCGATGAAGTGCCCGTCCACGTTGGCTTCCTTGACCAGGGCCGGGAAGATATCCTTTTTCGCCTCGTCGGTGAAAAGCTCGTCAATGGGCTGGACGGCGTCCTTGAAGCTAGGCAGCCATACTGAGTCCAGGGCGGCCACGTCGAAGGAAACGTTGCCGGAGGAAAATTCGCTGGAGAGTCGGTTGAACATGCCGTCGTAAGGCAGTTCGACGAAGTTGGCGCTAACGCCTGTTTCTTTCTTGCACTGTTCGGCCACACCTGTCAGTTCGGCGTGGCCACCGGCCTCGACGAGGACGTTGACTGTGCTGGCGCCGGCGCTACCCGACGTTGCAGCCGGGCCCCCCGCGCCGCAGGCGGTTGCTGCCAGAAGCACCGCGGTGGACAGCCCGCCAATGGCGGTGATCCGGGAAATCGTGGTTCGAGAGGACATCGCTGTCGACTCCCTTTCTTTTGAACGGAATCTACGGTTGGGGTGATGAGGTCTGGAACTCAAGTCATTGTCGGTGAAAAACCGTTTTGCCAAATCGACTTGGCATCAGATTAGGGCCGGTGGCAGAGACGTGTCAAGCATCACTCAGAAGTCTTCTGGGACCTCTTGACGACGCGATGACAGTCGCCATACAGTCGGCTGCGGCCGAGGGGAAATCGTTTTGGCACTTTTGGCAAGATGCCACGTCTTTGCGCCCGGCAGACCACCTTGGCGTTCGGCACCCTCCCCAGCCTTCCGCGCGTTCAATCGGGAAACCTCGGTTCCTCTCGTCACCAATTCAAAGGAGAACAGATAAAGCCCATCCCGGACGTCGGCCGCAGGAGCGTGCTTCGGGCCTTCTCCCTGGACCAGTTCCAACCGTTCCAGAGCAGCAACTCCTTCAGGGCAACGCCGTAAACGCGACGCCATGACAGGGCCCCATCGCGGAGAGAACAACGACGACGACGCCGCCCCAGGGTGATGTCCGCGGCAAATGTGGAGGATCCGGGCTCGCGCCATCATAGTTAAGCTCTTGGGCTTGCACTTATGCGCTTATGGGTACGGTCACCGCATGAATGCAGGACAGAAACGAACAGGGGCTTGAATTGGCAGGGAATGCAACCTTCCGGCATAGCAACACCGCGCTGCTTTCGGTGAGCAGCGTCGAGGCTCCGAGGATCGTGAGTTCCACAGATTTCGACCGGAGGCTGGCTTCGACCTTGCAGCGGCTGAAGTTCCCGCCACGGCTGCTGGAGCGCGTTGCCGGCATAACGCACCGCCGCTGGTGGGCCGCCGGCACATCCTTCGATGATGCGGCAATCGAAGCGGGCGCGAAGGCCCTGGCCGAGGCTGGCATCGAAGCGTCCGAAATCGGCCTGCTGATCAACACCTCGGTCACCCGGCGCAACCTCGAACCGTCTGTCGCGGTGAAGATCCACCACGGACTAAGCCTGCCGTCGTCGGCCATGAACTTCGATCTGGCCAACGCCTGCCTCGGATTCGTCAACGGCATGGCCCTGGCGGCCAACATGATCGACTCCGGCCAGATTAAGTACGCGATGATCGTCAACGGCGAAGATGCCCAGGCCACGCAGGAGGCCACTTTGGCCAGGCTGCAGCGGCCTGAGACGACCCGCGAGGACTTCAACCGCGAGTTCGCCACTCTCACCCTGGGCTCCGGCGCCGCTGCAGCGGTGCTGGGCCCGGCAAACCAGCACCCCGGCGCGCACCGGATCGTCGGCGGCGTGATGCGGGCCGGCACCGAGCATCATGAACTGTGCGTGGGCGGGATCGACGGCATGGCCACCGACACCAAGGGCCTGCTCGACGGCGGCCTGCAGCTCGTGGTGGACGCCTGGCACGAGGCCCAGCCGGAGTGGGACTGGGGCTCGATGGACCGCTACGTCACGCACCAGGTCAGCAATGCCTATACGAAGGCCATCATCGACGCCATCGACCTGGACCCGGACAGGGTGCCCATCACGTTCCCGCACTGGGGAAACGTGGGCCCGGCCTCCCTCCCCATGACCCTCGCCGCCGAGGCGCAAACCCTCGAAACCGGGAACCGCGTGCTGTGCATGGGCGTTGGTTCCGGTCTGAACACCGCCATGATGGAAATCGTTTGGTAGCCGTCGACTGGCCCGGCGTGGACCCCGAATGGTCGCGCGAAATCGACGTGGCGTCATCTTCCGCCGCAGATGACCCCGGAACCGTGCGCCGCTGGCATCTGCTCGACAATGGCGCCCAGCTCTCCCGCCGTGGCCTGACTCCGTCCGGCACTCTGCTGTGCGTGCACGGCAACCCGACATGGTCCTACCTGTGGCGGACCCTGCTGGCCGCCGGAACCGACCCCGCACATGCGTGGCGCGTGGTGGCGGTGGACCAGCTGGACATGGGCTACTCGGAGCGCACCGGCACCTTCCGGCGCCTGGCGGACCGGATCAACGACCTGGGCGACCTTACCGACGCGCTCGGTCTGGACGGGCCGGTGGTCACCGTGGGCCACGACTGGGGCGGCGTGATCAGTTTGGGCTGGGCCCTGGCCCATCCGCAGCAGCTCGCCGGCGTGGTGCTGACCAACACCGCCGTCCACCAGCCCTCCGGCTCCGGAATCCCGCCGGCGCTGCGGCTTGCCCTGCACCCTGCGGTGCACCGCTGGGGAACGACGACGTCGGACACCTTCCTGCGGGTGACGCATTCCTTGGCCCACCCGCCGCTTACCGCTGAGATCCGCAACGCCTTCATGGCCCCCTACCGCGGTGCCGAGCGCCGCACCGGCGTCGGGAACTTCGTCGCGGACATTCCCGCCGACGCGTCGCATCCCAGCTTCCCGGCGCTCAGCGGTGTCGCCGAGGAGCTGCGCGGGCTGAGGGTTCCGGCCCTGATGCTCTGGGGACCGCGGGACCCGATCTTTTCCGACCGGTACCTCAAGGACCTCATCGGCCGGCTACCGCACGCAAGAGTGCACCGCTTCGAGGCGGCCGGCCACCTGGTCGCGGAAGACCGGGACATTGCCACTCCTGTCTTCGAGTGGCTGGCCGAACTTGGCCGGGACAGCGGACCCGATCCTCAACAGACAAACGCCCCGACCGACGGCGTCTCGCCGCTTTGGGCGCCGCTCACCGAGCTGGCGGCGGGAGCCGCCGGCGGGGATATCGCCGTCGCGGAAATGGCCGCGGACGGCAACGTCGCCCGCACGCTCAGCTGGCGGGAGCTTGAACAGAGCATCGCCGCCCTCGCGGCGGGCCTGAAGGAAGCCGGCGTACGGCACGGCTGCCGGGTGAGCCTGATGGTTCCGCCGGGCGTGGACCTGACCGTAGCCCTCTATGCGTGCCTGCGGCTGGGGGCCGTGGCGGTCGTGGCCGACGCCGGGCTGGGAACCAGGGGCCTGAGCCGTGCCGTGAAGGGCGCCACCCCGGATTTCCTCATCGGAATCGACAGGGCGCTGGCAGCTGCCGCGGTACTCGGCTGGCCGGGACGGCGCATCAGTGTGCAGGACCTGCCGGCCGCCCGCCGCCGAATCCTGGGCGCCGAAACCTCCCTCGGCGCCCTCGCCCGGCGCGGAGCGAGCCTCAGCCCGGAACCGCCGGTAGAGGCTCCGGATCCGGATGCCGACGCCGCCGTACTCTTCACGTCCGGCTCCACCGGTCCCGCCAAGGGCGTGCTCTACACGCACCGGCAGCTGGCCGCGATGCGGGATAC
The DNA here is from genome assembly GCF_018613795.1 of Arthrobacter sp. ISL-65. Taxonomy (GTDB): domain Bacteria; phylum Actinomycetota; class Actinomycetes; order Actinomycetales; family Micrococcaceae; genus Arthrobacter. The sequence goes on from NZ_JAGGPN010000032.1 coordinate 15,412, forward strand.
GGTGGCCGAGACTTTCGGGATCAGACCGGGCGCACGTCTGGTGGCGGGCTTTGCCCCGTTCGCCCTGCTGGGGCCCGCGCTCGGAGCGGTCTCGGTGACGCCTGCCATGGACGTCACTGCGCCCCGAACTTTGACGGCCCCTGCGCTGGCGGATGCCGCCGCGGCCATAGACGCTACCGTGGTTTTCGCCTCGCCGGCGGCCTTGCGCAACGTTCTTGCCACCCGGGATGGCCTGAGCGGGCCTGGGCATAAAGCCCTGGAAGGTGTCGTGTTGCTGCTGTCTGCCGGCGCGCCCATCCCCGAACCGCTCCTGGCGGCGGTGCAGCGGCTGGTGCCCCGGGCCTCGCTGCATACGCCGTACGGGATGACCGAGGCGCTGCCGGTCACCGACATCAGCCTCGAACAAATCCAGGCCGCCGATGCCGACGCTGCCGCCGGAACTGTGGAGGGAGCGGGCAATGGCGTGTGCGTGGGGAGGCCTGTGCATGGCGCCCGCGTGGCCGTCGTCCCACTGGCCGCGGATGGCACCGCGCCCGGGACCGATTTCGTGACGGAAGCTGGGGTGACCGGCGAGATCCTCGTCAGTTCCCCACACGTCAAGGAAGCTTACGACAGGCTCTGGCTGACCCAGCGGGATAGCAGCAGTCTGCCAGGATGGCACCGCACCGGCGACGTCGGGCACTTCGACGCTGCTGGCCGGCTCTGGGTGGAAGGACGTCTCGCCCATGTCGTGACGGCGCCCGGTGCTGTGGTGACGCCCGTGGGCGCTGAGCAGGCCATTGAACGCCTGGACCACGTCGGCCTGGCCGCCGTCGTCGGGGTCGGTCCGTCCGGAACGCAGGCCGTCGTCGCCGTCGTCGAGACCGTACCTCCCGCCCGCAAAGCGGGCCCTGCTGCGCCGCAGCTTGCCGGGCGCGTCCGCGGGGCGGCCCTTGAGGCGGGCGTTAATGTCTCCGCTGTGCTCGCAGTCCCGGCGCAGCCCACCGACATCCGGCACAACGCCAAGATCGACAGGACACGCCTATCCCGGTGGGCTTCACGGGTGCTGGCCGGCGGCCGTCCGGGCCAGCCATGAGGGTCCTCGTCACCGGCGCTAGCGGGCTGCTCGGGCGGGAAGTGGCCCGGCTGCTGGTCCGCCAGGGCCATGCCGTGGCTACGTTCCAGCGCCGTCCATCAGGAGTCGACGGCGCTGCGGACTTCTGCGGGTCCGTCACGGACGACGACGCCGTCTGTCGCGCCGTCGCCGGCGCCGAGGGCGTGATCCACCTGGCCGCGAAAGTGTCTTTTACGGGCCGTGCCGCGGAGTTCGACGAGGTGAACGTCGAAGGCACGCGCCGCCTGCTCCGTGCCGCCCATGCGGGGGGCGTGCGGGACCTGGTGTTCGTCTCCTCCCCGTCCGTGGCCAACTCGGGCGCCGCCATCGCCGGGCTGGGCGCGGAGCCGGCTGACCCGGAGCATGCCCACGGCGACTACTCCCGCACCAAGGCCGAGGCGGAGCTGCTGGCGCTGGCAGCGGACGCTCCGGAATTCCGGGTTGCGGCGGTGCGTCCGCACATCGTCTGGGGCCCCGGCGACACGCAACTGGTGGAACGGGTCCTGGCACGTGCCGGCCGCGGCCGCCTGCCGCTGCTCGACGCCGGTGCGGCCCTGATCGACACCACCTACGTGGACAACGCCGCCTCTGCCATCGTCGCCGCGCTGCACCGCATGGAACACGTCCATGGCAGGGCCCTGGTTGTGAGCAACGGCGAGCCCCGCCCGGTCGGCGAGCTGCTGGCGGGGATCTGCGCTGCGGGGGGCGTCCCCGCGCCGTCGTGGAGTGTGCCGGGTGGGGTGGCACGGGCGGCGGGAGCGGTGGTGGAGAAGCTCTGGACCTGGGCCGGGCGGAAAGAGGAGCCGCCCATGACCAGGTTCCTTGCTGAGCAGCTCTCCACCGCCCACTGGTTCGACCAGCGCGAGACCCGTGAACTCCTTGACTGGACGCCCGCCGTCTCGCTGGATGACGGACTGGCGAAGCTGGCCGAGCACCACAGTTCCCGGTCAGCGGCCGGCTGATGGCCTCCTCACGCTCCCACTAGGAGCGGCTATTTCCGGCGGCTGATGCGCGAATCTCTCGTGTTGACCGTGCGGGCGGGTGGGATCGAACAATAGGGAAAGGTGGGAGCCGATCAGGGCTGCAGAGGTGCTGGTGAACGTGCAAAGCGCTTCATGAGCCATTGAGCAACGCATATTCGGTAACCTCAACAGACACCACCATGATCCGGCCCAAACCTCGACTTGTGCCACGGCCCAAGGCGGGACTACGGTTCACGGGAACAACGGCACATTGGTATGCGTTGCAGTGTCGTGAAAAAGAACATCAGAGAAAACATGAGAAATGAGAAGCACCTAAGTGGCAACTGATTACGACGAAGTCCGTTCCGACGTCAAGGAATCTCAGGACCGTTCGCTGGAGGCATTGCAGTCTGCGAACGCTCCGGATGCCCGCAGCGTCGTCACGGAACTGGACGAAGCAGATGCACTCGATGAAGGGCTGACGCCCGGGGGAGAGATCGTCTCCGAGGAGCTCGTCGTTCAGGTCATCCCTCAGGCCGCGGATGAGTTCACCTGCTATTCCTGTTTCCTGGTCCGGCACCGGTCCCAGCTCGCGCGCGAGAGCAATGGCCAGTCATACTGCATCGAGTGCGAAGGCTAAAATGGCCGCCTGCCAGCGAATGCGGTGAACCCGGTGAAACTGGTGGGTCTCGGTGGTGACGTTTGGGAGTCCTTAAGCACGAACGGACACTTGCGGCGGCCCCATTGTCTGGGCTACAAGTGTCCGTTCGCACTAACCGTTGTCCTGGCTCAGTGGGCAGCTAACATCAGCGTGCCGCGGCTACGGGCTGCTCCTGAAAGGCCGGCACCACGTGCTCGATGAAGAGCTCAAGTGAGCGCTTCTTCTCCTCGTGGGTGAGGCTGTTGTCGGACCAGAGGCTGAACTCGGTGACGCCGAGTGCCTCGTAGTGGCGGAGCCGCTCGATCACCTCATCCGGCGTCCCGATCATCGCCGTCTGGTGCAGGGACTCGGGCGTGAACTCCGGGCGGTCGGCGAACTTCTCCGCGGGGCTGGGCTCGAGGAAGCCGTTCTTTGGAGTGGACTTGTTGCCGAACCAGGCATCAAACGTCCGGTAGAACTTTTGGATGCCCTCGGCCGGACGCCGCCACCCCTCAGGCTCGTCGGCGGGATGGACGTGGGTGTGGCGGAGCACCATGAGGTCCGGGCGGGGGACGCCGGGGTTGTTCTCCACGGCGGTGTCGAACTTGCGCGCGAGGTCTTCGACTTCCTCGTCGCCCTTCATGAGCGGCGTCACCATCACGTTGCAGCCGTTGGCGACGGCGAACTCGTGCGAGGAGATGTCGCGGGCGGCGATCCACATGGGCGGCGTCGGCTTTTGCAGCGGCTTCGGGACGCTGGTGGAGGTCGGGAACTGCCAGACCTCGCCGTCGTGCGCGTAGTCACCTTCCCAAAGTGCGCGCACGGCGGGCACCATCTCGCGCAGGTGCTTGCCTCCGTCGACTGCGGACATGCCGCCCGCTAGGCGGTCGAACTCGAACTGGTAGGCGCCGCGTGCCAGTCCCACTTCCGCCCGGCCGTTGCTGATGACGTCCAGCAGCGCGGTCTCGCCGGCGACGCGGAGCGGGTTCCAGAAGGGCGCGATGATGGTTCCGGCACCCAGCCGGATGCGCGACGTGCGCGCAGCCAGGTAGGCGAGCTGCGGCATGGGACTCGGGGAGATGGTGTACTCCATAGAGTGATGCTCACCAATCCAGACGGTGCTGAAGCCTCCGGCCTCCGCGATGAGCGCGAGTTCCGTCAGGTTCTCGAAGCACTCGCGGTGTGAGACGGACTCGTCCCACCGCTCCATGTGGACGAAGAGGGAAAAGCGCATTAGTAACTCCTTCGATCTGCGGCGATTCCGGCCGCCGCCTGCTGGGTGGGTGCCTGCTGGGCGGGAGCCGCTGCTGCCGTGTTGCGTTCGGCGATGGTCTGGTTGCCGCGGGACCAGTGCTCGTGTTCGATTTCGCGGACGATGACGGTGGTGTTTTCGGGTGCCGCGCCCACAGCGTTCTCGGCGGCGCGGTGAAGCTCGCCGATCAGTGCGCGGAGCTGCTCGGGGGTCCGGCCCCGGGCGATGGAGACTTCGATAAGAGGCAAGGTGTTCAGCTCCTCATGATGAAGGGGTCGGCGATGGGGGACTCATCGGTGTTGATCCAGATGCTCTTGAGCCTGGTGTATTCCCGGATGCTCTCGATCCCGTGCTCGACCCCGACGCCGCTGGTCTTGAAACCTTCGCGCGGGGATCCCGGGGACATGGCACGGTACGTGTTGACCCAGACGGTTCCCGCTTCCAGACGGCTGGCCATCCGGTGTGCCCTGGCCAGGTTGGTGGTCCAGACGCCGGCGGCGAGTCCGTATTGGGTGTCGTTGGCGAGCCGGAGCACCTCCTCCTCGGTTTCGAAGGGCATGATGGCCGCCACGGGGCCGAAGATCTCTTCCCTCACCACCCGCATGGAATTATCGACGTCGGTCAGCACGGTGGGCTCGAAGAAGTAGCCACCGAGGGGGATATTGGGACGGCCGCCGCCCGTCAGGACGGTGGCGCCTTCCGAGACGCCCAGATCAACGTAGCTGGCCACCTTGTCGCGCTGGTCCTGGAAAGCCAGCGGGCCGAGCTCGGTGGCATCGAGGAGCGGATCGCCGATCACGATGCTGCGGGCACGGTTAGCGACGCGTTCCAGCAGTTCGTCGTAGACGGATTTGTGGGCGAAGACGCGGCTTCCCGCGATGCAGGTCTGGCCCGCCGCGGCGAAGATGCCTGCCACAACACCCATCGACGCGTTGGCGATGTCGGCGTCGCCGAAGACGATGTTCGGTGACTTGCCGCCCAGCTCCAGGGTGGAGCCGATGAAGCGGGAGGCCGTTGAAGAAGCGATCCGCGCGCCCGTGGCGGTGCTGCCGGTAAACGAGATCTTGGCCAGCCGCGCGTCGTCCACCAGGGCCGCACCGGCTTCTGCACCGAAGCCGGTGACCACGTTGATCACACCGGCCGGGAACCCCGCCTCATCGGCAAGGGCGGCCAGGCGGAGGACGGTGGCCGAGGTGTATTCGGAGGGTTTGATGACGATGGTGTTGCCGGCCGCGAGGGCGGGCGCCAGCTTGCTGGTGGTCAGCGTCAGCGGTGAGTTCCACGGCGTAATGGCACCAACCACCCCCAGTGGTTCCCGGAGCGTGTAGTTCAGGATGGCGGGCGTGGAACCGGGGATGGTGTCGCCCTGGATCTTGTCGGCCAGCCCGGCGTAGTAGTAGTAATAGTCCGGCATGGCCGCCAGCTGGGCCCGCATCTCCCGCAGGAGCTTGCCGTTGTCCAGGCTTTCCATCCTGGCGAGTTCATCTGCGTGCTCACCAACGAGATCACCCAGACGGCGGAGCAGGTGCCCGCGCTTGGTCTGGCTGAGGTTCCGCCAGTTGGGATTTTCGAAGGCTGCGGACGCCGCTGAGACAGCTCGCTCGACGTCGGCCCCGTTACCCCGCGCGGCCTGGTACAGCACGTCAAGGGTCGCCGGGTTGGTGCTGTCGAAGTATTCACCGGATGACGGCGGAACAAATTCTCCGTTGATGAAGTGCTCGTAGCGGCGATCAGTGGACATGTGAGTGCTCCTTGAAGAAAGCAGTAAGCGTGTTGGCTAGCTCTTGGGGACGTTCCACCGGCATCATGTGGCGCGCACCGCTGATGACGGAGTAGGTGCAGCCAGGGATGGCCGCGGCCAGCCGGGCGCTCATCTCGGGCGTTGACCCAGGGTCCAGCTCGCCGGTCACGGCATGGGAAGGGACGGTGATCAGGGGCAGTTCGGCGGCGATTTCCGCGTCTGCGGTGGCGAACACGCGGTAGCAGGCCAGGAAGGACTTCGGGTCGTTGCTGAGCAGGACTTCCCGCGTCGCTTCGACCAGCTCCGCCGGGACGGCGGACCCTCCCGGATACCAGCGGCGGATTGATGCCTCCACTGTTGCCGGAAAATCAGATTCCGCCGAGGCCAGCCGCAGCATGACAGCGGCGTGCTCCTCGGAAGTGCGAGCGCACACCGAGCCGACCGACACGAGGCTGGCAACCAGGTCAGGCCTGAACCTGGCCAGGTGCTGGGCCACGAGGGCGCCCAGTGAGAAGCCCACCAAGTGCGTATCCGGCTCGAGTCGTTCGGCGACATCCGCCGCAAGCTCGGCAAGCGTCACCCCAACAGGCGCTTGTGGCCGGCGCCCGTGTCCCGGGAGTTCCAGGACTTGGACGTCGTATTCCGGTTCGAGAAATTCGCGAAGGGGCCCCCACATCGACCCGTCGAGGCCGACGCCGTGGATGAGAGCTATGCGGTCGCGGCTCACGGCGGCTGGCACCTACTTCGTTTCGGTGGCGAACGCTGCCAGGCGCTGCTGGGGCCGTCCCTGGGCAGCGGCGGCGAGGGCGATCACGATTTCATCGGCGTGCGGTGCGTCGTTGATCCGCACCTCGATGCTCTGGTGGTGGGAGCGGATGGTGGCGTCGGTGATGTGCTTGAGCGGGATGTCGAAGACAACACCGGCCGGGCCGCGCTTTTCCACTGCCGGCAGGAGCGTGGTGGCGTTGGCGGCGTCGCGGAAATGATTACCAAAGGCCAGTGTGTGGATGAGCCCGGAACCGTGCTCGATTTCGCCGTTCAGCCCGACGATGGCGGCCTTGCCGTACGCTTCGGCCGGGGAGCCGAGGGCTTCGAGTACGCGCGGGGCCAGCAGCGCGCCGATGTCGGAGGCGCTGCCGTCGATGCCGGCGGAGAGGTCTTCGACGAAGCCCTGGCCGGCCCAGGGGTTCTTGACGATGGCGGCGACGACGGCGACCCGGGCGGCCGGGCTGACTTCCCGGCCCCCTTCGATGAGGACGTCTTCGGTCAGGGTGACGATCTTACGGATGCTCATGAAACAAGTTCTCCTAGTGTGTCTGCTTTGACGATGGGGTCGGTGAGGCGGTCACCGATGCGGGAGTGGGGGCGGGGCCCGGTTGATGCACCGAGGACGACGACGATCTCACCCGGGCGGGGTGCGTCACCGATGCGTGTGGTGATGGTTTGGTAGTGGGTCCGTGTTGCTGCGGCGTTCTTGTGCCAGAGGGGGACGACGAGGGTGGCGCCGGCGTCGGCCCGGTCATCGGCGAAGCAGATGATGGATTCACCTTCGAAGTACTCCCGGACGAGGTTGCCGAAGAACGGTGTGTGGACGAGCGCAGCGCCGTGCTCGATTTCACCGTCGGTGCCCACAATCGCGGCCTTGCCGAAGGCCTGGATTGCCTCCACGCCCCCGAGGTTGGCAGCAAGTACATCGGTGAGTTTGCGCGCCAGCACCGGGGCCAGCTGGACCACTTCGTCGTTGAGGTCATCGGCCGCGTCGCCACCCAGCCAGGGGTTGGTGACCACGGCTGCGGCCGTTGCGCGGACTGCCGGAACGGCGGGGGAGGTGCCGTTTTCGAGCAGGATCTCCTCGGCGTAGTACACGATCTTGCGGATGCCGAACCCTTGGTCGCTCATCATTTGGGCCCTTCAGTTATGGAGAAGCGCATGGCTTCCTTTCGTGGTGGTCGGTTCAGTTCCTGCGGTCCGGCGCAGGGTCGGTCAGAGCCTCTCGCGATGAGGCATGAACGTGGTTCCTCATGGCGGATTCGGCCCCGAAGGGGTCTTTATGCTCGATCATGTCCAGGACGGCGCGGTGTTCACGTGTGGAGGCTTCGAGCCGGCCAGGATGTTCAACCGTGCGCAGAACCAGCCGCTGATAGGCGAGCTGGTTCATGAGCCGCTCGTAGTGCTCAACAAGCTTGCGGTTATCGGAGCCGCGAACGATCGTCCAGTGAAACTCGTGCACCAGCCGGGCATAGGCGTCGGTGTCATGGGTGAGCGAAGCCATTTCGGACTCCTCGAGGTTCCGCCGTAGCACGGACAGTTCCTGGACGTCCCCGCGGCGGGCGAGCAGGGATGCCGCGAGACCCTCGAGGGACTCCTTGAGCTGGAAGAGCTCGATGATCTCCCTGCGGGTGGGCTCCCGCACGAAGGTACCAACCTTCGGGCGGATCTCCACCAGCCCTTCGTGCTGAAGCTGCTTAAGTGCTTCACGGATCGGGGTCCGGCTCACGTCGAACTCCTGGGCGAGGAAAGCCTCGGGGACGACTGCCCCCGGGGGGAAGTCGCCTCCCAGTACGAGGCGCCGGATCCTATCCAGGAGCCCGTCCCGGTCGCCTGCTTCCCTGACTACTTCGAGATCATCTTGCATACATGAAAGCCTATGTTGCATGCATCAGGGGCGTCAACACCTTTGGGCGATGTTTCTGAAAAGCCCCAATTTTCAGGGAAATCCGCGGATTTTTATGCTCCTCTTGACCTTGGGGTGTGAGCTGGCTTACCGTCATTGGTATGCAACAGACCTTGGAACCGCTCATTACATCGGCTTGGCTCGCGGCCTGGGACAAGGGAGACCTTGATGCCCTCGATGGCCTCGTAGCCGCCGGCTACACGCGCACCAGCAAGGCGACGGGTGCAACTGTCGACCTTGCTGGCCTCAAGTCAGAGATCGCCGCGGTCCGGGAAGCCTTCCCCGACCTGCGCACGACGGTCGACGACGTCGTCGAAGGGGACGGCACCGTCGCCGTCTTCTGGACCTCCACCGGCACACACACCCATGAATACCTCGGCGTTCCCGCGACGGGACTCACCGTCCAGACCCGGGGCTCGAACATCCTGGTCCTCGAGGACGGCAGGATTGTCAGCGAATCAGTGACCTGGGACGGCAGCGAACTGCTCGCCGGCCTAGGAATCCGGCCCCTGCGCGGCATCGCCGCACCCGCCGTTTCCGACGGCGACGACTTCCCGGAACTCGACCCGGATCTGATGAAGGCCTTCAACCGGCAGTTCATCACCGGCGTTACGGTCGTAACCACCAAGGAAGGCGAAACCCCCAAGGGGCTGGCAGCCAACTCCTACTGCTCGGTCTCGCTCGAACCGCCGCTGGTGCTGGTGTGCGTCCAGAAGACGTCCAGCACCTACTCTGCACTCTTCTCCTCAAGCCACCTCGGCATCAACATCCTGGGAACCGAGCAGCTGGACACGGTGAAGGTTTTCGCCTCGAAAGCCGCGGATAAATTCTCCGAGCTCGACTGGCATGAAGGGCCCAAGGGGAGCCCCCTCCTGGACGGCTCCGCGGCTTCCCTCGAGGCCGAAATCCAGGAACGATTCCAGGCCAAGACGCACACGGTCTTCATCTGCCGGGTCCGCCACGCGGAAACCAGCAGCACGGCACCGATGGTCTACAAGGCCGGACGGTTCTTCGACGGCGCCGAACTCGCCGAACTCTAAAGTTCCGGCGCGGCTGACCACCCTCGGACAGGAAACCAGCCGCGCCGACCCAATCTGCTCTCAAGCAGCGCACCGTAGTGCGCTTCCCACATTAGGACAAAAATGAGCCCAGAAACCATGAGCGCCGCAGAAAACAGCGTCGCCGAAGACCGCGGTTACCGCGACAGCCTCACCAAGATCGAGCCCTACGGCATCGAGCACATCCCCGACGTCGAACGCCATGGGAAGCCCCGCTCGCAGTTCTTCCTCTGGTTCGCCGCCGGAATGAATTTCCCCATCGTCGTCCTCGGATTCAGCGCCACCTACTTCGGCCTCCCCTTCTGGGCTGCAGTCCTGGCGATCGTCCTCGCCGGCGTGACCTCCTCGGCGGGAATGGGATACCTGTCGGCAATGGGAGTCCGGCTCGGCGTCCCCCAGCAGATGCAGGGCCGGGGACCGCTCGGTTTCATCGGCAACCTGTTCCCGGTGGCATATGTGAACGTGTTTGCCGGCATCGGCTGGGCCGCCGTGACCGTCATCCTCGGCGGCCAGGCCATCGCGCTGCTGACCGATATTCCGTTTTGGCTCTCCTCCCTGGTTCTCATGGCCATCCAGCTCGGGGTGGCCGTCATCGGATACAACCTGATCCACTTCCTGCAGCGCATCCTGTCATTCGTTTTGGTTATCGGCTTCGTCTTCATCACCATCGTGGCGGCCGCCAACGGCCGCGTCGTCAACACTTTCAACGAGTCCGCCCCGGGCTTTGACGGCATCGGCGGATGGATCATCTTCTTCGGCTGGTTCTTCTCCTTCATCGTCGCCTGGATGCCGTTCGCCTCCGACTACTCCCGCTACCTGCCCAACACCCCCGGCAACCGCCGCGGTGCCAGCTGGGCGACCATGCTCGGAAACTTCATCACCCTAGTGTGGATGGGCATCCTCGGAACCGTCCTCGGAACGACCACCAGCGCGTCCGACAGCATCGGCGCCCTGAAAGAGGTCATGGGGCCCTGGGCCGCCGTCGGCCTCGGCGTCGTTGCGCTGTCCTCCTTCACCCAAAACTTCCTGAACGTCTACGGCGGTGCCATTTCCATCCAGACCATGGGCGTGCCCGTCAAGCGCCACACCGCCGTCGTCTTCATCTGCGTAGCCTCCTACCTCGTGGCGCTGTGGGGCCAGACCGGGTTCAACAACGGCTTCACTGCATTCCTCAACCTGACCGCCTACTGCATCGCCCCGTACGTCGCGGTCCTCGTGTGCGATTACCTGTTCGGAGGCCGGCGCACCGAGCAGGGCCTGCGCGAACTGTTCGACAAGAGCCGGAAGTTCGAATGGGGCTTCGTGGCCTGGGCCGCCGGCGTGGCACTCTCCTCCCCGTTCTGGATGTCCTCGATCTACACCGGCCCCATCGCCGCCGCCTTCCCGCAGATTGGTGACCTCTCGTACTACGTCGGTGCTGCCGTCGCAGCCGGCGTCTACTTCGCCACCCACCGCCGCCAGCGGCTTTCCGGACGGGAAATGCTCGACCGCAGCCCCGCTGCCCAGACTCTGTGAAACAGGCCTGTTCCAGCCGGGAACTCCTCGCCCGATAAGCACCGCAACACTGGAGGGGACTGGCACGGACTGCGTCACAGTCTGCCCGCGCCGCGCCGTGGTGGCTGTAGTCGTTGAGTGGCGCGGGCGGATCGCACTCTTCAAACGCAGCCAGTCCGTGGGGCACGAGCGTGGCCTCTGGCACTGCATTACCGGGTACCTCGAGCCCCCTGTGTCTCCCCGACAGCAGGCATTGGTTGAGCTTGAGGAAGAGGTGGGGCTGACGCCCCAGGACCTGGCCGGCTTTGAGTCCGGGGAGCCATTGTTGATTTCCGACGCCGGCGGCAACCCCTGGCTGGTGCACACCTTCACCGCGGTCAGCAAGCGGCGCCGGCTGCTGATCAACGACGAGCACGACTCGTACCGGTGGGACGGTTCCCTCCAAGATCAGCCGGTTCTCCAACCGGGTTCCCTGGCTGGACATAGTCATCCAGGGCGTCGTGCCAAACATAGACAGGAAGGCAGCATGATTGTCGTCGAAGGCATCGTCGAAGGCATCGTCGAACACGGCGACCAGCGGGGCAGGCTCGTCGGGTTTCCCACGGCCAACATCCCGCTCGCAGGCGAGGGGATCGAGGACGGTGTCTGGGGAGCGCTCGCAACGGGCCTTTCCGAACATCCACTCCCTGACCGAACAACTGCACCAGGACATCCAACAGGCCCGGGCATCGGCCATCGCCCAGTACCCCATGCTCGTCTCCCAAACGGGCCGGGACCTGTCCGCCGCGGATTCTGGGAAACCGAACATGAGCTACGCATACTAAGGAGCCCGATGTGGCTGAAGCAAAGACTGTGACCACCGAACGGGAGACCGGACTGCTGGAGTCAGTGCCCACCGGGCTGCTGATCAATGGCGAATGGCGGGCCGCGTCCGGCGGAGGCACGTTCGACGTCGAGGACCCGGCAACCGGGAAGGTCCTGGCAACACTGGCCTCGGCCACCAGCGAGGACGCTCTCGCCGCGCTCGATGCAGCGGACGCCGTCCAGGCGGCCTGGGCGCGGACCGCTCCGCGTGAACGGGCAGAGATCCTCCGCCGTGCCTTCGAGCTGGTGACCGAACGGGCGGAGGACTTTGCCCTGCTCATGACCTTGGAGATGGGTAAGCCGCTGGCCGAGGCACGGGGTGAGGTTGCCTATGCGGCTGAGTTCCTGCGCTGGTTCTCGGAAGAGGCGGTGCGTGATTACGGCCGCTACCTGACCACCCCCGAAGGCAAGAACAAGATCCTGGTGCAGCACAAGCCGGTGGGGCCGTGCCTGCTGATCACGCCGTGGAACTTCCCGCTGGCGATGGCCACCCGCAAGGTTGCGCCTGCTGTGGCGGCCGGATGCACCATGGTGCTCAAGCCGGCAAAGCTCACGCCGCTGACCTCTCAGCTTTTCGCGCAGACGATGATGGAAGCGGGCCTGCCGGCCGGTGTGCTGAACGTCGTCTCGTCGTCGTCGGCTTCATCCATCTCCGGGCCCCTGCTGAAGGATGCCCGGCTGCGGAAAATTTCCTTCACGGGCTCGACGCCGGTGGGCAAGCAGCTGATCGCCGAGGCGTCCCAGAACGTGCTGCGCACGTCCATGGAGCTCGGCGGCAACGCACCGTTCATCGTGTTCGAGGACGCCGACTTGGACAAAGCAGTGCAGGGAGCGATGGCCGCGAAGATGCGGAACATGGGCGAGGCCTGCACCGCCGCCAACCGGTTCCTCGTGCACGAGTCCGTGGCGGAGGAGTTTACGGCCAAGTTCGCCGAGGCGATGAAAGCACTTCGCCCCGGCCGCGGCACCGAGAATGGCGTGACAGTCGGCCCGCTGATTGACGGCGGCGCGCGCAAGGATGTGCACGCCCTGGTGGAGGGCGCCGTGACCGCCGGTGCAACGGTGGTCACCGGCGGCGCACCCGTGGATGGCCCCGGCTACTTCTACCAGCCCACGGTGTTGGCTGGTGTATCAGACGGCGCCGAGATTCTGCGCACCGAGATCTTCGGTCCGGTCGCCCCGATCACGACGTTCAGCACCGAGGGACAGGCCATTTCCATGGCCAACTCCACCGAGTACGGCCTTGCCGCCTACCTCTACAGCGGGGACTTCAACCGCCTCCTCCGTGTGTCCGAGCAGATTGAGTTCGGCATGGTCGGCTTCAACGCCGGCGTCATCTCCAACGCCGCGGCACCCTTCGGCGGGGTGAAGCAGTCCGGCCTGGGGCGTGAAGGCGGCTCGGAAGGCATCGCCGAATACACCACCACGCAGTACATCGGCATCGCAGACCCCTACGCCTAGATCCAGGCCTGGCGCGAACGAACACTTGTGGCCCTGAATGGCAGGGCCGCAAGTGTCCGTTCGCGCTGAGCGGGTCGGAGGAGGGTCCCCTACACCAGCGGCCACGGGTAACGCATGCCCGTGCGGTCAACTGGCAGCACCGGTTCGTGCAGCAACCGCCGGACGCGGCGCTGCAGGGCGGTGACCTCCGAGCCGTCGAGGAGCTCCGCCACGTCGGCGGGCACGGAATCGGCGAGCGGAGCGATGTCCTCGAGCAGGGCTTCGGGGATCGGGTCGCCCGCGAAGTCCCAGATCACGGTGCGGAGTTTGAAGGCCGCGGAGAAGCACAGGCCGTGGTCGATGCCCCACACCCGACCGTCGTCGCCGCGCAGCACGTGCCCGCTTTTGCGGTCGGTGTTGTTGGCGATGTAATCGAACAGGGCGATCCGCGCCAGGTCGCGGTGCGTTTCCGGGACATCGGCGTACAGGGTGAAGTAATGCTCGCCGAAGTCGCAGTCGATGAACCACTGCAGCGACCCGACTCCCAACGGTGCCTCCTCGCGGATCACGGTCGTCGGCACGAATCCCCAGCCCAGGGACTCGCTGAGCAGGTATGCCGCACGCTCCCGCCGGTACAGTCCCGGCTCGAAATCCGACAGCGGGCGCTCGCCGGCCTCCGGCTTGTACACCGCATAGGCGGAGTCGTCCCCGCCGGAGACCTCGACGAGGAACGTCTCGTTGCTGCTGCGCGGGATGCGTCCGAGCAGCTCGACCTGCCCTTCGGCAAGAAGCGTCAGCTCGCGTCCACACACAGCCATGTCACGCCCTCAGCCCGCTCAGCGGTTCCGACGTCGAATTCACCATCAGAACGGCCGGCGCCTGACCGTCTGAATAGGAAATGGCTGAGACCGATCCCGGGCTGATGACAATCCGCTGAAAGTGGTCGAGATCGGTGCCGAGGGCGTGGGCAACTGCCGCCTTGATCGGGTCGGCGTGGGAAAAGCAGACGACGACGCCCCCGGCGTGCGCCGCGCCCAGCACCTCGAGCGCTCCGACGATCCGATCCTGCATCTGCGTGAAGCTCTCGCCGTTGGGGAAGCGGAAGGCTGAGGGGTTGTGCTGCACGGTCTGCCATTCCGGCAGGCCGGACAGTTCGGCGAGGGCGACGCCGGTCCACTCACCAAAGGCGCATTCGATGAGGCCGGGCTCCACGCGCACCTCAAGTCCTGTGCTGGCCGCCGTTGGCTCCGCCGTCTCGCAGGTGCGCTCCAGCGGCGAGGAGTAGACGGCGTCGACCATAAGGCCCGCGAGCCGTTCCGCGACCCGTTCGGCCTGCGCCCGGCCACGCTCGGAAAGATGCAGTCCCGGCGCCCTCCCGGGCAGCACCATGCCCGTCGTGGGCGTCTCCCCGTGGCGCACCAGAAGGACGAGCGTGCTCTCCGGTCTCGGCGGCGGTGCGGATGGTGCCGACGGTGTTTCTGCAGTCATCAGCAATAAGAGTAGCGGCAGGGGCCCCACTCGAGCTTGCGAGGGAAGGGGGAGCCGCGGAACGGCGTAAGCCGGAGAGGGGCTGGCGGGCAGGAATCGGAGGAAATTACTCGATTCCCCGCACAGTCAAGGACTACCGTAGAGGGGTGAGTGATCGTCCAGATATCTTCACCGTTGGCGAACTGCGTGCATCCGGGCACGTCCACAAGGACCTGCGCCACGAAATCCGCGACAACCTGATCGCCGCGCTCGCGGCGGGCCGCGATCCGTGGCCGGGGCTGTTCGGGTTCAGCCGGACAGTCCTTCCCCAACTCGAGCGTGCCCTGATTGCCGGCCACGACGTCGTCCTGCTCGGCGAACGCGGGCAGGGCAAGACCCGGCTGCTCCGCACCCTGGCCGGGCTGCTGGACGAGTGGTCGCCGGTGATCGAAGACTCGGAACTCAACGAGCACCCGTTCGAACCGATCACCGAGCAGTCCCGCGCCCGTGCCCTCACAGAGGGCGACCGGATGCGCGTGGCTTGGCGCCACCGCTCGGAGCGGTACGTCGAAAAGCTCGCGACGCCGGACACCTCCGTCGCCGACCTCATCGGCGACGTCGACCCGATGCGGGTCGCCGAAGGCCGCCGGCTGGGGGACCCCGAAACCATCCACTACGGCCTGGTCCCGCGCTCCAACCGCGGGATCATCGCCATCAACGAGCTGCCCGACCTCGCCGAGCGGATCCAGGTGTCGATGCTCAACGTGATGGAGGAACGCGACATCCAGATCCGCGGCTACGTGCTGCGGCTGCCGCTGGACGTGCTGGTCGTCGCATCCGCCAACCCCGAGGACTACACCAACCGCGGCCGGATCATTACGCCCCTGAAGGACCGCTTCGGCGCCGAGATCCGCACCCACTACCCGATCGAGCTGGACGACGAGGTCTCCGTCATCCGCCAGGAGGGGAAGCTGGTGGCTGACGTCCCGCCTGTCATCCTCGAGATCCTGGCCCGCTACACCCGGGCGCTGCGGCAGTCCCCGGCCATCAACCAGACCTCCGGCGTTTCCGCCCGCTTCGGCATCGCGGGCGCCGAAACCGTCGCGGCGGCGGCCCTGCGCCGGGCCAGCGTGCGCGGTGAGGACGAGGCTGTCGCCCGGATCATCGACCTGGAGACCGCCGTGGAAGTCCTCACGGGCAAAATCGAGTTTGAGTCGGGCGAGGAAGGGCGTGAACAGGGCATCCTCGACCACCTCCTGCGCACAGCCACGGCCGAAGCCGTGCGGGCGCACTTCAAGGGTATTGAGATGGGGCCGCTCGTGGCCGCGCTCGATGGCCACACCACCGTGACCACCGGGGACCAGGTCACAGCCCGGGAGTTCCTGCAGAATCTTCCGTCCCTCAACGGATCCGGAAACGGATCGAGTCTCTACGACAAAATCAGTGAGCGCCTGGGCGCGAAAAACGACGGACAGCGCGCCGCCGCCGTTGAACTTGCGCTGGAAGGCCTGTACCTCGCCCGGCGGATCTCCAAGGAGTCCGACGACGAGGCAACGGTCTACGGCTAAGTACAGTTTCTGCTCGGTACAGGAGGCACCATGACCCTGCACAACCGGTCCAAGTACGGCCGGTACGCCGGAGGTCCGGATCCGCTTGCCCCGCCGGTGGACCTGGCTGAGGCACTGGAAGCGATCGCCGAGGACGTGATGGAAGGCTACTCGCCCCGGCATGCCCTGCAGGAGTTCCTGCGGCGCGGCGGCCGGAACCGCGATGGGCTAGACAACCTGGCCCGGCGCGTCCAGCAGCGGCGGAGTGAACTGCTGGGCCGCCATAAGCTGGACGGCACGCTCAGCGAGGTCAGGAAGCTGCTGGACACTGCTGTGCTGGAGGAGCGCAAGCAGCTGGCCCGGGACGCCATGATGGACAACAACGACCGCGCCTTCCGCGAGCTGCAGCTGGAGAACCTGCCCCAGTCCACGGCCGCGGCGGTCAACGAACTGGCTTCCTATGACTGGCAGTCGAGCAGCGCTCGGGAAGCCTACGAACGGATCAAGGACCTGCTGGGCCGCGAAGTTCTTGACCAGCGGTTCGCAGGCATGAAGCAGGCGCTTGAGAACGCGACCGACGAGGACCGCGAAGCCGTGAGCGAGATGCTGCGCGACCTCAACGCGCTGCTCGGCAAGCACCGCCGCGGCGAAGACACCGACGCGGACTTCCGGGAGTTCATGGCCAAGCATGGCCAGTACTTTCCGGAGAATCCGCAGTCCGTCGAGGAGCTGGTGGACGCCCTCGCCAAGCGCGCGGCCGCAGCCCAGCGACTCCTGCAGTCGATGTCCCCCGAGCAGCGCGATGAGCTGATGCGGCTGTCCGCCCAGGCGTTCGGCTCGGCCGAACTCATGGCCCAGCTCAACCAGCTCGACGGCAGCCTGCGGGCCCTGCGCCCCGGCGAGGACTGGAGCGGTTCCGAACGCTTCGGGGGCCAGGAAGGACTCGGACTGGGTGACGGCACCGGCGTGCTGCAGGACATCGCCGAGCTCGACGAGCTGTCCGAACAGCTCTCCCAGCACTACAACGGGTCCACCCTCGACGACCTGGACCTGGACGCCCTCGCCCGCCAGCTCGGGGAGAACGCCGCCGTGACGGCCCGCACCCTCGCGGAGATCGAGCGGGCGATGCAGGACGGCGGCTACATGCGGCGCGGGGCCGACGGCGACCTCAGGCTGTCGCCCCAGGCCATGCGGCGGCTCGGGAAGTCGCTGCTGCGGGACACCGCCAAGCAGCTGTCCGGCCGGCAGGGGCGCCGGGACACGCGCGTCGCCGGGGCCGCCGGCGAGCAGACCGGCTCCAGCCGCCAGTGGGAGTTCGGCGACGCCGAGCCGTGGGACGTCACCCGCACCATAACCAATGCCATCCGGCGCACCAGGGCCGACGGCGGTGATCCGGGCCGCGGACTGCGTCTGGCGGTGGGTGACATCGAGGTGTCGGAGACGGAGGCGCGTACCCAGGCCGCGGTCGTCCTGCTCGCCGACGTTTCCTTCTCGATGGCGGCCGAGGGGCGGTGGGTGCCCATGAAACGCACGGCGCTCGCCCTGCACCACCTGGTCTCCACCCGGTTCCGCGGGGACCGGCTTCAGCTGATCACGTTCGGCCGCTACGCGCAGTCCATGGACATCGGCGAGCTCACGGCCTTGCCGGCGTTTCGCGAGCAGGGAACCAACCTGCACCACGGGCTGCTGCTGGCTGGCCGTTTCTTCCGCCAGCACCCGTCGATGCAGCCCGTCCTGCTTGTGGTGACCGACGGCGAGCCCACCGCGCACCTGATGGGCGACGGCGAGTCGTGGTTCTGCTGGCCGCCGGACCCGGAGACCATCCGCGTTACGGTCGCCGAGCTGGACCGGCTTGGGCGTGCGGGCACGCAGGCCACGTTTTTCCGGCTCGGTGACGACCCGGGCCTTGAACGGTTCGTCCGGCGGCTGGCCCGCCGGGTCGACGGCCGGGTGGTGGCCCCAGACACCGGGGACCTTGGCGCCGCGGTTGTGGGGGAGTACCTCCGTGCCCACTTCCGCGGCCGCGCTTACGACGACGACTGGGCCGCCGGGATTTAGGTCAGGCGGCTACCAGTACTGGTGCGGCGACCGGCAAAACGGTCAGCTTCGGCGCTGTGATTTTCGGTGCGAGGATGCTGAACCGGTAGTCGCGCTGGAGCGGATCGACCGGCAGCGGAAGGTGATGGGAGCGGGCGCAGCCTCGGAGCTCTTCCATGGCCTGGGGTTCCACCTCGGCCAGGGTCATATCCAGCTCCAGTGCCAGCCCCGGAACCAGCGCGTCGGCGCGCTTCATCACGTCGTACAGGCCCTGAATGCTTTGGACAGTCACGTGGCCCTGGGTCTTGACCTGGGCCTTGGCACCGTAGAGGTCAACGCTGACCAGCACCCGCAGCTTCTCGTTCACTAATTTTCTCCCCAATTTAGAAAGGGCCACCACGCTGTGGCCCCCGATCACGATAGACCAATGTGATGTGGCTAACAAGTCGACGGGGTGCGGGGCTGAAACACGGCCGGTTTACTTCTTCTCCTCGACGGGGATTTCTGCCGTTGCCCGTTGGGTGACTGCCCAGCTCGCGAGGACTTTCAGCGCATCCTCGGAGGGGGTCCCCGGCTCGGCCGTGTACACGTTGATCCGCAGCCCGGGATCAGCGGGGAGCTCGAGCGCTTCGAAGCTCAGGTCCAGGTCCCCGACGATCGGGTGGTGGAGCCGTTTGCGGCTCGTGCGGTGGTAATTCACCCTGACCCACATGACCGGATACGTGCAATCCAAGTCGGAATGGTTGGACGCCATCGACACGGCCAGATGCGGTACCACCGGATGGAAACAGTCGAGGCCACCTTCAGCCCCGAGGGGACCGTGCCCGGGTTGATCGCCCGCACGCTCACCGACGCCACAATTTGGGGAGCCAGGGCCACCTGGCGCCTGACGTTGCGCTCCTGGTTCGAGCCCCACGGAGACGGCTGGGTCATAGCACGCACCGTCGCATCAACATGGTGACTCCCCGAGACCGAACTGCTGGAGGGTACTGTCTACTGAACATCGTTTGTTGACAGGGCAGCGTCATGACTACTTGGTTGAGACGATGCCATCGCCGCACTGAAAGGCGGGTCTGTGAATGGCGCGAATGCCGCCGGCCACGGTGGAGGTGAGTGCCGCCGTCGTCCATGCCCTCATCCGGGACCAGCGGCCGGACCTTGCGGGCCGCCCCCTGGTGCGGGTGGCCAACGGCTGGGACAACGCGACCTTCCGGCTCGGTGACGATCTGGCCGTCCGGCTGCCCCGGCGGGACGAGGCGGTACCGCTGATCGTGCACGAGCAGCAGTACCTTCCCGGCATCGCCCGCCGGTCCCCGGTTCCGGTTCCTGTGCCCGTCCATGCCGGCCAGGCGACGTCGGACTTTCCCTGGCCGTGGAGCATCGTCCGGTGGGTTTCCGGCACCGCCGCGGTGGACGCCGCATCGACGGACCGTGCGCTGGCCGTTGACGGACTCGCCGCCTTTCTCATGTCCCTTCACGTGCCCGCCGACGCGGGTGTCCCGGTGAATCCGGTCCGCGGGGTGCCACTGATGGACCGGAACGCCGTGCTGCAGGAACGGCTCGGGGACCGGGAACGCTACCCGCGGTCGGCGGAGTTGAGGGCGCTGTGGGCGCAGGCCTGCGCGGCTCCCGTCTGGGACGGCCCCGCGCTGATGCTCCACGGGGACCTGCACCCGGCCAACATTCTGCTGGCCGCCGACGGGTCGCTGGCCGGCGTGATCGACTTCGGCGATGTGGGGGCCGGGGATCCCGCCGTCGATCTCGCCGTGGGCTGGTTGATGTTCGACGCCGGCGCCCGCCAGCGCTTCATCGGCATGTTTGGCTCCGCAGTGGACGCTGGCACCTGGACGCGCGCCCGCGGCTGGGCCCTCGTCCTGTCCACCGCCATGCTGAGCAACTCCGACGACAATCAGCGGATGTTCTCCGTGGGGAAGTTCGGACTCCGGCAGGTCCTGGCGGGCTGAGGTCCAGGGCATGGAGGCCGTGAAGCGCACACCTGAATTCGGCCGCTTCATAACGACTTGATAAGGGTGCTTATCAACTTCAGTCGGGCTCAATAGACTTTGTTCATGGAACCGCTGGTGTCGATCTTGTTGGTGTTTGCGGTGGCGCTGCTTTGGCTCGCTGTTCCGGTGCTGCTGCTCTCGAGGATCAACCGGGATGAGCGTCGGGCCTGGCGGCAGCAGAGGAAGGCGCTGCGCATGAAGGAGCGCGGTAGCCATAAGAGCCACGTCCCAAAGCGGGCTGTTCTGGCCCGAAAGCGCGGATTCAAGCTTGCGAGGCGTCGCTCCGAGTCGAAGCCGCCGGCGCGCCCGCCCGCCAGCTGACCCGGTAAGGGCACCTAGGAAAGAACGGACGACGGCGGAACCTTCCGCCGTCGTCCGTTCGCTAGCGAAATATGCGTACCACTGCTCGGGCGGCGGTAGGGTGGGGCGCATGGAGATGCGCCTTGAGGTTGTGCAAGTGCCGGTGGCCGATGTGGACGCGGCGAAGTCGTTCTACGTGGAGAAGCTGGGCTTCGTCCTGGACCACGACGTGGAGCACATCCCCGGCATGAGGGTGGTGCAGCTGACGCCCCCGGGATCTGCTGCCTCGATCGTCATCGGGACGGGAATGACCAGCATGGCACCGGGGAGTTTGGAAGGGCTGCAGCTCGTCGTACCCGACATTAACGCGGTGCGCGCCCAGTTGCTGGACCGGGGCGCCGGCATCAGCGAGGTCCAGGACATGGGCGGCGTGCTGTTCGCATTCCTCAGCGACCCGGACGGCAACCGTTGGGTCCTTCAGGGCGCAACGCCCCCGGAGGTCAAGAGCGCGCACTTGGACCCAGGCGCCTCGGTTCAGGAGTAAGAGCCTCTGCGCGAAAGGGTGGATCCAGTGTTGCTCTCAAGGACTCGGGCGGCGAGCGTGCTCGCCATGGTCTTCCTGTTCACCGGCTGCCTGCTCACCGGATGCGCCGTGCCGGCCGACCCGGAAGGAACCCTGGGTAACATCACGGGAGGAACACTCCGTGTCGGCTTCACGGAAAGCATCACCGAGAGCGGCGAATGGGTCCGTGTCGTTCCAGGCAACGACCCCGTAGGCATCGAGCCGGAACTTGTCCGGAGCTTCGCGGCCACCCGAGGGGCCGCCGTCGAGTGGCGCAGCGGCAGCGAACAGGACCTGGTGAGCGACCTCAAGCACGGCGACCTCGACCTGGTGATCGGCGGCTTTGCCGAGGACACACCTTGGTCCAAGGACGCCGGCCTCACCCGCCCCTTCGTGGAAAGCACCGACGAGCGCGGCAAAACCGTCAAGCACGTCCTGCTGGTCCCGCACGGCGAAAACGCCTTCCTGCTGGAACTGGACCGGCACCTGCTGGGCAGGGAGGTGACCCTGTGAGCCCCGCGGACAGCAAAACAGGAGCGCAGTTCGGCCACACCCGGCTCCCGGACGAGCAGCACCAGGCCCTGCGCAAAGCCAGGAAGCTCGAATGGCTGACCATCGCCTTCCTGGCCGTGACCGTCACGCTGGTGTTCCTGGTGCTGGGCAGTTCGCAGGCCATGAAGGCAGCCTGGATCGAGGACCTGCTCTCCTTCCTGCCGCCCATCGCCTTCCTCGTTGCGGCCCGGGTCATCCGCCGTCCGCCCACCGAGCAGCACCCGTACGGCTACCACCGCGCCATCGGTGTTGCCCACGTCGTGGCGGCCGTGGCTCTGCTCGTGATGGGCGGCTACCTGCTCGTTGACTCCGGACTTGCACTCATTACGGCGGAACACCCCACCATCGGCGGCATCGAGCTTTTCGGCCACACGATCTGGCTGGGCTGGCTGATGATCGGCGTCATGCTCGTGATCGCGCTGCCGCCGGTCTTCATCGGCCGGGCCAAGATGAAGGTCGCCGAGAAACTCCACGACAAAGTTCTCTACGCAGATGCAGACATGAACAAGGCCGACTGGATGACTGCAGTCGCCGCTGCCGCTGGAGTGGCGGGCATCGGCATCGGCTGGTGGTGGGCTGACGCTGCCGCGGCCCTCGTCATCTCAGCCAGCATCACGTCCGACGGCGTCAAGAACCTCCGCGGTGCTGTCGCCGACCTGATGGACGCCCGTGCGAGAACGTATGACAACGCACGCCCGCATCCGCTAGGCGCACAGATTGATGCTGCCTTGGCGGACACCGGGTGGGTCGCCCGGGCCCGGAGCCGGATCCGCGACGAAGGCCACGTCCTCCATGTCGAGGCCTTCGTGGTTCCGCGCGAGGGTGTAATCCCGTCCCTGGATGACATCGAACGGGTACGCCGCGAGTGCGTCGCCCTGGACTGGAAAGTGCAGGACATGGTGGTGGTTCCCGTCGCCGAACTGCCCGAGGAATTCCTGCCCGGGGCCACACCCGGCGGCGAACGCTGAGGGACGACGACGACGGCGGGAACCTCCCGCCGTCGTCCGTCCCGTTTGGGGGGACTGACGAAAGATCAGTCCCGTCCCTGCCACGTGCAAATGTCCACCACATTCCCCTCGGGATCGATAAGGGACACCCACGCGGGCGCGTAGCGGTCGCCCAAGATGCGTCCGCCGGCGGCCACGATTGCGTCGATGCGTGCCTGCGCCTGGTCATGCGGAACCGACACGTCCATGTGGATCCGGTTGCGCGGCGGAACAAACTCCTTGTCCTGGAACCACGCGGGCGGGCCAATGAGGTTGGGTTCGATCAGGTCCTCGTCCCCGACGGCGACGTAGCCCAGAGCGGCACGCCAGAACTCCATGACGGCTGGCCGGTCCTCGGCGTCGAACGCGAGCTGGACGTGCTGCACGGACGTAGGGTCCGCCTTCAGCCCAAGCCTGGCGGCAACACCGGAGATGCTGCGGGCAAGCTCCAGGTCGCGGTCGCTGAGCCCAACACCGGGCGTGATGACCTGGACGGTCACGGTATCCGGCCTGAGGTCCACCAGCGGGGCGTGGCCGAGCGCTTCGGCAGCCTCCGCGATCGCGGCAACGAACTTGGCGCCGGTGGCGAAGTCGCCCGTTTCGTAGAGGGTTTTCGCGCCCCAGAAGAGCACGCGCCACTCCCTGACACCGTCGGCGGAAGAGAATTCTGCATCGGAAATCAGTGTGGCCATGCCCCCACTATTCGGAGTCCGCGGGCAGCGGTCAATGGGCCTGACCCGGTAACTAGTAGGCTTCTTTCGATTGGTCTCGCACCGACGCATTATTGGGAAATCTGTTGGGGGAAAATTTCATGAAGTACCGCTGGGCCACGTTCACTGCCGTGGTTGGAGCATTCCTGTGCCTGAGTTCTGTGCCGGCAGGGGCAGCGCCTGACGAGGCAATCTCCATCTACGGCACACCGGTGCGGGTGGCCATTGCTGCGGACGGCACCGCGTACCTGGGCAATTACGGCCAGGGTGGAGGAGTCTTCGTGGTTCCTCCCGGTGCCACCCGGCCGTCCCGCACCATTAGCACCGGAGGACACAGCACCACCGGGCTCGCGCTCGGCCCGGACGGCACCCTCTATGTGGCCACGGCGGACGGGGACCAAAGTGCCGTCGGCGTTATTCCGGCCGGAGATGCAAGCCTGGCACGGACCATTCCGGTGTCCGCCGGACTCCATCCGCTGGCCGCCGGACCGGACGGAACGGTCTACGTCGCCAACTCCGGGGGGAACACCGTCTCCGTCATTGCGCCGAACGGGACCGCGGTGGATCGGACTATCGAAGTCGGAGCTGGCCCGGCGGAAATAGCGGTGGCGAAGGACGGTACCGCGTTCGTGACCAACCAGACCGCCGGGACCGTCTCCGTGATCCCGGCCGGGGCGGATACCGTCGCGCGGACCATTGAGCTGGTCTCCACCACCGGAACGTCAGAGGAGCCGCACGGGATCGCTGCCGGAGCTGACGGAACCGTCTATGTGGCCAACATCAAGTCCGATGACATCGCCGTCATCAAACCCGGCTCCGACACCGTTGCTGAGCGGATCTACGTCGAGGGCGGGCCGCAGGACGTAGCCCTCGCACCGGACGGCTCGCTGTACGTGACGAGCCTGCTGACCCGGAAGCTGTCCGTGATCCGTCCTCACGCCAAGGACGTGGGCGGCTCCATCCCCACCGACGGCGGCCCCGGTCACCTGGCGGTGGCCCCCGACGGTTCTGTCATGGTGATCAGCCCCTCGGTTTCACCGCCGGGCGACGGTGCGGTGGTCCGGTACTCCGCGGCGGCCCTGGCAGCGGCGTCGCAAGGTTCGACGGCGGCAGCGCCGGCTGCGTCCGGTGCGCCGACGGCGGCAGCACCGGCCGCAACCCCGGCCACGGAAGCGACGGCGCAACCAGCCGGCGGCTCCTCCAGTGCCCTGCCTGCCGTGGCCGGCGGGGTGGCGGCAGCCGTCGTCGCCGCCGTTTGGATCCTGGTGAAGGGCCGCCGCAGGAAAGCCGGTCTGGCTGCCGGCGCCGGTCAGGCGGGATAGCGGGCTGTAACATCGTTCACATCCGTCTTTGAAAGGGGAGCAGTGCGCGCAACGGTCAAGGACGTCGCGCGCCGTGCCGGGGTTTCACCCAAGACTGTGTCGAACGTGATGAACGGCGTGGTGCCGGTCAGCGGATCCACCAGGCTCAAGGTGGAGCAGGCCATCCTCGAACTCGACTACGTGCCCAACCTCTCCGCCCGGGGCCTGCGCAACGGCAGGTCGGGCGTCATTGCCCTGGCACTTCCGGACCTGGCCACCCCGTACTCGGCCGAGATTGCGCACCACGTGGTGGAGGTCGCCCACGAACAGGGCTGGAGCATCCAGATCGAGGAAACCGGCTCCGATCCCCGCCGCGAATACGAACTGATGTCCCGGGCGCGGTCCAACCTCATCGACGGCCTGATCCTCAACCCTGTGGTGCTGGACGAAAGTGCCGTTAAAGTGGGCGTCTCCCTACCGCCGGTGGTCCTGCTGGGGGAGGTCTCCCAACAGCTGGCCGACCGCGTGTGGGTGGACAGCGTTGCCGCAGCCCGCGACATGACCCTCGCGCTGGCCCGGACTGGCCGGCGCCGCATCGCCGTGCTGGGAACTGCCGAAGGCCGGCACTCGGCGGCGGCAGTTCTGCGCACCCGCGGCTACCTGGCCGCGCTGGAGGAACTCGGCATCGGCCAGGATGACTCGCTGCTGATCCCCTGCGAGAAGTGGACGCCCCAGACGGCTGCGGACGCGCTCGCCTCCTACCTTGATTCGCACCCGCTCCCGGACGCGCTGTTCTGCTTCACCGACTCCATGGCCATCGGGGCGCTCAGCGTGCTGTGGAGGCGGGGAATCAAGGTTCCGGACGACGTGGCCGTGGCAGGCTTCGACGACATCGCCGACGGGCAATATGCCGTGCCGTCACTAACCACCGTGTCCTTCGACAAGCGCCTGGTGGCCCGTGAGGCCCTGAGCCTCCTCACCCAGCGGATGGCAAACCGCGCCGGGGAGCAGCGGGTGGTCACCGTCGACTACAGGATTGTGGAGCGGGACAGCACCGCCTCTTAGGCGCAACTGCGGCTAATCGAGACCGGTACCTCACATTGTTGGCGCTAACAATTTTCCCTTGTGCCTTGTTTTACAACGATGTAATGTGAGGTCTGCGTCACACGCCAGCCTTCACTGGACCCGGAATGCAGCGAACCGGAACGGCTGGCGCAGTGCCACAAGGATTACTTTCAGCGGACCCATCCAAAGGAGTGACGGGTGAAGCAGTTTGATTTTTTCGCCGGGAAACAGATGTCCGGCAAACAGGTGTCCCGGCGGCAGCTATTGGCAGGAACAGCGGCCCTGGGCAGTGTGTTTGCCGCTGCCGGCCTCACGGGCTGCGGCGGAACCGCCTCGGCAGCCTCTGTTCGGGACATAGCGTTCTGGCATCTGCTGTCCGGCGGTGACGGCATCAAGATGCAGGCCATGATCAGCGCGGCGAACGGGGCCAACCCTGGCTTCAAAGTCCATCCGACCGTCCTGGCGTGGGGCCCGCCGTACTACACCAAGCTGGCCATGGCGTCGGCGGGCGGCAGGCCGCCGGAACTGGCCATCATGCACGCCAGCCGGGTCCCCGGTTACGCACCGGGCGGACTCATCGACCCGTGGGACATGTCCCTGCTGGCGGAGCACGGCGTGACGGCCGAGAGCTTCGCGCCGAGGATCTGGGACAAGAGCCAGCACGACGGCCAGGTGTTCTCGATCGCCCTGGATTCCCACCCCTTCGTCATGTTCTACAACACCGACGTCGCCGGCAAGGCGGGAGTGCTTGGCGCCAACGGCCAGCTGCAGGAAGCGAGCTCCCCGCAGGACTTCCTCGCCATGGCCCGCGAGATGCAGAAGGTGACGCAGGCGCACGGCCTGTCCTTCGGCTACCTGGGCAGCGGATCGCAGATGTGGCGCCTCTTCTACACGCTCTACAAGCAGCACGGGGCGGACATGGAACTCACGCCGGGCCAGCCGATGAAGGCCGACCGGGATGCCGCCGTCGAATCCCTGGAATTCATGGCCTCGCTGTTCGACGACACCGTCGCCGCAAAGAGCGGGGACATCGGCACAGGCATCGCGGAATTTGCCCGCGGAGGCTCGGGGATGCTGTTCAGCGGCGTCTGGGAACTCCCCACCTTCAAGAAGGCGGAGCTGCCCGTCGATGCCGCCACCATTCCCACGCTCTACGGGACGCCGGCGTCGTACGCAGACTCGCATTCCTTCGTCCTGCCGCGGCAATTGAATGTCGACGACGGGAAGCGGCGCGACGTGTACAAGTTCGTCAGCGACATCCTCAAGGGGTCGCTGTCCTGGGCCGAGGCCGGCCACATCCCGGCCTACCAGCCGATTGTGCAGTCGCAGGCGTACCGGGACCTCACGCCGCAGATCCACTACGCCAACGCCGCGGACATCATCGCCTACGATCCCGAGGCCTGGTTCAGCGGCTCGGGTTCTGACTGGCAGACCTACTTTGCCGAAAACGTGCAGAACGTACTCCTCGGCCGCGACAAGGCCGCCGACGGCTGGGACGCCTTTGTCCGCCGCACCAACACCCTTCTTTCCCGGCCGAACCCGGTCTGAGGCCGCTGAGCGACAAAGGAGTCACCGATGAGTTCCTTAGCAACATCCGAAAGTGCTGAGCAGGCGCCGTCCCTGCCCGGCCGGTCCAGCAGAAACCCGTCCCAAACTAACCAGCCCGGAAAGAGCCCAACCAGCACCGCCCAGTCCAGTCCCCGCCGGAGCCGGGACAACCTCAATGGCTGGGGCTTTGCCGCCCCATTCCTGGCGTTCTTCCTGGTCTTCCTCGTCTGGCCGCTGCTGTACGGCCTGTACATGAGCCTCACCGGCAAGTCCCTCACCGGCGCGAACGACAGCCTGATCGGCCTGGCCAACTACGCCGAGGCCCTGGCCGACGCCGACATGTGGCATTCCCTGGGCAACACGCTCTACTTCACGGTGATCAGCACGGTTCCCCTAGTGCTCGTCGCTCTCGTCATGGCCGCACTGGTCAACGTCGGGCTGCCGGCGCAGTGGCTGTGGCGGCTCTCCTACTTCGCCCCGTACCTGCTCGCCTCCACCGTTGTCTCGCTCTTCTTCTCCTGGATGTACAACCCGCAGCTGGGCCTGATCAACGACTCGCTCGCGAAGATCGGGTTGCCCAAGGTGGCCTGGCTGAACGACCCGAACGTCGCCATGTGGGCCATCGTCATCGCCACCCTCTGGTGGACCGTGGGCTTCAACTTCCTGCTGTACCTGGCGGCCATGCAGAACATCCCCGCCCAGCACTACGAGGCGGCATCGCTGGACGGGGCCGGAGCCTGGCGGCAGTTTTTCTCCATCACGCTGCCGCAGCTGACCCCCACGACCGTGATGATCGTGCTCCTGCAGATCCTGGCCTCGCTGAAAATCTTCGATCAGGTCTACCAGATGACGGCCGGCGGCCCCTCCGGTTCCACCCGGCCCGTTGTGGAGTACATCTTCGAAACTGGCTTCACCGGCTACCGGCTGGGCTACTCCGCAGCCATCTCCTACATCTTCTTCGGGCTGATCGTGGCCGTCTCGGTCATGCAGTTCTTCATCACTCGCCGCAGGAGTGCATAACCATGGCAACCCAGACCCTTACCCGCCCAGCCCTTAGCAGCACTTCGGCCGCAAAGCTCCGGCAGCCCCGCAAGAAGATGACGGCCGGCAGGGCTGCCGTCCTTGCAGTCGCCGCAATCCTGGCCGTCCTGTGGCTTGTCCCGTTCGCCTGGGCGACGGCCACCGCTTTCAAGAGTGAGGCGGACGCCGCAGCGCCGAAAATAAGCTGGATCCCGCCGTCGGGCTTTACCGCCGACGCCTTCGTCAAGGTGTTCCAGGACGGCAACATCCCGCTGTGGACATGGAACTCCCTCTACACCTCCGCGGCCATCACCGTGATCACGCTGGCCATCTCCGCACTGGTGGCCTACGCCCTGTCCCGCATCGACTTCCGCGGCAAGAAGGTGCTGATGACGGTGATCATCGCCTCCATCATGATCCCGCCGCCGGTGCTGATCATCCCGCTGTTCTACCAAATGGTGGCGCTGCACATGATTGACACTTCGTGGGCCATCATCCTGCCGCAGGTCATCCACCCCGCCATGGTGTTCGTGCTCAAGAAGTTCTTCGATCAGATCCCGCGCGAGCTCGAGGAGGCCGCGGTGATGGACGGTGCCAGCCGGATGCGGATCTTCACCCAGATCATCCTGCCCCTCTCACGCCCCATCCTGGCCGCCGTCGCAATCTTCGTGTTCATCAGCGCCTGGAACAACTTCCTCTGGCCCTTCATCTCCACCAACGACGGCTCCATCCTGACCCTCCCGGTGGGGCTGCAGACCATCAAGAGCGCCTACGGCATCCAGTACGCGCAGAATATGGCGTCCGCGCTGCTCGCGGCCCTGCCGCTCATCCTCGTTTTCCTGTTCTTCCAGCGCCAGATCATCAAGGGCGTTGCGACGACGGGACTCGCCGGCACCTGACCTAGGCACCTTCGCTTTCCACTGACTATCAACGAACCTGTTCCACAACCAAGGAGATACCCCACATGTCCCGCGCAAGGATCACTCTCGACCGCGACTTCACCATCGGGGAAGTACCCCGCCGCCTTTTCGGCTCCTTCGTTGAGCACATGGGCCGCTGCGTGTACAC
This sequence comes from Arthrobacter sp. ISL-65, assembly GCF_018613795.1. Taxonomy (GTDB): domain Bacteria; phylum Actinomycetota; class Actinomycetes; order Actinomycetales; family Micrococcaceae; genus Arthrobacter. The sequence continues at coordinate 44,799 of NZ_JAGGPN010000032.1, forward strand.
CGGCATCTACGAGCCCGGCCACCCGGAGGCCGACGAGAACGGCTTCCGCCAGGACGTGCTCAAGCTCGTCAAGGAGCTCGGCGCCACCGTCATCCGCTACCCGGGCGGCAACTTCGTTTCCGGCTACAACTGGGAGGACGGCATCGGCCCCCGGGAAAACCGCCCGCGGCGGCTCGACGGCGCCTGGCACACCCTGGAGACCAACGCCTTCGGCCTGCACGAGTTCGTGGACTGGTCCCGGCAGGCCGGCACCGAAATCATGGAGGCCATCAACCTGGGCACCAGGGGAGTGGACGCGGCCCGCGAGATCGTGGAGTACGCCAACCACCCCGGCGGCACGTACCTCTCGGATTTGCGCGCCAAAAACGGGCACAAGGACCCGTTCAACATCAAGCTGTGGTGCCTCGGCAATGAGATGGACGGGCCCTGGCAGATCGGCCACAAGACCGCTGAAGAGTATGGCCGTCTGGCCCAGGAGGCCGCCAAGGCGATGCGGTTCGTGGACCCGGACATCGAACTGGTGGCCTGCGGCAGCTCCAACTCCGGAATGCCTACCTTCGGGGCCTGGGAGCAGACAGTGCTGACCCACGCCTACGAGGAAGTGGATTACGTCTCGCTGCACGCCTACTACCAGGAGCACGACGGCGACGTCGGCAGCTTCCTCGCCAGCGCCGTCGACACCGACTACTTCATCGCGTCGGTGATCGCCACGGCGGATGCCGTCCGCGCGAAGGGCAAGCACAAGAAGCACATCAACCTGTCCTTCGATGAGTGGAACGTTTGGTACCAGCGCGGCCTCGACACCGAGGACCAGCCGCACAACGTGACCAAGGCCGGCTGGCGCGAGCACCCCCGGGTTATCGAGGACAAGTACAACGTGACGGACGCGGTCGTCGTTGGAACGCTGCTCAACTCGCTGCTCCGGCATGGCGACCGGGTGAAGATCGCCAACCAGGCGCAGCTGGTCAACGTGATCGCGCCGATCTTCAGTGAGGAGAACGGACCGGCCTGGCGCCAGACCATCTTCCACCCCTTCGCCCGGATGGCCGAACTGGCGAAGGGCCAGATCCTGCGCCTGTCCGTCGACTCGGACAAGTACGGGAACGCCCGGTTCGGCGACACCGACCTGGTGGACGTCAGCGCGACGTGGAACGAGGAGACGGGCCGGGTGGCGTTGTTCTTCGCGAACCGCGGCCTGGAGGAGTCGGCCGACGTCGAGGTGGCCCTGCGCGGGTTCGATGCCCGGCAGGTGCTCCGGGCGGAGGTCCTGGAAATCCCGGAGGGCGGGGACCGCCTCACGATCAACGCCCAGGGCAGCCCGGACCGCGTGGGCCTCAAGCCGCTCGAAGGCGCGAAAGCAAGCGGCTCCGAGCTGCGGCTGAGCCTGCCGGCCTTGTCCTGGGCCGTCGTCGAGCTGGACGTGGTCAAGAACTGATCCTTCCCGGGCGGGCGGCCTTTACGGGCTGCCCGCCCGCGGTGCCTACGGCAAGTACATCCGGATCGGCGGAGGCGCGATCATCCTGCCCGGCGTGACGGTGGGGGAGCTCAAGCCGCTTTGCATGCTATGCCGGATAAATGGCGATGGCCGTGGCTTTGATGACGAAGTGGACGGTCATCCCCGGCGTGAGTCCCAGGTCCGCCGAGGCTGCCGGGGTGATGTCCGCGGACAGGCCGCCGGCATGGACGCGGATCTGGTCGCCGTGGGGTTCCAGGTCGGTGATGGTGACAGCGAACGAGTTCCGCGGGCTGCCGTGCTCAGCACTCAGGAAGACCGAGACCGCCGTCGGCGAAAAGACGGCGACGCCGGCCTGGCCGGGGACGGCGCCGTCCTCGGGGTGGGCAGCGATGTCCAGCCCGCCGTCGGAAGTCAGTCCACGGTCGGTGATAGTGCCGGGGAGAAGATTCATGCCCGCCAAACCCGCGGCAAACTTGCTGCGCGGTTTCTCCAGGACCGCGCGGGTGGGCCCTTCCTCGGTGATCCGTCCGCCTTCGACGACGATGGCCCGGTCGGCGAGCATGAGCGCGTCCAGGACATCGTGCGTGATGACGATGGCCCGGCGGTTGGCGAGGACGCGCTTGAGGAGCCTGCGCAGCATGGGGGCGGCATGGATGTCGAGGGCCGCCATGGGTTCGTCGAGGAGCAGCAGTTCGGGTTCCGTGGCCAGGGCACGGGCGATGGCGACGCGCTGCGCCTGGCCGCCCGAAAGCTGGCCGGGCCGCCGGTCCGCGAACTCCGCGGCCTCCACTTCGGCCAGCCAGTGCCGTGCCGTCTGCAGCGCGCCGGCTCGGCTGGCTCCGGCCGCCCGGGGCCCGAAGGCGACATTCTCCAGCACGCTCATGTGCGGAAACAGCAGCGGCTCCTGGGCAAGCAGGGCTGTTCCCCGGGTGTGCGGCGGCAGGAAATGGCTGTTCCCGCCGTCGAGGTTGAACAGAGTCTTCTGTCCGAGCACGGCGTGCCCGCTGTCCGGGCGGAGGAGCCCGGCGATGATCCCCAGCAGCGTCGACTTGCCGGCGCCGTTGGGCCCCAGCACGGCGACGGTTTCGTCAGAGCCGAGCGTGAGGGAGACGTCGAAGTTGCGCGCCTGCAACGTGGCGCTGAGCGTGAAGGTCATTTTGTTCCTGCCTGTAACGGCAGCGCCCGGGGGCGCCGGTAGGAAAGCCCGACGACGGCGACCGCCACAGCGACCAGCACCAGGGAAAGGGCGACGGCGGCATCGGCGTCGGTTTCCCGCTGCAGGTAGATCTCCAGCGGCAGGGTACGCGTGACGCCCTGGAGGCTGCCGGCGAAGGTCAGGGTGGCGCCGAATTCCCCCAGGCAGCGCGCGAACGACAACACGGCACCGGAGGCGAGCCCGGGCAGTACCAGCGGGATGCTGACGCGGCGCAGCACCGTGGTGGGACGGGCGCCGAGGGTTGCCGCGACGGCCTCGTACTTGGTGCCCGCGGTGCGCAGGGCGCCCTCGAGGCTGACCACCAGGAACGGCAGCGCAACGAACGTCTGGGCAAGAACGACGGCGGTGGTGGAGAAGGCGATCTGGATCCCCGCCAGCTCAAGGCTCCGCCCGAGCAGGCCCTGGCGGCCGAACGTGTACAGCAGGGCGATGCCGCCGACGACCGGCGGCAGGACCAGGGGAAGCAGCACGAAGGCCCGCAGCAGGCGCTGGCCTGGGAAACTGGCACGCGCCAGGACGAGGGCCAGCGGCACGCCGAGTACGATGCACAGCACGGTGCTGGTTGCCGACGTTCGCAGGCTCAGGCCCAGCGCGGTAAGGGAGGGCTCCGAGGTGATGAGCGGGATGAACTGCCCCCAGTTGACCTTGGCCACCATGGCGGCCAGCGGCAGCAGGACAAACACGGCTCCTGCTGCCGCGAGGGCGAACACCCAGGGCGGAACACCGGTGTATCCGGTGTCCCGCCGGCCTGTTTTGCGGGCTGTCCAAGCCTTGCTACGGGGTGCCGAAGCCGGCGTCACTGAGGACCTTCCTGCCTTCGCTGCCGGTGACCATGGCGATGAAGGCCTTGGCCAGTTCCTTGTTTTTGCTGCTGCCCACGGTGGCGATCGGGTAGGTGTTCACGGCCTTGTCCGACTCACTGAACGGGATGCCCTTGACCTTGTCGCCCGCGTTCCGGACGTCGGTGACATAAACCAGCCCGGCGTCGGCTTCCCCTGAGGTGACCTTGCCGAGCACATCACTCACGGAGGATTCCTCGCTGACAGGTTTCAGGGTGGTTCCGGTGGCCTTCTCCACCGTCTCGGTGGCGGAGCCGCAGGGAACCTGCGGTGCGCAGACCACCACCTTTACGCCCGGCTTCGCCAGGTCCGCGAAGGAGCTGATCGACGCCGGATTGGCCGGCGGAACCGCGATCTCCAGGACGTTCGTGGCGAAGTTGCTTGCCGTTCCGTCGATGAGCTTGGCGTCGGAGAGTTTGGCCATGTTCCTGGTGTCGGCGGAGGCGACAACGTCGGCCGGGGCGCCCTGGGTAATCTGCGTGACCAGGTCCGAGGACCCGGCAAAGTTGAGCATGACCTTGGTGTCCGGGTTTGCGGCCTCGAACTCGGAGGCGATCTTGGTGAACGTCGTCTTCAGGGACGCGGCGGCGTAAATAGTCACGGTGCCGGTACCGGCCGCCGTCGAACCGCCGCTCTGGTTTGTGCCGCTCGCCGTATTGGAAGCGGCGCAGCCGGCCAGCCCGGCTGCGAGGACGCCGGTGGCCAGCAGGGCGCCGATGCGCACGCGGGTGACGTTCAAATGATGCTCTTTCCCTGGGGTGTTTCGATGATGACGGTGGTGGCTTTGACCACGGCGGTGGCCACGGACCCGAGTTCCAGGCCGAGTTCACGGACGGCTTCGCTGCTCATCAGGGAGACGACGCGGAAGGGGCCGCACTGCAGCTCCACCTGGGCCATGACCTTGTCCGCGGTGATGCCGGTGACCAGGCCAACGAACCGGTTGCGGGCAGAGCTGCCTACACGGGTGGGGTCCTCGGGCAGCTGCGCCTGGTCGCGGGCGAGGTGGGCGAGTTCAATTCCCTCGACGGCCAGCCGGCCGGAGGCGTCCTTGACCGGGGTCAAGGTCCCGTTCTCGGTCCAGCGGCGGACGGTGTCGTCGCTGACCCCCAGGAAACGCGCGGCTTCGGAGATGCGGTTTTTCGGCATGACACCATATTCCACTATCTGCGGAGATTTAGGGAGATTTTTAACGCAAATTCGACTTTTACCGCAGCTTCCAACGGTTCATGCGACAACAAGGATTGCCATCCGATCTAAGTAGTGCCACTATCTATCCATGGGCGCAATTGACTGGCAGCAGGAGCTGACCCGGGCTGCGCTCCCGCATGCAGTGCTCGCGCTCCTAATGAACGGTGAGATGCACGGCTACGCCATGATCGACGTGCTCCGCTCCGGAGGGTTCCCGAAGACCAAGGGCGGCACGCTGTATCCCTTGTTGCGGCGGCTGGAGGATCAGGGACTGGTCAGCCATGTGTGGCAGCACGACTCGGCGGGGCCGGGCCGCAAGCAGTTCGCCATCACCGGCGAGGGCCGTGCGGAACTGGCCCGCGCGGCGGACGCCTGGCAGCAGATGGACGAAGCACTCAGCAGGATTCGGATAAGCAGACAGGAAACCCCATGACGTACGAGCGCGACCTGGCCTTCAACCTTCGGATCCGTGGCATCTCCGAGCCGCAGATCGCCGAAACGCTGGAGGAGGTGCGGGCCCACGAGGCGGCCACCGGAACGCCGGCACAGGACGAGTTCGGGGCTGCACAGGACTACGCCAAGCAGTTCCCAAAGGGAAGGCGGCGGTCACGGGGAACGACAGTGACCACCGTCGCCGTGGCAGTATCCCTGGTGTACGTGCTGGCCGTCGTCGTCACGCCCTTCCTGGGCATTGACATCCGGGAGAGCGTGGGGCCAATAACGCTCCTGCCGGCGCTCGCCGTAATCCTGGGAGGCGTCCTCGTCGGTTTCCTGACCGACTACCTCCGCCCGGCGCCGTCGTCCTCCCGAACCTGAGCTGTCCTCTCGAACCGGACGTGATGGCGGGATTCGAACCCGCGTCAACGGTTTTGCAGACCGCTCCCTGTCCTCTCGGGCACACCACGTACCCGTAGCCTAGGCAAGCTCTGGCCGGGTGCGATTTTGTTACGCCTCGCTTCGGCCGGTGAAGCTGCGTTTCAGTGCGCGTCAGTACGTTGCAGCCGGGGTTGGGAAGCGGGCAGCAAGGTGCTTGATTGGGTCTACACGCTTCGAAAGGACTCGCCATGACGGAACTCTCAGACCTCAGCCCGCGTCGGATCCGCAACGTGCTGGGCCACTTCGCAACGGGCCTGACCGTGATCACTGCGGCCACCGAGAACGGCCCTGCCGGGTTCACCTGCCAGTCCTTTGCGTCGCTCTCACTGGAGCCGGCGCTGGTGACCTTCAGCCCGGCGCGGACCTCCAGCAGCTGGCCGCTGCTGCGCCGGGCGGGCCGCGTCACCGTCAACATCCTTCCGGCCGACCACCAGCACCTCGCTGCCCAGTTCGCGCGGTCCGGCGCGGACAAGTTCGCTGGCGTCGACCACTCTCCGTCACCCCTCGGCAACCCTGTCCTCGACGGCGCCCTGGCCTGGGTGGACTGCGAGCTGCACCAGGAGTACGACGGCGGCGACCACACCATCGTGGTGGCCGCGGTCCACGCCCTGAGTGCCCGTTCCGACGTCGATCCCCTTCTTTTTTTCAAGGGTGACTACGTCTCCGTGCAGCCACGGGTCAAAATCCTGGAGGGCGCCGCATGACACGGGTCAAGGCCACGTCGCGGCGGCGCGGCCGCCGGCACGTTCCGCCGGGCAGGGACGCCAAATGTACGGCAATCGCGACGGCGTGCGCCTCCGGACGGCTTGACCCCTACACCGGCTACCGGCCCCAGTTTTCCAGCCGCTCCCTTCGGCGGTGATCGGCCTGCTCCACCAGTTCTGACATCCATGGCCGGTGCCCCTGGTGGAGCGTCATCCCTTCAGGCAGCCCTTGGACGGACGGGACGGAATTGGCAATGTCGATGGTGATGCGGCCGCCGCCCAAGGGAGCGTTAGAGATGTGCAGGTCCCCAAAAGACTCGGGAAGAACTGGATCCATCCACACGCCACCGGCGGAAACGACCGGGTCATACCGCATCAGGCTCGTCACCAGCTGGATCGGTGCGGTCGCTGCCCAGGCCTGCGGAGAGCACGCCGTCGGATACGGAACAGGGGCGGCGAGCTGCTCCCGGCTAAAACCGCAGAACAGTTCCGGGAGCCGGCCGTCGGAGTATTCGGCCGCGTCCATGATGCCGGTGGCGATCCGCTGCGCCTCAGCAACGAAGCCATAGCGGAGGAGTCCGGCTGCGACGATTGCGTTGTCGTGCGGCCACACCGATCCGTTGTGGTAGCTGGCAGGGTTGTAGGCGCCCATGTCGCTGGCCAGAGTGCGCACGCCCCAGCCGCTGAACATCTCGGGGGACATCAGCCGCTTGGCCACCATGGGAGCCTTGTCCTCGTCAATGAGGCCCTGCAACATGCAGTGACCCATGTTCGAAGCGCAGGCATCCACCTGTCTTTTCTTGCCGTCCAGGGCAATGGCGTAGTACCCGCGTTCAGGGATCCAGAACTGTTCGTTGAACTGTTTCTTCAGCCGGGCCGCGCGGTCGGCGAGCTCATTACCAAAAGCCGTGTCCCCGGCGTCGTACGCCAGCCATGCGCGCGAAAGGTACGCGACGTACACGTAGGCCTGGACCTCGCAGAGTGCGATCGGCGGCTCGGCCAATTTGCCGTTGGCAAAGTTGATTCCGTCCCAGGAATCCTTCCAGCCCTGGTTGATCAGGCCCTGGTCGTTGAGGCGCTCGTACTCGACGAAGCCGTCACCGTCCCTGTCCCCGTATTTCATGATCCACTCGAGGGCGCGGTCCGCATGCGGCAGCAAGGCGGCGATCGTGTCCGCAGCGAAGCCCCAGCGGTTGACCGCCCCGAGCACCATCAGGAAAAGGGGCGTCGCATCGACGCTGCCGTAGTAGGCCGACTTGCCGCCCAGGGACAGCCCGCTGGAAACGTCGAGCCGGACCTCATGGAGGATCTTCCCCGGTTCCTCCTCAGTCATGGGGTCCACCACGGATCCCTGACGGTCTGCCAAAGTCTGTAGCGTGCCCAGCGCCAGGGACGGGTCCACTGGCATCGCCATGACTGAAGCCCAGAGCGAGTCCCTGCCGAACAGGGTCATGAACCAGGGCGCCCCGGCAGCTACCACGACGCGTTCAGGATGGTCGGGGTCCTCGATCCGAAGGGCACCCAGATCGTCGTAACTGCGGCGCAGGGTGCGTTCAACAGACCGATTGCCCATCTGCAGGACCGGTATCTTCGCCACCCAATCCCGCCGGCGGAGGTCCCTGGGGGACAAACCGTCGCCCTCGGAATGGACGAAAGCCACCGCCGAATCGGATCCCTCGGTGCTGGGCAGCACGGTCAAGACCGTGCTCCAGTGACCGTGCGCCGGTACTGTTGCCCGGTACGTCACAGTGTCCGCCGAAATGTCTGCACCAGGGGCCTGGACCACCACGCCCTTCCGGACGCCCTGCCACGCCGCACGAATGGTGAGCGTGCCGCCGTCGGCCTGCCGGTTTTCGTCCCAGCGCCGCAGGATCCGGGCCTCTTTCACCTCGAAAAGGTCCGCAAAGTCTGCGCCGGTCTTCAGTGCGATGACGCATTCTGCCGGCTCGAGCGAGTAGTTCCGGACGGTGACCTGCTCCTGGATGCCGGCCCCCACTTCACGCAGCCGCTCCACGATCAGCGGACTGTCGGCGTAGCTGTCAGAGCGGGGAACCCGGCCCACAAACAGTGCCCGGTACGGCTCCTTCGTCTCGGCCGCCAGCGGCTCAAGCGCCAGGCCATCAACGGTCAGGCTCCAGCCCGAGAGGATGCGCGCGTCCTGCACAAAGAGACCGTGCGGATGGTCGGCACTGATGTCCCCGTTCGGCAAGGAAATACAGAAGGATGATCCCTCGACCAAAGTGACCGTCCCGGCCCCCAAAGGGCCCGCCGCCGTATCGGCATTCCATCCAGCCATCGGGGCCACCTCCAAGCCACCAGCAACAGCGTGCAGTTTGACGCTACGCTTGCTTGCCCTGCCTAGCTAGGGCTTGACGGGCACGACGCCGGGTGCAGACTTACGCCGGGACGGCGCCGGATTCCGGCTGGACGCCCCACGTCATCTTCCGGATGGTCTCGCGCTGCAGCCCGCTGAGGGCGGCCAGCTCGTAGTCATCCAGAACTCCCCGCCGTCGTGCTCCTGCCAGGAGGTTCAGGCGGCGGTCTTCCAGGGTGGTCTTGGATTCTTCAAGTTCAGCCAGCTCCGACTTGAGCTGGCGGATCGAGGCAAGGTGCTGCTCCGCCGGTAGCCCGGACGGGAGAAGGTCGTCGGACGACAGGCCCACGGTGCGGACCGCCCAGCGGGAGAGTTCCGCGGCTTCGGCGAGGCGGGTGACCTTCATGCCGTCGCAGAGCGCCTGGGCGATCTGCTGGTTCAGCCGGACGGAGAGGGCGCGCATGCTGGTGGCGTTGAAGGAAATCCGCTGGCGGCTGTCCCGGAGCAGCTTGCGCGTCTTTTCCGCCTGGGCAGCGGCCTTGTCGGGTTTCGCGGTCCCGCGGTAGCGGTAGTAGCCTTCCCGGCGGTGGTCGCGGTGCAGAACAGCCAAGAGCACTCCTAGGTTCGGATTGACGTCGGACGGCGCCGGACGACGGAGCCGCTTCTACGGCACCTGCCCAGCGGCCCGACTTATGTAGAAGGCTAGGCAGAACAGGCGGAGGCGCGGAAATACCTATAGTGCGTGGAGCCATAACCAAAAAGTTTGGGTTGGGGTGCTTCGGCAAAGGACGACGGCGGTCCATAAGAGACGCTTATCCGTCCACGCAGATTAGGTCTTATCCAGACCGGCCGGGATTCCCTAGTGTCGAAGGGACGAGTATCGCTCCCTCCTGACTCCCTAGGAAGAGACCATGTCTGAATTTGAACCTGCATCGCGAGTGTCCCGCATCAAGCAATCTGCCAGCGTGGCCGCAGCGGCCCGCGTGCGTGAGCTGAAGGCAGAAGGGCGCCGGATCCTGGACCTGACGGTCGGCGAGCCGGACTTCGATACCCCTGAGCACATCAAGGCGGCGGCGGTTGAGGCGATCAGCAAGGGCGAGACGAAGTACACCTCGGTCACCGGCACGCCAGCACTGCAGAAGGCGATCCTGGAGACCATCGAACAGCGCACCGGCATCCACTACACCCCGGCTGAGATCACCATCGGCGGTGGCGCCAAGCAGGTGATCTTTACGGCGTTCATGGCTTCCCTGGACGCGGGCGACGAGGTTGTGGTTCCCGCACCATACTGGGTTTCCTACCCGGACATGGTGCTCGCGAACGAGGGCACCCCGGTGGTTGTCACCTGCGGCGAGGAGTCTGGCTTTAAGCTCACCCCCGAAGCCTTGGCCGGGGCGCTCAACGAGCGGACCAAGTGGGTCATCCTCAACACCCCCTCGAACCCCACAGGTGCTGTGTACTCCCCGTCGGAATTGCGGGCCCTGGCGGATGTCCTCGCGAACGTCCCGCAGGTTTATGTCCTGACGGACGAGATCTACGACCAGATCTACTTCGGCTCCGGCCGAATCCAGAGCCTGGTGGAGGTTGCTCCGGAACTCAAGGACCGCATCCTTGCCGTCAACGGCGTTTCGAAGGCCTACGCCATGACCGGCTGGCGGCTGGGTTACGCGGCCGGACCGGCACCGCTCATCGCGGCGATCAACAAGCTGCAGTCGCAGATCTCCTCCTGCCCGTCCTCGGTGAGCCAGGCCGCCAGCGCCGCCGCGCTCACCGGCGACCAGACCTTCGTGCGGGAAAGTGTTGAGGTTTACCGCAGCCGCCGCGACGCGGCGGTAGCCGCCCTGAACGCCGTCGACGGCCTTTCATGCGCGACGCCGGAAGGAGCCTTTTACGCGTATGTCAACTGCGGCGGCGCCATCGGCAAGACCGCCCCGGAAGGGAAGGTCATCGCCAACGACGAGGACTTCACGCTCTACCTTTTGGAGGCAGCCTCCGTCGCCGTCATCCAGGGCTCGGCCTATGGACTGGGCCCGTACTTCCGCATCTCCTACGCCACCAGCCTCGATGTCATTGAAGAGTCCATCGCAGCCATCGACAAGGCCGTCCGGGCCCTCAGCTAACCCCCGCCAACGGGCCCGCAGCTTACCCCCACTAAATGAAGGAAAATTCCGTGATCCACGTAAAGACCAACATCGAACGACCCGCCGCCGACGCCGTCCGCCGCCTGGCGCAGTTCTCCTCAGCCACGATCCACGAAGCACAGGGCCGCAAGGGCGCGCTCAGCTCCAAGATCAAGCCGATCGCCCGCAGCATGTCCTTCTGCGGTCCCGCCACCACTGTCCGCTGCGCCCCGCGGGACAACCTCATGCTCCAGGTGGCCATCCACTACGCCGAGGCCGGCGACGTTATCCTGGCCGCGGCGGGGGAGTACGAGGAAGCCGGCACGTTCGGCGACGTCCTCGGCAACGCCATGAAGGCCAAGGGCCTCGCCGGCCTGGTGACGGACTCCGGTGTCCGCGACACCCAGGACCTCATCGAGCTGGGTCTGCCCGTCTTCTCCGGCAGTGTCTCCATCAAGGGCACCGTTAAGGAAACCATCGGCCCGATCAACCACCCCGTGGTTTTCGGTGACGAGATCATCTACCCGGGCGACGTCCTGCGCGGCGACGCCGACGGCGTTGTTGTTGTCCGCAAGGACGAGATCGAGGAAGTCATCCGCCTTTCGCAAGAACGGGACGACGCCGAGCGCGAGCTCATCGGCCTCTACAAGGCCGGCGGAACCACCATCGAGCTGTGCAACCTCACCGAGGTGCTGAAGGCTAAGGGCCTGCTGGTGGAGCACGCGTAGGCGCGTGTTCGCGTAGCGGCATCGCCTCAGGCGGGACAGTCTTCTGTCCGGCCTGAGGCGTATCTTTGCTGCCGTGCTTCGCCTCTTACGCTTCGTTCTACTGTCTGTGCCCCCGGGGCCGCGGCATTGCCGTCCGGCCTCGCCTGTTACGGCGCTGGGCCGCCACGTTCGGGCTGATGTGTTTCGCGCACCCCGGTTCCGGGCCATCCAGATCCGGGTAGCGGCGGCGCCGTGGAGCGGTAGGTGTGGCCGGTGGGCGTGGTGAGTTCGATGGTGTGCCTTGGACCTGGTCTGGGCTCCACTTTCCAGCCGGGGAGTTCTTTGGTGTGGTTGCAGGCTTCGCACAGTCCCGCGCCGTTGCTCAACGAGGTGGGGCCGCCGTCGTGCCAGGGGATGATGTGGTCGTGGTGGCGGATTGGGGCGTCGCAGTAGGGCGTGCGGCAGGTGTCGTCGCGGATGTGGATGAAGCGGCGCAACGGTGCCGGGAAGAGCCGCCGTCGCGTGTCCATCGCGACGAGGTCCCCGGTCCCGGGGGCGGTGTAGAGCCGCCGGATCCAGGTCTTCAGCTCCTTGACGGCGGTTGAATCGACCTCGCGGGGCTGGCCGCAATCCGGTCGGCCCGGATGCTGGAACTGGGCGGAATGTTGTCCCTGCGTGATGAGATCGCGTGCCCAGTCTGCGGGGACGATGCCGTAGCCGGGTATCCGGGCGGGTTCGGTGTCGACTTGGAGGAGGGTGCGGTCTGTCATGACGAGGTTGAGTTCGATGCCGGTGATGCCGGCGGGGGTGCCGGTGGTCCGCTCGACCAGGGTGTCGGCCTTGATCTGGTCGCGGGAGCGCGGGTCCCCGGCGGCCCGGAGCTTGTCCGCGTGCCGGGTCAGCGCCGCGGACACGGCGACACCCTGCTGAACAGGCAGCAGCGCCGTCAGATACGTCATGCAGTCCGGCGCCGGGCGCAGGCTCACCCTCCGTTCCGACGCGGCATGGCTCGCCCGCTGGGCGACGGAGCGGGGATCCCGCCGGATGGCGGCCGCCCGGACCGCTGCCACCACAGTGCGGGTCCCGGCGCCAACGAACGTTCCGGTGTCGGCGGCGAGCTCCGCATCGACGGCGTACCGGTCCTCGACCGTCAAACAGGCGGTTTCTTTCGCCACGTACATGACGCGCTCTTCGTTGAGCTGTCCGGTGTCCAGCGCGGTCAAAGTGTGGGGCATCTCCATGAGCGCCTTGGCTGTTCCGAGCAGCCGGCCGCCCCGGTTTGGGGACTCGCCCCGGGCCAGCGCGATCTGCTCAGCCGCGCCCGTGCCCCTGTCTTTCCCGCGGTCCTTGCCCAGGTTCTCCGCGGCCAGTGGCGCCCGGTCCGTGGATTCCTGCCGGAGCCGGGCCTCGAAGGTCACGGAAAGCCGCGCCTGTTGCCCGGCGGCCCAGCTCTTGAAGTTCTCGTAGCCACGTATCTGGTCGATCAGCCCGGCACTGTCAGCCGTGAGGTCACCTTCCGGGAGAAACCAACCCGAGGTTGTTCCACGGTCCTGAGCGCAGGAACCAGAAGCGACGTGCCGGGAGGTAGCGGCGACGGAGGGAACGCTGGCGTCAAAAGGGCCGCCGTCACATTGGTCCTCGTCGAAAGGGCGGTTGGCAAACAGGGCCTGAGGAAACGGGTCCTCCGGAAATGATGCCGGATACACGGCTTCGAGGTCGTCGTCATTCGGAAGCCCGTTGTCGGAAAACCCGTCATCCGCGAACGCATCGAAGAGGAAACCGGCGTCATGTAGGTCCTTAGGAAAGGCGTCAGCGTGCAGGGCGGCGCCGTGCGGCGCCGCTGCTGTCAGTGCTGAATTCCCGATGCCTTCCATGGACACAGTCTGCCAATGGCCACTGACATTAAAAGGGCCGATCAGGCATCAGATGCGGCCGGGATCAAAAGACTTTCTGGAGCCATCTGAGAAGTGGAAGTGGGTAGCAGGTGAGGGCGTTCCCAGCCCTGGGAACGCCCTGTGCTGGTACCCAGTTGGGAGGCAGGGCAGCGCCGGTTAGACGCGGTGGGGGACCGGGTAGGCCGGGGCGCCGAAGACAGCGTCCTCCAGGTACCAGACCGTCGACCCGTCTCCGCTGACCGGCATGATGCTGCCCTCGAAAACGAAGATGGGCGCTGCGGACCGGTCCTCTGGCCGCCAGAAACCATTGGTCGGGCAGTGCGACCCGGTTTTGGCCATAAGCCCCACGCTCGGGTCAGAAGTTCTCCTGGCGGTGCTGATCTTTTTCATGGCTGGCTCCCCGTTGATTTGTTTGCGGAATATGAGTCACCGCAATTTTTGGCTTGCCACCAATATTAGAATCACGGGGGCGTGATTACTAAGACAAATGATGAGTGCCCTAATAAGCCAAACCTATGAGCGGCCGTACTTATCGTTGAGCATTTCCTGGAGCATTTCCTTCAGCACCAGGAGTACGGCCGATGCCGCCTCCGAGAGGGGATCGTGATCGGGTGTGCACAGCGCGATCTTGCACTGCAGGGCAGGGTCCACAATACGCAGGACGTGGAAGTCCTCTTCGTGGAACAGTGCGTCCGCAGCCGACTTGGGCAGGATGGTGGCCCCGAGGTCGGCACGGAGCAGCCGGGTCAGCGAGGGCACCGACTCCACCTCACCCACCAGCTGAAGTTTGAGGCCCTTGCTGTCAAAACCTGCCTCCACGGCCTGACGCAGCGTGTGGATCTTCTCCGGAAGGAAGAGCCCGTGCCGGGCCACCTCGTCTAGCATGATCTCGCCGTTCTCCGCGTTAACATCCGGCCTGGCGGCGTTAACCACCAGGTGCAGGTCCTCGACGATCATCGTGGTGAAAAGGACACCGCGGATGGGGCCCGGCTCGTAGATGAGCGCCATGTCCAGCCGGCCGTTCTTGATCGCCTCGCTCAGGACGCCGCCGTAGATTTCCGTGACGTGCAGGACGATGTCCGGGTACCGGCGGGCCACTTCGCTGATGATCTGCGGGGTGAGGCTCGATGCCATGCTGTAGGGCGCAATGGCAATGGACACGCGCCCAGACGGCGCCGCCCCTGACTTGGCAACGTCCACCCGGGCCTGCGCGACGAGCCGCAGGATGGACTGGGCATGGCGGTACAGCGTGTGCCCGGCAGCCGTGGGCTGCACGCCCTGCTTGCTGCGGATCAGCAGGCGCTGCTTCAGGTCTGTCTCCAGCGCCGAAACCTGCTGGCTCAGGGCCGGCTGGGCCACGTGCAGCGCAGCCGCGGCCTTGGTGATGCTCCCCGAGTCCACGATCTGTACGAAGTACGCAAGCTTCCTGGTATCCACGGGCGCCCTCTCTCTCTGCGGCGTCCTGAACCCGCAAGGTCATAACGGGATGCTATGGAGGGACACGCAATAGGTCTTTGTGTGATCCACATCGCTGACACTAGGTTGAACCCAGAACGCTATTTCATTAAGGGTACATTCTATCCCCCCGGGCCACATGCAATTTCCCGATGGGGTCGGATGCACTTTGCATAGGAATAGGTTTTATCGAAATAGGTGAATTGTTTTACATTCGCGAAATAAACGCCTCATATGTTCAATGCAACGAGGGTGGGCCGGCAAGGGCCGAACCCTCCTTAGCGGGAAGGAGACGGTCATGGACTCCACTGCGGCGGTGGTCATAACCGGCACCTATCCCGTGACACCGATTACGTCTTTGTGTGAGCCAAATCCCGGTGTCAGACTTTTTTCCAGAAGCCGGTAGCCCGGCAGCCCCGGAACGGAACCCCTCACAGGGCCAATTCGGACACACCTCATCACCAGCGCAGCTGATCCCTTTGCCCCGACGGGCAGGGCCGCAGCTAACCACCCCAGGAAGGCAGATAATGGGACCCACAGTTGATCTCGTCGCAGATCTCGGAGAAGGCTTCGGCGCCTACTCGATGGGCGACGACGCTGCCCTGCTCGAGGTGGTTTCCAGTGCCAACATCGCCTGCGGCTTCCACGCCGGTGACCCGGACATCATGCACGCCACAGTCGCCGAATGCGTCCGCCGCGGGGTCAGCATCGGCGCCCACCCGAGCTTCCCGGACCTGCGGGGCTTCGGCCGGCGCGCCATGGACCTGACGGCGGACGAGGTCCGCAACGACGTCTTGTACCAGCTCGGTGCCCTGAGCGCGTTCGCCGCGTACCACGGCACCACCGTTGCCCACATTGCGCCGCACGGCCGCCTCGGCAACCTAGTCGCCACCCGCGCCGACTACGCAGCGGCCGTGGCCGATGCCGCCGCCCGCCTGAACCCCGGCCTCATCGTCCTGGCACAGGACGGCGAACTGGCCACCGCTGCCGCTGAACGGCAGCTCCCCGTGGGCATCGTCGGCATCGCCGACCGCGCCTACGAGGCCGACGGCACCCTGGTGCCGCGGGGCCGTCCCGGCGCCGTGATCCACGATCCTGCCGCCATCGTTGCGCGCACCGTGCGGATGGTCTGCGAGGGGCTCATCGAGACCGTCGCCGGCACGGACCTGCCGATTGTGGCCGACACCGTCCTCCTGCACGGGGACACGCCCGGCGCGGTGCAACTGGCCCGCCAGGTACGCGCCGAACTGGAGAACGCCGGCGTGACCATCGCCCCGCTCGCCCAGGTGCTGGCCGCCAAAGTGAAGGCCGCCTGAGATGGCTGCCACCCCAAAACCAACTCCGGTGGAGATCTTCGAGTCCGGGGATTCGGCCCTGCGGGTCGTTGCCTCCTCCGCTGACACGGAGGCCAACTGGAGCACCGTCCATTCCCTCGCGCAGTGGCTTGAGACTGCAGGGGCCGACGGCGTACACGGCGCAGTGCCGACGTACGATTCTCTGCTCGTGGAATTCGACCCCGGGGTCACCTCTGCGCGCCAGGTCCGGGCCTTCGTCCTCCTAGGCCTGCGCCAGCTGGAGCACGTCGGTGCACCCGCCCGCACGGCTCGCGAATTCAGCGTCCCGGTGGTCTACGGCGGCGAATACGGCCCGGACCTCGAGCGCGTTGCCGAGCACCAGCAGCTCTCCGTGGAGGAGATCATCGCCCTGCACACGGCCAAGTCCTACGTCATCCGTTGCCTCGGCGCCCCTGCCGGCTCGCCCATGATGGACGGCCCTGATTTTCCGCTCCCCGTTCCGCGGCTGAAGGACCCCCGGCTGTCTGTTCCTGCCGGTGCCGTGGCCGTCGCCGGCCGGCAGGCAGTCATCGCCCCGGCGGTGGCGCCGGGCGGATGGTGCGTCATCGGCCAGACCCCGCTGACCGTTCTTGACGCCGCCAGCGAACCGCTGGTTCCCTACCTTCCCGGCGACCTCCTGACGTTCCGCCAGATCCAGCCGGAAGAGTTCGCGGACTACGCGGGCCGGAAACTGGAGGCAGCACGATGAGCGGGTCGTTGATCATCCAGCAGCCCGGAAACTCCGTGGTCACGGACATGGGCCGCTTCCGCGGACCCCGGTTCGGGCTTCCCGTCAACGGGGCACTCGACCAGTTCTCGGCACGGGCGGCGAACATCCTCGCCGCCAACGCAGACAACGCCCCGCTGCTGGAAATAACCGCCCTGGACTTCCGCATGCAGGCCACCACCGACCTCCTCATCGCCGTCACCGGCGCACCGCTGACGCTCACCGTCGGCGGGCGCGAATGCCCGCAGTGGGAACCGGTGTCCGTACGTGCCGGGGAAACCGTGGCGGTGCGCCGTATCACCGGCGGGCTCCGCTCCTACCTTGCCGTCCACGGTTCGGTGGAGGCACCGGAACTGCTGGGAAGCTGTGCCCCGGATACGGTCATCGGCTTCGGACTCCGGCTTTCCGAGGGCACGGAGCTGAAGACCTGCAGGAGCGTCGGACCCATCCGGCAGCCATACTTTGACCTTCCGCTGTTCCGGCTGGGGCTGACCCGGCCCGAGTTCAGCAGCAGGGCGGTCATCGACGTCACCGACGGTCCGGACGTTGACGAATTCGGCGAGACGGCAGAGCTGCTGTTCAACACCGAATACACCGTCAGCGCCCGGAGCAACCACATCGGACTGCGCCTCGGCGGGGTGCTTCCCGAACGCCAGTCCACAGCCGAAGTGCTGTCCCGCGGCGTCCCCATGGGCGCCATCGAGGTTCCCTCCCGGGAAGAGCTGCTGGTGCTGCACCGGGGACGCGGCGTCACCGCCGGGTACCCCGTTCTGGCAGTGGTCACCAGCCGCTCGCTCGACACTCTTGCCCAGGCCCGCCCCGGGCACGCCATCACCTTCCGCAAGACCACCGTCCCCGAAGCCACAGCAAAGCATCGGGCCGCAATAAGGGAACTGGAAAACCTCCGTTCCCGAGTCAGCACAATCTTCGCCCTCCTTGGCATCGGCAAAGAGCCCGGATGGCCGGAACTCGTACCGGCAGCCGGCAGCTAAGGATCACCGATGACCTCCCCTCGAACTAAGTCCAAGTTAGGAATGAAAATGTCTACACCAACGCGTGCGAGTGCACCGCAGCATGACCGGCTCGATGCGAGGCAGGCCCGGAAAGTAGTGACCGCCGGGTGTGTCGGAATCTTTGTGGAGCTCTACGACAACGGCATTTTCGCCTTCATGGCCGGAACGCTTGCGCTCGTGTTCCTGGCTCCCGGCAACCCGGACAACGCACTGCTGTTCGTCTTCGCCGGCTACGCCATATCCTTCTTCGTCCGCCCCCTCGGCGCCGTCGTCTGCGGCATCCTGGGAGACAAGATCGGACGCCAAAAACTCTTGGTCTTCGTCATCCTGCTGATCAGCGTCGCCACCGCCGGCATCGGGCTCCTGCCCGCCTACTCGGCCATCGGCATCGCGGCCCCCGTGCTGCTTGTGCTGCTTCGCCTGCTCCAGGGCTTCTCCGTCGGCGGCGAGGCTGCCGGCGCCATGACCTTCCTCGCCGAACACGCCCCTGAAGGCAAGCGCGGCATCATCACCTCCTACGCCCAGATCGCTTCCTTCGCTGCCCTGCTAACCGGCACCCTGGTCGCCTTCTCCATGTCGCCCTGGCTCACGCAGGCAGCGATCGACGGCGGCGGCTTCGGCTCGTTCGCGTGGCGCATCCCGTTCCTGGTGGCCATCCCGATGGGCGTCATCGGCTGGTACATCCGCAAGGCGATCAGCGACACTCCCAACTTCGTAAAGCTGAAGGAAGAAGGCGGGCTGTCCAAGAACCCGCTGAAGGAAGCCTTCGCCTCCGCCGAACACCGACGCGCCATGCTCCTGGCCCTGTTCATTCCGCTCATGAATGGCTCCGGCTACTACGTCCTGTTCTCCTACATGCCGACGTTCCTTAAGGGCAAGCAACTCAACTTCACCATCGCCGAAGCCCTGCTGGTCACCGCCTGCAGCCTCGTGGTCATCTGCATCGCCATCCCGTTCATGGGCGCCCTGTCCGACCGCATCGGACGCAAGAAGGTCATCGCTGGCTCGGCAATCGCCATGGCCGTCCTCGGCATCCCGTCCTACGCCCTCATCGCTACCGGCGAGATGGCCCTGGCCATCCTGGGCGCCTGCATCATGGCCATTGTGTTCGCCGGTCACACCGCGGTGATCCACATCCTGATCGTGGAACTGTTCCCCACCCGCGTCCGGTACTCGGCCTACGGCCTGGGCTACAACATCTCCTCGGCACTCTTCGGCGGAACCGCCCCGCTGCTGATGACCTGGCTGATCTCGTCCACGGGCAACGTCTACATGCCCGCGTTCTACGCCGTCATTACTGCGCTGGGCACGCTGGCGGCCGTCAGCACTGTCAAGGACCGCGCGCACCTTCCGCTGCGCGACGCCTAACACTTACCACTGCAATAACAGGAGACTTAGATGCCGTTTTCAGACTACTCAACCGCCCTCGTCACCGGCGCCTCAACCGGGATGGGTGCCGCGATCGCCGAGCGCCTCGCCAAACGGGGACTCACCGTCCACGCCGTGGCCCGTAACGAGGAACGCCTGAACGACCTGGCCGACAAGACCGGCGCCATTCCCCACATCGTCGACCTGACCGACACCGCGGCGCTGGCCGCCGCCGTCGGAGATCTCGAGGTCGATGTCCTGGTGAACTGCGCCGGCGTGTCCCGGCCGGGCAACATCTTGGACTCCTCGGAGAGCGACATAGACGAACTCATTGACGTAAACCTCCGCGGCCTGCTTCAGCTCACCCGGCTGGTCCTGCCCGGCATGGTGGAACGCGACCGCGGCCACGTCATCAACATCAGCTCCATCGCCGGCGTGTACAACTTCTACGGCCACACGGTCTACCACGCCACCAAGGCCGCCGTGCACCAGATCTCCCGCCAGCTGCGCAACGACACCGTGGGCAAGCGCATCCGCGTCACCGAGATCTGCCCCGGACGCGTCGAGACGGAGATCTTCGGCCGCAACATGGGCGGCACGCCCGAGGCCATGGAAGAGGCCTGGAATACGTACTACGAGGGCTACGAATCCCTGACCACCGACGACATCGTCAACGCCATGGACTACGCCATCGAAACACCCCGCCACGTGAACGTGGGCATGCTGGAACTCATGCCTACCTTCCAGGTCCCCGGCGGGCTGACGTTCGACCGGCGCCAGGCCTAAAGTTGCCAAGGGTGGGGCCAGCCAGAGCGGCCCCACCCAATTCACCACCCGCTCTCCAGAATCGATAGGTTTCCGATGCAACCAGTACGCACCGTCAGCTTCCCCGACCGGCAACTGCTCGCCGATCTCTCACCCCTCCCCGAGGGACTGAGGGGTGTCGTCTGGGACATGAAGGCGGAACCTGAAGACGCAGCGCTGGGAGAGATCGACGGCGTCATCCTCCCTTACATCAACTCCGGCGCGGTTCTCGGATCGCTCGCCCAGGTGGACGAACTGAAGTTCGTCCAGACACAGTCCACCGGATACGACGGCGTCATCGAGGCCGCCGGTCCGGTGGCCGGCGTGGCCAACGCCTCCGGCGTGCATGCGGCGGCGACGGCGGAACTGGCGGTGGGTTTGATCCTCGCCAAACTGCGCGGCATCGACCAGGCCGTCCGTGACCAGCAGTACGGCCTCTGGCGGCCGGAGCGGCGCCAGTCCCTCGCCGACCGCCGCGTGCTGCTGGTGGGCGTCGGCGGGATCGGGCACGAAATTGCCCGCCGCCTGGAGCCCTTCGAGGTCACGGTTACCCGGGTGGGAAGCTCGGCGCGGACCGACGAGCACGGCGAGGTCCACGCCTCGGCGGACCTGGCCGCGCTCGCCGCAACGCACGACATCCTGGTCACGGTGCTGCCGCTGAACGACCACACCCACCGCCTGATCGGCGAGGAAGTCCTCGCTGCCCTGCCCGACGGTGCCCTCGTGGTGAACGTGGGCCGCGGCCCGGTAGTGGACACGGCAGCCCTGACTAAGGAAGTCCTATCCGGCCGCCTGCAGTGCGCCCTCGACGTCGTCGATCCGGAACCGCTTCCGCAGGACCACCCGTTGTGGTCCACGCCCAACGCCCTCATCACGCCCCACGTTGGCGGCAACGCGTCGGCCTTCCAGCCCCGGATCCTGAAGCTCCTGCGGCAGCAGCTCGAAGCCCTGGCCGCGGGACAAACCCCGGCCAACCTCGTGCAGCGCGGCCCGTTCTAAGGAACTGGCCCCTTCCAACGAACAGCGCGAACGGACACTTGAGGCCCCGGCCGCAGGGGCCTCAAGTGTCCGTTCGCGCCAAAATGCTGAACCACCATTTCGCGCACTGCGCAGACCGCGGCGAAGGAGCTGCTCTTCATGACTTCACTTTTTGATTTGACTGGGCGGGTTGCCCTGGTGACTGGTTCGAGCCGGGGGATCGGTAATGCGTTGGCGCGGGCTTTGGCCGATGCCGGCGCGACGGTGGTTTTGAACGGGGTGAATCCGGAGCGGTTGAAGGCGGCGGAGGCGGTGATGGCGGCGGAGTACGCGCCGGGCCGGGTGCACAGTGTGGCGTTTGATGTCACGGACGACGCTGCGGCCGCGGCGGGTGTGGCGTGGGTCGAGGAGCACGTGGGCCCGTTGGAGGTCCTGGTGAACAATGCCGGGATCCAGCACCGGGTGCCGATGCTGGAGCTGGACGTGAAGGACTGGGAGCGGGTGATCTCCACGGACCTGACCAGCGCGTTCCTAGTGGGCCGGGAGGCGGCCCGGCACATGATTCCGCGCGGTCACGGGAAGATCATTAACATCTGTTCGGTGCAGACGGATTTGGCCCGGCCCACGATCGCCCCGTATGTGGCGGCGAAGGGCGGTTTGCGGAACCTGACCCGGGCGATGACCGCGGAGTGGGCGGGATCGGGGCTGCAGATCAACGGCATCGCGCCCGGGTACATCCATACCGAGATGACGCAGAACCTGGTGGATGATGAGCAGTTCAATGCCTGGATCCTGGGCCGGACCCCGGCGGCGCGGTGGGGCACGGTGCAGGATTTGGCCGGGCCGGCGGTGTGGCTGGCCTCCAGCGGGTCTGATTTTGTGAACGGGCAGACGATCTTTATCGACGGCGGAATGACGGTGGTGGTCTGATGACACACACAGAA
>NZ_JAGGPN010000033.1 GCF_018613795.1 Arthrobacter sp. ISL-65
CTTGACAACCATAGAAGGATCTGTGACATGGTGGATCCTTAGGCTGAAAACGGCGGGTCCCGCACCCGTGGCGTGATCTTCCGCGAACGCGGAAGCGGGCGCCTATGTCACCTTGGCGCGGCTACCATCCTACCGACCCGGAGGCACGGCTAGCTACGCTGCCCCACTGCCGCGGCCAGCTTGCCCACCGAGGAGATCAGTTCGTCGAAGCACTGCTCGGGATCGTTTGAGGTGACAATCCTGGCATTGAACGGCTCCTTCCAGATGCCCCGGAAGTCGGCAACGGTGGTCCCGACCAGACGGGACGATTCCGTTTCCACGTGCACGGTGGCCGGCCGCGTGCCGAACGGGGTGCGTCCGACGGCCGCGGCTGCGGCGAACGCGTCATGCATGTGCGCGATGTAGCCCTGGTCGTAGAGCCGGTGGAACTCCATGTAGAAGCGGATGGCATCCGAGAGGCACGCCACGAGCGGGTTGCCCGAGCCGCTGCGCTGGCCTTCCGACTGTTCGGGCAGCACGAGTTCCGGTTCGGCTCCGGCGGCCTCGGCGAGCCGCCGCAGGTGCTCGGGCCGCAGCTCGATGCGTTCCGTGGTCTCGAGGGCGCACACCACCGGAAGGCTGTCCTCCGGAAGGCCGCCGTAGGCGGCGAAGACCTCCGCGGCGGCGTGCGGGTCCACGGAAACGTTCCACTCCGCCGTCGGCGTCGTGTTGCCCTGGTAGTTAAAGCAACCGCCCATGATGACCAGCCCCTTGAGCAGCTTGGGAAGGTCCGGTTCCGCCCGCAGCGCCAGCGCGAAGTTCGTCAGCGGCCCGGTGATGAGTCCAGTGACCTCACCCGGGCGTGCCCGGGCCGTTTCCACCCACACGTCAACGGCATGCCGCGGTGATATCCCGCGCTTCGGCGGCGGGAGCTCGGCATAGCCGATACCCTGCGGGCCGTGCGTTTCCTCCGTGGTGACCAGCGGAATCTCCAGGGGCACTTCCGCACCCACTGCAACTTCAATGCCGGCCCGGCCGCAGAGTTCCAGCAGTGCGAGGTTGTTCAGTGCCACCTGGCGGGCACCCACATTGCCCGCCGTGCAGGTGATGGCCTCGATCCGGACCTCCGGCCGGGACAGCAGGTAGACCAGCGCGAGGGCGTCATCGATCCCGGTGTCAACA
The DNA here is from genome assembly GCF_018613795.1 of Arthrobacter sp. ISL-65. GTDB lineage: Bacteria > Actinomycetota > Actinomycetes > Actinomycetales > Micrococcaceae > Arthrobacter. Next base: position 1,162 of record NZ_JAGGPN010000033.1, read on the forward strand.
TCCATGAGGATGGACGGCATCAGAACAGGGCCACCTTGGGGGTCTGCGGGAAGATGGCATCCAGTTCGTCAAGTTCGGCCCGGTCCGGCACCCAGGCCACCGCCCCGGCATTCTGCCGGACCTGCTCCGGACGCGTGGCGCCAGCTATCACGCTGCTGACAGACGGCTGCGCCGCAAGCCAGGAGAAGGCCACCTGCACTTCAGTCAGGTCACGGGCGGCGGCGAAGGCGCTGAACGCCTTCAGCTGCTGCCAGTCGGCTTCGTGCACCAAGTTGGTCCGTGTGTGGCTGAGGCGTGAACCTTCCGGCGCCTGGTCCTGCACGTACTTGCCGGTCAGGAGGCCGTTGGCCAGCGGGAAGTAAGGCAGCACGCCCAGCCCGTAGGCCTCGGCCGCCGGAGTGACTTCTTGCTCTGCGCGGCGGTCCAGGAGGTTGTAGTGGTTCTGAGCGGAGACAAACCGGGCCCCGCCGCGGGCGCGCGCCACGTATTCGGCGTCGGCGATCTGCCAGCCGGCGCGGTTCGAGTGGCCGATGTAGCGCACCTTGCCGCTGGTGACGAGGTCGTTCAGTGCGTCGAGGGTCTCCTCGATCGGCGTCAAAGGGTCGGGCGTGTGGAACTGGTACAGGTCGATGTAGTCGGTTCCGAGCCGGCGGAGGGAGGCCTCCGCGGCGCGGATGACATAGCGGCGTGAACCGCGGGCTCCGAAGTCCTCGCCGTTGGCTCCGCGCATGTCCATGCCAAACTTCGTGGCCACCACGACGTCGTCCCGCCTGGCCCCCAGCGCCCTGCCGAGCATCGTTTCGCTGAGTCCCGGTTCGCGGCCGTAAGTATCGGCGACGTCGAAGAGTGTGATCCCGGCGTCGAGGGCGGCACGAACGACGGCGTCCGTGCCCTCCTGCGATTCGGTCACCGTGTTGGCCCGGCCGAGGTTGTTGCAGCCAAGGCCCACGACGGAGACGGTCAGTCCGGATTTTCCAAGACGGCGGTATTCAGTCATGGGATCACCCTATAACGTCCCCGGCGGCAGCTCTCGCGGCCCGCCTTTCCGGCCGGCTCCTCGAGGAACCCCTCAGGCGGAGGCGAACTCCAGGCCGTGCTCCTCCAGCGCATCCTGGAGCTGCGCCAGGGTCCGCGGGCAGATGCCCGGCAGCGCCGCCAGCTGGCGCCGGCCGAACTGCGCCAGCTGCTCAAGGGACTCCACGCCGGAGTGGGCGAGGATTCTGCGGTCGGGCGAGGCGAGGCCCCGCGGAAGCGGCGTGCGTCCCGGCTGGGCTGACTTCTTCGTCATGACGTTCTGCCTTCCTGGTGCTGACTGCGTTGGGTGCTTGAACTGCTTTAGAGGGTGAAGCTGGCCACCTGCTTGGGTGAATGCTTGAGCTTCAGGGCCGAGGGGTCGCTGAACGGGGCGGCTCCAATGCTCAGCTTGGTGAAGTCCAGGTCCTCGCCACGGATGCAGACCTTGATCGCGTTCACGGCCTTGTTCACGTCCGGGCAAAGGCAGAAGATGTTGAGCTTGGCGTCGCTGAATTCCGAGCGGTCCACAATGCCCAGGCCGCGCCAGGCCAGGTGGCCCGAGAGCGCGTCCTTCGCCTTTTCCTCCAGGTAGCGGTCGCGGCTGGTGCCCTCCCTGGTCTTGAGCGCGTACTGAGCCACCACCCAGTACTGCTCCTCGTCGGGAATCTCGGCGTAGCCGTCCTCGGTGCAGGCCGCCTCGAAGGCGTCCATCAGGCGCTCGGCTGCCTCGGCGTCCGGCACGTCGGTTTCCTGGGTCTTGCTCTGGTGCCCCACGGCGCCATGGTTCATGACGAACTGGCTGTAGTCCTCGTCGTACCAGGCTTCCCGGAACAGCAGGGTTCCTTCGTCGTCGCGTTTGTAGACCCGGATAATTCCGCTCATGCCCGTCCTCTCGTAAACCAACTGGTGTCTGTGCCGTCAAATGGCGCGTCCTGGCCCTTGACGGCAAGGAACAGGGCGTCGCACTCGGCCTGCATGGCGTGCACCAGCGTCTCAGGGTACTCCATGCGGAGCCTGTGCTCGGCGAACTCGTCCTCGTCGTCGACGAACACGCCGCGCTGCACCGAGCGGATCACGTCGAGGTCCATGTCGATGACGTGGAATTCAGTGACGCCCTGCTGGATCCTGCGCCACTCGTGGCCGGTGGCCAGGTCGACGTAGACGCGGAAGTCGCCCAGATAGGTGTCGTCATAGAAGGTCACGACGAACTCGCCGGTCCGCGGAACCAGCAGCACGGCATCGGACGCGGTGTAAAAGGCGGCGCCGGGCCGGGAACAGAACTCGTTGGCCGGTTGGAAGATCCACCAGCCGTGCTGGTCCTCGCCAAGGTACCTGCCAGGCACCACCCAGTGTGCCGAGCCGTCCCATTTGCGGTTGCGGGACACCACCAGTTCCCCTGGCTGCAGGGAATCGGGCTCCCTCACAGTTTGGGCAGGCTTCCGGTGGTGGGGTGTTCCTGGCCGGGCAGCGGACGGGCGAACGGAACCTTGGTCCCAAGGACCTGGGCGACGACGTCGTGGGTGATCTGTTGGGCGGTCAGGCCCACCCGCTCCAGCACCTGGCTCCGGGTGCCGTGGTCCAGGAATTCGACGGGCAGGCCAACCTCGTTGAGGGCAGTGTCCACACCGGCGGCGCGCATCTCCTGGCGGATTCTGGATCCGACTCCTCCGGCCCGGACGCCGTCCTCGATACAGATGACCAAACGGTGCCTGGCGGCCAGGGCGATGATCGACTTCCGCACCGGGAGGACCCAGCGAGGGTCCACGACGGTGGAGCTGATTCCCTGCGCGCCCAGCCGGTTGGCGACGTTCAGGGCCAGCTCGGACATGCCGCCCACGCTGACAATCAGGACATCGTTCTCGGTAGATCCGGCCGGGCGGCGGGACAGCACGTCCACGCCGTCGGCCAGCCGTTCAATGGCCTCGACCTCGGCGCCGACAGTTCCCTTGGAATAGCGGATCACAGTGGGGGCGTCCTCGATGGCGACGGCTTCGCGGAGCTCTTCGCGCAGCCGCGAGGCATCGCGCGGCGCAGCCAAGTGGAGCCCGGGAACGATCTGGACCATGGCCATGTCCCACATCCCGTGGTGGCTTGCGCCGTCGGGGCCGGTGACGCCGGCGCGGTCCAGGACAACCGTCACGCCCGCCTTGTGCAGGGCGACGTCCATCAGGAGCTGGTCAAAGGCGCGGTTGAGGAAGGTGGCGTAGACAGCCACCACCGGGTGCAGCCCGCCGAAAGCCATGCCCGCCGCGGACGTGAGCGCGTGCTGTTCGGCAATGCCGACGTCGAACACGCGCTCCGGGTAGCGCGCCGCGAACTTGTGCAGCCCGACCGGGATGAGCATGGCGCCGGTGATGCCGACAATGTCTTTGCGCTCGTCGGCGAGGTCCGCGATTTCATCGGCGAACACCGACGTCCAGGACTTCGCCCCGCCGACTTCTGCCGGCTCGCCCGTTTCGGGGTCGATGATCCCGACGGCGTGGAACTGGTCCGCTTCGTGCGCCCGGGCCGGCGCGTAGCCGTGCCCCTTTTCGGTCATGGCGTGCACGATGACCGGACCGGCGTAGTGTTTGGCGGTGGACAGGGCGTGTTCCATGGCCTGCAGGTTGTGGCCGTCCACCGGGCCGATGTACTTCATGCCGAGGTCCTCGAACATGCCCTGCGGCGCCCACCAGTCCTTGATGCCCTTTTTCATGGCGTGCAGGCTCTTGTAGGTGAACTGGCCGGCGGGGCCGCCGTTCTGGAGCTTTTTCTTCCACCAGTCCAGGGCGCCCTCGTAGGCGGGGGCGGTGCGGAGGGAGTCGATGGTGGGGCGCAGGGACGCCAGGTAGTCGGCAAAGCCTCCGACGGTGGGGGCGTAGGAGCGGCCGTTGTCGTTGACGACAATCACGACGCGGCGCTTCTTGTCCGCCGCGATGTTGTTGATGGCTTCCCAGGCCATGCCGCCGGTGAGCGCGCCGTCACCGACGACGGCGACGACGTACCGGTCGCCGTCACCGGTCAGCTGCCGGGCGCGGGAAATGCCGTCGGCCCAGGACAGCGAGGATGAGGCGTGGGAGCTCTCGACGATGTCATGCTCCGACTCTGCGCGGTCGGGGTAGCCGGACATGCCGTCCTGCTGGCGGAGGGTGCTGAAGTCGTGCCGTCCGGTGAGGAGCTTGTGCACGTATGACTGGTGGCCGGTGTCAAAGACAATGCTGTCGCGGGGCGAATCGAAGATCCGGTGCACCGCCATGGTCAGTTCGACGACGCCGAGGTTGGGACCCAGGTGCCCTCCCGTCTGGGAGACGTTGCCGATCAGGAATTCCCTGACCTCGGCGGCCAGCTGATTCAGCTGCGCCGCGGACAACTTGCTCAGGTCCTGCGGATTCCGGATGGTCTCCAAGATTCCCAACGGCCCCTCCTTCGGCTGGTAGACATGCCTATTAACTCTAACGCCTCCGCGCTGGCACTCGGGCAGCGCCAGCAGCAAGGCAGAGGCCCCGGCCGGTCTGCTGACCGGCCGGGGCCTCACCGCACTGCTTACCGGGGCTGGCCCGGCTAAATCCCGCTAGTTAGCGGAGATCTGGCGCAGAACGTACTGCAGGATGCCGCCGTTGCGGTAGTAGTCCGCTTCACCCGGGGTGTCGATGCGGAGCACTGCGTCGAAGGACTTGGTGGAACCGTCCTCGGCGGTGGCGGTGACCTTGAGGGTCTTGGGCGTGGTGCCTTCGTTCAGGGCGGTTACGCCCTCCACAGCGAAGGTTTCCGTGCCCGTCAGGCCCAGCGTGGCAGCGGACTCGCCGGCCGGGAACTGCAGCGGCAGGACGCCCATGCCGATGAGGTTGGAGCGGTGGATGCGCTCGTAGCTCTCGGCGATGACGGCCTTGACGCCCAGCAGTGCCGTGCCCTTGGCTGCCCAGTCACGGGACGAACCGGAGCCGTACTCCTTGCCGGCCAGGACCACCAGCGGGGTGCCGGCTGCCTGGTAGTTCTGCGCGGCGTCGTAGACGTAAGCCTGCGGGCCGTCAGCCTGGGTGAAGTCGCGGGTGAAGCCGCCCTCCACGCCGTCCAGGAGCTGGTTCTTGATGCGGATGTTCGCGAACGTGCCGCGGATCATGACCTCGTGGTTGCCACGGCGCGAGCCGTAGGAGTTGAAGTCCTTGCGCTCCACGCCGTTGGCCAGCAGGTACTGGCCGGCAGGGGTGTCGGACTTGAACGAACCGGCCGGGGAAATGTGGTCCGTGGTGACGGAGTCGCCGAGCTTGAGCAGCACGCGCGCACCGGAGATGTCCTGAACGGGCTCCGGCTTGGCCTTCATGCCCTCGAAGTACGGGGGCTTCCGGACGTACGTGGACTTCTCATCCCACGCGAAGGTGTCGCCGGCCGGGGTGTCGAGCGCCTTCCAGCGGTCGTCGCCCTCGAAGACACCCTCGTAACCCTTGGCGAACATCTCCTTGTCGATGGAGGAGTCGATGACTTCCTGGACCTCGACCGGGTTAGGCCAAATGTCCTTGAGGAAGACGTCGTTGCCTGCTTCGTCCTTGCCCAGGGCGTCGGCTTCGAAGTCGAAGTCCATGGAACCGGCCAGGGCGTAGGCGATGACCAGCGGCGGGGAGGCCAGGTAGTTCATCTTGACGTCCGGGTTGATGCGGCCTTCGAAGTTGCGGTTGCCCGAGAGCACAGCACTGACGGCGAGGTCGTTGGCCTGGATGGCCTCGGAGATCTCGGCTTCCAGCGGGCCGGAGTTGCCGATGCAGGTGGCGCAGCCGTAGCCCACGATGTAGAAGCCCAGCTTCTCCAGATACGGGGTGAGGCCCGACTTCTCGTAGTAGTCCGTGACCACCTTGGAGCCGGGGGCGACAGAGGTCTTGACCCACGGCTTGGCGGTGAGGCCCTTGTTCACGGCGTTGCGTGCCAGCACGGCGGCGGCAAGCATGACCGAGGGGTTGGACGTGTTGGTGCACGAGGTGATCGACGCGATGGTCACCGCTCCGTGGTCCAGGTCGAACTCGCGGCCGTCTTCCATCTTCACGGCGACGGGGCTGGAGGTGCGGCCTTCGGCGCCGTGAGCGGCGGAGTACTTCGGCGGAACGCGGTCACTGTCGGTCACGTGGGTGGCACCGGTGGTGAACGAGGGCGGGTCGGAAGCCGGGAAGCTTTCCTCCAGCGACTCGTCCAGGGAGCCGGCATCGGCGTCGTGGGTGACGTAGTTCTTCAGGTCGTGGCGGAACTCGTCCTTGGCCTCGGTCAGCTCGATGCGGTCCTGGGGACGCTTCGGGCCGGCGATCGACGGAACCACGGTGGAGAGGTCCAGTTCGAGGTACTCGGAGAACTTGATCTCTCGGGAAGGATCGTGCCAGAGGCCCTGTTCCTTCGCGTAGGACTCAACCAGGGCGACGTTTTCCTCGGAGCGGCCGGTGAGGCGCAGGTAGTCGAGGGTGACGTCGTCGATCGGGAACATGGCGGCCGTGGAACCGAACTCCGGGCTCATGTTGCCGATGGTGGCGCGGTTGGCCAGCGGAACTGCCGCCACGCCTTCGCCGTAGAACTCCACGAACTTGCCCACAACACCGTGCTTGCGCAGCTGCTCGGTGATGGTGAGGACGACATCGGTGGCGGTGGCGCCGGCCGGGATGGAACCGGTCAGCTTGAAGCCCACGACGCGCGGGATCAGCATGGAAACGGGCTGGCCCAGCATTGCGGCCTCGGCCTCGATGCCGCCGACGCCCCAGCCCAGCACGCCCAGGCCGTTGACCATGGTGGTGTGGGAGTCGGTGCCGACGCAGGTGTCGGGGTAGGCACGAACCGCGCCGTCCACTTCGCGGGTCATCACGGTGCGGGCCAGGTACTCAATGTTGACCTGGTGCACGATGCCGGTTCCCGGCGGGACAACCTTGAAGTCGTCGAACGCGGTCTGGCCCCAGCGCAGGAACTGGTAGCGCTCACCATTGCGCTGGTATTCGATCTCCATGTTGCGCTCCAGTGCGCCGGAGTTACCGAAGACATCGATCTGGACGGAGTGGTCAATGACCATCTCGGCCGGAGCAAGCGGGTTCACCCTCTTTGGATCGCCGCCAAGCTCCTTCACTGCCTCGCGCATGGTGGCAAGGTCCACCACGCAGGGAACACCAGTGAAGTCCTGCATGATCACGCGGGCAGGCGTGAACTGGATTTCGGTGTCGGGCTGGGCATTAGGGTCCCATCCCGCCAGGGCGCGGACGTGATCGGCGGTGATGTTCGCGCCGTCCTCGGTCCTCAACAGGTTTTCAAGCAATACCTTGAGGCTGAACGGAAGGTTTTCTGAACCTTCAACGGAGTTCAACCGGAAAATTTCGTATTCGGTTCCGGCTACATTAAGTTTGCCTTTTGAACCGAAGCTGTCCACAGTGCTCATCGCAGGACTCCTCTCGCAACAGTTTCATCTTTGTCGCGCGGTAGACCGCTTGCTAGTTAGGTCATCCTAACTAGTACAAGGTCATACACAAGAGCATGGGGTCAGCCGAGAATACGGCGCGCGACGTGGGACTACTACGCCCATCCTAGCCACATCAGCCGCGGGGAGTCAGCAGCGCGACTGTCTCCAGGTGGTGCGTGTGCGGGTACAGGTCGAAGGCCCGCAACCCGGCCAGCTGCCAGCCGCCCTCCTGGAAGTAACCAATGTCTCGTGCGAACGACGACGGGTCGCAGGACACATAGGCAATGGCGCGGGGGCTTGAGGCAATCAGCTGGCTGACCACGGCCTTGCCCGCACCGGCGCGCGGCGGGTCGAGAATGAGGGCGTCGAACTGGCGGGGCCGCTGGCGGAGCACCCGCTCCACCTTGCCCTGCACGATCTCCACCTGCGGTGAACCGTGCAGGTTTTTCCGGGCGTCCCGGCTGGTGCCCGGGGCCCCCTCCACCGACAGGACGGACCCGGTCTCCCCCACCGCGTCGGCCAGCGGGGCCGTGAAGAGGCCTGCACCGGCGTAGAGGTCGGCCACCGCGGCGCCGGGTTCCAGGAACCCGCCCTCGTGCAGGAATCCGGTGACGGCACCCACCAGGGTTTCCGGCGCGTCGCGGTGGATCTGCCAGAACCCCGCACCAGTGACCCGGTAGTCGTGGCCGGCCGCAGATTCCTGGACCCAGGTCCGGCCGCGGAGCTGCAGAGTCTCATTTTTGAGCGGATCGTAGCTGGCCACGGACACGTCCGCGGGAAGCTGAGCCAGGATGGAGTTCAGCCGTTTGGCGCGGGTCCCCGGGGCGGGGGCGAGCAGTACGAGCGGCCGCGAGCCATTGGCGGGCGCGGCCACCTCCACCCGTTCGATGCCCTGAAGGTCCACATCCCACAGCCGCAGGGCGTTGATGCCGTCCACCGCCAGGGGCATTTCCTGTACGGGAATCACCTGGTCGGAGCGGTGGGCATGCATGCCGAGCCGGCCGCTCTGGGTGACGCCGAAGCTGGCGCGCGTGCGCCACGCAAGGCCGGCCCCGCCGTCGTCCGCTTTTCCGGCACCGTCCGTTTGTCCGGCACCGTCCGCTAGTCCGGCGCCGTCGGCTTTTGCGGCTTGTCCGACCGCTTCCACGTCCGGGGAGAGTTCGACGGCGGCCAGCCGCCGGAGCTGTTCGGCCAGCACCTCCGATTTGAGCCTCCGCTGGCGCTGCAGCGACACGTGGCCGAGTTCGGCGCCGCCGACCGGCGGACGCCCGTGTGCCCAGGAGCCGGCGGAATCGGCGCTTCGCCAGAAGTGCGGAACCCGGTCCGGCGAAGCATCGAGGACTTCCACAACGTCCGCGCGCCAGAACTTGGCCTTCTCTTCGGCGTCGGTGAGCCGGACCCGCACCCGCTCCCCCGGGATGCCGTGGCGGACGAACACGACGCGGCCCTCATGGCGGGCAACGCAGTGTCCGCCGTGGGCGACGGGGCCGACGTCGACCACCAGTTCGAGTCCGGTGGAGGTGGTCTGGGTGTCCGGGCTCATTGAATGTCCTGCAGTCTCTTGGCTTCTTCGGATGATTTGAGCTGCCAGGGGACGCTGGCAACCATGACGCCCGGCTCAAAGTGGAGCCGGGTCTTGATGCGGAGGGCTGTCTGGTTGTGCACCAGCTGCTCCCACCATTTGCCCACCACGTACTCGGGGATATAGACCACGATCAGGTCCCGGGGCGAGTCCCGGCGCATGTTCTTGATGTAGTCCATGATCGGCGTGACCGTCTCGCGGTAGGGGCTGGCGAGGATGGTCAGCGGAACCGGGATCTCCAGTTTCTCCCAGTCGGCAAGCGTGTGCGCTGTTTCCTCGGCGTTAATGTCCACCGTGATGGCGTCCAGCCGCGACGGCCGGGAAGCGCGCGCATAGGCCAGCGCCCGGAGCACGGGCTTGCGGACATGGGACACCAGCAGCACTGCGTGCACGCGGGTGGGCAGGGCGCGCGGCGACGAATCCTCGTCGACCGCCAGCTCCTTGGCCACGTTGTCGTAGTGCGCGCGGATGCTCCACATGATGAGGAACAGCACGAACATGGCAAGCAGGGCAATCCAGGCACCCTGTTCGAACTTGGTGATCAGCACGATCACCAGCACCAGCGCGGTCATGCCGAAGCCGATCATGTTGATGGTGCGCGACTTGATCATCCGGCGCCGGACGGCCTTGTCCCTGGCCAGCTTCAGCTCGCGGCCCCAGTGCCGGACCATGCCCAGCTGGCTTGCCGTAAACGAAATGAAAACGCCGACGATGTACAGCTGGATGAGCTTGGTGACATCCGCGTTGAACGACAGGATCAGCACCAGGGCGCCGGCCGCCAGGGCAAGCACACCGTTGCTGAAGGCAAGCCTGTCGCCGCGGGTGCGCAGCTGCCGGGGCAGGTATCCGTCCTGGGCGAGGATGGAGCCCAGCACCGGAAAGCCGTTGAAGGCCGTGTTGGAGGCAAAGACGAGGATGACGCCCGTGGCCGCGACCACGATGTAGAACGGAATGGAGCCGGCACCGAAGATGGTCTGCGCGATCTGGCTGATGGCCGGGTTCTGGATGTAGCCCTCGGGCAACGGCTGCCCGTTGAGCAGGAACTCCGTTGCCGGATCCAGCACGATGTGCACTTTGGTGGCGTTGGCCAGGTAGATAATGCCTGCCAGCATGGCTGAGGCGATGATCCCGAGCAGCAGCAGCGTGCTGGCCGCGTTCTTGCTCTTCGGCTTTTGGAAGTTGGGTACGCCGTTGCTGATGGCTTCCACACCCGTCAGGGCGGCGGCACCCGATGAGAATGCCCGCAACAGCAGGAATGCGCCCGCGAGTCCGACGAGGCCCTGGTCGAAACCAGGGGCGGGGACAATCTCGAACGCGGCCGAGGGCGCCCGGCCCAGCTGGCCGGTCACGGCCTGGAAGATGCCGACGGCGGTCATGCCCAGGATGGAGGCCATGAAGATGTACGTCGGCACCGCGAAAACGCTGCCTGCTTCCTTGATGCCGCGCAGGTTGACGAGCGCCAGGAGCACCACGCCGATAGTGGCGATCAGTGCCTGCTGGCCATGGAGTGACGGGATAGCGGTGGTGAGGTAGGCGGCCGCGGATGACATGGACACGGCAACGGTGAGCACGTAGTCCACGAGCAGCGCAGACGCCACGGTCAGTCCGGCGTACTTGCCCAGGTTCACGTTGGCGATCTCATAGTCGCCTCCGCCTGAGGGGTAGGCGTGGACGTTCTGGCGGTAGGACGCCACGACGGTCAGCAGGACCACCATGACAGCGAGGCCCACGAGCGGTGAGAATGCCACGGCGCTCACGCCGGCCAAGGCCAGCGTGAGGAGAATCTCATCGGGGGCGTAGGCAACGGAGGACAGTGCATCCGAGGCGAAGATGGGCAGCGCTATCCTCTTCGGCAGGAGCGTGTGGGCCATCCTGTCGTTCCGGAAGGGCCTCCCCACCAGCACGCGCTTCACGGCATTCAGAATTGTCAGCACCACACAAAGTTAGTCTGATTCGCACGCGATGTCATGGCAGGTTTCCGGCGGTAGAGTCTTACGGAGCAGTCGGCGAGAGTTGAGGAGAGAACGCGTGGCGCACTTCGTGATCATGGGTTGTGGACGCGTCGGGGCCACCTTGGCGCACACGCTCGAGGACGCCGGCCATTCGGTGGCCATCATCGACCAGGACGACCGCGCCTTCCGCCGCCTCCGCTCGGGCTTCACCGGCCGGAAAGTCACCGGCGTCGGCTTCGACCGCGACACCCTGACGCAGGCGGGCGTTGCAGACGCCTATGCCTTCGCGGCAGTATCCAGCGGCGACAACTCCAATATCCTGGCGACCAGGGTGGCGCGCGAGACCTTCCACGTGCCGCACGTCGTGGCCCGCATCTACGATCCCGGCCGCGCCGAGATCTACCAGCGGCTGGGCATCCCCACGGTGGCCGCGGTGCGCTGGAGCGCCGACCAGGTCCTGCGCCGCATCCTTCCGGAACAGCACCTCGCCGGCGACTTCCGCGACCCCTCCGGCCGCCTCGTGCTGGCCGAACTCGACCTCCACCCGGAATGGGTGGGCCATCCGGTCTCCTCCATCGAAAAGGTGGCCGACGTCCGGGTCGCCTACCTGACAAGGTTCGGCGAAGGGATACTGCCCGCCGCGGGCACCTCCTACCAGGACGGCGATACCGTGCACGCCATGCTGCGGGCGGACCGCACGTCCGAAGTCGCCCACATCCTCGCCAAAGCACCCGCCAAGGAGTCCTAAGTGAAAGTCGTCATCGTCGGGGCCGGAAGCGTCGGCTCCTCGATTGCCCGTGAGCTGCTGGCCCACAAGCACGAGATCCTGCTGATCGACCTGAAGCCTGAGGTGATTGGGCGCAGCGGCCTGCGCGGGGCGCACTGGCTGGTGGGCGACGCCTGCGAGTTGAGCACTCTGCAGGATGCGAAGCTCGAGGACGCGGACGTGGTGGTTTCCGCCACAGGCGATGACAAGGTGAACCTCGTCGTCTCGCTGCTGGCCAAGACCGAGTTCGGCATCGGACGCACCGTGGGACGCGTGAACAACCCGAAGAACGACTGGATGTTCAATGACTCGTGGGGCGTGGACGTTGCCGTGAACACGCCCCAGCTCATGACGGCGCTGGTGGAGGAAGCTGTGGAGATCGGCGACCTGGTCCGGCTGCTGACCCTGCAGACAGGTGTCTCGTCCATCGTCGAGTTCACGGTGCCGCATGACTCCCACGCCATCGGGCTGACGGTGGGCGACATCGACTGGCCGGAGGACTCCACGCTGGTGGCCATCCTGCGGGACCAGGCACCGATCACACCCAGCCGGGACGATGTCATTGACGGCGGCGACGAGCTGTTTTTCGTCACCACCATCGCGGCCGAAAACCAGCTGCGCGAGCTCCTGTCACCCGGCTCCAGCGAAGGACACGGCTCCAGCGAAGGGGACGCGTCCAATGAGGGGCACGGTTCAAGCGAGGGATTCAGTTCAGGCGACGGACAAGCGTCCGGCGAGGGGCAGACCACCGGCGCTTCACCGCAGGCCGGCGCGACCGCAGCAGTGGCGCCGGCAACTGCAGATCAGCTGGACGACGACGGCTTCGACGGCTGACCGTCCGGCGTTGCCGCAGGCCTGGTGATGAGCCAGGCGAGCCACACACCGAGGATGTACAGCGGCGCTCCCATGATGAGCCTGGTGGTGGCCAATGCCGCCAGCCCGTCCGGACCCATCAGGTACAGGGGAACCTGCACCAGCAGGCGCAGCAGCAGCACGCCGACAATGATCCATGTGCCCAGCCGGTAGGCGCGCACCCGGGCCGGGTCCTTGCGCCAGTCCAGGCCCTCGTTCCGGATGAACCCGAACAGCAGGCCCGCGATCGGCCAGCGGACGGCGATGGAGATGACCATCGCCACGATGTAGGCCGCGTTGGTCAGGAATCCCGGAAGATAAAAGTCTTCGGCCTTGCCGGTGGTGTTGGCGAGCCATGCGGAGATGCCCACACCGACGACGCCGGCCAGTGCCTGGGTCAGCGGACGGCGCTGCACGAGCCGGACCACGGTGAAGATGGCGGCGGTGCCCAGGGCAGCAATGAGCGACGGCGTCAGGGCGCTGGTGGCGGTGAAGGCGACCAGGAAGACCAGGCCGGGCAGGATGCTCTCGGCGATTCCCTGGTAACCGCCGGCGCTCTTGAGCACGTCGATGCGGCCGTCGTGGGTACGGTGCAGCCCTGCCTTGGACGCGTAGTCCTCGGCCAGCCCTGCAAAACCCGGGGTCTCGGGCGCGGGCTTGGGTTCTTCGCTGCCCGGTCCCGAATCGGGGTTCTCAGGCAAAGTCATTGGTTCTCCTGGCGGGACAATATCTCGTAGCGGGGGTTGAACATGGTGGGCATACCTTCTTTTACGGTCAGCATGCCTTCGAGTCTAAGTTCCGTCCCCGCGTCGATCCCTGGAATGCGGCGGCGGCCCAGCCAGATGACCCGCAGCCGCCCGCGTCGTTTCGTGACCGGGGTGTCGTGGTCCGAGACGACGGCCATGAAGGCTGCCACTTGCGACGGGGGCGCGTAGGTTACCGACTCGATAAATCCGTGGCACAGGACGCGCCCGCGCTCCGGCAGCCCGCCGATGGGTACCGCCTGGTCCTGCGGGCCGCCTGCGTCAACCAATCTGAGTGATCTCCGGCCCGCGCTCGGGCTGCTCGAGGTCCGGCGCGCTGGGGGCCACGGGTCCCGCAGCGTCCTTGGGCAGGCGCAGCTGCAGCAGGTCGCGGGGCGGCATGGGGTTCTCGCCCCTGATGACGACGATTTTCCGGAACAGGTCCTCGAGGCCGGCGGCCGCTTCACGGTCCAGCGCGGCCTCGCCACCGAAAACGCCGCGCAGGAACCAGCGGGGGCCGTCGACGCCGATGAAGCGGGCGGCACGGTAACCCTGACTGCCGTCCGGGGCGCCTGCCGGCAGCTTGGCCACGAGTTCGACGCCGTACTCTCCCGGGATCTCCTCAACCTGGCCGCCCTGGCCACCCACAGACTGCCCGAGCTGCTCCCGGATCTCGTCCCAGAGCCCTTCGGAGCGGGGCGCGGCAAATGCCTGCAGCTGCAGGCTCGACCCCTCAAGGTCCATGGTCACGGCGACGACGCGCTGGGTTGCTTCCTCAACTTCAAGCCGGAGCTGGAGTCCGTCGCGCGGGGCAATGAGCAGGGCGCCGAGGTCCACATAGCCGTCGCGGCTGCTGACCTCGGAGACGTCGAAGGGGCCGTTGGCCCTGCGGTTGTCCGCGGCATTCTCGGCCGGTTCCGGGGTGACATCCTCCTGGAAGTCCTCCGGTTCTGCCGATTCCTGCTTCTTGGCTTTCTTGCCCCGCCCAAAAACCATGCGTTGTCTCCTTAGTTGTGATCGTGTCGCGCGCCCCGAATCGCGGGTGTGCAGCTCAGCCGGTGTTGTGCCGCTACGTGCCCGGAACGGCAAACCCGCCCGTGGAGCCGAACCCGCCGGCACCGCGGACAGAGTCGTTCAGCTCCCCCACGGCGACGAACTGCGCGTGCTCCACGCGCTGGATCACCATCTGTGCAATTCTATCGCCGCGCCGCAGTTCTATGGCCTGGTCCCGGTCGGTGTTGAGCAGCGTCACCGCGATCTCTCCGCGGTACCCGGCGTCGACAGTCCCAGGTGCATTCACGACGGTAAGCCCGTGCTTGGTGGCGAGGCCCGAGCGGGGGTGGATGAGGGCTACAAAACCATCAGGCAGGGCGATGGATACACCGGTGGGGACGAGGCGCCGCTCGCCCGGCTCGAGCACCACGTCCTCGCGGGCCCGCAGATCCGCCCCGGCGTCACCGGGGTGGGCGTACGACGGCGCTTCCAGGCCGTCGTCGAGCATTTTCAGCTGCACCTGCACCGTGGGTGCTCCGAATTCCGCCCTGGGCGGCTGCGCAGCGGCAGCCGTGGGGGCTTGCTGCGCCAAGGATGTCATGGCAGTTGATTCGTCAGTCACAGTCCCACACTCTATCGCCCGCGCTCTGACTCCTCCTACTGCAGAAGGTCCTCATACGGGCCACTAAGCTGGGGGCATGCCCGAATCAAGCGCCGCCGTCCCTTCCCGCAACCCGTCTTCACCGGACGAAACCGTGCTTTTCTCCGAGAAGCTGTGGCCCGGCGCCTGGATTTGGGTTGTGGCCCTGGGTATCGCCTCAGCGGGCATCCTGGTCTTCGCCCCCATCAGTATGGTGGCCGGATTCACGGCAGCCGCTGTTCTGTTCGCCATCGAAGCCGTACTGCTGGTCCTGTCCACGCCGTCAGTGTCGGTGACCACACGCACCCTTCAGGTGGGCCGGGCCAGCATCGAACGCAGCCTGATCGGCGGGGCGGCGGCGCACCGCGGCAAAGAGGCGACGGCGGAGCGTGGCACGCGCCTGAACGGCCTCGCCTACATGTGCATCCGGGGATGGATTGACCCGGTGGTCAGGATCGAGATCACGGACCCGTCGGACCCCACGCCGTACTGGCTGACGTCCACCCGCCGCCCAGAGGAACTCGTGGCCGCCATCAACGGGGACTAGGTAGGGGGTCAGCCCTCGCAATCGCGCCTAGCCTTCACAGTCGCGACAGTACAGCAGCCCGTTCTTTTCGCGGGCGATCTGGGAGCGGTGCCGGACCAGGAAGCACGAGGCACAAGTGAATTCGTCGGCCTGGGCGGGCATCACGCGGACCGTCAGCTCCTCGCCCGACAGGTCGGCTCCGGGAAGCTCGTAGCCTTCGGCGAGGTCGGACTCGTCCTCCTCCACCACTGCCGTCGGTTTCTCGACACGGCGGGTCTTCAGCTCCTCAATCGAGTCCTCGCTGAGGTCCTCTTCGGACTTCCGCGGCGCATCGTAATCAGTCGCCATGGCCTGCTGTCACACTCCGTCGAATCGCTCGAATGACTCATCCGGCACAACGCCGGACGAACCTGGTTTGTGCCCGGTCACGCGCACATTCTCCCTTTCTGCCGCGGGGAAAAGCCATATCCGGAACCAACGCCTCCCCGGGCTTCCAACAACCGGCCGAAACTCCCGGAATTTCGCGGCGCGCCCTCTGCCCTAACGGGAAAAGACAGTGCGGGGTGGCAGAGTTTCGAATGATAGTAATGCCAGGGTGGAGGATTGTATGCAGGATCTACGGCTTGTAGGCGTGCACGACGACGGGGAGCATCTCCTGTTAAGCGGCACCGACGGCGCAATGTTCCGGCTGCCGATCAACGAGGCGCTCAGACTGGCTGCCAGCCGGCCCTCTGCACGCCTGTCCGCGGTCGCCTCGGTGACCTTGTCCCCCCGCGACATCCAGGCGAAAATCCGCAGCGGCTCCACCGCAGCCGAGGTTGCCGCCGCCTGCGGCATGCCGCTGGAAAAGGTGGAGCGGTACGAAGGGCCAGTCCTGGCCGAACGCGCGTACACCGCCCAGCAGGCCCAGAAGGTGGAGGTCGCCTCCCCCGCCCCGGGGCACGACGTCTACCGTTCGGCCTTCGGCGACAACCCTGCCACCCTCGGCGACATGGTGGCCCACCGGCTCACCGCCCACGGCATCCAGTCCTCCACACTTGAGTGGGATTCATGGCGCCGGCCGGACGGCACCTGGACCGTGGTGGCCAAGTTTGACGCCGCACCCGGGGGCCACGCGAGCATCGGCGAAGAACCCCCCGCGATGTGGACCTTCAACCCCACCCGCAAATCCCTGCAGAACGCGAACCGCTGGGCCCAGCAGCTCAGCGAACTGGAGCCTTTGGACGGACCTGTGCCGGCCCGCCGGCTGTCCGCGGTGTCCGACAGGCCATTCGACTTCGAAACCGACGCGGAGGCAGCGGCCCGCACCGGCATTGGGGCCGGCGCTGGAACTGGCACCGAGCAGCAGAAAGACCCGGACGGCCTGCTGGACATGCTGCGTTCGCGGCGTGGCCAGCGGCTTGGTGTGGATGAGGACAGCGACGACGCCCTGGCGCTGCTGCTGGCAAACGGTGTCCCGGCCGCCCACCCGCGGGCCGAGGAAGCACCCGCAGGCACAGAGGCCGAAGCGCCGGCCGACGGTTCCTGGCAGTCGCATAATTCGGTGGATCCCGATGATTCTGTGCAGCAGGACGGTGCAGAACAGGATCCCGAGTCAGAACCGGAGGATAACGACGACGACGGCGCCGCCGAGGCTCCGGCAGCGGAGTTCACGCTGGCACGACGCCGTGACGGCCGGCCCTCGATGGTCTCCCGCCTCAACCTGGTGCCCCGGCACGAGGAATCCGACGACGAGTCGCTGAAGCTTCACGACGGCGTCAGCACCCACACCCGCGAAATCACCATAGTCCCCGGTAACCCGGCAGCCGAAAAGCACAGTCCGGCCAAGCCCGAGGAGCCCAACTCACCGGCGGCGCAGGCCACCGGCCCGGTTACCGGCCGTCCGGCGCCTGCCAACCCGGGGCTGGACGAGCTCCTGGGCCGCGGCAATGCCCGGCGCCGCATGGACGGCAGCCGCATGGAGGGGGCACGGCCGCAGCCTGGCCAGGGAGCATCCCGCGCCGATCAGGAGCGGGACGAACCGGAACGCCAGCCGTCCCGGCCGAAACGCTCTAGCGTTCCCAGCTGGGACGAAATCGTTTTCGGCACCCGCGGCGACTAAGTACTAGCTGCCAGACCGGCCGCGGGCACTGGCAGTTCCGCTGGAACCGTGCCACAGGCAAGCGTCCACCTCGAACGGGAGCAGCTGGTCCTGCTGGGCAATGATGCTGGCGCCATGAGCGGTGACGCGGCGCATGAAGTGCCTCCGGCACAGCGTTTCGTATCCCACCACGGGCGTATAGCCTGCATCACTGCCGGGATCGCCGGCCGCAGGATCAACGGCCATGTCCACGTCTCCGACCACCACCTGGGCACCTTCGGTGACCATCACGCCGTCGACCGTCCTGGCGTTTTGGGTGGCGCGCCGGCCGCACCAGCACAACGCTTCAACCTGCAGGACCTGCACCCGGTCCGCGAGTTCAATCAGGCGCTGCGAACCCGGGAAGAGGCGGGTCCGGAAGTCCGCGGTGATGCCGAAGGCAAAGACGTCCACCTCGATCTCGTCCACCACGCGTGCCAGCTGCTCCACCTGGGCGGCTGAATAGAACTGTGCCTCATCGCAGATGAGGTAGTCCACGCGGATCCCCTGGGTGCGGCGGAGCACCACTTCGTCCCAGAAGTCCGTGGAATCGACGACTTCCACGGCCTCGGTCTGCAGCCCCAGGCGGCTGGAGATCCTGGAGTCTCCGGCGCGGTCGTTGCGGCTGAACCGCACCCCGCCCCGGCCGCGGGCGCGGTGGTTGTAGTCCATCTGCAGCGCAAGGGTGGACTTGCCGGAGTCCATGGTTCCGGAGAAAAAGACGAGTTCAGCCACGGGATCCCCGGCGGCCTGCTGTCCTGCCTGAAACTGCCTTGCCTGTCTTAGCTGCGGCTGTCTTGCCGGAAGCCTGGAAGCTGAGCAGCGGGACTTCGCGTTCGGCCTTGGTCAGGGAACCATGCTGGCCCACCACTTCCATGGCCGTCGGACGCACCCGGCGCGTGTCGTAGAACGCCAGTGCGTCCCGGGCTGCCACCATCACATCGCCCAGCCGTCCCGTGACCTCGGGCCGGACCGTTCCGAAGAGCCCTGCAGCCACGGCTTCCTCCCTGGTGAAGGCCCAGATCCTGTCGCCGAAGCGGGCACGCCAGGCCGCCAGGAGACGCTCCCGTGCGGCATCGCCGGCGTCGTCCTCCAGGTATAGGTGCACCATGCGCGGTTCCCCGGCGGTGTGCCGGACGCCGTCCACGAGGGCGGGATCTGCGGCGTAGTCGAGGCGCTGTGACTCCGCGACGTCCAGCATGCCGTGGTCGGCCGTGACCAGCACTGTGGTTCCTGCCGGGAGGGTCGCATCCAGCCGCTTGACGGTGGCATCCAGCTCTTCAAGCTGGTGCTCCCACTGCGGCGACTGCGCGCCGTACCGGTGGCCGGCCTTGTCCAGGTCGTTCACGTAAAAGTACATGAGCGCGGACTCCGCGTCCGCCATCGCCTCGGCCGCCGCCTCAGTGCGGGAATGGGAGGTGATGCCGGAGACGAACGTGCCGCCGCGCAACGCCGCCTGGGTCATGGGCGAGCCGCCGAACTGCGGAAGGCTGACGGTAGTGACGGCAACATGTTCGGAGGCACGTTCGAAGACCGTGGGGAAGGGCTGCCACTGCTGCGGGTCCACGCCGGCATCCCAGTTGCCCAGCATGTTGACCACTTTGTCCTGCGCGGGATCCAAAACGTCATATCCCACCAGGCCGTGCTGGCCGGGAGCGAGTCCCGTGCCCAGGCTGGCGAGGGACGCTGCGGTGGTCGAAGGAAACGCGGAATCCAGCCAGACGGGCACGGCACCCTGGACCTGCTGCAGGACGCCCCGGAGGAAGGGGGTGTGCGCGGTCTTCTGCTTGAGCAGGCTGCGTCCCAGCCCGTCGGCCAGGACCACGCACACGCGCTTGGCCTGCGGGAGGCCCAGCGCGTTCTCGAAGCCCGGCACGCCGAGGCTGGCTGCCGCGCTGCCCAGCACCTCGGCCACGGAGCGGCGGCCGTAGGCCGGGGCGGCCGGCAACCCGCTTACGGCAGGGCCGGGTTCCGTGGTTCGTGTTGCAGAGTCTGAAGAATGGTTGTCCTGTTCCCGCATCTCAGCGCTTGTGCCCGCGGCTGAGCCGGTTGGCAAAAACGCCCATGCGGGGACGCGGGTGGGTGGCCGACGGCGCATGCCGGACCGGGTTGGCGGATCCGGTGTTCACCGCGCGCAGGGCACGGGCAAAGAGCTTGGCATCCTGGACCGCCTGCAGGCCGTCCGCCTCGGCGCTGATGCGCAGGACGATGTCCTCCTGGGCGATGGTGCCGCTGTAGCCGTGGTCGGCCTCGCACTGCGGGTCCCCGCAGCTCGCCGGCCCCATGTCCAGGCGCTGGCCGCCGGACCAGGCGATGGACAGGGTGACCTCGCGGACGGGGTCGGAAGGCTTGTAGTCCTGCGGCTGGGCGTACATGTAGCTCAGGACCACGGAACGGATCTGCGCCACCGGGACAGACTCCGTGGAAATCTGTGCCACGATCTGCTCGCCCGCCTCGTCGAGCTGCTGGTCGTCCACGTGCGTGATCACCAGCATGTCCTCAGTGAGGACCAGGACGGTGATGTGCCGGCGGACCTCTGCGCGGTCAAAATGCGTCTCGAGGTGGACCAGGTGTGCAAGGCAGTCCCGGCCGTCCAGGGCGTCATCCACCACGTCGGCCACCAGCAGCGGGTAAAAGCCGGCCTGCTGCAGGGCGCCATCGAGGCTCTGGCCCTGCACGCTGTGGTTGTGTGAGCTGTGGTGGAAAGCCTGCGGGCTGTGGTCGGGCGCTTGAGGCTTCGAAGTGGGAGGCTGGGAGCTCATTTCCCCATTTTCACAGATCGGTGTGGCACATGCTAACCCGGCAGCTAGCTGCGCATTGCCCGCCGCGCGCTGTCGGTGCGCTGCGCGGCGTTGCCGATCCGCACGTCGGCGGCAAGGATGAACGCCCCCTGTGGCGTGGCCAGGACCGGGTTGAACTCGACGAGGGCTATCTCAGGGTGCGCGTCCTTGAGCCGTGCCAGCCTGGCGGCCACGTCCTCCAAGGCGGAAACGTCCACGGCGGGCAGGCCCTGGTAGCCGAACAGCTTCCGGGACGCGCGCGGGCTTCGGATCAGGTCACGCAGGTCCCCAGCGGACAGCGGCGGTGCCCGGTGCGCCCAGTCGTCCAACAGGTTCACGGCGTCGCCGGCCAGGCCGAAGGACACTACGGGCCCCAACAGGGGATCCTCGATGGCGCGCAGGGTGCAGGCCTGGCCCACCGGGGCCATGGACTGGACCTCCAGCGACGCCGAACCGTAGGGCTCAAGCGCCCGGCGCATCTGAAGGATATTCACGCGGAGGGAGTCCGCGTCCTGGATATCCAGCCGCACCCCGCCCAGGTCCAGCCGGTGGCGCAGCGTCGGATCGGTGGTCTTCAGTGCCACCGGCCAGCCCAGCCTGCCGGCCGCCTCCACGGCTTCATCGTCCGTTTCGAAGCCTTCCGAGGGCATGACCCTGATCCCGTAATGCGCCAGCAGGCGGGCCGCGTCGTCGGGACTGAGTTTCTTGAGTTGCTCGCCGCGGACATCGGCGAGCAGGTTTTCGAGGTCGGCGTGCGCGGCATCAGGATCGCACCTGTCAGGATCCACAAAGAGGCCCTGGTCCCGTTCCGCCCATTCGGCGTACCGCACGACGGCGGAGAGGGCGGCCACCGCCGCCCCGGGGTTCGAGTAGCACGGCACCGGTGCCGCGCCGGAGCCCTCCCCCACCATGCCTTCCACGTACACGGACGGATCGAGGATGCCGGTGAACGCCGCCACCACCGGCTTTCCGGCCACGGCGGAGGATTCTGCGAGCGCCCCGGCAATCTTCTCGACGGTCAGTCCGCGGGCCGGAAGGAAGGCAACCACGGCGGCGTGGACCGCCTCCTTGGCCAGGACTTCCCGGAGCCGGTCCCGCAGGGCGGGAAGGGCACGGGACATGCCCGCGTCCAGATCCAGCTCCGTCACGAGCTCCTCCACGCCCAGGCCGTGGGACTCGGCGCTGTCCGCCACTACTTTCCCCAGCGCCCCGGAGTTGCTGAACACCGCGACGCCGGCTCCCTTGGGGAGCGGTTGGGCGGACACGATCTGCGCCACGTCCATGAGCTCTTCGATGGTCTCCACCCGGATCACGCCGGACTGGCGCATCATCGAGTCCAGCGCATCGGCGGGAGCCTGGGTGGTGCGCACGGCATGGCCGGGCGGCAGTTGCAGCCCCATGGAGGTGGACTTGGCCACAATCACGGGCTTGGTCCGCGCCAGCCGCCGGGCGATGCGGGAGAATTTGCGCGGGTTGCCGATCGACTCCAGATACAGGCCCACGGCGGTGGTGCCGGCGTCGTCCTCCCAGAACTGCATCATGTCGTTGCCGGAAACATCCGCCCGGTTTCCGGCCGACAGGAAGGTGGAGATGCCGGCGCGGCGCCGGCTGGACGCCGCGTACAGCGCCACCCCGATCGCCGCGGACTGGCTGAACAGCCCCAGGCTGCC
Organism: Arthrobacter sp. ISL-65; assembly: GCF_018613795.1. Lineage (GTDB taxonomy): Bacteria > Actinomycetota > Actinomycetes > Actinomycetales > Micrococcaceae > Arthrobacter. Next base: position 23,196 of record NZ_JAGGPN010000033.1, read on the forward strand.
GCCGTGGGCCAGGCTGGGAGCCATGGACGCGTTCAGCGACACTGCGGAGTTGGTGTTCACGATGCCGAGCGAGGCCGGCCCGATGACCCGCATCCCGTTGGCCCGCGCCTGCCGCACCAGCTCCCGCTGCCGTACGAGGCCCCGCTCCCCGTCCTCGGTGAACCCGGCGGAGGCCACCAGGACCCCCTTCACGCCGGCGGCGGCGCACTCATCCACCACCTTGGGGACTTCCTCGTAGGGCACCGCGACGATCGCCAGCTGCACCGGCCCGGGCACGTCGGAGAGCTTGCCGAAGGACAGCATGCCGGCCAGTTCAAAGGCTTCGGGGTTGATGGCGTAGACGGGGCCGGTAAAGCCACCTTCGATGATGTGTTCCAGGAGCTGGTACCCCACGGTTCCCCACCGGCGGCTCGCACCAATCACCGCCACCGACGACGGCGCCAGCAGGTCCTGGACGCTCCTCGCCTCTGCACGGTGCTCCCGGGCTTCCATCACGGCGCGTGATTTGTCCGTGGGGTCGATGTTGAACTCCAGGCTCACCACGCCGTCGTCGAAATGGCGTTTGACGTCGTAGCCGGCGTCGGAGAAGACCATGAGCATCTTGCGGTTCTCGGGCAGGACCTCGGCGCTGAACCGGCGGATCCCGTTTTCGCGGGCCGCCGCCGCGAGGTGCTCCAGCAGGATCGAGCCGATGCCCCGGCCCTGGTGCGCGTCTGCGATGTTGAAGGCCACCTCGGCCTCCGCGGGGTCATCCAGGCGGTCGTACCGGCCGATGCCGATGATGTCCCCGCCGATGGTGATCACGAAAGCCACGCGGTCCCGGTAATCCACCTCGGTGAAACGCTTGAGCTCGCGGCTGGAGAGCCGCTCCTTGAAGGCGAAGAACCGCATGTAGATGGAGTCCTGCGACTGCCGCGTGTGGAAGGTCTGCACGGCGTCCGCGTCGGCGGGATGGATGGGGCGCAAATGCGCTGTTCCGCCGTCCCTCAGAACGACATCGGCCTCCCAATATTCCGGATATTCGCCGTCCCCGGGCTGATCCACCATAGGCTTAGCCTAGCTAAACCTCCCGAAGTGCACCCCAAAAAGGATCCACCAGCCCCATGGCACGCCGCCAAACACGCACCCCAGCAGGGGAAACAGTCCAGGACTACACCGAAAACATCGTTGATATCGACGTGACTTCCGAGATGGAAGGCTCCTTCCTGGAGTACGCGTACTCGGTCATCTACTCCCGGGCCCTGCCCGACGCCCGGGACGGCCTGAAACCTGTCCAGCGGCGCATCCTCTACATGATGAGCGACATGGGCCTCCGTCCGGACCGCGGCCACGTCAAGAGTGCCCGCGTGGTGGGTGAGGTCATGGGCAAGCTCCACCCGCACGGCGACACCGCCATTTACGACGCCATGGTTCGCATGGCCCAGGACTTCTCGCTCCGGCTTCCCCTGATCGACGGCCATGGAAACTTCGGCTCGCTCGACGACGGCCCCGCGGCACCGCGGTACACCGAAGCCCGCCTGGCGGCGGCAGCACTCACCATGACGGACCACCTCGACGAGGACGTTGTGGACTTCGTCCCCAACTACGACAACCAGCTCACCCAGCCGGAGGTCCTCCCGGCAGCGTTCCCCAACCTGTTGGTGAACGGCACCACCGGCATCGCCGTCGGCATGGCCACGAACATGGCGCCGCATAACCTCGTGGAAGTCATCTCCGCCGCCCGGCACCTCATCGCCAACCCGGACGCCACGCTGGAAGACATCATGCGCTTCGTCCCCGGCCCCGACCTGCCCACCGGTGGCCGCATCGTGGGCCTGGACGGCATCCGGGACGCCTACGCCACGGGCCGCGGCTCCTTCAAGACCCGCGCCAAGGTGGAGGTGGAGCAGCTCTCGGCCCGCCGGACCGGCCTCGTGGTCACCGAACTGCCGTACATGGTGGGCCCGGAAAAGGTGATCGAGAAGATCAAGGACGCGGTCAACGGCAAGAAGCTGGCGGGCATCAGCGACGTCGTGGACCTGACCGACCGCAAGCACGGCCTGCGGCTGGTCATCGAGCTGAAGAACGGTTTCAACCCCAACGCCGTGCTCCAGCAGCTGTACCGCTACTCGCCGATGGAGGATTCCTTCGGCATCAACAACGTCACTTTGGTGGACGGGCAGCCGCAGACGCTGGGACTGCTCCAGCTGCTCACTGTCTACGTGGACCACCGCATCTCGGTGGTGCGGCGCCGTACGGTGTTCCGGCTTGGCAAGAAGAAGGACCGCCTCCACCTGGTGGAGGGCCTCCTCATCGCCATCGTGGACATTGACGAGGTCATCCAGATCATCCGGTCCTCGGACGAGGCCTCCGCGGCGCGCGAACGGCTGATGTCCATCTACGACCTCTCCGAAATCCAGGCGAACTACATCCTTGAGCTCCGCCTCCGCCAGCTGACCAAGTACAGCCGGATCGAACTGGAGAAGGAACAGGAGCAGCTCCGCAGGGAGATCGCCGAGCTGGAGGCCATCCTCGAATCCGATCAGCTGCTGCGGGACCTGGTGTCCGGCGAACTCGCGGAGATAGCGGAGAAGTACGGAACGCCGCGGCGGACCGTGCTCCTGGAATCCGAGGCCGTCTCCCCGACTGTGGCCAGCGCCGCCGCGGTCGAGGGAAAGGCCGGGGCCAAGGGCAAGCCCGCTCCCCTGGCCCTCGAGATCGCGGACGACCCGTGCTGGGTGATCCTCACGGCCTCCGGCCAGATTGCCCGGACTACCAACCAGGACAGCCTGGCTGAGACCGGACCGCGCGCCAGGCACGATGTGTTCCGCTCGGTGGTCAAGACCTCCGCCCGGGGCGAGATCGCTGCGGTCACCTCGCAGGGGCGCATGCTGCGGATCCAGGTGATGGACATGCCCGTCCTCCCGCCGGTGTCCGGCCTGCCGAACCTCGCCGGCGGTGTTCCGGCCAGGGACTTCATTACCCTGCTGAAGGGTGAGACGCTCGTGGCGTTCGCCCCGTTTGATGTTGTGCTGGCGATCGGCACGGCGCAGGGCGTCGTGAAGCGGGTGCAGCCGGATTACCCCCTGAACCGCGAGGACTGGGAAGTGATCACGCTGAAGGACAAGGACACCGTGGTGGGAGTGGCGCCGGCAGGGTCCGACGACGCCGACCTTGTGTTCCTCACGCGGCAGGCACAGCTGCTGCGGTTCAGCGCCGCCGTCGTCCGCCCGCAGGGCAGGACGGCCGGGGGCATGGCGGGCATCAAGCTTGCCGCGGGCGACCAGGTGGTGTTCTTCGGTGCGGTCGCCCCCGGCGACGAGGCCGCCGTCGTCGTCACCATTTCCGGCACGGAAGGTGCCCTGCCGGGCACCGCCCCCGGTGCTGCCAAGGTGACGGCCTTTGACGAATACCCGGTCAAGGGCCGCGCTACCGCCGGGGTCCGGGCGCACCGGTTCCTGAAGGGGGAGGACACGCTGCTGCTGGCGTGGGCCGGCCACGGCCCGGCTAAGGCGTCGTCGTCGGCAGGGGTAGCCCGCTCGCTGCCCCAGGAGCACGGCCGGCGCGACGGTTCGGGCATCCCGCTCTCGCAGGCGGTGGATGAGATCGGTCCGAGCATGGCCTGGCAGGAATCCGCCTAGACTACTGCCATGCCTATCGTCCCGGATGAAAAGGACTGGACCTGGGTCCTGTCCAGCCCCTGCAGCCAGTGCGGCTTCGACGCGTCCACCGTCACGCCGTCAACAGTTCCCGGCAGCGTCGAAAACATGCTGCCGCGCTGGCGGGCCGTGCTCCGGCGGCCGGACGCCAGCGAGCGGCCGGACGAGAGCACCTGGTCCGCGCTGGAGTACGCCTGCCACGTCAGGGATGTGTTCAGCCTCTTCGACCGCCGCCTCAACCTGATGCTCACCGAGGACAATGCCCAGTTTAAGAACTGGGACCAGGACCAGACAGCGGTGGAGGGCGACTACGCGAATGCGGACCCGGCCGTGGTGAGCGCCGAGCTCACCGCGGAGGGCCAGCAGGTTGCGGCTTCCTTCGCCAGGGTGCAGGAGTGGCAGTGGGGCCGGACCGGCCTGCGCAACAACGGCTCGGAGTTCACCGTCCTGACGCTCGGGCAGTATTTCCTGCACGACGTCGTCCATCACCTTGCGGACGTGGACGGCTGACCTAAATCAGTCCGGCTAAAGGACCTTGTCCCACGCGAGGCTCGTATTGACCGGGACATAGCCCATCTTGCGGTACAGCGCCATGGCCCCGCTTGGATTCTCGGAGTCCACGTCCAGCGACGCCTTGTCCAGGCCGGCGGCGGCAAAGCGCCGCATGGCGTCGGCCAGAAGCGCCTGGGCGATCCCGCGCCCGCGGAACTCCCGGCGGACACCGAGCAGGTCCGTATAGCCCTCGCTGAACCCGCGCGCCACCGTGTTGTCGGGGTCATAGCTGGCCAGCTGGTAGCCTGCGATCTCACCCGTGCGGCTCTCCAGCACGACGGCGCTGAGGTCGGGCCGGGCCAGGGGGTCGTTGACCACGAAGCCCCATGACTCCTCGTCCCGTGGTTCGCTGCCCCAGTGGTCGGCGAAGACCTGGTTGTGCGCCAACCGCAGGGCTTCGCTCAGCCCGGGTTCCATGGGCACCAGTTCCAGCCCGTGGTCCAGGGGTGCATCGGGCAGCGGAGCCGACAGCGGGCGGTGCATCTCGTTGTAGTAGCGGACCACCTCATACCCGGACTCCTCCAGGAGGACGCATTGGTGCTGCTGTTTCTGCTCGATGAAAAGCCGCAGCCGTGGCACCGGCCCTCCGCCGTCCGGCGCCGCACTGTCCGGCCCTGCCCTGTGATCTTCCGCGAACCGCTGCCTTGTCCGGGCCTCCAGCCAGGCCAGAAGGGCCGAGCCCACGCCGCGGCGCTGCCACTGCGGGTCGACGGCACAGAATCCGTGCGCCTTGGCCCCGTCCTTGTTCTTGGTGAGGCGGGCGTAGGCCCGCGGGACGCCGCTGGGGTCCAGGCCAAGTACTGTGTTTGGCCCCAGCGGGTTGTTTTTGGATTCCATGATCTGTTCCAGGTCCGCCCGCCTTTCAAACCACACCGGCCGCTCGACGGCCGCGGTCCGGGCGATCAGCGCAGCCCAGGCGTCCAGGTCCGCGGGTACGGCGCTGCGCCAGTGCAGTTCCGGAAAGCCGACGGCGGGCTGCTCAGCTGAGCCGTCCGCGGTCGGGTCAGAGGCATCAGTGTGCGTCATGGGAACAGGCTAGCCGCCGGGAAGAGGCCGCGCCAGCAAGCCTGACACGGCCTGGTACTCCTGACACGGCGGCGTGGGAAGCCATAGGCTGGTGCCATCATCGGGCGGGGACAATTACCCCAGCGTTCCCTGAAAGGAACAGCATGCTTCTACTCTTCGGGTTCAAGACAGTCCAGAAGCCGCTCCCCGGCCGGGCGGCATCCTGCCGGTACTGCGGCGTGTTCGCCCACCACCACCTGGAGGAGCGCGCCACGAAGTTCACGCTGTTCTTTATCCCGGTTTTCACGACGTCCCGCTCCTACCGGATCACCTGCTCGAACTGCGGAGCCACGTCGGTGGTCAACGGCCGCCAGAAGCAGGCACTGGTGGGCTAACCCCGGCCGGACGCCATCACCGCGGAGGCGGAGAGCCGGTGTTCGGGGCGAAGGTCCAGGAGCGCATCACCGGGGCTGATGTCGGCCGGGTTATGGGTCACCAGCACCACGGTGCGCGACGCAAGTCCGGCACGCAGGTCCGCAATCAGCGCCCGGCCGGATTCGGCGTCGAGGTGCGCCGTTGGCTCGTCCAGGAGGATCACGTCGGCCTGTGTCATCAGGGTGCGTGCCACTGCCAGCCGCTGCCGTTCGCCACCGCTGAGAAACGCTCCGCCCGGGCCGATGCGGGTATCCAGGCCGTTTTCCAGCCGCGCCAGCAGGGGCGCCAGCCCAACCGCCGTCAGCGCTTCGCGCATCGAACGCTCGGCCTCCGCCGCAAGCTTCCCACCGGACTGCTGCCCCGGGCTGCCGAGCAGCAGGTTCCCGCGGACCGTGGAGTCGAAGAGGTGCGCCTCCTGCGGGCACCACGCCGCGGTGCCCGTCACCGCGATGCGGCCTGCCCGGGCAGGGAGAAAGCCCAGCATCACTGCCAGCAGCGTGGACTTGCCAGCGCCGGACGGGCCGGTCACCGCCAGCCAGCGGCCGGGCTCAGCCACGGCGGACAGACCACTGAAGACAGTCCCGCCCCCAGGCCACGCGGCCGACAATTCATCCAGTTCAACGCCCGGCTGCGCGAACTCCCGGGAATCCGGCCGGGAAGGCCGCCCGGTGTCCTTGCCATCAACGCCGTCCGGGCCTTCCGCAGAGCCCACACCCGCGCGGGGTTCTCCCGGCTGCAGGACGCCCGACTCACCGATGCGACGCAGGACCGCACGCAATGCCGGAAACTGCCGTACCGCCGTCGTCATGGCCCCAAAAGGTTCGGCGAGCGCCAACTGCAGCAGGACCACGACGCCGACGGTGGTCGCCGGAAGGGAACCGGCCAGCACCTGGGGAGCCGCCAGCACGGCGCTGTAGAGGGCACCCGCGCCGCACGCGGCCACGGTAAGGCCCTGGCCCAGGCCTTCAGCCCAGGCCGAACGCCGTGCCGCGCCGGTGGCATCCCGGTCCAGCGCACGGATGGCGTCCAGAACCGGCCGCTTCGCGCCGTTCGCGTGCAGTTCTGCCCTGGCGTCGAGTGCCGCGGCGACCCGCCGGAGGACCCCGGAACGCAGGCGCTGTTCGGCTTGTGCCGACATCCGGTCGGCGAGCAGCGCCGCGGCCGGGGCGGCCACAAGGCTTACCAGGGCGGCGGCGAGCGCTGCCGGCAGGGCCGCAGGAAGCAGCCAGCCCACCGTACCGGCAGCAGCGGCGGCCACCGCCACGGCGGTAACCGGCGGCAGCACCACCCGCGGGAGCAGGTCCCGGACGGTGTCGACGTCCTCGATGACGGCGCCCAGCACATTGCCGCCCTGCAGCAGCCGGCGCAGGGACAGCGCCCGCTGGCTGAGGGACGCCCAGAGGCCGCCGCGGAGCTTCGTCAGTGAGGCAAACACGGCTTCGTGCAGGAGGAGGCGCTCGCAGTAACGCAGAACGGCGCGGCCGATGCCGAAGAACCGGACGCCGACGATGGCCGTCAGGAGGTACATGATGGGCGGCTGCTCACTGGCGCGCAGGATGAGCCATCCGGACAGCCCGGAAAGCGCGACGGCGAACAGGGCGGCCAGGGCCCCGACGAGTCCGGAGGCCGCGAACCGTCCGCGGACGGGCGCGAGCAGCCGGGCAAGCATGCCGGCCACGTCACCGGAGCCGGGTTGTGCCTCGGCAACCGGGACGCCGGCCGTCCTGGTTCCGGCCTCCGCCCAGGAGTCTCCCCTGCCGTCGGCCGACGCACTGGGAACGGCGGCGCTGGCCGAAGCCTGGGCAGTGGCCGTAGTTTCAACAGCGGGCACTGCAGGTGCCGCCGCTCCTCGGCCGGACAGCGGCACGATATGGTCCGCGAGTTCCCTCGTCTGGCGGTCGTGGGCCACCAGGATGACGGTGGCGCAGCCGTGCAGCGAACGGATCGCGTCGTGGACACGGTTGGCCGATTCGCGGTCGAGGTGTGCGGTGGGCTCGTCCAGGAGCAATACCGTGGCTCCCGCCTCGATGCGGGCCAGCCCGCGGGCAAGGGCCACGCGGCGCAACTCGCCCGGGCTCAGTTCGGCCGGATGCTTGTCCGCCAGATGGTCCGCGCCTACGGCCGCCAGGCAGCGCAGCACTCCCCCGGCATGTGCTTCGTCGCCGGCTGCCGCTGCACTGGTTACTTCGGTGCCGGCTGTAACAGTCCCGGCCGTCAGGTACAGCAGGACTTCACCGCGCACGGTGTCCGCCACCATCACGGGATGCTGCGGCACCCAGGCCACGTCGCCGGCAGTGAATCCTTCAACAGTTCCGGAGACCGCGGTGCCGCACCCGGTTCCGACCGTGCCCGCCAGAACTCCCAGCACCGTGCTTTTGCCCGCCCCGCTGGGGCCGTCCAGCGCGGTGACCAGTCCGGCCGGCGCCAAAAAGCTCAGGGGGCCGACGGCGGGACCCTGCCTTCCCGGATAGCTGACCGTGAGGTCCCGGACCCTCAGGCTGCCCGGGCCCGCCTCATCGGCGGCCTCCACACCGCCCGGCCCTGCCGAGGCCGGACCGGGCACGAGCCGCCGGGGCTCCGGTGCTTCCAGCACCGCCGTAGTTTCAGCAAGGGCGGCCCGGCCGTCATCGCTCGCGTGGTGTGCGGTCCCCAACTCACGGAGCGGAAGATAGCAGTCGGGGGCGAGGATGAGGGCAAGCAGCCCGGCCTCCAGCGCCATGTCGCCGTGGACGAGCCGGACGCCGATGAACACCGCCACCACGGCAACGGAGATCGTGGCGATCAGTTCCAGGGCGAGGGCGGAGAGGAACGCCGTCCGCAGGGTCCCCATGGTCCGCGACCGGTAATCCTCGGAGATGTCCTCCAGGGCGCGGCGCTGGGCGGCGGCGCGGCCGAGTCCCACCAGCACCGGCAGTCCCTTGGCGAGTTCGAGCATGTGCCCGGACAGCCTGGACAGGGCGGCCTGGGCATCCCGCACCTTGTCCTCCGTGTAGCGGCCGATCAGCACCATGAACACGGGAACCAGGGGCACCGTCAGCACGATCACCACCGCGCTGACCCAGTCGGCGAAAAGGATCCGGGCGCCGAGCAGCAGCGGTATGACCGCACAGTTCACCAGCGCGGGGAGGTACTGCGTGTAATAGCTGTCCAGCGCATCCAGGCCTCGCGTCGCAAGCACTGCCAGGCCGCCGTCGGAAGGGCCTGCGGACCGGACGCCGTTGCGCACTGCCGTCTCCAGGAGTTGCGCGCGCAGCTCCTCCTTGACGCCCAGGGCGGCGCGCCTCGCGGCGACGCCCTGCGCCCAGACCGTCACGGACCGCAGCACCACGCCGGCCGCGCCCCAGCCCAGCTGGCCAGCCCACGCGGCGTCCTGCGTCATGAGGCCGGCCAGCAGATCGGCGACGGCCTGCCCCATGAGCACCAGGGACAGGGCCTTTAGAGCAGCCAGCAGGCCCAGTCCGTAGAGGGCGCGGCGGGTGGAGGGTCCGGACGGGAACTGGGGTTTCAATGCGGGTCAGTCTTTCCTGATGAGTGCTTTAGCGGCGACCGCGGGCAGGAAGCTGTGCGCCTCCGGAATGTGGGCGGCGCTGACGCGGCGGCGGAACACCCAGTACGTCCACGCCTGGTAGGCGATCACCAGCGGCAGCCCCACGCACGCCACGATGCTCATCAGACCGAGCGTGTAGTCCGAGGACGAGGCGTTGGCGATGGTGAGGTTGAAAGCGGGGTCAATGGTGGACGGCAGGACCACCGGGAACACAGCCCCGAAGATGGAGGCGGAGCCGCCCACCAGGAACACGCCGATTGCCAGGAAGGCCCGGCCTTCGTTTCCCTTCCGGGCCTGGGCCCATGCCACGGCCGCGGCAACCACCGCCACCCCGAGGACAACCAGCGTCCAGGCTTCACCGCTGAGGACCTGCACGCCGATGGCCCAGCCTGCCATCGGGAGGAGCAGGACGGGAAGCAGCCGCACAAACCACCGCCGCGCGCGGTGCCGGACGTCGCCGTCGGTCTTCAATGCCAGGAACGCCAAGGCGTGCAGCAGGGCAAAGCCAGCCACTGCCAGGCCCCCCAGCACCGCGTACCAGCTGAACCAGGCGAACGGCCCGCCGTCGCGGTCGCCGTTGGCGTCCAGCGGCAGTCCGGTGGTGGTCAGCCCCAGGGCGGCACCCACGCCGAAGGCGGCCAGGAAGGATCCGGCGGCGATCGCCCAGTCCCAGGTGTTGCGCCAGCGGTCGGTGTCCACCTTGCCGCGGTATTCGAACGCCACCGCCCGGAAGATCAGCGCGACAAGGACCAGCAGCAGCGGCAGGTACAGGGCGGAGAACAGGGAGGCGTACCAGAACGGGAAGGCCGCGAAGGTGGCGCCGCCGGCGGTGAGAAGCCAGACTTCGTTTCCATCCCAGACCGGCCCGATGGTGTTGAGGAGCACGCGGCGTTCGGTGTTGTTGCGGGCAAAGATCTTCATCAGCATCCCAACCCCAAGATCGAATCCCTCCAGGAAGAGGTAGCCGGTCCACAGGACGGCGATGGCAATGAACCAGATGGTTGGCAGCAGTTCCATGCTTTGTATCCTCGGGTCTTAGTAGGCGAAGGCCAGGACATCGTCGGAGGTTCCGGGCTTGTCCGGTCCGCCGTCGCGGGGTGTGGCGTCCTCGTTCTCGTCAACCGGCGCGTGGACCAGTTCGGGCATTGCCGAGGCGACGCCGCCCCGGACGTACTTCACGAGGAGTTTCACCTCCACCACGAGGAGCACTGCGTAGATCAGGGTGAGGACAATGAGGGACGTCAGGATTTCGCCAGCGGAAACCCCTGGCGAAACAGCCGCGGCCGTGAACATGAAGACCTGGTCGATGCCGTTGAGGTCGGGGTTGGGGGCCACAACGAAGGGCTGGCGGCCCATTTCCGTGAAGATCCAGCCCGCTGCGTTGGCACCGAAGGGAGCCAGGATGCCGAACACGGCCAGCCGCATTAGCCAGCGCGACTCGGGGACGGTCCCCTTGCGGGTCAGCCAGAGTGCCACCAGGGCGGCGAGGGCAGCCAGGCCGCCGAAGCCGATCATGGCCCGGAAGCCCCAGTAGGTGACCTCCATGACCGGCACGTACTCGACTTCCTGGCCGGCGCGGTCACCGTAGATGGGGTTGTCCGGCACGTGTGTGCCGTAGTCCGCCTTGTACTGCTCGATCAGGCTGTTGACGCCCTTGACCTCCGTGGTGAAGTCGCCCTTGGCGAGGTAGGACAGGATGCCCGGGACCTCGATCAGCGCCACGATGTCGTCGCAGTTGCGGGAGCCGACGTTGCCGACACTCAGGACGGAGAATCCCGTACCGTCGTGGCACGCGGCTTCGGCGGCGGCCATCTTCATGGGCTGCTGTTCGAACATCAGCTTGCCTTGCAGGTCTCCGGTGAGCGCGGTTCCGGCAAAGGAGATCATGGCGACGACGGCGCCGATCCGCAGGGACTTGATCCACACCGTGTAGTCGGTGCGGTCGCGGCCCGGGATCGCGGCCTCACCGGCGATGACCTTTCCGTCCGCCCCGACGGTGTCGATGCCGTCGCGGCGCCGGCGCCAGAGGTGGTACCAAGCGATGCCCAGCAGGAATCCCCCGGCCACGGCAAGCGCGCCGAAGAGGGTGTGGGGCACGGCCACCAGGGCGGTGTTGTTGGTGAACACGGCCCAGGCGTCGGTCATGACCGGGCGGCCGTCAATCATCGTGACGCCGACGGGGTGCTGCATCCAGCTGTTGGCCACGATGATGAAGTACGCGGAGAAGAAGGAGCCCACCACGGCGATCCAGAGGCAGGCGAGGTGGATGCCCTTCTTCAGCTGCTTCCAGCCGAAGATCCACAGGCCCAGGAAGGTCGACTCGACGAAGAAGGCGAGGAGCGCCTCGAGGGCCAGCGGGGCGCCGAAGACGTCACCCACGAACCGGCTGTATTCGCTCCAGGCCATGCCGAACTGGAACTCCTGGACGATGCCCGTGGCCACGCCCATGATGAAGTTGATGAGGAAGAGCTTTCCCCAGAACTTGGTCATCCGCAGATAGGCCGGGTTCCCGGTGCGGTACCAGACGGTCTGCATCACTGCGACGACCAGGCCCAGGCCGATTGTCAGCGGCACCATCATGAAGTGGTAGACGGTAGTGATTCCGAATTGCCAGCGTGCGATTTCCAAGGCGTCCAAGGCGGTCCCTACTTACGATTGGGTTTAGCTCTCCAGCGCTGTTTTCTACGCAACGTAGAACTTCAACTTCTACAGAGTGTAGAACACGGGGCGAACACTGTAAACACGGTTGCATGCACACCGGAGGAACGCAATCACCCGCGACGCGCCGAACGTTCTACCTCATGTAGAAACAAACGGCCAAACGCGATAGATTTGAAGTTGCAGTATTGGAATCACGGCACGGGCCGGGCAACCGGCCCTTAGCAGTGCGTTGTCAAAGGATGTACAGATGGCAAGTCTTGGGGAACTCGAACGCGCAGTCATGGACCTGCTATGGGCGGGCCACGAAGCAGCCACGGCCAACACGCTGCGGGATCTGCTTGCGCAGAGCACGGCAGCGCACGGCGGAGCAGCAGGGCATGAGGGCAAGGACCTGGCGGTCACCACCGTACTGACGGTCCTCTCGCGGCTCGAAAAGAAGGGCCTCGTGGAACGCGAACGCGGCACCCGGCCGCACCGCTACCAGGCTGTATCCAGCCGCGAAGACCACACCGCCGAACTCATGCACGAAGTGCTGGGATCCGCTCCGGACCGCGAGGCCGTGCTGGCCCGGTTCATCGGGTCGGTGACGGAAAGTGAAGCCGAGACGCTGCGCAAACTGCTTGGCCACAGCTAACACCTGATGTTCTGGACCTCATATTTTCTGGCGGTCCTGGCGATAGTACTGGCCTGGCCGGTACCTATCCTTCTTTCGCGTGCCCACTGGCCGGCGCGCGACCCCTTTACGGCCATGGTGCTGTGGCAGGCCATCGGCCTCGCCGGCGGGCTGTCCATGATCGGCGCCATGCTGGTTTACGGCCTCGAACCCGTCGGCGACAACCTCCTTGCGGGCCTGCGCGCCCTGGCAGACATGGTGCTGTTTGCAGCGCCCACCACGGCGCTGGGTTTTTGGCATCTCTTCGCGCTCTCCGCGGCGGCGCTGCTGACAGCACACCTCGTCTTCACGCTGCTGCTGACCTATTACAAGATTGAGCGCCAGCGCAGGCGGCACCGCGAGCTGCTGGCCCTCCTGGCCTCGCCGTCCGATGACGGGCCAGGCACGGTGGTCATCAACCACGATTCCCCGGTGGCGTACTGCCTGCCGGGCGGCGCCCGCTCCGTCACGGTGCTCTCTGACGGACTCATGGCGGCCCTTGAACCGGCGGAGCTGCGTGCCGTCCTGATCCACGAAAACGCGCACCTGACCCAGCGCCACCACCTGCTGCTGTGGGCCTTCGCCGCCTGGCGCCAGGCACTGCCCTGGCTGCCCACCACACGCCTTGCCCAGGAAGCCGTGAACTCCCTGATCGAAATGCTGGCGGACGACGTTGCCCTCAAGACGGAGAGCAAGGCGACGCTGATCAAGGCCATAGCCATCGTCGCCAGCGGTTCAGCAGCGCCCGCGGGGGCCGCCGTCGTGGAACCGGCCAATCTGGCCGGGGCAAGCCTGCAGTTGCCGGACGTTGCCGGAGGTGCCGGGCTGGCGAGCACGACGGCGTCACGCGTCAGCCGCCTTCTCTCACCCCGGCCGCCGCTCGCCGGAGGCCTCCGCGCAGCCGTACTTGCCGTATGCGCGCTGCTGCTGGCGATGCCCACCGCCCTGCTGATCGTCCCCGGCCTGCTGGGCTGAGCCTGCCTGCCGGGCCGGACCAGGGCGTCGATGGATTCGGCGCCGGCGCTTAGGCGTCGATCCGTTCGCGGTCCAGGCTGGACGCGCCGGCGATGATGAAGTCCTTGCGCGGCGCGACGTCCGATCCCATCAGCAGGTCGAAGGTGGCTTCCGCCTGCTGCGCGTTCTGGATGTTCACCTTGCGGAGCATGCGGTGCCGGGGGTCCATGGTGGTCTCCGCCAACTGTTCGGCGTCCATCTCGCCAAGGCCCTTGTAGCGCTGGATGGGTTCCTTGTACTTCCTGCCCTCGGCGGCGAGCTTCGCCAGCAGGGCGTGCAGTTCGGCCTCGGAATAGGTGTAGATCATCTCGTTGGCCTTTTGGCCGGGGTTGACGACTTCCACCCGGTGCAGCGGCGGGACGGCAGCGAACACGCGGCCCTCCTCCACCATGGGCCGCATGTAGCGGAAGAACAGGGTGAGCAGCAGTGTGCGGATGTGCGCGCCGTCGACGTCGGCGTCGGTCATCAGGATGACCTTCCCGTAGCGCGCTGCCTCGATCGCGAAGCTGCGTCCGGAGCCGGCCCCGACCACCTGGATGAGGGCCGCGCACTCGGCGTTGGAGAGCATGTCGCCCACGGAGGCCTTCTGGACGTTGAGGATCTTGCCCCGGATCGGCAGGAGTGCCTGGAAGTCGGAGGAGCGCGCCAGCTTCGCGGTGCCGAGGGCCGAGTCGCCCTCCACGATGAACAGTTCGGAGCGGGCGACGTCGTCCGTGCGGCAGTCCGCGAGCTTGGTGGGCATGGAGGACGACTCGAGCGCGGTCTTGCGGCGCTGAGTCTCCTTGTGGACACGGGCGGAGATGCGTGACTTCATCTCACTGACGATCTTTTCCAGCAGCAGCGCCGACTGGGCCTTGTCGTTGCGGTTGGAGGAGTTGAGCTTGGCTGCGATCTCCTTCTCCACTACCCGGGCCACGATGGCCTTGACCGCCGAGGTGCCGAGGATTTCCTTCGTCTGCCCCTCGAACTGCGGCTCGGCGAGGCGCACGGTCAGGACGGCGGTGAGTCCGGCGAAGATGTCGTCTTTCTCGATCTTGTCGTTGCCGGCCTTCAGTTTCCGAGCGTTGGCTTCCACGGTCTTCCGGAAGGTCTTCACGAGGGCCTGCTCGAAGCCGGCCTGGTGGGTGCCGCCCTTCGGCGTGGAGATGATGTTCACGAAGCTGCGGACAGAGGTGTCGTAGCCGATCCCCCAGCGCAGTGCGACGTCCACTTCGCAGTCGCGTTCCACTTCCGCGATCTTGCTGTGGCCCTTCTCGTCCAGCACAGGGACGGTTTCCTTGAACTTGCCGGAGCCGTGCAGGCGCCAAACGTCCGTGACCCCGGAGTCTGCGGCGAGGAATTCCACGAACTCGGAGATGCCGCCGTCGTGGTGGAACACTTCCTCGTGCGCTCCCAGTTCACCGGGCGTGCCGGGGAGCTTGCGCTCATCGCGGAGGGTGATTTTGAGGCCCGGGACGAGGAAGGAGGTCTGGCGGGCACGGGCGGTCAGTTCCTCGTAGGAGAACCGGGCATCCGCCGTAAAGATCTGGGTGTCCGCCCAGTAGCGGATGCGCGTTCCGGTGACGCCGCGCTTGGCCTTGCCGACCACGTCAAGGACGGAGTCCTCGACAAACGGTGCGAACGTGGCGGCCGGGCTGGGCCGGCCGTTGTCGTTGAAACGGCCTGGCTCGCCGCGACGGAACGACATCCTGTACGTCTTGCCACCCCGGTCCACCTCTGCGTCGAGGCGTGCCGAGAGCGCGTTGACGACGGAGGCGCCCACGCCGTGGAGGCCGCCGGAGGCGGTGTAGGAGCCGCCGCCGAACTTGCCGCCCGCGTGCAGTTTGGTGAAGACCACCTCGACGCCGGTGAGGCCGGTCTTTGGTTCGACGTCAACGGGAATGCCGCGGCCGTCGTCGTGGATCTCTACGGAGTTATCCGCGTGCAGGATGATCCTAATGTCGTGGCCGAAGCCGGCCAGCGCCTCGTCGACGGAGTTGTCAATGATTTCCCACAGGCAGTGCATGAGCCCGCGGGAGTCCGTGGATCCGATGTACATACCGGGGCGTTTGCGCACGGCCTCCAGCCCCTCCAGCACCGAAAGGTGGCGGGCGGTGTAATCAGAACTCGGTGCCACAGGTAGTGAACTCCTTTGAGGAACAGGCCGGATCGGCGTTAAAAGGCTCCCTCTAGCCTAGTCCTGCTGCCGCCAAACGCCGGACTGCCACTCCTGACACGGCGGCGAACTGCGGCGGTTCGTTACGCACACGTGATACGCGGACAGCGAAAGTGACCCATCCTTGCCATGATTTGGCAGCGAATGCTGGTTATATAGATGTACAGATCTACTAAGGAGGCCGACATGACAACAGCAGTTGCCGACCGCACGCTAACCGCAGCTGACCGATGTGACCGTTGCGGAGCGCAGGCATACGTCCGCGTTGCACTCGAGTCCTCCGGAGGTGAGCTGCTCTTCTGCGCCCACCATTCACGCGCTGTCGAAGCGACCCTTAGGCCGCTCAGCTCCGACTGGCACGATGAGACGGACCGGCTGCACGAAAAGGCACCGGTTCCGGTCGACTAGACAACAAAGCTCAAAGCCAGGGCCCCCGCGCGGGGCCCTGGCTTTTTCTTTACCTGGCGCTGCCCGGAAACACTTAAATGTCAGTCCCCCTCATCAGACTGTGTGTATGGATGGAATCGGGGTATCGGAGCAGGCTCTTGCGGCCGACGCGGGCGCCGGCACTCTGCCCGCGGCTGCTTTCCCTGGCGCCGCGGTTCTCCACGCCGACCCGTACAACGGGCTGCCGTATGACGATGATCTCGACGCCGCGTTTCCGGCATCCTTTCCTGAGGACCCCTTTCCCGAGGCTCTCTTTGCCGGCCGTCCTTTCGACGAGGACCTCTTTGACGACAGCGTTTTTAGCGGCAGCCCATTTGATGGCGGCGTTCCCTCCGGAGCCGCTACTTCCTGGCACGTTGCGGCCGCTACCCCTACAACTACCTCGGGTTCTTTTCTCCCGACTGCTGACCTCACCGCTGACAATGCCGGGCTGATCGACCAGATCCACGCGTACGAGGACGTCAAGTGCTGGGCTTCCGGGCAACAGGCACGGCTTTCGGTGGCCTTCGAAGCCCGTCACCGCCAGGATCACGCCGACCAGGCGCCACTGACCGCCGAGAACCTGGGCAAGGACCGCGATAAAGACAGGGACCTGGGCGCAGCCGAACAAATCGCGCTGGCCCGGCGCGAGTCCCCAAACCGGGGCGGCCGGCTGCTCGGCACAGCAAAAGCCCTGATGCAGATGCCCCACACCCTCGCCGCCCTGGACACCGGACAGCTCAACGAAGAGCGCGTCATGCACGTAGCCAAAGAGACCGACTGCCTGAGTCCGGCCGACCGGACTGCCGTTGACGAGGAACTCGCCGCGGACACCGGAACCTTCACCGGTGTCGGGACCCGGACCGTGATCGCCGCGGTCCGGGCCGCGGCCACCCGCAGGGACCCCCGTTCCGTGGCCCAACGGGCCAGTCATGCCGCGTCGGAACGGAGGGTGAGCCTGCGCCCGGCGCCGGACTGCATGACCTATCTGACGGCGCTGCTGCCTGTTCAGCAGGGCGTCGCCGTGTACTCGGCGCTGACCCGGCAGGCCGATTCCCTTCGGGCTGCCGGGGACCCGCGCTCCCGCGGCCAGATCAAGGCCGACACCCTGGTCGAGTGGACCACCGGGACCCCCGCCGGCATCACCGGCATCGAACTCAACCTCGTCATGACCGACCGGACCCTCCTCCAAGGCGACAGCGAACCCGCCCGGATACCCGGCTACGGCATCGTCCCCGGTGCCTGGGCACGCGATCTCATCACGCAGGGACAACATTCCGCCCAGTTCCAGCATCCGGGCCGGCCGGATCGCGGCCAGCCCGGCGAGGTCGATACAACCGCCGCGAAAGAGTTGAAGACCTGGATCCGGCGGCTCTACACCGCCCCCGGAACCGGTGACCTCGTCGCGATGGACTCACGAAGACGGCTCTTCCCGGCACCACTGCGACGCTTCATCCACATCCGCGACGACACCTGCCGCACCCCCTACTGCGACGCCCCAATCCGCCACCACGACCACATCACCCCCTGGCACGACGGCGGAACCACCACCCTCGCCAACGGCGCCGGACTGTGCGAAGCCTGCAACCACACCAAAGAACTGCCCGGCTGGAAAGCCCAACCCAGACCGGGTCCGAGGCACACCGTGGAGATCACTACGCCAACCGGCCACAGCTACCACTCCACCGCACCGCCGTTGCCTGGAAGCGGGCTATCGGGAACCGGTCCGGGTGGAACCAGTCACTCTGGATCCAGCGATCCCTGAACCAGATACCCCGGAACGGCCGGGCCCTGTCGCCCGAGTCGGGGTGACTGCTGACTGAGTACCCCAACGGGCTGGTTACTTTATCGAGTGTTGCCGACAGGCGACCCAGGTCATGGCTTGCGACCCTGGGACGAACTCCCGTGGCGCCAGGCACGGACACGCGCAGCTTTTCTGGGTTCGCGTGCCAGCACTAGGACACCCGGGCACGACAAAGGCCAGGCATTCCACCGGTTTTCCGGCGGATTGCCTGGCCTTTGTTCGCGTGTACTAGCCCAGCGTTTCCTAGTCCAGGTAGTCCCGCAGGACCTGCGACCGGGACGGGTGGCGGAGCTTGGACATGGTCTTGGATTCGATCTGGCGGATGCGCTCACGGGTAACGCCGTAGACCTTGCCGATTTCGTCTAAAGTCTTCGGCTGGCCATCCGTGAGGCCGAACCGCATGGCAACAACACCGGCTTCGCGCTCAGACAGGGTGTCCAGCACGGAGTGAAGCTGTTCCTGCAGCAGGGTGAAGCTCACTGCATCGGCAGGCACTACGGCTTCGGAGTCCTCGATGAGGTCACCGAACTCGGAGTCGCCGTCCTCGCCGAGCGGGGTGTGCAGCGAAATGGGCTCGCGGCCGTACTTCTGCACCTCGACGACCTTCTCGGGGGTCATGTCGAGCTCGAGCGCCAGCTCCTCGGGCGTGGGTTCGCGGCCCAGGTCCTGCAGCATCTGGCGCTGGACACGGGCCAGCTTGTTGATGACTTCCACCATGTGCACCGGGATGCGAATGGTGCGAGCCTGGTCCGCCATGGCACGGGTGATGGCCTGGCGGATCCACCAAGTGGCGTAGGTGGAGAACTTGAAGCCCTTGGTGTAGTCGAACTTCTCGACGGCACGGATGAGGCCGAGGTTGCCTTCCTGGATGAGGTCCAGAAACAGCATGCCGCGACCCGTGTAGCGCTTGGCCAGCGACACCACGAGGCGGAGGTTGGCCTCGAGGAGGTGGTTCTTGGCGCGCTTGCCGTCATGGATGATGAACTCAAGCTCGCGCTTGAACTTCGGGTCCATGGAACCGTCGTCGGCGGCGATCTTCTCTTCGGCGAACAGGCCGGCCTCGATGCGGAGCGCGAGGTCAACCTCCTGCTCGGCGTTGAGGAGGGCTACCTTGCCGATCTGCTTCAGGTAGTCCTTGACGGGGTCGGCGGTGGCGCCGGCAGACATGACCTGCTGGACAGGCGCGTCGTCGTCATCGGCGTCAGAGTAAACGAATCCCGAACCGGTAGGCGCTGCGGCTTCCTTGCCGGCCTCGTCGGGTTCATCGACCAGATCAGCGGTGTCGGGCTGCGCTTCGTCGAGGTCCTCCTCGGCTTCCGCGTCGTCATCGGTTGAGCGGCTTCCGGCAGCTTCGGCCGCAGCCTTGGCTCCGGGCTTCGGTCCGCGCTTCTTGGGCTCGGGCTTCCCAGCGGCACGGGTGGCGGGACGCTTGGCGCTGGATGCCGCCGGCTTCTCCTCGGCAGTTTCAACGGCCAGGGCGGCGGGTTCCTTCTTCGCGGAAGACGGGGTCACAGAAAACCTTTCTAGCGGCGGTCTGTGGAGTCACCTTCGGGCAACACCACTATGACCCTGTCAAGTCCGTGATCGACATCAGATGCATCCGACCGACAGAGCCACTAAGTAGAACTGCCGGGGCGGCCGCAATGTTCCCGTTTGGGATCCACTGCAAGCATTGATTCACGGACCCAACCGGGTCTAGGCCTCCATTGTCTCATGATTTTCCGTGCCAGGGGCCGACCGGGCCGTAATACACCCCGGGGTGGGGCGTGGCGGCTTCGCCAGGTCAGGCTCTAAGCAGCGTCCGCTCCGAATTTCTGCCACGCGGCCTCGCGGCGACCTGCCCAGCCGCAGATCGTCCCACGCCTGACCACCTCGGACAACAGCTCGGCCAGCCGGTATCCCGGACTCGCTTCCAGAGCCCGGGTCAGTGATGCATGCGCGAAGGAACCCCTCCCCCGGCACCATTCGATCCAGCCGGTCGCCGTTAGTGCCGCGGCCTGCGCCTCACCCCCGCCGCACGACAGCTCCACCATCAGGCCCTCCAGGCGTTTCAGCGTGTCCCAGTCCGGCACCGGTGGACTCAGGCCCAACAGGACTTCGCCATAGCCGGGCAAGGCATTCCGGCCGGAGCTGGAGACCGGCGCCTGCCCAGGACAACGGGTGGCAGTGCCCTGTTCGGAACGATCACCGCCCTGTTCTGTTCCGGGTACCGCGGACGCCTCGCGGGCGTCGCTTGCCGGGCCAGCAAGCCCGCTCGGAGACAGATGCGGTTCCGGCAGCGGCGGGCAGGACACGGGCGATCCTGCCCCCGCCGAGAAAATCCCAAAGGCTTCCGCCCCTGCAGCCGCTGCGGCGCGTCCCGCGGCCGCCATGACCAGGACGGCGTCGCGCCATGCCGGAACACGGAGGGACGCGCGCAGGAAGCCGGCGAGTTCCGGTTCAAGCCCGCGGCCCGAAACGCCTGAGAGTGGACGGGCCGCAAGTAGACCGGCTCCCCCCGGGACGGCTCCCCCGGGAACGGCTTCAGGCGAAACGGCTTCCAACGCTGCTGTCCAGGCGTCGAGGACCGCGTCGAACTGCGCCCGATGGGTCCCCTTACCGGCCAGGGCCAGAGTCCAGTCGCGTTCAGCTGCCGTGACAGCCGCATCCTCCGCTGCCGGCGTATTGGCATTCCCGGGTAGTGCATCCCCGGGAGGCGCGCCGACGCTGCTGCCCAGATACACCATTTCGGCATTGAGCCGGCTGTCACGGATCTCGGCAATGGGCCGGCCTGGCGGCGGGCAGCAGCTGCTGTCAGTGCAGTAGACGTTGCGCCAGTACTCGTCGCCGACGCGCCAGGCATCCCGCACCGGCATGCCGGCCAGGCCCAGCGCGCATTCCAGATCGGCGAGTAAGGGCCGAAAGGACCACGCCGTCGCACTTTCCCTGCCGTCGTCGTTAAGGCCGTCGGTAAAGAAGACCAGCAGTGTGCCGTCAGCTTCCTTATCCGCCAGAAGGTACTCCGCCACAGTCCTGGCGAACGCCTCCCGGCCGCGGCGTCCGCGGCCCTCCGGGAGGTCGACCCGAAGCGTCGCTCCGAGGCGCTTGCCCTGCATGGTCATGGCCACGAGGCTCTGCGAGGGCCAATACCCAAGGCTGTGCGGGATGTAGCCAAGAATGTCTTCGGGTCCGCTGATAGTGAGATGCTCCGGTGCTGTCATGAAAACAGCTTCCGCCGGCGGTCACCGCGTCCGCGATACCCGACCTGCGGTATGTGGAGACCTGCGGTATGTGGAGACCTGCGCTATGTGGACACCTGCGCTATGTGGACAACAGGCGCCTGCTGAGGAGCAGGGCCCCACGAGCAGTCCAGTGGCGCCGTCAGCGGGAACAGCGCCTAATCGCGGGAAGGAGTCCTGCGGCGGGCAATCCGTGCCCTACGCTGCTGGGCCATTGCCTGCAACAGCGGAGGCACCACCACGCCCTGGGCAGCCATCTGCCGGCGGACCTTGCGGCGGACCACCATCATGGCGGTGGAGCCGACGCCGAGGATCAGGAAGTGAACGCAGAGCGCGATGCGGAACGGTTCCAGGCCATAGAGCTCCCCGCGGGAAAAGCCCGTGGAGTTGAGGATGTCCAGGACGGCGCCGATCAGGTAGATGGCCATCAGCGCTGCGAAGAAGCCGCCCACGTTGACAATGCCCGTGGCGGTCCCGATCCGGTGGGCCGGGTTGAAGGTGCGGGCGAAGTCGAAGCCGATCATGGAGCCCGGGCCGCCGATGGCCAGCACCACGATGAGGACGGCCAGCAGCCACAGCGGTGACCGGCCGGGATACAGCAGCACAGCTGCCCAGGCTGCCGCGGTGGCAGCGACGAGGAGGAGGACCATGGTGGAGCGACGGAGGGGGTGCCGCGCGACAAAACGTCCGATCAGCGGCCCGGCCCCGATGGCGCCGGCCACGTAGAGGGACATGAGCGAGGCGACGGTGCCGGCGTCGAGCCCCTGCGCCGAAATCAGGAACGGGTAGCCCCAGGTCATCGCGAACACCGTGCCGCTGAACTGGATGGTGAAGTGGCTCCACATCCCCAGCCGCGTCCCCGGCTGCTTCCACGCACGCGACAGGGAAACTCCCGTGGCGCGCAGCCCCTTGGCTGCGTCCTGCTTGGGCGTACCGGGCGGCACGTCCTGCAGCATCAGGACCACCAGCACGACGGCGACACCGGAGAATCCCGCCAGCGCAAGGAACGCCGGGGTCCAGCCCGCGGTGTGCAGGATGAAGGCGAACGGCACCACGCTCAGCAACTGGCCGAGCTGTCCGGACATGCCGGTCAGCTGGGTCAGCAGCGGAACCCGGGCAGGCGCGAACCACAGCGGGATCAGCCGGATGACGGAGATGAAGGTCATGGCGTCGCCGGCACCCACGAGGACGCGGCCCAGCACACCTGCCGGAACACTGTCCGCAAATGCCAGCTGCAGCTGGCCGAGGCCCATCAGCAGGGCGCCCCCGGCAATCATGGCCCGGGAACCGAACCTGTCCACCAGCACGCCCACCGGGATCTGAAGTCCGGCGTACACCAGCAGCTGCAGCACCGTAAAAAAGGAGATGGCCGAGGCGCTGGCATGGAACCTCTCGGTGGCCTCCAGTCCGACCACACCAAACGACGTACGCTGCGTCACAGCCACGAGGTACGAGAAGATGCCAATGGACCAGATGAGCCAGGCGCGGGGTGCAGTCACCCTTTTATTATCCCCAGCGCCAGCAAAAATACTATTTAATTGGTCCGGTTTTGGCCCAGCAGTGACGAGTCTTATGCCTCCCAGTGACGGGGCTTACGGGGCGGGGTTCTCCCGGGCGAGGTAGGCCTCCACAGCGGCGCCCAGGGCGTCGCCGTCGGGCAGTTCATCGTTCTCGTTGGCGAGCAGGGACCGGCGCACCGTGCCCTCGGCCTTTTCGTCGTAGCGGGCCTCGAGCCGGGCCACCACCTGCTGGACTTCCTCGGAGGCCTCGATCTGCTCGGCAATCTGCCGGCCCACTTCGCGGCCTGACTCGCGCAGCCGGTCGGTCGGCAGCATCAGCGACGTGGCTGCCCCCAGGTACTCCAGCCCAGCCACAGCAGCGGTGGGGTACTCCGCCTCGGCCAGGTAGTGCGGCACGTGAATCACGTACCCGGCAACATTGCGGCCGGCGTCGGTCAGGCGGAGTTCCAGGACGTGCCCGACGGCGGCCGGCACTTCCACGGTCGGCTTCCAGGAGGAGATGCCTTCAATGAGCTCCGGCCGGTTGCCGTGCACAGTCACCCCGACCGGGCGGGTGTGGGGCACGGGCATGGGAATTGAGTGGATCCAGGTCACCAGGTTCACATCCAGTGCCTCGACGATCTGCACCACGGCACGGGCAAAACGTTCCCACTGCAGATCCGGCTCGAAACCGGCGAGGAACAGGAAGGGCTTGCCCAGCCCGTCAACCAGCCTGTACAGGGCGAGGGTGGGCGGCTGGTAGTCCTGCAGATGGTCCTCGACAAAGGTCACATGCGGGCGCCGGGACCGGTAATCCATCAGCTGGTCGGCGTCGAACACAGCCACACGTTCGGAGTCGAGTGTGTCCAGAAGCTCGTCCGTGATCTGCCGGACCACGTGGCCGGCATCGGCGAAACCGGTGAAGCCCATCACCAGGTTCAGCCCGCGGAGCTCAGGGTTATGGAACAGCCCAATGTTCTTGGCATAGAGCGCGTCGGGGTCCAGCAGCGAGCCGGAAATCCTTTCAAACACGGCGAGTTCCTTTCGTGGTCAGGGAGTTAATCTGCATAACGCCCGGCAGGGCGGCGTCATTCCTCAGGGCGCTGTGGCGCGGCTCTCAACCGGTCCGGGTCCCGGGGGCTTCCCCGTAGTTGCGGAACGAGAGACTACGATCGGAATTGGCTCTTTTGCCTGCGCTCCCTGCCCGAACAATCACAGAGAATTGAGGACCGATCCTCGTGGTCAAGAATACTGAAGTCAACCTTAGTGCCATTGCAAGGGACCTGAAGAAGGCGGCAAGCGACGCAGTGGTCATCGGCGTCGGACAGGGTACGGACGGCCCGTTCCTGCTGGAAAACCCATTGACGGCGAAGTCCGTCGAGGCACTGGCCGACTCCTTGAAGGTCCTCGGCATCACCGGCGCTCCGGACCAGGCGGTCCGCCTTCCCGGCCTTCCGGAAACGGGCCCCGGAATCCTGGTCCTGGCAGGCGTCGGCAAGGTCGACGCCGGAGGAAAGGTCTCGGGCGAGGCGCTGCGCCGCGCCGCCGGCTCCGCAGTCCGCCAGCTTGCCGGCCTGCCCTCGGTCACGCTGGCGTTCCCGACGGCGACTGTCGCCGATGTTGCCGCCATCGCCGAGGGTGCCGCGCTGGGCGCGTACTCCTTCACCGAATTCCGTTCCTCCAAGGACGGCCTCAAGGAACCCGTGGCCGACGTCGCGATCTTCACCGAACTGGCCGGCGACAAGGACCTGAACGCGGCACTTGACCGTGCGCGCCTGCTGGGCAAGGCCGTCAACGCCACCCGCTCACTCGTAAACCAGCCGCCGAGCCACCTCTACCCCGAGTCGTTCGCTGACGCCGCCAAGGACCTTTCCAAGGGACTGCCCGTCAAGGTCACGGTGTGGGACGAAAAGCGCCTGGAGAAGGAGGGCTTCGGCGGCATCATGGGCGTCGGCAAGGGCTCCGCCCGGCAGCCCCGGCTCGTCAAGGTGGAGTACTCCCCCGCCAAGGCCACCCGGAAAATCGCTCTGGTCGGCAAGGGCATCACCTTCGACACCGGCGGTATCTCCATTAAGCCGGCCCTCGGCATGGGCGACATGAAGAGCGACATGGCGGGAGCCGCCGTCGTGCTTAATACGGTGCTGGCCATCGCGGGCCTGGGACTGCCCGTCAAGGCAACCGCATGGCTGTGCATCGCCGAGAACATGCCCTCCGGGGCCGCGTCGCGTCCCGCGGACGTGCTGACCATGTTCGGTGGCAAGACGGTCGAAGTCCTTAACACCGACGCCGAAGGCCGGCTGGTCATGGCCGACGGCATCGTCGCGGCAAGCCAGGAGTACCCGGACGCCATCATCGACGTTGCCACCCTGACCGGCGCGCAGCTGATCGCGCTCGGGAACAGGACCGCGGGCATCATGGGCGCGGACAGCGTGACCGGCCCGCTGAAGGCAGCCGCGGACCGGGCTGGCGAGCTCGTGTGGCCCATGCCCCTGCCGGACGAGCTGCGGCCCAGCCTCGACTCCCAGGTGGCGGACATCGCCAACATCGGTGAGCGCCACGGCGGCATGATGACGGCGGCCGTGTTCCTGCGCGAGTTCGTAGGCAAGGACAAGGGCGGCCAGACCATCCCGTGGGCGCACATCGACATCGCCGGCCCGTCCTTCAACAACGGGGCGCCCTACGGCTATACGCCGAAGCAGGGCACCGGCTGCACCGTGCGCACGCTGGTGGCCTACGTCGAGGATCTCCTGGCCTGAGCCCGTATGCCGCGCGGCTGTGTGGCAGCGTGATCCGCTCGCCACACAGCCGCGTGACACTCGACACAAGCGCTCCACAAAAGCACCGGCAAGGTGGAGCATGGATAAGTGGTTCGCTAAGGTGAACCACAGTAGTCACAAATGAAAGGGAAATGGCCTGCTGGCATAATCACGGCAGAGCAATTTCCAAGACCAGATGATGCGTACTCTCGTGTCATCGTTCACGCGAGGGAGCGTCTAAGTGGCCGATCAGGCAACTGCGCAAGAATTCGACATCCTGGTACTCGGTGGTGGCAGCGGCGGGTACGCCACGGCTCTCCGGGCCGTTCAGCTTGGCTTCACCGTTGGCCTTGTGGAGAAGGGCAAGCTCGGCGGTACCTGCCTCCACAACGGCTGCATCCCCACCAAGGCGCTGCTGCACTCGGCCGAACTGGCAGACCACGCCCGCGACTCCGCCAAGTACGGCGTGAACGTCACCCTGGACAGCATCGACATCACGGCTGTCAACGCCTACAAAGACGGCATCATCGCCGGCAAGTTCAAGGGCCTGCAGGGCCTGATCAAGTCCAAGGGCATCACCGTCATCGAAGGTGAAGGCAAGCTGCAGGGCACCGACACCGTCGTCGTGAATGGCACGGCCTACAAGGGCAAGAACATCGTTCTCGCCACGGGTTCCTACTCCCGGTCGCTGCCGGGCCTGGAAATCGGCGGCAAGGTCATCACGTCCGACGAAGCACTCACCATGGACTACATCCCCAAGAGCGTCATCATCCTGGGCGGCGGCGTGATCGGCGTCGAGTTCGCTTCGGTCTGGAAGTCGTTCGGCGTCGACGTCACCATCGTTGAGGGCCTGCCGTCGCTGGTCCCGAACGAGGACGCAGCGATCGTCAAGAACTTTGAGCGTGCATTCAAGAAGCGCGGCATCAAGTTCTCCACCGGTGTCTTCTTCCAGGGCGTCGAACAGAACAACGACGGCGTCAAGGTCACCCTTGTTGACGGCAAGACCTTCGAAGCCGAACTGCTCCTCGTGGCCGTCGGCCGCGGCCCCGTGACCGCCAACCTGGGCTACGAAGAGGCCGGCATCACCATCGACCGCGGCTTCGTCATCACCAACGAACGCCTGCACACCGGCGTGGGCAACGTCTACGCCGTCGGCGACATTGTCCCCGGCGTCCAGCTCGCCCACCGCGGCTACCAGCAGGGCATCTTCGTGGCCGAGGAAATTGCCGGCCTGAAGCCCGTCATCGTCGAGGATGTCAACATCCCCAAGGTCACCTACTCCGAACCCGAGATCGCCACCGTCGGCTTCACCGAAAAGGCCGCGAAGGAGAAGTTCGGCGACGACCAGGTGGAAATCCAGGAGTACAACCTGGCCGGAAACGGCAAGAGCTCCATCCTCGGCACCGGCGGCCTCGTGAAGCTGGTCCGCCAGAAGGACGGCCCCGTGGTGGGCGTCCACATGCTCGGCTCACGTATGGGCGAGCAGATCGGCGAAGCACAGCTGATCGTGAACTGGGAAGCCTACCCGGAGGATGTGGCCCAGCTGCTGCACGCCCACCCGACCCAGAACGAGGCCCTGGGCGAGGCCAACCTTGCCCTCGCCGGCAAAGCCCTTCACGGCTAATTCGTTCCGCAAGACAACCAGGGCCTGGTGCACCCGGCTCGAACAGCAGCGTGCACCAGGCCCGAACAATGCAGCAATCATCCGCACTTTAGATCAATAAAGGAGAACGGGGACGACATGTCTGAATCCGTTAACTTGCCCGCCCTCGGTGAGAGCGTCACCGAAGGAACTGTCACCCGCTGGCTCAAGCAGGTAGGTGACCGGGTAGAGGTGGACGAACCGCTGCTCGAGGTTTCCACCGACAAAGTAGACACTGAAATCCCCTCTCCGATCGCCGGCGTCATCGAGGAAATCCTCGTCGCCGAAGATGAGACCGCTGAAGTTGGCGCCCCGCTGGTGCGCATCGGTGACGGCTCGGGCGGCGGCGCAGCCGCCGAAGAGGCGCCCGCCGCAGCAGCCCCGGCCGAGGAAGCACCGGCCGCAGCCCCCGCCGAAGAGGCACCCGCTGCAGCACCGGCCCAGGAAGCACCGGCAGCCGAGGCAGCACCCGCCGCCTCCGGCGAAGGCCACGAGGTCACTCTGCCGGCACTTGGCGAGAGCGTCACCGAAGGCACCGTCACCCGCTGGCTCAAGGCCATTGGCGACACCGTTGAAGTTGATGAGCCGCTGCTCGAGGTTTCCACCGACAAGGTGGACACCGAGATCCCGTCCCCCGTGGCCGGCACGCTGCAGGAAATCCGCGTCAACGAGGACGAGACCGCCGAGGTTGGCTCTGTCCTCGCCGTCATCGGCTCCGGCGCCGCTGCTCCTGCTGCAGCTCCCGAGAAGCCCGCCGAGGCTCCCGCCGCCCCCGCAGCGGAACAGCCCGCACCGGCAGCTGAGAAGCCCGCCGCCGCGCCTGCTCCGGCCCAGGAAGCAGCCCCCGCGCCGGCTCCCCAGGCAGCGCCCGCGCCCCAGGCTGCACCCGCACCGCAGGCCGCTCCGGCCGCAGGCGGCGAGTCCGGCTACGTCACTCCCCTGGTCCGCAAGCTCGCCAACCAGCACGGCGTGGACATCGCCTCCGTCTCCGGCACGGGCGTCGGCGGCCGCATCCGCAAGCAGGACGTCCTGGCCGCTGCTGAGTCCAAGGCCGCTCCGGCAGCCGCAGCGCAGGCAGCCCCTGCCGCAGCTTCCGCTGCTCCGTCGGCAGCAGCATCATCGCTGCGCGGCACCGTGAAGAAGGCGCCGCGTATCCGCCAGGTCATCGCCCGCCGCATGCGTGAGTCGCTGGATGTTTCCACCCAGCTGACCCAGGTGCACGAAGTGGACATGACCAAGGTGGCCAAGCTGCGGCTGAAGGCCAAGAACTCGTTCCAGGCCCAGAACGGCGTCAAGCTCACCTTCCTGCCCTTCATCGCCAAGGCCGTGGCCGAGGCACTCAAGCAGCACGCCACGCTCAACGCTGCGTACGACGAGGACAAGCAGGAAATCACGTACCACAACGCCGAGCACCTGGCGATCGCCGTGGACACGGACAAGGGCCTCCTGGTTCCGGTCATCTCCGACGCCGGAAGCCTGAACCTCGCGGGCCTCGCCGGCAAGATCGCCGACGTCGCGGACCGCACCCGCAACGGCAAGATCGGCCCGGACGAACTGTCCGGCGGTACGTTCAGCATCACCAACATCGGCTCCGTCGGCGCACTGTTCGACACCCCGATCATCAACCAGCCGCAGGTCGGCATCCTGGGCACCGGTGCGATCGTCAAGCGCCCCGTGGTGGTCCAGGACGAGAACGGTGACGACTCGATCGCCATCCGCTCCATGATGTACCTGTCCCTCACTTACGACCACCGCCTGGTGGACGGTGCGGACGCCGGTCGCTTCCTGCAGACGCTGAAGGCCCGCCTCGAAGAGGGCGCGTTCGAAGCGGACCTGGGACTGTAACCAACAGCCAACGACGACGGCGGTGCGGGCGCCGGTGGTATGCCACCGGCGTCCGCACCGCCGTCGTCTTTTGTTTGGTAAATCTGCGCCGCGAACCGCCGCCTCTCCTTACTACGGCGCGTAGAAGTATCTGGCTAGACTGGTGCCATGAACATCGTCTATAACGTCATGGTCTTCCTGCACATCGTCGGCGCCGCCATGATCGTCGGCATCTGGATCGGCAACATGAAGAAGCCGACTGTCCATCCCCGGCAGTTCGACGGCGCGGCACTTCAGCTCCTCACCGGCATCGTGATGATGGGCCTGATCCCCGCGCTCGACATGGACGCCAACTACGCGAAGCTGGGCATCAAGATCGGCGTCGCCCTGGTCGTCGGCGTGCTGGCCTTCATCGGCCGCCGCAAGTACAAGAAGGGCGAGCCGATCTCCGCCGGCCTGGCCCACAGCGTGGGTGGGCTGGCTCTGCTGAACGTCGCTATCGCGACGCTCTGGCGGTAACCGCCCCCTGCCATGCCAACGACGACGGCGACGCCCCCTCCCGCGGGGGGCGTCGCCGTCGTCGTTTTGGCGCTTCCGGTCATAATCCTCTGACAGCGGACAACCCGTGCACGGGAGGCACCTAATCCATAGGATTGAGCAGGAAGGGCCGGGCGGCAGCCTGGCCCAGGACTGAACCCAAGTTAAGGAGTGGACATGGCAGCAACACGCACCGCACACACAGTATGGAACGGCGACCTGATGACGGGCGCAGGCAACACGACGCTCGACAGCTCCGGACTGGGCACCTACGAGGTCACCTGGAAGGCCCGCACCGAGGCCTCGGAAGGCAAGACCAGCCCGGAAGAGCTGATCGCCGCCGCTCACTCGGCCTGTTTCTCCATGGCCTTCAGCCACGCACTCGCCCAGGCCGGCCACACGCCGGAAGAGGTTCACACCAAGGCGGATGTCACCTTCGTGCCCGGCACTGGCATCACGGGCAGCCACCTGACCCTGAATGCCAAGGTCCCAGGCATCTCGGAAGATGAATTCCAGAAGATTGCAGCGGAAGCCAAGGTCGGCTGCCCTGTTTCCGGCGCCCTCGCCAGCATCGACATCACCCTCGACGCCACGCTCGCAACTTCCTAATGTTCCCGGCCTAATTTCCCGGCTTCGCCGCTTGGTGGCGGCGCCGACAGCAAAGGCCCTGGGAGTTCTGGAACACCAGAACCCCCAGGGCCTTCGCTTTACGCCTGCGTTTGGCGCCGGGCCGGCAGCGGTTCCGGCCGCAGCCGGCGGTAGCCCTCGCGGGCCGGCGGCCGGTCCGTGGGCAGCTCCTGCACCATCTCCTTCAGCGCCGTGATGCCGGATTCGAGCTGCGGGTCCCGGCGGGCAGCATACGCGTGCGGCGGGAACGTCACCTCGATGTCCGGAGCCACGCCGTGGTTTTCGACGCTCCAGCCCACTCCGCCGCCGAACCACGTGGCGTAGCGGGGCTGGGTCACGCCTGTTCCGTCGGCCAGCGTGAAGCGGTTGTCGATGCCGACGACGCCACCCCAGGTGCGGGTGCCAATCACCGGGCCAATGCCACGCAGCTTCGAGACCTGCGTGATGATGTCGCCATCGGAACCGGCAAATTCATCGGCCAGGATGATGACCGGACCGCGCGGCGCGTGGTGCGGATAGGTCCGGGGCTTTTCGCCGCGGGGCATGCTCCAGCCCGTCACCTTCCGCCCGATCAGTTCGGCCACGAGCTGGGAGGTGTGCCCGCCGCGGTTGCGGCGAACATCCACGATCAGGCCGTCAAGCGCCGTCTCGGTGTCCAGGTCACGGTGGAGCTGCGCCCAGCCGTTGGCCAGCATGTCCGGAATGTGCAGGTAGCCGAAGTTGCCGTCCGACGCTTCGCGTACCGTACGGCGGTTGGCATTCACCCAGTCCTGATACCGGAGCCGTTCCTCATCCTTGATGGGGACGACGGCGATCCGGCGCTGGGCTCCGGATGCCGGGCCATGGCCGGCGCCGTTGCGGATGGTCAGTTCCACCGCCCGCCCCGCCGCGCCCACCAGCTGCATGGCCGGGGTCAGCGACTCTGTGAGGCGCACGCCGTCGATTGCCAGCAGGACGTCCCCGGCCTTGGCGTCGGCGCCCGGCCGGGTCAAGGGTGAGGTGGCCAGCGGGTCCGACGATTCGCCGGCCAGGATGCGCTCGATTTCCCAGCCCTCGCCGTTGAACGCGAGGTCGGCACCCAGCCGGCCCTGGCCGTTGCTGCCGTTTTCGGTGGCTGCCGCCGGGCGTACGTAGGCGTGGGACGTGCCGAGCTCACCATGCAGCTCCCACAGCAGGTCCACCAGGTCGTCATGCGATCCGAGCCGCTCCACGAGCGGACGGTAGCGGGTGTGGATGGAGTCCCATTCCTGGCCCGCCATGTCCTCGGTCCAGAAGAAGTCGCGCTGCAGCCGCCATGCCTCGTCGAACGCCTGGCCCCAGACGCTCAGCGGATCCATCAGGACCCGGATGCGCGTGAGGTCCACCATGACCAACTGGCCGGAGTCCTCGTCGGCCTTAGCATCGGAGGGCACCACCCGGATCTGCTTGTCATGGACCAGGACCACCTTCCGGCCGTCGCCGGACAGGCGGTAGCTGTTCAGGGCGTCCACGAGGATGGTGCTCTTGCGCTTGGCCAGGTCGAAGCGGACAAGGCTCGGGGCAGCGTTCTTGTCCTCCAGGCTTGCCCTGCCCTCCCCGGTAACTCCGGCAAGCGCGCTGTCGAGCCACAGCAGCGCTCCGTCTGCGGCAGTCAGGGCCGAATAGTTGCCCTGCGGAACCGGGACGCTGATGACCCGGTGGGCGAGGCCTTCGGCGTCCACCCTGACAGCGGCCGGCGCCGTCTGGCCTTCGGCGGCTGCACCGGACTGGGCTGCGGTGCCGTCCTGTTCGTTGGCTCCGGCTGCCAGGGCGACGCTGGGGCCGAACGGCGAAGCGGTGTCCGCCGCGAGGGCCACCAGATAGGGCTTGATCGGGCTGGGGAAGGACAGGTCAAAGGAATGGCCGTCGTAGACCGGATCAAAACTGCGGTTGGAGAGGAAGGCCAGGAACTTGCCGTCCGGGGAGAACGACGGCGATTCGTCCCGGAAGCGCCCGTCCGTCACCTCCACAATGGCGGCCTCACCGGTCTTGACCTCCGCGGCGCTGGTTTCCCTGGCGTTGGCTTCCCGGGCGCTGGCGCGGACCAGGCGCAGGCGGCTGCGTGACCCGAAGGACGTCACCGGTTCAGACCAGGCCAGCCAGGCGGAGTCCGGCGACCAGGCGAGGTCCTCAATGCTGCCCTCGCCGATACTGGTTACCACCGTCAGTGCGCCGTCCTGGGTGTCAGCGATGTACAGGTCGCCAAAGGCGGTTCCGATCGCGATCCAGCGGCCGTCGGGGCTGGCTTCGATGGCGCTGGCGCGTGAAGGCTTGGGGAACCGGACCGTGAGCTGGCTTGCACCGCCCGCAACGGTGCCGGTTGCCTGGCCGGCCGCAGTCCCGGTCGCTGCCTCCGCCGGGGCGAGGTCGGCCGCAGCGTCGTCGGCCACCGGGTGGGTGGCGCGGGGCCCCGCGACGCCGGCGGCGGAAACGGGGCTGGGCAGGGGAACTGCCGGCGAGGCGGGCTCCGGCTGATCACCGGCGGCTGCGGTGTCCGGGGCAGCAATGGTCTTGGCCGCTGCTGCGGCCTTTGCGGCTGCATGGACTGCGGCGTCGTGTGCCGGGACCTGTGGGGCGATCTCCCTGATGAACAGGGCCTCGTCGCCGTCGTGGTCAGCCACGTACGCGATGCGGCCGTCCGGAAGTGGACGGGGCAGGCGGGCGCGCACGCCGGCCGTTGCCTCGACCACGCGGGACGGTCCGTCCTTGTGCCGGAGCCAGTGGACTGTTCCGTGGGCCTCCACAGCACTGGCTTCCCCTGCGGTGTCCGGCCGGACGTCGCCGAGGTGCTTGGAGACCCTGAGGAGTGAGGGACGGCGGCCCTGGGACGCCGATCCAAGCGTTATCTCCAGCCGGATCGCTTCCGAGCCAAGGTCATGCAGGAGCCAGAGCTCACCCGCCGATTCGAAGATGACGCGCTTGCCGTCCGTGGAGGCGTGGCGGACGTAGAAGTCCTCGTGGTCGGTGTGGCGCCGCAGGTCCCCGCCGCCGGGCAGGACCGAGTACAGGTTGCCGTAGCCTTCGTGGTCTGAGAGGAAGGCGATACGCCCGTCTACCCACATGGGGTCAGCCAGATTGCCGTCCAGCTCCGGCAGGAGCCGCTCAAACTCGCCGTTTCCGTCGCTGTCGATCCAAAGCTTGCCGGCGGTGCCGCCACGGTATCGCTTCCACCAGGCCGGTTCGCGGGACAGCACACTGCCCACCACCACCGGCTTTTCGTCCCCGAGTTCCGGGCCGAACGCCACGGACTCGACCGGTCCCAGCGGGAGCTCCTCGGCCCAGCCGCCCTCCGTGGACAGCCGGTAAGCGTGCGTGTGGCGGCTCTCGGCCTGGCGGAACGCACTGGTGACCACGATGTCCCCTGAGGGGGTGAAGCCTTTAACCCGAGTGGTGCTGTGCCCGAAGAAAGTCAGCTGGCGGTACCCCCCGCCGTCGACATCAGCGATGACCACCTCGGGAGCCGTCCCCTGCACGACCGTCCAGACCAGCTTCGTTCCATCCGGCGTAAAGCGCGGGTTGCGGGCCGGCAGCTGGAGCGAGGAAACACGCCAGGCACGGCCGCCGCTGAGGGGGGCAATCCAGACGTCGTCCTCGGCCACAAATGTGACCAGATCGCCGTGAACATGAGGGAACCGGAGGTAACTCGAAGAGGTCATCGTTCGATCATAGTCAACGTGACATGAGCCATCGGGGAGGTGCCCTGCCGTGCCGGGCATGGTGAGATGGATCATGCGCATTGTCATGGCCGGCGCCTCAGGGCTCATCGGAACCGCACTCTCCTCCCGCCTAACCTCCGACGGGCACGACGTCGTCCGGCTGGTAAGGCGGCCGCCGTCGTCCCCGTCGGAAATCCCGTGGGATCCCGCCACCGGAACCCTGGACCCGGCTTCCCTTGAGGGAGCCGACGCCGTCATCAATCTTTCCGGCGCGAACATTGGCGCCAGGCCATGGACGCCGCATCGGATCGATGAGCTGTTCCGGTCGCGCCTTGATCCCACCCGGACGCTTACCTCGGCGATGCGTCGGCTCGACTCGCCACCGCGTACCTTCATCAGCCAGTCCGGTTCGGGCTACTACGGCGACGCCGGGCAGTCGACGCTGACGGAGAACTCCCCCGCCGGGCAGGGCATCATGGCACGCATCTGCGTCGAGTGGGAGACGGCAGCCCGCGAGGCCCCGTCCGGAGTCCGGATTGTGACCCCGCGGACCGCAGTGGTGCTGAGCCGGTCGGGCGGAGCGATGGGCCGCCTGCTGCCCCTGCTGCGGGCAGGCATTGGCGGTCCGCTGGGCAACGGCCGGCAGTACTGGCCATGGATCACCCTCCCCGATCTCACCTCCGCGTTCGGGTTCCTCCTCACGTCAGGGAATTCGGGCGCCGTGAATGTTGCGGCGCCGGAACCCGCCGACGTGAACACCCTCGTGGCGGGACTGGCAAGGGCGCTTCACCGGCCGGCCCTGCTGCGCGCGCCGGCCCCTGCGCTGCGCCTCGTCATGGGCAAGCTGGCCGACGAACTCCTGCTCGCGAGCCAGCGGATCGAGCCAACGCTGCTCAGGGACAGCGGGTTCACCTGGCAGCATCCGACGGTGGCGCTTGCCGCCGGGTGGGTGGCCGGCGAAAAGTAGCTGTTCGGTTCAGTTGGTGTTCAGTCCGCCGGCAGGATGTCCGCGATGCGCCAGCGTCCCTCCACCGGGACCACGACCAGCCGCAGCCTCACATCCTGCTGCCGCGCTCCTATGGCCACGACGGCGCCTCCGGCCGATCGCTCCTCGTAAGCCGCGGTCGATGACGTCACCGCCACCACTGCCCTCGCAGGCGTGCTTTCGGGCAGGCGGCGCGCACCGGAGAGGCTTGTGGTGAACCCGTCCAGCACCGTCCCGGATTTTTCCAGTCCGGTGCGGATCCGTCTGTCTGCGGCCTGAGCCGGGGTGTTCGGGGCGTTGACGTCGTCGAGCAAATGCAGCCTGCCCTCCCGCAGCGCCAGCGAACGCAGCTGCGCCAGTCCGTGGACCGCCTCTAGAGGATCCTTCGCCGCGAGCCGCCGCCGGACATCATCCGGCAGGCCATCTTCAGGGAGGACATCACCCGGCTGGCCGGCACCTTGAGAGGATCCGGGACTGCCCGCCGGGAGGCCCGCTTCCTGCACCGCTCCGGGCAGCGCCAGAAGCACGGCGCCGGCAAGCACCGCCGCCGTGAGCACGCCGCCAGCCACTGCCGGACGGCGGCTGCTATGCGTGTCTGTCCTGTGCCTGGCTGCCGCGTGCCTGACCGCGTCTTGCCGGGGGTCCACCGTCCGCCTGCCGGCGTGCGTGACTTCCGCGTGCCTGAGCGCGGTACTCCCGGCGGCCGCGTGCCTGATCGCCGGGGCCGGGGCCGGGGCCGCCGGAGCTCCACGCGGTGACAGCCGGCCCAGAGCCCTGGCCCATCCCGTGGTCGTCAGCCGCCTTCGCCAGGCGAGCAGGCGCTTCCTCAGCCGTCCGCCGGACGGCGGGACAGGCCTGCGCGTCAGCAACTCGGGCAAGACGGTGTCATGCACCGAGCGGGACAGGTCCACAGGTGCTGCGGCCGCACTGCGGTACACAGCCGTGGCAAGCTCGGCGGCAGCCGGACGTTGCCGCCGGTCATCGCTGAGCCCCGCCTCCAGCGCTGCCGCGAGCTCCGCCGGCACGTCCGGAACAAGCAGGGCGAGGGGCGGTCTGGCCGCGGATGGCGGCGGGGGCTGTCCGGTGAGGCAGTACCAGCCCAAGGCGGCGGCCGCATAGACGTCGCGTTCCGGCTGCAGTCCGGCCCGGACCGCGTCCACCCGGGCCGGATCAGCAAAGCCGTCGGTGTGCAGATCCGGAACGCCGGAAGCGTCCCCCACCATGCGGGCCACGCCAAGGTCTGCCAACAGGGGCTTTCCATGGGCGGTAAAGAGTACGTTGCCGGGTGCGACGTCCGAGTGCGTGAAGCCGTTGTTGTGCAGATAGCCCAAGACCTGCGCGATCGGCGTCAGGACCGTGACCGTCTCGCCCACACTCAGGGCGCCCCTCGCCGTGACCAGCTGCCGGAGCGAGCCGCCGGCCGCGTAGTCCATCAGCAGGCCGAGGCTGCCCTCTTCAGGTTCACCGGTCCTGACCACGCCATAGGCCTTGACCAGGTGTTCGTGGTCAAGCACGGACATGACCAGGAGTTCCCGGCGGACATCCTCCTCCCGCGTCACGGCAGGCTGTGAGTTCGCAGTGCCTGATTCAGCCATGCCTGCCGCAGCAGCGCCGGATGGCCGGCCGAAGCACTTCAGGGCAAGCCTCACGCCGGTGATGTCCTGCGAAACCAGCCACACATCGGCGCTGCCGCCACGGCCAAGCCGGCGGCATACGGAGTAGCCCGCGACAGCAGGCGCCTCCTCCACGGAACCGTGCATGTTCGCGCTGTGAATGTCCAAGCTGTGCTGGTCCATGGCTTAAGGAGTACCGGAAACCGGAAATTCCTGCAGAAGTTATCCACAGGCAGGCACGGGCGCGCTTCGCCCTCCGCAGGATAAGCGCGGCATGTGACCGGGAACGGGATGAGAGGTTGGGCACACTATCAGGCAGGAAGCTGGCTGAGGTCTAAGCTGGAACGCATGACTCTTGAGTTCACAAAGCTCGGTCTTGCCCCGGATTTCGTCGATTACAGCCGCGCCTGGGACCTCCAGCGCGAAATCCATGAAAATGTCCTGGCCGGCAAGGCCCCCAGCACGGTACTCCTCCTGGAACACGCCGCCGTCTACACGGCCGGAAAGCTGACCGAGGATCACGAGCGGCCCTTCGACGGCACCCCTGTGGTTACGGTGGACCGCGGCGGCAAGCTCACCTGGCACGGACCGGGCCAGCTCATCGGATACCCGATTATCAAGCTGAAGAACAAGGCCGGTATCCGCGACTACGTGGGGCGCCTGGAGGCCGTGATCATCGCCGTGCTCGCGGACTATGGCATCACGGCGGTCCGGATCAAGGGGCGTGCGGGTGTCTGGATCGAGGAGGATGCCAAGGGCCCCGCCCGCAAGATCGCTGCCATCGGCATCCGGGTCAGCCAGGGCGTGACCATGCACGGCTTCGCCATCAACTGCAACAACGACCTCGCACCGTACGGTCAAATCATCGCTTGCGGAATCACCGATGCCGGTGTGACCACCATCGCCCAGGAAACGGGCCGCGACGTATCTCCCGCCGATCTCGTTTCGCGGATCATCGAGGAACTGCGCAACAATGAAGACGCCCTAGTTGCAACCCCCGAAGGAGCTCTCCTGTGACACTGGCACCAGAAGGCCGGAAAATGCTG
>NZ_JAGGPN010000034.1 GCF_018613795.1 Arthrobacter sp. ISL-65
GAAAACGTCAAGACCACCGCCACCGACGCCGCCCAGCACGTCAAGGAAGAAGGCCAAACCGCCGCCTCCGACGTCAAAGCAACCGCCACGGACGCCAGGGACCACGTCCAAAACACGTGAGCCGGCATGAGCCTGGCTCATTCCACAGGACCGGAACGCTGGCCAACGCACCGGCTCCTCAGCATCGCTGCCCGTCTGGATGAGCTGCGGATCAACCGCAACCTCACGCACCTGGGCCTGACCAAAGGATCCCTGGACGTGTTGGAATCGGTGGCAGACCTCGAACCTGTCACCGTCTCCGACCTGGCCACCCTGCTCTGTGTAAGCAAACAAAGCCTGGGCAGGGTGGTCCGCCGCCTTCAGGGACTTGGGTTCCTGAGCAGGGAACGCAGCGGTGACAGGCGCTATACCGACATCCGGCTAACGCACCACGGCCGAAAGGTGCTGGCCACCGCCGAGGCCGCCGTGGACCGGCTCAGTCAAGACAGACCGGACAGCGAATCCGCCCTGCGCGGCGACCTGGAACGCTACATCCGTGGCATTCGGATGTAGTGTTCCTGTCCGTCGCGGCCCTGCCCCGCGGGCGGGAGCGCGTCCGCCGGCCGCCGGAGCGCCGACCGTCACTACCTGCTGACCAATAGACCGAAACCACCCGCCGGTTGCACCGCTGCTGCCGGCCGAGGAGAACCATGAAAAAACCCGAACCGCGCGGTCCCGTCAGCGCCGAGCTCATCGACCTTCTGACCCGCCGGCCAGGAGCTGATGGGGCAGCACAAACAGAGCTGCTCGGGCTCGTCACCGAAACTGCGAGACTGACGGACGACATCCTCACTGACGACGATCTCCAGCTCGCACTGTTTTGCCTCTACGAACTGCACTATGGAGGCCTGGAGGGAGTGGATGACTTGTGGGAATGGGAGCCCGGGCTGATCGCCGTCCGCCGGCTTCTGGAAGAACCGTTCGAACAGGCCCTGCGCTCCGCCGCGCTCGTGGCCGCTGGGCCCCCGGCAGACGGTAACAACGCGGCCGCGGAGGGCAAACCCGACAGCGACGCCGTGGCAGAGATGCTGTTTGCCCTGGCCGCCCAGGACGGCGGGCCCAGCCTCTCGCGCTACGTGGCCAAGAAGGCCACCATTGAACAGCTGTCAGAATTCCTCATCCACAAGTCGGTCTACCAGCTCAAGGAAGCCGACCCGCACACTTGGGTGATTCCCAGGCTGACAGGGCGTCCCAAGGCCGCCCTGGTGGAGATCCAGGCGGACGAGTACGGAGGCGGACGCCAGCACCGGATGCACAGCGCGCTGTTCGCCCGGACCATGGATGGACTGGGACTTGACAGTAGCTACGGCAGCTACGTTGACGCTGTTCCTGCCGTGGCCCTCGCCTCGGTGAACATGATGTCCCTCTTCGGCCTCAATCGCCGGCTGCGCGGCGCCATCACCGGTCACCTCGCGATCTATGAGATGACATCCTCCCGGCCAAACCACCTGTACGGCGGGGGGTTCCGCCGCCACGGATTCGGCGCCGAGGTCACTGAATACTTCGACGAACATGTGGAAGCCGACGCCGTCCACGAACAAATCGCCGGCCGGGACCTCGCAGGAGGCCTCGCCGAGGCAGAACCTGAGCTCCTTGAGGACATCCTGTTCGGTGCCACGGCCGCCCTTGCAATCGATGCCAGGCTCACGGCGCACATCGTGGAAGCCTGGCAGGATGGCAGATCCTCGCTGCGCACTCCCTTGCCCGCGCCAGCATGACAAAAGCGGCACAACCAGGTCCACGACCGGACACGGAGTACATTCTGCCCCTGCGCTGGACCGAGGATTCCGGGATTGAGGAGCTGGCGGAATACATTGCGGAGCTCTGCACCTGGACCCCGGTCACCGTGGTGGATGGCTCCCCCGCCGCGCTGTTCGCCCGGCACCGGGCCCTGTTCCCGCCGTCGGTCCGGCACATCCCACCGAAGGCCAACGACGGCGGCTCCGGGGGCAGCAACGGCAAGGTGGCGGCGGTTCTGACAGCGGTCAGGCGGAGCACGGCCGAGCGGCTGGTGATCGCCGACGACGACGTTCGCTACACACGTGAGGGGCTGGCCGCGGCATTCGCCGCCCTTGACGACGCCGAACTGGTCCGCCCGCAGAATTACTTCACCCCGCTGCCGTGGCACGCACGCTGGGACACCTCCAGGACCCTCATCAACCGGGCATTCGGCGGGGACTACCCCGGCACGCTGGCAGTTCGCCGGTCCGCGCTGGCAGCCACGAACGGCTATGCGGGCGTGCTCTTCGAGAACCTGGAGCTCATCCGGACCATCACTGCCGCCGGCGGCCGTGAAAAGCAGATGCCGGCATTGCTGGTGGCCCGGAGGCCGCCCACCGCCCGCCACTTCTTCAGGCAACGTATCCGGCAGGCCTATGACGACTTTGCGCAGCCCGGACGGCTGCTCGCCGAGCTTGCCGTGCTGCCCGTCGTGGCAGTGGTGCTGGCGCAACGGCGAGTACCGCGTGCCCTTGCGGTCCTCGCACTGGCCGGTACCGCCGTCGGCATCGCGGAACGCGGAAGAAGACGCGACGGCGGCACGGCCGCTTTTCCGGCAAGCACCGCCTGGTTTGCCCCGCTGTGGCTTTTTGAACGGGCAGTGTGCATCTGGGTTGCCCTTGCTCTGCGGGCCGGCGGCGGGGTTCCCTATGCGGGCGTCAGGATCAAAACGGCCGCCCATTCCCCAGCCGCGCTCAGGCTCAGGCACCAAGGCAAAATCCGGCCGGTCCAAGGGGCCCACAACCAGAATGGAACACAACATGGATCATGAGACCAAGCAGCCAGGCGACCCCAGCTCCGTGGTGCTCTGCCCGGACGGGCCCATCCTCATACGGGGTGACTTTGAAATAGTCACCCCGTCCGGCGACCCGGTCCCCCGGCATCGGAACACGGTTGCCCTCTGCCGCTGCGGCGCCTCCGCCATCAAGCCCTACTGCGACGGTTCCCACAAGCTGATCAAGTTCCGCACAGGCGTTCCCAGCACGGTGGATGAGGACAGCTGATGTGGTTCCGGAGGATAGGGAGTAGGCTCAAAAGTGAAGGCGAAGCGATCATCAGCATCCTGCTGGCGCCAAGGTCGTAATCCACCTGTTCGTCACGTCACTGGCCGTGGAGGCAAACCAGTCCACGATCGTTACCGGACCTCACATCCGGCCGTAGAAATGGACCGGGCAACCGGCTCCACGTGGATCGGGGCATTTCATGGCCGCTGGCCAGCCGCCGACATCCGGGCGAAATCCCGTACCAACGCTCGAGCAGTTGCAGGACCTACTCCTCGAAAGCCCGGGGTTTGACGAGTTCCTCCTTGAGCTGACCGTTTACTCGGCGTCGAAGCTCGCAGCACCCGAACCGATGCTGTGTGCGATCTCGGTCGAGCGCGACGGGCGGCCGGCCACCGTGGCCAGCAGCAGCGATACGGCCAAGCAGATGGATGAAAAACAGTACGGGTTCAACGACGGCCCCTGCCTGACGGCTTTGAGGGAAGACCGCACCGTTCTGGTCGAAGACCTCAGAACATCCAAAAGATGGCACCGTTACTCACAAGCGGTGACGGGGGAAGGCGTTGTATCAATCCTTGCCGTTCCAATCGATGCAGGGGCCAGCGCAGCTGCAGCCCTGAACTGTTACGCCCTCAGCACGTCCACTTTCGACACCTCGACCATCGCGGCAGTGGAATCGTACGGCGTGTCCCTGTCCCGCATTCTCCGCCTGGCGCTTCGGGTACACCGCTCCGGGGTGCATCCGGAAGGCTTGCACGGCGCCCTGCAATCAAGGGCAGCAGTCGACGCCGCCCTTAGCCTCGTCATGGCCCAGACCCGCGTCAGCCGTGAGGAAGCAGCCAAACTTATCCATGAAATGGCGCGGTCCAGCAAACAACAGCTAAGGCAGATCGCGACGGACATTCTCAATGGTGCGGAGCTCCCGGATCGGCAGTACCGTGATGGCGAGGCGGACCAGTAGGTCCAAGGCCGTGGTCGCGGGACCGGGACTAGTATGGAGAGCACCTGCCGAATAATTCCCCAAAGGGATGTTCACAACACTGATGACATGTGAGGCCAGCCCGTGACGCGGAAGCACCCAATGGCAGGCGAACTGCCCGAGATCTTCGCGCGGGTCGCAGGGCTGCTGCTCACGGAGCCAGTAGTTGACCGGGCTGTGGCCAACCTGGCTCAAGCGGCCCACGAAAGCCTGCCCGGCAGCGTGGGCGCGGGGGGCACACTCATCGATGCCCAAGGCCGGCCGACGAGCACGGCCTCCACAAACAGCCTCGTGAAGCAGGCGGACCGTCTGCAGTACGACCTCGGAGAGGGACCTTGCCTCACGGCCTGGGCAAGCGCCCAACCCGTGAGGGTAGACGATCTTCGCTACGACCAGCGCTGGCCGAAATGGGCCGGGGCCAGCGCCCCTCTCGGCTTGTTGTCCTGCATCAGTGTCCCACTCCTGGTGCCGGACGTGACCGGAAGCGGCGCGCTTGAACCCATCGGAGCCCTGAAAGTCTATGCGGACAGGGCACACGCCTTCGATGCACGCAGCGAACAGGTCCTGTCACTCCTTGCTGGACCCGCGGCACTCATCCTGTCCAACCTCCAGACCAGGGAACGCGCCGCACAACTCAGCGAATCACTCAAGGGCGCACTGCATAGCCGGAGCCTCATCGACATGGCCAAGGGCGCCCTCATGGAACGGCTGCAGATGAATGAAAGGGACGCCTTACAGGTCATGATTAACCGCGCACGCACGGAAAAACTCCTGCTCAGCGTAGTGGCCCTGGGGATTATCGAACCTGCAGCGGACCTCGACCCCCAAGCACCATGACCGCGGAGCGTGATGGAGAGGCGCAAAGAGACCGGACGGCCCACTCATTCCGGCGGTCCGACCTCGATGTCGACGAACTGTGGATGCACTACTTCAGCATCGGCGGCGATGCAGGAGCCATGGAGATCGAAGCCTACCTCCACGGCTCATACATGCTGCGCCCCATCCAGCGGGACCTGCTTGACCACGCCATCTATGAACTGGGCGATTCCTTCAGGGACTGAGGCGGGACTTGGAGGAGCCGGCCCGCGGCTCCCACGTTAGTCCCGCCGTCGTTGGTTGACGGCACCGTCGCCCCGCCCCGGCGCCAGCCCGCCGTCGGCCGTCAACTCCCGTGCGTCGGCTCCAGGGGCGTCAACGGGACTGTTGCGACGGATTGTTGGGGACGCCGTGCGACGGCGGGTTGATCGGCGGTCCCGATGTTGCCGGGCTGACCTTGGAGCCGGTCTGGGCCTGCCCCACTTCCGGGGTGTCCGGAGCGGAGGAGCCGCTGGGTTGCGCGCCCCCCTTTAGGGCCTCCAAACGGTGCTCCAGTATCTGCACCACCGGAAGCCTGTTGCCGTGCGCCCGCTCGTACTCCAGCAGCTGACCCACGCCGCCCTCGTCGAGCCCCGAGATCCGGGACGGCAGGGTTCCGCTGGGGATGTGGTCGTAGTCGGCGAGGGGCAGTTCATCGTGTCGAGGAATATCGTTCATTGAAGCAACCTCCTAAAACAACAGCCTGCATTGCCAGCGAGGACGGCAGGCATCGGTCAGTCTTGCCAAAATAGCAGTGATCATGCGGGAGCATAAGTCAGACGCTCCTGATCTCGAGCGCAGCCAAACCCCGCCTGTAGAGCAGCCAGCCGCCAGCGGTGAGTAGCAGGCTGAATGCCAGGAACCCGAGGTCCCACGCCAGAGGGCCTCCCAGATCGTCCCGGACGTGGTGGATTTGGAGCAGCTGGTGATCCACCAGGCCTTCCACCACGTTGAAGATTCCCCAGCCGGCGATCACCAGGCCGAAATGAAAGCTCCAGTTAGGTGCCAGCCTCCCCTGGCGCCAGGCGCTGATGGTGACAACGGACGCCGCGAGGACCAAGAACCACATAACGAGGTGGAAAAACCCGTCCACCAGCGTGTTTACTTCCAGTCCGGGCACCGTGTCCACCGGGTGATCGTGCGTGTTACTCACCATATGGTGCCACTGCAGAATCTGGTGAAGGACGATGCCATCCGCAAAGCCGCCTAGACCCAGGCCGAAGAGAATGCCCCCAGCCTTGGACGGCGGTTTTCCGACTGCCCCGTACTGCTGCCCCTTACTTGCCATAGGCGTACGCTACCGCGGCCACCCCCTAGTCACACCTCCTGAGCCTTCCCACGTGAGTGGATGGTGGGTAATCTGGGAAAACGGTCGGCCTTCGCGTCTGCGGGATCGGGCGGGCGGTTGAAGGCTCGTGCAGGACGGCCGCTGGTGCTGATAGGACAGCAGCGCCCACAGCCTGGGGCCCAGACCGGCCCTTTCCCATCGAGGATCTCCATGAGCCGAGTTGGACCAGCTACGCACAAGGCAAAAGCCCGCACGTTCGGCGTGGAAGAAGAGTTCCTGCTCGTCGACAGCCGGACGGGGCAGCCCATGCCGGTCGCCGAACAGGCACTTTCCCGCCGCCATCACCCTGCGGGAGCAGTCCCGGGACCGGCACTGACACTGGAGGTCAAGCAGGAGCAACTTGAGGCGGTTGGCCCAGTCTGTTCTACCCTGCCGGAGCTGGCTTCAGCCATCCGCGCAGGCCGCACCATGGCCGATGAAGCTGCCAAGTCAGTGGGAGCCCGGGCAGTGGCGCTTGGCACGAGCCCCCTGCCGACGACGCCGACGGTGGTACCCCAGCCGCGGTACCTGAACATGGCGGCCCGGTT
The DNA here is from genome assembly GCF_018613795.1 of Arthrobacter sp. ISL-65. Lineage (GTDB taxonomy): Bacteria > Actinomycetota > Actinomycetes > Actinomycetales > Micrococcaceae > Arthrobacter. The sequence goes on from NZ_JAGGPN010000034.1 coordinate 6,748, forward strand.
CGGACTGACCTTCCAAGAGCAACTCACCTGCGGCTTCCATGTTCACGTCCGCATCAGGTCGGCCGACGAAGGTGTCGCAATTCTGGACCGGATCCGCATCTGGTTGCCGGTTGTGCTTGCATTGAGCGGGAATTCCCCGTTCTGGCGCGGAACCGACAGCGGTTATGCGAGCTTCCGGTACCAGGCTTGGGGCCGCTGGCAGACCGCTGGCCCCTGCGAGCGCTTCGGCTCAGCGCGCGAATACCGGCGCCATATCCGATCCCTGCTGGCCACAGGCGTACTTCTGGATGAAGGCATGGTGTATTTCGACGCCCGCCTCTCGCGGAGCCATCCCACGGTGGAAGTGCGCATCGCCGACGTGTGCCTGGATGCCCGCCATGCCGCGGTCATTGCAGCCCTCGTGCGGGCGCTGGTCGGGCAGGCAGCGCGGGAAGTGGCAGCCGGCAGGCCAGCTCCCCGCGTCTCCGCCGCGGAGCTCCGCCTGGCCTCGTGGAAGGCCAGCTCGGCCGGCGTGGACGGAACCCTGGTGCATCCGTTGCTCAACACGCCGTGCCCGGCTACTGAAGCGGTCCAGGCTCTCTTGGCCCATGTCCACCCCTCCCTGGCAGAAACAGGGGACGACGAACTGGTGACCACCGAGCTCGCTCGCATTCTTGCGGCCGGCACAGGTGCACGGCGGCAGCGGGAAGTCATGCTCAGCAGCCAAAGCCTGACCGCCGTAGTGATGGACGCCGTCGAACTCACCCATGGCACGAGGCAGGGGCCACGTCCTGTGCCTGGACGACTTCAATCGGCCTGACTACCCGACGGGAGCACCACCATGGATGTGGACGACAAGGTCCGAAGCTACCTGGATGCCAACCTGCCTATGCTGGTCGAAGGGCTGTGCGAATGGGTCCGCATACCGTCGGTGGCCGGCGCTCCCGAGAGAACTGGGACCAGACCTCCCCGTTCGACCTCGTGCCGCGGGACGGCCGCCTCTACGGCCGGGGAAGTTCGGATACCAAGGGCCAGGTGCTGAACCTGCATCCGCGGCATGCTCGGTGCGCGGCTCGAGGTCTACTCGCTGGCCTTTCTGCTGGATGAACTGGGCAAACGCGATTTATTCCCCGTCCCGGGGCAGGCGCGCCACCTTGACGGCGCTCCCGGTACGTATTAAACAATAAGTAACCTTAGTAATTGTTGCGGCCCTGCACGAGGAGGAATTGCCATGAGTGAGAAGCCAGGTAACCAGACGCCGAACACCCCCGATGTCAGCGAGACCGAGCTGCGGGAGATGAAGGTGGATGAGCTCCGGCAGGAGGCGAAGGACGAAAACATCAGCGGAACTTCGGGCATGCGCAAAGAGGAGCTCGTGAAGGAGGTTGCAAGCGCCCGTTCCCAGGGCGGAGGCAACAACGACGGCGGTGCTGACGCCGACGATCTGGGCGCCGGCCCCGAAGGCGGGAAGATCCGGCACGGCGACGCGTCATCCAGCTCGCTGAAGTATTCGCAGGAGGTCACCTCCACCGAGGATGAACCCGAACGTGAAGGCCGCAGCCTGGCCACGACGCACCACGAGGTCATCAGGCAGTGGGCCGAGGAACGCGGCGGAACCCCGGCCACTGTTGAAGGCACTGAACACGGCGACCACCTGGGCGTGCTGCGGATAGATTTTGGCGGCAACGACAGCAACCTACGCCGCGTCAGCTGGGAGGAATGGTTCAAAACGTTTGACGGCCGCCGCCTCAACTTCATCTACCAGGAACAGCGCACTGACGGCACACAGTCCAATTTCTTCCGGCTAGAAAACCCGGAACGTGAAGACGCGTAGGGCTGCCAGGGGCCTGCGGTTTGGGCTCCTCCCCCTGCTGGCGCTCTCGGGGGGCGTACTTTCGGGGTGCGCCGCTGAGGGAACGGAGGCCGCCGAAGCGGCTGAAGCGTTCCACCGGGACGTGGCCGGTTCCGACATGACGGCGGCGTGCTCGCTACTCCAGTCCAAGACGCGGGAGGAGACGGCGCGGTCGAGTGATGCGGGCACCTGCGAGAGCCAGCTAGAAAAGGCCCAATTCGGGGACCCGGGAAAGCTGCTGAGCACCGAGCAGTTCGGCCGTGACGCGTTCATTGAGTTCGAGAACGACACCGTTTTCCTGGCCGCCTCTGACGCGGGCTGGAGAATCACGGGCGCAGGCTGCACCGCGAACGGGGAAGAAGCACCGTACACCTGCGAAGTAGGAGGCACATAGAATGCGCTGGAGCTTTGCCCTGTACCTCATCCTGATCTTCGGCGGACTCGCCTACATGGCCGCCGTCGGGCTTGTTCGGGGATAGGCGGACCGTGAAAAAAGCACTTAGAAACAACGGCCTCAGCCTCTTCTTCGGCCTTATCTTCCTCCTGGCCCTGCTGGGCCAGGCGCTCACCGGCCATGCCCTCTTCAACGAGGAGCAGGTAGCTTCCGGACTGGAAGAAATCAACTTCGCCCAGTACCTGGTGTCGTCCAACTTCGCCGTGGACGTCTCCGAAAACTGGCAGTCCGAATACCTGCAGTTCCTGCTCTACATCTTCGCAACCATCTGGCTGGTCCAGAAGGGGTCCCCGGAGTCCAAGGAACTGAACGCGCCCGGGCCGGAGTCGGACAAGGATCAGCTCGTGGGCGAGTACAGCAACGCCAAGTCCCCGAAGTGGGCCCGCGTCTCCGGCTGGCGGCGCACCCTGTACTCCAACTCGCTGGGACTGACGATGGGCTTGATCTTCGTCCTGTCCTGGCTGGTGCAGTCCATTGCGGGGACTAGCAACTACAACCAGGAGCAGATCCAGAACTTCCAGCAGCCCGTCAGCTGGGCGGAGTACATTGCGTCGCCCGAGTTCTGGAACCGCACCCTGCAGAACTGGCAGTCCGAGTTCCTCGCCGTCGGTTCCATGGTTGTCCTGTCGATCTACCTCCGCCAGCGCGGCTCACCGGAGTCCAAGCCCGTGGGCTCGGCGCACGACGACACAGGCACCACGGGCTAGCGCCGCTTCACAGCCCGTCGACTGCCCAGCCCTCCTGGTAATCCGGATGGTCCTTGTAGACGGCGGCGAGGGACATCAGGACATACTCGCTCGTGGCGCCGATCGCGGTGGCAACATCGGTGACCAGCGGGACGTTGCCCAGAATCACCCGTTTGGCCGCACATTCCGAAAGCACACGCCCGGGATTAAACCAGCCGACGACGGGTCCCGCCGATCCCTCCATCTCCAGTCCCCGCCGGGCATCCGCCTCGTCCTCGGCGATCCGCGCTTCCAGAAAATCGATCAGGTCGGCCATGTGAAGCCCCTCGCATTCTTCTTGTGTGGGTGGATGGTGTCAGTGCTCTGGACCGTCGCCGCGCCGGAGTAACGTCAGGCGTCCTCCTTGGGGCGGTGCCGTCTTTGCGGTGCGAGCGGAACAACAACCACCGGCCGGGTCTGCCAGTGCGTGAGGTGGCCGGCCACCGAGCCGAGCAGCAACTGCTCCAGCCGCGCGCCCACCCCGCCTTCGCGCGTGCCCACCACAATGACCGAGGCATCCGCCGAATCGGCCAGCCGGGCCAGCGCCCGCGCAGGTTCCCCGACAAGGGTCAGGAGCGACCAGCGGATCCCGGCCTTGCCGAGGATAGCCTGCAGGTGCTCCCTCAGATGGGCGCTCGTTTGCTCGACATCGTCGACGGTTCCGTCCTGCCCCGCCAACTGGAGCAGGTCCTGGTCGTCCCGCTCGTTGCTGAGGTAGGAGGTGATGTCCACATAGGCGCAGATGAGCTTGACGTTCAGGGAGTAGGCCAACCGGGCGGCGTTTCGCACGACGGCGGACGGCTGCCCGGGCACGACGCCAACCACCACCGGCCCGACAATGCGCTGGGGGACGAATTCGCCCTCCCCTCCAGGGGACCCGGCTTTCCTAGCTGGCTCATTCATGAGTGCTGCCATTCCCACTGTCCTCACGGCAGATCGACACGACTCTCACTGCCAGCCTACTAGGACCCAATGGCACAGGCGGGCAACCTGGTGGAGGATGGGCGCATGGCGGAACGGGAAGGTCGCACGCAGTTTGCCGTTGCCGGCTGGCTCTTCGGGTCCGTCACTGTCGTCCTGGGCCTGGTCATCCACGCTGTTTCCGGCCATCCCGTGCCTGCGGCGCCGATCACCCTGGGCGGCCACGGACATACGGCCGCAGCGTAGTTCACCGGCCCCGGTCTGCTGCTGGCCGGCGTGCCAACCCAGCCGCTGCACGTGCTGCTGTACGCGCACCTTGCGGCGGCGCTGCTGACATTTCTGCTGGTTCAGCGGCTGAAAACATCGGACCCGAAGCGGTTCAGCCCGGATGCCGCAGCGTACCCCAGATAGGGCAGGCCGAAGGTGTCCTCGATGCTGGCCAGCAGGCTGTAGTGGTTGTACAAACGGTCCGAGGTGGTGCCTGCCCTGGCCATCGGTGACAGCACCAGCGCCCCGATCAGTCCGCCCGCCGCTCCCCCCGGCAGCGCAGCATCCGCGCGTTCCTTCCCCTCCGCCTCGTCGAAGGTGATGACCAGCATCCCGTCCTGCTTGTACGCCGGGGAGGCCAGGATCTCCGGAACATGCTTGCGGAGCCATGCGTCCGCGGACACCAGACCACCCTCCCGCCCGTCAACGCACGGGCTGTCGTGCCCGTCATTACACAGGTTGGGGCTGATGTAGGACAGGTTCGGTGTGGTCGCCACGGTTTTGAGGTCGGCGGCGAGGTTTGAGAAGTCGACGTCGTTGGCCTGGCACTCGGGCGACGACGTGATCCCGGCAAAGTACACGAACGGGTTGTGCCGGGTGGCGTACTGGTCGCCGTCCTGCGCAGCATGGTTCGTATCACGAGTGCCCGGCTCCGGATGGAGGCACGGGGTGCCCATATCCTCCATGTACCCCTTCCAGGTCTTCCCTGCCGCGCTCAACTGGCCGGCGACCGTCTGCACGGACTCGGGGTACACGCAGCCGCGGCCCTGCGCCTGGCCAAGCGATGCTATGCCGCTCGAGTCAAACTGCTCGTAGTCCGGGCAGTCGCCCTTGGTTGCCCGGTTTGGGCCCTGTCCCGAAACCTGGGCGATGTAGTTGGGCAGGGAGGCATGCCCGATTGCGTAGTACCGGCTCAGCAGCACGCCCTGCGGGCGCAGGGTCTGGGACAGGTACTCTGCGTCCGACTGGTCGTTCCAGACATCCCGGAAGGACTTGTTCTCCAGGTTGATCACGAACACGTGCCCCGGCGTTGCCGCTGCCGGCGAGGGCGACGGCGACGGCGACGGACCAGTTCCGCAGGCAGCAAGCCCCGTGAGGGCGGCCACCGTCAGCAGGGCGCCCGGGAGGAGGTTCCGGCCACCCGGACTGCGCCGCCGCCACCCCGGAAGGTCCCACCCGTGGCGGCCCCACCCCGGAAGGTCCCACCTGTGAATCAAAGCAGCTCTCATTGGATCCTGCCTTCTGCAGCAGCGTTGGTTCGCGGTCCAGCTCCATAGGCCCCAGCTCCATGGTGGCACCGCTGCCCCGGCAGAAGCATGAACAAAAGCTGGGAGTTGTTTGGGAGGGCGCACCATGATCCTTTGGAACGCGGGGCGGCTCACATGTTAAGTTGAATCGGTGGGACAGACCTGTCCTGCGCGCCAGCTGAGAGAGCCAACACGTGGAATCGCCTTCGCCAGTCCGAATCCTGACCGTCTGCACGGGCAACATCTGCCGTTCCCCCGTGGCGGAACGCCTGCTGCAGGCCGGCCTGGACCAGGTGCTGCCCGGCGGCTTCGAGGTGCGCAGCGCCGGAACCCGTGCCCTGGTGGGCGACCCCGTCCAGCCGCTCTCCGCGGACATCATCCACACCTTCGGCGGCACGGCGGAGCGCTTCGCGGCACGCCAGCTGACGGGCAAGATTCTTCGGAACGTGGACCTGGTCCTCACCATGACCTCCGGACACCGGGGCGAGGTGCTGCAGCTGGATGCCTCGCTGCTGAAGCGCACGTTCACTATCCGCGAGTTCGCCAGGATGCTCGATGTCCTGGAGGAGCGTGCTGACCAGGCACCCCAGAGCGGCGGCCTCAACGGTGAACGGCTCGCGGCCAACACCAAGCTGTGGCGCAAGCTTCCCGCCCGGGCAGCATCCGTGAGGCACCTCGCGCTGGCCCCGGACGCCGCGGACAACGACGTCGTCGACCCCTACCGCCGCAGCGACGAGCACTACCGGCAGATGGAAGACGAACTGGCCCCGGCGATCATCTCCATCCTGCGTTTCGCCCGGCTGAACGCGCCCTCCTAAAACCGGCCCACCGCCGTCGTTCTCACGGGCGACTTTTGGTGGTACCGTCCGATCATGAAATCCCGGAACAGTCCGGGAGCAGGGGACGATGGCGACCCCGCTCCTGGCGCCAATGGTGGCGCCAAACCCACGCGGACCACACACAACCTAGTTTTGGCCGTGCTGCTCGGGATTGCCCTGGTGGCCGGCGGCTTCCTGTTCAATCTGGCCCAGATCTGGAATACCCAGACCGCCAAGACGGAGGTCAGCGCGGCCCCGGAAAGCCCCCCGCAGACAGCCACCTCCAAGCCCTCGCCCACCAAACCGGTGAAGCCGGCGCCAAAACCGGTGAAGCCTCCGCCCCCGCCCACGCTGCCGATGAACATCCTGCTCATCGGCAGCGATCACCGTAAAGGCGACGCCCCCACTCCGAACGGCCTGCCGAACCAGCGCTCGGACGTCCTTATTCTCGTGCACCTCGCGGCCGACGGCAGGCACGCCTACGGCATCTCGCTCATGCGCGACCTGTGGGTTCCGATCCCCGGGTACGGCGAGGCCAAAATCAACGCCTCGCTGGAACAGGGCGGTATGCCGCTCGCCGTGAAAACAGTGGAATCGCTGTTCGGGCAGAAGATCCAGCACTCCGTCATGATTGATTTTGAAGGCTTCAGGGGAATCACCGAGGCGCTCGGCGGCGTGGATGTGAACGTCCGGGAGGCCTTCACCTCCACGCATGACACGCACCAGCATTTTCCCGCTGGAGTGAACCGGCTCAAGGGCCAGCGCGCCCTCGAATTCGTCCGCGAACGCTACGCGTTTGCCGACGGTGACTTCCAGCGCGTCGAGAACCAGCAGCTTTTCCTGCGCTCGACGCTGGGCAAGCTGCTCTCCGCCCGCACCCTGGCGAACCCGGTAACGCTCTATAAGCTGGTCAGCACTGCGTCCAAGTACATTAAGGTGGACAAGGGCCTCAATGCTGCGACGATGGCCAGCCTCGCCTACAGCCTGCGGAATGTCCAGGTGCAGGACGCGGTGTCCTTCACGCTTCCAACAGCGGGATTTGGGACCAGCACCGACGGGCAGTCGATCATCCTGCCGGACTACGGCGCCATAGCCCAGGTTGGTGCGGCTCTGGGCAAGGACAGGATGGGGCAGTACGCTGCGACCTTGGGGAAGTGAGACGTTCGGAAAATAAGGGGCATTTGTGAAAAAACTTCTTTGGATCATCGTTGCCGTCGCGGTGGTGTTTCTCATCATGGGCGCCGTCATCAAAGCGGTGGCCTTCCTGCTGTGGGTGGCGCCGGTCCTCCTGCTGGCCGCCGTGCTGGTGTTCTTCCTCAACCGCTCAGGCGGCAAACGCATCCCCTGACGCCCCCTCAGGTCCTGCAGACTATTTCCCAACGCTTCCTCACGTCCTGCACGTTTTGGACCGACGCTTCCTCACGTCCTGCGTGCTTCGGGCCAACGCTTCCTCATCCGGTGATGGAGTGTGCCGAAAAGGGCGACGAAAAGTGATCGTGTGTCCGAGGTTGAGCGGAGGGTGGTTACTCTGCTGACATTCCGGGTACGGCACTAGTAACGTGGAAAATTCGCAGGCTGAACGGGAGTGCAATCGTGGGACAGAACGGAACCTCCGCTGACGGAACGCACAAGGATGCGCCGGTACCCGCTGCCTGGACCGCCGGTGCCGTGGAACTCATCCTGATCCGGCACGGCGAGAGCCAGGGCAACGTGGCCGCCACCGACGCAACGGTTTCCGGCGCCGAGGTGATCGCGGTCCCGGCCCGTGACGCCGACGTCGAGCTTTCCTCCACAGGGCGGGAGCAGGTGACTGCCCTGGGCCGCGCGCTGGCGGCGGTCCCCGAGGACCGGCGGGCCGACGTCGTCATCTCCTCCCCGTACATGCGCGCCTACCAGACGGCAGAGATCGCCGTGGAGACGGCGGGCTGGCCCGTCCCCGTCCGCTCGGACGAACGCCTCCGCGACCGCGAACTGGGCATCCTTGACATGCTCACCGCCTTTGGCGTGGAAACCCGGCTTCCTCAGGAAGCAGAACGACGGCGGTGGCTGGGCAAGTTCTACTACCGCCCGCCGGGCGGGGAATCCTGGGCGGATGTGGCACTGCGGCTTCGCTCCGTGATCGGGGAACTGAACGCGCTGGGCAGCGGCCACCGGGTGATGCTGGTCTGCCACGACGCCGTCGTCATGCTGTTCCGCTACATCCTCGAAGGCATGTCCGAACGGGAGCTCCTGGACGTGGCGGCCAGCACTCCGGTCCTGAACGCCTCACTGACCCGCTATGTGCGGCCGGACGGTGTGGGCCCGTGGACGCTGGACAGTTTCAACGTGGCCGACCACCTTATGGAGCAGGGCGTCGAAGTGACCGAACACTCCGGGGACGCCAATGTCCACCCGCGCTGAGCCTGCCAGGGCGTCTGCCGCCGACAGTGCCGCCACCCTGATCACGCCGACGCTGCTGCGGAGCTGGCCGCTGCCCTCGGCGGGATCCGACAAATACTCCCGCGGCTCGGTGCTGGTCATCGGCGGCGGCCGACGCACCCCGGGTGCCGCATTGCTCGCTGGCACCGCCACACTTCGCGCCGGCGCCGGCCGGGTGACCCTGGCCGTAGCGGAGTCAGTGGCCGTTCAGCTGGCGGTGACGCTGCCGGAGGCAGGGGTGATCGGATTGCCCCAATCCGCAGGCGGTTCCGTGGGTGATGCCGGGCTGGAAAACCTGCTCGCGGACTTCGATGCTGCAGATGCCGTCCTGATCGGCCCGGGACTGGACGACATCGATCAGACCGAGGCGCTCCTCCGCGGTCTGCTGCGACATGAATCCTCCCGGGATCCGGGTGATGCTCCGACAGTTGTGCTCGATGCCTACGCCTTGGGCGCACTCCCCCGGCTGCTTGACGAACTGAGCCCTTGGGCGGGGCGGCTGATCCTCACGCCGAACCCCGCCGAGGCCGGGATCCTGCTGGGCCGGGATACTGGGGATTTGGCGGCCGACGTTGTCGAGCTCGCCCGGAAGTACCGCGCGGTGGTGAGCTGCCAGGGCGTCATTGCCGGGCCTCCCGGCGTGGGAAACCCCGACGGCGGCTCACCGGGAACCGGCTCCCCCGGCGTTGATTTCCCGGATACCGGAGACCACTGGGAAATCACTACCGGATACGGCGGGCTGGGCACTTCCGGCAGCGGCGACATCCTGGCGGGTGCCATTGCCGGGCTCCGCGCACGGGGCACCAGCGACGCCCAAGCCGCCTGCTGGGGCACGCACCTTCACGCCGCGGCAGGCGACAGGCTCGCCAGCCGGGTGGGCAGCCTGGGCTATCTGGCTCGGGAACTGGCTGACGAACTGCCCCCGCTCATGATGGAACTGGCCACGTAGCATAGGCCGGCTCAACCAGCGGGCCCAAGCCGCGGAGGCAGGCGCAACCGGCGGCTCACTTCAGCGACTTCAGGATGGACCGGAGGGACGCGGCGGCCTTGGTGGCTGCCGCCTGCGGCTCGGCCCGGCCCGCTGCAACGTCGCTGACGGCATTCGCTATTGGCTGTTCGTTCAGAGAAGCGCCGGCAAGGTCGCCGTGGCCCTGGATAATCCCCCAGTGCTCCAGGTCTTCGGAGCCCTGCAGCACGGTGGCGAGAACGTCCTTTCCGTAGATGCTGCCGAACCGCTCGGTCCTTCCCGTTGCCACGGGAAGGGACATCCAGGCCTCGGCGTACTCGGCCGGATTTGCAGCGCTGCCCGAGCGCACCGGAACCCGCTCCTCCGGGGCAATTGCAAGCCACTCGGCATAGCCGTCGGTCAGGAAGTACTCCACGAACCGGCGGGCAGGTTCGGTGTCCGAATCAGCTGTCACGGTCCACGAGATCACCTCGCCGAAGTGCGCCGGCCGCTGCCCGTCTGGCCCCTGAAGGCCGGCAACTACCCCGGTGTTCCGCGCCAGGAACAGCGGGTCTTTGCTGCATTCGGGGCAACTGGGTCGGGCGTCAACACGAGTGCCGGCCAACTCGTCCAGCATGTGCGTCGGCCAGATGGCCATGGCGGCCTTACCGGCGAAGTATGCGGTCCGCACCGAATCAATGTCCTGGATGCCAGGCCTGGAGTAGTCCTTGAGCAGGTCGCGGTAGAAGGCGAGCGCCGCCACGCACTGCGGGCTGTCGAACATGATGCGGCCCTTGGCATCGACCATCTCGCAGCCGTTGCCCTGTGCAATGTGCTCAAAGGACTGCTGCGTGAAAGCCTGGCCGGTCTTGTTGGCCGCGACAATGCCCGCCAGTTCCGGGGAATCCAGTTTCCTGGCCGCGGCGACGACGTCCGCGTACGTCCGGGGCGCCTTCAATCCAGCCTTGGCGAAGAGGTCCTTGCGGTAATAGATCAGCTGCTGCCAGGCGGAGCCGGGAACGGCCAACTGGTGGCCGTTTTCGCGCGTCAGGTCGAGTGCCCGGGCGGTCCACGTTTGTTCCCCGAGGCTTTGCACTATGGCCGCATTTGTCTTGTAGTCGATGTGTCTCGCGGCCGCTATGGTCCGGACCTGCCCCAGCGACAGGGAACCCATCACGTCGGGAAGGTCACCCGAAGCGGCCGAGGACGTCAAGACCTGGTTGAAGCGGTGCGCGGGCACACCCACAAGGTCAGCCTTGATTCCTGTGGCCGCGGTGAAATCCTCGATGACGACCCGAAGCTTGGCCATGCGGTCCGGAAGCGTCTCGGTGGTCCATACCGTGATGTTGTGGTGGTCGGCATCCGGGCTGGGTACGGGTGGTTGACCGTTGCCGGACGTGCAGGACACCAAGAAGGCCGCCGCCAAGGACACCGCTGCTAGAACGCCCGCCCTGACGTGGCCTCTGGTCCTATTCACCTGGCGCTCCTGCCAAACGGTGCCGCAGTATGAATGCACGCCGGGCAACGAACCCCGCGCACAACTAGGAGACCTGTCTTGTAAGCGTATCCAATTGCTCCCCGACTGTCAGTAGGGCGGAGCCACCACCGCGCACAGGGCGCACATGAAGGGACGGCCCCCGCTCGTTGAGCCGGAGACCGTCCGCGAGAGGATCCGGATGCTGCTGCCGTGCGCTATTTGGCGCGGTGGCGTGCTCCTGGGCTAACCGCCCCTTCTGGCAGCCAATTTAAAGCCCCGGGTCCTCCCGTTCACCGCCAGCCCCATCGGCTGGCTGTAGATGTTTTATAGCACCCCGCCCCTTCCGCCACAAGGGTCCGGCCGCGGGTTTTTTCCTTGTGAATATCCCGCCGCTGGGGCAGGGATTCAGGGCGTACGACGGCGGCCGCCGGGATGTTCCGGGGCGGTCTCCGCCGGGTGGGGGTGCTATTGCTCGGCCCGGCAGGGCGGGAGTATTTTAAGCGTGGGATTGAGCTCAAGCAGCAGGGCCCCGATGCCCCCTAAACAGGAGCACGTCAATGACGACTATCTCCAACGCCCAACTGCCCGGCGAAGCGCAGCGTCCCTCCGGCGACCCCTTGTGGTGTTCCGAGTGCCAGACAGATGAACACCTGATCGTCGAATCGATCGAGGCCCTTCATCCCGCTCAGGACGGCCTAGTGGACGTGTCCTACACTTGCGTCGAATGCGACCACTTTTATGCCCACCCGGCCGGCGTCCACGACGTGGCAGGTGTGTTGAACCGTCACGGCCAGGTGCTGGGGGTGCTGCAATTCGGCGGCGAATACTTCCACTGTGGCGCGCCAATGACGTCGCTCAGCTCGGGAACCAGCAGCATCGCCGGCTCAGAGCTGGGCCGGCACCGCACCATCCACGACGTGCATCTGCCCACCCGGCTGCTGCACTGCGCCTGCGGGTTCCAGATGGAAGTGCCGGACTGAAAAAAGACCCGCACTGAAGTGAACGCCCGAGTTTTTGTGCAGATAATGGGCGCTAGATGCCACTTTGGAGCCATTATCTGTACAAAAACTCGGGGGCAGGTTGGCAGGGAGCGGCGGCAGCCCGCCGTCGTACGGGCAACGAAGGTGAGGAGAACGGCAATGTCCATCTTGGCACGCGACATCATGACTGGCGGGGCAGAGTGCATCGGCGCCAACGAAACCCTGGAGCAGGCGGCCAGGAAGATGAAGGACCTCGACGTTGGTTCCCTCCCGATCTGCGGCGAAGACAACCGGCTCAAGGGCATGCTCACCGACCGCGACATCGTGGTCCGATGCCTGGCTGAAGGCGGCGACCCCAAGAGCACCAAGGCGGGCGATCTCGCGGAGGGCAAACCGGTGACCATCGGCGCCGACGATACGGTCGAGGAAGCCATCAGGACTATGCAGCAGCACCAAGTGCGCAGGCTGCCGGTCATCGACGGCCACGACCTGGTCGGAATGCTCAGCCAGGCCGACATCGCCCGGAACTACCCGGAGGACCGGGTGGGCGAACTGGTGGAGTTCATCTCCTACTGAGCGCCGGGCTCCGTGTCGGGCTGCCCGTCGCCGGCATCGGCAGGCTCGGGTTCGGCAGGCTCGGTGGGCGAAATCTGGGCGTCCGGGTACACCTGCTCGGGGCGGTCGCCGTAATAGCGGGCGAGCCAGCGGCACAGCCCGTCGAGGCCGGGAAACAGCACTCGTTCGGTGACGTTGGCCTGGTCCAGGTGATTCCGGATGGCCCATTTCAACTCAGCCGGAAACACCACCTTGCGGTACAGCTCCGGATGTTCCGCCAGCCAGTCCGCCAGCGAAGCCTCCGGATCCGTCATGATCGAGAACACGGCGGACTGGTTGACGATCCGGTGCTGCTCCAGGCCGCCGGCGGCTTCAGCCTGCAGCCTGGCGAGGCCGGTCTCCAGTGGATAATCGTCCGAGGAGAGGCGCCCCGGTAGGCGATGTTGATGCGGTACGTGGCCTCCGACGGCTGCCACTGGTCCTGGGTCAGGGCAAAGATCAGCTCCTGAAGATCTCCCACCTGGACTTCCTGTCCGTTTCCCCACAGAACCGCCTTTTGGACTGGCGCCAACACAACTCTCACCGGGTACTTATCTTCAGATACTAATCATGCTTACTATATTCATGCCAGCAATGGACAACCGCAGGAGAATATATGCGCAGAGCGCTTGCCACTTTCACCGCCGTGCTTGCCCTAGCCGGTGCCGGGCTTTCGCTCGCTGCGCCGTCATATGCAGGGCCATCCACGACGGCCGCAACAGCGGCTGTCCACGCCGAGGCAGTTCAAGCTGTCACGGTCCAGACGGGCACGTCCGATGCAGCCGGAACGCCGGCGCCCACAGGAACGTCGTCCCCGTCCGCAACCCCGTCGGAACCTCCGGCCAACCCAGGCACAGGAGAACCGGCCGAATCGGAAGCCAACCGCCTCGACTACGCCCCGTACGTCATCGCGGCGGTGTTGATTATCACCCTGATCATCATCTTTATCTGGCGACGCCGCCGCGGGAACAAAACCGTGGTCTAAGCGCCTCCTAGAACAGGCTTCCTTAACAAAGCACACCACAGTAGCCGTTTCACCAATTCCAACTAAGGAGTAGGCGCCATGACCACCATGAACAGCGCGGCCGGTGCAAGGTCCCGGCTGCAAAGGGCCGCCCAGGCCGTCGGAGCAGTATTCCTGCTCGTCGGCATCCTCGGCTTCATTCCCGGCATCACCACGAACTACGCGTCGCTGGGAATGGCCGGACCCGCCTCCGAGGCCCTGCTTCTGGGCGTCTTCCAGGTATCCATCCTGCACAACATCGTCCACCTGCTCTTCGGCGTGGCCGGCCTGCTCATGGCTCGGACGCCGGGACAGGCAAAGAGCTACCTGCTGTACGGCGGGGTCATCTATCTGGTCCTGTGGCTGTATGGCCTGCTGATCGGCCACGACACGGCGGCGAACTTCGTGCCGATCAACACAGCTGACAACTGGCTGCACTTCCTGCTGGGCGTCGGCATGATCGGACTGGCCCTGCTGCTGTCCCGCGACACCAGGAGGGTCCACGGTACCGCCACGGGCCATTAACCAGTAAACCTTTTGCGGGGGTGCCTCAGGCGCTATCCTGATGCCGTCGGTTCTGTGAACCGCTCACGGTGTTGCCGGCACCCCCGCACCAAACGGGGCGTTGAAGCGCGATGCCGGGGAGTGGCAGAAGATGACCGCATATCAGCAACCAGTCAGCACCACCGCCGCTGAGGCTCCCAGCGTGGTGCCCCGACGAAAAGGCAACATGGTGGTCAAGTGGATCACCTCCACCGACCACAAGACCATCGGGTACATGTACCTGATCGCGTCCTTCGTCTTCTTCTGCCTCGGCGGCGTGATGGCTTTGCTCATCCGCGCCGAACTCTTCGAACCCGGCATGCAGGTCCTGGTGACGAAGGAACAGTACAACCAGATGTTCACCATGCACGGCACGGTCATGCTGCTCATGTTCGCCACCCCGCTCTTCGCCGGCTTCACCAACGTGATCATGCCCCTGCAGATCGGTGCACCGGACGTCGCGTTCCCGCGATTGAACGCGCTGGCCTTCTGGTTCTTCCTGTTCGGCTCAACGATTGCGGTGTCCGGCTTCATCACCCCTCAGGGATCCGCCTCCTTCGGATGGACGGCGTACGCACCCCTTAACAACACCATGTTTACACCGGGCATCGGCGGTGACCTGTGGGTGTTCGGCCTGGCGCTGTCCGGCTTCGGCACCATCCTGGGCGCGGTCAACTTCATCACCACCGTCATCTGCATGCGCGCCCCCGGCATGACCATGTGGCGCATGCCGATCTTCACCTGGAACACCTTCATCACCTCGGTTCTGGTGCTGATGGCGTTCCCGCCGTTTGCCGCCGCGCTGTTCGCCGTCGGCGCGGACCGGCGCTTCGGCGCCCACATTTACGACCCCGAGAACGGCGGGGCGTTGCTGTTCCAGCACCTGTTCTGGTTCTTCGGCCACCCCGAGGTGTACATCATTGCGCTGCCGTTCTTCGGCATCGTGTCCGAGATCTTCCCGGTCTTCAGCCGCAAGCCGATCTTCGGCTACAAGGGCCTGGTCTACGCGACCATCGCGATCGCCGCCCTCTCAGCCACGGTCTGGGCGCACCACATGTACGTCACCGGCTCCGTGCTGCTGCCGTTCTTTGCACTCATGACGATGTTCATCGCGGTCCCCACCGGCGTGAAGTTCTTCAACTGGATCGGCACCCTGTGGGGCGGTTCGCTGACGTTCGAGACTCCCATGCTGTGGAGCATCGGCTTCCTCATCACGTTCCTTTTCGGCGGACTGACGGGGATCATCCTGGCCTCCCCGCCGCTGGACTTCCACGTCTCCGACTCCTACTTCGTGGTGGCCCACTTCCACTACGTGGTGTTCGGCACCGTGGTGTTCGCGATGTTCGCCGGCTTCTACTTCTGGTGGCCGAAGTGGACGGGCAAGATGCTCAACGAGCGCCTCGGCAAGATCCACTTCTGGATGCTGCTCGTCGGCTTCCACGCCACGTTCCTCATCCAGCACTGGCTTGGCGTTGAGGGCATGCCCCGCCGCTACGCCGACTACATGCCGCAGGACAACTTCATGGCCATGAACCAGTTCTCCACCATTGGCTCGTTCCTGCTGGGCGCCTCGCTGATTCCGTTCTTCTGGAACGTCTTCATCACCGCCAGGAGCCGGGAAAAGGTAGAAGTCGACGATCCGTGGGGCTTCGGGGCTTCGCTGGAATGGGCCACGTCCTGCCCGCCGCCGCGGCACAACTTTACGTCCCTGCCGCGCATCCGCTCCGAACGTCCGGCCTTGGACCTGCACCATCCCGAGCTGCGCGTCCGCGAGCACGACGCCGTGCACTCCCCGATAGCTGACGCTCTGGGCGCTGCAGACATCGGCGAGCGTGACGTGAAGAACCCGAACCCGGACGTCTGACTCCGCGGTTCCTGACACGGCGGCTCCTGACACTCAGGCCCGGCCGCTGACGGAAAGCACCTTCCGGCACAGACTGAGGCCCCGGACTCCTTGGGGAATCCGGGGCCTCACTGTGTTCAGTTCAGGTAACTGGGTTCAGTCCAGCTAACTTGCGGGCCGGCTCAAGCAGCCGCCGCGACCGGGAAGCGGCCCGCTCCGGCGCCCATACCGCCGTCGGCCGGGGCCAGGACGCGGACGTTGCATTCGGACTGCTGCGGATCAATGGAACGCGGCAGGTGGTGCGTTTTGGAGCATTCCCGCAACTGTTCAAGGGCGATGGGCTCCACCCGGGCGTGGCTGACATCGACGACTAGCTGCAGGCCCTGACGGAGGTGGTTGGCGCGCTTCATAACGACGTAAAGAGCTTGGATGCTTTGGGCGGTTACATGTCCCTGGGCGGCGACCTGAGCCTCACCGCAGTCAAGGTCCACGCGGACCAGTACCTTGAGCTTCTGGTTCAAAACTTCTCCCCTCATGCGCGGCCGCGACGCTGCGACCGGATCTAACCCTAGCCTGCATGTGACTCAGGTAACAGGAAAATCTGGAATGTTGCGGAAATGGGACATTTCCCGACCGCTCGGCATGCGGCCGTCCGACGCGCATTTTGGCCCAGGGCGCGCAAAGGTCCGGCGACGCAGGCATTCCAGCATCACCGGACCATTTGCGCGTCCTCAGGTGTTTTCCGCGTCCCCCGGTGCGCCCCCGGGCGTCCTCAGGTGTTCGCCGACGGCAGACAGCCGGGCGGGCAGCCTAACTGCGGGTCGGGTCGGGGCGCAGTGGCTCGGGCCCGGGGTCCGGCACCGGAAGCGGGCCGGGCGGCTCCGGTGTAGGAATGGGGTTCGGCGGTGCGGGACGGGACGGGTCCGGCCGCATCGGATCCGGCCCGGGCTCCGGCGGAAACGGCTCTGGTTCATGCACTGGCGGGATGGTCATACTTCCCCCTCGAAGGCTCGTGTGGGTTCCTTATTGCTGACGCGAGTTCAGGATACGCCCGGCGCCTGAACGGGGACAGGGCCTTGGCTTGCGGGCGGGGAGCGTCAAAAAGCTAACCTCTCCCCCGGTAGCGAACGGCGGCCCAAATGTCAGAGCGGCTCTATATATTGAGGAAATGACCCACACTCCCCTGCAGCAACCCGCAAGCTCCTCCGCCGCTGCCACGCCCCGGCCGCCCGTCGCCAGGAGGGTGCCGGCCGAGCGTACGCACCACGGGGACACCTTCGTGGACCAGTATGAGTGGCTGCGGGACAAGGAGTCCGAGGAGGTTGTGGCGCACCTGAAGGCAGAGAACGCCTACCAGGAAGCCCTCACCGCGCACCAGGAACCGCTGCGCGAGGCCATCTTCCAGGAGATCAAGGGCCGGACCAAAGAGACAGACCTGTCCGTTCCGAACCGCAAGGACGGCTGGTGGTACTTCAGCCGGTCGGTCGAGGGCAAGGAGTACGGCATCCAGTGCCGGGTCCGCGCCCAAAACACGGGCAATCCGGTGGCGGACTGGACGCCCCCGGCGGTGGAGGCCGGCGTCGAAATTCCCGGCGAGGAAGTCCTGCTGGACGGCAACGTCGAGGCCGAAGGCAAGCCGTTCTTCTCCGTGGGCGGCACCGCCGTCACCATAGACGGAAACCTTTACGCCTACGCCGTGGACAACTCCGGAGACGAGCGGTTCACCCTGCGGATCAAGGACCTGCGGACCGGCGAGCTCCTGCCGGACATCATCGAGAACGTCTTCTACGGGGTTTCCTTCTCCCCGGACGGCACCCGCATCTTCTACACCGTGGTGGATGATTCCTGGCGGCCGTACCAGGTCAAGTCCCACGTCCTGGGCACCCCCGTCACCGACGATGAGGTGGTCTACCAGGAGGACGACGCCGCCATGTGGCTGGGCTTTGAGCTCTCCTCTGACCGGCGTCACCTCGTGCTCGGCATCGGCTGCTCCGAGTACAGCGAAACGCGCCTGCTGCGCTTTGACGATCCCGACGCCGGCCTGTCCACCGTCATTTCCCGCAACGAGCGTGTGCTTTACGAGGCTGAGCCGTTCCTGCTCGACGGCCCGGACGGGCAGAAAACTGAACGCATCCTCATCACCCACAACCGCAACGCCGTGAACTCGATGGTCTCACTGGTGGACCCGGCCGAGCTGTCCAAGCCACTGGCCGAGCAGCACTGGAGCACCGTCGTCGAGCATTCCGACGACGTCCGGGTCAACGGGGCGGGGGTCACCGCCACGCACCTCGTGGTCTCGATCCGGAAGGACACCATCGAGCGGGTCCAGGTGATGCCCCTGTCCGGGCTGGGCACCGCCGCCCAGCAGGCTCCGGTGGAGCCGTCATTTGACGAGGAGCTGTACACCTCAGGGGTCGGCGGCTCCGACTACGAAGCTCCCGTCATCCGGCTGGGCTACACGTCCTACTTCACGCCGTCGCGCGTGTACGACTTCGTCCTGCCCACGCCCGAACGGCCGGCCGGCGAACTGCTGCTGCGCAAGGAAAGCCCCGTACTCGGCGGCTACGACGGCTCGGACTACGTGGCCACCCGGGAATGGGCCGAGGCCGCCGACGGCACCCGGGTCCCCCTCTCGGTGCTGCGGCACAAAGCCGTTGCCCGGGATTCGACGGCGGCCGGTCTGGTCTATGGCTACGGCTCATACGAGCTGAGCATGGACCCGGGCTTCGGCATCGCCCGGCTTTCACTGCTGGACCGCGGAGTTGTGTTCGTCATCGCCCACATCCGCGGCGGCGGCGAACTTGGCCGGCACTGGTACGAGGACGGCAAGAAGCTCAGCAAGAAAAACACATTCACAGACTTCATAGCGGCCACAGACTGGCTGGCGCAGTCCGGCTGGGTGGCACCGGACCGGATCGCCGCGCTGGGCGGATCCGCGGGCGGCCTGCTCATGGGCGCGGTGGCCAACCTCGCTCCGGAGAAGTACACCGCCATCGTGGCGCAGGTTCCGTTCGTGGATCCCCTCACCAGCATTCTGGACCCGGAACTGCCTCTGTCGGCCCTTGAGTGGGAGGAATGGGGCAACCCGATCACAGATCCCGCGGTGTATGAGTACATGAAGTCGTACACGCCGTACGAGAATGTCCGCGAGGTGGCCTATCCGAAGATCGCGGCGGTGACGTCCTTCAACGACACCCGTGTGCTCTACGTGGAGCCGGCCAAATGGGTGCAGGAACTGCGGAACAAGACCACAGGCAGCGAGCCGATCGTCATGAAGATTGAAATGGATGGTGGCCATGGCGGGGCCTCCGGCCGTTATGTGCAGTGGCGCGAGCGGGCCTGGGACTACGGCTTCATCGCGGATTCGCTGGGCGCCACGGAGCTGCTGCCCGGCGCAGGGCTGAAATAGCCCTCCATTGCTCCGGAAGTGCCCTTTTGAACGCTCAGAAGGGCATCGTCGGAGCAATGGCTGGGGTTTTCAAGGGTTCCTGCCTGCGGTGAGGTGTTTCCAGAAAATAGTAATCCTGCTTACTATTGACGGGCATACGGGCTCGGTGCACCTGTCCGCTGGGGGCGGGGAATCCGACGCCGGAACTGGAGCATAGCGTGAGCAATGAACAGGGATTGACCCCGCTTTCCGACGACGAACTCAATGCGCAGGCGGGCACTGCCCTGCCGGACAAGGAAGTGGCGTCCGTACTTGACCTCAATGCCGACCTCGACCTGGGCATCAGCGCCGCCGCGCCGATCGACCTCGCCGTGGCGGCCAACGCCAACGTCGCAGCGCCGATTGACGCGGCTGCCTCGGCCAACATCCTGTCCTTCGGGTCGGAGTCGCAGGCCCTCGCCGACCAAGGCGTCATCATCGACCAGGGCATCACGGCGGATGCCGCGGCAGACTCCGTGCAGGACAGCACCATCACCCAGGGGGCGGGTGCTGACGGCGGGACGCCGGATGCCGCGGGAACAGGTACGGCCGCAACGGGCACAGAGGCGGCCGATGCAGGCGCTGGAGATGCCACTGCACTGCCGGACGGCACGCTGCCCGATGGCACTCTTCCCGACGGTGCACTGCCCGACGGCACAGGTGTCGGCGCCCTTCCTGTCGATCCGGCCGATGCCCTGGACGGGGACCTGCTCAACGTCAACGTGGACCTCGCGGCCGACGCCGACATCGCCGCCCCAATCAACGGCGCCGTGGCCGCGAACGCCAACGTTGCCGCACCCATCGACGCCGCGGTTGCCGCCAACATCGGCTCGATCGACAGCGACGCCTTCGCCGTGGCCCAGCAGGACGCCATCATCACCCAGGACATCGACGGCGAGGCAACCGCATCGGCAGATCAGCAGTCCGATCTGCAGCAGTAGTTTCTAAATGAGCGCCAACCACAGCGGGCCGTCCGGCATGGACGGCCCGCCGGTCTCCCCTACACTCCCACCCGGTCAGATTCCCTCAGCCCGTCTCAATCTCCCACCGGGTCCGACGGCGGCTTCCGCACCGGGCGACCCGGCCGCGTCCCGCACTCCAGCGGGAGTCTCGACGGCATCGGAAGTCCCGTCGTCGGCGGGCGGCTCCTCCGCCCAGGGCGCCCGGGGCGCCGTCGTAATCAGCCATGGCACCGATTTCGGCGACGTGCCGGTACGGGCGGAGGGAGTCCAGCTCATCGGCGAGGCCAAGGGATCCGGCTACCGGGAGGCCCCCTCGCTGGTCCGCCGCGCCGACGGCCAGACCATCCAGCTCACGCAGCTGCTTTTCCAGGTCCTTGAAGCCATCGATGGTGTGCGAAATATCGATGAGATCGCCGAGGCGGCCAGCACGTGTTCCGGCCGATTCATCAGCGGAGACAACGTCAGGACGCTGATCAAGGGACAGCTGCTGCCGCTCGGCCTGCTGCAGCTGGCGGACGGGTCGCAGCCGGCGGTCCGCCGATCGGATCCGCTGCTGGGCATGCGGTTCCGGTACACCGTCACGGACCCGGAGCGCACCCGGAAGCTGACGGCCCCGTTCGCTGTGCTGTTCAATCCCCTGATCGTGACAGTTGTCACCGCGGGATTCCTGGCATCGTGCTGGTGGGTTTTGATGGTCAAAGGCTTGGCGTCGGCCACGCACGACGCCTTCGCGAACCCGTGGCTGCTCCTGCTGATTTTCGCCGTCACGGTCCTGTCGGCCGGCTTTCACGAATTCGGTCACGCCGCGGCAGCACGCCGCGGCGGTGCTACTCCCGGCGCGATGGGTGCCGGGCTCTACCTCGTCTGGCCCGCCTTCTACACGGACGTCACCGACTCCTACCGGCTGGGGCGTGGCGGCAGGCTGCGCACTGATATGGGCGGCCTGTACTTCAACGCCATTGTTGCCGTCGCCACCATGGGCATCTGGTGGGCCACAGGTTTCGATGCGCTGCTCCTGGTGGTGCTCACGCAGATCCTGCAGATGGTGCGCCAGCTCCTTCCCCTGGTCCGCTTCGACGGGTACCACATCCTTGCCGACGCCACGGGCGTGCCCGACCTCTTCCAGCGGATCCGCCCCACGCTGCTCGGGATCCTGCCGTGGCGCTGGGGCAAGCCTGAACCCGAGGCGCAGGCCCTCAAGCCGTGGGCACGCGCCGTCATCACGGCCTGGGTCCTGGTCACCGTCCCCCTGCTGCTGCTCAGTCTGGTGTTGATGGTTGTCTCCTTCCCGCGGCTCTTGGGCACGGCGTGGGCAAGCCTGCAGCATCAGCAGGCCATACTGTCCGGAAGCCTTGCGAGTGGGGACTTCGCCGACGGTGCCGTGCGCGTGCTGGCGATTGCCGCCGTCGTCCTCCCGGTGGTGGGAGTGGTCTACATGCTGCTGCGGCTGGCGCGGCAACTCCTCACGGGACTCTGGACCAAAACCCGGGGCAAACCGCTGCAGCGCGCCACCGCCATGGCGGCGGCCGGCGCCGTCGCCGCGGGGCTGGCGTGGGCCTGGTGGCCGCTGCCCGACAGCTACCGCCCGGTGCAGCCCTACGAACGCGGGACCCTCGCCGATGCCACGGCCGTCGTCTATCCCGTCTTGGCTGGTAGCGATGGCGCCCTTCACGAGGGCCGGTCGGGGCAGACCGTGGCACTCTGGCCGGACGGCACGGCGCTGCCCACCCGGGAGCAGCCGCAACTCAGCCTGGTGCTCGTGCCGAGGCAAGGGGCAGCACCCGCTTCCGCGCCGGGCCAAACGGACCGCAACCAGCCGGGCCCCGAGCCGGGCCAGCTGGGCCAGCCTGGCCCCGGTACGGCAGAAGGCGACGCCGCGCCGCCGTCGTGGGTCTTCCCGTTCGACAAGCCCCCGGCCCCGGAGGAGGACGGCAACCAGGCCCTCGCCGTGAACACGACCGACGGCTCCGTTAGTTACGACGTCGCGTTCGCGCTGGTGTGGGCCGAGGACGGGCCGGTGGACACCCGCAACGAGGCCTACGCCTTCGCCAGTTGTGCGGACTGCGCGGCGGTTGCTGTCGGGTTCCAGGTGGTGCTGATTGTGGGCCAGGCCGACGTGGTGGTGCCCGAGAACCTCTCCGCCGCCGCGAACTACAACTGCGTCCGGTGCCTGACATACGCCCTGGCCAGCCAGCTGGTGCTCACCCTGGACGGGACGCTCAGCACCGACGGCATGGCCAGGCTCAACGCGCTGTGGCAGGAGATCGCCGAGTTCGGACGCACGCTGCAGGGCGTTCCCCTGTCAGAGATCGAGGACCGGTTAAGCGCCTACAAGGAACAGCTCATGGAGATCATCCGGACCGATCCCAGCGCCAAGCCCCAAATCGGCACCAGCGCTCCGTCGCCGGGATCATCGCCGTCGCCCGGAGCCAGTGGCGGCTCAGACCCGGGCTCGGGATCCCAGCCGGGTGAACCGACGCCGGGTCAGCCGGCCGCGCCGTCGCCGGCCGCGCCGTCGCCGGGTGTTCAGTCTCCGGGTGCAGCATCGCCCGGCGCGCCGTCGCCAGGAACGACGGCGGACCTCACGGCTCCCACACCGGGAACGGGAACGACGCCGGTCCCCGCCGTTCCTGCCCCAGCCTCCACAGGTGCGGCACCGGCCCCAGCGGCTACAGCTCCTGCCAGCACGGCGCCCCCGTCACCGGCACAGGAGGCGGCAGGCCAGTAGAGCCACTTGCGTCGTCGTTTTGCCAAAAATGGCCGCCTGAGAACCCGCCCGGCGGCCATTTTTGGTAACCGGTGGACCCGAAGACGCAAGACGGCGGTTTGAGCGGTGAAATGACGATCGCGGGCCACGGGCCTCGCACTGAACGGCGACGTGTCCCAGGCAACATATATTTGAATGATGCTCTCGGCGCTCAAGAAATACCTGCTGCTCCCGAAACTGGTGAAGCTGTCCTCCAACGCGCCAAAGGACCCGAGTGTGGCCTGGGACCAGTACTGGGGCAGGGTCCGGGCCACCGGCGCAGGAGGCGACGTGCTGTGGGATTCCGGCAGTGACCACGAGCTTCAGGCGTATCTGGAGCACCTGACGCGGCAGCTGGACCCCAACATTCCCATCGTCGACGTCGGGTGCGGCAGCGGAGTCTTCAGCCGCGCGCTTGCCACCTACTTTCCGTATGTTCTGGGGGTGGACGTCTCAGCCAACGCCGTGGCCCGTGCGGCCGCCGAATCCGAAGGGCTGGAGCGGGTCTCCTACGTCACGGCCGACATGACAGCTCCCGCCGGCACCCGTGCAGTGGCCGACGCCCTGGCCGCAGCCGGATTCTCCGGTGAAGCCAACATCTTCATCCGGGGCGTCCTCCACGTGCTCAAACGGCCTGCCCAGGCGGCGTTGGCCGGGCAGCTGCACCCGCTCGTGGGCAAGCGTGGCCGCGTGTTCCTCGCGGAGACCGACTTCCGCGGGAATCCCATCCAGTACGTCAGCCATCTTGGGGCCACGCTGCGATCCATCCCTGGGCCACTCGAGAAGGCCATTCGCGGGCTGCCCATGCCCGGCCACTTCGGCAACGCCCAGCGCAGACGGGCATTCCCCGAGGCCAGCTGGGATGTGGTGGAAGACGGCCCCGTCACCATTGAAACCCGGCCGCTAAAGTCCCTTGACCGCCCGGAACAGATCCCGGGCTATTTCGCCGTGCTCCAAGCCCGCTAAAAACTTCCGCTGAAGACTACCGAAGCTTCAGCCAGGAGACGGCCTCGGACCGGTCCGTGAAGAACCTCGTGGGGCACGGGAGCTTGTTAATGCCCAGAATGAAATTGGCCAGCACCCGGTCCACGGGCGACGAACCGAGCAGCGCGATCCTTGAGGCCTGGCAGGGACGGCCGAACACGGCCCGGGCCCCGCGGCTCACATCGGCAGTGGTGGCCATGTCCACGAGCATGGGGTACCGGTTCTGGCCGCAGAGTGCGTTGACCTCCCCCATGGCTGCCTCGGCGTCCGCGTCGGTGATGCTGGCGCCCCTGGCCCAGGTCAGCCGCAGCAGGCCTTCGGAATCCAAATCCAGGTCGAACAGCGTGTTCGAGCCGGTGCTGTGGGAATTCAATTCAAACCTCCGCGGTGGCTAATGTGGACAAGTATCAAGGTACATCCCTCCAGGACGCGGCCGACGGCCCGCCTACTGATAATGTGAGTCCAAAATCACGGTAGCCTCAAAAGGCACTCGCAGCACAGGGGGCACATGGTCCAGGCACCGGCGGAGTACGCCTCCGCACCGCGCGAGGCGGTGGTCGCACTCACCGATGCCGCGCGCCTGGACGCCGTAGCGTCTGTCCTCACCGACGCAGGTTTCAATGTTCGGAAGGCGCCCGACGCCGGGTCCCTCGCCGGGGAGCTGGAAGGCAACCGGGCCGCCGTCGTACTTCTCGATGCGGGGCTGACAGACGGGTACAGGTGGGAAGGCACACCAGTGCTGCTCCTGGTGGACCTCGCCGGTGACTTCGACCTTGCCCGGCTTGAGTCCTGGGGCATCGCAGATTACATCTCCAGGGACGCGACTGCCCGGGAACTCACCCGCCGGGTAGAAACCCTGATCGGCCGGGCCAGGGAACGCCGCCGCATCCGGGCCCAAGCCGAGTTCCTGCGCGAAAGCCTCCGCAACGTCTCCGCCGCCATCCGCGGCACCAACAGCCCCCAGCAGATGGCCGGCCACCTGGTCCGCGGCTTTGGCGAATCCCTGGGCGTGGACCACGTCTGGTTCACCACCTTCCAGGATTCGCGCGTTCCACGGATCAGTGCCCAGTGGTCCCGGTCAGGCCGGTCCAAGCTGCCAGACACGCTCGAAACATTCGAGGACGCGGCCAGGGAGCAGACAACCGCGCTGTGGTCCGCCGCAGAGGCCCTGGCTGTTCCGGACCACCGGACGGCTCAGTCGGCCGCGCTGGCCGAGGGACTGCGGAAATGGTCCGGCCTTGGGTCCGTCCGCGCCGCGGTCGCCCTGCCGGTGGGAGAAGGCGAGTCGGCGCTGGGGGTCATCTGGATCGCGCAGCTGAAGGGGCCGCGAAACTGGACGCGGGCCGAGATCGCCCTCATCCAGCACGTGGCCGGCAACCTCGCCCACAGCCTCATCCAGGGCCACCTGATCAGCGCGCAGCTGCAGGTGCTGCAGCAGCTCCGCGAGCTGGACAAGGCCAAAACGGACTTCCTGGCCACGGTCAACCACGAGCTCCGCACGCCGCTCACCTCTATTACGGCCTACCTCGACATGATCCGCGACGGCGCTGGCGGCCCCGTTCCCCCGGGCATCGAGTCGATGATGGACGTCATTTCCCGGAACTCGGACCGGCTCCGCAGGCTGATCGAGGACATGCTCACGGTTTCCCAGCAGGACACTTCCGGCAACCTCAACCTCAAGCAGGTGGAGCTCGGCCAGGTGCTGAGGATCGTGGTGGCGGCACTGCGTCCGCTCGCCGATTCGCGCAACGTCACCATCACCGGCGCCGACTCGCATGAGGACGTGAAGGTACAGGCCGACGAGGCCCAGCTGGAGCAGGTCTTCACCAACCTCGTTGCCAACGCCATTAAGTTCACCCCGAAAGGCGGCCGGATCAGCATCAGCTTCATGTCCGCCGCCTCCGAGGCCGGCAGCCCGTGCGCCATCGTCAACGTCATGGACACCGGCGTCGGAATACCTAAGCAGGAAATCACCCAGGTGTTCACGCGGTTCTACCGGGCGTCCAATGCCTCCTCCGCAGCGATCCCGGGCAGCGGACTGGGCCTGGCCATTGCCTACGACATCGTCCGGCGCCACGGCGGTTCGCTGGACCTGTCCTCCGTGCTGGGTGAGGGAACCACCGTCTCCGTGCACCTTCCGGTCGACGGCCCCCAAGCCGAAGAAGCGGCCGACGACGAGGCGGACAGCGACGAAGGGGCAAGCGCGCCCGAAACTGACTGACCCGGCACAGACAACAGACTGACGCCCAAACGAAGATCGCTCCCGACCAGCAGGTCCGGAGCGATCTCGGTAATTCTGGTGGCTACTGCCACCCTTAGTGGGGCCACCAGCCGATGGTCGCGTAGTTGACGTCGCTGTTCGAAGTGGAGGACGTGGTGGTGTCCTTCTCCTTCGGGGCGGCGTTGGCAGGAGCAGCGAAACCTGCTACTGCCAGGATGCCGGTCATAACAAGTGTTGCGGCAAGTTTCTTCATCCGCTGTCCCCTTCGTCGTTTGTAGCCGTGAACCGAATTACATGTTACGGCGACAGTATACGGTCACTGGATCAAGGTTTGGTCAAGTCAATTCCTGTCAATTCCACAGTATTTGCCATGTTTTTCCGCCGGGCTGTTGCAATTGCCGTAACAAGGGCTTTTTCACCCGCACACCCCTGTACTCCCTGCAGGATTATGGATAATTGGGAGCATGCCTATGCAGCGCGACTTGTCCCCCTTTGTGATTGCAGAGCTGGAAGCGCGGGAAAGCTGGAAGCGTCGGGACTACAGCTCCGGATATGAACAGGCCGGGCGCGCCGCCGAACTGGCCCGTGACGCCGGCGACGAGCTTCGCTGGTGGAAGATGGTCCTGCTGCAGGCGGAGTGCTTGCTTGACCAGGGATCTGTCCAAAACTGCCGGGAACTCGCTGTGGAGCTCGCCGCCCATCCGGTTTCGGCCTCCTCACCAGACCTGGGTGCGCGGGCAGCAGTTCTTCTCGCTGTCTCCCTGCAAGGTCTTGGGTGTCTCCCGGAGGCAGTCGAGGCAGCATCCCACGCCGCCCGGCTTGTGGCCGGCGACTTTGAAAACGTCTACCTGCACATCCAGGCCCAGCAGGCCCTCATTGCCGCCCTCGCGGAAAGCGGCCGGCTGGAGGAAGCGTGGCGGGAGTGCCTGGAGCTGGAGTCACTCCTCACCGACCATGTGGACGAGGATACGGCCGGCAAAGCCTACTGGGTGATCGGCAATGTGGCGTTCCTCAGTCACCGGGTTAGCGAAGGCGGGCACTACCACGACCTCGCGGCCGGCAAGCTCTCTCCCTCCCAGGACGTAGACCTGTGGGCCCGCTTTAACCGAGGATCCGCCGAAATGCGTCTGCAGGCCAAGCTCACCGACGCCGGCACGCTGCGCTGCATTGAGCGTGCCGAGCTCGCCACGGAGGTGGTGGGCGGCAGCGAACGGGACATTCTGGAGATGTCCCTGGTCCGCGCCCACTGGTACTACCTCACCGGGGACATGGAGCGGGCCATCAGCCTCCTCACTCCGCTTCGCAGCAAGTTCCCCATCCTCGCCACCCAGACCGGCGCCGAGGCCACCTTCATCCTGGGCAAGGCACTGATGGCACAGGGACACGAAACGGAATCACAGCAAATGCTTGACGAGGCCGCTACGCTGTTCGATACAGCTGCTGCACCGGAGCGTAGCGCCACCGTCCGTGGTTTCATCGCCTCAGCGGAGCCTTCGGGCCGGCGCCAACAGCAATTTCTCCAGGGGGGGTAATGCCAGAAGCGACAGTGTTTCCCGGTGCCGCACCGCTGCAGCCGGAGTCCCCGACGCGCCCGGCTCCCGCGCCCGTCGTTACCTTCACCGTGCTGCCCGACCTTGCCGTCAAGGCGGTCCTCCCGCCCGGGGCGCACCTGAACGAGACCGCGGCCGCCCAACTGCACACCCGCCTCGGCGAGCTGGCGGGAGACCGGAGGGTCGCCGTCGTACTTGAGCTGACGGGAGTGGCCTCCGTGACCCGCGCGGCACGGGCCGCGTACGCCGCGATGCCGTGGGTGTCCGCCTGGGCGATTCTGGGTGAATCCCCGGTGGACAGGCTGCTGGGGCACTTTCTGTTGGGTGGCGAATTCAGCTCCGTGCCGGCCCGCTATTTCACCGCCGAAAACGACGCCCTCGACTGGTTGAGCCGCCTTGACGATGTTCTCTAACGACGATCCCCGGCTAGGAAAGCTGCTCGACGGCATCGTCCACCTGGCAGCCGGGGAACTCCATTCGCGCATCGAAATTTCCGAGGCCAGGGACGAGCTGGACGCGGTGATCATGGGCACCAACCTGCTCGCCGAGGACCTGCAGATCATCTACCAGGAGCTCGAGGAGCGCGTGGAATTGCGCACGCGCATGCTCAACGCGGCGCACGAAGAGCTGCAGCAGATGGCGCTCACCGATTCCCTGACGGGACTCTACAACCGGTCGGCGCTGGTCAGCGCCGTCAACGCGGCCCAGGCAGAGGTGGCCGACGGCGGGCTTCCGCCGGCGCTGCTGCTGCTGGACCTGGACGCCTTCAAGAGCATCAATGATTCGTACGGCCACTCGATGGGTGACCAGGTGCTGGCCACGGTGGGCGCACGGATCCGTTCGTGCGTGCGCGACGGCGACATGGTGGCCCGGCTGGGCGGCGACGAGTTCGCCGTCCTGTTGCCTTCCACCGCCCCGGCCAAGGCGGCCGCCGTCGGAAACCGGATCCTGGATTCGCTCAGCGAACCCCTGAAAGTGGACGGCAAGACCATCCGCTGCGGTGCGAGCCTGGGGCTTCGGATTGCGGATCCCGGCGAGACGTCGGAGGAGCTCCTGATGGAGGCGGACATCGCGATGTACGCCTCCAAGGCCGACGGCCGCAACAGGCTCCGCGTGTTCGAACCCGCCATGCTGCATGCCCGGCAGCTCCGCAACCAGCTGGTGGGGGAACTGCGCGAGGCTATCGCCACCGACCAGCTGGTGCTGTACTACCAGCCGGTCATCGAGCTTGCCTCAGGGAAAATCGAGGGCGTGGAGGCCCTGGTCCGCTGGAAACACCCCAAGCGCGGCCTGATCATGCCGGACGAATTCATCCCCATCGCCGAGGAAACCGGCCTCATCTCGGAGCTAGGCAACTGGGTGCTGAAGAATGCGGTGGAGCAGCTCCGGCTCTGGCGAACGGCTTCCGAAACCAGCCGGCACAACTTCGACATGCGCATCAACATTACGGCGGCGGACCTTCAGCGGCTCCAATTCATTGAGGACGTCCGGGAGGTGCTCACCGCGGCGGACCTCGAGCCGGCCCTTCTGGTCCTGGAGCTCACTGAAGGCGCGATCATCCAAGGCAACGAGCTCGACAGGTACACGCTCGCCAGCCTGCGGAAACTCGGTGTGGGCCTGGAGATCGACGACTTCGGCACCGGGTACTCGTCCATCAGCTACCTGCGGCGCCTGCCCGTGGACCGGGTCAAGGTGGACCGGACTCTGCTCACCGCCCTCGGCAGCGACCCCGCGCAACCGGCCCTGATCGCGGCCATCCTCCAGCTCATCCGGGCCTGCGGGCTCGAGGCCGTGTGGGAGGGCGTCGAGAACGCGGAGCAGGCCGACCACCTCCGCAACACCGGCTGCATCAGCGGGCAGGGCTACTACTTCAGCCGCCCCCTCCCCGCTGCCGAGTTCACCGAGCGCCTGGCCAGGCAGGACGTCTGGCCCGGCTGAGGACCGCTGATCGAGCTTGCCGAGATCGGGCCTGTTACCGCTGATCGAAACCACGTTGGCCGCCCGGGCTCGCAAGTTTCGACAAGCTCAACCAGCGGCCACGAGGCCGGCGACAGCCTAGCCCCCGACGACGGCGGCTGTTGCCTCGGCGATGGCGCGCTCTTCGTCCGTGGGCACCACGAGCACCGGGATGGCTGAGGCTACAGTGGAAATCACCCGGGGTTCCTTGGACCGCTCACTGTTCAGGCCGCCGTCGAGCTCAATGCCCAGCGCCCCCAGCTTCTCCCCCACCAGGGCACGGAACTGGTGCGAGTTCTCGCCGATCCCGGCCGTGAACACCAGCGCCTTCGCCCCGCCGACCGCCACGTGGTAGCCGCCGATGTACTTGGCCAGCCGGTAGGAGGCGACCGCCAGGGCGGTGGCCGCGCGGGAATCACCGGACTCAGCCGCCTCCACCACTGAGCGCATGTCGTTGTTGCCAGCGAGCCCCTTGAGCCCGGACTCGCGGTTGAGCATTGAATCGAGGTCCTCGGCGTTCCACCCGGTGCGGGCCAGGAACACCAGGATGGAGGGGTCCAGGTCGCCGGAGCGGGTGCCCATGACCAGACCCTCCAGCGGCGTGAAGCCCATCGACGTGTCGACCGACTTGCCGCCCCGGATCGCCGTGACAGAGGCGCCGTTGCCCAGGTGGGCGATGACGCCGTCGAACTCCTCCACCGGGATATCCAGCAGCGCGGCGGCACGGTTGGTGACGTATTCGTGCGACGTGCCGTGGAACCCGTACCGGCGGATCCCGTGGTTGGTGTAGAGCTCCTCGGGAACGGCGTAGCGCCAGGCGTGCTCGGGCAGGCTGCGGTGGAACGCGGTGTCGAACACGGCCACCTGCGGCATATCCGGCCACTTCTTCGTGATGGCGCGGATGCCCAGCACGTTCGCGGGGTTGTGCAGCGGCGCCAGCGGGTTGAGCCGTTCGATGGCGCGGGTGATCTCGTTGTCGATCAGCACGGGCTCGCCGAACCGCTCGCCGCCGTGCACCACCCGGTGCCCCACCGCGTCCAGCTGCCTGTCCCCCAGCACCTCATGGATGGCCGCGTCCACCTGCTCGAGGGCTTCGGCATGGTCCGCCGGGCCCATCACCTCGCCGTCGCCCTGGCCGCCGTTGGACACCCCGATCCGCTCGATCAGCCCTTCGGTGAGGACGCTGCCTTCGGCGACGTCGCGCACCTGGTACTTGAGCGAGGACGAGCCGGAGTTGATGACGAGCACGAGCATGAGGCCTCCTAAGCCTGAGCTGCTGAAACGGCGGACGGTTCTGTGGTGCTGGGGGTTTCCAAAGGGACGGCCAGGCTCTGCGCCTGGATGGCGGTGATGGCCACCGTGTTCACGATGTCCTCCACGGTGCAGCCGCGGGAGAGGTCGTTGACTGGCTTGCGCAGCCCCTGCAGGACGGGCCCGACGGCGACCGCTCCGGAGCTCTGCTGCACCGCCTTGTACGTGTTGTTGCCGGTGTTGAGGTCCGGGAAGATGAACACGGTCGCCTGCCCGGCGACGGACGAGCCCGGCATCTTGGACTCCGCAATGGAAGCGTCCACGGCGGCGTCGTACTGGATGGGGCCTTCGACGGCGAGATCAGGGCGGCGCGCCCGGACCAGGTCGGTGGCCTGCCGGACTTCCTCCACGGCCTCACCCGAGCCGGAGCCGCCGGTGGAGTAGGACAGCATGGCAACCCTCGGCTCCACGCCGAACTGGCCCGCGGTCTCCACCGAGGCCAGGGCGATGTCCGCGAGCTGCTCCACGTTCGGGTCCGGGTTCACCGCGCAGTCGCCGTAGACCAGCACGCGGTCGGGCATAAGCATGAGGAACACCGAGGAGACGATCTTCACGCCCTCCCGGGTCTTCACGAACTCCAGCGCCGGGCGGATCGTGTGGGCAGTGGTGTGTGCGGCGCCGGACACCATGCCGTCCACCACGCCCAGCTGGACCATCATGGTGCCAAAGTAGCTTTCGTCCTGCATGACCTCCAGCGCCCGGGCCAGGTCCACGCCCTTATGCGCCCGCAGCTCGGCGTACCTGGCGGCGAAGTCCTGGCGCAGCTCGGACGTGGCAGGGTCCACGATGCTGATGCCTGCGAGGTCAATGCCCCGGCTGGCGGCGAGCTCCCGGACGTCGGCCTCCCGCCCCAACAGCGTCAGATCGCAGACGTCCCGGCGGTGCAGGATCTCGGCGGCCTTCAGGATCCGTATGTCCTTGCCCTCCGGCAGCACGATGTGGCGGCGCTGCGAGCGGGCGCGTTCGATGAGGTCGTGCAGGAACCTCAGCGGGGTCATCCGCTCCGCGCGGGGCAGGTGCAGGCGCTCAAGCATCTCGGCCTCGTCCACCTGCCGGGACCACAGCCCCAGCGCGGACGCCACCTTGCGCCGGTGCCCGCTCCAGATTTCGCTGCGGACCTCGGAGACGCGCCGGGCCGTGGTGTAGGTGTCATCCTCCGTGGCGAACACCGGGAACGGGGCGGAGGCCAGCAGCGGATAAATGTTGGCGTCCGGGGCCAGGCCGCCGGTGAGGATCAGCCCCGACGGCACCGGGAACTCGGGCGAGAACGACGACGCCAGGCAGGCCACCATCACGTCCGCCCGGTCACCGGGCACGATCACCAGCGCGCCGTCGTCGAGCACGTTCAAAAAGTTGCCCACATTCATGGCGGCGACCTTAACGTCACGGACGTCCCGCTCCATGTCCGCCCGGCCGGCGATCTGCCGCAGGCCCAGCGCGGCGCCCACCTCGCCGGTCGTGGGCCGGGCTATGTCCTCCAGCTCCGGGAAGACGTACACCGGCCGGCCGGACGCACCGGGCTTAACGGCTGCCACGATCGCGTCCACGTCCTCCGGGTCTGCGCGGTTCACCATTATGGCCAGCAGCGAGCACTTCTCGGCGGCGAGTTCCTTGCGGGCGACGTCGACGGCGGCCGCGGCCTCCGCCACGCTGCGCCCCTTGGCGCCCACTACCGCCACGACGGGCGCGGCCAGGTTGTTGGCGAGGCGCGCATTGAGGTCGAATTCGACGGCGGCGTCGTGGCCGGTGAGGTCCGTGCCCTCCACGATGATCACGTCGCAGTGGCGTCCCATCTCGGCGAAGATCTCCACGCAGCGGGAGTCGATGTCCTCGCGCCTGCCCTCGGCGAGCAGGCCCCGGACCTCGGTGAACGTCAGCCCGCCGCGGCAGCGCTGGTCGTCCAGGTCAAAGCGGGACTTCATGAGCGCCACCATCGGATCCGCGCCGGCATCATCGCCATGGACCACAGGTTTGAAGAATCCGATCCGGTCCGCGTGCCGGTGGAGCGTGTCCGCCAGGCCCAGCGCTATGAGCGACTTCCCCGATCCCGGAGTGGTCGCGCTGACGTATATCCCTTTGGCCATGATCTGTCCTCTGGTTGGATGCTCCTGCGCGGAACGTGCTGCATTGGACGTGCCGGTTTGCTGACTGGATGCGCCGAGGCGCGCCCTCCCCCATACTTTCACTTGTTGCCGCGCTTCCGGGAGCACACAATGGTGTTGATTGCCACGTCGGCGCACAATCGCCGTCCCGGATCCGGAGTGGGCCAGCGCCCCCCCGGGACCGGCCATCCGCAGCAGCCTCCTGAGCTGCAACGTCCTGAACGATGCTGGTCCCGATGAACCCCGCTGGCCGCGCTTCCGATCCATCCGCCCCTCCGTCCCAACGTCCGCTGCGCCGGCTCATCGCTGCCGGCCCGGTGGCAGCGTTCCTGGTCGTTGCGATCGCACTGACGTGGCTGGCCCTCATCCTGTCCACCGCACTGCTCGGCAACGCGGTGCTCGGCATCCTCGCCGAACTGCTCATCCTGCTGGGAACGGCGTTCGGCGCCACCGCGTGGGCAGACGTGGCGGTTGCGTGGGGCGTGCTGCTGGTCTTCGCCCCGTTGTTCCGTCTGCTGGTGGGCATTGCCTACCTCGGAACGGGCCAGAGCCTGCTGATCGTGGCCCTCCTCCACGCCTCGTTCAACGCCTCGGAGCAGTCGAAACTAGCAGTGTTCGACGGCGCGTGGCAGCAGATTGCCGCGGCCACCCTTTTGCTGGTGGTCCTGGCGCTGCTCCGGAAATTCCGCACACTGACGGCGGAGGCGGGCCATGGCGCAGCAGTCGCCGGCTGAGCAGCCCATGCCCGCCAGGCGGGCATTGCCCGCTGGCGGCGGCCGCCGTCGGGCCCGGAAGGAGGCGGCACGGCACCGGACCTTGTCGCAGCGCGGAACTAAACCACGGCGCCGGACCATAGGGCCGCGCGGGGCCCTGGCTTGGCCGGCGGGCCACCGGCTCCCGCTGTTCTTTGCCCTGGCCTTCGCTATTTCATGGCTGCTGTGGCCGCTGACCCTCCTCAACCCGAACAGCTCGCCCCTGATACCGTTCGGACCCGCCCTGGCCGCGGCCATCACCGCCTACCTCGCGGGCGGCAAGGCCGAGCTGCTGCGGCTGCTCCGGCAGCTGGCCCGCTGGCGCGTAGCCGGCCGCTGGTACGCCGCCGCCGCTGGCCTGCCATGCCTGCTGGTGGCGGTGTCTGCCGGACTCACGGTCTCCGGCGGCGCGCCCGCCCCGGAGCTGGGCCCGAACCCGGGCTGGTTCATGCTGCTGGGCACCTTCGCGTTCACCCTGGTGGCGGTGGGCCTCTTCGAGGAGCTGGGCTGGCGCGGCTACGCCCTGCCGCTCCTGCAGCAAAACCGCCCGTCCCTTTCTGCGGCGCTGCTCCTCGGGCTGGTGTGGGCGGCATGGCACCTGCCGGAGCTGCTGTCGGATCCCACCGGGCAGCGGCCGCCGCTTCCGTTCCTGCTGATGGTCCTGGCGCAGTCCGTGCTGCTGGCCTGGCTCTACAACAGCAGCGGCAGCGTGCCCGTCTGCATGGTTTTCCACGCGGCATTCAACACTTCCGGCACCCTGGTCTTCCCCGCCATGCTGGGGCCCGATTACCTCACGCTCTGGTGGACCGTGGCGCTCCTTCATGTCCTGGCAGCGCTGGTGGTCATCGCAGTCGCCGGGCCCCTCCGGCTGGCCCGCACCCTTGACACGAACCCCTCCCATGGGATTACCTAATGAACATTCGGTAAATAAAGCTGGAGGCAACGACGCATGGCTGAAACGGCAATCCCCGGTGTGGCCCACCACATCCTCGAGAACGACTACGCCTCGGAATGGATGGGCATAGAAGTCCTCACCCTCAGCGACGGCCACGCAACCATCCGGATGACCCTCCGGCAGGAAATGCTCAACGGCTTCGGCATGGCCCACGGCGGAATGATCTTCGCCTTCGCAGACTCAGCGTTCGCCCTCGCCTGCAACCCCGCGTCGCCTGCCGACCCCGACAGCATCACCGTTGCTGCCGGCGTCGACATCAACTTCCTCAAGCCCGCCTACCAGGGCCAGGTGATCACCGCCGTCGCCGACCGCCGCTCCAGCGCGGGCCGCAGCGGCCTTTACGACATCCAGATCTTCGCTGCCGATCCCACTGCCCAACTGCCGGGGGAACTCATCGCAGAGTTCCGCGGACGCAGCCGTACCATTCCCAAGAAGTAGGAAGCAGACCATGACCCTCCATGCACCTGAACCCACCGTCGCCGTGCACACCGACGCCGTGCTCGACCCCGAGGAGACCATGTCCCGGGACGAACTGGAGACGCTCCAGCTCAGCCGGCTCCAGCACACCGTCGCGTACGCCTACGACCGGGTTCCCCTGTACAAGCGCAAGTTCGACGACGCCGGGATCCACCCCTCGGACCTGCGCGAACTCGCCGACCTCGGCAATTTCCCCTTCACCACCAAGGAGGACCTGCGCCAGGAGTACCCCTTCGGCATGTTCGCCGTGCCGCAGAGCGAGGTGGCGCGTGTGCACGCCAGCTCGGGTACCACGGGCCGGCCCACCGTCGTCGGGTACACCAAGCAGGACCTGGCAGACTGGGCCAAACTGGTGGCCCGCTGCCTCCGCGCCTCCGGCGTGCGTCCGGGCATGAAGGTCCACAACGCCTACGGCTACGGCCTGTTCACCGGCGGCCTTGGTGCCCACGCCGGTGCCGAAGCCCTCGGCTGCACGGTCATCCCGATGTCCGGCGGGCAGACCGAACGCCAGATCCAGATGATCCAGGACTTCAAGCCGGACGCCATTCTGGCCACCCCCACCTACCTGCTCACCATCGCGGACGCCATGGCGCACATGGGCATCGACCCCACCTCCACGTCGCTGAAATACGCCGTGCTCGGCGCGGAGCCGTGGACGCAGGAGATGCGGCACGAGCTCGAGGTCACCATGAACATCAAGGCCTGCGACATCTACGGGCTGTCCGAGGTCATGGGTCCCGGTGTTGCGGGCGAATGCGTGGAGACCCAGGATGGCAGCCACATCTGGGAGGACCACTTCCGCCCCGAGATCATCGACCCCTTCAACCCCGCCCCGGGCAGGGAAAATGTGCTCGCCGACGGGGAGCACGGAGAACTGGTGTTCACCTCGCTCACCAAGGAAGCCCTGCCGATCATCCGCTATCGCACCAAAGACCTCACCCGCCTGCTCCCCGGCACCGCGCGCCCGGCACACCGCCGGATGGGGCGCATCACCGGCCGCAGCGACGACATGATCATCCTCCGCGGCGTGAACCTCTTTCCGTCCCAAATCGAGGAAATAGCCCTGCGCATTCCCGAGCTCAGCCCTCACTTCCAGCTGGAGCTCACCCGTCCCGAGGGGCAGCGCATGGACCAGCTGACCGTGAAGATCGAGCGCCGTGACAATGTCACCACCGGGCAGATTACGACGGCGGCCCGCACCCTGCGCGAGCAGATCAAGATTCACGTGGGTTCTTCGTGCACCGTGGATGTGGTGGAGCCCGGATCGCTCGAGCGCTCCAACGGCAAGCTGCGCCGGATCTACGACCTGCGGCCGAAGGCATAGCGGCCTGCTTCCGTTGCCGGCGCCTGCCGGCCACGGAGGCCGCCTGCACGTATTGACCGAACGTTCATGAGAAAATATCCCGTATGCCGAGTACAGCACCCAGCCCAGCAGCCCCCACCAAACGCGGCCGTCCCGGCTACGACCAGCAGTCCGTGCTGCTGATCGCCGTCGACGTCTTCAACCGCCACGGCTACGATGCCACGTCCATGGGCATCCTCGCCGAAAATCTGGGCATCTCCAAGTCGGCGATCTACCATCACGTGCCGTCAAAGGGGGACCTCCTGAAGCTCGCCCTGGACCACGCGCTCGGCGGTCTGGAGGCCATCCTGGAGCAGCCGGGGGCAACCTCCGGGGCGGCCGATGCGCGGCTGGAGTTCGTGCTGCGCGAGACCATCGCCGTGCTGGTGGACCGGCTGCCCTTCGTCACGCTGCTGCTGCGGCTGCGCGGGAACACGGACATCGAGCGCGACGCCATGGAACGCCGTCGTGCCTTCGACCACAGGGTGGCTGAGCTGATCTCTGCGGCCCGCGACGAGGGGTCACTGCGCCAGGACATCGACCCCCGCACCGTGACCCGTCTCCTGTTCGGAACCATAAACTCGATAGTCGAGTGGTACAAGCCGGGCGGTTCGCTCTCACCGGAAAAGCTGGCCGACGACGTCATCACCATGGCGTTCGACGGCCTGCACGCCAAGCCCTGACAGGCTAACAATTAGCCGCTAACGAATTGGGCGTTGACGGCGGGCGCCCTGGTGTCCACCCTGAATGCATGGCCACGAAACTGTCGGATCTTCTGTTCGGCGCATTTCCTGATCTCCGGTACCAGCCCACCTCCAAAAGGGTCCGCGCGGGCATCGACGGAAGTCCCGTCGTCGACACGCTGGAAGCCCTCCTGGTCTGGGAACCGAAACGCGTCACTCCGGTTTACGCAGTGCCCGAAAAGGACCTGCTGGCGCGGCTGGAGCCACCCGCCGCTGGGGGGGACGGCGGCCCGGACGAGTATCCCGTCCGCCTGATGGCAGACGCTCCACCGGCGCTGGACCCGCGGACCGGGTTCAGGCGGCACACGGCGGCGGGCGAGGAGCTCGACGTCGTGGCATCCGCGTTCAGCGTGCCGCGGGCAGCATTCCGCCCCTCGGATCCGGACCTGGCGGGGTATGTCGTGCTGGATTTCGGCGCGTTCCACTGGCTCGAGGACCACGAGGAGATCATCGGCCACCCCCGGGACCCGTTCCACCGCGTGGACGTCCGCGCCACCCTGCGGCACATCGAAGTGAAGCTCGACGGCGTGGTGCTGGCGGAGACCGTCGGAGCCCATCTGCTTTACGAAACGCTGCTTCCCTTGCGCTACTACATCCCGCCCAAGGACGTGCGGCTGGACCTGCTCGAGGCCAGCCCGCACCGAACCGTCTGCCCCTACAAGGGCGAGGCCAGGTACTGGAGCTATCCGGAGTCGGCCCGCGGCAAGAACATCGCCTGGGCCTACGACTCGCGGTTCATCGACGCCCGGCAAATCCACGGGCTGGTCTGCTTTTTCAACGAGCGCGCCGACGTGTACGTGGACGGCGAGCCGCAGGAGCACCCGGTCACCCCGTGGTCCTGAACCCTCCCTCACCTTTCGCCGCTTTTTGGCCACCCCTCCCTCACCTCTCGCCGCTTTTTGGCCAACCCTCCCTCACCTTTCGCCGCTTAAAACCCAACCCTTCCTCACCAAGGTGAGGAAGGGTTTGGGAATCTGCGACTGTGTGGCGGATCAGAGCTGATATTCAGCCTGTGTTCCGAGCCTCTCGTGGACGCAGAGGATGTTGTTCTCGGTATCCATGAACCAGGCGCATTTCTCTGCGTCGGTTGAACAGATGTGATGATCGGTCTTCAAATCGGGGAGGTCATAGTCCTGGAACCGAACGCCCCTGGACTCCATGTCCTGGACGGTCCGTTCAATGTCAGTGACCTCAAAACTCAAAGCGGTGTGCTCGGAGTGCTTTCCGTCCCTTACAGGCATCAGCTGCAGCATGGGGCCGTCAGCGTTGCCGAATAAATCGCTTCCATCTTCAGCCTTGCCACGGTGTGGGAGGCCCAACGTTTCCGCGTAAAATCCGCGGGCGCGGTCCGGATCATCGACAGGCAGGATGGTTGTGGCTGTTCTCAGTGCTAGGGTCATTTCGCCACCTCCTACGCGGGTCATTTTACGCCGGAAGCCCCGAAAGATCATGGGAAATTCCATACTGCCCGGCAGCATTGCGGGAGGGTTCCAGGAAACCCGACAGGACCTGAGGAAGCATCCGGAAAAACCCGACAGGACCTGAGGAAGCGTGCGGGTTACTTCTCCACGAGGGTGAGGACGTCGTAGGTGGCAACGATTTCGTCGTTCTGGTTGGTCAGGACAGCGTCCCAAGCCACCTCGCCGTACTCGTCGGTCTCGCGCGGGGTGATCTTCTTGGCGGTGAGGGTCACCCGGATGGAGTCCCCCGCAGCCACTGGAGTGATGAAGCGCAGGTTCTCCAGTCCGTAGTTTGCCAGGACGGGGCCCGGAGCCGGCTCGACGAACAGCCCGGCAGCCCAGGCCAGCAGCAGGTAGCCGTGCGCCACGATGCCCGGGAAGAACGGGTTGGCTTCCGCGGCCTCCTGGTTGGTGTGCGCGTAGAAGGTGTCGCCGGTGGAGTTGGCGAACTTGGTGATCTCCTCCAGGCTCACTTCGCGCAGCTCGGAGCGGATCGCGTCGCCAATATGCAGGGTCTCCAGCGACTTCCGGAACGGGTGCTGGCCTTCGGTTTCCAACGTGAAGTTCCGGTCGGCGCCGGCATGCCAGACACCTGTGACTGCCGTGAGCATGTTGGGCGAGCCCTGGATGGCAGTGCGCTGCATGTGGTGCATCACCGAACGGATGCCGCCCAGTTCCTCGCCGCCGCCGGCACGGCCGGGTCCGCCGTGCACCAGATGCGGAACCGGGGAGCCGTGGCCTGTTGACGAACGCGCATCCTCGCGGTTTAGCATCAGTACGCGTCCATGGTGGGCTGCGATGCCCGTGACCAGTTCCTGCGCAACAGAAGGATCGTTGGTGCAGACCGAGGCGACCAGCGAACCGCCGCCGCGGGCGGCGAGCCGGACGGCGTCGGGAATGTCCGTGTACCCGATCACCGACGACACCGGACCGAAGGCTTCCAGCGAGTGGACCGGCTCGGCCTCCGCGTCAGCCCAGCTGAGCACCACGGGAGACATGAAGGCGCCGCCCTCGACGACGCCGGTTGCGCCGTCCGCGCTGGTGACCGACGGCGAATCGAGGGTTCCGTACGCCAGCTCACCGCCGGCGTCGAGCATGGACTGCACGGCGGCCCGGACATCTGCGAGCTGCTCCACGGAGGCAAGCGCGCCCATGGTGACGCCCTCGGCGCGCGGATCGCC
Organism: Arthrobacter sp. ISL-65; assembly: GCF_018613795.1. Lineage (GTDB taxonomy): Bacteria > Actinomycetota > Actinomycetes > Actinomycetales > Micrococcaceae > Arthrobacter. The sequence continues at coordinate 46,984 of NZ_JAGGPN010000034.1, forward strand.
GAGCACCACGCGCTGCTCCACACGGGCTCCGATGGCGGAAACGACGGCGGTCGCCAGCTCCTGCGGCACGATGGCGCGGCGGATCGCGGTGCACTTCTGCCCGGCCTTGACAGTCATTTCGGTGACAACGGACTTGATGAAGGCGTCGAACTCCGGGGTACCTTCGACGGCGTCCGGGCCGAGGATGGCGGCGTTGAGGGAGTCGGTCTCGGACGTGAACCGCACGCCGCCCAGCACCACATTCGGGTGCGACCTGAGCGACTGCGAGGTGGACGCCGAGCCGGTGAAGGCCACGAGGTCGCGGTAGTCCAGCACGTCCAGCAGCCCGCGGACAGAGCCGGAAATCAGCTGCAGTGAACCCTTGGGCAGGATGTTGGACTCGATAATGGCCTTCACCACGGCCGCGGCGACGTAGCCCGTGGGGGTGGCCGGCTTCACGATGGTGGGGACGCCGGCGATGAACGCCGGGGCGAGCTTTTCCAGCATGCCCCAGACCGGGAAGTTGAAGGCGTTGATCTGCACAGCGACACCCGGGATGCGCGTGTAAATGTGCTCGCCGGCGAACGATCCGTCCTTGGACAGCACCTCCATGGGGCCGTCCACCACCACCTGCGCGTTGGGCAGTTCACGCCGGCCCTTGGACCCGAACGTGAACAGCACGCCGATGCCGCCGTCGATGTCGATCATCGAGTCGATTTTCGTGGCGCCGGTCTGGGCAGAGAACGCGTAGAAGTGCTCGCGGCGCGCGTTCAGGTACTGCGCCAGCTCCTTTAGCTTGAGGGCACGCTGGTGGAAGGTCAGCTTGCCGAGTTCCGTTTGGCCGGTGGTGCGGCCATAGTCCACGACGGCGGCCAGGTCCAGCCCGTCGGTGCTCACCTTGGCCAGGATCTCACCCGTGCTGGCGTCCCGGACGGGGACAGCGGAAGCCGCCGAGCCGGCGTCGGGAGTCCACCAGGAATCCTGCACGAAACTGGGGACGGTTTCCACGGTTTCCAGGGTGGCCTCGGGGGCAGTGGCGGTGGTGGTCATCGTTGACGGGTCCTTCCAACGGGGACAAATCTGATCCGGCCAGAACATTACTGACCGTCCGTTCGGTAATATGTCTACAGTACATGAATGTGCCCCGCTGCACACTAGTGGCACAGACACGACCCAAGGAGAGCACATGACGCCGGAAGCCCGCGACGCAGAACTGGCGGCTACCCAAGCACCCGAAGGCCCGACGCCCGGAGAGCTGTGGAAGATCACCCTCGGCGAGCTGGACGAGAAGATGGGCGTGAAAATCGTGGAGGAGTCCGTCGAGCGCGTCGTGGCCACCATGCCGGTGGAGGGAAACCGGCAGTCGTTCGGCCTGCTGCACGGTGGTGCCTCGCTGGCCGTGGGCGAGGCCGTGGGATCGTGGGCGGCGGTGATCCACGCCAGCACGCTGGGCAAGACCGCCGTTGGCGTGGACGTCTCCGCCACGCACCACCGCTCCGCCCGGACCGGCGTCATCACCATTACGGCCACCCCCCTCCACCTTGGCGGCACCCTGACCACGCACGAAGTGCTGATCACCAACGACGCCGGGCAGCGGCTCTGCAGCATGCGCATCACCAACCTGCTGCTTGCGCCGAGGGCCTGACGTCTTCCCTGACGCCGCCCTGAAGCCCTCCGCAGCGCCGCCCCGGCTAGGCTGATCTGGTGACCGAGCTTGGCAGCCTGACCCCCACCCTGATCGCGGTGGGCCTCCTGATGGCGCTGACTGCCGCCGCCCTCAGTGCTTTCCGGGTTCCGCATGCCTTCGCGCCGGCCCTCGCCATCCTCCGCGGCGCGGCTCAGCTCGCCGCCGTCAGCCTGATCCTCGGCGCCGTGATCGCCAGCGCCGAATGGGTGGCCGTGGCGCTGGCCGTCATGTTCACCGTGGCCACCCTTACCGCCGCACGCCGCCTCGCCTGGTCCTGGCGCCACCTTGCGGTTGTGGCCGGCTCGATGGCCGCCGGGATCCTCGCGTCGCTGGTCATCGTGTTCGGTACCGGCGCCATCGAGTTCACCTCCCGCTATGCGCTGGCGATCGGAGGGATCGTCGTCGGCAATTCCATGGCGATCGCGGCGCTCGCGGGCCGCAGGTTCAACGAGGCCGTGATCGACCGCTGGGACCAAGTGGAGGGCTGGCTCGCCCTGGGCGCCTCTCCCCGGCAGGCCACCCGCGAGATGGCACGCAGCGCCGTTTACTCCGCACTCATTCCGTCGGTGGACCAGACCAAGACGACGGGCCTGGTCACGCTGCCGGGGGCCTTCGTCGGGGCGATCTTCGGAGGGCTTTCGCCGCTGGAGGCGGGCCGGTTCCAGATCGTGGTGCTGGCTTCGATCATGGCTGCCGGGTCGGTCACTGCCATCCTGCTCATCGGCATGCTGGCACCGATCCGCGTGCGGCCAGCACCCCTTAAGTAGGAACCCGGCACCGTGCCGTTGACATTGCGCCGGGCGCTTTATACTCTGGCCGCTCCGGACCACAGGCAGCGGCACTGCTGGGCCGGGCCATCATTGTCTGCCCCCAGCCGGTGCAATCATGAGCACACTTTCCACAAGGACCGCCGCCGCACTGGCTGCTGTCCTCTTGGCGGTCCTGCTGGTGGGATGCGTCTCGAAGCCAGCCCCTTCGACGCCGACCACCCACTATTACGTGAGTGCCGCGGGAAGCGACACCAACTCCGGAACGTCCCCGGATTCGCCCTGGCAGTCGCTGAAGAAAGTCAACGAGACGGCATTCAACCCTGGTGATTCCCTTAGTTTCCGCAGGGGTGACGAGTGGATCGGCAAGGTCGTGCTCGACGAAAGCGGAACGCCGTCGTCGGCCATCAGACTGAACAGCTACGGCAACGGGAACCTGCCGACAATTACCAGCGGCGAGAACGGAGACTGCTTCCGGCTGGACGGCAGCCACATCGAGGTTGACGGGTTGCGCGCCACCAACTGCGGGTACGCGGGCTTCAATGTGTACGGCGACCACGTGGTGGTGAAGAATTCCGAGGCTTCCAACAACACCGCCGGAATTAGGGTGGGCACGGGCTCCGACTTTGGAAACTACTCCAACAATGTCCTGACGGACAACAACATCATGAACGTCAACACCCGGGGAAGGCGGTGCGGCACCGCGGATGAAGCCAACTGCAGCGACGACTCGGGTGCGTTCGGCGTGCTGATCAACGGCAACGACAACGAGTTCTCGGGCAATACCGTCACAGGTTCCACGGCATACTCCTACGACTTCCGCCGGGACGGAGGCGCCTTCGAGATCTACGACGGCAGCCGCAACAACATCCATCACAACAAGGCCATAGACAACAACGTGTTCTCCGAGGTCGGGCGCTCCGACGGGAAGGCTGACGGCAACACTTTCCGCTACAACCTGATCCGCTCCTCGTGTGGCACGGAATGCGCAGAGTCAGCCGGACTGATCATCCGTGGCCGGGACACACGGTACGGCCCCACCAAGAGCACCACTTTCGAATTCAACACGGTATGGCTCAACGGCAGCCGTTCGCGCGGCGTGGTCTGCCACGCTCTCTGCCCCTCTTCCACGGTCATCCGCGCCAACATCCTCGTGGCCGTGCGTGACGCCCTGTGGATGGACGGGTCCGGATGGACGGCACAGTCCAACGTGGTCAACGGCCCCAGCAACGTCCCGCTGGACAAGAGCTCGACGACGGCTCCCGCAGAATTCGTCAATCCCCCCAAGGACCTCCACCTCACCAGCGGCAGCCCGGCGATAGACCGCGCGAAAAGCAGCCCTTCCGGGGTGGACCTGGATCATGTGCCCGTTCCGCAAAAAGGGCACTGTTCCGGAGCCGGACAGGCCGACGCCGGCGCTTACGAATATGACCCGGCCAACTGCTAGCTGTGGCGTAAGTCAGCACCGGGTGGCTAGGCGCGGGTAAGTCAGCCCGGGCTGGCGCCGCTCACGTCGGATGGACCGCCGTCGACGCCGGCACTCCCGGTAGCGTCTTCCGCGCGCTACAGCGCGGGGACGATAATCAGATATCCGCTTTGCACACCAATGGAGGTGTTGGATATGTCTGTATACACGTTGGGTATCTGGCTCGTGAAGCCGGGCCACGAGGACGACTTCGTGAGGGCCTGGAAGGACATGGCCGACCGGACCCACAAGGAGTATCCCGGTGGCCGGGGCCTGTTGATGCGTGACCGTGATGTGCCCAACCGCTTCATCAGCACCGGACCTTGGGCCTCACTCGAGCAGGTCGAACAGTGGCGGGCGTCGGCGACGTTCACCGAGGGTCTCGCGTCGATCCGCGACATCGTTGAGCACTTCGAGCCGCACACGTTGGACGAAGCCGCCACAATCGGCTGAGCCGGCCCGGCTCCGTTCCACCTGGCCCCGTTCCACCTGGCTCTCCGTACAACCCGGCTCCGTTCCGCATCGCATCAGCGCACCGTAAGGCGCTGGCGCCATCTGTCGCTGTGCGGCTAGAGCCTGCTTCGGCGCCGCACGACTACCAACACCAGGCCGCCGAGCAGCAGGGCCGCTCCCGCTACAGCAGCGGCGAGCGTCAGACCGGATACCCCCGTGTCGGCGAGCATCATCGGCGGTGCATCCGGGTCCGGAACTGCAGCAGGAAGCACGGCCACCACCGTCGGCTGCGGCGCGGGCACTAGGCCCCCCGGCTGGGGGCCCTGTGCGGCCGCTGGCTGGGATGGCACGGGCGTCTGTGTTGGGCTCGGCGAGGCCGGGGAAGGACCGGCAGCGGGACCAGCGGGCTCCGGCGCTGCTGGAGCGGCCGCAGCGCGGAAGGTGCTTGGCAGTGAGCGGCTGAAGCCGTTCATCGCCTGGGCGGTGAACTCCCCGGCCGCGACAGGCGCGCTGAAGGCCCAGTTTCCTTGGGCGTCCACGCCCACATCGAACGGGTCGCTGCCGGGGAAGGTGACCCGGACCTGCGTTCCCGCAGGAACGTCTGTGGCCGGAGCCGTGGCGAGCCGCCCGGCGACGCGCTGGCCGGATTTGATGGGCCCCGGAGGCAGGACGCCGGCAAGGACTGGGCTGTTCAGAAACAGCCTCAGCTGCACGCCCGGAAGGACCGCCATGGATTCCTCGAGCGTTGCCGCCACCGCGAAATTCTCGGCGGAGAACCTGCTGTTGCCCGCGGAGTGTGTGCCCACGGCGTAGTTTCCACTGATCCAGGGCCCGCCGGAATCGCCACCGCTGGATTCCACCGACCTGGAAAACAATCCGCGGAAGGAACGCAGGTCCGCAGGGTCCCCCGAGCCCCCGGCCACAATGTAGATCCCCACCTCGTCGACAGTTCCGCACGACCACCCAACGGTTCGTCCGGAACGGCAGACGGGCTGCCCCTGGAACGGCGACGCCGTGCCCACAATTGGTACTGAGCCGGTTGCGAGATGGGCGGCATTCGCCCAGGTGGCGGCGGCCGGGCGCGCATCCAGGCCGGGGCGGATGGACTCGATGACGGCGATGTCGTTCCCAGGAGTGCCGGGATTCTTCGGATCGGTGACCCGCGAGTTCCCGGGGCCGCCAAACTGGCTGAACCCGAACGTTCCAAGTTTTCCGGTGACCGCGCTTTCGGCCACGGATCCGCCCGCGGGATCCCCGGCGGGCAGGGTAACCTCGGCGAGCCGCGCGGCGCCGTCGTCAGCGCAGTGGCCGGCCGTGAGGACCAGGGGCCGGCCCTCGGCGTCGAAGGCGCTGAACCCCGCGGAACAGGCCACCCAGCCGTCGATCCTGTAGCCCTGTCCGCCGAAGAAGTCCTCCTCCCGGACCAGAGGCTCCCCGCTCTCCAGGACCACGTTGGCGTACTGCTCCACGAACTCCGACGGCGACAGGCGTGACCCGCCGGGTGAACCGGCAGACGGGGCAGCCGGACCGTCGGTCTCGGCAACACGCCCGGACTGCGGTTCCGACTCGGGCTGGTTCACACCGCCCGTGCGGATGATGAACTTGCCGTCCGCCTCGGCCACGGCTTGGAGCCCGGCCGGTCCCACTTCCCGGAGGTAGGTCCGGTAAAGCTGGTCAATGCTCGTAGCACGGAGATCTGCCGCCGCGGTGTCCGGCTCGGCGGCAGGCTGGGTGGGTGAAGAATCCGGGGACGCCGGGAGCGGGGAGGATTGCGGGGAAGGGACCTCCGCGGCGGGCGCTTCGGAGGGTGCCAGCACGAACTCCTGCCGGGACGCGGCGTTGGCCTCGTTGAGTGCGCGCACGGCGTTGGCGAGGTCCGTGCCCGCACCTTCGACCAGGATCCTGCCCCCGTCCAGCCTGATCGACTCGAATCCTGCGGCCTTCCGGAGCTCGGGCAGGGCGGCGGCCGCACGCTTGCCCTGCTCTCCTGCGGCGTTGAATTCCGCCATGGTCATGCCGAGGTCCCGCAGAACGGCGTCGGCAAGGCCTACTCCGGACAGTTCGGCTGTTGCGGAGCCGACCGCCCGGACAGCCGGGGACGGCACCACCGCCGGGGCATCCGGGCCGTCCTGCGCCGTCGTGCTTTCCGCCGTCGTCGTGGTTTCCCCCGTCGTCGTGGTTTCCAGGGCAGCGTATGCCGGCACGGACGCGAGCGGGGCACTGAGCGCCACCGCAGCCGCCGCCGCAAGGGCGAGTGCGCGCCGGAGCAAAGGGCCGTAGGTGGAAGAAGTCACAGGGAAACCCTAGCGCCGAGGACGGCCAACACCGACTCCAGCTCAGGCTCGGTGACGCCGTTCTGCAGCAGGAAGTCCCGGGTGTTGAGCTGCCGCACGAAGCCCAGAACCCGGGCACCGCGGGTTTCCAGGAGCGGGGCGAGGGTTTCCTCGTCAAGGTGGCGTTCGTGCGGATGCGGGGGCCACATGGTCCGGTGGCGTTCGTTGATGCCGCGCATGGCGGCCTGGTAGCTGGTGACGATCTCGGCCTCGTCGGCACCCGCGAGGTCCTGCAGCATGGCCGCGATCATGCCGCTCCGGTCGCGGCCGGCGGAACAGTGAATCACCACGCCACCGGAGGAAGCGGCAACCGCCTTGAAGACGGCGGCCAGCCGGTCCGGGAACAGGCGGGCATTGGCGGCATAGTGCGCGGGATCGTTGAGGTACGGATCGCAGAGGGCCTTGAACTCAAGGTTGTCCGGGTCCTCCGTGGGCGCGTGGACGACGTCGAACGCGGCGAGCGCCCCGCCTACGTCAGGATCGCTGGGCCTGGGCTGGCGTTCGGCGGGGTTCCGGAGGTCAATGATCGTGCGGATGCCATCGCGGTAGGCTTCCTGCCAGCCCGCCTCCGTGAGCCATTCCCGCCGCCCCATCCGGTAGACGGAGCCAGCCACAAGCCAGGCGTTCACCGCCCCGTCCCAGCCGATTTGTCCCCTCGCGTTCACGGAGCCAGCTAACCACACCTGCCCCGGCTGCCGCACGGGGTTCGGAGCAAGTTCCGGCCGATGGCGGCTGGCCTGCCAGCCCGGAGTCTTGACCGCCGGAGTACCGTAAGGGAACGGCGCCGCTCCTCGGCCTGAGCAAATATGGGGGTTCTTCATGGCAACCAAACAGCCTTTGCGACGGCGGCTCGCCCGCCTCACCGGGGTCATCGCGGCGCTGGCCCTCGCCGGCCTGACCGCAGCGCCAGCCTCCGCGGACCGGTTTGATTCCTACGTCGCGCTGGGAGATTCCTATGCGGCAGGCCAGGGCGCCGGACCGTACGCGGACACCTGCCTGCGGAGTGACCACGGCTATCCGGCGCTGCTGGACGCGGTGCGCAAGATCAGCCTGGCCGGGAATCCGGCCTGCAGCGGCGCCACCACCAGCACGGTCCGAGCCGACCAAATCCCCTCGCTGGACAAGAAGGTGGATCTGGTGACCGTCACCGCAGGCGGCAACGACCTTGACTCTATTGGCGCGCTGGTCATCTGCTCGCAGGACTCCGGTCCGGCATGCACCGCCGCTCTGGCCCAACGGGCCGCCGTCCTGCAGACAGCCCTGAACACCCCGACGGCAAGCCCGTTTTTCCAGGATCTTCTGGCCATGCTGAACGACGTCAAGGCGAAGGCACCCCGTGCTGACATCTATGTGACCGGCTACCCGTTGCTGTTCGAGCCATTCGCCGGCCCGGCCGCCGATCCAATAAACGGGCTGACGCAGCAGCTGAATGCGGTCATTGCCACGGCGGCCCGCCAAGCCGACGGCGGGCGCTCGAAGGTTAATTATGTAGATGTGTCGCGAGCGTTCGCAGGCCACGGAATCGGCTCCGCGCAGCCGTGGATCGTGGTTCCGCCGCAGCTCTGCACCGCCTCCGCGACCTGCGGCACGCCGACCGACGCTTTCCACCCGACGGCTGACGGCTACGCCAACGGCTACGCGGCCTCCATCCGGGCGGCTCTCCGCTAGTTCCCGTGCTGCACCGGGACCGCCCGCCTTACCGGCCTCAGGGGGTGTGCCCCCCGGCCCGCATGGCTAGGCTGGGAGCATGATCACAGTCTCGGGCACTGTCAGTTCTTCCCTGCCGGCGCGGACTGCGTTCGCCTACCTGTCCGCCTTCGAACACACCAGTGAGTGGGACCCGGGCACGGCGGTGATGGACAGGCTGACTGAAGGGTCCGTCGCCGTCGGCCACCGCTACCATGCCGAGGCACTGTTCCGGAACAAGCGCCAGCCCATCGAGTATGAGGTCATTGAACTGTTCGACAACCACATTAAGCTCCGGGGCGAACACCGGAACCTCGTGGCCTTTGACTCGATTGACGTACGGTCGCTCAGCTCCGGTTCCGAGATCTTGTACACGGCCCAGTTCAGCATCAACTGGCCCTACAAGCTGCTGCAGCCGTTCCTCAAGCCGCAGTTCATGAAGCTGCGTGATCCGGCCCTGAACGGGCTTCGGCAGAAACTCGAGTCGCTTTAACCGTCCCAGCCGTAATTGAGCACAGGAGGGCTCCATGAGCAGCCAGAACCCCGACCCCCTTGAAGACCACATCACCGGGTTGGAACCGGGCGGTGGAGTGCCGCCGGGTGAAACACCGCCCGCTGAAGCCTCCACCGGCGGACCGCAGGGACACGACGAGGGCGGACCGCCGCGGGGTACCCAGGTGGCGGTGCTGATTGTGATCGGAATCGTGGTGCTGCTGTGCCTGCTGTTCTTCGTCGGCTACATCGTCGGCCTGCTCTAGGCGGGCCGCGGTAGTCGGTAGCGGGTCAGGTTCCGCAGGTCAGTCAGTCCAGTCGAAGAACCCCTTGCCGGTCTTGCGGCCCAGTTCGCCGCGGGCCACCTTGTCCCGGAGGATCTGCGGCGGAGCGAAGCGCTCCCCCAGCGTGGAGTGCAGGTACTCGGCGATGCCCAGGCGGACGTCCAGGCCCACAATGTCGGTGGTTTTCAGCGGGCCGGTGGGGTGCTTGTAGCCGAGCACCATGGCGGCGTCAATGTCCTCCGCGGAGGCCACCCCTTCTTCCACCATGCGCATCGCCTCCAGCGCAATCGCCACGCCGAGCCGTGAGGACGCGAACCCCGGGGCGTCATTGACGACGACGGCGGTCTTGCCCAGCGCTTCCGTCCAGCCTTTCGCTTCGGCCGCCAGCTCGGGTGACGTCTCCTTGGCCACCACCACCTCGATCAGGGTGGAGGCGGGCACGGGATTAAAGAAGTGCAGGCCCACGAAGTTGGCTGGCCGCTGCAGCTGGGCGGCGAGGTCGGTGACCGAGAGCGACGACGTGTTCGAGGCCAGGAACGCTCCGGGGGGAAGCTGTTCCTCGACGGCCTTCAGTGCGCTGACCTTCAGCTCGAAATCCTCCGGGACCGCTTCCACCACGAGGCCGCAGCCGGCGAAGGCCGAGTAGTCGGTGGACGTGCTGAACCGCGCCAGGACATCCTCCGGGGCTCCGTCCAGGACGCCGCGGGCAGCGGACTTGGCCACGGCGTCGGCGACCCGGGTGCGGGCGCCGGCGGCAGCATCGCCGTCGCGCTCCACCACCACCACGGTGGCGCCCTTGATGAGGAAGGCGTGGGCGATTCCGGCGCCCATCCGGCCGCCGCCGAGGACTCCGACGTGTTGGGGAAAGGCGGTCATGGCTTGGTCCCGTCTGTGTTGTTCTTTTGGTTGTTCTTCCTGTCCAGGAAAGCCTGCATCCGGTCGAACTTGGCCTGAGACTCGAAGAGGATTCCCTGCGCCAGCTGGTCGATCAGCGGGTGCGCCTCGGCCGGTGCATGGAACACCGACTTGGTGATCCGGACGGCCAGCGGGTCCTGGCGGGCAATGCGGTCGGCCAGCCGGTGGGCGGCGTCCATGAGCTCGGCAGCCTCGTGGAGTTCGGTGACCAGGTTGACGGCGAGGGCCTCCTCTGCCTTCAGCACCCGTCCGGCCAGCAGGATTTCCTTGGCCACCGGCTCCCCTACCAGCTCCTTCAGCCGCCAGCTGGCGCCTGCAGCGGCCAGGATGCCGAGGCCGGTTTCCGGGTTGCCGATCCGCACCGCCGGGGTGCCGATCCGGAAGTCGGCAGCGTACGCCAGTTCAGCCCCTCCGCCCAGGCAGTATCCGTCCAGCGCGGCGATCACCGGCATGGGCAGCTTGGCGATCCGCACAAAGATGGTGGAGTTGATGCCCTGCAGCGCGTCGTCGCGGCGCCGTTCCCGCAGCTGGGCGATGTCCGCGCCCGAGGCAAAGACGCCCTCAGTGCCGGCGATGATGAGGACCTTGGGGTCCTTCTCCAGCGCGGCGCACACGGCATGGAGCTCGTCCACCATCTGCTGGTCAATCGCGTTCCGGACGTCCGGGCGGTTGAGGAGCACCACCACGCGGTCCCCGCGCTCTTCGACCAGGAGGGTGCTGAATTGCAGGGTGCTCAAGTGTCCGTTCGCGCTGTCCTGGCCCGTACTGTCCTGGCCCGGCACTACACGCGCTCCAGCAGCATGGCCGTTCCCTGGCCCACGCCGATGCACATGGTGGCCAGGCCGATCCGCGCGTCTTCGCGCTCCATCCGGCCCAGCAGCGTGATGGCGATGCGGGAGCCGCTGGAACCCAGCGGGTGCCCCAAAGCGATCGCGCCGCCGTCGTTGTTCACAATGTCAGGGTCCAGCCCAAGGCGCCGCATGCTCGCAAGGGACTGGGTGGCAAACGCCTCGTTAAGTTCGACCGCGCCAAGGTCACCGACGCTGAGCCCGCTGCGCTTGAGCACCTTCTGCGTCGCCGGAACCGGGCCGATGCCCATGATTTCGGGCTCGCAGCCGGCGGACGCGCCGTCGATGATGCGGGCGCGGGGCGTGAGGCCCAGCCGCTGGATTGCGGCCTCAGAGGCCACGATGATCGCGGAAGCGCCGTCGTTGAGGGAGGACGAGTTGCCGGCGGTGACCACCGAGCCGCCCGGAACCACAGGGCGGAGGCCGGACAGCACGTCCAGGCTGGTGCCTGCGCGGGGCCCCTCGTCCGTGTCCACCACCGTCTCGGTCTTCCGGGTCTTGACCGTCACCGAGACGATTTCGTCCTTGAAGCGGCCCGCCTCGATGGCCGCGAGTGCCTTTCCGTGGGAGCGGACGGCAAAGGCGTCGGCGTCCTCGCGGGAAATGCCATCCATGCGGCCCACTTCCTCGGCGGTTTCCGGCATGGAGAACGTCATCTTGCCGTCGCGCGACAGCTCGCCCTTCTTGAACAGCGGGTTCACGAAGCGCCAGCCGATGGAGGTGTCGAAGATGTCGCCGGGCTTCGCGAACGCCGCCTGCGGCTTCTCCTGGACCCAGGGCGCGCGGCTCATGGACTCCACGCCGCCGGCCACCACGATGTCCGCGGCCCCGGACTTGATCATCTGGCTGGCCATGATGATGGCGCTCAGGCCCGAGGCGCAGAGCCGGTTCACGGTGATGCCGGGAATGTGCAGCGGGAGCCCGGCGAGGATGGTGGCCATGCGCGCCACGTTGCGGTTCTCCTCGCCCGCGCCGTTGGCGTTGCCGAGGATGACCTCGTCGATCGCGTCCGGATCCATACCTGCCCGGGCCACGGCCTCGCGGACCACCAGCGCGGCGAGATCATCGGGCCGGACCGCCGAAAGCGCTCCGCCGTATCGTCCCACCGGGGTGCGGGCACCGCCAACCAGAAAAGCCTGGACCATGAGAACATCCTTTTCGCAGAAGCTGGGCCGGAAGCGAATAAATTACCGACCGTTCGTTCTATAAAGATTACACGGTGCGGGCAGCCGGTCAACGGGACCGGAGTTTTTGTCCACTTGTCGCGACCTAACGTGCCTCGAAGTCGTGACAAGTGGACAAAAAATCTTCCTTCGTGGGCCGGGCTCGTCAGGCCACGACAACGCCCAGGTGGGCCGCCAGGAGTGGAGCCAGGAGTCCCAGCTGGTACTCGTCAATCACAACGCCGGCCAGGCTGCCCAGGCCGCTGATGCTCCGGAAGTCCGTGCCGCGCAGGTCGAAGTCCTTCAGCTTGGCGCCAGCCAGGTCCAGGCTTCCGATAGTGCAGTTTTTCAGCGCCACCCGGGCGGCGGTTGCGGAACCCAGGTCCAGTTCGCTGATGATGCAGTCACTGATCTGCACGTCCGCCAGCCGGGAGCCCCGCAGATTCAGGTAGTCCAGCTTGCCGCCGTCGATCCGCACCGACTGCCAGCCGCTCTCGTAGAGCTCCGCCGACCCCCACCTGGGGTTGCTGATGACGACGTCGTGCATGGTGGACCGGGCCAGGTTCAGCACGGGGGCAAAGGCCTCCTCGATGACGCAGTCCCGGAAGGTGGCACCGCGCAGCTGGGCTTCGTTGAAGGAGACGCCGGCGAATTGGCATTCGGCGAACGTGATGCCGCTGAGCTCCAGCCCGTCGGCGGCGGCGCGCGTGTACCGCATGCCGTCGTACCGCTCGGCACGCCTGAAGTCCGGCTCATCGTCGTCCCGGAGGCCCTCCAGCCGGACCGGTGCCAGCCTCGGTGGGGTAATCTTCGACGCCGCATCCTGCCGGGGTTTCCCCGGGGACCTTCCCGCCACTACAGCTGCTCCGCTTTCGCGGCAATTTCGGCGAGGTCCTTCGCCAGGGCCTTTCGCGTCATGCGCATGCCCATCCGTCCGAACAGGGCGAGCATCAGCCGGCTGAGCACGGTGGGCCTGAGAACCTCCGCGCCGAAGGTCAGGGTCAGGCCGGTCCCGCCGCTCCGCTCTTCCAGCGTGAACCGGAAGGTGTAGTCCGCTCCGCCCTGCAGCGCCTTGACTGTTGTGCTGCGTGCCGGATCTGCCTGGGACACCCACATTTCCACGGTTTCGCGCCGGCCCATCATGGACCTCGTCTCCTTCCAGCGGGTCCCTTCGCCGTACGGCCCCTCGCTGACCATCTGGATGGACTCGACGCCGGAAAGCGTGGCGGCCGACCCCGGAATGTCCGAGATCACCTGCCAGACTCTCTCCGGAGGGGCGTTCACGTGCTGACTCAGGCTGATGCTGTGATCCATCCTTCGAGCCTAGCCGCGGGGCCGACATTTTTGGTCCGCAGCGCACCCCCTCCGTGCCGCACCTCCCGGGAGCCCCGCACCACGCAACCCTCTGGCCTCAACACAAAATGCCCGCCAGGGCTTGAAATAGTAAGCATGCTTCGTGTTAGGCTGAAGCGGCTTTGTCAGATCAACCGGTAACGGAAGGTGGTTCCCACCATGGGCATCGGAGACAAGATCCAGAACGCTGCAGCGGACTTCGGCGGTAAGGCGAAGGAAGCAGCAGGCAACGCGACGGACAATGACGGCCTGAAGGCAGAGGGCCAGAAGGACCAGGTGGTCGCCGACGCCAAGAAGGTCGGCGAAGACGTTAAGGACGAATTCAAGCGGGATTAGTACATCCCGCGCAACGGTGACGCCGGACTCCCTTGGGGGGAGCCCGGCGTCACCGTTTTTTGCATGACGGCCAGGCTGAAGCCCCGCAAAGACGGCCCATGCAACACTCCGGCCCGTGCAAGACTGGGCGCATGACGCACGTAGACCTGAGCGGGACAGGCACTGCCGCCGTTGGATCCAAGAACCTGCGCGGCTACCTCGCCACCCCCACCGGCACGGGCCCCTTTCCCGGCGTCGTGATGATCCACGAGGTGTTCGGCCTCAGCGACCAGATCCGGCGCCACGCCGATCGGCTGGCTGCGGCCGGCTACCTCACGCTCGCCGTGGACCTCTACAGCGACGGCGGCCCCCGCCGCTGCCTGGTCGGCACCGTGAAATCCATGATGACGGGCGAAGGGCGGGTTTTTGCCGACATCGCTGCCGCGCGGTCCTGGCTTCAGGCATCGGCCCTCTCCAACGGCCGCACGGGCGTCATCGGCTTCTGCATGGGCGGAGGGTTCGCGCTGTTGGCGGCCAACGACGGCTTCGACGCGGCTTCAGTGAACTACGGCCGCCTCCCCCGCGACCTTGAGCCGGCCCTCCGGGGCGCCTGCCCGATGGTCGCGAACTATGGCGCGCAGGACCGCACCCTGCGGGACGCCGCGGCCAGGCTGGAATCCGCCCTGGCTGCGGTGGGAGTTGCACACGACGTCAAGGAGTTCCCGACGGCGGGGCACTCGTTCCTGAACGACCAGGAGGAAGGCCCTCGGGCACTGCGGCCGCTGGCGCGGGTGATGGGGATTGGCCCGGATCCGGCCGCTGCCCCGGAGGCATGGCGCCGGATCGAGGACCACTTCGCCCGGTATCTAAAGGACTAGCCCCTCTGCGCGAACGGACACTTGAGGCCCCAGAATCGAGGGCCACAAGTGTCCGTTCGCGCTTCCCCCAAGAAACGACGACGGCGAGCGCCTCCGAAAAGGAGGGCCCGCCGTCGTGTTAAGACAGGCTAGCTGAAGAGTTCGCTCTTCGGCTCGTTGTTCTTGACCTTCTGCCAGCCGAGCCACAGAACCAGGGCGAAGAACGGAACGGTGGCAAGGGTCCACAGGCCGAGGTGGAAGACTTCGCCGGTCTTGCTGGTCATGGTGTCGAAGCCGATCAGCACCGTAATCGCGAGCAGGCCCACGAGCCCGGCCCAGCTGGTCCAGGGCGAACCCGGCATCGGCAGGCTGGAAACCTGGCCCTTGCGGTGCCGCAGCGCGATCTGGCTAGCGAAGATGGCGCCCCACGTGAAGATGACGCCGATGGACGCGGTGTTGAGCGCGAGGTCGAACGCGTGCGAGCCGCCCAGCCAGATGTTGAGCAGGATGCCCACCAGGTAGAACGCGGCGATGGCCAGGATCGCGGCGTACGGGACGTGGCGCTTGGACATCCGGGTGAGCCACTGCGGGGCATGCCCGTTGTTGGCCATGGTGCGGAACACGCGGCCGATCGAGTAGAGCCCCGAGTTACAGGAGGACAGGGCGGCGGTGATGACGATCATGTTCATCACGTCGCCTACCCAGCCCAGGCCCATCTGGCCGAACACGGTGACGAACGGTGAGGTGCCGGCCTTGTACTGGTCGGACGGGAGAAGCATGGCCAGCAGGGTGACGGAACCGACGTAGAACACCACAATGCGGAGCACGACGGCGCGGATCGCCCTGGGCACTTCGCGTTCCGGATTCTGCATCTCGCCGGCGGTGATGCCGACGAGCTCGATGCCGTTGTACGCGAAGATAACCGCATTCAGGACCAGGACCATCACCAGGGCGCCCTTGGGGAACAACCCGCCGTCGGCCGCGAAGAGGTTGGCGACCGAGGCGTGGCCGTCGCCGACCCTGGCGTTGGTGACCACCATGAAGGTGCCCACTGCCAGGAAGATCAGGATAGCTCCCACTTTCAGGCAGGACGCCCAAAACTCGAATTCGCCGAACGCCTTGACGCTGAGCAGGTTCACCGCCACCAGCAGGGCCAGCGCGGCGATGGCGGAGGCTTCCACCGGCACGTTCGGGAAGAAGAACTGGAAGTAGAGGCCGATCGCGATGAGTTCCGCGATCCCGGTCATGCCCCAGTTGATGAAGTACATCCAGCCGGACAGGTAGGCGCCCTTCTTGCCGAACAATTCGCCGGAGTAGCTGACGAAGGAGCCGGAGGTCTGGCGGTACATGATGAGTTCACCGAGGGCGCGCATCAGCAGGTAGGCGATGACGCCGGCGATGGCGTAGGAGAAAATCAGCGCGGGACCGGTGGAGGCCAGGCGGCCGCCCGCGCCCATGAAGAGGCCGACGCCGATGGCGCCGCCCATGGCGATCATGGTGACGTGGCGCCGGCCCAGGGTCTTCTTGTAGCCCTCGGCGCTGAGGGTCGAGTCGACGGCGGCGGATGGAGCCGTCGGGCTCATAAGTTCTGTTGGGGTACTTTGAGGCACAACTGTTCCTTGTAGGTCGGGGGTTGCCTTGGATAGGGCACTGCCGGTTCCGGAACCTGGAGATTTTGTACAGATAATTCGACTTCAGGACCCTCTTGAGGACCATGTGTGTACAAAAACTCGTGAAGCATCGAAGGTTCGCACGGCCTATCCATCGTACAAGATCCCCGGAGCGCTGCGTGACGGGGACAACATTCCCAGCCGGAACGGGGCGCCGGGTACGTCGCGAGCGGCGCTACCGGCACGTCCTCAGATCAGGGCTCGAGCCGCCTGCGCAAGAGGCAGAACTCGTTGCCCTCAGGGTCGGCCAGGACGTGCCACTGCTCGTCGCCGGTTTGCCCGACGTCGGCGGGACGGGCGCCGAGGCCGAGCAACCGTTCCAGCTCGGCGTCCTGGTCCCGGTCGACCGGGTTGACGTCGATGTGCAGCGGGAGCTTTCCGGTCCGCGGGTCGCTGCTGGGACTCAGGATGATGGTGGGTTGCAGGCCCCCGAACCCGGCGTCGGGCGGGCCGATCTCGATCGCACCGTCCTCCCGGTCGAGTTCGACGTAGCCGAGGACTCCGCTCCAGAACCGCGCGAGCAGTTCGGGGTCGGCGCAGTTGAGGACCAGTTCGCTGATACGGCAAGCCATGAAGTCCAGTGTACGGAGACGCCCGGTGGGAAGGCAGCACATATTCGGACCCCCTGGCGTCGTCTCTAATTCGAATGGAGAAAAGCCTCCCGGCCGGGCGCTGTTGCGGCTACTGTGAGCACCATGGCCGGGGATCCGTTCCCGGCCATGGCACCGCACCGTCTCATGCGGGCGCCGGCACTTGCGCCATTTGTTCAGGGGGAACTATGAGAAAGAGAGTTCTACTGCTGCCTGCTGCATTGCTGCTGGCAGCCTCGGGGTGTTCCAGCGGGGGCACTGGCCCCTCCGGACCGAGCCCCAGCGCATCACCCACCAGTACGACGGCGGTGTCCCAGCCGCCGTCGGAATCCTCACCACCCACTACGGCCCCTTCCCTCCCCACCGATGTGTCCACATCGCTGAACGCCATCGACGCCCTGCAGGAGCATACCTGCGCGGCCGGTGCGGACGGTCAGTGGACGTTCAAGGGAACCCTGGTCAACTCCTCGGACAAAGCCAAGACCTACACCGTGGCCATCGCGGTCACCGTCGGTGCGGCAGTCCAGGGCCACACCCTGATCACGGAAACCGTCCAGGCAGGGAAATCGGCTGAGGTTTCTGCAGAGAACTTCGCCAAGACCACGGGCCAGGCCGGCACGTGCGAACCGGTTGTTTCGGTGGAGGATGCTTCGTGAAAAAACCAATACTTGCGGCTGCCCTGCTCCTGAGCCTGGTGGCCGGGTCCCTTGCGTCCTCGCCAGCCCTCGCGGTCGATTCCACGCCTCCCCAGCCTGCCCAGGCAACGGAAACTGCAGATGCTTCCACGGCAGGTGCGCAAACACCTGGCACGGGCACGGCGACGCCAAGTCCCAGCGCGACCACCGCGGAATCGCCTCAGCCGGCAGAGTCCGTTGCTCCCGCGCCGTCAGAGCCGGCCCTGCCATTCGTGGCACCTTCGCCGTCCGTGACGCCCTCGCCCGCAGTTACTCACGCGCCGTCTGTGACGCCCTCACCCGCGGTCACGCCGGCGCCTGCTCCCGTCGTCGTCAAGGGCGCGATCGGCGTGAAATGGCAGGCCATGAGGGGCGCTGCCGGGGTCCTCGGCGCGCCTGTGGCGAACGAAGTGTGCGGCGCGGGCCTTTGCGGCCAGACGTTCAAAGGCGGAACGATGTACTGGACCGCTGCCACCGGGGCCCACCCCGTGCTCCTGACAGCAGGACACACCGGCCCCTACTGGTACGCCAACGGCCGGGGCAAAGTGTTCGGCTACCCAGTCACGGACGAAGTGGCGGTTCCGGGAGGAACTGTTCAAAAGATGTCCACCGGCAGGCTCATCACTTGGTCGGGCAATGGCGCGTACCAAGTCTGGCTGCGGGGAGCGATCGGAAGTCACTGGAACACCCTCGGAGCAGTGAGTGCCCTTGGCCTGCCTCAGTCCAGGGAGACCTGTGGCCAGCGGAACGGCGGCTGCTACCAAAAGTTTGCCAAGGGCTACATCTACTGGAGTCCCGCGAGCGGTGCGCGGGCGGTGCGTCCGGGAAACTATGCCAAATGGGTAGGCGTGGGTGGATTGCCCGGTGCACTGGGGTACCCCGTGAGCAGCGAAACCTGTGGCCAGCCGGCCGGGGGTTGTATCCAGCGGTTTCAGGGCGGAGCCATCTATTGGTCTGCGGGAAGCGGCAACTGGGTCACTAAGGGCGGCATCGGCGCGCGCTACGCCGCAGCCGGTTCAACCCGAAGCGGGCTGGGTTATCCCACGGCCAACGAAAAATGCATCCCGGGACAATGCATCCAGTCATTCCAGTCGGGCTACATCGGCTGGTCGACGACCGGAGGCACCCGCATCTATTCCATGACCGAATGTGCCAAGCTGAACAACGGCCGGTCCAGGTACTCCACGTACGGCGCCAACCGGGTCCTGCTCACGTTCACCCAGGGCTACAGGCAGGCCTACGCGACAAATGTTTACTGCGTCCGGGTGGCAGGGCTCTATGTTGCGGACTGGAAGACGGACGGCTACGTGGGAGCCTCCGGCTTCAAGGCGCCGGGAGTGCCCTCTGGCCCCACCCGCAACCTGTACTCACCCACCGGGTCCTACTCGGTAACCGAGGCATTCGGCCTGGGCAACCCGGGGACGCAACTCCCCTACCGCACGCTCAACCCCCGCTCCCGCTGGGGCGGCAACCCGTGGACCGCGACGTACAACAAGTACTTCGAGTCCTCGTCCTGGGTGGGCTGGGACGAGAACATGTGGTACTTCGCCACACGCGCCTCGCATGACTACCGTCAGGGCGTGGTCATCAACTACAACCGTCCCAACATCGTGCAGGACGCCGGCTTCGCCATCTTCCTGCACATGAACAAGGTCCCGACGGCGGGCTGCATCTCGCTGGATGACTGGGCCGTGGTGGATTACATCAAGAAGTCACGGCCGGGCGACCGGATCATCATGGGAACCTACGGCGCCCTGTTCCGGTAGCCACTCTTCGTAGGAGCAGGAAACCCAGGCGGTTCGAAAACCCAGGCCCAGCGGCATACCCGCCGGGCCTGGGTTTTTTGGGCGGCGGGCGGAGGTTCAGGCGGGCAGTGCCACCTTTTCCAGCGTGCCCTCCGCCATCGTGTACCTGAACCACGTGCCCGGCGTACCTTCGCCGGCCGGGCCACGGGACCTGTCCGCGCAGCGGTCGAACCACTCGCCCAGGGCCCGGTCATGGCTGACCATCACAACCGTTCCGCTGAAGTCCGCGAGCGCCGATTCCAGTTCCTCCACGAGCACGGGGGCCAGGTGGTTGGTGGGCTCGTCGAGGAGCATGACCTCGTTATGGCCCAGCAGGAGCCGGGCGAGCGACAGCCTGCGCTGCTGGCCGGCGGAAAGGGCACCCACCGGAACATGGAACTCACTGGTGCGGAACAGGCCCAGCCGCAGCAGCGCCTCGGCGTGGTCGTCGATGTTCCCGCCCAGCCCGGCAGCAAAGGCCGGCAGCAGCCGCAGGGATGGATGCTCGGGCAGCTCCAGCTCCTGCTGCAGATAGCCGATCCGGCCGTGGCGCACCACCTGGCCCCCGGGCGGCTCGAGGGTGCCGGCCAGAACGGAGAGCAGCGTGGACTTCCCGGCGCCGTTGGGACCGGTGATGAGGATTTTCTGCCCGCGCTCCACACGGAACTCGGGCACGTCCAGCCGGCCGGGCACCTGCGTATTGCGGGCGTGCAGGACCCGGTCGGCCGCGTCCCGGGGTTCACCGTCCAGGTCCGGCCCGGCGCCGTCCGGCCCGGCCCCGTCCAGCCCGGCGTCGAGCTTCAGGCGTTCAGGTGGGCGCTCCACGGGGTTGTCCTCCAGGCGGCGCAGTCGCTCCTGGGCATTGCGGACCTTGCTGGCAGCGGCACGCTCCCACGTTCCCGTCTTGAAGTCGAAGCCCGCTTTGTCGTTGTCCCGTCGGCGCGCATAGCCCATCCGGTTAGCCACCGTGTCCGCCTGCCGCTGTTCCGAGGCCATGGCGTCGAGCCAGCCGTGGTACTGCTGTACCCAGCGCTGGCGTTCGGCCCGCTTCTCCTTCAGGTAGCCGTCGTAGCCGTTGCCGTAGCGGTTCACGGTGCGGCGCTCAGCGTCCACCTCGATCACGGCTGCGGCGACCTTCCGCAGGAGCACGCGGTCGTGGGAGACCACCACCACTGCGCCGCGGTGTGCCGCGAGGCGGCCCTCGAGCCAGGCAGTGCCGGCGGCGTCCAGGTGGTTTGTGGGCTCATCCAGGAGCAGGATGTCCGCAGGATCGGCCAGCAAGCAGGCCAGCGCGACGCGCTCCTGCTCCCCGCCTGACAGCGACCCCAGTGCCCGACCACGGTCCACCCCGCCCAGGCCCAGCCGGTCCAATGCCGCCTTCACACGGGATTCCGCGGCGTAGCCCTCGCGCAGCTGGTACTGGGTCTGCAGGTTCCCGTACGCCTCGAGTTCGTTAGGCCCGGCCGCCGCCAGACCGTCCTCCAGCCGTTCCAGCTCGGCTTCCATCTCCCGGAGTGCGAGGAGCGCATTGTTGATCGCGTCGGCCACGGTCAGCCGGGCGGGTAGCCCTGACGTCTGCGCCAGGTACCCCACCCGGCCGTGCCGCTGGACCGTGCCGTCTCCCGGCGTCTCGATTCCCGCCAGGATCCGCAGCAGGGTGGACTTGCCCGCACCGTTCTCGCCCACGACGGCGGCGTGCTCTCCGGCCGAGATCACCAGGTCGACGCCGGAGAAGAGTTCGCGGTCCCCGTAGCCGTGGGAGACGCCGGACAGGTGAAGCTGTTCAGTTCGGGCATTTGATTCAGTCATGGGAAGTCCTCGCAGTCCAATGTGCGGCCCCGGAGCTTGTTCACGATCCTCAGGGCTTTATCTATGGCCTTGTCAGCGCCGGACGTCCGCCGGCAGATCGCGGGTCGGCAGAATATGGTCGACAGATCCGGGTGACGGATACAGGCCGGGACATGGTCGACGCCGGGCGATGCCGGCGTCGCGGTCTAGGACTTCATGGGTCAAGCCTGCCCGCCGCCCGGCGGCCCCGTCAAGGTTCGCGCAGGCGCTGGCGCACTACGCTGAAAGCGCGGACGGACAGTTGTGGCCCCAACTGACCGTTCCTGCGGGGCCTTAACTGTCCGTTCGCGCCGGCGGTGGCGCACTACGCTGGAACCATGGTGAACACCAGACGCATGCTCCCAACTCCGCGGCCGGATCTCTACCGGTTTTCGCCGCTGGACCTCACCGCCGTTGGGCTTTATGTCGCCGTCGCGGCCTTCTTCGCGCTGGCCGGGGAATTGATCCTGCCGCTGCTGCGCCAACTGGCCCCGACGCCGGCCGTCGCGTCCTATGGCGTGAACCTCCTCTTCTACGGCTGCGTCGGCGCCCTGGCGCTCCTTGCCGCCCACGGGGTGGTGTCCCGGGACCTCAAAGTGCTTGCCACCCGGCCCTGGTTCACGTTGGCGATGGTGCCGTTGGCCGTCGTCGCCATGATGATTGTCACCGCGATCCTGGTGGCCGTGGGCGGTACCACCGAGACGTCCGCCAACCAGGCCGGGCTGCAGGCGCTCATGCGGCAGGTGCCGGCCTGGCTCATGGTTCCGCTGATCGTCGTGGTGGGCCCGTTCGTCGAGGAGTACGTGTTCCGGCACCTGCTGATCGGGAAACTAAGCCGGCGGGTCAACATCTGGATCTGCTGCGGGCTGTCCGTGATCCTCTTCGCCGCCCTGCACATCGTGGGCCAGGAAGCGCTCACCCTCCCCGCCCTCATGCCGTATCTGGCCATGGGCGCCACGCTGGTGTTTGTCTATGTGTGGACCGGAAGGAACCTGATGTTTTCCTACTTCGTCCATGCCACCAAGAACCTGCTCGCTGTGGTCTTCCTGTACACCATCCCGCCGGAACTCCTGGACCAGCTGCAGCGGTCCCAGAGCTAGAATCGCACTGTCCCCTATCCCGGGGCAGCGCCGCCGTCGTAGCTTGGTGCCATGGGACTCAACATTCAGATCGCCATCGACTGCAAGCACCCGCATGACCTCGCCGACTGGTGGGCCGAAACGCTGGAGTGGTCAGTGGAGCCGCAGGATGAGGGCTTCATCCGGTCCATGATCAGCCAGGGCTTCGCGACGGAAGACCAGACCATGGCGCACAACGGCAAGCTCGTGTGGAAGGACGGCGCGGCGATCCGGCCCACCGAGGAACTCGACACCAAGGCACCCGCCCGGCGCCTGCTGTTCCAGACCGTGCCCGAGCAGAAGACCATCAAGAATCGGGTGCACTGGGACGTCAGGCTCGACGGCCGGGACAAGGACGACGCCCGCGCCGAGCTTGAGGCCCGCGGCGCCACCTTCCTCTGGACTGCCAGCCAGGGGCCCCACGAATGGCACACCATGGCGGACCCCGAGGGCAACGAGTTCTGCATCAGCTAAGCCGATTACTAGACTTGGACGGTGAGCAACGAATTCCCCGCCAAGGTATCCGACGTCTTTGACCCGTCCCGCTGGCGCACCGTGTCCGGCTTTGACGACTTCCAGGACCTGACCTACCACCGGCAGGTGGAGCGGTCCGACGACGGCACCGTGGCACGCGATCTGCCCACCGTCCGCATCGCGTTCGACCGGCCGGAGGTCCGCAACGCCTTCCGCCCGGGGACCGTGGACGAGCTGTACCGCGCCATGGACCACGCTCGGATGACGCCGGACGTGGCTACCGTGCTGCTCACCGGCAACGGCCCCTCCCCCAAGGACGGCGGGCACTCGTTCTGCTCCGGCGGCGACCAGCGGATCCGGGGACGGGACGGCTACCGCTATGCCGGCGGCGAGACCCAGGAAACCATCGACCCGGCCCGCGCCGGGCGCCTCCACATTCTGGAAGTCCAGCGGCTCATGCGGACCATGCCGAAGGTGGTCATCGCCGTCGTCAACGGCTGGGCCGCCGGCGGCGGGCACTCGCTGCACGTGGTCTCCGACCTGACCATCGCTTCGCGCCAGTTCGGAAAGTTCAAGCAGACGGACGCCACTGTGGGCAGTTTCGACGCCGGCTACGGCTCGGCGCTGCTGGCCCGTCAGATCGGCCAGAAGGCCGCCCGGGAGATCTTCTTCCTTGCCCGTGAATATTCCGCCGAGGACATGGTGCGGATGGGCGCCGTGAACGAGGCCGTTGACCACGAACGCCTCGAGGAGGTGGCGCTGGAATACGCCGCGGACATCGCCCGGCAGTCCCCGCAGGCCATCCGGATGCTCAAGTTCGCCTTCAATCTTGCCGACGACGGCCTGGCCGGGCAGCAGGTGTTCGCCGGCGAGGCCACCCGGCTGGCGTACATGACGGACGAGGCCGTGGAGGGCAAGGAAGCCTTCCTGCAAAAGCGCGACCCCGACTGGTCCCGGTTCCCGTACTACTTCTAAGCCCGCACTCGTCGGAAGGCACCCCATGTTCCGCAGGACCGCGCATCCAAGGCGCACGAAGTGAATATCGAGCCGGCCCTCAAGGCGCTGGCGGCCGCCCTCCACGGTGAGGGTCCCGCCGTCGAACTCTCCGCCGGCCCGGACGGCGAGCCGGTGGTGACGCCGGTCCCGACCCCCGGGTTCGAGGACGCCGTGGCCGTGGTGCGCACGTCAGGGTCCACCGGGACGCCCAAGGCGACGGTCCTGACGGTGGATGCGCTGGCGGCGTCGTCGATGGCCACCGCCTTCGCGCTCAAGGGCGAGGGGCAGTGGCTGCTGGCCCTGCCGCTGCAGTACGTGGCGGGCGTACAGGTGCTGGTCCGGTCACTGTTCGCCGGCACCAGGCCCTGGGCCATGGACCTGTCCGAGGGCTTCACGGCCGAGGGCTTCACCGCGGCCGCGCTGGAGCTGACGGACAACATCCGCTTCACGTCGCTGGTGCCCACGCAGCTGCAGCGCCTGCTCGCCAGCCCGTCGGCGGACACGCTCGCCGTGCTGCGCCGCTTCAACGGCATCCTGCTCGGCGGTGCCCCGGCCTCTGCCCAGCTCCTGAAGTCGGCCCGCGACGCCGGCCTCCGCGTGGTCACCACCTACGGGGCGGCGGAAACCTGCGGCGGCTGCGTCTACGATGGCTATCCGCTCGAGGGCGTGGCCCTTCGGCTCGCCGAAGACGGCCGGATCCACCTGGGCGGGGCCACCCTCGCGGCCGGGTACCTGGGCGCGCCGCGGCAGACCGCCGAGGCTTTCGTAGAGGAGGATGGCGGCCGCTGGTACCGGACCAACGACCTCGGCACCCTCGATGCCGATGGCCGGCTCACCGTACTGGGCCGCGCCGATGACGCCATCATCACCGGCGGCGTCAAGGTCTCCGCCGCGCATGTGCAGGCGGAGCTGGAAAAGTCCGACGGCGTGACCGCGGCTTTTGTTGCCGGCGTCGAGTCCGCAAAATGGGGCCAGGCCGTGGCGGCCTATGTGGCCGTCGCCGGGACCGCCTCCGGGGCCGATGGCGCTGGACGGGATGGCGCCGCGTGGGCTGAGGAATGGCACCGCACGCTGGGGCTGCTGGCCCCCAAGACCGTCCTTCCGGCCGGTGAGCTGATCATGCTGCCCAACGGCAAGCCGGACCGGCTGGCCATGATTGAACGGCTCAACGCGCTCCATCAGGGAAAATAGAGTAGTCCTGCCGCGCTGCTGCGGCTTCCGTGCCCAGCGCGCGCCCATGTTTTTTTGAACGTTTCACCGACCCAACGCGAGGTACTTACCGTGGCAACAGCCGCACAATGGATCCAAGGCGCCCGGCTCCGCACGCTGCCGGCCGCGATCGCCCCTATCCTGATCGGCTCGGCGGCGGCCTACGAGATGGCTTCCTTCCGACCGCTCAATGCGGTTCTGGCGGCCCTCGTGGCGCTGCTGCTGCAGGTCGGCGTCAACTACGCCAACGATTACTCGGACGGGATCCGCGGAACGGACGAGAACCGGGTGGGGCCGTTGCGTCTGGTCGGTTCCGGTGCCGCCCGCCCCGAGCACGTGAAGTATGCTGCGTTCGGCGCCTTCGGCCTTGCGATGCTCGTCGGCCTGGTACTGGTCATCATCACCCAGACCTGGTGGCTGCTGCTGGTGGGCGTGGGCTGCGTGATGGCGGCTTGGGGCTACACCGGCGGAAAGAACCCGTACGGCTATATGGGCCTGGGCGACGTCTTCGTGTTTGTCTTCTTCGGGCTCGTGGCCACCCTAGGCACCACGTACACCCAGGCCGGGCAGATCGGCCTGCCTGCCGTGATTGGCGCCATCGGCACGGGACTCATCGCCTGCGCCCTGCTCATGGCCAACAACGTGCGTGACATCCCGTCGGACATCCAGGCCGGGAAGAAAACCCTTGCCGTGCGGCTGGGCGACAAGCACGCCCGCGAAAGCTACGTGCTGATGCTGGCCGTGGCCATTCTGCTCGTGGTGATCCTTGCACCCACGCGGCCCTGGATGCTGATTGTGTTGCTCCTGATCCCGGCCTGCCTGATGCCGGCCTGGCTGATGATCAACGGGCGGAAGCGCAAGAGCCTCATCCCGGTCCTGAAGCAGACGGGCCTCATCAACCTCGGCTACGCGGTGCTGTTCGCATTGGGACTCGTGCTGAGCAGTGGGCTGTAAGCCTAGGCGCCTCGCTTTAGGCTAGGCGCCCTCACCGCGGGGTTCGCGGTTCTTGGCGTCGTTGCGGATGGTGACGTCCGGGTGGGTGTCGACGAGGCGGTCCTCGGCCTGGGCATCGTCCACCTCACCGGCGGTGCGGATGGGCTTGGCACGGCCGGAGAAGCGGGCATGCAGGGACGCCGTTGCAGCATCGCGCTGCTTCTGGAAGAAGAGGTAGCTGATGGCGAAGGAAATCAGCCCTGCACAGATGACGGCCAGAAACCACCCCAGCTGCAGGAAGACGAACAGCACAAACAGGGGTAGGAAGATTGCGAACCGGATCAGGGAGTATTTCAGAAAAGCCACTATCCAAGTTTAGCCGTCCTGCCTGAACGTAGCGTGCCGGTGGCATAGGCGCTGTGTTCCCCGTTGCTCCGGCCGTCTCCGGGCACGTGGCCTGGCGCAGGTCGGATGTCACCTGGAACTGCCGTTCGGCGTTTTGCTGGCGCATTACTGTGGGCATACTGTAATCTCCGCCGGGGCACACGGCGGCTAGACTGATTGCATGCCTCGTGTCGCCATCGCAGTCGCCATTCTCGCACTCTACGTCTACGGACTTGTGGACGTTATCCGGACCGATGGACGTCTCACGCGCGGGTTCTCAAAAACAACCTGGATCATCATGGTTGCACTCCTGCCGCTCGTCGGCGCCGCGCTGTGGTTCCTGATCGGCCGCCCCCGCGCATCTGCCGTGGTCCAGCCCGTCTACCAGCAGCACCCCACCGCCCCCGACGACGACCCCGACTTCCTGCGGAACCTCGAGCAGCGCCGCCGCCAGGCCGAGGCGGAGCGGCGCCGCAAGCTGAGGGACGACGCGGCACGGAAGAACCAGGCCGACGGCGGCCCCCACCGCGCGGGCAGCACAGGCACGGGAGCTCCGGGCACCAACAGCGGCAATTCGGATGCCGGCGGCCCTCCTGCGGGTGAGCCAGGTCCACGCAAGCCGGGCGCCGCCGGCGAAGCCAACGCCGAAGGCAACCCCGAGGCGAAGTAGCACACACCCCTCCCGCCGAGTCGCGAGCATGCCCTAGTGGGCGGTGCGCGCCGGCCGCCAATCTTGGCCACCCGCGGCGTCGATTTACCAAAAGTGGCCGCTTCAGACCCCGCCAGCCGGCCTTTTTCGGCAAAACGGCGAAACAAGGCGCCGAAGACTGTTCCTCCACATCGGGCCTGAATGGTGGACAACGACACGCAGGCACACTTCGGGCAGCAGAATGCTCCTATGCCGCGTCCACGCCCCCTTCCTCCCGCCCTGCAGGCACAGCCGTTCACCATCCGCCAGGCCACAGCTGCCGGGCTAACCCGAAGGCGTGTCCGAGCCCTCGGCTTTCGACGGCCGTTACGTGGCCTGCACGTCACCGCTTCGGACCTGGTTCGACCTGGCCGGCATCCTCACACTGGAAGACCTGGTCATTGCCGGCGACTTCCTTCTGCGCCGCAAGGCACCCCTCTGCACGCCGGAGGCATTGGACGCTTTCCTCGCAGAAAAGAAGGGCAGGGCTGGCTACCCCAAGGCAACGAAGGCCAGGACCCTCATCCGCGCGAACACGAATTCACCGAAGGCGAACTGCGGCTTCTGCTGACTGCCGCGGGACTACCCGAACCAGGCATCAACGTTCCATGTTCGACGAGACCGGCGGCTGGATCCAGGACCCCGACATGTCCTACGAAGAGTTCAAAATTGCCATCCAGTACGACGGCGGCCACCCCGGCACCCCGGCCCAGCGGGGAAGCGACATCTACCGCGACGAAAACGCACGCAGTCTCGGCTGGCTGGTGGTGGTCCTGACGCAGTTTGACCCTGGACCCGTTTGCACCGGGCATTGAGCCAAGCGCCGTCGCCAGGGTGCGGGCGGCGCTAACAAGCCGTGGCTGGAAGCCTGCCCGCTGGCCCTCACCGTTTCGCCAGAAAGGGCCGCCCAGCAGCAAGCTGAGCGGCCCTTTTGGTAAATCGATGAGCCCCTGCGGCCCTTTTTGGTAAATCGACGCGGCCCCGAAAGCCCCCGCACAGCGAGGAAAGCTACAGAACCCCTACAGCCCCGAGTAGGAGTGCAGGCCGTTGAAGAACTGGTTCACGATGGTGAAGTTGAAGACCACGCACAGGTAGCCCACGATCGACAGCCAGGCCGCCCGGGTCCCCGTCCAGCCGCGGGTGGCGCGGGCGTGCAGGTAACCGGCGTAGACCACCCAGATCACGAAGGTCCACACTTCCTTGGTGTCCCAGCCCCAGAACCGTCCCCAGGCCTTCTCCGCCCAGATGGCTCCGAACATGAGGGTGAACGTCCAGCCGATGAAGGCGATCGCGTTGATGCGGTAGGACAGGTTCTCAAGGCTCAGCGCGGACGGCACCAGGCGCATGAACCCCAGCTTGTCCGCACCACCGGCCGCAATGGTCCTCTGCCGGTGCGACTGGACCAGCTGCAGCGCGGACATGGCAAACGTCAGGGTGAACAGCGCCGAGGACAGCACGGCAATGGAGACGTGGATGATCAGCCAGTAGCTCTGCAGCGCCGGCACCAGGTGGCCCACAGGCGTCCAGAACGCCACGGACGCGGCCACCAGCATGATGATCACCAGGCCCACCACGAAGGTGCCTAGGAAGCGCAGGTCGCGGCGGACCAGCACCACGAGGAACACGGCCGCGGCCACGAACGCGCCGGTGGTGAGGAACTCGTACATGTTGCCCCACGGCACACGGCCGGCACCGACAGCGCGGGTCAGCACGGCGGCGGCGTGGATCGCGGCGCCCAGGACGGTCAGTGCCACGGCAACGCGCGCGGGGGCCCGGCGTTCGCCATAGCGCATGCTGTCGTCGGCGGTCTGCCCGGCGGCGCCGTTCGCAGAGGAGGCGTACGACGACGGCCGCTCGGCACGGTCTGCCGGTCCGGACAGGCGGCCCTCACCGCTGCCCGCGGTCCGCGACGTGCCTGCCCCTACGGACGCGCCCGCCGCCACCGTAACCTTGGCGGACGCGTCCGCCGACGTACCGGCAGCAGCGGCCTTGACGTCAATCGCCTTCAGGGACTTGCTGCTCCTGGCCAGGTCCCACGCGAACGCGATGAAGGCGACGGTGTAGGTGCCGGCCGCCAGCAGCATGAAGAGCTCGCTGTACTGGCCCATGGTCTCGTTGATGGGAAACATTACTGGTCCTTCTTCGGCTCAGGCGAGCCGGCTGGTGAGGAGTTGGAAGGTGCTGTTTCGGGGTTGTCGGCGTCCAGGTTCCACTTGCGCGACAGAAGGCTGCGCAGCGTTGCGGCCTCGCCGGCAAGCCGGTGGTCCTCGCCGCGGGCCAGGAGGCCGTACTCCACCATGGTCCGGCCGTCCTCGTGGGTGCCGGTGCGTACCCAGACCCGGCGCCGGTTCACGTAGAGCGAGACGATGAGTCCGGCCACGGCAAGCAGCGCGAAGATCAGCGCGGAAAGCTGCCCGGGGTTGTGGTGGATGTCCACGCCCACGTACTTCTTGACGCCGTCGAACGTGATGGACCCCTTGCCTTGGGGCAGCGTGTAGGTGTTGCCCGGCGCGAGCGTGATGCCACCCGCCTCAGCCTTGCGGCTGTTGAGCTCCTTGAGGCCCTTGACGTCAAGCTCAAACACGTTCTGCGGTGCGCCCTTGTCCAGGCCGAGGTCGCCGTAGTACGAGTTTAGGCTCAGCTGCGGGTTGATGAGGTCCGGGTCGCCGCTGAAGGAGATGCCCTGCTCGGTCACGAACGCAGTCGGCAGGAAGAAGCCGGCGAAGCCCAGCTGGTCGGGCTTCGCGTCGGGGACCTTGATCACCACGGATGAGTAGTAGTTCTCGCCCTGCAGCTTGGCCACCACGGGACCCTGCATGGCCACGTTGCCCTTGCCGTCGCGGACCGTGACCACCGGGGCGTAGCCGTTGCCCGTCAGGTAGATGCTGGTGCCGCCGAGGGTCACGGGGTCGTTGACCTTGAGGACTTCCTTCTTGGCCGGCGCCCCGGGGTTTTCCTTGGTGGTGACGTCCGCCGTGAAGTCAATGGGCTGGCCGAACTTGCCCTGCGATTCGCGGTCGAACGTGGCCTGGAACTTGTCCAGCTGAATGGAGTAGGGCTGGAGCTGGCTGCTCTGGAAGTTGGTGCCGGGGGTGAACTGGTCATAGCCCACCAGGGTGTTCACGAACGTGTCGCCCTCCACCAGGATCCGCTGGCCGCTGTAGCCGAACAGCCCGCCGACGGCAACGGACACCAGCACGCCGATCAGCGAGGTGTGGAAGACTAGGTTTCCCACTTCCCTCAGGAAGCCGCGTTCGGCCCCCAAAGACGGCCGCGCGCCGTCGTCGTGCCGTACCTCAACGCGGTATCCGCGTTTCTTCAGCAGCGCCGCTGCGTCCTCAATGGCGTCCGACGCCGGGATGCCGGCCTCCGCGGGCAGCACCAGGGTGCCGTACTCGGGCAGGCGGGACAGTCGCTTCGGGGTGCGCGGCGGCTGCGAGCGCATGGCCCTGTAGTGGGCGATGGCGCGGGGTACCACGCAGCCGATCAACGAGATGAAAAGCAGGATGTAAATGGCCGAGAACCAGGCCGAGGAGTAGACGTCGTACAGCTGCAGCGAATCGAGCAGCTTGCCGTAGTCCGGGTGGTCCTTGATGTACTGCGTGACCACCGAGGGGTTGGCCGGCCGCTGCGGGAACAGCGATCCGGGCACCGCGGCCACCGCCAGCAGCAGGAGGAGGAACAGCGCGGTGCGCATGCTGGTCAGCTGGGTCCAGGCCCAGCGGAGCATGCCCACGACGCCCAGGGACGGGAGGGCGGCCCCGGCCTTGGCAGCCTTTACGGCGTCCTTGGGCGCGCCGTCTTTATGGGCAGGCCCGGGCTGCGGGGCGTCCTCGGCCGGGGATTTCTCGGTTGACTTCACACGCTCGCTCATCAGATCGGCAACTTCACATCGGTTTGGAACCAGTACTGCAACTCGGTGACCCAGGCTCCCCACAGACCCGTGGCCATCAGGATGCCCAGGACAATCAGGACTCCACCGCCGGTGCGCTGGATGGCCAGCCGGTGCTTGCGGAAGAAGGACATCACTCCCGCGCCGCGGCGCACCGCCAGGGCGATCAGCAGGAACGGGATGCCCAGCCCAAGGCTATAGACGAAGGCCAGGAACGCACCTTTAGCGGCGGAGGAGCCGCCGGAGAGGCTCAGGAGCTGGACGGCGGAATAGGTGGGGCCGATGCAGGGCGCCCAGCCGAGGCCGAACGTGATTCCCAGCAGCGGCGCGCCCCAGAGGCCTGCCGGCGGTTTGGCGTGGATCTTGGCGTCGCGCTGGAACCAGGAGAAGCCGCCCATGAACACCACGCCCATGAGGATCACCAGGACGCCCAGGACTTGCGTAACCCAGGCGTTCTGCCCGCCCGAGATCAGCGAGCCCAGCTGTCCGAACGCGCCGCCGAGCAGCACGAAAATCACCGAGAAGCCGAGCACGAACAGGCCGATGCCGGCGAGCATGCGGCCGCGCTTCTGCTTCTGCAGGTCCACGCCGGTGAGGCCCGTGACGTAGCCCAGGTATCCGGGGACCAGCGGGAGCACGCACGGTGAGAGGAAGGACACCAGTCCGGCCAGCAGCGCCACGGGGATGGCGAGCAGCAGCGAACCGTTCAGGATGGCTTCGGCGAAGGGGCTGTTCACGGGAGGTTACTCTGCCACGGCAGACTGGATGAGAGCTTTGAGTGTGCCCTTCTCGATCTCCCCCAGCACACGCGACGCCACCCGGCCCTGCTTGTCCACCACGAGCGTCGTGGGGACGGCGCCCGGGGGCACCAGGCCGGACACGGCCAGCAGCACGCTGCCGTCCTTGTCATCGAAGCTCGGGTAGGTGAGGCCGAAGGTCTTGTCGAAGGCGTCAGCTGTGGCCTTCTCATCGCGCAGGTTCACGCCGAAGAACTGGACGCCCTTGGTCTTGAACTCCTGGTGGAGGGCTTCCAGGGACGGCGCCTCCACCCGGCACGGCGCGCAGGCGGCGAACCAGAAGTTCAGCACGGTGACCTTGCCCAGGAAATCCTTGGGCGCCACGTCAGTGCCGTTGAACAGGGTGCCCTGGATTTCGACGGCGGATTTGCGGTCTGCCGCGGCAAATTCCGTCACCGAGCCGTCGCCGGCCACGTAGTTCTTGTTGTCCCCGGCCTTGGCTTGCTTGGCCAGGGCGTCCTCCTGGGCGCAGGCGGACAGGCCCAGGGTGATCGCGGCGAGGGCCAGGCCGCCGGCGGCGAGGACGCTGCGGCGGGAACTTCTGGGTGTTTCAGTCATAACTTAGGCTCCGGGGGTGCTCGAGGCACCGGGAAGAAGGGCGGCGGCGGGTTCGCTGTACTCCACGCGCAGCAGGGCACCGTCGTCGCGGAAAACCAGGGAGGTGAGGGAAGTCAGGGTGCATTCGCGTTTCCGCGGATCGTGCCACAGCGGCTTGCCCTCGGCGCTGAGCCGCGTGGCCCAGATCGGAAGCTGGTGGCAGACCAGGATGGCCTCGGCAGCGTCGCCGCCAAGCTCGATGGCCTTGGCGCGCGCTTCCTGGACGGCCTCGGTCACACGGGCTGCCTGCAGCTTGTAGGGCTCGCCCCAGGACGGTCGGAAAGGGTTGATCAGGTGCGGCCAGTGCTTGGGTTTGCGCAACTCGGTCTTGGTGACCTTCATCCCTTCGAAGTAGTTTTCCGCCTCGATGATGCGGCCGTCGGTGTGGATGTCCAGCCCGAGAGCTTCTGACGTGGGCTGGGCAGTTTCCTGGGCACGGGTAAGTGGCGACGCCGCCAGGTACACGATGTTGGCGCCCTGGGAGACGCGTTCGCGGAAGTGCTCGGCGAGCGTCTGCGCCATCTGCCGACCAAGCTCAGAGAGGTGGAATTCAGGCAGCCTGCCGTACAGGACACCTTCGGGGTTATGGACCTCGCCGTGGCGGAGCAAATGGACAGTGGCTTGGGGCATGTCTACCAGTTTCTCAAAGGGCAGGGGTAATGGCGAAATCTTCTACATCAAGTAGAACTCAGAAATTTTCAGAAAAGTTCCCTACCGGTGGAATAAAAGATGCAAATGCATGTTTATACTGGATGCAGCAGTTAGTTGAGACTTCAACGAAAGCTTCAACGATCACCGGATTGACCTACTGATACAAGGAGAACCACCATGGCACTTTCCACCGAACTCGCCCGCGGCACCTGGACCCTCGACAACTCCCACAGCGAAATCGCATTCACCGTCCGCCACGCCGGCATCAGCAAGGTCCGCGGCCAGTTCAAGGACGCCACCGCAACCCTGGACCTCGCCGACGACGTGACGGCCACCAAGGTCCAGGCCACCATCCAGACGGCCAGCTTCGACTCCGGCGACGCCAACCGCGACGGCCACGTCCGCGGCGAAGACTTTTTCGACGTCGAAAAGTTCCCCGAGATCTCCTTCGTCTCCAACGGCCTCGTGGCCAACGGCGACAGCTACGAACTCCAGGGCGACCTGACCATCAAGGGCGTCACCCGCCCCGTCTCGCTCGAGACCGAGTTCAACGGCGTTGCAGTTGACCCCTTCGGCAACACCCGCGCCGGTGTTTCCGCCGAGACAACCATCAGCCGCAAGGACTTCGGCCTGACCTGGAACGCCGTGCTGGAAGCCGGCGGCGTCCTGGTCAGCGACAAGGTTGCCATCAACCTTGAACTGGCCTTCATCGCACCTGCAGCCTAGGTTTCAGGCAGGCCCGCAGCCACGATTACTGGCAGCGAAACGCCCCGTCCGCGGACTCTCCGCAGACGGGGCGTTCGGCGTTCCGGCCTTCTGGAATTGGCACAATCCCGGGCATAAAGTGAAAGCCATGAGCACCCCCAGCGATGAACCGGAGCCCCAAGAGCCCGGGGCAGTGCCGCCGTCCGGCAGCGAACGTCCGACGCCGGGTCAGCCGACGCCGGGGCAGCCGACGCCGGGGCAGCAGCCGCCCGGACAGCAGTCCCCGGGGCAGCAGCCGCCCGCCGGTGGGGGCCGGTTCGCTTTCGAGATGCCGGCAGACCGGCCACGGAACTTCGGCGAGGCTCTGCCAGCCGGCGGCTTCTCCGGCCTCTTCGACGCGACGGGGCTTCCCACAGAGCTCAAGGTGTCCTACTGGATCTGGGTGATCGGCGGCCTGCTGGGGCTGCTGGGCGGTGTGATCGGCATCTTTGGGGTGCTCGTGCTGTTCGCGATCATCCCCGCCGTGGCCATCCTGGTGCTGCTGCTCGTCCTTGTGGCCCTGGCACTGGCCGCGGCACAAATTGTCCTGGCCATGAAGCTGAAGGAGGGCAAGGAGTGGGCGCGGCTGGCCCTCACCATCGTGGCCGTGGCTTCGCTGCTGCTGGCCATCATCAGCTCGAGTTTCCCGGCGGGCCAGGACGGGAACTGGCTGGGCTTCCTGGTCAGTCTCGTGGCCACGGTGCTGATGTGGGTACCCAACTCGCAGAAATGGTTCGACGTGGCACGGGGCGGCCCCTGATCGGATACCCGGCAACGCCGCCAATTTTCAAAGCGGAGAATCCACTGCCGGCAGCGTTTCCGCAGGTTGGCCCGCCTTTGGAATACCTCTCCGGAATGATCCACCGCGCACCCGCTGAGGGGTACGGTGGGAAGTGAACCATGCTGGGGAGGGCAGGCGTCTGAACCGGTAGCCGATTCAGACGTCACTACGCAAAGGACCGCTCATGAGCAATCCTCCAGTCCCGCACTCCAATGACCCCGGCTCCAACGAGCCCGACGACGGTTCCCAGCCAGGCAACGGGCAGCCCCGCTACGGTCAGGACGCGCCCCAGTACGGACAGAACACTCCCCAGTTCGGGCAGGGCACCCCGCAGTACGGCCAGAACGCACCGCAGTACGGCCAGAACGCACCGCAGTACGGACAGGGCGGACAGGACGGGCAGGGCGGACAAGGCGCTCCCCAGTACGGACAGAATGCTCCACAATACGGCCAGAACTCGCCACAGTACGGACAGGGCGGCGGACAAGGCGCTCCCCAATACGGACAGCCCCAGTATGGCCAGAACTCGCCGCAGTATGGACAGTCGCAGTCCGGTCAGTCCCCCTACGGCCAGAGCCCTTATGGCCAGTCCCCCTACGGGCAGTACCCGTCGGAACAGGCCCAGGCAGCCACCGGAGCCGGCGTCCCGAAGCTCGTGAATTATTCCTTCTGGATGATCATCGCTGCGGGCGTCCTGTCGATCCTGTCCATCCTGATCACAATTCCCACCCTGGATGACCCGGCCATGCGGAGCACGTTCGAAGAGCAGCTGCGCGGCAGCGGCCAGAACATCGCGTTCGAGGACGTCAAGGGCTTCATCATCGGAACCATGGTGGTCTTTGCCCTGATCGGCGCCGGCCTCTATGCACTGGTGGCGTTCAACGTCCGGAAGGGCAAGAACTGGGCACGCATCCTGGGCACCGTCTTTGCGGCACTCTCTGTGTTCAGCCTTTTCCCGCTGGGCCTGAACACCCTGGTGGGCCTCCTCGGCATCGCCGCGATCGTGATGCTGTACCTGCCGGGAGCGGCACCGTACTTCCAGAAGCCACAGCCGTTCGCCAACCCCTACTCGCAGCCGGGCGGCCCCTACGGCCGCTAGGCACAGCGCAGGCTGTTAGCTACGGGCAAGCCGCTAGGCACCCGGAAAGCAACAAGCCTTCCCGCCAACGGGCGCGGATTCCTGAAAGCCGGAGTTACTCCGGCTTGCCGGGCGTCTGCGCCCGTTGCGCGTGGTAGGCCAGGATCTGCAGCTCGGTGGCCATGTCCACCTTCCTCAGCGTCACGTCCTCGGGCACCTGGAGCATCACGGGCGCAAAACTGAGGATGCTGCGCACGCCGGCGCCCACCACCCGGTCACAGATGCTCTGGGCCACTACGGCAGGCAGCGCCAGCACCACCATGTTGGTGCCGGTCCGCTCCAGGACGGTTTCCAGGTCCGCAACGTCGCTGACCCGCAGCCAGCCCACCTCGTTGCCCACCACCATCTGGTCGGCGTCGAAGATGGCAACCACGTCAAAGCCCCTGGATTCGAAGCCGCCGTAGCGGGCCAGTGCCTTGCCCAGGTTGCCGGCGCCGACAATCGCGACTTTCCAGTCATGCGTCAGGCCCAGTGCGGCGGCGATGTGGCGGCTCAGGTACTGCACCTCATAGCCCACGCCGCGGGTGCCATAGGAGCCCACGTGGGACAGATCCTTGCGGAGGGTTGAGGAGCTGACCCCGGAAAGCTCAGCCAGTGACTCGGAGGAGACGCGCTCGGTGCCTTCGGCCAGCAAGGAGTTAAGCGCACGCAGGTAGATCGTCAGCCGGGCCACGGCTGCCGGCGGAATCTGCTTTCCGGCAGCACCGGTGGGCCCGGTTGGCCCGGGCACGGCCTGGGGTGGTAGATCGAGCGAAGTCACTATCTGCTCCGTTGCGTCGCGTTGTGAGTCCACTCTAAATCCCCATCAGTTATGTCAACAAAGCCGACGCCATTGTTCGAAATCAGCTAATCCCCTGCGATGGCATGGCGCAAGACACGCTCCAGGCGCGCCTCGTCGATCTTCCAGAAGTCGCGCTGGATCCCGTCCACCAGCACCACCGGAATCTCCTCGGCGTAGCGGTCGCGCAGTTCGTCGTCTGAGTCCAGCTGCCGCTCCGACCATGAAAGTCCCAGCCCGGCAGTCACCCGGCCGACGGCGTCGCGTGCCGCGGCGCACAGGTGGCAGTCAGCTTTGGTGAGGAGAACGACGTCGGGGTTTGCCATGCTTCAACCGTATCGCCGTTCCCGGCGGTGAGCGACGCGGCGGCCGTCAGGTGCGGGGTACTGCATTGACTAGACTCAGTGGCATGCCCGAGGAGAAGTACGTCGCTGTGGCCCACCGTCCGGTTGCGAAGCAGCAACACGGCGAGGCAGCCTTCTTCGACGTCGACAACACCCTCATGCGCGGCGCCAGCCTGTTCCACGTGGCCAGGAAAATGCACCAGCGCGGAGCCTTCACAATTGCGCAGGCAGCGGGTATGGCGTGGAAGCAGCTCAAGTTCGTGCTCCGGGGCGAGAACCTCAATGACGTCCACGCGGTGCGGGATTCCGCGCTGAGGCTTGCCGCCGGCATCACGGAGGAGGACATCAGGGCGCTGGGCGAGGAAGTCTACGACGAGATGATCGCCTCCCGGATCTGGCCCGGCGCGAAGGCCCTGGCCGAGCAGCACCTGCGGGTGGGCCGGAAGGTGTGGCTCGTCACCGCGACGCCGATCGAGGTGGCCACGGTGATTTCTACCCGGCTGGGGCTCACCGGCGCCCTCGGGACAGTGGGCGAGACCAAGGACGGCTTCTACACCGGCAGGCTCGTCGGGGACATCCTGCACGGTGCAGCCAAGGCCGTGGCGGTCCAGGGCATCGCGGACTACCACGGACTGGACCTGAAGCGCTGCTGGGCGTACAGCGACTCCTACAACGACATCCCGCTGCTGACGATGGTGGGCCACCCCGTGGCGATCAACCCGGACGCCCGCCTGCGCAAGCACGCCCGCGAACACAACTGGCCGGTCTACGACTTCCGCGCCGGCCGCCGGGCCGCCACCCTGGGCCTCAAAGCAGCCACAGCAGGCGGAGCAGTCTACGGCCTCTGGCGGGGCTACACGCGCTTCCGCGGCCCCCGCGCCTGACGCTGCTTTCCCCCTCGACGCGCAGATTCCCCCACAACACGGGAATTCCCCGTGCGCCAGACGTTTTGCGCGTCGCGGGCGGCTGGCGCGTCGCAGGCGGCTTGCGCGTCGCTGGACGCAAAAATGCCCGCACCCTCGAAAGGGAGCGGGCATTGACGCGTAGAGCTAGCTCTACTTCTTATTGCGGCGCTGGTGGCGGGTCTTACGAAGCAACTTGCGGTGCTTCTTCTTGGCCATACGCTTGCGACGCTTCTTAATAACTGAACCCACGAAAGTTCCTTACAAACTAGATGCAGTACCTGTCTGATGGAGAAGGTCCGTGGACTAAGCAACAGACTGAACAACTGACAGATTCTTACAATGACGTAAAACGTTCCTTAACAGCGTACCGCTTATCCGGAGCACCCCCTGACCAGCACAGCTCCTGTGGCGTGCAGCGGCCCCCAAGGCGGCTGCAGCAACCACGGGATCGGTGCGGTCAGTCGGGTCCGGTTAGGCGGTGCCGGTATGACCGTCCACGACAGCACCCTTGAGGTACTGTTCGACGGCGGTCTCCGGGACGCGGTAGGAGCGGCCGAACCTGACGGCAGGCATCTCCCCCGAATGGACAAGGCGGTACACGGTCATTTTGGAGACACGCATTACCTCAGCCACCTCGGCCACGGTCAAGAACTTGGCGTTCGAGAAGTTCGACTCTGCGGACATTACCCATATTCCTTTGCTCTCAGCAACGACGCCGGTCTATCTGCGGTGTGCGCCGATGCTGAGCCATCGAACAACCGTGTGCTAGTTACTCTAGATGCTCACGTGGCCATTGTGAAAGCGCGACGCTTCCGGGACGATGCGGCCAGTTGTTCGAGGACGGAGGCCGTCACATCCCACTCCATGCAGGCGTCCGTGACGCTCTGGCCGTAGGCCAGGTCCGAGCGTCCCGCGGCGTGTTCGGCCACGTCGAGGTTCTGCGCGCCGCCCACGAGGAAGCTCTCCAGCATGACGCCGGCGATCGCTGCTGCGGCCGTTCCCGCGTCCTCGAGCTGGGCGCCGATCTCGAGCGCCACCTCGGCCTGGCGGTGGTGGCTCTTGCCGCTGTTGGCGTGGCTGGCGTCCACGATCAGCCGCGGGTTGAGGTTCTTGGCGGCGAGCTTGGCCGAGGCCGCTTCGACGTCGGCGGCGGAGTAGTTGGGGCCCTTCCGGCCGCCGCGGAGGATCACGTGGGTGTCGGGGTTGCCGGAGGTGGACACCAGCGCGGCCCGGCCGTCGCCGTCGATCCCGAGGAAGGCCTGGGCTGCGGCGGCAGCGCCGCAGGCGTCGACCGCAACCTGGAGGTCGCCGTCGGTCCCGTTCTTGAAGCCGATGGGCATGGAGAGGCCGGAGGCGAGCTGCCGGTGGATCTGGCTTTCCGTGGTCCGCGCGCCGATGGCGCCCCAGGAAATGAGGTCGGCCATGTACTGCGGGCTGATGGGCTCGAGGAACTCGGTGGCGGTGGGGAGCCCCAGGGCGGTGACCTGCTGCAGGAAGCTACGGGCCGAGCGCAGGCCGCCGGCGATGTCGTGGCTGCCGTCCAGGTGCGGATCGTTGATGAGGCCCTTCCAGCCGACCGTGGTGCGGGGCTTTTCGAAGTAGGCGCGCAGGACGATGAGCAGGTCTTCCTTGTGCTTCTCGGCCTGGCTGACCAGCCGGCGGGCGTATTCCAGGCCGGCCTTGGGGTCGTGGATGGAGCACGGACCGACGATCACCAGCAGGCGGTCGTCCACACCGTCCATGATGGCGCGGACTTCGTCGCGGCCGCGTTCGACGACGTCGGCCGCCTTCGCGTCCAGCGGCAGTTCCGCGATCATTTCCTGAGGTGTGGGCAGGGCGGTGATCTCGCTGACCCTCAGGTTCGACGTGGACTGGCGTTTCGACGTCGACGATGCGGGCGACTGCTGGGGTTCGGTGACTGTTGCGCTCATTTTGGGGTCCTGTTCCGGGTGGGAGCGGGCCCCTGATCAGAACCCGCCGTAGATATGGCGAAGGGCAGAGAATGATCTCTGCCCTGTTGGCTCTGAAGGAAAGTTGGATGCGTGTCAGTTAGACGCGGGCCCCTCCAGAGCCAACGAAAAATACGCATACCAACGGTTAGTCATGGAAACGACCATAAGCCCACCCTGGTGGATCGCCAAATCGGCTGCGTCACAGTCGGACCACGCGGCACCGCAGACCGGCGGGAGCGCGAACGGACACTTGTGGCCCCCAGGAAACGTTTCCCAAGGGCCACAAGTGTACGTTCGCGCTGGTCTGGGGCCGTTTATGCCGTGGTTTGTTCCACCCGCTGATTGGCACGCTCGCCGTAGCGTTCCTGCTCGATCTGTTCCAAACTCTTGCCCCGGGTGTCCGGTGCCCAGACAAGCCCGATGATCATGGCGGCCACCAACGCCCCGATCATGATGAGGCCAACAAAGGGCACACCTTGCTCAGCCAGCAGCGTCGGGAACCAGTAGCTCAGCAGGCCGACAACGATGCGGGCAACGAAAAAGAGCACCCCCTGCGCGCTGGCCCGGTAGCGGGTTGCGAACATCTCGGCTGCCCACAGGGCGTAAAAGGCCTGGGCGCCGATGCCGGCCGAGATGCCCCACAGTGCCGCGAAGAGAATCAATACCGGCGGTGTGACGTGGACAAAGACCAGCAGGACCCAGGCGGCAAGGCCCAGCACGGCGCCGATCCCGTACAGCAGCCGCCGGTCAACGCGGTCGCCGTACTTCATGAAGCCGAAGTATGTTGCCACGACGGTCAGCGTCCACAGCAGCACCTGCAGCAGATTCTGATCTGCGGACGATTCAACGCCGGACGACTCGTAGACCCGCGGCATGAATATGCCCATCTGCCCGGCAACCAGGTTCCAGAGGGCGTAGACGCCCACCAGGAAAAGAATGGCCTTCAGGTTGGTGGCGTTGGTCAGCAACTCGCGGTAGTTGCGGCGTTTGACGCCGGATGCCTCCTCCAGCAGACGCGCTTCGTTCGACTTCTTCCAGGTGTGGGATTCGGAAAGTCGGCGGCGGATCCACCAGGTGACGAATGCAATGACGAACAGGTGCGCGAAGACCAGCCTGCTGCCCAGCAACCCGAGCGGAACGACGACCGTGGCAAGGAGGAAGACCGGGGCCGGAGCGAGCGACCACGCAAACTGCGCTGTACCCACGTGCCGGGCCCGCTGTTCAGAGGGCGCCTCTTCGGCGATATAGGTCCAGGCGACGGGCACACCGGCTCCGACTGCGATCCCTGTGAGGATCACGCCGACGATGAGCATCCAGGGGGCCACGGCAAAAATCACCAGGGCTGTGCCGATCATGTACAGGATCAGGTCGTAGGTGTAGATGAACTTGCGGCCGTAGCGGTCCCCCAGTGGGCCGCCGATCAGCGCGCCGACCGCAGCACCGAACGCGTTGGCGCTCAGGGCGGCGATAAGCCCAACAACAAGGTTGCTGAAGCCGAAATACTCCTGCCACAGCGTCAGGCTCGTCGCCAAGGCAATAATGGATCCGGCTTCGATGTAGTTGGACATGGACACGGCGACAGTGGCCTTCCAGCCGCCTATCTCTGGTGTGTTGGTCATTTATGAATCTTTCTCTGGCGACGCCGTTGGCGCCGGGCAGCCGCGATTGGCCCGCCCTGTTTTGATACGTTTCAAGGACTCCGGCAAGCCGTCAGTTCGTCGCGGAGGCGTTCAAGGTGAGGTCGAGGGGTTCGTAGCGGCACAGGCTCGTTCCGGCACCGACTATCCTGCGAAGCTGCCGTAAACCGCCATTAGCCACACCTGCTGCCCGCGCCTGGATGAGCACGTTGCCGAGGGCTGTCGCCTCAACTGGGCCGGCGATGACGGGTCTGCCGGTGGCTTGGGCGGTGAGCCGGCAGAGCAGCGCGTTCTGCGAACCGCCGCCGACGATGTGCACCACGTCGGCGGCAACACCGGCGAGGCGTTCGGCGTCGGCGATGGTGCGGGCGTAGCCGGCGGCGAGGCTGTCCAGGATGCAGCGGACGGTCGCTGCCGGGTCGTCGGGAAGGACGGCGCCGGTGTTGCGCGCTGCGGCGCGGATGCGGTCCGGCATGTTGTCCGGGGCGATGAAGGCGGGATCGTCGGGGTTGATCCGCGGCCCGCCGGACGGGAGCGCCGCGGCCGCCTCGAGGAGATCCCCGATCGCGGGCCGGTAGCCGCCCTCGGCCCAGGTGCGCTGGCATTCGCTGAGCAGCCAGAGGCCGCCGACGTTGCGCAGGTACCGGGTGGTGCCGTCCACGCCGCGCTCGTTGGTGAAGTTCGCCGCGCGGCTGGCTTTGGTGAGCACCGGGCTGTTCAGCTCCAGCCCCACTAGGGACCATGTCCCTGAGGAGATGTAGGCGAAGTTCTCCTGCTCCGCGGGAACGGCGGCGACGGCCGAGGCGGTGTCGTGCGAGCCGACGGCCACCACCTTGGTTGCCGCTGGCAGCCCGGTCCGTTCGGCGATTCCGGGCAGCAGGGTGCCCAGCGTTTCGCCGGGCTGGATCAGCGGCGGGAACAGATCCTTGGGCAGGCCCAGGGGTCCGAACAGCTCGATGGCCCACTCCCCCGCGACGGCGTCGAACAGCCCGGTCGTGGAGGCGTTGGTGGCCTCGGTGCGACGCTGGCCTGTGAGCCGGAACGCGATCAGGTCCGGGATCAGCAGGGCCTGCAGCCCGCCCAGGTCCGGTTCGGTGGCGAGCTGGTAGAGCGTGTTGAACTGCAGGAACTGCAGCCCTGTGGTGGCATAGAGCCGTGCCGGGTCCAGTTTGCCGTGCACCCGGGCGACGGCGGCGCGGCTGCGCTCGTCCCGGTAGCTGTACGGCTGCGCGGTGAGCTCGCCGGCCTTGTTGACCAGGCCATAGTCCACCGCCCAGGTGTCGATGCCGATGCTCATGATCGTTTCCCCCTGCTCCGTTGCCGCCGTGCCGGCGGCAGCGAGGCCGGTGAGCACCTCGGCGAAGAGGGCGTCGAAGTCCCAGCGGAGGCCGCCGTCGGACTGCGCCACGGCGTTGGGGAAACGGTGCACGACGTCGAGCGTGGCCCGCGCCGGACCGCCGTCGGCGGCGTCTGCTCCGGTGCTGATCCGTCCCAGGATGACCCGCCCGGAGGAGGCGCCGATGTCGACGGCGGCGAACAGGCCGCCGTCGACACTGGCAGTTGGCACGGTACTCACCGCAGGAAGGCTGCCGCGACGCCGGCGTCCACGGGGATGTGCAGGCCGGTGGTGTGCGAGAGTTCGTTGCTGGTGAGCACGGCCGCGGCGTTGGCGACGTGCTCGGGCAGGACCTCGCGCTTGAGCAGGGTGCGCTGGGCGTAGTACTCGCCCAGTTTTTCCTCGTCCACACCGTAGACGGCGGCGCGCTTGGCT
Organism: Arthrobacter sp. ISL-65; assembly: GCF_018613795.1. GTDB lineage: Bacteria > Actinomycetota > Actinomycetes > Actinomycetales > Micrococcaceae > Arthrobacter. The sequence continues at coordinate 89,915 of NZ_JAGGPN010000034.1, forward strand.
CCCCAGCCGCCGGCGAAGATCCCGGAGCCGCGGACCACGCCGTCGGGGTTGATGCCGTTGACGCGGATGCCGTGTTCGCCCAGTTCCGCGGCGAGCAGGCGGACCTGGTGGGCCTGGTCGGCTTTGGTGGCGGAGTAGGCGATGTTGTTCGGGCCGGCAAACACTGAGTTCTTGGAGGAGATGTAGATGATGTCCCCGCCCAGGCCCTGTTCGATCATGACCTTCGCGGCGGCCTTGGCCACCAGGAAGGAGCCCTTGGCCATGACGTTGTGCTGGATGTCCCAGTCCTTCTCGGTGGTTTCCAGCAGCGGCTTGGAGATGGACAGGCCGGCGTTGTTGACCACCAGGTCCACGCCGCCGAAGGCCAGCACCGCTTCATCGATGGCGGCGGCCACCTGGGCCTCGTTGGTGACGTCGGCCTGGACACCGACGGCGACGTCCGGGCCGCCGAGTTCGGCCGCCACGGCCTGGGCGTTCTCGAGGTTCAGGTCCGCGATGACCACGCAGGCGCCCTCCGCGGCGAGGCGGGTGGCGATGGCCTTGCCGATGCCCGACGCCGCGCCGGTCACCAGGGCGATGCGGGTGGCGTGGGACTTGGGCTTGGGCATCCGGGCCAGCTTGGCTTCCTCCAGGGCCCAGTACTCGATCCGGAATTTCTCGGCTTCATCGATCGGGGCGTAGGTGGAGATCGCCTCGGCGCCGCGCATCACGTTGATCGCGTTCAGGTAGAACTCCCCGGCGACGCGGGCGGTCTGCTTGTCCTTGCCGAAGGAGAACATGCCCACACCCGGGACCAGCACGATCGCGGGGTCGGCACCGCGCAGGGCCGGTGAGTCGGCATCGGCGTGGCGGTCGTAGTAGGCCTGGTAGTCCTTCCGGTATTCCTCGTGCAGCTCCTTGAGGCGGGCCACGGAGTCCTCGATGGAGGCGTCCGCGGGCAGGTCCAGGATGAGCGGCTTGACCTTGGTGCGCAGGAAATGGTCCGGGCAGGAGGTGCCCAGCGCGCCCAGGCGGGGGTGCTCGGCGGCCTCGAGGAACTCCAGCACGGCGGCATCGTCGCTGAAGTGGCCAACCTGCGGCTTGTCCGCCGAGGCCAGCCCGCGGATCACCGGAGCCAGCGCAGCGGCTTTCGCGCGCCGCTCCCCGTCGGCCAGCGGGGCATAGCCGGGCAGCTTCGCGCCGAAGGGTTCGGCCCTGCCATTCTGGGCGATGTACTGCTCGGCCTGATCGATGATCCAGAGCGAATTGGCTTCGGCTTCCTCGCTGGTCTCGCCCCAGGCGGTGATGCCGTGTCCGCCCAGGATGGTGCCGATGGCCTGCGGGTTGGCGTCCTTGATCGCGGCGATGTCCAGGCCCAGCTGGAAACCCGGCCGGCGCCAGGGCACCCAGACCACCTTGTCGCCGAAGATCTTCGCGGTCAGCGCCTCACCGTCGGCGGCCGTGGCGACGGCGATGCCGGAGTCGGGGTGCAGGTGGTCCACATGGGCGGCGTCCACGAGGCCGTGCATGGCGGTGTCGATGGACGGGGCCGCGCCGCCCTTGCCGTGCAGGCAGTAGTCGAAGGCCGCGACCATCTCGTCCTCGCGCTCCACGCCCGGGTAGACGTTCTTCAGCGCCTGCAGCCGGTCAAGCCGCAACACGGCCAGGTTCTGCGCCTGCAGCGTGCCGAGGTCCCCGCCGGAGCCTTTGACCCAGAGGAGCTGGACGTCCTCGCCGGTGACGGGGTCCTTTTCGGCGCCCTTCGCGGAGGTGTTGCCGCCGGCGAAGTTGGTGTTCCGCTTGTCCGCGCCCAGGCGGTTGGAACGGGCGATGAGGTCCTGGACCGTCTTGTTAATTGCTGTGTTCTGCATGTTCATGCCCTTTACGCGCCCCATCCGGATTGCTTGCCGCCCACGCGGTCCTCGTTGATTTTCTTCTGGTAGCCGCTGGCCTTGTAGGCGGCCATCGGGTCCGCGGGCAGCCCGCGGGATTCACGCCATTCGGCCAGGACCGGCCGGACGTCGGTGTAAAAGGCGTCGTTGAACACGGCGTTCGCGGCCAGGACGTCCCCGGCACGCTGCGCCTCGGCCAGCGCGGCGGCGTCCACCAGCAGGGCCCGGGCGGTCATCTCCTGGACGTTCAGCACCGAGCGGATCTGGCCCGGGATCTTCTCCTCCAGGTTGTGGCACTGGTCCAGCATGAGTGCGACGCCGGAGTCTTTACCGAAGCCGCCGCCGCGGATCACTTCGTACATGATCCGGAACAGCTGGAACGGGTCCGCGGCGCCCACGATCAGGTCATCGTCCGCGTAGAAGCGCGAGTTGAAGTCGAACGAGCCCAGCTTGCCCAGGCGCAGCAGCTGCATCACGATGAACTCGATGTTGGTGCCGGGGGCGTGGTGGCCGGTGTCCAGGCAGACAGAGGCCTTCTCGCCCAGCGCCAGGGTCTGCGCGTATGAGGTGCCCCAGTCCGGAACGTCCGTGTGGTAGAAAGCCGGCTCGAAGAACTTGTACTCCAGCACCAGGCGCTGGTCCTCGCCCAGGCGGGCGTAGATCTCCTGCAGGGACTCGGCTAGGCGGTCCTGGCGGCCGCGCATGTCATCCTGGCCGGGGTAGTTGGTGCCGTCCGCGAGCCAGATCTTCAGGTCCCGGGACCCGGTGGCATGCATGATGTCGATGCACTCGAAGTGATGGTCGATCGCGCGGCGCCGGACGGCGTCGTCCGATGACGTCAGCGAGCCGAACTTGTACTCGTCGTCCTGGAAGGTGTTCGAGTTGATCGTGCCCAGCCCCACACCGAGGCCGGCCGCGTACTCCTTCAGGGCGGCGTAGTCGTCCACCTTGTCCCACGGGATGTGCAGCGCCACGGTGGGCGCCAGGCCGGTGAGCTCGTGGACCTTGGCGGCGTCCGCCAGTTTCTCCTGGACGGTGCGCGGGGTACCGGGCGTGCCGAACACCTTGAACCTGGTGCCCGAGTTGCCGTAGGCCCACGACGGGACCTCGATCGCAAGCTCCGAAAGCCGGCCCAGTGCCGATGCTGTGTTGTTCATGATCTTTCTTTCGTCAGTGTTTGGCAGTGAAAGTGGTTTGAAGATTTAGTGTTTGGCGGCGGCGTCAGCGTTGCTGCCGGTGGCGGCCAACTGCTCGTCGAGGTTGAACACCTCGTCGAGGACCCGGAAGCCCTCGTCGGGCGGGACATCACTGTCCCGGAAGAGCGTGGCCATCTCCGCTTGCCAGCGGTCGTTGACGTCGGTGAGGGCCATTCGAGCCCGCACCGCGTCGAAGTCGTCGCATTCGAGGTAACCAATCAGCAGCCCGTCGTTGTCCAGGAACAGCGAGTAGTTGTTCCAGCCCGCCTCCCTGAGCGCAGCCAGCATCTCCGGCCAGACTGCAGCGTGGCGCCGGCGGTATTCCGCCAGCAGCTCCGGCTGGACGGAGGATCGGAAGCAAACCCTCATGTTGTACTCCTGTGGACGTTTCGGTTACGGCTGGAAAGCGGCAAGCAATTCGTGCGGCTTTGAATATGCACAGCCTTTGAATCGTTTCATTGTTACGATTCAAAGTACTCTGGGTGGAAGAAGGGTGTCAAGCGTTTCACCCGGACGGGCAAATCGATCTTCGGAGGATCAGCAGAATGTCGCGGGCAGCCAGCATCAAGGACGTCGCCAACCACGCTCAGGTTGCGGTGGGGACGGTCTCCAACGTCCTCAACAACCCGGACCGCGTCTCCAAGCGCACCAAGGACAGGGTGCTGCAGGCGATCGACGAGCTCGGCTTCGTCCGCAACGACGCCGCCCGGCAACTGCGCGCCGGGCACAGCCGGACCATCGGCGTCGTGGTCCTGGACGTCGGCAACCCGTTCTTCACCTCGCTGGTCCGTGCCGCCGAGGACGCGGCGGCAGTGAACGGCAGCGCCGTGCTGCTGGGCGACAGCGGCCATGACGCGAACCGGGAATCGCACTACATTGACCTCTTCCAGGAACAGCGGGTCCAGGGCCTGCTCATCTCCCCGGTGGGCGACGTGGCCGACCGTCTGGAGGCCCTTCGGCAGCGCGGCGTCCCCACGGTCCTGGTGGACCGGCTGGCCGACGAGGACCGCTTCAGCTCCGTGTCGGTGGATGACGACGCCGGGGGCTACCTTGCCGCCCGGCACCTCCTCGATCTCGGGCGCAGGAAGCTGGCCTTCGTGGGCGGGCCGCTGTCCATCCGCCAGGTGTCCGACCGCCTCATCGGCGCCCGCCGCGCCGTGGCCGAGGTGGACGGCGCAGCACTGGAGGTGCTCGACTCCGACGGCCAGTCAGTGCTCGCCGGACGCGGCGTGGGCAACAGCCTCGTGGACCGGGGCGCCGGGGACATGCCGGACGGCATCTTTTGCGCCAACGACCTGCTGGCGCTCGGCGTGATGCAGTCGCTGACCATGATGAACGGCGTGCGCATTCCGGAAGATGTGGCCCTGATCGGCTATGACGACATCGACTTCGCCGCGTCCGCCGTCGTGCCGCTCTCCTCCATCCGCCAGCCAACCGACGCAATCGGCAGGACCGCCATTGAACTCCTGACGGAGGAACTGGACGCGCAGCACCCGCGGCACAGGGCCGTCGTCTTCACGCCCGAACTGGTGGTCAGGCACAGCACCGCGGGCGCCGAAGCACCCCACTGACGGTCCTCTTGCCGCCGGCGCCCGGTTAGAAGACACCCAGCAGGTCGGGTTCCGGCTTGAAGCCCATCACTTCCAGGCGGGCGGCCACGAACGCGGCGATCCGCCGGGCTCCCCGCTCGCGGAAGTGGGGTGTCGTCCTGCAGGCCGCCGGCCCAGTGCGCGTGCTCGCCGGGGCCAAAATGGAAGAACAGCTCCTTGGACCCCTCCGCGCCAAGCTCGGCATACAGGGCCCGGGTCCAGGCGTGCAGGTCCACCACGTCAAGGCCCAGTTCGGCGCCCAGTTCGCGGACCACCGCGGGGTACTCCCCCAGCGTCTCCTCGAGGCGGCCATCGCTGAAGTGATGCCGCTCCACCGAAGTGCAGAGGACGGGGGTGGCCCCCTTGGCCCGGACGTCCAGCACCATCCGGCGGAGATTTTCTTCATAGCCTCCCCGGGCGGCCAGGTGCGGGCGCTTCTGGTCGTTGTGGCCGAACTGGATGAGCACCACATCGCCGGTGACCGCCTGGTGCAAGAGTTCGTACCAGAGCCCCTCCTCCCGGAAGGACTCGGTGGTTGCCCCGCCCTTGGCGAAGTTGTGCACGGCACCCCACGAGTAGACCTGGGGCGCGAGGTGGGCGCCCCAGCCGCTCATCGGATACTCGTAACTGGGGCAGGTGGCCACGGTCGAATCTCCGGCCAGCAAAATCTTCATGCTCTTCCTTCCGCATCAGTTACCGCTGATGATCAGCCGCCGGCGGTCCGCCGGCCAGGCACTTTTTGAAACGTTACATACATCCTTCCAAGGGAGTACACTAAGCAGCAGACGGAAACGGGAAAGCGCTTGCTGCTCCACTGGCACATGCTACCCGGCAACGGTTGACGAGGGCGTCGCGCAGCACGGCAGCGCCGGACAGGAGCATTATGGACACCCCGCTCACGCAGCCCACCCAGCAAAACCAGACCACGCCGGACGATGCGGAGGACGGCACGCAGGACGTTGACGCCGCGTCCCCGCACCGCACCGCCCCCACCCGGGTCGCCCTGATCGGCGTCCACGGCTTCGGGAACCACCACCTAAAGAACCTCGCACGGCTGCGGCAGGCCGGCGCGGTGGAACTCGTGGCGGTGGCAGACCCGAATCCGCCGTCGCCGGGCGCGTTGCCGGACTCGACGGCTGTCCACCCTGACCTGCAGTCCCTCCTGGCCGGCAACCACAGACCGGACGTGGTCATCGTGGCCACCCCCATCCAAACCCACGCGCCGCTTGCCCTGGCTACCCTGGCTTCCGGCGCCGACCTCTACCTGGAGAAACCCCCGGTGGCATCGCTGGCCGACTTCCGCCAGTTGCAAGAAGCCACCGAGGCATCGGGACGCAGCGTGCAGATCGGCTTCCAGAGCCTCGGATCGCAGGCGTTGGGGGCCATCGACAAGCTCCTCCGGGACGGCACCATCGGCACCCTGCAGGGAATTGGTGCCACCGGGCGCTGGGTGCGGGACCGCGCCTACTACAAGCGTTCCCCGTGGGCCGGCAAGCGAAGCATGGACGGCGTGGACGTGGTGGACGGTGTGGCCACCAATCCCCTGGCGCACGCCATCGCCACGGCACTGCGGATCGCGGGCGCCCGCACCGTGGAGGATGTGGCCTCCGTGGAAACAGACCTCTACCGCGCGAACGACATCGAGGCCGATGACACCTCCGTCATCAGGATCCGCACCGCCGCCGGGCTGCCGATCACCTGCGCCCTGACGCTCTGCGCCTCGGAGTCCGTGGAGCCGTACATCACCCTGCAGGGCACGGAGGGAACGGCCGTTTTCCACTACACGGAGGACCGGTTGCACATCAGCACCGCGGACGGTGAACACTCGCAGGAGTTCGGCCGCGACGACCTCACCGAAAACCTGCTGAAGTACCTGGCCGGGGGCACAGAACTTACCAGCGCCCTCAACGACTCCGGCGCGTTCATGCTGGTGCTCGAGGCTGTCCGCACGGCCGAGCCGCCGGCGCCGGTCAGCCCTGCCCACGTGCTCTGGGAGGGCGACGGCGATGCGGCCCATGCAGTGATTCCCGGCATCGAGGACGCCCTGGAGCGGGCCATCAGCGCACACGCCACCTTCAGCGAACTGGCCCTGCCGTGGGCGCGCCCCGCTGAGCCAGCCGATGCCACAGTACTGTTCGACGACGGCGGCCGTCCGCTGGCAGTCCAGCGCACCGGCGCGCGGCTCAACACGGGGTTGTCCCCGCGCCCGTACCTGCACCCCGTCACCACGCTCGGCGGAACCGTTGTGACGGACCATCTGCCCGCGGACCATCCGTGGCATCTGGGCGCAGGCTTCGCGCTTCAGGACGTCAACGGCACCAACTTCTGGGGCGGAAAGACATACAGGCATGACGCCAGCGCGTACGTGTCCCGGCAGGACCACGGCCGGATCGAACTGCTTCCCACCGATGTGGACGAACCGGACACCCGGCAGCTCCAATGGCTCGGCACGGACGGACAGCCCCTGCTGACCGAACAGCGGACCCTCCGCCGCGAGATCCTGGGTGAGCGGGTGTGGCGGCTGGACCTGGGCACGGAGCTGACTGCCGTCGTCGACGTTTCACTGGGCAGCCCCGGCTCCAATGGCGCCGCCGGCAGCGGCTACGGCGGCTTCTTCTGGCGCCTACCCGCCTGCAGCGGTTCCCGTATTTTCACGTCCGACGCCGAGGGGGAACCGGCAGTCCACGGTTCCGTGGCGCCGTGGCTGGCGTGGACCGCATTCTTCGGCGAAGTCCCCGGCAGGCGGTCCGGGCAGCCCGCGACCCTCGTGTTCGGCGCCCCGGCCGAGTCCACCGATCCCTGGTTTGTCCGCTGCTCCGGGTACCCCGCCGTCGGGTCGGCCCTGGCCTGGGAAAGGTCCGTGGCCCTGGCCGCAGGGGAATCGCTGCGGCGGAGCCTGAGCGTGTGGGTGTGCGACGGCGAACTGTCACCAGCCGCCGTCGAATCCCTCGTGGCTCCAGGTCACACTAGAAGAGGCTGACCACCGTCGCGACAAAGGAGTCCCATGCCCACTCCAGAGCCCCCTCGCCCAACCCCGTCCTGGAACAGCGGCCCCGGACTGGCATTCGGCGGTGACTACAATCCCGAACAGTGGCCCGCCGACGTGCGGCTGGAGGACATCGGCCTTATGAGGGAGGCCGGGGTGACCCTCCTCAGCGTGGCCATCTTCTCCTGGGCGCTCCTGGAGCCGCGCGAAGGTGAGTACGACTTTGCCTGGCTGGACGAGGTGCTGGACAACCTGGATGGCGCGGGCATTAAGGTTGCCCTCGCCACGGCCACGGCCGCTCCCCCGGCCTGGCTGGTGCGGAAGCATCCGGAAGTCCTGCCGGTAACGGCGGAGGGCACCGTCCTGGAACGTGGCTCCCGGCGGCACTACTCGCCGTCGTCCGCTGTTTACCGCCGGTATGCCACGGGCATTACCCGGAAACTGGCCGAACGGTACAAGGACCATCCGGCGCTGGTGCTGTGGCACGTGGACAACGAGCTGGGCTGCCACGTTTCAGAGTTTTACGGCGACGAGGACGCCGCGGCGTTCCGGCGCTGGCTGGAGCGGCGCTACGGAAGCATCGAGGCCCTGAACGTGGCGTGGGGAACGGCCTTCTGGTCCCAGCACTATGCCTCGTTCGAGGAAATCATTCCGCCGCGGGCCGCCCCCACCACCCTCAACCCGACGCAGCGGCTGGACTTCCAGCGGTTCAGCTCCTGGGCGCTGATGGATTACTACCGGAGCCTGCTGGCGGTGATCCGGGAGGTGACGCCCAACGTTCCGGCCACCACCAACCTCATGGTTTCCAGCGCCACGAAGTCCCTGGACTACTTCGACTGGGCAAAGGACCTGGACGTGGTGGCCAACGACCACTACCTGGTGGCGGCGGATCCGGAGCGGGAGATCGAACTCGCGTTCAGCGCGGACCTCACGCGCGGCGTCGCGGGCAACAGGCCGTGGATCCTGATGGAACACTCGACGTCGGCCGTGAACTGGCAGCCGCGCAACCAGCCCAAGATGCCCGGCGAAATGCTCCGCAACTCCATGGCGCACGTGGCCCGCGGTGCCGATGCCGTCATGTTCTTCCAGTGGCGCCAGAGCGTTGCCGGCGCCGAGAAGTTCCACTCGGCCATGGTCCCCCACGGCGGCCGCGACACCCGGGTGTGGCGCGAGGTGGTGGCACTGGGCGACGCCCTTGGCAAGCTAGGCCCGGTCAAGGGCTCCACGGTCGAATCCCGGGTGGCCATCGTGTTCGATTACGAGGCCTGGTGGGCCAGCGAACTGGACTCGCACCCCAGCGAGGACGTGAAGTATTTGGACCTGATCCGGGCGTTCTACCGCTCGCTGTTCCTGCGCGGCGTGGGCGTGGACTTCGTCCACCCGACCGCAGACCTCTCCGGCTACGACGTGGTCCTGATCTGCACGCTGTACTGCGTCACCGATGATGCAGCAGCCAACATCGCCGGCGCGGCCGAAGCAGGTGCCACGGTGCTGGTCAGCTACTTCAGCGGCATCGTCGACGAACGCGACCACATCCGGCCGGGCGGCTACCCGGGCGCCTTCCGGGAGCTGCTGGGCATCAGGACCGAGGAGTTCCATCCGCTGCTCGAGGGCGGGCAGGTGACTCTGAGCGACGGCACCATTGGCCTGGTTTGGAGCGAGCACGTCCACGCGGACGGCGCGGAGACCCTGGCCACCTTCACCGGCTACCCGCTGGACGGCGTCCCTGCCCTGACCCGAAGGACCACGGGCCGCGGCGCCGCCTGGTACCTGGCCACCCTCCCCGACCGCGACGGCATCGAACGCCTCCTGGACCGGCTCCTGGCCGAAGCGGGAGTGGCGGCCGCCGCGGAGGCCGCCGCCGGCGTCGAACTGACCCGGCGGGTCACGGCGGACGGGCGCCGTTTCCTCTTCGCCATCAACCACAGCCGGGAGGCTGCGGCGGTGAAGGCCGACGGCGAAGAACTGTTGGGCGGCGGCCGTTTCAGCGCGATTGTCCCCGGCGGAGCGGTGGCCGTGATCGCCGAAGACTGACCCTCGCGTGGAGTTTTTGTACAGATTTTGGCCGCTAAACGCCCCCGAAGTCGCGACAAGTGGACAAAAACTCCCGGCCTCGCGCGCTCAGGTGGCCGCCGGGGTTAGGGCTTGGCCGGGACCAGGAGCACATCGACGAGCTCCGCCAGCCCGCCGGCCATGTCCACCTTCTTGTCGTACAGCCACTGCAGCTGAAGGCCGTCGAACGCGGCGATGACCAGCCGCGCGAGCGACTCCGGCGCGACGTCGGACCGGACCTCCCCGGTGTGCTGGCGGCGGCCGATGTCGAGCGCCAGCTCCTCCACCAGCTGGGAGTACCTGTCCTGGAAGTAGCCGTGCGAAGCGTGCCCGGGGTCATTGGCCGTTGCCGACGCCACGGCATACAGCGTGGTCAGCCCGGGCTCCTTCCTGTTCCGCTCCGCCACTGACGCCAGCATGGGCAGGCCAAACTCGGTCAATCCGCCAATGTCCCTGCTGCGGCGGTCCCGCTCGGCAAGCACCGCCGTCAGCAGCTCCTGCTTGCCGCTGAAGTAGTGGAAAAGCGTTGCTTCCTTGACGCCCACAAGCTCGGCCACGCGTTTTAGGGCCGTGCCCTCAAAGCCTTCGATGGCAAAGACATCTGTGGCGGTTTGGATGATCTGCTCGCGGCGTTCGGCGCCTTTGGCGTACTGCCCGCGGGGCTTGGAGGGAGACATTTCGCCAGTTTATTTCACGGCGTTGGCCCGCTGAACTACAAACAGTTTCGAGCAAACCCAGTCCCACCCGGTTCCTGAGCTCCGCTTTTCGTTGGGTGGCAATGTGGCACCCGCATGAAAGGAGTCAAATGACTCGGGGTCCACTGGTCCCCTTGGAGTTTTTGTACAGATGTCGCGGGTTAAAGCCCCGTTTGGGGCCATTATCTGTACAAAAACTCGCACCTAGGCCAGCCATGGAAGCCGGGCTGGGTCCGAATCCTTCGGGCCCAGCCCGGCTTCTTTGTAGTACCCCCGGATGTGGGCGGCAACCAGTTCGGCCGCCCGGCCGCCGTCGTCCATCCTTATGGCCGCCAGGATCTCGCGGTGCTCGGCCCGGAGCCGCGAGGCGGTGGCGTCCCAATCCGGCAGGTTCGCCGTCAGCTGCCCCGCGTACCCCTGGATCGCCTCGCGCAGTGACCCCATCATGGCGCTGACCACGGCGTTGCCGGCCGCGTCTGCCAGGGCGAGGTGAAAGCGCACGTCCAGGGCCAGGAAGTCGTCGATGCCGTGACCCTCGTCCATGTCGTCCAGCAGTGCCGCGGCAAGGTCGACTTCGGGAGCTTCGGGCCTGGCCCGGGCGGCCGCCCAGGACTCGAGCAGCACGCGGGTTTCCACCACGTCCTCCACCGGCAGGTGCTGCGTGGCGACGTGCAGGCGCAGCGCGGAGCCGAGCGCCGCCGTCGGGTCCGAGATCACCACCGTTCCCGCCTCCGGGCCGGAACCCACACCGGCCCGGACCACTCCCATGGCCTCCAGGACGCGGATCGCCTCGCGGACGGAGGTGCGGGACACGCCGAGCTGCTCGGCCAGAGTCCGTTCGGCCGGAAGGCGGCCGCCGACGGCGAGCTGGCCGCCGGAGAGCTGGTCCTCGATCCACCGCAGGACAAGTTGGTGCGTACGCATGAGCCCATGGTACTTGATGTGGTTGGACCACATGCCCTAGAGTGTGGTTAGACCACAGCGGGGAGGCTCCTGTTCAGCATCCCCCGGCACGCCCACGGAGGAAAGCCATGACCCACACCATCCAGCCGAGCAACCCCGAGACCACCCCGGCCCCGGACGCGACAGAAATCCCGGCCACGCGGCCCGCCACCGGCGTCGCCGCAGCAGCCGCCGCAGTCCCAGCCGCGCTGAAGCGCCGCATCCCGAAGTACGCCGACCTCGCCCCGCTCATGCAGTTCAAGAAGCCCGAGTTCAGCAAGGAAGCACGGCTCAGGCGCGCCAGCACCGTCTGGGAACTGCGCGACATCGCCAAGCGCCGCACCCCCCAGGCCCCGTTTGACTACACCGACGGCGCAGCGGAATCCGAGATCACCCTGCGGCGTGCCCGCGAGGCGTTCCTGGACATCGAGTTCCGCCCCGGCATCCTGCGGAATGTGTCCAGTATCGACCTCAGCACCGACATTCTGGGCAAGTCCTCCCGGCTTCCCGTGGGCATCGCGCCCACCGGCTTCACCCGAATGATGCAGTCCGAGGGCGAATACGCCGGCTCGCAGGCCGCCGAAGCCGCAGGCATCCCCTACACGCTCTCCACCATGGGCACCGCCTCAATCGAGGACGTGGCCGCGGTGGCGCCCAACGGCCGGAACTGGTTCCAGTTGTACCTCTGGACGGACCGGGACCGCTCCCTCGAACTGATTGAGCGGGCAGCGAAGGCCGGGAACGACACCCTGATGGTCACGGTGGACACCGCCGTCGCGGGGGCACGGCTGCGCGACGTCCGCAATGGCATGACGATCCCGCCCGCACTGACGCTGAAGACCGTCCTGGACGCGTCCTACCGCCCGGCCTGGTGGTTCAACTTCCTCACCCACGAGCCGCTCACCTTCGCCTCGCTCTCGCGGTACACGGGCACGGTCGCTGACCTCATCAACTCGATGTTCGATCCCACCCTCACCTTCGAGGACCTGGACTGGCTGCGCGAAACCTGGAAGGGCAAGCTCGTGGTCAAGGGCATCCAGACCGTGGACGACGCCCGCAAGGTGGTGGACCACGGCGCCGACGGCATCGTGCTGTCCAACCACGGCGGCCGCCAGCTGGACCGCGCACCCATTCCCTTCCACCTCCTTCCGGAGGTTTCCAAGGCGCTTAAGGCGGACAACAACAGCGCCGCGATCATGCTGGATACGGGCATCATGAGCGGCGCGGACATCATCGCCGCCCTGGCCCTCGGTGCTGACTTCACGCTCATCGGCCGCGCCTACCTGTACGGGCTCATGGCCGGCGGCCGGGCCGGCGTTGACCGCGTCCTGCAGATCCTCGAAAAGGACATGGCCCGCACCATGGCGCTCCTCGGCGTCAGCAGTATTTCAGAGCTGACCCCTGACCACGTGCGGATCCTCGGCAGGTAATGCGTGGGGCCCAACTGGGTCGCAGCACAGGGCGTTCTGAGCGTTCAGAACGCCCTCAGCTGCTACTGAGTTGGGCGTGGGCTACTTTTTGCGGCCGAACTTGGGCAGGTTGGCCAGCAGGTCGGCGGCCTTCGTCGCGGCGCGGCCCACGGTGCGGCCGATCTGCTGCGGCATGGTGTCGTCCTGGCCGGCGCTCCCGGGCACCTGTCCACCGGGAACCACGACGGCGGGACTCAGCTGGCCGCTCGCCGGACGCCCGGGTGCGTGGGTAGCGTCGTCCGCCGCGCTCCCGGCATGTGCCGCGGCTGCCGCGAAGGCGTCCGGGACTTCCCCGGCAGGGCTGGCCGCGGCGGGAGCGGGGCTTCCGGCCGATGTTCCGGGTGAGGCGGCGGCCGCACGCGCAGAACCGGCCTGCGCTTCCTCAGCCTGCTGGTTTGCGGCGTCCGGTGACGCTGCGGCGGCAGCCGCGCGTCCGACGTCGAAAGTCTCCAGCCAGCTGGCGACACCCGCCAGCGGCTTTGTATTCAGCGCGTAGTAGCGCTTCTGGCCCTGCGCGCGCATGCTCACCAGGTCGGCTTCACGCAGCACCTTGAGGTGTTTGGAGATGGTGGGCTGGCTGGCGGCGAGCTCCTCGACCAGCTCCCCCACTGCTTTGTCCCCCGCTTGGAGGGACACGAGAATGTCGCGCCGCGTGGCCTCCGCAATGACGGCAAATACGTCGTCTGTCACCATGAGACCCACCCTAGCGACATATACGCCGAATGGCATCTACTATTTCGCCCGTGGCTGGCCCCATGAAGAAACCGGAACTAGTCGAACCAGGGATCCAGGCCGTACAGCGGGAAGACTTCCTTGCGCGTGGCCATTACGGTGCGGTCGATGTCGTCGTTGGGATCGAAGCCCACCTCCCACGAGCGCCACCAGACGTCGGCGTCGTCGCCCATGCTCTCCGGCGTGTCAACGCCGTAGCGTTCCTGCACGTACGTCCGCCACGCCTCCGGCACGGGGGTCCGCAGCGACACCGGCCGGTTGGCAGCGATGCCGATCAGGTGGCTCCACGTCCGCGGCACAACGCCAGTGATGTGATACCCGCCGCCGCCCGTGGCGATCCAGCGGTTTCCGCAGTACCGGGCGGCGAGGTTCGCGACGGCGGTGGCGGCCTCGCGCTGTCCGTCCACACTCACGTTCAAATGGGTCAGGGGATCAAGCCGGTGCGAGTCGCAGCCGTGCTGGCTGACGATGACCTCGGGCGCGAAGGCGCCCACCAGCTGCGGGACCACGGCGTGAAAAGCCCGCAGCCAGCCGGCGTCCCCCGTTCCCGCAGGCAGTGCCACGTTCACCGCGCTGCCCAGGGCCCCGGGGCCGCCGATCTCGTTGGCGAAGCCGGTGCCGGGAAACAGTGACATGCCGGTTTCGTGCAGCGAGATGGTGAGGACGCGGGGGTCGTCCCAGAAGATGCTCTGCGTCCCGTCCCCGTGGTGGGCGTCGACGTCGATATATGCCACCCGCTGCGCACCGCCGTCGAGCAGTTTACGGACCGCCAGGGCGGCATCGTTGTAGACGCAGAAGCCGCTGGCGCGGTCCCGGGACGCGTGGTGGAGGCCGCCACCGAAGTTCACGGCCCGGACCGCCGAGCCGTCCAGGATCGAGCTCGCCGCGAGGAGGGAGCCGCCAGCCAGGCGCGCCGCAGCCTCGTGCATCCCGGCGAACGCGGGATCGTCCTCGGTGCCCAGCCCGTAGGACTCGTCCGCGGCGGCGGGGTTGTCGCTGGCCCGGCGCACCGCGGCCACGAAGTCGGGGCTGTGCACGGTGGTGAGCTCGCCGTCGTCGGCCACGTCCGGGGCAGCCAATGTGACGTGCCCAAGATCCAGCAGGCCCAGGCTGGCGGCCAGCCGGGCCGTCAGGTCCAGGCGCTCCGGCGCCATGGGGTGGCCGGGGCCGAAGTTGTACGCCGTCATGGCGGCGTCCCACACCACCGTCGTTGGCAATGCGGGGAGGCTGAGTCCGGACTGGAATGTCATTACTGACAGGCTACCGGAGCCCGGTCTGCCCATAGGCCCGGCCATGGCGCGGTGTTTAGTGGTTTACTACTGGAGGAAGCAGAGTCAATCGAGGAACAGCCGCACATGACCCAAAGCCAGTCGAGGTCCAAAAGCCCGGCCAGCTGGCAACCCGCACCGCCGGAGCGTGAGGGCCTGTGGATATTCACGGGCATCCGTGACTTCATCGATGACATTGCCAACACATCGCCGGCCCGTCTTGCCCTGAGCGCCTTCGTGGTGGTCATCGTCCTCTTCACCGGCCTCCTGTCGCTGCCGGCCTCCTCGGCAACCGGTGACTTCACGCCGCTCCACCAGTCCCTCTTCACCGCCGTTTCGGCCGTCTGCGTCACGGGCCTGACCGTGGTGTCCACCGCCGTGCACTGGTCCTTCTTCGGCCAGCTGATCATCCTGGTCGGCATTTTCGTCGGCGGCCTCGGTACGCTGACGCTGGCCTCGCTGCTTGCCCTCATGGTGAGCAAGAAGCTGGGGGTCAGGGGCAAGCTCATCGCCCAGGAGGCCATGAACAACGCGGGCCGGCTGGGTGAGGTGGGTACGCTGCTGCGGATCGTCATCACCACCTCGGTGGTCATCGAGGCCGTCCTCGCGATCGCCCTGATCCCGCGCTTCATGGTCCTCGGCGAGCCATTCCTGCAGTCCGTCTGGCACGGCGTCTTCTACTCGATCTCGTCCTTCAACAACGCCGGATTCACGCCGCATTCGGATGGCATTGTCCCCTACGAAACAGACCTCTGGATCCTCATCCCGCTTATGCTCGGCGTGTTCCTGGGCAGCCTGGGCTTCCCCGTAGTCATGGTGCTGCAGCAAAACGGGCTGAACTGGAAAAAGTGGAACCTGCACACGAAGCTCACCATCCAGGTCTCGTTCATCCTGCTCGCGGCCGGAACCGTCCTGTGGGCGCTCATGGAGTGGGACAACATCCGGACCATAGGCGGCATGGACCTCGGTGACAAGATCACGCACTCGCTCTTCGCCTCCGTCATGACGCGCTCCGGCGGCTTCAACCTGGTGGACCAGAACCAGATGGAATCCACCACCATGCTGCTCACAGACGCCCTCATGTTCGCCGGCGGCGGCTCCGCCTCAACCGCCGGCGGCATCAAGGTCACCACCATCGCCGTCATGTTCCTGGCCATCATCGCCGAAGCCCGCGGCGACGCCGACGTCAAGGTCTACGGCCGCACCATCCCGGAGGGCACCATGCGCGTGGCCATCTCGGTGATCGTCGCCGGTGCCACGCTGGTGTCCGCGTCCGCCTTCCTGCTGCTGCACATCAGCGGCGCTTCCCTGGACCGGGTGCTTTTCGAAACCATTTCAGCCTTCGCCACCGTAGGCCTCAGCACAAACCTCAGCGCCGAAGTCCCGCCGGAGGGCGTCTACGTGCTGTCGGCCCTGATGTTCGCCGGCCGCGTCGGCACCGTCACGCTTGCCGCTGCCCTGGCCCTGCGCCAGCGCAGCCAGCTGTACCACTACCCCGAAGAGAGGCCCATCATTGGCTAATCCGTCAGGCGCCCCCAACCGCCCCGCCCACAACGCGCCGGTCCTGGTGATCGGGCTAGGCCGCTTCGGTGCCTCCACTGCCGAACAGCTGGTGAAGCAGGGCCGCGAGGTGCTGGCCATCGAACGCGACAGGTCCCTGGTCCAGAAATGGTCGCCCGTACTGACCCACGTGGTGGAGGCGGACGCCACCAACATCGACGCGCTGCGCCAGTTGGGCGCGCAGGAGTTCAGCTCGGCCGTGGTGGGCGTGGGCACGTCCATAGAGTCCTCGGTGCTCATCACCGTGAACCTGGTGGACCTCGGCATCGAGCACTTGTGGGTCAAGGCGATCACGCCGTCACACGGCAAAATCCTCACCCGCATCGGCGCCAACCACGTCATCTACCCCGAGGCCGACGCCGGCGTCCGCGCCGCGCACCTGGTCTCCGGGCGCATGCTGGACTTCATCGAGTTCGACGACGACTTTGCGATCGTGAAGATGTATCCGCCGCGTGAAACTGTCGGTTTCACGCTGGACGAGTCCAAGGTCCGGTCCAGGTACGGCGTGACGATCGTGGGCGTGAAGTCCCCGGGCGAAGACTTCACCTACGCCCGCCCCGAGACCAAGGTGTCGGCCCGGGACATGCTGATCGTGTCCGGCCACGTGGACCTGCTGGAGAGGTTCGCCGCCCGGCCGTAACGCGCGGTCCTTAACGTGCCCGCCCACGGCGCGGCCCGCCGTCGGGAGAGTTTTTGTACAGATACCGGGCTCTAAGGGGCTTTAACCCGCGGTATCTGTCCGCAGGGTTCCATGGCCGAGCTTGCGAGGTAAGGGTGCGGGTGGTGGGCCCACGCCCGCAGGGTTCCCTGGCCGAGCTTGCGAGGTAAGGGTGCGGGTGGGGACTAGCCGAGCTGTTTGGTGATCTCGGCGGCGCGGTCGGCCGCGGCGCGTGCGCCCGCGGCGATGATCGCCGGCATCCCGCGTTCATCGAACGTGGCGATGGCGCGCTCCGTGGTGCCGTTGGGGCTGGTTACGGCTTTGCGCAGGGCGGAGGGTTCGGCGCCGGGTTCCGCGAGCATGAGGCCGGCTCCGGCCACGGTTTCGCGCGCCAGCAGGAGCGCCAGCTCCTCGTCGAGGCCGAGTTCGACGCCGGCGGCGGCCATGGCCTCAGCCAGGTAGAACGCGTAGGCCGGACCGGAGCCGCTGATGGCGCCCAGTGCGTCCACCTGCTCCTCGGGAATTTCGACGACGGTCCCCACCGCGCCGAGAATGTCTTTTGCCCGCTGGAGCTGCTCGGGCGAGCAGTTGGTGCCGGCGGAGACCGAGACCACTCCGCGGCCCAGCTTCGCCGGGGTGTTGGGCATCGTCCTGATCACGGGCTGGCCCGGCGGCAGGGCGGCTTCGAGCTGGGCGATGGAGACGGCGGCCGCAACGCTGATGACGATCGCATCGGGAGAAAGCGAGCCGCTGACTTCCCGGGCCAGCTCGGCGATGCCCACAGGCTTCACGCCGAGAATCACGACGCCGGCACCCTTCGCCGCCTGCTTGTTGTTGTCGGGCTCTTCGCTGCCGGCGATGGCCGTAATGCCCGCGTGCCGTTCGGCCAGCTCCGCTGCCCGCTCCGCACGGCGGACGGTGGCCACGATCTCCATGGGATCCGTGCCGCTCTCCAGCAGGCCACCCAGAATGGCCTCGTTCATTGATCCACAGCCAAGGAATGCGATTCGGTTGCTCATTGCTCCATCATTGCAGTTCATCGCGCCTGATGCAGACCCCGACCATTCACAGGAAGCTCACATGTCGGTCGAAGCATTCGCACACCTTCGGCCACTAACTTAGGTAATACCTCATTGAGGGTGCGAGTGATGAAGCAAGCATGGGGATGCTTGTCAGGCACCGACGGTCTGCAGTGGTTTTGCCCATTTTTCTGCAGCAGGCCGTCGGTGTCTTTGCCTTTAACCCCGCTAAGCCCCGTCCGGCGGCGCTGATTCCCAGCCTGCATTCAGGTAAATCCCCCAGAACACCCATACTCGCCCGTTAGAGTCGTAAACGCCTCACAGGTGCGAGTGATGGAGCCAGTCCTTCGGGACTGGCGCGGCGCCGGTCGGTTGCAGAAGTGTTCCCCCCAGCTTCTTCTGCGTAACCGGCCGGCGCTTACTCGTTTGAGGCCCGCCAGCGAAGGACCGCGGCACGCGGGCCCTAGATGGCCGGCAGTGCGGACACCTGCGGGATACCCACGTGCGGTGCAGGTTCAAGCGGGCCGTCGACGACCAGCTGGTCGAGCCGGCGGAGGATGAGGCCCTCGCGCAGCGCCCATGGGCAGATCTTGATCTTTTTGTACTCAAACAGTTCCAGGGCCGCCTCAGCCACCAGCGCACCGGCAAGGAGCTGGTTGGCGCGGGCCTCGGAGACGCCCGGCAGGTGCAGCCGGTCTTCGGACTTCATGGCGGAGATCCGCTGTGCCCAGATGCCGAGGTCAGTGCGGTTCAGGTCGCGCTTCACGTACGGGCCGGCGGCGCTGGGGGCTGCCCCGGCGATCCGTGCCAGGGAGCGGAAGGTCTTCGAAGTGCCAGCCAGGACGTTCGCCCTGCCCACCTCGTTGAAGTTGCGGACCACCGGCCTGAGGGTGGCCCTGATATAGCGGCGCAGCTCCTTGACGCTCTTCGCGGAGGGCGGATCCTCGTGCAGCCAGTCCCGGGTCAGCCGGCTCGCGCCAAGGGGCACGGAGGTTGCCAGTTCCGGCAGCTCGTCCTGCCCCAGCGCCATTTCGAAGGAACCGCCGCCGATATCGAAGTTCAGGACCGTGCCCGCGCCCCAGCCGTACCAGCGGCGGACGGCGAAAAACGTCATGGACGCTTCCTCGCTGCCCGTGAGTTCCTGCAGCGTCACAGTGGTCTCGTGCTTCACCCGCGCCAGCACCGCGGGTCCGTTGGTGGCCTCGCGGATGGCTGACGTGCAGAAGGCCAGCAGGTCGTCGGCCTTGTGCCGCGCCGCGAACTCCCAGGCCTCGAGGACGAACTCCGTGAGCTCGTGCTGGCCCGCGTCGGTGATGTTCCCTTCCTCATCGAGGTACTGCACCAACGAGAGGGGGCGCTTGTGCGAGGCGAAAGGCACAGGCTGCGCGCCGGGGTGGGCATCCACCAGCAGGAGGTGGACAGTGTTGGAACCGATGTCGAGGACGCCTAGCCGCATCCTGCCATTATTCCTCCCGCCGGCGCAGCGGACGCAACCTGTCGCTTACATTGCGGGCTTTAGTGTGCGGACAGCCGCGCGAGCTACTCGCCTTCGAGGCCCGCAGGGTCGGGGTCCACGTCATCGGCGCGCTTGAAGTCGCGCTTGATGTTGGCGATGCCCTCGGGGTTGATCTCGAAGCCGTAGGCCGCACCCGGATTGATGACCATCCCCAGCTCATCGCCGATGTTGGCGATGATTGCCGCGCCCTGCGTGCCCAGCACGTTCGGGGCAGCCTCCAGGTACTGCGTGTCCACCCTGCTGGGGTGCGAGAACACCGCAAGGACCGGTTGGCCGTCCGCGTTGCCCAGCACCAGCGGCTCAACCTGGGAGTCCTCGCCCTCAAGCGCGTCGGAACTGATGATGTAGACCTCGTTGTTGAGGAAAGAGAGGATGACGTCCACCGGATCGGCGTCCGGCTGGCCGCCCTGGGCCAGCTTCTCCTCAAGGTCGTTCAGCGGCGTGGTGTCTGCGGGTTCCGGCTGTTCAGTCATGCATCTACTCGACCACGTTGCAGGGCACGAAGCAATTCCCGCAGCCGTCACCCCTACTTCTTCGCTGCCGCCTTTTTCGCCGGGGCCTTGCGCGTGGTGGTGCGCTTCACCGGGCCCTTGGCCCGCTTTTCGGCGAGGAGTTCGACGGCGCGTTCCCGGGTCAGTTCCTCCAGCGACGTGTCGCGGGGCACGGTGATGTTGGTGATGCCGTCAGTGATGTAGGGACCGAAGCGGCCCTCCTTCACCACGATGTTCTTCTCCGACACCGGGTCCGGGCCGAACTCGGCGAGCGGCGGCACGGCCGCGCGGGCTCCGCGCTGCTTGGGCTGGGAGTAGATCTCCAGGGCCTGTTCCAGCGTGATGGTGAAGATTTCCTCTTCGGAGCCGATGGATCGGGAGTCCGTGCCCTTCTTCAGGTACGGGCCGAAGCGGCCGTTCTGCACCGTGATCGGGTTGCCCTCGGTGTCCGCGCCGAGCACCCGGGGAAGGCTCATGAGCTGCATGGCCTCGTCCAGGGTGACAGAGTCGACAGTCATGGACTTGAACAGCGAACCCGTGCGCGGCTTGGCCTTGACGGGCTTCTTCGGCGGCTTGGGCTTGCCGTTCTTGTAGTACTCCACGGGCTGGTTGGCCAGCTGTTCCTCGGTCATCTCCGGGATGATCTCGGTGACGTAGGCGCCGTACCGGCCGTTCTTGGCAACAACAGTGTGGCCGGTGTGGGGATCGGCACCCAGGACCCGTTCCTCAGGAGCGGCCGTTTCCATGAGCTCGACTGCCTTGGCGGCAGTGAGCTCATCCGGGGCGAGGTCTTCCGGCACGTTGGCCCGGGCGGACTCCACCACTTCGCCGGTCTTGGGATCCACCGTGGGCACGGAGCTCTCCAGGTAGGGGCCGAACTTGCCGACGCGCAGGGTGATGCCGTCCGCGATGGGCACGGAGTTGATCTCGCGGGCGTCGATCTCGCCCAGGTTGTTCACGATGCTCAGCAGGCCGGGATCGGCATCTTCGCCGTAGTAGAAGTGCTTGAGCCAGGCGGCGCCCACAGCCTGGCCGTTGGCGATCTTGTCCAGGTCGCCTTCCATGTCGGCCGTGAACTCGTAGTCCACATAATCCGTGAAGTGCTGTTCGAGGAGCCGCACCACGGAGAAGGCGATCCAGCTCGGCACCAGGGCAGAGCCTTGCTTCCGCACGTAGCCGCGGTCCTGGATGGTGGAGATGGTGGAGGCGTAAGTGGACGGGCGTCCGATGCCCTTTTTTTCCAGCTCGGCGGTCAGGGAAGCTTCCGTGTAGCGCGGCGGCGGCGAGGTCTCGTGGCCGACGGCGATGATCTCCGAGGCGGTGAGACCGTCACCCTTGGCGACGTTCGGCAGGCGGCGGGCCTCGTCGGACTCGTCGTCGCCGCGGCTTTCGTCCTTGCCCTCTTCATAGGCGGCCAGGAAGCCGGGGAACGTGATGACCGTACCGGAGGCGGAGAACTCGGCGTCGCGGCCGTCGGCGGCCAATGCGCCCAGCCGGATGGTGGCGGTGGAACCCTTGGCGTCGCCCATCTGGGAGGCGACGGTTCGCTTCCAGATCAGCTCGTACAGGCGGAATTCGTCCCCGCTGAGCTGCTTGGCCACCTGCGCCGGCGTACGGAAGGAGTCGCCGGCAGGACGGATGGCCTCGTGGGCCTCCTGCGCGTTGGCGGCCTTACTGGTGTAAACGCGCGGCGACTGCGGAACGTATTCGGGACCGTACAGCTCGGCAGCCTGCCGGCGCGCGGCCGTGACGGCCTCGTCGCTCAGCGCCGAGGAGTCCGTACGCATATACGTGATGTAGCCGTTCTCATACAGCCGCTGCGCGACCTGCATGGTGCTCTTGGACGAGAACCGCAGCTTGCGGCCGGCCTCCTGCTGGAGCGTGGAGGTGGTGAAGGGCGCGGCGGGGCGGCGCGTGTACGGCTTGGTGTCCACCGAGCGGACGCGGAAATCGGCGTCCTGCAGCGCGGCGGCCAGTGAGGTGGCGAGTTCCTCGTTGAGGTGCGCAACATTGCGCGAGGTGAGTTCGCCGTCGTCGTTAAAGTCCCGGCCGGTGGCCACCTTGGCGCCGTCAACGGCGGCGAGCTTCGCCTTAAAGGAACCGGCGTCGGAACCGAACTGCCCGGTCAGATCCCAGTAGGACGCGGCCTTGAATGCCATGCGCTCCCGTTCGCGGTCCACCACCATTCGGGTGACCACGGACTGCACGCGGCCGGCGGACAGTCCGCGCGCCACCTTGCGCCACAGCACCGGGGAGATCTCGTAGCCATAGAGGCGGTCCAGGATGCGGCGGGTCTCCTGCGCGTCAACCAAGGCGGCATCGACGTCGCGCAGGTTGTCCATAGCGCGGTGGATGGCTTCCTTGGTGATTTCACCGAAGGTCATCCGGTACACGGGGACCTTGGGCTTCAGGACCTCCAGGAGGTGCCACGCGATGGCTTCGCCCTCGCGGTCCCCATCGGTTGCGAGATAGAGCGCGTCGGCGTCTTTGAGCTGGGCCTTGAGCTCGGCCACCTTTTTCTTCTTGTCCGGGGAGACGACGTAATAGGGCTTGAAGTCGTTTTCGACGTCGACGGCGAACTTGCCCAGGGAGGTTTTCTTCAGGTCCGCGGGGAGCTCGGACGGCTGCGGCAGGTCGCGGATGTGACCGATGGAGGCCTCAACGATGAAGCCCTCGCCCAGGTACTTGGCGATGGTCTTGCTCTTGGCCGGAGACTCCACGATCACGAGTTTCTTGCCGGTTTTGGCCTTGCTTGGCACAGTGCTCCTACAGAAAAAGGTTGCTCGGGCAGATCAGCCCATACTGGCCTAGTTCACCATATTTTGCAGAATTCTGCGCTGTCATGTGGAAAACGGTGGCCCCCGTCACTGCCGTGGCTGCCGGCCGCCCGGGCGTGTCCCCGCGGGCCGGCACGCGCCCGTCCGCCGCGCCCGTCAGGTGCCGCCGTTGCCGCCGGAGGCCCCCGGGAGGGTGCGGTCGTCGGGAATCATTGACCACATGGTGGCGATCCGCTCGGCGCCTGGTGGAATGCGGTTGGGATCCTCCAGCTCGTAGTCCCGTAGCAGCTCAAAGACCCTTTCCGTCAGTTCATTGCGCTGCTCGGCCGTCAGATAGAGAAGGTTGTTGGCGAGCAGCACCGCCGACGCCGGCTCGGCGGACTCACCGCGTTGGCGCTGTTCGTCGCGGGCCCGGGCGTAGGCGCTGGCGCGGCGCCGGAATGCGTCCAGTTCGAGGTCGATCACGGCGAAGTCCGGACCGGCCACCGCCCCGCCGGAGTTGATCGCAAAATCCGTGCCCGCCGCCTTCCACCGGCGTTCGCGGGCGTCGGCCGACGCCTCGGCCGGGACCACGATGCCCCACTTCTGCAGTGCCCGCAGATGGTAGCTCATCGCGCTGGGGGTGAGCCCGGTCTGCTGGGCAAGTTCCGTGGCCGTGCGGCTGGACTGCGTGGAGTACAGCTCGGAGATGACCTCCAGGCGGGCGGCATGGGCCAGGGCCCGGATCGCCTTGGGGTCGGTGATTTCCACCTTCTTTTCCGGCCGGGTCCTGCGGCGCGGGGCGGCTTCCGGCGCCGGTCCCGGGGGCGTCGCCGGTGCCGGCGTGTCAGTACTCACTTCATCAGTTTACGCAGCACCAAGGAGCTCTGAAAGAAATGCTTGATATCCACGGTCCTGGGCCAGCCGGCTTGCCCGGAAATACTAAGCATGCTTTGCTTACATGCGTAAACAGACCTCCCGCAAGCAGTTCGCGGCGGGGCCGCCAGCGTTGGCAGCCCCGTGAGAAGCCCAAAGGATGACCATGATTACCCTCGACGAAGACGCTTTGATGCCTGCAACCCGGCCCGGGGGAGAAATGGCAGGCTCAAGCCTGGACGCGGGCACGGCCACCGACAGCTCCCTGCTGGCGGCAACGGGCACCCCGCGGCACTGCCGGCGGTCAATGAAGCGCCTGGATCAGGAATTCTCCCTGGAAATGGCCATTCGGGTGGACGGCCAGCGCCTGATCCGCTCCATGAAGGCCGTGGGCGCCGCCGACGCCGTGACCTACCGGTGCACGTGCGGCTTCACCATCGACGTTCCTGCTCCCGGGATGGGCCGCGCCCTGATTAACTGAAAGTGCCTGCGCGCTCCCAGCGCGAACGTACAGTTGCGGCCCCGGATCCACTGAGATTCGGGGCCGCAACTGTCCTTCGCGCTACGGGGCCGGCGTCATTCCGGCTCAACAGGCAGCAGGAATCCGTCCCGGACCAGATTGGCCACTTCGGTGAGCAGGCCAGCCCGGAAGGTGCCGCCGTCGAACCCCTCCGTTCCACCCAGCAGCGCCTCAAGGGCGCCGATAATCTGTCCGGCGGTCAGGTCGCCGTCGCACGCGGAGACAAAGCCCGCCAGTTCGGTGCTCAGCAGGTTGGTGCGGCGGAGGCCGGCTCCCTGGCGCAGCAGGATGACACCGGGGTGTTCGGCACCGGGGCGCTGGTGCCGCTCCTCGGTGACGTCCTCGGCCACAAGAAGGTGGGCCGCGGTCACGTCGTGGGCGGCGAGCCAGTCAGCCCGTTCCACCGCTGCCGCCAGGTGCGGGCCGACAGGCTGTTCAATCGGGTAGGTGATCTCTTCGAACCGGCGGATCCGCCGTTCACCGGCCGGCCGGCGCAAAAAGACCATGCCGAAGCCGATGCCGCCGACATTCCGCGACGCGAAGTCGTCCAGGTACGCGGCGTAGGCCTCCTGGTAATGCCGGCGGTCCCGGGTTTCGGAGGCATCCTGCAGCCAGGTCTCGGCGTACAGCTCCGGCCCCACCTGTTCGCGCTGGATGAACCACGCGTCAGTGTCCGGACCGGCCCAGCTTTGCGGCCGCTCATCCCACGCCGAACCCTCCGGGATTTCCCAGTTGCCCAAAAGCTGGGCTGTTCCGCCCGGGGCCAGCACGTCAGGCAGGGAGCGGATGAGCGATGCGACGATATCATCTCCCGGCAGGCCGCCGTCGCGGTAGGTGAACTGGTCGGCCGCGGCCTCCCCCGCACTGCGCGGTGTGATGACAAAGGGCGGATTGGATACGACGAGGTCAAAAGCCTCGCCGGCAACAGGCTCGAGGAGCGATCCGACCCGCAGGCTCACCCGCTCTTCCGGCCGTGCCGGATCAATGGCCAGGGCTTCGGCATTGAGCAGGAGGTTGAAGCGAGTGAATGCGAGTGCGCGCTCCGAGATGTCAGTGGCGGTGACGTGGCCGCTGTGCTGCAGGAGATGGAAGGTCTGGATGCCGCAGCCGGTGCCCAGGTCCAGTGCTCTTTCGGCATGGCGGCGGATGGTGGTCTGGACAAGGGTGGTGGATGCCTGCCCGATGCCCAGGACGTGGTCGTGCCTGAGGACGCCGGGCCGCTGGTGCGCGGCGAGGTCGCTGGCCACCCAGATTTCGACGCCGGCGTTCCCGCCCGACTCCCAGCCGTAGGGGCGCAGGTCCAATTCGGCGGCGGCCTCGGTCCCGGTGATTTTCGCCAGGCCAAGAGCCACCAGGCCTTCGGCGCGGGTCCGCGGCAGCACGGCGTCGAGCACCCCCGCTTCCTGCGGAACGGCCAGAAGCCAGAAACGCACGACGGCGGCCAGCGCCGCGGTGCGCGGCTCGCCGGCGGCTGCTGCTTCAGTCGCGATCAGTGCCGGGATGAGCTGGTCCCTGTTCAGGGCCGCATACGCCGAGTCCCCCAGCAGGTCCGCCACGCCCTCGAGGGTGTAGCCCACCGCGCGGAGGTCTGAGGCCAGGGCCTGCAGAAGGTCGGGCAGGTCGCTGCGCGGTGCGTCGGGAATGTTGCCGGCGGTGAAGTGCGTTGGTTCGGTCACCGGCCAAGTCTATTTCCCGGCTATGCCTGCGTGCCGGTCATGCCCTTCCGGCCACTCCCGCCCTCAGTCCGAGGATCGGGCATGGCGTGTGGTGCCTCCTTATTGTCGGCGTCTGATTATTGTCGGCACCTGAAGCTACAGTTGGGCCATGTTCGGAACCCAGGCGGTGGCGGCCGATCCCGATTGGCTGCGGTACGCGGCGGCATTCGCCCCGCTGCTGGCCGCCGTCATTGCCGGCTGGATCGCCTGGCGCGCGCTCGCCCAGCGGCGCGAGGCGGACCGTCGTGACCAATGGTGGAAGCGGACCCAGTGGGCCATCGACCTTGCCATGGACCGCGACTTCAGCAGGGCCATCGTGGGCCTGGTCGCGCTGAAGCACCTTGCGGCCAGTGATCTGTGCACCGACGAGGACTACGAGATGCTGGACAAAATCGGCGGCGCCAAGATCGATGCCCTGACCCTGTCCGGGGAGAGCGCCAGGCGCGAGGCCGCGAAACCCCCACCCACGGAACCGCAGCGGCCGGCACCGCAACCCCCACATCACGAGACGGCAGTGCCGCCCGGTGCGGGACGGACCACGGTCATTCCCGTGCCCCTGGAGTCACGGGGCGAGCGCGTGCTGGCGACCTCCGCCGGCATGGCCAAAGTGCTGGCTGAGGCAGACAGACTTGTCTCTTTTGTGGCCTCACGGCGGAGCGGGAGGAGGGGAACGGAAACCGGCATTACCTCGAACGGGTAAGTTTGAAGTCATGCCTGACCGTTCTCCTCTGTTTTCCCGTGCCCTGGGCGGGACGGCCGCATCCGCCGTCATGGTTCTGGCAGTTACTGCCTGCTCCCCCGTGGTGTCGATCGAAAATGCCGATGTTCCGCAGTGGCGGGCCACCGCCCTGCCCTCCGACGGCCAGGCAGTGCTGGAGGACGCCGGCAAGATCCTCAACCGGGACCGGATCATCCAGGCGGCAGCCAGCGTCCCGGCAGGCGCGTACACGCTGACCATTACCTGCGACGGCGGCGGGAAGGCGTTCTTCGCGGTGACGCTCGCCGGCAAGGAACTGGCGGAAGCCGGAGCGGCCTGCAACGGCAGCCGCGAAGCCGCGACGATCACCGTACCGAAGGCCGGGCGAATGGAGATCAGCGCCTCCAGCGTGGACGCGCCGCTCCTGTACGCCTACCATCTGGTTCCAGCGCGCTAATCCGGGGCCCATCGGCGGCGGGGCCGCATGGACCCGCAGCTCCGGGACAGCCAAGGGAGAATTTTTTCTCCCGGCGGATTGCCATCTGTACCGGCGCCTCCGCCAGGCCTAAAGTCGGGGTATGCCCACGGTGCGGATCGCCTCCGCGCGTCGTTTCCCGGGGCGGGCGCAACGCACGGTTTGGCTGCGGGCGCCGGCAGCCGCCGTCGTGCTTTTCTTTGTGCTGGTTGCCGCCGTCCTGGGCGGCTGTGAATACAGCTATGACGACGGCCGGGGCGAACTTCCAGACGCCCCTGCGGTGACGGATCCCGTGTTGCCCCGGGACCCGCTGGAGAACGTGCCGGTGTCGGGCGAGGAGCTCACCGAATGGGCGAAGGAAGTCATGCCTGACGCCGAGGGACAGGTTTTCAATACGAACTACGGCAGCGTTGAGAGGGGACACAGCAAGACGGAGTCCACGGGCCAGCTGCCGAGCGGCACGTACTCCCTCACCCTCGCCTGCCGGAGCGAGCGGCGGGTCTCATTCACAGTCCGCGACGCCGAGTTCGCCCTGGTTGACCTGAGCCTCCGTTGCGGCACGTCCCGCGTCAATGTGGTGCACCTGTCCAAGGACTCCGTGCTTCGGGTGACGGTGGAGGTGCGATCGGACGCCAATTTCGCCTACCGGATCAGCCGGATCTGACGCAACGCCTTTGCAGCCGTCCAGGTTGTCCAGGCCGTCCAGGGCAGCCGTCGCTCCAGCCCAGCCGTCCCTGCCGTTCAGGCGGCGCAGCCGTCCGGGCAGCGCAGCGTCTCGGGGTTGGCAGCGCACCCAGCGCAGTACAGGGTGAGCGTGCGGCAGCTCAGGTTCGAGCAGTTCTCGAACTTGCTCGTGGGCGTCTGGCACCGGACGCACTCGCCGATGGTCTTGGCATCTTCGCTGAATTCGAGGTGCATGCGCTTGTCGAAGACGTACAGGGAGCCCTCCCAGAGGCCCTGGTCCTTGAACTTTTCGCCGTAGCGCACGATGCCGCCGTCCAGCTGGTACACCTCTTTGAAGCCGCGGTTCACCATGAGGCTGGACAGCACCTCGCAACGGATGCCCCCGGTGCAGTACGTGACGACGGGCTGGTCCTTGAGGTGGTCGTACTTGCCGGAGTCGAGCTCGGTGATGAAGTCGTGAGTGGTGGCAACGTCAGGGACAACGGCGTCCTTGAACTTGCCGATCTGTGCTTCAAAGGCGTTGCGGCCGTCAAAGAACACGACGTCCTGGCCGCTGGCCTTCCTCGAGTCGACGAGTTCGTGGAGTTCCTCGGGCAACAGATGCGTCCCGCCTCCCACGACGCCGTTATCGTCCACCTTCAGTTCGCCGGGCGCACCGAACGAGACGATCTCGTCGCGGACCTTGACGCTCAGGCGGGGGAAGTCCTCCGCACCGCCGCTGGACCACTTGACGTCGATGCCGTGGAAGCCCCTGTATTCGCGGGTGGTTTTCACGTACTGCTTGACGGCCCCGATCTCCCCGCCGACGGTCGCGTTGATGCCGTCCTTGGAGATAAGGATCCGTCCGGTCAGGCCGAGCTTTTCGCACAGGGCACGCTGCCAGAGCCGAACAGCGTCCGGGTCTGCGATGGGAGTAAAGCCGTAAAAAAGTACGATTCGGTTCAAAGCCACGTATTTAAGGGTACTTGGTGGCTGCCGGGGACGGATTCAGACCCGGGAAGAGCCGCCTATCACAATTGCATAAGCAAGCACCAAAGCCCTGTTGCTTATGACAGCGCTGGAATACTCTCGTCACATGACGCCAGAAGCCATGGTTGGAGACATCACTCATCTGCTTGAAGTTTGGGTAGCCGGTTGGGCTGGTTGCCGGGGCTATGAGACGCGCACCGAGGGACGGTTCCCCGCCGCCCTTCGTGCTGACACGACCGGGGACTGGGAATACTTCGCCTCTGATCCTACGGACGCCGAGTTCGCGGACCTGGCAGCAAAGACTGCCGAAGCCCCCAAGCGGGTCCTGACCATCCTGACCAATGATGTAGGACGCTACAAGCTCCTGGCTGAACAACACAACCTCAACGCCACGTCAGCGTCCCAGACCATGATGGTCGTGGACATGGAAACCCAGGACTCCGAGGACCCGTGGCTCTCGGACGACGACCTGTCCCTGAAAACGTGGGAGTCCGACGGTGTCCACTTTGCCGAAGTTCGATCCGGCGACACGCTGGCCGTGAGCGGCCGTGTGGTGGTCATCAACGGCACCGCGGTGTTCGACAAGATTGTCACCGAACCCTCCTTCCAGCGCCGGGGCCTGGGCAGCTTCATCATGAAGGCGCTGGCGGCGCAGGCGTTTTCACACGATGTGGAGGACGGCCTCCTGTTGGCTTCCTTGGATGGGCAGAAGCTTTATTCACATCTGGGCTGGTCCTCTGTGTGCCACGTCCTGATGCTCTCCGCCTCCGATGAGGGCTCCGACCTCTCCGTGGTCTGACCCTTCCCTGCACACGCCCCTGCCTGATTCCGTCCCGGGCCAGCTGTTGTTTGCAGGTTCGCTGTTCCGTGCCGGTTCACTGTTCCGTGCCGGTTCACTGTTCCGTGCCGGCGATTTTTGCCCGGATGAAACAATGTTGGGGTGAACCCCCATGACTCGCTGATTCCGTTGCTGGGCCGTGGCCCGGACCCGGAGCAGCTCCGGCACGTGCGGACCATTCCGGCCCGCAACGCCGTGCACGAACCGTGGCCGGCCTGGGCACACCCGGACCTTGTCGCGGCCTACGGCAGACTCGGCATCCACCAGCCCTACCGGCATCAGATCCGGGCGGCGGATATTGCCCACGGCGGCGGACACGTGGTGATTGCAACCGGGACGGCATCCGGCAAATCCCTGGCCTACCAACTGCCGGCGCTGGATGCGATTCACCGGTCCGAGCTACGCGTCCTGTCAGACCCTGGAAAAATCCACGACGACGGCGCGGTGACGCTCTACCTCTCCCCCACCAAGGCGCTGGCTGCGGACCAACTCGCGGCGATCCGGTCCCTGAACCTGCCAACCGTCCGGGCTGAAACCTACGACGGCGACACCGACCAGGCCTCCCGCCGCTGGATCCGCGACCATGCGAACTTCATTCTGGCCAACCCCGACATGCTGCACTTCGGCATCCTGCCAAACCATGCCTGGTGGGCGGGGTTCTTCCGCCGCCTGCGCTACGTGATTGTGGACGAGGCGCACAGCTACCGTGGTGTCTTCGGCTCCCATGTGGCCAACCTGATGCGCCGGCTGCGGCGCATCAGCGCTTACTACGCGACCGATGGCAGCTCCGCCGGACCGGTGTTCATCGCGGCGTCTGCCACCGCTTCCGAACCGGAGCAGTCGTTTGGCCGGCTCATTGGCGCCGCCGTCCAGGGAGTCTCCGAAGACTCCTCGCCGCACGGGTCCACGACAGTGGCGTTCTGGGAACCTGCGCTGAGCGAGGTGCGTGGCGAAAACGGGGCCAAGGAACGCAGGACGGCGGTGGCCGAGACCGCCGACCTTCTCGCGAACCTTGTCTCGTCACGGGTCCGCACCATCGCTTTCATCAAATCCAGGCGCGGCGCCGAAACCATCTCCTCCATCACAAAGCGGCTCCTGGACGAAGTCGACCCAAGCCTGCCGCAACGGGTGGCGGCTTACCGCTCCGGATACCTCCCGGAGGAACGCCGTGCCTTGGAAAGGGCGCTGCGGACCGGCCAGTTGCTGGGTATTTCGAGTACTTCGGCCCTCGAACTGGGCATCGACATCTCGGGGCTCGACGCGGTGCTGGTGGCCGGCTGGCCCGGCACCAGGGCATCCCTTTTCCAGCAGATCGGCCGGGCTGGCCGCGCCGGACAGGACGCCATTGCCGCCTTCGTGGCCAGCGACGATCCGCTGGACACTTACCTGGTCAATCATCCGGAAGCCATCTTCGACGTGTCCGTTGAGGCGACTGTGTTTGATCCGTCCAACCCCTATGTCCTGGGCCCGCACCTCTGTGCCGCGGCCGCTGAGCTCCCGCTCGGCGTGGCCGAGTTGCCGCTGTTCGGAGCTACAGCAGAGAAACTCCTCGGGCAGCTGGTGGCACAGGGGTACCTGCGGCGGCGCCCGGCCGGCTGGTTCTGGACCCACCCGCAAAGCGCGGCCGCCATGGTGAACCTGCGGGCCGACGGCGGCGGGCCGGTGAGCATCGTGGATGCCGACACAGGTTCGCTGCTGGGAACCATGGATTCTCCGCAGACGCACTACCAGGCCCACACGGGGGCCGTGTACGTCCATCAGGGCGCCAGCTACGTGGTGGAGGACCTGAACGAGGACGATCACTGCGTGGTGGTACGCCGGGCCAACCCGGACTACTACACGACTGCCCGGGACATCACGCAGATCGAGGTACTCGAGACCCAGCGGACGGAGCAGTGGGGCGATGTTGCCGTGCACTTCGGTGACGTCAAGGTCACAACGCAAGTGGTCTCCTTTCAGCGGAAGGCCCTGATTTCCAATGAAGTCCTGGGTGAGGAACCCCTCGAGCTGGGAGCCAGGGACCTGTTTACGAAGGCCGTGTGGTTTGTGGTGGAGAACCGGTCACTCACAGGCGCCGGACTCATCGAAGCGCAGTTTCCCGGAGCCCTCCACGCGGCCGAGCACGCCGCCATCGGACTGCTGCCGCTGGTTGCCTCGAGCGACCGCTGGGACATCGGCGGGGTTTCGACCGCAATCCATGCCGACACCGGTGTACCCACGATTTTCGTGTACGACGGGCACCCAGGCGGCGCTGGCTTTGCCGAGCGGGGCTTCGAGAAAGCCAAGGTGTGGCTCTCGGCCACGCGAGACGCGATCGAGGCCTGCGAGTGCGAATCAGGTTGCCCTTCCTGCGTCCAGTCCCCCAAATGCGGCAACAAGAACAACCCATTGGACAAGGACGCTGCCGTCACCCTGATCGATGTCCTGCTGAAGGACGCGCCGGACGCGGCAGCGCCACAAGATTCCAGGGCGGACGCGGCGGCGCCCAACGCAGTCTAGTTAACGAACACGGTCTGGTGACAAGCGCCGCCTATGTTGACGCCGGGGTCCGACCTGGAACGGAGCCCCAAGAGTAAGGGTCAAGTACCGTCTAAGCCCCGCGCGTTTGGAGCCGCGCGAAGTTTAGGGCGGCGGCCCCGCCCTGGCGCGGCCGGTGGCGATGCCCAGGAGCTGCCCGGCAGACAGCTCCGTGCTGACTTCGACTGACTGGTCGCCTCCCGCGGTGCAGCTGGTGAGCGTTGCCTTGTGGCGGGCAGCCACCGCAGCAGCCACGAGGCAGGGCTCGCCCGGTGACACGCCGCGGAGTGCGTCAGCCGCCGCCAACGCAGCGAGGTCGGCCGCGGCGGCGGCCTTGGACGCCGCCGCGGACGCCTGCGCCAGCAGAAGGAGCAGTGACATGACCATGACAACCACCATGCCGAGCGCCGCGGCCAGCACAGTGCCTGATCCGCGTTCCGATCCGACTCCCAGCACCGGATTCCAGCGCTGGCCGAGCGGCTGTTTGTGCCGCTGGTTCACAGGGGCCGCCGCCCGGCAGCAACGCCGTATCCGAGGTCGGCCCGTGCCGACCGCACCGCCTGCACCGGTCCCGGCGGCGGTGCCGATGTTGCCGTTTCGCTGCGCGCCTCGGCCCTGGCGGTCAACGTCCAGGGCACCATGCGGCCCAGGGGCCCCGCCGCCCGGTCGGACACCGTGACGCTCATCCATTCACCGCCGGGCACGACTGCCGACGACGCCGAAGGGCCAGCCAGCTTCCGGACAATACCGCCGACGGCGGCAGGATCCTCACCCCTGGCGAGTGCCCTGGCACCGGCCCGGGCCGCATCCTCAAGCCGCAGCTGGGTGATCCCCGCCGCAGACCCCGCCAGCAGCATCGCCAGAAGCAGCAGGACCGCCGGAAGAGCGACGGCAAATTCAGCGGTCACCGCGCCGCGGCTGTTCCCGTGGTCGCTCTCGGCGCCGCGGGCCTTCCCCTGACCGCGGCTGCCGGCCTCATCTCCGGTTGGGTTCCTGTGCTGCCGGCAGGACACAAGTCCGGCCGCCTGAAGGGTCTGCGGAGCGGGTTTCACGGCAGGGCCAGCGCCGTACGGATCAGGTTGAGCAGGAAGCCACGGACTTCGTCGCTTCGCAGGATGAACACCAGGAGCCCGGCGAAGCCTACCGCCGCAAGCGTGGCGATGGCATATTCGGCAGTCGCCATGCCGACTTCCGAGCCCACGAGACGCCTGCGTGGCCGTGGCTTCACCCTCGGCGCCATGCTGGCTCCCGGATAGATCTCCAGCACATCCGCTTCTTCGGAGTCCTGGCGCAAGGCATTGGCGGCTTCACCCGTGGTGTGGTGGTTGAGGGACATGAATTTTCCTTTCTGGAGTCCCGGCGAATTGCCGGTGCATTCGACTCTCCCGTCCGCCGCCCGGACCGGTAAGCCTTGACCTTCCCTAAGTGGAAAAGCGACTAGATCGGCCGCATGTGGAGGGAGAGTACCGGTGTATCCGCGGCGTCCGCACGGGCAGAGTGCCCGCGCGGCAGCGTCAAAATGCGAAACAGCGGTAATGCATGGCAGCGCTGCATTCATGGCAGCGCGACAAAGGCTGGAGATTGCCGCGCGGTCTCACGCACCAACCTGGCTTGTAAGACCGAGGGACCTCAGCTGCCCGAAGGAACCAGGGCGAGCAGCACTGGAACGACTCCCAGGCATATGAAGGCGGGCAGTGAACAAAGCCCCAGCGGAACCACCAGCTTGACCCCGAGGGAGGCCGCCCGTTTCTCCGCGGCCCGGAAGCGTTCCCGCCGCATTCTGGCGGCCTGGGCATAAAGGATGGACGACGACGGCGCACCAGTCAGCGCAGCGAAGCCCAAGGCGTCTCGCAGAGCGAGTATGTCCGGCGAGCACACGTCTGAACTCCGCCATGCCGTCTCCCAGTCGGCACCAATGGCCATGGCTCCCACGACAGGCCGCAGGGCACGGCCGTACTCGGGTGAGGCCGCAGCGGCCACCAGTTCCAGGGCTCGTCCGATGCCCGACCCTGCGTGGAGCATGGCGGCAATCAGCTCAAGCATCATGGCGGTATCCCGCAATCCTGGGGACTGCCCTGACCGATCTTGAGAGTCGTCGACCCCATCCGCAATGCCGTTGCCCGCCGCCCGGCCCCGCTGGCGGAGGAGCCCTGATCTCCCGTTAGCGGTTCGACTAAAGGCGAGGCCTGCGGATGCAGCCAGCGCAAGGAAGATAAGGGCAGCAGCCAGAACTGATCCGCTCATTGGCCCGATCCTGTCATGCAGGGGCAATCCGATTGGTGGGTTTTCATGGCACGGCCTCGCCGGCCGCTGCCCGGACGAGCCTCGCGGACCAGATGCGGCCAGCAACGGTCAGTCCGATGCCCGCGACCAGCGCAGCCATCCCGAACGGCGTACCCAGCAGCATCGCCAGCGGGTCCACGCCGAGGCAGACACCCAGTCCCAGTCCCAGCAGCGGGAGCCAGGTCAGCAGTGCGACCGTCGCTTTCGGTCCGGCGAGCGCCGTCTGCCGGGCTGCTTCAGCGTCGTCTTCAACCTCCAGCTGAGCCGCAAAGCGCATCAGGACGTCAGCCAGCGGACAGCCGCTGGCGGCCGCTATCTCGAAGCAGGCTGCCAACTCAGCCCAGATCCGGGGCTCTCGGCTACCGGCTCCATGACGCGAGGGCCAACATGCAGACCGCATTGCGTCCGCTACCGGCGCTCCCCGCAGGGCCGCTCCCCGGGCGGCTGACAGGACGGCCGCCGATCCGGGGCTGAGCCGTGGTTGGCGGGGGTCGTCATCTTCGGACCCCTGCTCCACGTAGAGCTGCCACAGCTCGTCCCACAGGCGCGACGGAGACCGGCCACCCTTCAGCAGGGCAGCCAGCTGCTGAACCACCACGGTTAGGGACACGGAGGTCTCCTTGCGGCGGCCCCGGGCGCGGCCAAAGCCGCCCCGGCCCGTTGTGGCAGGCCTGCTGCCGCGGCGAACACGGCCGCCAGTTGCGACACCCGGGCCGAAGGCACTGTGTGCCCGCCGAAGTGGCCCACGCGCAGGGCTCAGGATCAGCCACGAGGCAAGCACCAGTACGCCAACAAAGACCGCGGTCATGCTGCTGCCCTGCGGGCTCCACGTTTTTCACTCGTGATCCCCGGACCGTCGAGTCGCGTCGACACGGCGGGCGCGTTCGGCTGCGCCCGCTTCGGCCCGTCAGCCCCTGTCCCACCCAGACCGGCGCTGTTGGCGGGGTAGGAGTCGCAAGCGGGGATGGAGCCGCGTACGTGGCCGGCATCGGGGACAGTGCCTGCATCCAGGGCAAGGCGCGGATCGAGGGCCAGGCCCGGATCCAGGGCCAGGCGCTGGGCAAGGATCCCCCACGCCGGCCCGGGAACCGGCCCGCCGGCTGAAACGTCCAGGGCGCCGGCGACGTCGAGGCCACCCGGCCGCTCGGCCAGGACGCCGATGCACGCGACATAACGCCCGTGCCTTGACCGGGCCACATGCACCACCACATCAAGGGCGCTGGCAACCTGCAGCCGGACCGCATCCTGTCCAAGCCCAGCCAGGGCTCCGAGAGCGGTGAGCCGGGCCGGAACCGCACCTGCGGCGTTCGCGTGGATGGTGCCGCCGCCTCCGGTGTGGCCAGTGTTCATGGCCGTCAGGAGTTCACGCACCTCGGCACCCCGGCACTCCCCCACAATCAGGCGATCAGGCCGCATCCTCAGGGCCTGGCGAACGAGTTCCCCAAGGTCCACGGCGCCGCCTCCCTCGAGGTTGCCATGCCGCGACTCCAGCGAGACGACGTGAGGGTGCACCGGATTCAGCTCCGAGGCGTCCTCGATCAGGACCAGCCGCTCCCCCGGATGGCAGAGCCCCAGCAGGGTGGACAGGAGGGTCGTCTTTCCGGAGCCTGTGGCTCCGCTGACCAGGAAGCTCAGCCGCTGCTCCACCATGCGTTCCAGAACGCATTGAACCAGCGGCCCAAACATGCCCCCGTCCCGGAGTTCGTCCATGCTGAAGACCTGTTCCCGCCGGATCCTGATGCTGAGCAGCGTGCCAGCCGCCGAGATGGGCGGCAGGACGGCATGGACCCGGTAGCCGCCCTCGAGCCGCACATCCACGCACGGCGATCCGTCGTCCAGCCGCCTGCCGCCCGATGCCACCAGCCTGGCGGCAAGGGCCCTGAGCTGCGCCTCCCCTGCGAAGGTCACAGATGTCCGTTCGATGCCGCGGCCCCTGTCCAGCCACACGGAGTCCGGGGCGTTCACGAAGATGTCCGTGACCGACGGGTCCCGGACCAGGTGCTGCAGCGGCCCCAGGCCGTTGAGCTCAGCGCTGATGCGCTCAGCGGCGGCGAGGGAACCGGCTGTGCCCAGCAGCTTCCCGGTGGCCTGCACCGCGGCCGCCACCCGCGACGGGGTCACCGGCCCGGCGTCGGCCATGACCGACTCGCGGACGGTCTCAAGAAGCCCAGCATCCAGGACCCGGGCCGCACGCCGGCGCCCGGCAGTCTCCGCGAGCGCGGCGCGGGAGGCGGGTGCACCGGGAAAACCGGGTGCGGCGCGGCCGCCGGTATCGGCACCGGCCGGGGGCACTCCCAGATGCGCACTCACCGGCCGTCCCCGGCCTGCAGGTCGCCGGCGAGGAGGCCCAGCACCGATGAGGCGAAACGCCGGACAGTCTTCCGCCTTCCCTGGTCGAGCAGGCGGCCCAGCTCGGTGGCCGAGGCCGTCCCCCGCACTTCGGGCATCACTCCGTGCAGGGGGAGCCCCACGGATTCGGCGACCAGTGCGGCGTCAAGAGCAACCCCGGCCTTTCCCCTGATGACCAGGGCCGATTCGACCGGCGGAAGCTCCTGCAGCAGCCGGGCGGCGGCGACTGCAGCCTTCAGCTGGGCCGGTACGACGACGAGGAGGCGGTCGCAATCCCAGGCGAACGTGCGCAGCGGCTCGGCGTTGCGGCCGATATCGACAATCACCACCTCGTAGCCCCGGCGGGCGGCGTCGAGGACGTTTCCTACGGTGACCGGGTCAACGAGCGGCGGCCGTTCCCTGCTTCCGGGCCAGGACAGAAATGAGAACCCGCCGGCCACAGGTAAGGCGTCAGCGAGCTGCTGCGGGTCAATGCTGCCACTCGCATCGGCCAGGTCCGGCCAGCGGAGACCCGGGGATTCCTCCGCTGCAAGTGCCAGTTCGAGTCCGCCGCCCCACGGATCGGCATCGACGAGCAGGACCCGGGCACCGAGTTCAGCTGCTGCCTGGGCGAGCCACGCCGCCGCGGTGGTGGCGCCTGCCCCTCCGCAGCCCCCGGTAATGCCGAGCACCAGGCCTCCGGCCTCCGGTGAACGTGACCGGCTGAGGTACTCGGCCAGCCACGCGGCGGCGTCGGGAAGAACGGCGACGCGTTGTGCACCCAACGCTGCACCCAGATGCCAGAGAGTATCCCCTTCCCCGCTCAGCCCGACGAGGACGGCAGGGGCACGGCGCCGGGGCGGCAGTTCACTGACGTCGCTGCCTACCAGGACGTCGGCGGCGGAATCCCAGAATGGCGCGGCCTCCGCCACGTCGTCCACCACCCGGAGCCGCCCTCCGGCGGCTGCAACAATCCGTTCCACTTCACCCCGCAGGAATTCAAAGCCCGTGACCAGCAGGACGTCACCACCATCAGCGGGAAGCCAGGTTCCGGGTTCAGAATCGGTCAGTGAGCCCACCTGCGCCGGCCCGGGCTGGGCCGCTGGCCGCCGGCTGCTCCGAGGCGCCGGTGAGGGTCCATCCGGGAAGCCGCCCGTCGGCTCTGCCCAAAGTCCGTTTGCACCAGGCGCCGCAGCACCGGGCAGCCTGCCGTCCGGCGGCGCAGCATCCGGCAGCGCGGTGTCCGGGTCTGATGGGAGTCGCCGGTTCCGGGCGTGGTGCCTGCTCATGCAGCAACTGTGCCCAAAGGACCGGCCGCCCGTTAGAGACGAATGAGTGTATGTGGAAAAACCTGCCGCCACCTCGAGCCGGGAAAGCCCAGCTCCCGTGGAGGAGAAGAGGCAGCGGACATGCGGCAGAGGACAGGAGCGGCGGGACCTTGCGGACAATCTGCTGGCCCACCAGACGCTGGCCACGACGCCAAACAGCGCGGCGGCAGGGCAGAATTGGACCTATGTATCTGTTGCTCGCCGCCCACCCCGACGGCGCAGCCATACAGGAACTCACGGCGGAGGGCCTCCCCCACCCCGCCAATCCCGAACCACGGATCGTTCGCCTGACCCCGCAGCGAGCCCACCAGGAAGCCCCGCCAGCCCCGCCAGCCCCGCCACCCGCGGCGCCCCAGACGGCGCCCCCGACCGCACCCCAGACCGCACCCGGCAGCGAAACCGGACTTGCCGGCGTCGTCCGTGAACTCGAGAAGCGGCGCCCACGCTGGATCTGGCATCGCACCCAGGACTGGTACCCGTCTCTGCTGGCGGCGGGCGTGGACGTGGAACGCTGCTACGACCTCTCCCTGTGCGGCGCTATCCTGGCCCATTCCGAGTTCACGGCCCACACCCCGTACGCCAAAAACGCCGAGAAACTCACCCAGGACGACGAGCTGCAGCCGCCCCGGCTGCTCCAGCCGCCCCCTCCGCCTGCGGACCAGGGCGCCCTCTTCGACGACCCGGGCGCGGCAACCGAACCGAGGCAGACCCTGGCCGAACTGCGCGCCGAATACGCTGCTCAGCAGGAGGCCCTCGCGGCCGCCGCGGGCGCAACCGCCGCGAGAGCAACCGCCGCAGGTGACGGCACGCGGCGGCAGCGGCTCCAGCTCCTCCTCGCCGCAGAATCGGCCAGCGCCCTAGTCGCGGCCGAGATGCAGCATGCCGGCGTGCCTTGGCGGGAGGAACTGCACGAGCACATCCTGGCCGAGCACCTGGGCCCCCGGCCGCCGCATGGCCACCGCCCCGCCAAACTCGAGGCCCTGAACACCGAACTCCGGGGCCTGCTGAACGCGCCGTCACTGAATCCGGATTCGCCGCAGGAGCTGATGCGCGCCCTGCACCGCAACGGCATCGAGGTGAAGTCCACGCGGCAATGGGAGCTGAAGGGATCCAGCCATCCGGCCATCGCGCCCCTGCTGGCCTACAAGAAACTGTCACGGCTGCACACCGCCAACGGCTGGGCGTGGCTGGACGCCTGGGTGCGGCACGGTCGGTTCCGGCCCGAATACGTGGTGGGCGGAGTGGTGTCGGGCCGCTGGGCGTCCCGCGGTGGCGGGGCACTGCAGATCCCCCGCCAGGTCCGCGGCGCGGTGCACGCGGACCCGGGGCACAAGCTCATCGTGGCCGACGCGTCCCAGCTGGAACCCCGCGTTCTCGCCGCGCTCGCGCAGGATTCGAGCATGGCTGAGGCCGCACGGGACCAGGACCTCTACGCGGGGATCGCCGCCAAGGGGTTCGGCGGCGACCGGAGCAAGGCAAAAATGGCCCTGCTGGGCGCCATGTACGGCGCCACCTCCGGCGAAGCAGGCCGCCTGATGCCGCAGCTGGCCAGGACCTACCCGCGCGCGGTGGGCTACGTCGAGCGCGCCGCCCGCGACGGCGAAGCCGGCAGGACCGTCACCTCGCGCTTGGGACGCAGCAGCCCGCCGCCGTCGGAACAGTGGCTCCTCAGCCAGCGCTCCACCTCGGCGGAGGAACAGCGCCGCGCGGACTCAATCGCCCGTTCCCGGGGTCGATTCACGCGCAACTTTGTGGTCCAGGGTTCAGCCGCGGACTGGGCCGCCTGCTGGCTGGCCGAATTACGACGGCGGCTGCGCACCATGCGTGCCGACCGTTCGGTAACCGGTGAACTCGTATTTTTCCTGCACGACGAGGTGATGGTCCACGCCCCCGACTCTGCTGTGGACGCCTGCATCCGTGCCATCGAGGAAGCCGCCAACGCTGCGAAGGAGCTGCTCTTTGGCCCCATTCCGGTCGAATTCCCTGTGAGCGTCGCAGTCGTCGATTCCTACGACAACGCAAAGTAACGCGGCCTGTAGAACCGGCCGAACCGAAACGGGGCACTTTGACACGCGACGCGCCGGCCGCCGTCGTAATCACGACGACGGCACGTCCCAAGTGCCCCACGACGGCATCCGTCTGGCGCACCTGCCGACGCGACAGGCTGGCCCCCGGAGCCGGACAATAGCCTCCTCCCACGGGAAACAAAAGTCACATCAGCCCCAGACGGAATAAGCGGTTGTACTGAGTAATGTACCGGCGGGTAGTTCGCATCGTGTGGCGTGGGCCACTAAGCTCTATGGTGGCCGGGCAGTGGCAATAAGTTGGCCCGGCAGTGCGACGAAGCATCAGCAGGGGGTTTCCACGCCAATGGCGGGCAAGTTTGAAGTTCACCAAGACAGCGATCAGTCTTATAAATTCCGTCTCATCGATGGGGACGGAAACGTCGTGGCAGAGTCGCCGCGGTTCAAGAGCGTTTCGGGAGTAGTGGCCGGCATCAACGCATTACGCGAAAACGCTGCCACCGGTCTGGTGGTGGACCTGCGGAAATCGCAGCACTGACAGTGGCGGGATAGCCAGCGGAAACACCGCCCGCGGAACGGCCAAAGCCAGCAGTAGCGCCTACAGGTCCAGCGGGTGCAGCCTGGTCCTGTCCCAGGGGACGGCCCAGCCCAGCTGGTCGAACAGTTCGTTCAGGATCATGCCCGTGAAACCCCAGACCACCAGGCTGTTCACGTTGAACGCCGGGCTCTGGAACGTCTGGTTCAGGCGGGTCACGGCCGCCATGGTGCGGTTTTCGGGGTCCAGCAGGTCCCGGACCGGCACCCGGAAGACCTGCGCCGACTCGCCGTAGTCCACCACTCGGACCGGCGACGGCGCGGCCCACCAGGCCAGGACGGGGGTCACCAGGAAGTTTCCGCGCGGAAGGGCCAGCTCCGGCAGGGCACCCAGCACTTCGACGCCTGAGGGGTCCACGCCGGTCTCCTCCTCCGCTTCCCGAAGCGCGGCCTCCACGGGAGTCTCACCCACATGGATGCCGCCGCCGGGAAAGGCGACCTGCCCGGGATGGTCATCGAGGGTGTGGGCGCGTTCCAGGAGCAGGACGTCCAAGTCGGCGGCAACGAGCGGCTTGCCGGAGGCTGCAGGCACATCGTCCAGGGCGCCGAAAAGGATCAGGACGGCCGCCTTGCGGGCAACGGACTCGTCGACGGTCAACTTGCGCCAGTATGGATTCCGGGCAGGACCTGTTCCCGCCCGGATAGAGTCGACGAGGTCCACCAGGTCCTGGCGCGCTGTCATGAAGTCCTCCGCTGCGATTCCATCCGGATCTCGGCGGCGCGGTGAGTCTCGGCCAGCAGCCTCGCCAGAAGCTCCTCGCTCCCGGGCGCCAGTTCGTACTTCAGCAGCTTCGCGGCCTTGACGGGGTTCGTCTCGCCCGAGCCAAAGCTGGGGCACCAGTTGGCCACGGCGCAGGCCCCGCAGGCCGGCTTGCGTGCATGGCACACCCGCCGGCCATGAAAGACCACCCGGTGGGACAGCATGGTCCAGTCCCTGGGCTCAAACAGTTCCGCCACGTCGGACTCGATCCGGACCGGGTCATCAGACTCCGTCCAGCCGAAGCGCCGCGCCAGTCGCCCGAAGTGGGTGTCCACCGTAATCCCCGGAATGCCGAACGCATTGCCCAGCACCACGTTCGCGGTTTTCCGTCCGACGCCGGGCAACGTCACCAGATCTTCCAGCCGGCCTGGCACCACGCCGTCGTACTCGTCCACCACCCGGTTGGCCAGTGCGAGGAGGTTCCGCGTCTTGGCGCGGAAAAACCCCGTCGGCTTGATGATGGCTTCAAGCTCCGCAGTGTCGGCTTCCGCCATGGCGCGGGCGTCCGGGTAGCGGGAGAAGAGAAGCGGAGTGATCAGGTTGACCGTCACGTCCGTGGTCTGGGCGGAGAGCACCGTGGCCACGAGGAGCTCGAAGGGGTTCCGGAAGTCGAGCTCGGCGTGGGCGTACGGGTACTGCTCGGCGAGGGCCCGGTTGATCCTGCGCGCCCGGCGCTTCAGGGCCAGGGGCGACTCGCCGGAGCGGGCCGGCGGGCTGGCCGCGGGCCCGCTTTCGGCGGGGAGGGCATCCGCGGGAACGCCAGCGGGAGCCCCGGCGGGCACGTCCGCGGGAACCTCCCCGGAAGCAGGTACCACCGGGATGCCCGGCGTGCCGCGCCGGCGCGAAGCGGAATCGGCCACGGCTGCCGGCTAGCCGCGCTCGATATTGCTGAGGTCGCGCAGGACGCCCACCCGGCCGTCCGTGTGCTGGACCAGGAATTCGTCCCCGCGGTCCTCCAGTGCCAGGACCCAGCCCCCGGGCTCGATGCCGAACAGCGGTGCGCCGGTGCGCTCATCAACGGCAGTGCGGTGCTGGGCCACGGCGAACCAGAAGGCCTCGTGGACCTGCTCATGTTCGGACTCCTCCGGCCGGCTGGCCGGGTCGACGGTGGCACCGATCGGTTCCTGCGACCGCACCTGCTGCTGCACGTCCACCCTCGGATGGACGGCGGTGGCGGGCGTGGCCGAGGCAGCCCGCGCAGCCTCTTCCGCAGCTGCACGCTCGGCAGCGTCGGACTTGCCCACTGTGACGGGGACTTCCGCTGCGGGCGCCTCCGTGGCCGCCGCTTCCGCTACCGGCGCTCCTGCGGCAGCCGCCGGTGCGGCCGTGGCTCCGTCCAGCTGGCTCTGCTCGGCCTCCGCGGCGGCCCGCTGCGCGGGGGCCGCGTCGGCTTTGGCGGACGGCACTGTGCCCGCCTGCGCGGCGGCGTCACCGGTCTGCGCGGAGGGCACGACGGCGGCCTGTCCCGTTTCCGGCGACGCTGCGGCGCTGCTCGCCACGTTAGCGGCCGGCCACATCCCGGTGGCCGGCGCTGCGCCGGCAGTTCCGGCACCAGCGGTACCACCACCAGCAGCAACGCCGGCGGTGCCGGCGCCGGCAGCTGCGGCACCAGTAATTCCGGCACCATTAATTCCGGCACCGGCGGTTCCGGTCTGGGCTGCGCCGTGCCCCGGCTGGCCGACCGCCGTCGCACCATGGGATACGTGACCGCGAGACTCAGGACCCTTAGGCGCCGCGCCTGAGGCCACAGCGCTGCCGGCCACAGCGCTACCTGACACCGCACCCGCCGAAGCAGCGCCCTTGGTGGAAGCAGCACCGGGCGTGGCCTGGGCAGCCTTCGGTTCCTTGGGCGCTTTAGGCTTGCGCACGGGAACGGCCGAGTCACGCGCCATGATGTGGGCCGGGACGTCGGGGCGGTCCAGGAAGTCGCCGGCGAAGAACGGGATGAACCGGGCCAGCACTGTGGCGGCCAGCAGCACGAGGGAGCCGATCAGGCCCACGAGCAGGCTGGGAGTGTAGGCGCCGGCAACGGACAGGAAGAAGAAGGCCACCGCAAACGAGGCCACCACAGAGCCGAACTGGTCCACCGAAAGGGATCCGATGCGGACCTTCGTGTCGGGGGCGAGCCGGCGGGCCACAAACAAAGCCGCAACAATGAGCGGCAGCACCACGCCGAGCCCCAGGAAGAACAGGCTTCCGAGGTTCCACAGGTTGTAGCGCACAGCGAACATCGGAATCAGCGATGCGATAAAGAGGACAAGGGTGGCCGCGAAGACGGTCAGGTCCCGGACGGTGAAAGGTCCGGCAACGGCCTCATTCCGCACGCCCTGCTGCTTCATGAAGCTCGGCGCCGCATTGTGGGCTTCCGGCCGCCCGGACGGTCCCGCCCCAAGCGGTGCCTGGCCTTGGCCCGGCTGGGCCGAGCCCTGCTGGGGCTGGCTTTGCTGATTCATTCTGTTCTCCTTAGCGTGGCGGCGCCCGGACGGGTGTCCGCTGCGTGGTTCCGCCCTACGGCCGGAGCCTGACCACAAGCGGTCTGGCTGCCTCCGGCCCCTGTCACGAGTCCATCTCAGCCTAGCCAAGTGGAGGGTGCTTCACTAGCTGACTGGCCGCGGTGCGGCGCGCTCACAGAAGCGGCACAGGTTTCCCATAGAACCATTCACCGCTAAATGGGCACCGCTCACGGCTCCTAATGTGACGCGGCCCACGCGCAGATGCCTGACGCGCTAGTC
This sequence comes from Arthrobacter sp. ISL-65, assembly GCF_018613795.1. GTDB lineage: Bacteria > Actinomycetota > Actinomycetes > Actinomycetales > Micrococcaceae > Arthrobacter. Next base: position 134,055 of record NZ_JAGGPN010000034.1, read on the forward strand.
TGGTCTCGGAACAGCTCTTTGCGGTTTATCCGTGACGGGCCGTTGCCCGACGTCGTGCAGCGGCGGGGCGATGGCCGGGACCGGCGCGCCGCGCAGGAAAGATCGATGAATGATGAGGTTCACCATGTCCCAGGACACCCCCGGCTCGACGGCCACCGCTGCCACTTCCAGCCAGCAGGGCGATGCTCTTGAAAACCTGCTGCATGAGAACCGCAAGTTTGCCCCTTCCGAGGAGTTCGCCGCCAACGCCGTGGTGGGCGCCGAAGTCTACGCAGAGGCAGCAGCCGACCGGCCCGCATTCTGGGCCAAACAGGCCCGTGAACTGCTGACCTGGAACAAGGACTTCACCGAGGCCCTCGACTGGTCCAACCCGCCGTTCGCCAAATGGTTCGTGGGCGGCGAAGTGAACGCGGCCTACAACGCCCTGGACCGGCACGTGGAGAACGGCCTTGGGGACCGGGTAGCCATCTACTTCGAGGGCGAACCGGGCGACACCCGCTCCTACACCTACGCGGAGCTCACCGAGGAAGTGAAGAAGGCCGCGAACGCCTTCGAGTCCCTCGGCGTGGCCAAGGGCGACCGGGTGGCCGTCTACCTGCCCATGATCCCCGAAGCCGTGATCACGCTGCTGGCCTGCGCCCGGATCGGCGCCGTGCACTCCGTGGTGTTCGGCGGCTTCTCCGCCGACGCGCTCCGGTCCCGGATCGAGGACGCCGAAGCAAAGCTCGTGGTCACCGCGGACGGCACCTACCGGCGCGGCAAGCCCAGCGCCCTGAAAACCGCAGTCGACGCCGCCCTCGAGCAGGAGGGCCACACCGTCCGGAACGTCGTGGTGGTCAAACGCAACGGCCAGGACGTCGACTGGCACGAGGGCCGGGACCACTGGTGGGAGGACACCGTCGGGGCAGCATCGGCCGAGCACACCGCCGTCGGGCACGACTCTGAACACCCGCTGTTCATCCTCTACACCTCCGGCACCACCGGCAAGCCCAAAGGCATCCTGCACACCACCGGCGGCTACCTCACCCAGACCGCCTACACCCACAAGACGGTCTTCGACCTGCACCCCGAAACGGACGTGTACTGGTGCACGGCCGACGTCGGATGGGTCACCGGCCACTCGTACGTCGCCTACGCGCCGCTCATCAACGGCGCCACCCAGGTCATGTACGAAGGCACCCCGGACTCCCCGCACCAGGGCCGCTGGTGGGAGATCGTGGAAAAGTACAAAGTCTCCATCCTCTACACGGCTCCGACGGCGATCCGGACGTTCATGAAGTGGGGCCGGGACATCCCGGACAAGTATGACCTCTCCTCCATCCGCGTCCTGGGCTCCGTGGGCGAACCCATCAACCCGGAGGCCTGGATGTGGTACCGCGACGTCATCGGGGGCAACAAGGCACCCATCGTGGACACCTGGTGGCAGACCGAAACCGGCGCCCAGATGATCGCCCCGCTGCCCGGCGTGACCGCCACCAAGCCGGGCTCCGCGCAGGTGCCGCTGCCGGGCATCGCCGTGGACGTCGTGGACGAGAACGGCGCCTCGGTGCCCGACGGGCACGGCGGTTTCCTGGTGATCCGCGAACCGTGGCCGGCCATGCTGCGCGGCATCTGGGGCGACCCGGAACGGTTCAAGGACACCTACTGGTCGCGCTTCGAAACCATGTACTTCGCCGGCGACGGCGCCAAGAAGGACGAGGACGGCGACGTCTGGCTCCTGGGCCGCGTGGACGACGTCATGAACGTTTCCGGGCACCGGCTCTCCACGACGGAAATCGAGTCCGCCCTGGTGAGCCACCCGGCGGTGGCGGAGGCCGCCGTCGTCGGTGCCACCGACGAAACCACCGGCCAGGCCGTCGTCGCGTTCGTCATCCTCCGCGGCGATGCCGTGGACTCCGGCGACGAGATCGTCCAGGACCTCCGGAACCACGTGGGCAAGGAGATCGGCCCGATCGCCAAACCCAAGACCATCCTCGTGGTGCCCGAACTGCCAAAGACCCGCTCGGGCAAGATCATGCGCCGCCTCCTCAAGGACGTCGCCGAAGGCCGCGACGTCGGAGACGCCACCACGCTCGCGGACAACACCGTCATGCAGCAGATTGCGGCCTCGCTGAAGAAGTAGTGCAACCAAACCAGGGCCCGTCCGGAACACCGGGCGGGCCCTGTGTTTTGCCGTCCTAGGGTGCCACACCGCCGGAAAGCCGCGTGTTGTTTTTCGATCTTTCCTGTTCCTTTTTGCGAGGTTATAGTCAGTAATATGTGACAGATGTCACAAGGCTCCATTCCCCGGGAGAGATCATGGCAACACATCCGGAAGCGTCCACCAGCGCCGGGCCAGCCCGGCGGACATTCCTCAAGACAATCGGCGTCGGTGCCGCCGGCTTGGCTGGCGTGCCGCTGTTGGCGGCGTGCACCGGAGGCAGCGGTCCCTCGGCCGGGGGCTCGGAATCCTCGGGCCTGTCGTTCGGTTCCGGCTCCTCCGACGAAGTTCCCAAGAAGGCGTACCAGGCAGTCACCGATGCGTTCACGCAGAAGACGGGCAAGACGGTCCGCACCAACGTGGTGCCGCACAACGACTTCCAGAACAAGATCAACTCCTACCTGCAGGGCTCACCGGACGACGCGTTTACCTGGTTCGCCGGCTACAGGATGCAGTTCTATGCCGGCAAGGGGCTCCTGGCGCCGGTTGATGACGTCTGGGGCAAGATCGGGGGCAACTTCTCCGACGCCCTGAAGAAGGCGTCCACCGGCCCGGACGGGAAGATGTACTTTGTCCCCAACTACAACTATCCGTGGGGTTTCTTCTATCGAAAGAGCGTGTGGGCGGACATGGGTTACGAGGTGCCGGATACCTTGGATGCCCTCAAGACCCTGGCGGCCAAGATGAAGGCCGACGGCATCATCCCGATCGGTTTCGCGGACAAGGACGGCTGGCCCGCCATGGGCACGTTCGACTACATCAACATGCGCCTCAACGGTTACCAGTTCCACGTGGACCTGTGCGCCCACAAAGAGTCCTGGGACCAAGAGAAGGTGACCGACGTCTTCGACACCTGGTCCGCCCTGTTGCCTTTCCAGGATCCTGCGGCACTCGGCCAGACCTGGCAGGACGCCGCAAGGGCGCTTGCGGCCAAGAAGACAGGCATGTACCTGCTCGGCTCCTTCGTCACACAGCAGTTCACCGATCCCGCGGTGCTGAAGGACATCGATTTCTTCGCGTTCCCGGAGATCGCCACCGAGGGGCGGGATGCGGTGGAGGCACCCATCGACGGGCTGCTGCTGTCCACCAAAGGCGGCGGGAACGCGGCCGCGCACCAGTTCATGGAGTTCATCGGCACCCCGGAGGGCCAAGACACCTACGCGGCTGTAGACACTGCCTACCTCGCCACGGCCAAGGGCGCGGACACCTCGAAGTTCACGGCGCTCAGCAAGAAATTGGCCGACACTATCGCGCAGGCGAAGTCCATCAGCCAGTTCTTTGACCGTGATGCCCTGCCCGCCATGGCCAACAACGTCATGATCCCGGCCCTGCAGACCTTCCTCAAGGACGGCAAGATGGACGTCAAGAACCTTGAGGCGCAGGCCAAATCACTGTACGCGGCCCAGTAGCAGTCCGGGGACTCCCATGAGCACAACAGCAAGAGACCTGGTCCCGCCGGAGTCCCGGGCGCCCTCAGGGGCGCCGGCGAAGGGGGTCCGCAGCGGAAAGGTCCGCCGGCTCTCCAAACGCGACAAGGCGGTCCTGTCCCTGATGGTGGGCATTCCCACCCTGATCCAGCTGGTGTTTATCTGGCTGCCCACGGTGATGTCCGTCGGGCTGAGCTTCACGCGCTGGAACGGCCTCGCTTTGAGCGACATCAGGCCGGCGGGCGCGGACAACTACCAGTACATTTCCCAGGATTACCCGCCGTTCTGGCCGGCAATCCAGCACAACCTGCTGTGGCTGGCCTTCCTGGCCCTGGTGGCCACCCCGCTGGGCCTGCTGCTGGCGGTGCTGCTGGACCAGCAGATCCGCGGCAGCAGGATCTACCAGAGCATCTTCTTCGGGCCGGTGATGCTGTCGCTGGCACTGATCGGCATTATCTGGCAGCTGTTCTACCAGCGTGACAACGGCCTGCTGAACTTCCTGCTCGGAACCTCGGGGACGCCTCAGGCCGTTGACTGGTTCGGGGACTCCTCGGTGAACATCTGGGCAGCCATGATCGCCGCCACGTGGCGGCACGCCGGCTACGTCATGCTGCTGTACCTGGCGGGCCTGAAGGGCGTGGACCCCACCCTGAAGGAGGCCGCGGCCATCGATGGGGCCACCGCGGCGCAGACCTTTTTCCGCGTGGTCTTCCCTGCCATGCGGCCCATCAACATCGTCATCGTCGTCATCACCATCATCGAGTCATTGCGGGCGTTCGACGTCGTGTACGTCATCAACCGCGGCACCAACGGCCTGGAGCTCCTCAGCGCCCTGGTGATCCAGAACCTCGTGGGCGAAGGCCAGGTGATCGGCGTCGGCTCCGCCCTTGCGGTGGTCCTGCTGGTCATCTCGCTCGTGCCCATCGTGTTCTACCTCAGCCGCACCTTCGGCAAGGAGAACAGGGCATGAGCACCGCAGTCTCCCCCAGCACGGCCATGACCCGGCCAGCAACCCGCTCCGGCAGCAAGCCGAAGCGGCATTACGGCACGCATATCTTCCTGACGGCCATGGCGGTCATGTGGCTGATCCCCCTGATCTGGGCGGTGTTCACTGCACTGCGGCCGATCGCCTCCACCAACGAGCACGGCTACTTCAGCCTGGCCGGGGACTTCAACTTGGACAACTTCATCCAGGCCTGGTCCCAGGGCGGCTTCGCCAAATACCTCTGGAACTCGGTGATCATCTGCGTTCCGGCGGTACTGCTGGTGCTCTTTTTCGCTTCCATGATGGCGTTTGCCGTCAGCCGGGTGAGCTGGAAGTTCAACGTCACGCTGCTCATCATGTTCACGGCGGGGAACCTGCTGCCGCCCCAGGTGCTGGCGGCGCCGCTGTTCGAGATGGCCAAGCATTTCCAGGTGCCCTACTCCTTCAGCGATTCGGGCAACATGCTGAACACTTACATCATCGTCATTGCCGTGAACATGGCGTTCCAGATGGGGTTCTGCACGTTCGTGCTGTCCAACTACATGAAGGCGCTCTCCGCGGACCTGACCGAGGCCGCCCTCGTGGACGGCGCCGGCATCTGGCGCCAGTACCGGGAAATCATCATGCCGCTGTGCCGGCCAGCCTTCGCGGCCCTTGCAACGCTGGAAGTCATCTTCATCTACAACGACTTCTTCTGGCCCCTGTTGTTCATCCAGAGCGGCGACCGGCTGCCCGTCACCACCGCGATCAACAACCTCCAGGGCGAGTTCCTGAACAACTACAACCTGCTGGCGGCCGGCGCCGTCATAACGGTAATCCCCACCCTGATTGTTTACCTGCTCCTGCAGCGGCAGTTTGTTGCGGGCCTGACTCTTGGTTCCAGCAAGGGCTAGGCGATGATGGCAGTACCAGCTTTCATCCACTGAAAGGATCCCGATGCTTCCCGCGGCCCGCCACCAATCCATAGTGGACGCCGTCCGGCGCGAGCGGGTGGTCCGCGTGTCGGATCTGGCCCAGCAGCTGGGCGTGTCCCTGATGACGGTGCGCCGCGACATCGAGATGCTGGAGGAAAGCGGCCAGGTGGAACGGATCCACGGGGGTGCCAAGCTGCCCGGGGATGCCAGCACGCACGAGCCCGGGTTCGAGCTGAAGTCCACCCAGCTGACCGCGCAGAAACGCGCCATCGCCCTGGAAGCCGCCGCACTGGTCCATGAGGGCATGGCGGTGGCCCTGAGTGCGGGCACCACCACCTGGGCGTTGGCCAAGGAACTTGCCAACGGCCCCCGGATCACCGCGGTGACCAACTCCGTGAAGATCGCCGACCTCTTCCACCATGCCGCCGCGTCGGGGTCCGGGCGCCATGCCTCCACGGTGATCCTCATCGGCGGCGAGCGCACGCCGTCGGACGCCCTGGTGGGTCCCATCGCGACGGCGGCGCTCCGGCAGCTCCACCTGGACCTGCTGTTTCTCGGCGTACACGGCATGGACGCTGAGGCCGGCTACACCACGCCGAACCTCCTGGAGGCCGAAACAAACCGAGCGTTCATCGCAGCCTCCCGCAAGGTGGTGGTCCTGGCGGACCACACCAAGTGGGGCACCCAGGGAATCAGCACCATCGCCAAACTTGAGGAAGCCGACGAGGTGATCAGCGATTCCGGACTGTCCCCCGACGCCCAGCGGATCCTCCGGGACCGGGTGGGCCGGCTCCGGCTCGTTTAGGCCCGTACCGGCTTTACGGGCAGCCGCAGGACTGTCGAACGAGGAGCTTCGTCGGAAAGACGCGGTGCTGGGCTGGCGCGCCCCGGTCCGCCCCGACGAGCGCCCGGACGGCTGCCTCGGCCATGTCCCGCACGGGCTGCTCCACGGTGGTCAGCGTTGGCCAGGAGTATTCGGCGTCCTCTGAACCGTCGAACGAGGCCAGTGCGATGTCCCCCGGGACGGACAGGCCGGCCTCGTGGAGCGCGCGGAGGATGCCGATGGCCTGCATGTCAGAGCTGGCGAAGATGGCGGTGGGCCGGTGTCCGGACGCCAGGAGCCGCTGCCCGGCGGCGTAGCCGCCAACCCGGGTGAAGGCGCTGCGGGCAATGGGGCCCTCCGGCAATCCGGCGTCCCTGAGCGCCTGCACCCACCCGGCTTCGCGGGCGTCCGCTTCGTCGCCGGTGGTGGTGCCCATGGCCAGGCCGATGTTGGTGTGGCCATGCCCAATCAAATGCTCGACGGCGGTGCGCGCACCCTTGGCCAGGTCCACGCCCACCGTGGTGACGCCAGCCGAACTCCCGCTGTGGCTCAGGAGCACGGACGGGATTTCCGCAGTCTCCAGATCGGACAGGTCAGGCTCGAACAACACGCTGGCCAGCACCACGCCGTCCACCTGCCGGGCCGCGAGGTTCCGGATGTTCCGGCGCTCCTTGGCCAGGTTGCCGTCCGAGTTGGTCAGCACCAGGGCGTAGCCGAGGGCGGCCGCCGCGTCCTCCACGGCGTGGGCCAGCATGGAGAAGAACGGGTTGCTGTTGTCCGGAATGACCAAACCGATCGTTTCGCTGGACCCCAGCTTCAGGGCCCGCGCAGCCGCGTTGGGGCGGTAGCCCAGCTGCCGGATGGCTTCCTGGACCTTCGCCTCGGTGGCAGGGGCCACCTTCTTCGGCCCGCCGTTCACCACGTAGCTGACGACGGCGGTGCTCACCCCGGCGTAGCGGGCAACGTCCTTGCGGGTCACCTGGGTCCGCGGGGCGGGCGCTGCCGGAATGGTCATAGTGTCCATGCTAGCTACAGCCCGCCCTAGAGGGAGGCCGGAGCATCACCGAAGTCGCGGATGGGAAGGCGTTCGCCGTTCCTCACGGCGGATTCATGGGCCACGATGCCGGGCAGGGTGAACCGCGCGGCCGTCCATGCGTTGACCGGCGGCAGCGACCCCGTATTCACGGCCGTGACAAAGTCATCCACCAGGAACTGGTGGCTTCCTTCGTGGCCGTTGGGGGCGCCCCGGAACTCCTCCGGCAGCCTGTCGCTGTCATGCACCGGGGCCAGCCCGGACACGAAGGCGTCCCGCAGTTCGGGGGCCACATTGGCGAGCGACGGATCGTCCAGGGCAACGCTGGGCCGGGACTCCACCTGCTCTGAGATGTCGTGAACGTTGGCCTTGTCCTGCCACACCGTCACCTTGGCCAGCTGCTCAAAGCTGGCCTCGGTGCCGAAGAACCGGAAACGGGACTCACGGATGTGCGAGGGGTATCCCACCCGGCGCATTTCATTGGTCCGCATGGCGCCGCCGTCGTTCAGTTCGAAGAGGGCCGTGGCGTTGGAGAAGTCGTTCCCGAACATGCTGATGTCCTTGTCGAACACCCCGTCCTGGCGGTCGTCCTTCACGCCAACGCAGCTGACGCTCACGGCGTGCGCCGGCAGGGCACCGAGGACGCCTCCGATCGCGTGGGTCGGGTACAGCATGGGCGGGTAGCTGGCAGTCTCCTTCCAGCGCTCCCCGCCGCTGTACTGGTAAGCGTCGTAGAAGCCCAGGTCCATGTCGTGCACGTAGTCGCCTTCGGAGTAAAACACCCTCCCGAACCGGCCGGCCGCATGCTGCTGGCGCGCGTAGACAGTGGCCGGGTTGTAGTAACTCGTTTCACCCATCATGTAGACGTTGCGGGTGTCCCGGACGGCGTCGATGATCTTCGCGATCTCGTCCTCGGTGACGGCCATGGGCACGGCCGAGTAGACATGCTTTCCGGCCCGGAGCGCCCGCTCCACCAGCGGTCCGTGGGTCCACCGCTGCGTGAAGATGGCGACGGCGTCGACGTGGGACGCGAGCAGCTCATCGAAGGTGCCGATGGAACCGGCCAGGTCATATTGTCCAACCGCGTCGGCAGCACGGTCCGCCCGCTCGTCCACGACGAAGACCTCGCTGACCCCGGGGTGCAGATTGAAGAGATGGGCGAACTGGCCACCGAACTGCCCCACGCCAACTACTCCGATCGAAAACGCCATTGTTCCTGCCTTTCTAGGCCTAGGCGGCACCGCTTTGCGGTGCGCACACATGTCTGCGCCACAGTCTTACAGCTGAATCTACTCGAGTCAATGATTGCAACGTTGGAGAAAGTTCCACCGGCGACGGCGCCGAAATATCCCTTGCGGTCCCCGATCTACTCGTGTAGATTGTTTGCGATTGTTAGTTCCATCACACACCCAGGAAGGGTCGATGATGACCACCCTTACTAAAAACCCGGCAGCCAGGAGTGATCAGCGTCCGGCGCGGCCCGGCAGGATCCGCCGAGGCGGCCTCCGGCGGTACGGCGACCTCAAGATCGCCCTCTTCTTCATCGCCCCGGCAATGATCGGCTTCGTCCTCTTCTACGTGGTGCCCACCATCCGGGGGATCTACCTGAGCTTCACTGAGTACAACATCCTCGGCGACCCAGAGTGGGTGGGCCTGGACAACTACGCGGCGATTGCCAAGGATCCGCTGTTCTGGAATTCCCTGGCCGTCACAGGGCAGTACGTCCTCATGAACATCGTGCTTCAGACGGCGCTGGCCCTCGGCCTGGCCCTCCTAATGGACAGGGTGGCCAAATCCACCCTGGTGCGGGGTGCCCTGCTCCTGCCCTACCTGATGTCGAACGTCATCGCGGCCCTGCTCTGGTTCTGGATGCTTGACTACCAGATCGGCATCGTGAACCAGTTCATCGAATGGGCAGGCCTTCCCCGCGTCGCGTTCTTCGGCAGCGAGGAGTGGGCAATTCCCACCCAGGCCCTGATCAACACGTGGCGGCACATGGGCTACACGGCCCTGCTGATTTTCGCCGGCCTCCAGTCCATCCCGCAGCACCTTTACGAGGTGGCCAAACTGGACGGCGCGTCACCGTTCCAGACGTTCCGCAAGATCACCATGCCGCTGCTTCGCCCGGTCCTGGTCCTGGTGCTCGTCGTCACCGTAATCGGTTCCTTCCAGGTTTTCGACACCGTGGCAGTGACCACGCAGGGCGGACCGGTCAACGCCACCCGCGTCATCCAGTACTACATCTACCAGCGCGCCTTCACCGAGTCGGACTTCGGCTACGGGTCCGCCATCGCCGTCATCCTCTTCCTCATCCTCGCCCTCGTTGCCTTCATTCAAATGAAGTTCCTCAAGGGCAACGAGTCGGACCTGGACTAAGGAGTCCCGCATGACCACCACCACCAGCCGCGCACCGCAGCCGGCCGCCGCACGCCGCCCGGCAACCACCCGCCGTCGTCCTTTCAACGCCCGCCGCGCCGGCGCCTGGACCCTGCTGGCCCTCGCCATCGCCGTCTCCGTGCTCCCGTTCCTCTGGGTATTCCGCACCGCGCTATCCACCAATGGAGCGCTGGCCACGCAATCGGCCAGTCTGCTTCCGGCAGACTTCACCGTTGGCGCCTTCATGCGGGTGTTCGGGCTGCAGAGCCCCGCCGACGCCGTCGCGGAGGGCGGTTCCGGTGCCGCCATCGACTTCTGGCTGTACCTGCGCAACTCGATCATCTTCTCCTCCATCACCACCGCCGGGGCCGTGTTCTTCAGCGCAATGGCTGCCTACGCCTTTGCCCGGCTGCGCTGGAAGGGCCGGAACGCTGTATTCAGCCTGTTCTTGGGCACCATGCTGGTCCCGCCGATCTTCACGGCCCTGCCCAACTTCCTCCTGATCAAGAACCTGGACCTGCTCAACACGATGCTCGGGATGGTCCTGCCGTATGTCTTCATGACTCCATTCGCCATCTTCTTCCTCCGGCAGTTCTTCCTGAACATGTCCCGTGAAGTTGAGGAGGCAGCCATGCTCGACGGCGCCAAGCACCTCCGCATCTTCTTCCAGATCGTCCTGCCCAACGCCGCAGCCCCCATCGCCACGCTGGCGCTGCTGACCTTCATCGGCCAGTGGAACGAATACTTCTGGCCCCTGCTGGTCGGGTCCCAGGACGAGGTACGCGTCCTTCAAGTGGGGCTCGGCGTCTTCAAGTCGCAGTCCCCGCAGGGGGCACCGGACTGGTCCGGCCTCATGGCCGCCACCCTGGTCTCGGCGCTGCCTGTCCTGGTCCTCTTCGCCGTCTTCGGCAAGAAGATCGTCAACTCCATCGGATTCTCCGGAATCAAGTAAGCACCCGCCTCCTCCTCTTCACCCCCATCCCGAACGGAAAGAAAACAATGAAGAAATCCCTCGGCACCGTCGCCGTCGCCGCAGCCATGGCCCTCTCCCTCTCCGCCTGCGGCGGCTCAGGATCCTCTGCGGAATCGGCCAAGGGCGAGATCAGCTACTGGCTCTGGGACGCCAACCAGCTTCCCGCGTACCAGCAGTGCGCCGACGACTTCACCAAGGCCAACCCCGACATCAAGGTCAAGATCACCCAGCGCGGGTGGGACGACTACTGGAGCACTCTCACCAACGGGTTTGTCGGCGGCACGGCCCCCGACGTCTTCACCAACCACCTCGGGCGCTACGGCGAACTCGCCGAAAACAAGCAGCTGCTGCCCATTGACGACGCAGTCAAGAAGGACAATGTGGACCTGGCCGCCTACAACGAGGGCCTGGCGGACCTGTGGGTGGGCCAGGACGGTAAGCGCTACGGCCTGCCGAAGGACTGGGACACCATCGGGCTCTTCTACAACAAGTCGATGCTCGCAAAAGCCGGCATCTCCGAGGACCAGATGAAGAACCTGACCTGGAACCCGCAGGACGGCGGAACGTACGAGAAAGTCATCGCCCACCTGACCGTGGACAAGAGCGGCAAGCGCGGGGACGAGGCCGGCTTCGACAAGAACAACGTGGCCGTCTACGGCCTCGGACTCAACGGCGGCGGCGACTCCTCAGGCCAAACGGAGTGGAGCTACTTCGCCAGCACCACCGGCTGGTCCCATACCGACAAGAATCCGTGGGGCACGCACTACAACTACGACGACCCCAAGTTCCAGTCCTCCATCGACTGGTTCGCCGGACTGGTCAAGAAGGGCTACATGCCCAAGCTCGAGTCCACGGTAGGAGCGGCCATGGCCGACACCTTCGCTGCCGGCAAGTCGGCCATCAACGCCCACGGCTCATGGATGGTCGGCCAGTACACGGGCTACAAGGGCATCGAGGTGGGCATCGCCCCGACCCCGACGGGCCCGGAGGGCAAGCGCGCATCGATGTTCAACGGCCTGGCCGACTCGATCTGGGCCGGAACCAAGAAGAAGGATGCATCCATCAAGTGGGTGGAGTACCTCGCCTCGGCACCGTGCCAGGACGTCGTTGCGTCCAAGGCTGTAGTCTTCCCGGCACTCAAGGCCTCCTCTGACAAGGCTGCTGCAGCGTTCAAGGCCAAGGGCGTTGACGTCACAGCCTTTACCGAACACGTGAAGAACAAAACCACCTTCCTGTACCCCATCACTGACAACACCGCCAAGGTCAAGGGCATCATGGAACCTGCCATGGACGCCGTCGTATCCGGCAAGCAGCCCGCCAGTTCGCTGACCGAGGCCAACAACCAGGTCAACGCCCTCTTCAAGTAGGGCCGCAACTGGGCGAAAATCAAAGTCCAGGCATCCACACAGCACCACACCTGCGGGGCCGGAACAGCGCACGCAGCGCGCCCGGCCCCGCGGCACCCCTTACACCTAGCTCATCACGAAAGAGACTTACCTATGGATCCCCTGCACCTCCGTTCCGCCGGCACCAGCCTGGTGATCAGCTTCGACAGCGGGGAGGCCGAGGTCGTCCACTGGGGTGCCGACCTTGGCAGCGAACTCCCTGACCTGTCCATGCTCACGGAGGCCATCCCCAACTCCGCCGTCGACGCCACCGTCCCGGCGGGACTGCTCCCCCAGGCGTCCTCAAGCTGGCGCGGGCGGCCGGGCCTGCGCGGGCACCGGATTGCCGACGGCGTCTCCGGACTCGACTTCTCCGTTCGCCTGCGCGCCGTGGGCGCTACAGTCAACGGCCGCTCCGCCGCCGTCGTCCAGCAGGATGCCGACGCCGGCATCACCGTTGAATCCACGCTCACCCTGCATGACGGCGGCCTGCTGGAACTGCAGCACACCGTCACGAACAGCGGAACCACGCCTTTCCAGCTCGATGAACTGGCCGCCGTCCTCCCGGTGGCTCCGGACGCCGTCGAACTTCTCGACCTCACCGGGCGCTGGTGCCGGGAACGGCACCCGCAGCGCCGCCCCATCCAGCAGGGCACCTGGGTGCGCACCGGCCGGCACGGCCGCACCGGGCACGACTCCTCGCTGCTGTTCGCGGCCGGCACCGCCGGCTTCGGCAACCGCCACGGCCGGGTCTGGGCCACGCACCTGGCCTGGAGCGGCAACCACGAACAGTTCGCGGACACCCTCGCCGACGGGCGCACCATGATCGGCGGCTCCGAACTGCTGGGCGCGGCCGAGGTCATCCTCCAGCCCGGCGGAAGCTACGCCACCCCCAAGCTCTTCGCTGCCTACTCCGACCGCGGCCTGGACGGCATCAGCGAGGCGTTCTACAGCTGGTTCCGATCGCGCCCGCACCACGTACTCCCGGCCGCGGGCGGCGGAAAGCCGCGCCCCGTGGTGCTCAACACGTGGGAGGCAGTCTACTTCGACCACAATCTGGACACCCTGATCGAACTCGCGGACTCGGCCGCAGACCTCGGTGTGGAGCGCTTCGTCCTCGACGACGGCTGGTTCCGCGGCCGCCGCGACGACACCGCCGGCCTGGGCGACTGGTTCGTGGACGAGACACTCTGGCCGGACGGGCTGACGCCGCTCATCGAGGCAGTCACGTCCAGGGGCATGGAGTTCGGCCTGTGGGTGGAGCCCGAGATGATCAACCTCAACTCGGACGTGGCACGGGCGCACCCGGACTGGATCGTGGGACCCGCCACCGCCTCGCACAAGGACGGCGGACGCCTGCCACTGGCCTGGCGGAACCAGCACATCATCGACCTGGTGAACCCGGAGGCGTGGCAGTACATCTTTGACCGGATCGACGCCCTGCTGCGCGAAAACAACGTCAGCTACCTGAAGTGGGACCAGAACCGGGACCTCACCGAACACGGGCACGCCGGGCGCTCCTCCGTCCACGAGCAGACCCTCGCCGCCTACCGCCTGTTCGATGAGCTCCGGAAGTCCCATCCCGGCGTCGAGATTGAAAGCTGCTCCTCGGGCGGGGCGCGCGTGGACCTCGGCATCCTCGACCGCACGGACCGCATCTGGGGTTCAGACTGCAACGACGCCCTGGAGCGGCAGACCATCCAGCGTTGGACCGGCGTCGTGGTTCCGCCCGAACTGGTGGGCGGGCACGTCGGCCCCACCACGTCCCACACCACCGCCCGCACCCACGACCTGTCCTTCCGTGCCATCACGGCGCTGTTCGGCCACTTCGGGATGGAATGGGACGTGCGCGAGGTGCAGGGCGAGCAGCGCGAGGAGCTCAAGCGCTTCATCGAGCTGTACAAGGAGCACCGCGGGCTGATCCACAGCGGCCGGATGGTCCGGGCCGACGTCCCTGACGAGTCGCTCATGCTCCACGGTGTGGTGGCCGGTTCCGCTGCTGGTTCCGGTTCCGTTTCCGGTTCCGTTGCTGCCGGCACGACGGCGGCACTGTTCGCCCTGGTGAGCACGCGCACCTCGTTCGCCGAGCAGCTGGGACGGGTCGCCCTACCCGGGCTCGAGGCGGATTGCCGCTACCGGGTGGAGGCCATTTTCCCGGCCCCGGGGGACGCCGATTACGGCCACACCTTCACCCAGGTCCAGCCGCCGGCATGGCTGGCTTCCGGCGCGGAGGCCAGCGGCCGCTTCCTGGCCGAGGTGGGAGTCCCGATGCCCAGCCTCAACCCGGAGCACGCGCTGGTGGTGAAGGTCACGGCCCTCTGAGCGCCCTCTGACCCGGGCGGCTCTGAGCTGCGCGGCCCGCGGGTGCTGCCGCCCGCCGTCGTTCTCCATCCCGCACCATCGCCTCCCGCACCGCCGGCCCTACAGCCGGCGGTGCGGGACGCCGCGTTTTCCGTAACGAAAGCCTCGCCCTCGAAGCCCGGCATCCCGACGCGATAGATTTGCAGGCATGACTGAAGCCCCCTCCGCCACCGAAGCCGGCCGCGGCACCATCCTCGTCCTCAACGGCCCCAACCTGAACCTCCTCGGCACCCGCGAACCCGAGAAGTACGGCACGGCCACGCTGGCCGACGTCGAGCAGCTCGCCAAGGACGCCGCCGCCGCCCACGGGCTCGACGTCGAGTGCTTCCAGTCCAACCATGAAGGCGCGCTGGTGGACGCCATCCACGCCGCCCGGGGCAAGGCAATCGGCATCGTGCTGAACGCAGGGGCCTACACCCACACCTCGGTCGCGATCCGGGACGCCATCTCGGCGGTGCAGGTGCCCGCGGTGGAGGTCCACATCACCAACGTTCATGCCCGCGAGGCGTTCCGCCACCACTCCTACCTCTCGGACATCAGCAAGGCCGTGATCGCCGGTGCCGGGATCATGGGCTACCGGTTCGCCGTGGAGTACCTCGCCGACCTGAATGCCGGCAGGGCCTGACCATGCCGGCGGCGGCCCTCGGCACCGCAGAGTGGTACCGGCACTTCGGCACGGTTGATGCCCCCGGTTCCTCGCCCTGCTACGCCGACTGGTCGCTGCACATCGCCGACGATCCCGGGCTGATCGCCCGGATCGACCGCTGGCCGTACAACAAGCGCCAGCCCCTGCTGATGCTGGCCGCGTCCCGTTTCCTCGGCGCCAAGATCTCCCCGTACCCGGAGTTCCGTACGTTCCTGGACGAGCACTGGGCCGAGGTCTCGCGCACCGTCATGTCCCGCGCCACCCAGACAAACGAGGTGGGCCGCTGCGCCACCCTGCTTCCGTCGCTCGCGGCCATCGCGGCCGCCGAGGGCCGGCCGCTCGCGCTGATCGAGGTGGGCGCCTCCGCCGGCCTCGCCCTGTTCCCGGACCGCTACAGCTACGAGTTCGACGACGGCGCGACAGTCACGCGGCTGGATCCCGGCGCGTTCGGCGAACTGCAGGCCGGGTCCGGCGGACCGTCGGCCGGGTCCGGTCTACCGCCAGCCCGTTCCGGCCATCAGGCAGAGCCTCCCGTCCTGCGGTGCCGGACAGCAGGCCCGGTTCCCCTGCCGGACAGCTTGCCTTCTGTGGTGTGGCGGGCCGGGATCGACCTCAATCCCTTGGACGTACGGAATCCCGACGACGTCGCCTGGCTTGAGGCGCTGATCTGGCCGGAGCAGGAATTCCGCCGTGAGCGTCTGCGCCGGGCCATTGCCGTTGCGCGCCAAGATCCACCTCTACTTGTAGCCGGTGACCTCAACGAACAGTTGCTGTCGCTGGCGGGCCAGGCCCCTCCCGAGGCCGCGCTAGTGGTGTTCCACAGTGCCGTCATGGGTTATGTCAGCGCTGACGGGCGCGCAAGGTTCCGGGCCATCATGCAGAGCCTGGCGCGGGACCGGGGTTGCCACTGGCTGTCCAACGAGGGCGAGACCGTGATCATCCAAAAGGACGGCTCGGCGGTTGTCCCGGAGATGGATTCCGGCCGGCTCCGCGGCAACTTCCTGCTGCTGCACAACGGCCAGCCGGTGGCCATCACCGGCCCGCACGGCCAGAGCCTGGACTGGCTGTAATCGGCTGATCCTTTCGCTGGATGCCCATTGCCGGTTGCCGCTACTGCTGGATGCCGCTACTGCTGGATGCACTGTCCCGACGACACGGGGCTGGACAGGCTCGGCGCCTCTGCGGCCACGGGCCGGAGGTCGATCATCGGAATCGCGAAGCCCAGGGCTGCGTTGGATGTTGTCTTCGCGAAGATGACGCCTGCCACCTCTCCGTTGGTGGTGAGCAGCGGCCCGCCGGAGTTGCCGGGCTGGACGTCACCGGCAAGCTTGTACACCTCGTCCGGAACAGGGTTGTTGCCATAGATGTCCGGCACCAGCACTGTGGAAATGCCCTGCACAGTGGCCGGCTTGGACTGGTAGGGGCCGCCGTGCGGGTAGCCCGCAAACGCGGCGGCGGTTCCCGCGGGCAGGTCCGAGCTCAGCGGCAGCGCCGCGGTGGGCAGTCCGTCCACGGCGAGGACTGCGAGGTCGCGCTTGCTGTCGAAGTACACCACGCTGCCGGGCATGGCACCGCCGCCGGGGACCTCCACCACGGGCTGCGATACCCCCGCAACGACGTGCGCGTTGGTCACCACGCGCCCGGATGACACCACGAAGCCTGTTCCGGTCTGGTTCTGCCCGCACTGGAATGCGGTCCCCGCGATCTTCAGGACCGAACCGGCGGCCCTGTTCAAGGCTGGTGTGTCCGTGTTGGCGTTCGGAACCGGAACCTGCTGCTGGTCCTGGCCGATGCCCTCAATGAGCGTGGGGATGCCGTCGCCCATGACCGCCGAGCGCAGCTGCGCCATGGCGGATTTGACCGGGTTGGGCGTCAGTCCATCTATGAAACGGATCACCTTGGACTCGGCCAGCTGCTGCGAAACGAAGGGCACACCAAGTGCGCTGATACTGAAAGCCAGCATGGACATGACCAGCGCGGACACGACCAGATTCAAGGCCCCGCCAATGAGTCTGTCCACAGCCCGGAGCGGCCGCATGCGGACGGTGCTGCGGATACTGCGCCCGATCATGGTTCCGAGCGCATTGCCTAGGACCACCAGAAGGACGGCGGTGCCAATGATCGCGGTCAGGCGCCACCCACTGTCCTCAACGAAGTCACTGACCAGCGGAACGGAGAGGAACGCGGCCACGGCGCCCGCCGCGAAGCCGGCCAGGCCGCCGACGGTCACCAGGAAGCCGTTGCGCAGGCCGTAGATCAGATAGGACAAAAGCGTGAGAATCAACGCAAGGTCCAGAACGGTCAGGCCAAACACCGGGTCTCCTCACAAGCAGCTAAGCCCCGATTCTACTGGCGAAGTCTGACAGTTTGCCGTGGATGCGCGGAGCCGGCGCTGGTCTCGCGGCGTCTTTTAGGGCGTTTCAGCTGCCAAGTACGTCACAGAACGTTGAAAATTCTGAAACAATGGCACAAGCGCCCCAGACGACACTTTTACTCAGGAGAATTCATGGACATCGAGGTATTGCGACGCGCACCCCTTTTCGCCACGCTGGACGACGACGCGTTCCGCCTGCTGACGGACGAACTGACCGAGGTCGACCTGTCCCGCGGCGCATCCGTTTTCCGTGAGGGCGACCAGGGTGACCAGCTCTACTTCATTGTCTCCGGCAAGGTGAAGCTCGGCCGCACCTCCCCCGACGGCCGCGAATCCCTGCTGGCCATCCTCGGCCCGGGCGAGCTCTTCGGCGAAATGGCCCTGTTCGACCCGAGCCCGCGTACCGCCACGGCCACTGCCGTCTCGGAAACCCGCCTGGCCGGCCTCAAGAACGAGAGCCTGAACTCCCTGCTGCGGACCCGCCCCGAGGTCTCGGCCCAGCTGCTGCAGGCGCTGGCCCGCCGCCTCCGCCGCACCAACGACTCCCTCTCCGACCTGGTCTTCTCCGACGTGCCCGGCCGCGTGGCCAAGGCCCTCCTGGACCTCGCCGACCGCTTCGGCCGTCCCGCCACGGACGGTGTTCTCGTGGCACACGAGCTCACCCAGGAAGAGCTGGCCCAGCTCGTTGGCGCGTCCCGCGAAACCGTCAACAAGGCCCTGGCTGAGTTCGTCCAGCGCGGCTGGCTGCGCCTTGAGGCCCGCGCCGTCGTGATCTTGGACATGCAGCGCCTCCGCCAGCGCTCGCGCTAGGTCACAATGCCCAAAGGCCGCCTCCACGTGGGGGCGGCCTTTTGCTTTTGACTCACCACCGGCTGATAACGGCCCTTCGGCGTCGCCTCGTCGAAGGCAACTGGAAGTCCGCTGGTTGAGTTTGTCGAAAGCGCTCTCCAAACCCTCGATCTCGACAAGAACTGAGGAAGCGTCAGGAGAAACCCGACAAGAACTGAGGAAGCGTCAGGGAAAAGGCGACAGGATCTGAGGAAGCGTTGGTTCCTTAATCGCGAGCCGGGCTGCGGGCCTTCGGCAAGGAGCGCATCGCGGCGCATCGGGGTCCGGAAAGCTTAGCGCTCGCGCTGGGGCTCCCCTGCTACGGTCTTTGCTGCTTCGACTTCGAGCATGAGTGTCCCGTTTTCGTCGACGAGCCGGGGCTGGTACACGTGCGGGGTGCGCTTGTAGCTGAGGTAGGCGATGCAGCCGTTGGCCTTGGCCATCTTCTCCAGCATGATCTCGGAGCCGGGAACCATGAGCTGGCCGAGGGTGAGGCCGACGGTGTTCTCCTGGCCCACCTCGTCACCCAGCGCGGTCGTGTCGCGCTCGGCGATCGCCTTGGTAGCGCACACCCACCGGCCCCAGACGCCTTTGCTCTCCAGGATGGACGGCTGCTGGTTCATGGGGACGGTGGCGGCAAAATACCGGGTGTTGAAGCGCCGGTGCGCGAAGTCCGGGCTCAGCCAGTTCACGAGCGGCTTAAGCAGGTCGGTGCGCAGGGACAGGCCCCGCTTGGCCAGCTCCTCTGTGAACGACTTTTCCTGCGACGCAACCGCTTCGCGGGCCTTCATCCACTCCACCGTGGACGTGGCCTCCACGGTGGAGGACAGGTCCGGGCCCGCCAGCAGCACGCCGGTCTCCTCGAACAGCTCACGGACTGCACCCACCACGTGGCGGCGGGCCAGGCCGACGTCGTCCGTTCCCATTTGCTCGGCCCAGTGCTGGGGCGAGGGCCCCAGCCAGCCGACGGCGTCGTCGTCTGAGGCGTCCAAGGAGCCACCCGGAAAGGCCAGGACGCCCAGCGGGGACGAGCCGGGACGGTAACCGAGCCAGGTTTCCAGGCCGGTGGGCGAATCCCGGAGGAGTACAACGGAGGACGCGAAACGGGGTTTGCGCGGAGTCCGTTCGCCGTGTTCGAGCCAGCTTTGTGCCGCCCCTTCAAGATCGGGAGGAAGAACAAAGAGCCGGCGTGCTAGCTGGGGCAAAGGAACCTACTGCTCCCTAACTGAATTCGGCGATCAGTTCGACTTCCACGGGAGAGTCGAGCGGCAGGACTGAAACGCCGACGGCAGAACGGGCGTGCTGGCCCGCGTCACCGAAGACCCGGCCCAGGAGCTCGGAGGCGCCGTTGATGACGCCGGGCTGGCCGGTGAAGGACGGGTCGGAGGAGACGAAGCCCACAACCTTGACGATGCGCGTGATGCGGTCGAGGTCGCCGATGACGCTCTTCACGGCGGCCAGGGCGTTCACGGCGCAGACGGCGGCGTATGCCTTCGCGTCTTCCGGAGACACAGTCGGTTCGTCCGAGGTGCCCTCGGTGCCGGCGGACACTTTGCCAGTAGCTTCGAGTTTGCCGTTAATAAACGGCAGCTGTCCGGAGGTGTAGACGTGGTTGCCGGAGACGACCGCCGGTACGTAGGCGGCGACGGGGGCGGCAACTTCCGGGAGGGTCAGTCCAAGCTCGGAGAGACGCTGTTCGACGGCGGACGACGGCGTCAGATCAGCGCTGGAAGCGGTTTCCTGGGGGGTGGTCATGCTACTGCTTCTCCCTCTTGAGGTAGGCGACAAGGCCGTTGCCGTCGGGTCCGGGGACTACCTGGACAAGCTCCCAGCCGTCGTCTCCCCACTGGTCCAGAATCTGCTTCGTGGCGTGGATGATGAGCGGAATCGTGGCGTACTCCCATTTGGTCATGAAATAAAGCCTAATCGTTGCCGGTAAACTGGAGAACATGGCGACTCGTAAGAACCCCATATTCGACACGGCCACCACCCTCGGAAAGATTTTTGGCTTCCTTGGCGTGAGCGCTATTTGTGGCGTCCTCGTGGCCGGCCTGCTGGTTCCCGCAGCCGCCGTCTCGGGCAGCACAGCCAGCGGCTCGATCGAATTCTTTGACACCCTGCCCGCTGAACTCCAGGTGGACCCGCCCAGCCAGTCCACCAAGATCCTGGCCGCCGACGGGAGCGTGATCGCCAACCTGTACGCGGAAAACCGCACCCGCGTTCCGCTGGACCAGATCTCCCCGTACATGAAGGACGCGGTGATCGCCATTGAGGACAGCCGGTTCTACGAGCACGGCGGTGTGGACACCACAGGCATCCTCCGCGCCTTGGTCAGCACGGCGCGGGGCAACAAACAGGGTGCCTCCACCATCACTCAGCAGTACGTCAACAACGTCCTCAACGCCAACCTTGAAGCCGAAGGCAACTCCGACGCCATCAAGCTCAACGGCGTTAACAAGGGCGTCGGCGACAAGCTCCGCGAAATGAAGCTCGCAATCGCCCTGGAGAAGAAATTCACCAAGGAGCAGATCCTTGAGGGCTACCTGAACATCGTCTTCTTCAATCGCGACGCGTACGGTATTGAGGCCGCCTCCAAGTTCTTCTTCAGCACCACCGCGAAGAACCTCACGCTCCCCCAGGCCGCGCTGCTTGCCGGCCTCGTAAACAGCCCTTCGGCCTTTGACCCGATCAGCAATCCGGATAACGCCAAGAAACGCAGGGACCTGGTGCTGAGTGCAATGCTCACGCACGGCAAGATCACCAAGGCCCAGTACACCGCCGCCGTTGCCGCCCCTGTCACGCCGAAGGTGACCCCGGCACGGCAGGGCTGCGCCTACTCGCCCACCGCCCCGTACTTCTGCGACTACGTCCTGCACCTCCTGCTGAACAACCCGGCCTACGGCGCGGACGCCACCGAACGCGAGAAGAAGGTGTTCCGTGGCGGCCTGACCATCAAGACCACCCTTGACCCGAAGGCGCAGAAGACCGCACAGGACCAGGTGAACACCGCTGCCGGCTCGAACCCGGACAAGTGGGGCGCCGCACTGGTTTCCGTTGAACCGGGCACGGGCAAGATCACGAACATGGCCCAGAACACCTCTTGGTTTGCCGGCAAGGGCAAGTTCGATTCCCAGATCAACTTCAGCGTGGACCAGTACGATGACCAAGGCAATGACCTGAACGGCCTGGGCGGCGCGCAGCCCGGCTCCACCATGAAACCGTTCACGTTTGCCGAGTGGCTGAACGAAGGCAAGCCGATGAACACCATCGTCAACGCCTCCCAGCGCCGGTACCAGCAGGATTTCCCGTGGCAGAACACCTGCCCCACCCCCACGGTGGGCTGGTATGACAGCACGAACGGCACCGATGACCTGCAGAACGCCGAAGAGGGCTATTACCGTCCCATGAGCGTGCTGGATGGCCTGAAGAACTCCATCAACACGGCCACGTTCGCCTCGGCGTCGCAGGTTGACCTGTGCGGCATCCAGAAGGTTGTGGACGCTGTCGGGCTGCACGGCGGCCTCCCGACAAGGGATAAGGAAACCAACGCGGTGGTCGATGCGAACCCGAGCATCACCATGACCACCCTTGGCAACCTGCTGGGCTCCACGCAGACCGCGCCGCTGACCATGGCCACCGCCTTTGCCACGTTCGCGAATGACGGCAAGTACTGCGCGCCGATCGCCATCACGTCGGTGACCGACCAGACCGGCGCGCAGCTGCCGGCGCAGTCTCCCGCCTGCCGGGACGCCCTCAAGCCCGAGGTGGCGCGCGGCGTGAACTATGCCCTGCAGCAGGTCCTCAATGAAGGCTCCGGCTCGCTGATCGAGCCGCGGATCTCCACCCGGACCAACTTCCCCATCGCGGCCAAGACTGGAACGTCGAACAACAACGGCTCCACCTGGGTTGTCGGCCACACCATGGGCCTCGCGACGGCTGCCTGGTTCGGTGACGCGCTCGGCTCCCAGGGCCGGGCCGGCCAGAACGTGACGGTCAACGGCAGGTTCTACACGGGCATCGACGGCTACATGATCGCCGGCCCGATGTTCTCCAACTTCATGTCGCAAATCGCGCCGGGCTACGGCACGGACCCCTTCCCGGAACCGCCGTCGAACCTGCTTTACGGCACGCCGCAGTACCAGCCACCCGCCCCCGAGAACCCGTTCCCGGGCGGAAACACCGGCGGAAACACCGACACCGGCAACAGCGGTGGAAACACCGGGGGCAACAGTGACAACAGCAGTAATGACAAAGGAAACGGCAACAGCAACAAGGGCAACGGCTGACCGTGACTGACCTTTCACAGGTGGCTAGCCGCGTCCGGAGCATCGGGCGCGGCTTTGCCGTCACCGCTGGCGCCGGGACCGCTGCCGCCCTCGCCGCCACGGCCTACGGATTGTGGGAAAAGAACCAGTTTCTCCTCCGCGAGGAGACCGTCCCGGTCCTTCCTGCGGGAAGGGCCCCGTTCCGGATCCTGCATCTGAGCGACATCCATTTCGTGCCCGGCCAGAAGGCCAAGGCAGAGTGGTTGCAGTCGCTGGCGGCGCTCAGGCCCGACCTTGTGGTGAACACGGGTGACAACCTCAGCCACCCCAAGGCCGTGGACCCGCTGCTCAACGCGCTGGCACCGCTCATGGAGTTCCCGGGCGTGTTTGTTCCGGGCTCCAATGACTACTATGCGCCCAAGCTGAAGAACCCCGCCGCCTACCTCATGGGCCCCTCGAAGGCCGCGCCGGACCGGGAGGAACTCGACTGGCCGCGCCTGCGGGCCGGCTTCGGCATGGGCGGCTGGATCGACCTGACCAACCGCCACCAGTCCATCGTCCTTAACGGCATGCGGTTCGACTTCTCGGGTGTGGATGATCCGCACCTCAACCGCGAACGGTATGCCGGCTGGCCGCGCGGCACCAGGGGCCAGAACGCCAAGGACCACCTGCGGGTGGCCGTCATCCATGCCCCCTACCAGCGGGTCCTGGACCACTTCACGGAGGACGGCGCGGACCTGCTCCTGGCCGGCCACACGCACGGCGGCCAGTTGTGCATCCCGGGCTACGGCGCCGTCGTCGCGAACTGCGACATCCCCACCTGGCGGGCCAAGGGCCTCAACGACTGGAGCAGCAACGGGCGTACGACGCCGGTCAACGTCTCGGGCGGGATCGGCACCTCGCGCTTTGCGCCAGTCCGTATCGCCTGCAAGCCCGAGGCCGTCCTGCTGACGCTCACCCCCCGCGCCTGATTGCCTGCGCCATCATTCGTCCGGGAGAGCCGCTGCTCCTCCGGTGACTGACCGCCTGTTAAGGGTGCAGCCCATGGCATAGGGTAGTTGCTACGGGAGACTACACACAGTTGATTTCACGCAGCTGATTTCACACAGTTGAGTTCAAGAAGCGGGCATGGCCAAGCAGAGTTCATTTTTTCGATCCGTCAGCCGTCTCTATCCGCACGTGAAGCCGGTCCTGCCGCGCCTGTTTATGGGCCTGCTGTCGGCGCTCCTGGCCAGCGTGGTTGCCCTTGCCATCCCGCAAGTGCTGCGCGTGCTCATCAACGATTCCCTCCGGCCCGGGGCCACCGCAGAAGCCGTGTGGGGCTCGGCCGGCCTCATCCTGGCCTTGGGCGTCGCGGAAGCGGTGCTGGTTGGCCTGCGCCGCACGTTCGTGATCAACCCGGCCACCACCGTGGAGACCCGGATGAGGGTCTCGCTCTACGGCCACCTGCAGGACCTCCCCGTCTCCTTCCATGATCGTTGGGGCTCTGGCCAACTGCTCTCCCGCGCCATGACGGACCTCAACTTCATCCGGCGCTGGATGGCATTCGGGGCCATCATGCTGGTGGTGACCACCCTGACGGTGGTGATCGGCGTCGTCGTCATGTTCACCATGAGCTGGCAGCTGGCCCTGATCTTCGTGGCCGCCGCGGGACCCGTGATGGTCTACGGGTTCCGGTTCCGGACCCGCTTCAGCAAGGTCACCCGCCGCAGCCAGGACCAGGCCGGTGACCTCGCCACCACGGTTGAAGAATCTGTCCACGGCATCCGCGTCCTGAAGGCCTTCGGCCGCAGCCGCGAAGCGCTGGAAACCTTCAACGGCCAGGCCGAGGAACTGCGCCAGACCGAGATTGCCAAGGCCCGGCACCAGGCCGTCTTCAGCATGGTGGTGACGCTCCTGCCCGAGCTGGCGCTGGGCGCGGGCCTGGTAACTGGAATCATGCTCGCAGCCAGTGGCCAGCTCAGCATCGGCTCCCTCGTGGCCTTCTTCGCCACCGCAGCCGTCATCGCCGCGCCCGTCGAGTTCTCGGGCATGCTGCTGGCCATGGCCTTGACGGCGAAAACTGCGCTGGACCGGCACTTCGAGGTCATGGATTCCCAAAACACGATCACCGGCGCGGCCGAGCCCCGCCGCCTGACCGACGTTAGAGGCGCGCTGAGCTTCAACAACGTGGCGTTCGCGTTCGACGACGCCCCGGACAAACCGGTCCTGAAGGACATCCGGCTGGATATCCGTCCGGGCGAGACCATGGCGCTGGTGGGCATCACCGGCAGTGGAAAAAGCGCGCTGCTGCAGCTGGTGCCCCGGCTCTATGACGTCACGGCGGGTTCCATTGAGCTCGACGGCGTGGACCTGCGGGACTTCAGCGTCGAGGAACTCCGCACCCTGGTGGCTGTTGCCTTCGAGGACACCACCCTGTTCTCCAGCTCGGTGCGTGACAATGTGCTGCTCGGCGTCCGGTCCGAAGACACCGACACCCGCGAAAAGATCCTGGCGGAGGCACTGGACACCGCCCAGGCACACTTCGCCTACTCGCTGCCTGAGGGGCTGGACACCCTCATCGGCGAGGAAGGCCTCAGCCTGTCCGGCGGCCAGCGCCAGCGCCTCGCCCTGGCGCGGGCCATCGCAGCCGCGCCCGCCGTGCTGGTCCTGGACGATCCCCTCTCCGCCCTGGACGTGAACACCGAGGAGCTCGTGGAAAACCGCCTGCGGGAGGTGCTGGCAGTCACCACGACGCTCATCGTCGCCCACCGCCCGTCCACCGTGGCCCTGGCCGACAGGGTGGCGCTGCTGGAGGACGGCCGCATCTCCGCCGTCGGAACCCACACCGAACTGCTGGCCGGCAACAGCCATTACCGTCACGTGATCGCGAGCCTGGCGACGGAGCCCCGTGACCTGGACTCCGAGCTGTCGGCCCTCGACGACGCCGAGGAGGTCAGCCGGTGAGCAACACAGCCTTCGGTACCGCCAATGAGGACAACGCCAACCTGAGCAAGAGCGACAGCAAGGCAGTACGGCGCCGGTCGCTCGCCTTGTTGGGGTCGCTGATCCGGCCGGTGCGGTTGCGTTTCTGGCTCACGATCGCCATGGTGGTCCTGGCACAGGCGGCCCGGGTGGCCGGCCCGGCGCTGATCGCCTTCGGCATCGACCATGCGTTGCCCGCCCTCCGCGCGGGCAACAGCCTCCCGCTGGTGCTGGCCGGCGTCGCCTACCTCATCACGGCACTGGCGGCAGCCGGACTCACCGCCCTGTACGTAACGTCGACGGCGAGGCTCAGCCAGGCCATGCTGCTGGACCTGCGGCTGTGGGTGTTCCGCCACACCCAGCGGCTCAGCCTCGAGTTCCACGAGAAGTACACCTCGGGGCGGATCATCGCGCGGCAGACCTCGGACCTGGAGGCCCTACGTGAACTCCTGGACTCGGGGGTCAGCTCGCTCGCCTCCGGCCTGCTGTTCATGCTGTTCACCGCCGTCACCGTCTTTGCCCTCGACTGGCGCAGCGGACTGGTAGTGCTGGCCGCGGCCGTCCCCATGTTTTTCCTGGCCCGCTGGTACCAGAAGCACTCGCAGAAAGCGTTCCGCCAGTCCCGGGTGGTCTCGGCCCGGCTTATCGTGCACTTCATTGAGACCATGACCGGCATCCGCGCGGTCAAGGCCTTCCGCAAGGAACGCGAAAACGCCGGCCGCTACGGCGAACTCGCCGAGGACTACCGGCGGGCGACCGTCCGCTCCATCAACCTGAACGGCGTCTTCCAGCCCGGCCTGGTGCTGATCGGCAACGTCTGCGTGGCCGCCGTGCTGCTGTTCGGCGGCTTCCGGGTGCTGACCGGTGACCTGGCCGTGGGCGTGCTGCTGGCCCTGATGCTCTCCACCAAGCGCTTCTTCCAGCCCGTGGACCAGATGGCCATGTTCTACAACTCCTTCCAAAGCGCGCAGGCCGCGCTGGAGAAGGTCTCGGGCCTGCTCGAGGAGGTGCCCACGGTGCGCCCGCCGCGGAACGCGGTGGAACTCCGCGACGCCCGCGGCGCCGTCGAATTCCGTAACGTTGAGTTCCGCTACGGCACCGGGCCGCTCATCATCCCCGCGCTGAACCTCACCATTCCGGCGGGCCAGACCGTGGCGCTGGTGGGCCAGACCGGGGCGGGCAAGTCCACGCTCGCCAAGCTGATTGCCCGCTTCTATGACGTGTCCGCGGGTTCTGTGACGCTCGACGGCGTGGACGTCCGGCAGCTGGCCACCGCGGACCTGCGGCGGAACATCGTGATGGTGACGCAAGAGGCCTTCCTGTTCAGCGGCTCGGTGGCGGACAACATCGCCCTGGGCCGGCCGGAGGCACCGCGTGAGGAGATCGAGGCCGCCGCAAAGGCCGTGGGTGCGCACGAGTTCATCATGGAGCTCCCCGAGGGATACGACACCGACGTCAACAAGCGCGGCGGCCGGGTCTCCGCGGGCCAGCGCCAGCTGATCAGCTTTGCGCGCGCGTTCCTTGCCCGGCCGGCGGTCCTGATCCTGGACGAGGCCACGTCCTCGCTGGACATTCCCTCCGAACGGCTCGTGCAGAGCGGCCTGGCCGGGCTTCTGCGCGGAATGGACGGCACCGGCCGCGCAACTCCGGGCACGCCGGCCGCCGGCGGAACGTCCCGCGGAACCGCGCGCACGGCGCTGATCATCGCGCACCGGCTGTCGACCGTGGAGACCGCGGACAGGGTGCTCGTGGTCCATGACGGACAGGTGGTGGAGGACGGAACCCCGGACGAACTGATCCTCGGCAAGGGCCGCTTCGCCCGCCTGCACAGCGCCTGGAAGGACTCGCTGGTCTGAGCCACAGCGGCTCTTCCGGACCCCGATTTCACATGTTGGCCCAGTATCGGATATTCTTGTTCAGTTGCTTTCACAGCAGCGGATCGGGATGTAGCGCAGCTTGGTAGCGCGCTTCGTTCGGGACGAAGAGGTCGCAGGTTCAAATCCTGTCATCCCGACCAAAAGGAAAGAGGGTCTCCCTAGGGAGGCCCTCTTTCTGTTTCTTCAATGACCGCGTAGGTCCCGCCCCCCCTAGGTAGCAGCAGAGGGGGTTCTCAGCGCTGGCAAGGCCCACAACTGCTACCTCGTTGGGTCCATGGTGGCTCAGTTTCCGCCGAGGCTCTGGTGGTTAATGTTCTGGGTCGCCTGCCCGTCACCCAGCAGGGGGATCCTCGGCCGGCGGGACCCGTCGTCCGTCAGGTAGGCTCCCCGGCTGTCGTAGCTTTGGACCTGGTTCAGGTAGCGGTGGCGCAGACGCAGGCCGACGGCGAAAAGCACCAATGACTCCAGCAGCGCCGCAATGCCGATCAGCCCCCAGACGAAAGTCCCGGCGTCGGCCGTTCCCTTGAACACCTCAACCACAGCGGCTCCGGCAGCGGCTGCCACAATCAGTGACGTGCCGGCGATGGTCCAGAGGAAAAAGGCCCGCTGCAGGCCGTCGGCTACTCTCCGTGTCATGGTCCCCACTCCTCAGTTCCGGCTGCTGGTTTTGGGAAGAAAAACGGCCCCGGAACATGATGTGCGCATGTTCCGGGACCGTTTTCCTCATGGAAGCTATTTACATGGGATCGGGCCAGTTGCCGATGGTGGTCTCTGACACCATAGGATCAGGCCAGTTGCCGATAGTGGTCTTGTTCACGTCCTTGACGCGCATCGGATCCGGCCAGTTGCCAATGGCAACCGAGGTGCCCGCGTTGTCCGCCATCGAGCCTGCAGACAGAACGGCGGGAGCCGCAGCAGAAAATGCAAGGGCCCCTGCCAAAATGGCGGCGGCTGCTATCTTCTTTAACATGTGAGAGTTCCTCAATACGAGTCGGATTTGCTACCAAGTCAGCACAGTCCTTGTTGACATACATTGTAAAATGTTGTCCACAGAGGGTGTCAAGCATTCTGTACAAAGGCTGTCCGGAATAGGAGGAACTCAGTGGGCAACGGATTCGGGGAGAAGCTCCGCGCTGAGCGGCTGGAGCGCGGACTGACCCAGGCCGAACTGGGCAGGGATCTGTACTCCCCCAGCTACATTTCCCTGCTGGAGACAGGCCGGCGGGAACCCACAGCCGACGTCATCGAAGAGCTCGCCCGCAGGCTGGAGCTCGCGCCCAAGGCGCTCGAAGCGTGGAGCCAGCCCATCTCGGTAAGCGACGCCGAATACGTGCTGGCCGGCCTCTATGCCCGGCAGGCCTGGGACCTGCGCGACTACGGCCTCGCGGCCGAACACGCCGCCAACGCCGCCCGGATCGCACTCGACGGCAAGAACACCAGCGCCTGGTGGAACATGACCTACATGCAGGCCGAATGCCTCATGAAGCAGGGCCAGCTCAAGGAATGCCAGAAGATCATGGAGCACCTCTCCGAGCACCCCATGGCCACGGAATCGGCCGGTCTGGGTGTCCGGGCGCGCCAGATGCTCGCCGCCCTGTGCCACGGGCAGGGCCAGCTGGGCACCGCCGTCGAACACGCCGAGAAGGCCGTGGAGCTGTGCGGGCAGCTGCCCAAAGGCTCAACACTGATCATCGGGGCGCTCCGCGCGCTGATCGGGGCGCTGGCCGAGAGCGGCCGGCTCGACGAGGCGTGGAAGTACTGCCAGGACATGAACGAGCAGATGGACGAGCATTCGATGTCCCAGCTCGCGGGCGAGGTGGCATGGGTGATCGGCAATGTCGCGTTCATGCGGCACGACTACCCGGAGGGCATCAAGCACCACGAGCGGGCGGCGAAGCTGCTCTCGCCCGCCAACGACATTGAGCTGTGGGCCCGCTTCAACAAGGCGTCGGCCGCCGTCCGCCTCTCCTCCGGAATCGTTGAGCCGGAGACCCTGTCCGCCATTGAACGCGCCGAACTCGCGCTGTCCATCGTCGGCGGGAACAAGACGGACCAACTGGAAGTCGCCTTCATCCGCGCCCGCTGGCTTTACCTCACCGGCGACATTGTGGCTGCAGTCCAGAAGCTCCGCGACATCCACGCCGAACGCACGGACCTGGCCAAGCACACGGCCGGCGAGGTTTCGCTGCTTCTCGGCAAATCGCTGAAGGCCGCGGGCGAAGGGGATGAGGCGCTGGTGCATCTGCAGGAGGCGCAGAAGGAATTCAGTGCCGCCGGCGCGCAGGACCGGGTCCAGCAGGCCCTCGATGCCGTGCTGGAGATCCGGCTCGCCCAGCGCCGTGCGGCAGCGGCCGAAGCCAGCTAGCAGGCACAACGCAAAACAGGAGGCACCGCCGGGACCGTGCCCGAGGGCGCCTCCTGTTTTTTAGAAGCCTGGATCGCCTAGCTGAACGTGCGGCCGGTCAGCTTCTCGTAGGCCTCGATGTAACGGGCCCGGGTACGGTCCACGATGTCCGCGGGCAGGGCCGGCGGCGGCGTGTCGGAGGCCTTGTCCCAGCCGGATTCGGCGGACGTCAGCCAGTCCCGGACAAACTGCTTGTCGTAGGAGGGCTGCGCTTTGCCGGGCTCGTACGTGGCGGCGTCCCAGAAACGGGACGAGTCCGGCGTCAGGACCTCGTCGCCCAGGGTGATGGCCCCGTTCACGACGTCGTAGCCGAACTCCACCTTGGTGTCGGCCAGGATGATGCCCCGTTCACGGGCGATCCCCTCGGCCTTGGTGTAGATGCTCAGCGTCAGTTCGCTCAAGCGCGCGGCGATGTCGTCGCCCACGATGGACACGACGGCGTCGTAGGTGATGTTTTCGTCGTGCTCCCCGACCTCGGCCTTGGCTGACGGGGTGAAGATGGCGTGCTCCAGGCGGGAGCCGTCCACCAGGCCTTCCGGCAGCGGGATCTCGCAGACGGTGCCTGACTGCCGGTACTCCACGAGGCCGGAGCCGGTGAGGTAGCCGCGGGCGATGCATTCCACCGGGAACATTTCCAGCTTCTTGCAGATCATGGCGCGGCCCTCGACCGCTGCCGGCACGCCGTCCTCCACCGTGGACGCCAGGACGTGGTGTTCCACATCCAACTGGTCGAACCACCAGAGGCTCAGCTGGGTCAGGACCCGTCCCTTGTCCGGGATTTCACTGCTGAGCACGTGGTCATAGGCGCTGATGCGGTCGCTGGCCACCACCAGCACGCATTCCTGCCCGAACTGCTCGTTGATGGAGTCGCTGGCCGGGACGTACAGGTCGCGGACCTTGCCCGAGTAGACATGGTTCCAGCCGGGCAGCTCGGCGTGGGGGGTGTCCAGGCCGCGGGTGCTTTCGTGTTCAGCCAATGTCACGCCTTCTCTTCCGAAGCGGAGCCGGCCTGGGCAGCCGACGGGGCGGTGACGGCGGACGACACCTTGATTTCACCGCGTGCGGCCTTGCCTCCGATGTCCGTGCGGAACTGGGCGCCTTCCAGCTGAACCAGCTCCACGCCGTCGTACGCCCTTTCCCGGGCCTCCACGAGGTCGGATCCGAGCGCCACCACGGCCAGCACGCGGCCGCCGGCGGAGACCACCTTGCCCTCGCCGTCGAGCGTGGTTCCGGCGTGGATCACATGGACACCCTCCAGCTCGTCAACCTTCTTGAGGCCGCGGATGCGGTCCCCCGTCCGGGGGGTGTCGGGGTAGTTTTCAGAGGCGACGACGACGGCGACTGCTGTTTCCTTGGACCAGCGCAGCTCTTCTGCCTGGTCCAGTTCGCCCTTGGCGGCTGAGAGGAGCAGGGAACCGAGGGGCGTCTTGAGCCGCGCGAGCACAGCCTGGGTTTCGGGGTCGCCGAAGCGGACATTGAATTCGATGACGCGCGTGCCGCGCCTGGTCAGCGCCAGGCCAACGAACAGCACGCCGACGAACGGGGTGCCGCGGCGGGCCATCTCGTCCACGGTGGGCTGGGCGATGCGGTCGATGACCTCCTGGACCAGGCCTTCAGGAGCCCAGTCGAGCGGGGTGTAGGCACCCATGCCGCCGGTGTTGGGGCCTTCATCGTTGTCGTAGATGCGCTTGAAGTCCTGCGCCGGGGACAGTGCCACGGTGTTGCGGCCGTCGCACAAGACGAACACGGAGACCTCCGGGCCGTCCAGGAACTCCTCGATGACCACGGTTCCGCCGGCGTCGAAGCAGCTCTGGGCGTGCGCCAGGGCATCGTCCCGGTCGTTGGTGACCACCACGCCCTTGCCTGCGGCCAGGCCGTCGTCCTTGACGACGTAGGGTGCGCCGAAGGTGTCGAGCGCCGCGGCTGCCTCGTCTGCGTTGGCAGCCACCAGCGCCATCGCCGTGGGAACGCCGGCTTCGGCCATGATCTGCTTCGCGAAAGCCTTGGAGGCCTCGAGCTGGGCGGCGTCCTTGCTAGGCCCGAACACCGGGATGCCGGCATCGCGCACGGCATCCGACACACCGGCCGCAAGGGGGGCTTCGGGACCAACCACCACCAGGTCGACGTCGAGCCGGGTGGCGAGCGCCGCCACCGCGTCCGGATCGTTCCCGTTGATCGCGTGCGTGGGGACGAGCTTACTGATGCCGGCATTGCCCGGAGCCGCATGGACTTCGGAAACGTTGGGGTCAGCAAGGAGGGAGCGGACAATGGCGTGTTCGCGGCCGCCGGGGCCAATGACGAGTACCTTCACAGTCTCCAAGCGTACTTTGTGCACCGTGCTGGCTCCTAAGCTGCGACCGGGACGCACTTGTGGCCGGGTCCCCAAGTGTGACCTGCCCTCGCCTGTGACTTGCCCTCAGTTTGTGACCGGCGGACAATCCGGGCGGCCTGCCGCTACGAACCAATGTCATGAAGAAGCTCATGAGGTGGTTCAGGGGACCAGCCGCGATGGCGGCCCTTGCAGGGGTGGCTGCCGCCGCCGTCGTACTTTCCGTTGCGGAACTGGCAGGGGCGTTCTTTACCGCCCGCGCCACTCCCCTGTATGCCCTGGGTTCGACGTTCATCGACTTCACACCGCCAGGGCTGAAGGACTTCGCGATTGCGACGTTCGGCACCAATGACAAGGCCGCACTTTTCGCCGGGATGGGCCTGACAATTTTCGTGCTGGCGTGCGTGCTGGGTGTGGTGGCGTACCGGAGATGGGCGCTGGGCGCGGCCGGCGTGCTGTTCATGGGGGCGGTGATTGTGGCCAGCGTGGTGACCCGCGCGGGCGTCAGGCCGCTGGACGCCGTACCCTCGCTCCTCGGAACCGTGGCCGGGCTGGTCGTGCTGCGGCTGCTGGTCTCGCGGCTGTGGCGGCTGCAGGCCTTTCCGGATGCTCCGGCCGATGTGGCGGCCAAGGCGCCGGAGCGCCCGGCCACCTCCCGGCGGGCCTTCTTCGCGGCCACCGGCCTCACGGCGGCCGCGGCGGGCGTCGCAGCCACCGGGGGCCGGCTGCTCAGCGCCGCGCGCAGCAATGTAGCCCAGGCTCGGGAGTCCCTCCGGCTGCCGGCGCCAGCCCGGCCCGCAGCCGCGGTGCCCGCCGGCGTGCAGTCAGCTACGCCGGGCGTGACGCCGTGGCTGACGCCCGGCAAGGACTTCTACCGGATTGACACCGCCCTCAGCGTCCCGGAGATCAAGGCGGAGGAGTGGGAACTGCGCGTGCATGGGCTGGTGGAGGAGGAGGTCCGGCTCACCTTCCAGGACCTGCTCGACGCCGACCTGATCGAGTCCCACGTGACCCTCACCTGCGTGTCGAATCCGGTGGGCGGCAACCTCGCCGGCAACGCCAAGTGGCTGGGGCTCCCCATCCGCGAGGTGCTCAAACGGGCCAGGCCCACCGCCGGCGCGGACATGGTGCTCTCCACCTCCATCGACGGCTTCAGCGCATCCACGCCCCTGGAGGTCCTGCAGGACGGCCGCGACGCCATGCTCGCCATCGGCATGAACGGCGAGCCGTTGCCGCTGGAACACGGCTATCCCGTGCGCATGGTGGTGCCGGGACTGTACGGGTTCGTGTCCGCCACGAAGTGGGTGGTGGACCTGGAGGTGACCCGCTTCGCCGACAGCAAGGCCTACTGGACCCAGCGCGGCTGGTCGGAGCGCGGCCCCATCAAGACCATGGCCCGGGTGGAGGTGCCCAAATCCTTCGCCGTGGTGCCGGCCGGGAAGGTGGCCATTGGGGGCACCGCGTGGGCGCAGACCAGGGGCATCACCAAGGTGGAGGTGCAGATCGACGGCGGCGACTGGGCCGCAGCCGTTCTCTCGGACGAGGCCTCCGTGGATACGTGGCGGCAGTGGTCCTTCGCCTGGGACGCTCAGCCCGGCTCGCACTACATCAAGGTGCGGGCAACGGACGGGACCGGCGAGGTGCAGACGGAGAAGCGCGCCGATCCCGTGCCGGACGGCGCCTCCGGCTGGCAGTCGGTCATGGTCACCGTTGAGTAGGCGGTGCTGTTACTGGGCGTCTTGGCGCTGCAAACGCCGGCCGGCCGCCCCGGACGGCTCCCGGGGAATGCCGCTGCCGCACCATAGACTGGGCCCATGGCCCTAACTTCGCACGCCACGTTCACTGTGGATTCCGCCGTCGAACTCGCCGTGGTTGAACGAAGCGGATTCGTGGAGTCCCGCCATATCGGGGCGGCCGTGGTGCTCGCCGCAGACGGCCACGTGGTCACCCAACTGGGCGACATCTCCACCCCCATCCTGGCCCGCTCCACGCTCAAGCCCCTGCAGGCGCTGGCGGCCATGCAGTCCGGCGTTCCACTGCGCGGCGCCCAGGTGGCCCTCGCCTGCGCCAGCCACACCGGGTCGCTCGACCACATGGACGTCGTCGAAGGCATGCTCAAGGCCGCGGGCGTCAAGGAGGACCAGCTGCAGTGCCCCGCCGCGTGGCCGCAGGACGAGACTGCGCGGACCTGGCTGACCCGGTCTGAGCGGGGCAAGTCCCGGCTGGCCTTCAACTGCTCGGGGAAGCACGCGGCTTTCCTGTGGGCCTGCACCGAAAACGGCTGGGACACGCACAGCTACCTGGAGCCCAACCACCCGCTGCAGCAGCGCATCCGCACCGTGATCGAGGAGTACTCCGGCGAGCAGATCGCACACCTGGGCATCGACGGCTGCGGCGCTCCGGTGGCCGCCATCTCGCTGACCGGCCTGGCCCGCGCGTACTCCCTGCTCGCCA
The DNA here is from genome assembly GCF_018613795.1 of Arthrobacter sp. ISL-65. GTDB lineage: Bacteria > Actinomycetota > Actinomycetes > Actinomycetales > Micrococcaceae > Arthrobacter. Next base: position 168,673 of record NZ_JAGGPN010000034.1, read on the forward strand.
AGGCCCCCTCCGACAAATCCGCCAACGCCCGCGCCGCCACCATCGCCACCTCCATGCTGGACTACCCCTGGGCGGTCCAGGGCCGGGGCGAGGCCAACACGATCGTGATGGAGGAGCTGGACGTCATCGCCAAAATCGGGGCCGAGGGCATCCTGGTCATGGCCACGTCCCAGGGGGTCTCCGTGGCCCTCAAGATGCTGGACGGCAACCTGCGGGCCACCTCGCTGGTGGGCCTGACGCTGCTGGCGGCCTGTGGGGCCGTCGACATCCCGGGCGTGTCCAGCGTGCTCGAGAAGGTGGTGGAGCCGGTCCTCGGCGGTGGCCGTCCCGTGGGGAAGATCCGCCTCGGCCATGCCGTCTCGGCCCTGCTGGACTAACGTACTTTTAGCTTTTCAAGGAGGCACCGGTGGCAGTTGCGCGCCGCAGAATTGACCCGGCCAGCGGCAAAGCGGCCCTGAACGAATGGGCGGCAGGCGCCGTCGCGCTGTCGGACGCTGCTCCGGCGGTTCCGGCGGTTCGGGCGATTCTGGCCGCTCCGGCCGTCCCCCGTTCGGTGATCGCGACGGCGGTCCGGTACTCCCTCGAGGAGGTCACCGCCCGCGCGCCCGGGAATTCGGTGGAGGTGCGGGTGCCGCCGTTCGGAGTCACCCAGTGCGTGGAGGGTCCGCGGCACACGCGCGGCACTCCCCCGAACGTCATCGAGTGCGACGCCGCCACCTGGCTGGCGATGGTGACCGGACGGCTGAGCTGGGCGGACGCCGTCGGCGCCGGACGCGTTGCCGCCTCCGGCCTGCGCGCGGACCTGTCGGCCCTGCTCCCGCTCTGACTCAAAACGAGACAGGACCCCGCCCCAGACTGAACTGCTCAGCCGGGACGGGATCCTGCCGTCATTCCTTTGGAGTTTTTGTACAGATATCGCGACTTCAAGGGCCTTCAGCGGACGATATTTGCACAAAAACTCCGCGCACTATTCGTGGTTGATGGCTGCCGACGGCCGGCTCATCTGGAACTCGGGCATCTCACCGGGGTTCGGGCCGCCGCGGAACTTGGGCGAAGCCTGCCCGCCCCCGCTGATCCGTTCGAGTTCCTGCTCCTGGAAGTCCTCCTCCACGCCGAGCATGACCGCGGAATCGTGGTTGGTGATCTCGCCGCGGAATGCCCGGACCATGACGCTGCGGTCGAACTGGCCCTCCCACTTGGAGACCACAAAGGTTGCCACGCAGTTGCCCAGCAGGTTGACCACCACGCGCATGGAGTCCATGAGCCGGTCGGCGCCGAGGAGCAGGGCGACGCCGGCCACCGGGAAGATTCCGAGCGCGGCTGCCGTGGCGGACAGTGCCAGGAAGGACGAGCCGGGAACGCCGGCCATGCCCTTTGAGGTCAGCAGCAGCACTCCGAGGGCGGCCAGCTGCTGGCCGAGGTCCAGGTGGTGGCCGAAGGCTTGAGCGAGGAACAGCAGGGAGATGGACAGGTAGATCGCGGCTCCGTCCAGGTTGAACGAGTATCCCGTGGGCACCACCAGGCCGGTGGTGGCCCGGGAGCATCCGGCATTGGTCAGCTTGGTCATGATGCGCGGCATCACGGCTTCCGTGGACGCGGTGCCGAGGGCCAGCAGGAATTCCTCGCGGGTGTACTTGAGGAACTGCCACAGCGGAACCCGGGCGAAGCTCCAGGCCACGACGAACAGTAGCCCGATGAACACCACGGCCGCGCCGTAGCAGGCCGCAATCAGGACGGCATAGGTGCCGAGGGTGTCCAGCCCGTACTGGCCGATGATGAAGGCCATCGCCCCGAAGGCACCGATCGGCGCCACCTTCATGATCCAGGACATGATCTTGAAAACGAGTTCCAGGACCGTCTCCATGAGGCTGACCACCGGCAGGCACCGCTCGCGGCCGATGACGACGATGGCGGCGCCGAAGAACACGGAGAAGAAGAGGACCTGCAGCAGGCTGTTGTTGGCGAAGGCGCCGATGACGCTGGTGGGGATGACGTCCAGGATGAACGCTGCTGCGTCCTTCGGCACGGCGTGGCCGGTCTTGGCGTCGAGGGCCTCCTGGGAAAGGGTGCTCGGATCGATGTTCAGGCCCGCTCCGGGCTGGACGACGTTGCCGACAATCAGGCCGAAGACCAGGGCGAAAAGTGTGGCCGCTGTGAAGTAGAGAAGAGCCTTGACTCCTACCCTTCCGACCGCCTTGACGTCGCCGACGGCCGATATTCCCGTGACGATCACGAGGAAGATCAGCGGCGCGATGATCATCTTGATGAGCTGGATGAAGCCGTCACCGAGCGGCCTCAGTTGAGCGCCTAGGTCCGGCCAGAAATGCCCTATGAGAACACCTGCCACGACGGCGATCAGAATTTGGAAGAAGAGCGACCTATACAGGGGCTTCTTCTTCGACGGCGCCGAACTCGCCTTCAGCGCCGAGGAATCTGGGATCTTCATTGATCTGCACCTATCAATTGGGAACTGCCCCGGATCGGGGTCTGTCTCCAACGTAACCCCGGTCACAGTATTCCGCAAGAGGAAATTCAATTTTCACGATGCGGAACTCGTGGCCCGGTCACAATTGAGTTTTGTCCACTTATTGGGGGTTAAGGCCCCTCCAGCGGCCATTATCTGTACAAAAACTCCTACCGCTGCCAGCCCTGCTTGCGCAGCGCCTGCCGCACCCGCGAAACGACCCAGTCCCGCCCATGACCCATGTCGATGCTGTTGACTTTGACCTGGCGCCAGCCCGCGTCCGTCACGCGCTGGTCCCGGTAGGCGTCGAGCGCCTGTTGCGCGGGGGTCAGGTGATGGAACTTCTCATACTCGATGCACGTCCGGAACCTCACGCACCCCAGGTCCGTAGGCAGGACGGAGCCAAGGTCCACCCACGTCCGGGCCACGGAGGTCAGCCGCAGGCCGTCGATCTCAAAGAGATCGCCCTCGTCCGCATCAAGTGCGGTGTGCGAGCGGACGAGCGCGGGCAGGTCGCGACCGCAGGACCGGGGCACCCGGATGCCCCTGCTTGGGCGGTGCATGTCGCGGGCAAAGAGCCTGCTGGCGGGGACACCGGCGACGGCTGCCTCCGGAACCGCGAAGGGCCGGCTACCGATTTCCTCGGGCAGGAAGGTCGCTCGGAAGGAGGGAGCGTTAGCCGCGGCCGATGAAGGGCATTCCGGCGGCCGTGATGACCACGGAGCCCACGCTGGCCGACGCCGGCATCCCCGCCATCATCAGCACGGCCCGCGCGGCGTCCTCCACCGGAAACATCGGCTCCACCCTGCGGCTTCCGTCGGCCTGGAGCGCCCCCGTGCCGACCCCGATCGTGTCCATGATTTCCGTGGCGGTGTTGCCGATGTCGATCTGCCCGCAGGTGATGCCGAACTCCCTGCCGTCCAGCTCAATGCTCTTGGTCAAGCCCGTCATGGCGTGCTTGGTGACGGCGTAGGCAACGGTCCGCGGCCGGGGTGAGTGCGCGGAGATCGAGCCGTTGTTGATGATCCGCCCGCCCTGCGGCGACTGCGCCTTCATCGCCCGGACGGCCGCCCCGGCACACAGCACCGAGCCGGTCAGGTTCACGGCCACGGTGGCCTCCCAGTCCGCCAGGCTGATCTCGTCCACCGACGCCGCCGGGCCAAAGACGCCGGCGTTGTTGAACAGGACGTCCACCCGCCCCCAGCGCCGGAGGACGGCGGCGAAAAGGCGCTCGACGTCGTCGGGCACCGTGACATCGCACGGCACCGCAAGCCCCTCCGGGTGCCCGTCCGCCGCTTCCAGGAGCTGCGGCTCACGGCGGCCCGCCAGGGCCACCCGGTAACCCTCCGCCAGCATTTGCCGGGCAACCGCTCGGCCGATTCCGGAACCGGCGCCGGTGACGACGGCGACCCGCCCCGGAGTGGGTGGAACGGTCATGCTGCTTCTCCTGAGTAGTTGGAATCTTAGGCGGTGGCAGGAACGTCATTTGCCGCCAGCGGCCAGCCTATGACGGTCTTGGGCCGCGGCGTGGCGTATGTCCGCACCTTGGACGTGGAGAGCTGCATCCGGACCAGCGACTCCGCGATGGTCACGGCGGCCGCAACGCCGTCGACGACGGGCACTCCGGCGCGCTGCCGGATCTGTTCGTCCAGCCCCGCCATGCCCCCGCAGCCGAGCACGATCACCTCGGCCTTGTCCTCCCGGACGGCGAGCAGCGCCTGGCTGATAATGGCCTCGACCGCCCGCTCCGGCTCCTCCTCCAGTTCCAGCACGGCCATGCCGCTGGCCCGCACGGAAGCGCAGCGGGCGTCAAGGCCGGCGAGCTTAAGCCGGTCCTCGATGAGCGGCACGGCGCGGTCCAGTGTGGTGACCACGGAATATTTGTGGCCCAGGAACATGGCCGTGCTGGCCGCCGCCTCGGTGATGTCGACGACGGGCACGTCCAGCAGCTCCTGCAGTCCCTCCCTGCCGTGCTCGCCGTAGCCTGCCTGGATGACGGCGTCGAAGGGTTCGGGATAGTTGACCACCCGGTCCATCACGGCGATCGCGGCCAGGTAGCTTTCAAAGTTGCCCTCGCAGGAGTCCGCCCCGAAGCGCGGCGTGATCCCGACGATCTCCGTGCCGGGCGCAGCGATGCTGCGTGCCTGCGCGGCGATGGAGTCGGTCATGGACTGGGTGGTGTTGACGTTCGCAACGAGTATTCGCATGGTTCCTCCTGGATGCGGGATGGCTTAGTGGGTGCTGGCGACGGCGATGGCCTCGCCGTCGGCGTCCTCAAAGCGTTGCTTGCGGTCGGCGATCACGTAGTAGCACAGTGCGCCTACGCCGGCACCGAAGAACCAGGCAAACGGTGCCGCCGCCTCAAAGACAGGGAGGAAAGCGACAAGGATGGCCAGGACGGCCGCCGGCACCAGCGCGATGATGGCGCTCGGATTGACGCCCCGCTTGTAGAAGTAGGCTCCGGTGGGGTCCTCGCTGTACAGCTCGGGGACGTTGACCTTTCCGCGGCGCAGCAGCCAGTAGTCGGCCATGACCACGCCGAACAGCGGCCCAAGGAGGGCACCGAGTCCGCCAAGGAAGTACACGATGACGAGGGGGTTGTTGTAGAGGTTCCACGGCAGGATGACCAGTCCGATGGTGCCGCTCACCCAGGCCGCCCGGCGGAAGTTCAGACGCTTGGGAAAGAGGTTGGTGAGGGCATAAACGGGGGCCACGAAGTTCGCCATGAGGTTGACCGCAATGGTCAGGATGAGGATCGCGAGGCAGGCCAGCACCAGGAATAGGGTGTTGGGAATGCTTTCGACGATCTGTGACGGCGTTTCGATGATGGTGCCGTTGATCTTGTACTGTCCGCCGGCCAGAACCACCACAATTGCGCCGAACAGGAGCATGTTGATCGGGATGCCCCAGAAGTTGCCGCGGACGATGGACTTCTTGGACACGGCGGAGCGGGTGAAGTCGCAGAAGTTCAGGACGAACGTTCCGTAGATGGACACCCAGAGGGCGCCGCCGGCGAAAATGGTCCGCCACATTTCGCCTCCTTCGAGGCCCCGGATGCCGGTCCACTGGACGGAGCCGCGCGCCTCGATGAAGACCCAGACAGCCAGCAGGACCATCGTCACCAGGATGACCGGACCGGCGAAGGCCTCGTATTTGCGGATCATCTCCATGCCGAAGCTGACGATCACGAGCTGCACGATCCACAACCCCACGAAGGAGATCCAGCCGAGCGTAGATAGGCCGAGGATGGAGTTGGTGTCCATGTCGTGGAGGGACGGAACCATTGCTACCAGCATCACCCGGAGCACCACCGAGGCAAGGAATGTTTGGATCCCGAACCACGCCACCGCCACCGCGCCGCGCAACAGGCTGGCGAGCTGGGCGCCGCGGATGCCGAAACTGATGCGGCTCATGACGGGAAACGGAACGCCCGTTTTCTGCCCCATGAAACCGGAGAAGCTGAGCAGCACGAAGAGGAGGCCCGCCCCGATGGCAAGGGCCGTGAGGATCTGCCAGCCGCCGAGGCCGAGGGAAAAGAGTCCGACGGCGAACGCGTAGTTCCCGAGGCTGTGCACGTCGTTCGCCCAGAGGGTGAAGATGCTGTACGCCGTCCAGCGGCGCCCTTGCCGCTTGGTCGGTGCGAGGTCGGCGTTGTAGAGGGCCGGGCTGATGTCGCGGCCGGCTGCGGCGCTGGCCGCTTCGCACAGGGCATCAGCGCCGGCGGCGGGATGGACCGGCCGGCCCGACGACGGTGTCGGGCCTGCCGTTTCGACGCCGACTGAAGGGGTCGTCTGCATCTGGTTCTCCAGTTCTGGATTTTCGCGGTGGTGAGCCCTCGATCGGCCGATCACGGATCGGCTGATTATTGCTGTTATTCCACATTGCGAAATAAACTTGTTGAATGGTGAAATAAGCGTATGACCTGGATCACCATCGGGTCAAGGTGCAGGCCGGCCCTCGCGGTCACAATCCGCCCGTGGGGTCAACGGCGGCTCAGCGCCACCAAGAGTGCAGGCCAGCGTTTGACCCGGGTCCAATGCTCCCGATAATCTCGAGTAGCAAGAATGTTTTCTCACACTACGAAAACATGCGCCCAACATTCAACGATGAAACGAGGCTGCCGTGGCTGCAGGAGAAGATAC
>NZ_JAGGPN010000035.1 GCF_018613795.1 Arthrobacter sp. ISL-65
TGGATCCTCGGTTTCGCCCATAACAACGGCCTGTTACTCAAAATGCCCCGACGAGTGGTCTTCCCGGCGGGCCTGGTCCTCATGGTGCTTGGTCTATTCTGGGCGGCCGACCATCTAGATGACAACGGATGGGACCTCAACAACATCCCCCTTGCCCAGGCCCTGTGGTCCCTGGGCTTCTGTGCGATGCTGCTCCGGATCTCGCCGTCATGGCAGGCACTGCCTCGACGGATTCGGTTTCTGGACAAGCCAATCGCCCTCGTCAACAACAGGGCCATCACGATCTATCTATGGCACAACCTGCTGCTGGTGATCACGGTGGTCGTTATCAACCGGCTTTACGAAGTCGACGCGCTCGCCACAGCCATACCGTGGATTCTCGACAGCGAATGGACTCAGTTCATCGCGGTCTGGCTACTCCTGGCCATTGTGTTCCTAACCATAGGGTGGGTCGAAGACGTCGCCGCCCGGCGCTCTCCACAATTATGGCCAGCCGGCTCCCTTCACAGGCCGCCGGCCCATACCCGGAGCGTCGACAGTAGCCGGGGTGCCGAGGGAATCAGGACATGAGAGGTGGAACCGGGTTGAAGCAGCACGCAACCCTCCTGGCCATCACGGCCCTACTCTTGTCCGGCTGCACATCCCCGTCTCCGCAAGCAAAACCGACTCACCAACCCGTGGACCAACAGACGGTGAAACCAACCCCTCCGCACTCCCCGCGTTTGGCAGCCTCGGCCGATCAGTTGGCGGGCATCATTAGTGAAAACGAAAAAGCCTGGCGCGGCTACGAAGCGAACATCGGCTCATGCAACAAAGCCGCAGAAGGTCTCACACCTGACGACTACATCCAGGCCATGGGGTGCATCAAGAACGCGCAGGATGCTGCCAATCGGGCTAGGAGTGCCACCAGCGCGATCGTTGCGCTTGGGCCCCCGCCGCCAGAGCTCACGGTGCTGGTCACCGACACACTCAATGCCCTCGCACCACTAAGCAAGTCCAACGCGGCAGCCTCCTGTCAGGACGCGACTAGCGACCCCTGCGCCAAAGCCGTGGATCAAATTGACGAGGCAGCGTCCACACTCGTTGAAGTGCTGGACGGGTGGGCGCCCTATATACGGACCAAATAATGCAGCAGCCGTGAAGCCCAATGAAACATTGCACAAACTGGCAGTAGTTCCGTCTGTCATGCCGCGCTCGGAGATCGCTCCTGGCCTGACAACGACAAGGGGGAAACAGCGGCGGGCATTCCGCCTGGCTCGGTGGCTACGGACAGCAGGACACTGTCGGTGCGTTCTGGCCTGTACCAGCCGACGACTCGCCCTCGCAGGGCCTGAAGCGTCGCTCCAAAAATCACGTACGCACGGAGCGGTTCGTAGATCAGCCGGTAGATGGGGACGATGAGCAGGTGGCTGGGGTCTTCCCGGACCATAATTACAGCCACGGTCGAGATGATCATGTGGGTCCCCGCGACGATGACCGCAAAGATGGCGATAGCTTGCCATTCACCGTGGGCAAGATTGATGGCTGCGACAATGATCGTCATGGGCATGAACACCAGAGGAATGATTACTGAGAGAACGGCGTAGGGCAGGGTGAGGAGTCCCAGCGCCCCGTAGCGGGGATTGAATATCATTCCGCGGTGTTTGTAGATCGTCTGGATGTTGCCGTAGGTCCATCGAAGCCGCTGCTTGGCCAGTCCCGTCAGGGTCATCGGGGCTTCCGTCCAGGCGACCGCCTTGTTCTCCTGGACAATTCTGTAACCGAGCTGTTGCAGGGACAGCGTCAAGTCGGCGTCTTCGGCGAGCGTGTCGGTAGAATAGCCGCCTGCCTGGATGAGTGCTTCCCTTCTCCAGGCGGCACAAGCGCCTGGAACGATTGCGATCGCTCCCATGAGCCCCTCGGCCATGCGGGTGACGCAGATGCCGGAAAGGTATTCCAGGCTTTGCCAGGCAGTGATCAGGCTGCGCCTGTTGCCGACCTTGACGTGGCCGGCGACGGCGCCCAGCATTTTGTCGCCATTGCCAACACAGAAATGGCGTGCGAACATCCGGATGGTCTGCCGTTCGAAAAGGGTGTCGCCGTCCAACGTGACAACGACCTCGCCTCGGGAGTGAAAAATGCCGTTGTTGCTGGCCTCTGATTTGCCCCGGTTGGGCTGGTCCAGGACGCGCAGCTGTGGCCAGGTCCTGGCGTAGTCGTTGAGCACGGCGAGAGTGTTGTCGGTGGATCCGTCGTTGACAGCAACAACCTCGAAGCGGGGGTAGTCGCTGAACTGGAGGGCGGCGAGGGTCTTTTCTACTAAACGTTCCTCGTTGTACACGGGCAGCACCACGCTGACGAACGGCCAGTCCTGCTCGGGGATAGCGTCCCAGTGGCGACGTTTTTGACTGCGGTTGCTGATCAGTGCCAACACGACGTAAAGGAACGTCAGGACGGTCAGGGACCCGATACCGAACCAGAACAACCATGTGATCACTAGATTGGGAGCCACGAGGAAGCCCGCATAGAAGGTCAGGGTCACGTGATCGTCCACGCCGGGCGTGATCCGCTGCGGCACGTATTCACTCGGCAGTAGTGGCTGGAGGGTGGTAAAGGTGTAGCCCTGCGCCTTCGCCTGATATATCAGCGTCTTGACCATGTTGATCGTCGCGGTGCGGTCACCGCCCCCGTCGTGCAGGAGGACGACGTGTCCTTTGCCGTCGAGTTGAGGCGCAGGCACTGGTTCTCCCGGTGGGTGGTCCCAGTCCCGCGTGTCCAGGTCCATGTTGATGTGGAGGAAGCCCAGTTGCTGGGCCTGGAGGAGGGCCAGCGTGTTGTTTTCGGGGTCCCCTGTAGGGATGCGGAAGAGCCTGGTGGCGTAGTTATCAGTCGCGCGCAGGACTCGGTCGTTTCCAATTATTGCTTCCCGGTTATACGTGTCGTCGTGCGCCCAGAAATCGGAGTGGAACATGGTGTGGTTGCCAACCATATGGCCCTCCCGGATTATCCGTCTGAGGACGTCCGGATTCTTAACGATGTTGCTCCCGATCGTGAAGAACGTTGCCGGCACGCCTTCCTTCGAGAGCAGGTCCAGGAGTTCCGGGGTGAAACGTGCGTCGGGCCCGTCGTCGAAGGTCAGCATCAGCTGGCGGTCTGCAGGATGGCCGTAGCTGTCGATGACGTAAGGGTAATTCCCGATCAGCTCCTTTTCTTCAGCGTTTGCTTCCCGGTACACAGTGCCGCTAAAAGGATCTTTGAGCAGAACCTTGGCACCGCTGCGCTGGACGAGCGCTATCCGGTCGAAGACGAAATCCGCGTCGTCGCCCAGAGTCGGAATCTTATTCAGGTCCCCAGTGGCCAGGAGCTGACGCGGGTACTCGGGGGCCTGGTTCAGTTGCCCTCTCCACACCGGAGCCGTGGCACCTGGCAGGATCCAGACGACGGACAAAACGATAATTAAAAGCGCTCCCGCCACACTGCGGAGGATTCGTTGCCACCGTTTGCCGCTGGGATCGAAGAAAACTGGCGCGGAGGTATGAGGGGGTTTTGAACTCGGCTGTGACATGCGCGTACTCAACCCAACTAAGGAGTTCCGGTATGAGACTTCCGGTTTTTAAGTTCCAGTTGGGCCGCCCAGCCTCGGCCTAGGTACCGACTTCTATCGGCTTCTGCGTGATTCGAGCCTATGAATGCGGGGGCTGGGAGCGCACGAGTGGTGACTACTCGAATCCTGTACGTGCCTGGTACTTGCCTACGCAGCTTCCCTAAGTTCCCCGGACCGAGGACTGAGCCATTCGCCGTCGGACCGCCGTCGAATCTTAGCCTGCGAGTTTCCTGTCAGTTGTGGCGCCTTTCTTGGTGGGGTCCACGCTGAGGCGTATCTTTCGAAATAGAGACCATCCTCGTGCTTGACCCGGCGCGAAGCGGACGGCCTCGTTAGTCGGAAGAGGCAGAAGATGTCCCCTTGGCGTGGCGCGGCAGCGGCGGCGATTGTCGTCCTTCTCGGGTCGTCCGGATGCCAGGTGCCGCGACCTGTGCAGGGTGACCGGCAGGACCAGGATGAGGCGACAGTCCTGACCGTGGCGACGGCGGCAGGACCGGAAAGCCGCGCCGCCAGCCAAATTCAGGAGTTCGCTCGACACGTCACCACGCTGTCCTCCGCTGCCATCCGCATCGAGCCCGTATTGAAGGCTGCCGCTGACGAGGCAGACGCCTGGGATCAGGCGGTTGCGCAGTCGACCGAGGGCGGCGACTTCGACATGGCCCTTATTCCCACCCGGACTTGGGCGTCCGAAGGCATAACGTCCTTCGATGTGCTGTCCGCTCCGTTCCTGATCGCATCAGACGAACTCGTCAGCCGAGTGGTCGCACCGGATACCGCCGGTGGTATGTTGGACGACCTCAAGCAAATCGGAGTCACCGGGCTCGCGCTCTTTCCTGACGCGCAGCGGAGGCTGTTTTCCTTCGCCGGACCGGTTTTCACGCCGTCCGACCTGGCAGGGAAGGTGGTGCGCGCCCCCCGGTCCGCAACCACGTACGCAACGCTGACTTCATTGGGAGCCAGTCCCCGGGCTCTGACAGGAGACCTGTTCGTCGAAGCGTTGGCAAGTGGCACGGTGCAGGCGGCGGAATCCTCCTTCAGCCGGGCAAGATCCTATCCCAAAGGGTCAGTAACCACCGGCAACCTGCCGCTGTACCCAAAAATCAACACGCTCGTCATCAATACAGCAACTTACGGCCGCCTCACCGCTAATGAGCGACGAATCGTGCAGGAAGCAGCCTCGCAGACCCGGGAGACCGCAAAAGGAGCCATGCACACCGCAGACGAAGCCTCGGCCTACTGCCAGAACGGCGGAACGATCGTGAACGCCACGGAACAGCAGGTGGCGGCCTTCAGGGCTGCTGTGGGCCCCGTGTACGCCCAACTGGCAAGGGACCCCCAAGCGAAGGCGTTTATCGAAAGAGTCCGTACATTCACCGGAGCCTCCGAGCCGGACCCGATCCCCGAGTGCGGCCCAGGGAACGGTGCCCAGCCACTAAGATAGCCCCAACGTCCATGGACGGAGGCATATTGCGTCTAGCGACCGGATTGAAACTTCTCGCTGTGGGGGCAACCGCGGCTACCATGATTGTCCTTGCGCTCATACTGTCCGGCATCAGGGGTAGGGAACAGGATGTGAACCAGCCGAGTCCCAGCACCGAAGCGACCCCCGAGGAGAACACCGCTCCACGGTGGTTCGGAGCCTACTTCGATCTCACCCTCGATCCCGCCCGGCGGCTCGCCAATTGGCCCCAGCATGGCCAAGTCACCACCGTCCTTTCCTTTATCGTCGCCGATCCCGCCCACCCCTGCGAACCCTCCTGGGGCGGCCTCTACAGCCAGGAGCAAGCGAGCGAGAAGCTGGACCTGGACGGCCAGGTAGAGCGTCACCGCAAGGACGGCAACGACGTCGCCGTCTCCTTTGGAGGGCAACTCGGGGAGGAATTGTCCGGAGCATGTACCGACGCCCAAGCCCTGAGTAAGGCCTACGCCGCCGTCATCAACCGCTACGGGCTGGACGTCGTCGACCTTGACGTTGAAGGCGAGGCGCTGAACAATGCCGAGGCCGCGAAAAGGCGCGCCACCGCTTTTGCCCGGCTGCAGGACGGCCGGCAGCCCGGCAAACCCCTGAACGTCTGGCTCACGCTCCCGGTTTCCGCTGACGGCCTAACCTCCGAGGCAGAGTCAACGGTTGCAACCATGCTCGGCGCCGGAGTGGAGCTTGCCGGCGTCAATATCATGACGATGAACTTCGAGCCGCTCAACAGCGGACAAAGCATGCTGGACGTGTCCATCAGCGCTGCCGAGGCAACCCACCGCCAAATGACTGCCCTCTACGCGCGGGCAGGCCGGCACCTTGAACCCGCCCTGCTTTGGAAAAAGATCGGAATCACCCCCATGTTGGGCGACAACGATGTCAGCGGACAGGTACTCAGTCTGCAGGACGCTGAAGGATTAAACAGCTTTGCCTTGGAGCACGGCGTCGGGCGAATGTCCATGTGGTCCCTCAACCGCGACAGGGCCTGCACTCCTTCCGACAGGAAGGAATTGCCCTCCGCTGCCTCAGCAACGTGCAGCGGAGTCCAGCAGAAAAAAGGGATGTTCGCACAACTCCTGGGAAACGGATATGCCACGTAGCCAGGCCTACGTTTGGGTGCATTGGTCAGTCAAGCGGCAGCTGGACAGTAACACAGGTTCCCGTTTCCCTGCTTGATTCCACGTCCAGGTAGCCTCCTGCCCGGCCGATGACGCGGTGCAGTTTCCGAAGTCCGCCCTCCGCAGCTTCTTCGGAGAGCAGTCGCTTGCAGTGAAAGCCTATGCCGTCATCCTGGATGCGGAGCTGAATGGCGCCGGGTGCAACCTGCAGGAGGATTTTCACCTCTTGCGCCCGGGCATGAGCCATGATGTTGCGGAACAACTCATCCGTGGCCCTGTAAAGCAGGATGGCACTCCGTCTGTCGATCTCGGCCTCGGCATGCCCCACCTCGAGCGCAACCCTGAGTCCAGCCGACCGCATCCGGACTGCGAGTCGATCGATAACTCCTGCAAGGCCGAGGGCGTGGAAGTCGAACGGATGTGCGTCCACCAACCCGTCGGAGGCCACGAGCACTTTCACCGGATGGGAATCAATCATGGTGCTCACCGGTGGCCCGATGTTCAGAACTCACTGCTCCATCGTGACCGGTTTTCCTTGGAATTTCCTTGGGATGGCAGGCGTCATCCCACCCAACTTGGGGGATGGAACCGGAGAGCCACGCCGTCCCGCCCGTCCTGCCGGCTACTTCCTAAGGAGCGAGTTTCCGTATCCGGCGTCGCACCTGCCGTCGTGGATTACCCCTGCACCGGGTGCCACCACATAGTTGCTCGCCGGGTTGAAGACCGCCGTGTGGATGTCGGTCACGCGGCTGGCGCAGTTGTCTGCACCGTCGGCATCCACGCTCTGGCCACCGATCCACATGTCAATCCAGAGGGTGGAGTTCGTACCCTGAGCGTTCGTCCCCTGATGGCAGGGGCCATTCTCGGGATCGTTGCCGTCACCGCATGTGTCCTCGACGATGAAATAACGGCGAACATCCGGCAGGTAGATCCGCGTGCCGGCGGGGAAGTCGAGAACGTCCTTGCCGGTTGCCAGGGAGTGCCCTACCGCAATGGTGATCGGGTCAGCGTATGTGCCTGTTCCACCGGCGGTCCTGCGCAGCACCGGATGGCTGATTGACGCCGACCCTACCGGAGTGTTGTCGTGCCACGTGTAGGCCGTGGTGTAGGCCGTGTTGACAATCTTTTCGGAGGATGCCGGCTGGATGGGTGCAGGCGCCGGTTTGGGAACAACCGGCGCGACACGCTTCGGGGCGGCTGCCGGTGCCGTTACGGGCGTCTTTGCCGCGGCGCGCGCCGCTGTCTTCTTGGCTGCGGCAGCCGTAGCTGCGGCTACCTTCTCCGCGGCTACCTTTTCCGCCGCTGCATTCTGGGCTGCCGCCCCCTTGGCTACAGCCGTCCTAGCTGCAGCGTCGGACTTGGCCTTGGCGGCCGCCGTGGCCATGACCTTATTTGCCTTGGCCTTCTCGGCGGCGACCCTCTGCGATGTACCGACTTCGGGCCCGCTGCCGGAGCTAACCTCGACGCCGGTCTGCGCCAGGTCTGCAGGTTGTGGTGATGAGTTTGGGGCAATGGTCGCAGCCCCACACGCCGACGTGGCGAGCAGAACCGAGAGCATGGCAGCGGACAGCAGATATTTCCTGCGCATGGGAGCTAAATCCTCTTCGGGGGTGCGAAACGGGCAGTCCGACGAGAAACAAGTCCTGCCCGAAGTGGGTCACGGTCTGAAGCAAAGCGAGGCAATGCCACCTCGGGACTTACCACACGGAACGCAATTCAGAATGCTCCAAACGGCGTGTGCGCCAACCGGTGACCCAAACGTTACATTGTCAGGCAAGAAGAGGCCAATCCTCGGCGCGTCGCTCCCCGGGTTCGGCCCAATCCAGCGCCAACTTATGGCTGTCCTCACACGGATCGGTCTTCGGGCAGGTGCTACCCGGTCACCAGTTCGTCACCATAGCCCGTGTCGCACTTGCCGCCGTGGATCACTCCCCCTCCCGAGACCACCGCATAGTCGGAACGCGGGTTGAAAACAGCAGTCCGCACCCCTGTTACTTTCCTAGCGCAGCGCCGGGCAGACGCCTTGCTTCCGCCCTCGCCACCGATCCACAAATCGATCCAGATTGAGGCCCCGCTGTGGTCCTCCGCCCCGGAGTGGCAGGGCCCATCCTCCGGTGTGGGTCCGTCACCGCATGTGTCTTCGACTATGAAATATCGCCGAACGTTCGGAACATATATCCGCGTTCCGGCTGGAACGTCGAGGACATCTTTCCCCGTCTCCAAAGAGTGCCCGACGGCGATGGTGACGGGATCCGAGTATGTTCCGGTTCCACCGGCTGCGCGATGCAATACGGGGTGACTGATGTCCGGGGAACCCGCGGGCGTGTTGTCGAACCAGGTGTACGCCGTCATGTACACGTCAGGAACAACTTTCTCGTCCGGCGGCTGCGGCGGCGGCGTACCGACGCAAGCGGAGGCCAGCAAGACCAGCGAAAATAACCCCGGAGCCAGCACGAATATTTTCCGCATTCGGCATCTGCCTCTTCCACCAGTCCTGTGGGCCCAACGTGAACGTTACAGTTGCCGCCCAGACCGCGCTACACACGGCCGAGGTTTAACTGGCTGTTCAGACGAACCGGCCGAACTCCTCCAGTTTCGGTCATCACGACGGCGGCGGCGGTCACCCCGGCGGAGCTGAAGTCGTATTCCTACAGCGCGTGATGGGAGTCCGGCCGCTGTCGAAAGACCGAAGCGGTCTCCGCAGGCGCGCGGAGACCGCTTCCTTTATTGATTCCGCGGGAACGGTGGTGAGATCGGCACCGCGAAACCAAACCTTCCATGCCACGCGCCCAGTCCTCGTTTTGAAGAGCAATGGCCGCGAGCGAGGACAATAGCGTGCACGGCGGGCTAACTGAAACTTGGAGTGCCCGTGGTTCCGACATCTAGCGCGGATAATCTGGAGACGGGGTGGCCCGACATAATACAACGAAGCAACGTATCCGCACGCCGTAGGTTTGGATTATTCATGCTTTTGATCTGAGTCTGGCCGCACTACCGCGTGCAGCATGGCGTGTAAAGAAGAGTGGGCGCGGATTGTATTGCTTGTTCGTCCGCGCAGAGGCTCCAATCTGGCCTTACCGCGATTGTGCCCCTGTGACTAGTGGACTACGGGATCTACCTACCCTAAGGCAACAATCAACTAGGAGGCGCCCTCTATGAGTACTCGTTTTTTAGCCTCTCCCGCTACTTGATCGCTCAGGTGCCCGCTGACCAGCCGATATGCCCGTCACTAGGTAGAACAAGGCGGCAAATGCGTTGAGCCATGAACGGAACCGGAGGTAATACACCTCGCCCCAGGATCCCGGGCCACAGCTGTACGTTCGCGCTGCCCGGTGGGGCAACAACTATACGTACGCGCAAGACTTGATAGAGCGTTCGTCAAGATGCGGCAGGTGCTGGTAGAATGTCCGGTCCGAGGGTTAGTTCCAGCCGGCCCCCACGACGGTCCGGCCCAGGAACCCGCCGGTCCCGCTGCCCCGGTAAAGCCAGAGGGTCCCGTTGGTGTCCACGGCCAGGATGTCGGTCTTGGCGTCGCCGCTGTAGTCGCCCCGGCCGGCGATGGCGGTCATGGCGTTCCAGCCTGCGCCCGGCTTCGTCCGGGGGAACCAGCCGCCGCGGCCGTTGCCGGGATAGAGCCAGAGGGTGCCTGACGCGTCGCGGGCCAAGACGTCTGCTTTCCGGTCACCGTTGAAGTCGCCGGGGCCGACGACGGCGGTCATGACGTTCCAGCCGGAGCCTGCCTTCGTCTTGGCGAGCCAGCCGCCGCGGCCGTTGCCCGGGTACAGCCACAGTTCACCGGCCTTGTCGCGGGCCAGGACATCGGCTTTCCCGTCCCCATTGAGGTCCCCCGGACCGACGATCGCGGTGAAGGACTGCCAGCCGGAACCCACCTTGGCCCGGGGCAGCCAGCCGCCGCGGCCGTTGCCCGGGTACAGCCACAGTTCGCCGGCCCCGTCCCGGGCCAGAATGTCAGTCCGCCGGTCGCCATTGAAATCGCCAGGGGCAATGATCGAGGTGAAGACATTCCAGCCGGAGCCCACCTGCTGGCGCGCCAGCCAGCCGCCGCGGCCGTTGCCGGGGTAGAGCCACAGGAACCCGGAATTCTCGCGGGCCAGGACGTCGGCCCTGCCGTCGCCGGTGAAGTCCCCGGCGGCAATCACCGTACTGAAGTGAAGCACGGCGGCGGCGGCGTCCAGGAGCCCGGCACCGCAACCCTGCGGGCAGCCGCCGGTGATGGGCCGTGCGGTCCGCTGGAGGCGGGTGACGACGGCGGCCGGTGTCGCCGTCGGCCCCATCTGGGCCATGAGAAGTGCTGCCGCAGCCGACACGTGCGGTGCAGCGAAAGAGGTTCCTTCGGCCCAGTAATAGTTTGTGCCTGGCGTGTCCGTTGCCGTTGTCTCGCCGTCGTTTTCCGTGGACAGAATGCCATTGGGATCACCGCTACTTGGATCAGTAGCGGAAGTCGGCCTCATGTCACCGCCGGGGGCGGTGATGTCGACGCCTGGCCCGAAGTTTGAGTAGGGCGCCAGAGCTCCCGTTCGGCCGCTGGCAGCGACGCTGACGACGTTCCGGCAGTTTGCAGGGTTGGCGTCGGAGGCCTGGGTCATCTCGTTGCCGGCCGCCGCCACAACCACCGATCCCCTGGCCGTGGCGGTGTCGATGGCCTCTTGGAAAGTTTGCGGGCACACTCCGGGGCCGCCCAGGCTCAGATTGATCACCCGGGCAGGATTGAGGTTCAACGGCGCGTCGCCGACAGGGGCTCCGGACGCCCAAAGAATGGCGTCGGCAATGTCTGACACCGGACCACCGCACGGCCCGAGCACACGCACCGGGAGGATTTTGGCTCCGGGTGCTGCACCTGCCATGCCCACTCCGTTTCGGGTGGCGGCAGCGATAATGCCGGCCACGTGGGTGCCATGCCACGAGGAGAAGGGCACGCCCGGAACTCCAACGCTGCACTGGTTATCGGCTGACCAGTCACCCGGGTCGGCGGCGTCGGCGTCGCGGCCATCGTTGTCGCCGGATCTAGCTGGATCAGTGAGCATGTCGTAGCCGTCCAGCACGTTCGCGTCCAGGTCAACGTGGCTGGTTATGCCGGTGTCGACGACGGCCACCACCTGCCCGGCGCCCTGGGTGACGTCCCAGGCCCGGGTGGCCCTGATGCCGCCGGTATTCAAGGAGAGGTTCCACTGGTCGTTGTACGCCGGATCATTTGGATTAGCGGCTTTCGCCTGCAGCTTCACGTCCGGCTCAGCGTAGGCGACTGCGGGGTCCGCCCGCAGTGAGGCGAGCAACTTGTCGGCATCGCCGTCGCCAAATTCCTTGCTGGTGCGCACCACACGGGCTCCGCTGGCCGTGGCGCGGACCTCCTTGGCGGTGGCCCCAAGCTTGGCGGCGGCCCGGCTGACGGACTGTGCACGTAGTGCAGAACCGGACCGGGCAGGGTCCTTGAATTTCACGATGAACTGGTCCGTGGGCGGCGTGGCCACCGAGGGCCGGCGCGGCACGGACGCAAACGAGTGGGCCGGCGTCGGGGTTACTGGGTCATCGGCGGCCAATGCGGGGGGCGCGATGACGGCAGTGGCCACAAGGGCGGCGATGCCGGCAGACGTCATGAGGGCAGAGAAGCGTGTTCGGCGCATGACAAACATCGAGACCATCCTGTCCGGCGTCCTTCAGGCGCTGCCGCCGGGACGCAATCATGGGACGCGGCCCCCGCCGCGTTCAGGACGAGTCTAGCCCTTGTGCCCTTGTGTTACTTGGCCGCCAGGACCTTCTCGGGCTCCGATGTATCGGCGACGGGGCCGCCGCCAGAGCCCCTGTTCCTGAGCCTGGCCTCTACGGGACGCTCAAAGAAGGTGTAGGCGGCGCCGGCAAGCGGGATGGACACAGCAATTCCGACGACGGCGAACATGACGCGCTCGGCAAGGCTCGCCGGGCCGAGTTCCAGGGCTGTCCGCAGTACGAGCTCGTGGACCAGGTAGAGGGCGAACGACCATTCGCCCAGTTTCACCATCGCAGGGGCGCTGGCGAACGTGGGGCGCCCCCCGCAGCGGTCACGGTCCGCAAAGGCCGCAATCAGGAGGGCGAAGCCGGGAATGCAGAGCGCGCCCGCCAGCGGCCCGGCAGTATGCCATGGCGCGATGCCGTCGACGACTTCGAGAATCAGGACGGAACTGATGGCGGCGGCAGCACCGACGGCCACGCCGAACCTGGGCTTCCAGCCTTTCCTCATGGCGATGGCCAGGCACACACCTACAACGAACTCCGCGACCCTGAACGCCGGGAACGTGTAGAACAGGGCTCCCCAGTCGAAGCCGGGGACGAACGCGAGCAGGACGGACACGAGAGCAACCGCGGCAACGAAAACCGTGGCGCTGATGCGAAAGAGCTTCCCCGGTTCAAGGCGTGAAAGCCGTACGGCGAGGAACGGGAACACCGCATAGAAGAATGCTTCGCAGGACAGCGACCAGGACACCCCGTTGTAGGCGTAGACCCACTGCTGGTCCCCGAGCCAGCCCTGCACAAGGAGAAGCGAGGCCAAAAGCTGGGGAACGGACTGGTCCCCTTGGGTGACGAAAACCAGGACGACGGCGGCCAGCGCCGTAAGCGCGTGCAGGGGCCAGATCCGGGCGAACCGGCGCCAGTAGAACTGCCGCTTGGACGTGCCCGGCTTCATGGACCAGGCGAGCACGAACCCGGACAGCAGGAAGAAGAACGTCACACCGGTCTGCCCCATGGACACCAGCGGGTATATCTCGGGCACCAGCGTAACTGACGCGTGATAGAGGACCACCAGCATGGCGGCTATGAACCGCAGTCCTGTCAGTGAATCCAGCCGGGTGCGCGAAAAATTCATCCTTTACTCCATGTACGACGGCAATGAACGGACCAGTCTACCGGCGGAAAGATAGCACCGCATTTCACCAGAGCCGGAGGAACTGCGTCAATCCTTCGGCAACATTGAGCCCTCGCAGGGGTCTTCGACCCGCTTCCTTGGGGGAAGTAGTTTCTTGATGAAACCTTGAGCGCCTCTTGGTTGCCACTTGATTTTCAAGCGAAATGCTCTACCTATCAAAGACCGGACAGGCGCCGCGGAAGCGGGCGACAGAGCCGCAACAAACTTAGGGGAGACCATGGCAAAGATCGCAGGACGCAAGAAGCGCATCATCGTTACCACCGCAGTACTGGCGGCCATCAGTGGCGGCGCCGCCTTCGCATACTGGAGCGCAACGGGTACCGGCGTCGGCGAGGCAAAAACTGCCGCCGACAGTGTTCCGTTTACCTTTGTGAGTCAGGCAGCCACGGGCGGACCCCTTTCTCCGGGAGGCACTCAGCAGACCGTAGCTTTCGCGGTGACCAACCCGGGCACAGGCGTACAGTACCTGGCCGATGTCGAAGTGACGGTCGACGAAGATTGGTCCGTGGGTACAACCCTCCCGTGCACGGCCGCTGATTTCACAGTCGGCCCGGTCGTTGTCACCAAGGGGTCCATCAATGCGGGCGCGAGTGTTAACGGCACCGTGAAGGTCACTATGAACAACTCTGCCACCAACCAGGACAACTGCAAGGGAGTGACGGTACCGCTGGTATTTTCCGCGAGCTGAAGGCGAAACGGGCTGACGTACCTGGTCAGTAGCTCAGCTCTGACACTCCCCTGGTAGACCAACTTTCCGCCCACTTCGTGTTCAGAAGGTAGACATGCCAGCCACCAGCACCAGCTCCGCCAAGGCCCCTCGGGCGCCTCAGGCGGGGCTGGTGCTGCTTAAGCGTTCGGCAATTCGTTTCGCAGCTGTCGTCGCTTCGCTTCTGATGGCGGCGTTGGTGGGCGCTCCTGGCGCATCTGCCTTCTGGAGGTCCGTCGGGCTGGGAGCCGGAAGCGCCATAACCGCGTCCTTGGCTGCACCCACCGGCGTAACAGTTCCCTCCACAAGCCTGGGTGCCGTGCCGGTGGGCTGGACGGCGTCCGCCGGATCGATAACGCCAACGGGCTACTACGTCACCCGAGTCACGGGCAGCACCACGGCGTCGGCGTGCGGCAGCAGCCCGGCAGCCCTGCTGGCAGCTACGTCGTGCACGGACAACGCGGTACCCATCGGCACTCATACCTATGTAGTCACGGCTGTTTACCGGTCCTGGACGGCCGTCAGCGCGGCCAGCGGCAACGTCACAGTGGTGGTGCCGGCAAGCAACCAGCTCGCGTTCGGCCAGGGACCGAGCAATGCAACCGCCGGAGCGGCCATAAGCCCAGCGGTAACCGTGAGGGTGCAGTCCCTGGGGCTCGTTCCGGTTGCGAACGTTCCAGTGACGCTTTCCCTCGGGAACAATCCGGGGTTGGGTACGCTCTCCGGAACGGCGACGGCTTCCACCAATCTGCTCGGAGTGGCCACGTTTTCGAACCTGTCCATCGAAAAAGCCGGAATGGGGTACACGCTCACGGCGTCCTCACCCGGCCTGACGTCCGTTGGCAGCGGGTCCTTCAACATCACGCCAGCGGCAGCGAAGACTCTTCAAATCACCACGGCACCTACCTCGGGGGTAGCCTCGGCGTCGACGAATCTCGGCCCAATCTCGGTGCAGCGGCTGGACGCCTATGGCAACCTGGCTACGGCCGGTGATCTCGCCGTCGGGCTCTCATCCAGCGCAGCCGGAACCGGTGCGTTTTCCGCAACGGCCGGCGGACCGGCAGTCACCACGGTGACCATCCCAAGCGGGTCATCAGCTGTTTCCTTCCGCTATGGGGACACCAAAGCCGGGACACCCACCCTCACTGCCAGCAGCACGGGGCTGACCTCCGCCTCCCAGGCGGCAACCATCACCGCCGGCGCAGCCACGAAGCTCGCTGTGATCAGCGCGCCGGTGACGGGAGCAGCGTCCGCGTCCGCCACCCTCGGACCCATCACGGTTCAGCGGCAGGACGCCTTTGGGAACCAGACGACGTCGGGTTCCACCACGCTGCTTCTGTCTTCCAGCTCCGGGACGTCAATCTTCGCCATCACCTCCGCAGGTGCCAACGTGACCCAGGCGACCATAGCTGCGGGCTCCTCGGTGACATCCTTCTACTACGGTGACACCAAGGCAGGATCCCCCACGTTGACCTTCAGCGCCACCGGTCTCACCTCCGTGACGCAAACGTCAAACGTGACTGAATCGCCGTCGTTCCGACTCAAGTTTGTTGGCCAGCCAGCCACGTCAGTCGACAAGAATTTCCCGTTCAGTCCCTCAGTTTCAGTCGAGGTCGTTGACCAGTTCGACAACCGCGTCGACAGCACGGCATCCATAACAATCGCGACAGTCGCTCCTTGCCAGATCAAGGGGACAGCAGTCCAGACGGCCGTCGCCGGCCTGGCGACCTTTGCGGACCTGCAGCCTCAGGGTGCCGGCTCAAACTGTGCACTTAACGCAACCAGCGGAACGCTTACGGCAGCCAACAGCTCTGTGTATTCGGCCAAGTAGGACGTGGCCCTGGGCAGGCGCTCTGCGCTTTAGATCGGGCGCGGCTGCCGCTCGTGGATGAACGACGACGGCGGCCACCATAGTCAGTTGGCGCGGCAGCGATGCCCACTCCGAACCTAGGCCGCCAGCCGTTCCGCATGGCGATGGCCAGGCACGGCACGCACTCCACAACGAACTCCGCGATCCTAAACGCGGGGGAACGTGTAGACCCAGTGTGGGTCGGCGAACCTGCCCTGGACGAGGAGAAGCGAGGCAAGGAGCCGGGGAACGGACTGGTCCCCCTGGGCAGAGAGGGACAGGACGACGGCGGCCAGTGCCGTGAGCGCGTGCAGCGGCCAGATCCGGGCGAAGCGGCGCCAGTAGAACTGCCGTTTTGAGGTGCTGGGATTCATGGACCAGGCGAGCACGAACCCTGACAGCAGGAAGAAGAATGTCACGCCGGCCTGTCCCATGGACACGAGCGGGTACGTCTCGGGCACCAGCTTCTACCCGCGGGACAAGCGAGGCTGCCCAACTGTTCCTACGCTAATCGTGCCCAATTCGTGCTTCCTCGCTGCGGGTAGCCGCCGCAGACCTTGATCCGGTCATCGCACCATTGGCTGCAGACAGCCAACCAGCAACGATAGCGAAGGATCCGAAAGTGGCAACGAAAGCAGAGAAAAAGGACTACCGCTACTGCGATTTCTACTGCTTCATGTCGCTGGCGGACTTCAGCGCCTACGTGGCCAGTGACGACGACGGTGAACATGGCTTTTCAATCAGCGGCCGCAACGAGGATGCTCTCTTGTTGATTTTTCCGGGAGCAAGAACCCTAGCTGGGCAGGATGCCCGACCGGCTTAGCAACGCCCTGGTCTTCGGATGCTGCGGTACGGTGAAGATCCGGCTGGGCGGCCCCTCCTCCACAATCACCCCCTGGTCCATCACAACGATCTTGTCGGCGATGTCCCGGGCGAACTGCATCTCGTGGGTCACGATGACCATGGTGGTCCCCTGCTGGGCGATTTTCTTGATCACCGCCAGAACCTCGCCAACCAGTTCCGGGTCCAACGCGGACGTGGGCTCGTCGAAGAGCATGACGCTCGGTTCCATAGCGAAGGCCCGGGCGATGGCAACCCGCTGTTTCTGCCCGCCGGAGAGCTTGCTGGGATAGTTCTCCATCTTGTCGCCCAGCCCCACCATCTCCAGGTTAGGCACGGCAATGTCGCGGGCCTCGGTGGCAGAAAGTTTCTTCACGTCCCGCAGCGGCGCCATTACATTGCCCAGGGCTGTTTTATTGAGGAACAAATTGAAGTGCTGGAACACGAACCCGATGTCGGTGCGCTTCTGCGCGGTAATGGAGGCCTTCTCGGCTATGAGTTCGCCGCCGCGCTCCTCATAGCCGATCAGGTGTCCGTTGACGTAGATACGCCCGGCGTCGATGGTCTCAAGTTTGTTGATGCAGCGCAGTAGGGTGCTTTTGCCGGATCCGCTGGAGCCTAGGATGGCTATGGTTTCGCCGCGGTGGACTTCCAGGTCCACGCCCTTGAGAACTTCCACCCTCTTTTCCAC
Source organism: Arthrobacter sp. ISL-65 (assembly GCF_018613795.1). GTDB lineage: Bacteria > Actinomycetota > Actinomycetes > Actinomycetales > Micrococcaceae > Arthrobacter. The sequence goes on from NZ_JAGGPN010000035.1 coordinate 17,181, forward strand.
GTGGGGACGGCCTGCCAGCCTGCTCCACAGAGACCTCTTCGTTTCGGAGATGAAGGTTTTATGGACATCGCGGACCTCGATGATGGTCTCAGCCACTGGACCGTGCCTTTCGTTCAAGCACTACCACGACGCGCGAGAGTGGGAGGCTGATAATCAGATATAGAACCGCCGCGGCGGTATAGATGGCCGTAGTCTGGAAAGTCTGGCTGTTCAGGATGTTGGCGGTCTTCAGGATCTCGGTCACGGCGATCACCGATGTCAGGGCGGTGTCCTTGATCATGGCAATGAAGTAGTTGCCGATCGGTCCCATGGAGACCACAAAAGACTGCGGGATCACCACTTTCCACAGAGTCTTCGAGGGGGTGTAGCCAAGGGACAGTGCGGCTTCGGTCTGGCCGTGTTCCACCGACAGGATGGCGGAGCGGAAGACTTCTGAGAGATAAGCGGCGTAGTTCAGCCCCAGCCCCAGGATGCCGGCCGGTACCGGTTCGATTTCGACGCCGATGCTGGGCAGCACGAAGAAGATGTAAACCAGCTGCACCAGCAGCGGCGTTCCCCGGATCACCTCAAGGTAGAACGTGGCGATGCCGCGGAGGATTTTGATCGAGGAAATACGTGCCAAGGCGATCAGCAGGCCAAGGACCAGTGCCAGCGCCATGGCCCCGAGGGCAAGTTGAACGACGACGGGCACGGCCACCAGAAGCGCCGGAAACACGGCGAACGTGTTGTTGATGAAGTCCATTAAGGAATTCCTAAGTCAGAGTCGGGCAGGGCCGGAGCCGCCGCGGCAGTAAAGCACATGACTGCCGGCCCTGCGGAGATCTGGATCTACTTGACCATGTTGGCTTCACCAAGGCCGTATTTCTTGAGGATCTCAAGGTATTTGGGCGATTTCTTAAGGTCAGCCAGGCCGGAATTCAGGTCGTCAAGCAGTTGCTTGTCGTCTTTCCGCACACCCGCTCCAATGATGCCCGGGTAGAAGGGCTTGTAGGGTTGGACCAGCTTCAGCTTGGGGTTGGGCTTCTGCACGAGGCTGTAACCGATTACTGCGCTGTCCGTGAAGACGGCGTCAACCTGCTTGTTTTCCACCGCTGCGAGCAGGGCTGCCTGCGAGTCGAAGAGTTTCACCTGGCTCCCGCCAAGGCTGTCCACCAGCTCTTTGAACACGGTGCCGGTCTGGGCACCGAGCACCTTGCCTTTGACATCGTCACGGGAGGCTAGGGTCGAACCGGCCGGAACCACCATAGCCTCGCCCTCGGTGTACCAGGGATCCGTGAAGTTGATCTGCTTCTTCCGGTCGTCGGTGATGTACATGGCGTCCACGATGGCGTCGGCCTTCTTGGCGTTGAGCGCCGCGATCAGCGTGGCGAATTCAGAGGTGAAGACCTTGATCTTCCAGCCCTTCGCGTCCGCGATGGCCTTGATCATGTCGCCGTCGATGCCCTTAAGTTCGCCGGACGCCTGGTCTGTGAAAGAGAAGGGCGCGTCGTTGGACGTTGCGATGGTGATCGTCTTCTGTTGGGCCCCGCCGGCGTTGCCGCCCCCGCCTCCGCCTGAGCCGCACCCCGTCATGGCCAGGGCCACAACCAGGCCCATCGGCACCAGGGCGGCGAACCGCGTGCGCAGCATTTTTCTGTTCATCATGAGTGCCTTCTGTAGTGATGGGTGCTATCGGTTGAAGCGGTCGAGCCGCAGCGTGGCGGTGGCCTTGTGGGCTTCCATGCCTTCAAATGCGGAAATCGTGGCCACATAGTTGGCCAGGCGCGGGGTTGCGTCCTTTTCGATCCGCTGGAAGGTCAGGGGTTTGAGGAACCGGGACACCGAGAGGCCCGCTGCGGACTTGGCCACGCCTCCTGTGGGGAGGACATGGTTGGTGCCTGACGTGCCCTTGTCAGAGTAGGCAACGGTGGACCAGGGACCCAGGAATATGGAGCCGTAGTTCTGGAGGTTCGCGTGGTAGTAGGAATCATCCGAGGTCTGGATCTCCAGGTGCTCCGGGGCCAGCAGGTCCATGATCTGCACCGCCGTCTCCCGGTCTTCCGCCACATAGACGGTGCCGTAGTCCCGCCAGGCCGCACCGGCGATGTCGCGCGTGTCCAGTGTCCGCAGCTGTTTGTTGATGTGCCGGATGACCTCCTCGCCCAATTCGTGTGAGGTTGTCACGAGGGACGCCGGCGACTGCGGGCCGTGTTCAGCCTGGCCGAGGAGGTCCGCTGCCACGATTTCCGGATCGGCCGTTTCATCGGCGATCACGGCCACTTCGGACGGACCGGCGAGGAGGTCGATCCCGACGCGCCCGAACAGCTGCCGCTTGGCCTCGGTCACGTAAGCGTTACCTGCGCCAACCAGAATGTCCGCAGGCTGTTCGCCGAGGAGGCCGAAGGCCATGGCGGCCATCGCCTGGACCCCGCCGAGGGCGAACGCCCGGTCAACCCCGGCCAGGTATGCGGCGTACAGCACGGCAGCGTGGCCGCCGTCGGGCCCAGTGGGCGGAGTGCAGGCCACCACGTTCTGGACACCGGCGGCCTTGGCAACGCCAACGGTCATGAAGGCGCTGGCCAGAATGGGGAACCGGCCCGCCGGCAGGTAGGCCCCGACGCGGGCAACGGGAACGTACTTCTGCCCGGTGAACACCCCCGGCAGGAGTTCGACTTCGAAGTCTGTGAGATGTTCGCGCTGCTCAACGGCAAACAGCCTGGTCCGCTCGGCACTGGCCATGAGTGCCTCGCGCAGCCCTGGGGAGAGCGAATCACCCGTCCTGGCCAGTTCATCGCCGCTGATCTCCAGGTTCTTGCCCTGCCAGCCGTCGAGCTGCCGTGAGTATTTGACGACGGCGTCCATCCCGTTTTTCTCGATGTCGCCGAGCATTGTCGATACCGTCTCAATAACCTCGGGGAGCCGCTGGGCGGGAGCGCCCCCGACGGCGGCGCTTTTCAGGGTGACGAAGTTTCCAGTGATGTGAGCCCTGTCACGCTCTACTAGCTGCATGGCCTAAAACGTACGGTCTTGCGGGCCATCGCACAACCGGACCTCAACATGTGCGTGCCATAGGGTTTCCCTATGGGACGGTAGGCTGGTGACATGACCCTCACGCAACTCAGGGCTTTTCTCGCCGCCTACGAACTCGGCTCCTTTACTGCCGCTGCACGAAAGTTGGAAACAAGCCAGGCGTCCGTCTCGGAACTCATCAGCAGACTGGAACAGGAGCTCAACCACAGTCTCTTCACGCGCGGCGGGCGGCGGCTCATTCCCACCACGATCGCCGTTGAGCTCCAGGTCCATGCGCTGCAGTCCGTGACGTCTTTTGACAACGGAGTGGAGGCGCTGAAGTCCATGTCATCACTGGAAGGGGGCGTCTGCACCTTCGGCGTCCTGCGGTACGGAGCCCACTACGGCCTTGCCGACCTCGTGCAGCGGTTTCACCGGCGCTATCCCAAGGTGAAAGTCCGCCTGGTGGGGCTGAACTCCGTTGCTGTGGCCGAATCTGTAGCATCGGGCGAAGTTGAGGCTGGACTCATCGTGCTCCCGGTTGTGGAAACGGGCCTGCAGGTCAGACCGCTGTTCCGGGACGAGGTTTATTACATCTCAGCCACGCGGGACCCTTCACGCGGCCCCATGACCATGGAGGAACTGGCGGAGTCAAAGCTGGTGCTCTACGACGCCTTCGCGGGCTGGCGCGACCCCACCCGCCGGCAAATCCTGGAGCGCGCCCGGCTCAAAGGGCTGAAGATTGACCCTGCGATCGAAGTTGAGCACGTGGACACCGCGCTGGAGCTGGTGGCCACCGGGGCAGCTGATACCTTTGCTCCGCAGGCGATCGTCAACGGTCCGGGATTCCCCAAAACCATCAAAGCGGTCCCTTTTGCTGAACCCTTGTACGACACGGTTGCCCTGATCCAGCGGGAGGCCGCATATATTTCCCCGTCAACACGCAAAATGGCGCAGATGGCCGAGCGGACGCTGCTGGCCAAGGTGGCGCCCGAGCAGAATGTCCGGCGGCAGATCCGAAGCTGAACCGGCCAATCGGCAACAGCCGCAGGATCCCCTCATCACGCTGTGGGTCACGCCAGGAGCAGCAGGGAGCCCAACGGCCCCCCATAACTGCCGTTGGAATCCCTGCTGCTTCTGAAGGCTAGCCGGTCCGCTTCAATGCGGTCATCCCGGTGTCGGCTTAACAGCGGAATATGTCACCGGAAGTGGGACACCGCGGAGCTTTATGACGCGTGGCCGGATTCTGCACGAACCTGATGACGACCACGAGGCGGTGCGGATCGGATTCGCCGCCTCGGCCGCCCGCGACGCCCAAAGCAGCCCGGCCCCAGTCGCCGTCGTGGGCATGGCGCCCACCGTCGAAGCCTTCCTGGAAGCCGGACGGGGCATTTGCGACGTCGTTGCCCTGGATATGTCGCTCGCGGACGGCACGCGCCCCGTGGACAACGCGGCGCAACTGACGGCGGCCGGCTACAAAGTCCTCGTCTTCACCATGGGCGACAACGTGGCAAGCCTGCAGGAAGCCCTCGCCAACGGAGCTGTGGGCGTCTCGCTCAAGTCGGAGCCCATCGCGGAAACGTTCGCCAAGCTGCGCCGCATCGCCGCCGGAGAAACCATCGACAGCCAGGAGCTCGCCGCCGCCATCGAAGTGGACAGCGAATTCGTCGCAGCAAACCTGTCCGACCGCGAGCGCGAATGCCTGGCCCTCTACGCCGACGGCCTGGGCAGTACTAGGTGGCCCGCCGCATGGGGGTGGCGGAAAGCACCGTCAAGAAGAACATCGACCGGGTCCGGGAGAAGTACGAGGCAGCGGGACGTCCCGCTGGCACGAAAATCGATCTGTACCGCAGGGCAGTGGAGGACGGCATCCTGCCTCCGCTTCTTCCGCTGCGGAAGCGCTGACCGTGCCAGCCCAGAACCGAGCCGGAGTCTCCGCCAGGCGCACGCACCGGCTGATGGCCCGGGGCATCGCCGCCTTCGCGCTCCTGCTGCTGCTCCAGGCCAGCGGCGCAGTGATCGCACAGTCGGCCCACGCCGCCGGCTGGTGGAAGGTGCTTTTCCTCTGGGGCTTCCTGGCGCTGCTGGCTGCGTTCACCGCGGCGTCCGTCAGGGGGAAGGGCTTGGTGTGGATGGCCAAAGCCCTGGCCTTCCTGATCCTTTCGGGGATGGCGCTCTGGCCAGTGGCGGTTCCGGCTGCCGTTCCGGAGGGCTTCGGCACGCCGTGGCTGTGGGCCATGATCAACGTCGGCGCCGCGATGTGCGCGTACGGGGCCGGTGCCCGCGCAGGGTGCGCCTACGCCGTCGTCATCGGTGCAGTGTTTGTCATCGTGCGGACCGCGCCGCAGGGCGGCTCCGCTCCCCTGCTGGTGGCGCTGGAAGACGCCCTGTTCGCCACGGTGCTTGGCCTCATCATCAGCGTAAGCATCAGCATTCTCCGCCATGCGGCGGAAAGAGCTGACGCCGCGGCCGAGGACGCCATCACCCGCTACCGGGAGGCGGCCGCGGCAACGGCGCTCAGCAATTGAGAGGCTGCGGCTGGACGGACTGCCGCACGACTGCGTGATGACCGCCCTGCTCACCGCCGCCCGTGCCGGGTCGCCGGAGGAACGGACGGCAAGCGCCGGCCTCGCCCGCAGCACGCTGGAGCGGCTGGACGAGCAGGGAACCGGACAGTCTGAAGCCGAGCCTGCCACAGTCACCGAGGGGCCAGGCGCGGATCCGTTCGCGGCCGACGGCGGCCCTCACGTTCCGGAGGTGACAGTCACCTGTGATTCGGCGGAGCACCTTCTTCTGCCGGCCGACGCTGTCCGTGCAGTTGTCGAGGCCGCCTCCGCGGCGGTCAACAACTCCCGCCGGCACTCCGGGGCGGGCCGCTGCGGCGTCCACCTTGCCGGGCGCCGCAGCGGGCGGACCGCGCGCGTCACCGTCACCGTCCGTGACACCGGGCGTGGGTTTGATCCCGGGTTGGTCCCCGACCGGCGGCTGGGGATCCGGGTGTCCAACGCCTGGCGGATGGAGACTGTGGGCGGATCCGCCGCCATCACGTCCGCCCCGGGTGCCGGCACGGAAGTGCGGCTGGAGTAGGAAGGGGGCGCGGCACGATCCGGCAAATCTCCACCGGGACAATGATCATCCTGTGCTCGGTGTTCGTGGCCGTCCAGATCTGCCTCGGGCTGCTGAGCCTGGACCTGGTGACCGCCGCGTGGCCGGTGCTGCTGGCCATGCCCATCTATGTCGCGGCCGTCGCGGTGGTCCTGTTCCCCCGCCCGGGACGGCTTCCGCGGGGCCCGGCCATCGCGGCGTTGGCCGCGGCGGCCGCCATAACTGTTCTCGTAAGCAGCGTGCTTCCCTGGGACATCTGCCCGGGATATGCGGCCTGGCACCTGTCGGCGAGCTACACGCTGCTGGTGGTGGTCAACATCCGCGGCCGGGTTCTGCTCTCGTGGATCGGCGTGGTGCTGTCCGCACTGCTCGTCACTGTGTGGACCTCGGGGACCACTATGGGGCTGGTGGGCGGGCTGATGCTGAACATCGCCACCGTCGGCTGGGTTCTCGTGAGCACCGGAATCGGGCACCTGCTGCGCATGAACGACCGCAAGGTGGCCCAGTACAGCAGCGACGCCCGTGCCGCGGCCGACTGGCACGCCGCCGAACAGGCCCTGAACGTTGCCCGGACCCAGTGGCTGGAGCACGTGCGGATGGTTGCTGGGCCGGCGCTGGCACCGATTTCTGACCCTGCCCACACGGTCACCGAGGAAGAACGCCGGGAGTTGCAGCTCATCGAAGCACGGTTCCGTGACGAGATCCGCGGGCGGGTCCTCGCCACCGAGGAGGTCCTCGAGGCGGCCCGCAGGGCGCGGGAACGCGGCGTGACCGTGCAGATTCTGGATGACAGCCCGCGAGACTTCGAACCGCGGACGCTTGCGGCCGTCTCCCAGAAGGTGGCAAGCGTGCTCGACGAGGCGCGGACCGGCACGGTCACGGCGAGGGCCAGGCCGCAGGGCGGTCGGTTGGCTGTGACGATAGTCGCGTCCAGCGCGGAAGCGCCAGACGGGCCCATGCTCGTTGAGTTCCCGGAGCGGTAACCAACCGCCGGGTCGCATCGCATTCCAGCGGATGCCGGACACTGTCAGCGCGTGAGTGCCAGCCAGACGACGGCCGCCGTCACCGCGGCCAGACTTCCCAGTCCTGCGTAGGAAAGGGCCTGCAGCTGGCGCTTCCGCGCCTGACGCTGCTGAAAACGGTCAAGATTCGAGTTCCCCATGGGCCCGACGCTAAGTGGGACTCCTTGGATTTAGCTTGGGGCGGACGGTCCCGGCGCGCTACTTGCAAGGCTGAGTCAGAAACCTGCCTTGGTGTTTGGACCTGGACCGGATAATCACAGCAGAGACGCCACTCGCTGCCGCCAAAGATCCAAGCATTACGGCTAGTGCTGATGCGTATTCAAAGATAGTCATCGCGGCCACACCCTCCGGTTGTGATGCTGCGACACTACCCGCTCGAACCGGGCACCTCCGAGAACGAATCCAGCGTGTCAGGTCAAGATTTGGAAACGCGGTCCGCCCCTGGGTAATGGGCCATAAGCAATAGTCATACCCACGCCGGAAGAAACCTATCGGTACCCGTCCACAATTGCCGCGGCGATCTCCTTATAAGCCCGCCGCGTTTCCGGCTTTAGGTGGTCGAGGGTCACTAGGTCACCGTCGGCCACTCCCCTGTCGTGAGGCACGGCGATGAGCTCGCGGCACATCCCCGCAAGGTGCTCCTCGATGGCGTCCTTGTCCACGCGGTTGGACACCTCGTCCTTGTCCGTGATCACCACGATGGCATTGCGGGCCAGGTCCTCGTAGCCATGGCCGGCCAACCACTGGAGGGTGCTGCGGGCGCGCTTGGCTCCGCTCACCGCGTAGCCGGCGGCGATGATCAGGTTGTCCGCCGACTGCAGGATCCCCGACATGGCGTTGTGTGTCACGCCGGTGCCGCAGTCGGTCAGTGCCACGGAGTAGTAGCTCGAGATGAGCTTGCGGATCCGCAGGTACTCCTCGGCGGTGAGCGAGTCGGACACCTCGGGGTCCTGCTCGCCGGCAATGAGGTGCAGCCGGCCGGAGTGGTGCATGTAGCGGGACAGCTCGGTCAGCGAATTGACGGAGTCAATGTTCTTGAGCAGGTCCGTGATGGTCCGCGGGGTGGCCTTCTGGTAGATGCCCTCGCCGAGTGCGCGCTCCACGAGGTCGCCGGAATCAGGGTTGGCGTCGATGGCGCAGGGCGGGTCGCCGCGGAATTCGGCCAGGGTGAGGCCGACGCCCACGGTGGTGGACGTCTTGCCGATCCCGCCCTTGAGGCTGAGCACGGCAGTGTTGAAGCTGCCCTGCAGCTGGCGCGAGATCCGGCGGGCCACCTCGTCCTCCTCGCGTTCCAGAGCGCTCGGCCCAAGGTTCCAGGCGCCACCGGTGGCCCGGTACAGGAAGCCGCGGAAACCCTTCTTCGGCCGCGGCTTCTGCTGCCGGACGAACGACGTCGGCAGTGCGGTGGCGTCCGCTACCGGCGCCTCAGCTTCTGGGAGGCTTTCCGGAACTCGCGACGGCGGGGCTCCCGCCGGCTGGCGGACCGGCGTTGGCGGCGTGGCCGCAGCGGGCGGCGCATCGGAGAGCCCGTCGGCAGCCGCGGCCGCTTCCGCCCAGGAGGAGCTGCGGATGGGACGGGGCGGTGCGGTGGGCTCAGGTGTCACGGCGGGGAATGTTCCTGTCCAGGCGTCAGAGCCGTCGTCATTGCGGCGGCGGAAGCGGCGGCGGAGCTCGGGCTGCTCTTCATCGATGGCGGCCTCGGCTAATCGGTTATCCGCTGGCTTGGGCATGGTCGTTCCCCCCGGGCTCACAGCGGCGTCCCGCTGCGGTGGTCGATTGGTCTCGTTCTGACAGCCATTCTAGGCGCTGGCCGAGTGCCTATTTGTCAGGCGCCTTGGTAGCGCGTCCCCAAAGGCAGCAAATGCGGCGCGTCAGGCGGCGTTTGTGAGAGCTGCCACTACAACAGCGGCAGTGATCACCAGCAGGATGCCCAACACCACGTAGCCCCACCATTTGGGCCGGCTACGGTGCGGGTTGATGTCGACATACGGCACCTCTAATTCACCTGCCCAGGAACCGGCGCGGGGCGGCAGTCACAACAGCGCGGCGTTTGAGCCGGAGCAACCAATAGAGACCTGCGAACGGAACGAGCAAGGTCCCCAGAAGTGCGGACAGCGCTAAGACAAAATCGGTGAAAGCCACAGGTGAGACCTCCGGAAGTGGCAGCACCTTCGACGCATTCCGAGCGGCAGTACCCGGGCGCGGCTAAGGGGCTGGAAGCGGGATCCCTCAAATTCCGGATCGCTCGTCAGCATACTTAGCAGTCAAGGGCGCTGTCCAATCGGACACGCCCACTTACAACTTCAGTCAAGATATTCATTTGAAACGCTGAGTGCGCGAGTTACCCTCTGAGGGCCATCACCACCACCACTGCAGTCGCCGCTCCCAAGGCAGCTAGCCCAATGTAGGAGAGCAGGCGAAGCAGGTGGCTGCGTCTTTCTCGCCGACCTGAGCGGCCGCGCCGAGTTGACCCATAAGTCCCCACGCCGGAGATGCTATGCAGTCCACCTCAAGGGAAGCTCAGTGTTTCCTCAAGATTTGCTCAAGATGACTGCAGCAATTAGCGCGGTCAACTCTAGATGCCCTCTCCATGGTGCGTGGTGGAGTTGTGGCTGCGCAACCGTCGCCGCAGGCGCTGGGAATGGTCGCTATGCGCGGTGTGACGCCGAGGAAGGGGCCGCAGCGGCTCGACAGGCAAGCCAGCCATCACTGAGCTGGAACGTTCGTCCAACCGCCGTCTGTCCTGCTGGTCAAGCCAGGAGCGTTCTGGGAACGGGTCATCGGCGACGATGTTTTGCTCGATGAAACGGCGGATAGCTGCGCTGATTCCGGTCTTCATGTCCCAAACTTAGGGCTGCCTGCCGTGCGTCCCCAGCGTAGTCACTACCTGTCTTTGCGGCCGCCGGCTACCCAACTCCAGGGCAGTACTCGGGTTAGTGCTGCGGACGCGTCTCCTGAAGCCGTTTGATGAACCAGCGCGACTGCTCCGGCCCGTACGGCAGGACGGGGATTGCCTTCGTGGCGTCGGCAGGGGTGTCCCGGATGGACTGCCGGGCCTGCCGGACGGCTGTGGTCATGGTGTCCGCCATGGTCTTGACGAAGCGGTCACTGCAGGGTTCACCGTGCCCCGGGACCAGGAACTCGTAGCGGTGCCGGAGAGCGGATAGGTGACGCAGAGCGTCGGCCCACTCTTCCGGATAGGAGTCTTCGAACGATGGGTGCGAGCCCTGTTCTACGAGGTCGCCGGCGAACAGGGTGGTTGTGGTTCCCACGAGAAGATCGCCGTCAGTGTGTCCGCGGCCCAGATAGAACAGGGTCACGGTCTGCCCGCCGAGGTCCACAAGCACCGGCTGGTCGCGGACGATGGCGTTCGGGACGACAAGATCCACGTTCTCACCCTCGCCGGCGGCCATGTCGGGTTCTGCCTCGGTGACCTCGCTGCGCTGGGCGTCGCCGTCTTCCCTGATCTCCTCGGCGCAGTTCTCATGCGCCCAGAACTCTTCGACCCCGGCCTCGGCGAAGACCGCGTTGCCGAAGAAGTGGTCATAGTGTGCGTGGGTGTTCACCACCACGAGGGGCAGCAGTGTCTTCTCCCGGACGGCATCAAGGATCTCGTTGCCTTGCCTTGGTCCACATCCGGTGTCGATCACCATGGCCCGCTCGCTCCCCAGGATCAGACCGGTGTTGAGCTTTGAACCTTCGGTCACCAGCACATGGTTGTCTGCGCCGACGTCGAGCCATCGTGACATTTCTTCTCCGTAAATCTGGGGAGCATCTGCGATCTTCTGGCCTCGATTCTATCCATCTAGCTTTGGATTATCAGGTAAGCGCTATTGCATCAGAGCAGTGCAAATCCAGCGCGTAGCCGGAAATTAACGCAATAGCATTGCCTGGCTAGGTATGATCTGGCCATGGGGACTAAACAACAGAGGCACTTCTGCGAGACCTGCAAGACGATGACCAACCACGTGACGTCGTACAGCGACGACAGCGGCGGACTGCTCGCCTCCGTCCGGTGCGCCGATCATTCAGACACCACGAGCTAAGCCTGCTTGCCCTTCGCCTCCGCAATTGTCGGCAGCGAAGGCACCACTGTCTGCAAGCGCACTACCATTCGGCCCACAACGGACCCGGAAATTCAAGCGCGCATGGGACGGGACTGCGGAATTCTCCATCAGTTCCACCACCACAAGCCCGGCCTAACAAGGCTAGGTCAGTTCCGGACCCTCACGGACTGCGGAGTGCCTCTTCACGACGTGCACTCGCAGATCCGCCCAGTCCAAGAGTGGCCTTGTCCCGTAGCGAGTGATGGGGCCGACCAGCGGAGCCGAAGCCGATCTAGTTATTCATCGTGAAGGGGACCTGAAGGTCCCGTTTCATGACTTCGTCCCGACCGGCATGGTCAAGACGTGCAGAAGCGGTTGAGTCCGCGCCCGCTAAGTATCGCTTTCTGCCATTTATGTCCCGAAGACTCCCGGCCCTCGGAACTCCTCAACGGGCTGGGTGCACGTGGCCGATTTCAGCGCTGTCGGTGATGGCGTCACGGATGATACGGCGGCGATTCAGGTTGCCATCGATTATGTTGCTTCCACCCGCAACCGTGGCACTCTCCTCTTGCCCCCTGGTGACTTCCGGGTCACCCGTCTGGTCTGGAAAAGGGTGTATTCGGGAATGGTGCAGGAATCGCCGGGTTCGGCACGCCAAACACCCAGCAGGGGACGCGCATCCGGCAGCTCGACAGCCAGAACAAGGATGTCATCTGCTACGACGAGTCCGTGTCCACTAATGGCCGGACGTACGGTGGCCCCGCCGGGCTCGTGGACCTGGAAATCGTCGGGAGCGCAACGTCCACTGATGGCTACTGCCTGAACTTCACCACCCCGGACGGGCGTCCTTGCAGCGTCCAGGACACGCGGACACTGCATAACGTGCTGTTCCGTGGCGGCGCAGAGGGCGGCGTACTGTTCACTGCCCGCGGTTTCCCGCAGCACGTCACGCATGTCCACTGCCTCTGGAACCGCGGGCAGGGCATCAGCAACGCCACGCCGGGTGAGTTCCTGACTACCAAACCTGAAATCGGAGATACGGACTAACGTCGCACACGGGAACCAGGCGGGCCAGATCAATGCCATTGTATTGAATAGGTGCCCGGCACCGGTTACGATCATCAACGCCAACCAATACTCATCCGTGGACGTAGGCCCGTACGCGGACGTGGTCCCAGGTGTGCTCGTGCTGGCAACCAACACGATCCCCAACGTCCAGTGGACCGGCCTGATCGTCGCCACCAACAGCAGGACAGGCACCGCTTACCTGCTGGAGGACCAGTCACAATCCCAGTTCGTTTCCTTGCACGGCGGCACGTGGCCGGCGGGAAGCTGCGGGCTGAACCCATCCGAGTACCACGCAGCCGCCACCAACGAAACAGGGTTCTGGACCTACGGGCAGCTTGGCGCGATCAAGCCTGATGTCATCTCACACGGCATGGAAGTCGCCGGCATCACGCCCGGTTATGCGTTATTCGAGACAGACGCGGCGGACGTCAAGGAGAAGATCTGGCCGATGGTCGCCAGCGGTGGCAACCTGTCGTTCCGTACAAATGCGCACACGGGTGCTGCTGAAAGTACCAGCACCGGTTGCGCCGTCAACGACCGCGCTGCGGCGCACCGTCTCCCAGGCTGGGCTCGGTGCGATGGCCTACGACATCACGCTCGGGAAGCCGATATGGAGCGACGGGACGAGCTGGAAGGACTCTGCCGGGACGGTTGTCTAGGGCGCCGCCCTCTTGGCTTTCGCTGGGCTCTCCGGCGCACGCCGCAACCAGTAGCCCCACGAACACTAAAAGTGTCTCTTGTCCCATGCCAGGGGCGAGAGACACTTCGGTGACTGAGGAAATCACGAGGGACACGGACGCGGCGAGAGCCGCAGCGGTGTACGGCTCATTGATGCGGCTCCGCATAACCCACAACCGCAGGCAAGCAATAACTGCAGCGACCAGGCAAACAGCCCCGATAACCCCACCGTCAAAGAGCTGCTGCAACACGGAGTTGTGCGTACTGGTCATATACGGGTTCCTGATGGACTCCCCGAAAATGTGGGCGTAGGTGCGTGAAGCCCCGGACTCATACTGACCCTGCGAGCCGAAGCCGAATATTTGGCCCCAGTCCGAGGCCTTCTCAACCCAGAATCGGGACGACCGGGACCATATCACTTCCCGCCCATTAAGAGACGCATCCGAACTACCGGAGGCCCGGCTTAGGAATGGGATGGCGTTCGTGGCGGCAGCTATGAGCGGCGCGACGAGCGTCTTCGAAATTGCGGGGTATACGAATACGAACAAGACAGACCCAAGAGCGATGGGCACAGCTAGGCCGCGCAAGATACGCGGCACTGTCAGCGACGCCAGAGCGATCAAGAACGCCACCACTAGCGCAGTCCGAGATTCGGCTGACACCAGAACAGTGACGGCAGCAGCGACAGCCAACAGCCGGAATGCCTTCTTGCCCCCGCGCTCCATGAGCAAGAGCGATGCCGCCAGGAAGGCCGCAGCCATAATCGGCGGAAGATTCAGGGACGTTGATAGCGGGTATAGGACGCGAACACCACCGTCCGCCGATTCCAAACCTCCAGTGCGCAGTGCAGCAGCGGAGGACCGCATCCCAAGGACGTAATACGCGGCGACGTTCGCAATCAGGTAAAGCCCCACGCCGTCGATGAGTGAAGTTACTGCCGAATGCCTAGTCGTGCGATTGATGGCCCGGACGAGGACAATGAACGCGAACGCGATAAAGAGCCCCGACTGCAAGGAAGTCGGGCGCACTACAACCGCGACCATCGCAACGCCCATGAGAACAAGCGGCAGCTTATTCGCAGGACCATTCCCAGCGGGAGGCTTGCTGAGCAGCGTAACTCCCAGTAGGCCAACCATGCCGACCAGCGCCACCGTCGAATTGACTGCCCGAAATGAGCATACGAGCGGGAAAGCCAGCAGCACGAGCGACCACGGGGCCGCATTCACCGTCCTGCCGCGAATAAATTTCTTGTAGGTACGGTTCAGCAGTGCCAGGAAGACGACTGCCGCGAGTCCAACTGTCGCCCAGAGGGGTTCAAGTCCCGCGAAAACCCCAGCCGCCAGGGCCGCGACCGAAACACCAAGAAACCAACCTACGTCACGCACAGATCCCCCACAATCAACACTGGTCCCCCCGATTCTACCCGGTACATAAATCCGGTTGTGCGCCCTAGCGACGGCACAGCGCGCTTCGTCCGAGCTTTGTGTCTGCGGGACGGACATCGGGTTGAATCATAGATCCGCGAGAACAACTCCCGGATTCTCTATTGCATCAGCAACATAACGAAGGAAGCCGCCAGCCGTCCCCCCATCGCAGACACGGTGGTCAAAGGTCAGCGTCAGCTCAGTGACTTTGCGGACTGCAAGTTCGCCTTCGACCACCCACGGCTTGTCGACAATCCTGCCAATGCCGAGGATAGCCACCTCCGGGTAATTGATGATCGCCGCGGAACCATCCACGCCAAGCACGCCATAGTTATTGAGCGTGAAGGTTCCACTGCCCAGTTCGGTTGGGGTTGCCTTGCCATCGCGCGCGACGGCGGTCAGCCGCTTAAATTCTTCGTCGAGGTTCCTGGCACTCAGTTTCTCCGCGTTGCGGATAGAGGGAACCACCAACCCCCGGTCCGTTTGAGCGGCGAACCCGAGGTTAACTCCGTCGAAAGACACAATCTCCTGACATTCTCCGCCCGCGGTGTCCTCCGTGCTGTTGAAGCGGGTGTTAAGCTCCGGATACTTCTTCAACCCTGCCGTGACAAAGCGGGCAATGAAGGCGAGTAGGCCCGGAGTATGGTGCGGGTCCACCTTCTTGAGTGCGGCACGAAGCTCCACCAGTGCCGTGGCGTCGACGTCGACCCATACAGTGGCTTCCGGGATCTCAGTCCGGCTGCGGGCCATGTTCCCTGCCACCGCCTTACGGACGCCTCGGACGGGGATGCGGCTGCTGATCCCGAGCCCGGTGCGTGGGTCGACGTTCACGCCGGTCGAGCTTGTTTCGACAGGCTCAACCAGCGGAGATAGCTCGGTTTCGGCCGACGACCTGGTAATGGCTGCTTCAACGTCCCGGCGCATTATCAGGCCGCTCTCGCCCGAGCCCTGCATCTGTCCAAGGTCTACGCCGTGCTCCTTGGCCATTCGGCGGACGAGCGGAGAAATAACAGCACCGAGCTTGCCGGGGACGCGGGTGCCGAGAAGGATTGCATCGTCAGCTGCGGTCGTCAGCTTAGCGTCCTGGCCCTTGGTTTCGACAGGCTCAACCAACGGATTTGTGCGGCGGGAGCGGGCACGACGGACGGTTGCGGTTGCACTAGGCGTTCCATAGCCGATGAGGACGTTGCCCGAACCTGCCCTTTCTTCGGTGCGGTAGGTTTCGGCTGCTGTCTCTTTGGTTTCGACAGGCTCAATCAGCGCGGTATCGGTTTCGGCGGCATTGATTACGACAGGCTCGACCAGTGAGGCCAGCGGGGTCACTGAGATGAGCGGCTTGCCGACGTCCAGGGTCTGACCGGGCGCACCATGCAGTTCCGCGACCGTGCCGGCGTAGGGCGACGGGACCTCTACAACTGATTTGGCCGTCTCCACCTCGGCAATGGGCTGGTCCACCCGGATCTTGTCGCCCACGGCCACCAGCCAGTTCACGAGTTCGGCTTCAGTCAGCCCTTCGCCGAGGTCGGGCAGGAGGAATACTTTGGTTTCGGTCATCTGATTAGCCTTCCCACTGGAGATCGTCAACGGCGTCGAGGATGCGGTCAACGCCGGGCAGGTAGTAGTGCTCGAGTTTCGGTGCGGGATAGGGAACATCGAAGCCGGTGACGCGGCGGATCGGGGCGGCCAGGTGGTGGAAGCAGCGTTCCTGGACACGGGCCACGATTTCGGACGACACCGATGCAAAGCCGTGGGCCTCGGCTATAACAACAGCCCGCCCGGTCTTCCGGACGGAAGCGGCCACCGTCTCGTCGTCGAACGGCACGATGGTGCGGATATCGATGACTTCGAGCGACCGCCCTTCTTCGGCGGCTGCGGCGGCCGCGGCGAGCGCCGTCGGGACGGACGGCCCATATGCGATGAGCGTCGCGTCGGTGCCCGAGCGGGCTACAGCGGCACGGCCCTCGGTGGCAGCGCCCGTTTTTCCTTCGTATTCGTCGCGTAGCGCCTGAAGATCCACTAGGTCCCTGGACCAGTACAGCTTCTTGGGCTCCATGAACATGACGGGGTCATCCGAGTCGATGGCTTCCCGGAGCATGCGGTACGCGTCGGCCACCGTCGCAGGCGTATAGACCTTCAGACCGGCGGTGTGCGCGTAGTAGGACTCGGAGGAGTCGCAGTGGTGCTCTACTCCCCCGATGCCTCCGGCGTAGGGAACCCGGATGACCATCGGCAGCCTCACTCGGCCCTTGGTGCGGTTGTGCATCTTCGCCACGTGGCTGACGATCTGCTCGAAGGCAGGGTAGGCGAAGGCGTCGAACTGCATCTCGAGGACCGGCCGCATGCCGTTGATAGCCATCCCCACTGCCATGCCGACGATGCCCGACTCTGCCAGCGGTGTATCGAAGCAGCGCTGCTCACCAAAGGTTTTCATAAGTCCATCGGTGATGCGGAAGACACCCCCCAGCATGCCGACATCCTCTCCGAAGACCAGAACGGAGTCCTCTGCGCGCATGGCGTCCAACATGGCGGTGTTCAGCGCCTTGGCCATGGTGACAGGCTGTGGTCCGGCCGTTTCAGCGCTGGCTGCGGCGGAGGCAGCAGCACGGGCAGTGGCCGAACTGACGTTGCCGTTGGCCTCGGATGAAGTGGTGAGAGTGGGACTCATTGGGTGGCCTCCGTATCGGACGCAGCGTCGCGGGCGAGCTCGTCGGCAAGCAACGCCGACTGCTCCCTTAGCTGCGGCGTCGGTTTCGAGAAGACGTATTTGAAAAGATCCTGGGGATCGACCGGTACGTCCTCGCCGAGTCCGCTGCGGAGCTGGGTGGCCACCGCTTCCGCCTTTTCCGTGATCCGGGCCTCGCCACCGTCGTCCAGCAACCCTCTGTCGGTGAGGTACGCCCTCATCCGACTGAGCGGATCCCTCGCTACCCACTGGGCCACTTCGCTGTCCTGCCGGTAGCGGGTGGCGTCGTCCGCGTTGGTGTGGGCCTGCATGCGGTAGGTGTGCGCCTCGACCAGCAGCGGGCCGGACCCTTCGCGGGCGAGCTTGACGGCACGGTCCAGCACGGCGAGAAGGGCGACGACGTCGTTGCCGTCCACGCGTTCGCCGGCCATGCCGTAGCCCACGGCCTTGTGCGCTAGCGATGGCGCGACGGACTGGTGGGCCAGCGGCACGGAGATGGCGTACTGGTTGTTCTGGACGAAGAAGATGACCGGCAGGTGGAAGACGGCGGCGAAGTTCAGGGCTTCGTGGAAGTCGCCCTCGCTGGTGGCGCCGTCACCGCACATGGCCAGCACCACTGTGTCCTCGCCGCGCAGTTTGGCGGCATGCGCAACGCCGACGGCGTGGAGCAGCTGCGTGGTGAGCGGCGTGCACTGGATCCCGACTTTGTGCCGGAGGGGGTCATAGCCGCTGTGCCAGTCGCCGCGGAAGATGGTCATGGCCTGGATGGGGTCGACACCGCGTGCCATCACGGCGACGGCATCCCGGTAGGTGGGGAACATCCAGTCGCCGTCGGCGAGGCAGAGGGCGGCTGCTACCTGGCAGGCCTCCTGACCATGGCTGGAGGGGTAGACGGCCATGCGGCCCTGTCGGACCAGAGCGGAGTTCTGGTCATTGACCCGCCGGCCGATCACGAGCTGTTCATAGGCGGCAAGCAGTTCCTCATCGTCGGGTAAAGGATACTCGTGGCCGGGTTCGGCGCCCTGATCGGAGTATTGCTTCACGTTGCCGTCCTGGTCCACCATCTGGATCTGGTGGCGGGCGGGCAGCATATAGTCTTCGGCGGTGATGCCGAACTTGCGGACCGCCTCCGCGGCGGCGCCGGGCAGGTAAGTGTCCTCGGCCTGTTCGGGCGCGGGTTGGCCCTGGCCGGTCTTGCCGCGCACAGCGTCGTTTGCGGAGATCGTCATTGGTCCGTCCTTCTGTAGCCACTATTCGCTTTCAGTATGGTCCCGGAGGATGTTTCGTATCCAGTGCCATCGCGAATCGTGGAGAAGTACGTTCCAGTCTCCTATTCTGAAAGACATACCGTAAATGGAGCTGCGTAAGTGGTGGGAGTTGTGGACGAATGGTGGGAGCAGACGAGGAGCAGGCGGCGGTGCCGCTTGACGCTGTGGACCGGAATATCATTGCCGAGCTAACGCGGGACGGCCGGATGTCGGTGACGCAAGTGGCCGAGAACGTCCACATTTCCCGGGCTCACGCCTACACCCGCATTGCGCGGTTGACTGGCCAAGGTGTGCTGACGAAGTTCACGGCGCTGGTGGACCCCATCAAAGCAGACCTCAAGTCATCGGCCTACGTCACGCTCAAGGTGCAGCAGCACTCATGGCGTGAATTGCGGGAGCAGCTGCGGTCGATTCCCGAGGTGCACCACATCGCCTTGGTGGGCGGGGACTTTGACGTCATCCTGCTGGTGCGTGCCGTCGACAATGTGCACCTGCGTCGTGTGATTTTCGACCAATTGCAATCGATGCCTGGCGTGCTGGATACGCAAACGTTTCTGGTGTTTGAGGATCTGGACACGCGCTAGGGCGGTGCGTCAGGACCTCAAGATGCCCATCCCACCACACGCACCACTCCCGCCGCGTGATGCTTCGCAGTCAGAACTGCTCCAATCAGGCCGTCACCAAGTTGCTTATCTCTCCGCCCGCACAAGAATCAACTGGTCGCCTTCAGGTATTTTTGCCATAAGCGCTTCCCAACCGGCGGAGTTGGGTTCAGCTTCTACCTCAATGCGATTTGTGACCTCACCCCGAGTAAACGCAACAAGCTTCATGGCAACACCTTGCTGTAAGGGTAGCGCGCCTTTTGATGGCGCACTACCGACCCCGAATCTGCTTAAGCAGCTCTGAAGTTCAGAGCAATAGCAGAATTAAGTAACGCCTACCCACGCAAAATGCCAGCTACATTCATTTCCCATAAGTCATTCTGGACTCGCTAACGACCTGCATCCTTGGGAAGGCTACGCGCGCGTCTGGCCGGTGAAAACTCTCCTTGATGCATCTCCTGATTCATAGATGCGCTGTCGATGGACGTCGCCCCGACAAAAGCGTGCTGCTTTTTAGCAGAATCGTGTGAAGATGCAGTCCGGTCACTCGAATAATAGCCATAGGCATAGGAGTCTGGACCCTTCCCGGGCAGCAGATTCAAGACAACGCCCAGCAGATTGGCTCCCACTAACTGCAAAGCGGCCAAAGATTTCTGCAGTTCCTGGTGCCTGATCCGTCTCGAACCCACCACCAAGACCACGCCACCCACATGCTGAGACAAGACAGCAGCATCCGTAACAGGGAGCAGCGGTGGAGCATCCACTATCACAGCGTCAAAAGCCTGCTCTAGCCGCGCGAGTAGCTCCTTCATTCCTGCTGAGCCCAAGAGCTCACTGGGATTTGGCGGAATCTGCCCAGATGTTAAAACGTATAGGTTGTCGTCTCCCCAGGGCTGAAGAAGGTCGTTAACATCAGCTGAGCCTACTAGCGCCGTGGTCAAGCCCGCGTGCTTGTCGAGTCCGAGATATTCGTGGACCATAGGTCGCCGAAGGTCGGCGTCCACAAGGCAAACGGACTGTCCGGATTGCGCCACGGCAATAGCCATGTTGGCTGCGGTCGTACTCTTACCCTCTCCTGGGAGGGACGACGTGACGAGAACACTCTTGGCATGGCTGGACACGTTTGCAAACTGCATGTTGGTTCGCAGTTGTCGAAACGATTCTGCTCTCGGACTTTGCGAACCAGCTTGGGTTAGCAGCGGCTTTCGAACGGCATCTTGATCGAAGGAGATACCGCCCAAAATTGCAGCGTCCGTAGTCCCCCGAAGATCGGCTTCCCCGCGGATCCGAAAGTCGAACGTACTCTTTAAGAACGCCCCGCAGACTCCAGCGACAAGGCCGCAGGCCAGGCCGAGCAGAAGGCTCAGCCGGGTATTGGGAGCCGAGGGCTCCAAAGGTGCCTCGGCCGGGGTGATTACCGACAAGCTAACCGGGGAGGCACCGCCAGTTTTCGGCTTCTCCAGCGAGTCAATCGCGCGAATGAGGTTGTCTGCCACTCCTTGTGCCGTTGCCGCAGCCTGGACGGGCGAGGCGTCCACTACGGAGATTGTGATCAGTACCGTGTCAGGATCCGTGCTGGCAGTGACACGTTTCGCCAATTCTTCAGCAGACTCCTGAAGCCCCAACGAATCAATAACGGGCTGAAGAACGACAGGCGTCGACACTGTCTTCGCATACGACTGAACTCGGGCTTGAGTGAAGGTATTGCCCTGTTGAAGTTCGGACACACTTCCCGAGTTCTGGATGGCGACGAACAGCTGGGTGTTGGCTGTATACGTGGGCTGGACGAGAACTGCCACTGCACCACCCCCAAGAAGACCTATTAGGGCCGCAGCAGCAACCAATACCCAGTGCCGTCGCAGTACGCGTAGATACTCTCTTAGGTCCAAGTGGAATTCCCCCCGTGTCGTGTCACTGAAAGCAGATATGTCGTTAGCTTCTAATCACCAGCGCCAACGCACGCCCCCTAAGTCTAGCGGGTCGCACTTCACGCGACGGCCGATGCAAAGCCTTGCCGCAATAGCGGAATCGGGCGTCCAACGCTTGGCCCATGTGCCGGAGCGTCTATGTTCAGCAGCTCGCTGTCAAATCAACTGGCCCGTGGCTGATCAACATGCCGCTATGAACTACGAAATACCGACCGACCCGCTACGAAAGCCAAGGCTGCGGCCAGCAAGCCGCACGATCCGATGAAAACCCTCGTCGACTGAGACTCCCCCGTCAAAGCGAAGAAGGAGATAAAGGTCGCTAGTACGGCAAGCACCGCAGAAGAGACTGGCAACGACAGCGCCGACCACCGAATATCCAGGGCCTGAACGCGGGCGATGGCGAATGCAGAGACAGCCATGACCAAGTAACCGAGCATCGTAATCAATGCGACGCCGAACACTCCTGCAGTATCGCCAAACATGATGGTGCAGAACAGGATCAATGTCGCACCGAGCGTGGACGATATCCAGCTCCAACCAGACCGCCCTGCGCTCTGAACCATATAATTCACAGGTATAAGATAGATACCATAGGCTATTTGCGCAGCGAGCAGCAGGGCAATCAGCGGCAGAGACGTTAGGAACTCCTCGCCCATCAAAATGGGCGCCGCTATTGCCACTCCCGCACCCACAGAAGCAGGAGCGAGAAATGCAAGAAGAATCTGTATTCGGGCAACTCGCCGGCTAACTTCACTCGGCGCAGGAAACGACTCTCTTGAATACTCAGCAAGAAAGGCTCTATTAAGTTCAACCAGAACCATGGCTGCAATACTTGCAAAATTGAATGCCAAAGAATAAATGCCGATCAGTGACAGTGGCAGCACGACCGTCATTGCAGGGCGACTCAACGAAGAAAGAGCCCAGAAGGCCACTCGATGCGGGACGAGAGGAAGCGCAAAAACAACTAGACGCCTGAGCTTTTTTCGTGAAACGCTAGCCGGCGCAGGACGCACGAGGAAGAAGGCAACCAGATAACTAAAAACCGCGGCCAACAGATCCGAGACGACCCAACCAAGAAGCCCCTGACCCAGGGATATGACGAATACAACCTTGCCAATAAACAGTGCGCCTATTGACACCGATGAGACACCAATAAACCGACGAAGATCATTTGACGCTCGCAAAGTTGGCAAAACGTAGAACGATACTGCCGGCATCAGACCACAAGCTAAAATCTCGATCGCCCAGATCCTAGTGTCAACGGAGAGCAACGAGGCATCCAACAAATAAAGGACCAGGGCTATAACCCCAGCGGCGATAGGAAGAATCGCATACAAGTAGAGAGCAGTCATTTTAAGAATAGCCGCACTCGAGCGGCTAACACGAGCAACTGATCGAAATACGGCAGACTCCAGCGAGGATCCCAGGACTATTCCAAAAAGGGCGCCTCCAGCCACCACGACAGACACGGCCCCATATTCATCTGGACTCAGGACTCGCGTGACAAAAGGCAGCAGGAGAAAGCTCAATCCACGTTGTAAAAAACCGAAAAGTAAGTAAACAAAGGTCCGGCGTCCCAAGTTTTTGCCATGTTCACGAGTCACGACGGTCACTTAATTTGAAACTCGTCGTTTTAGTCGTGAAGTGATGCCTTCGATTGATTGTCGGGAAACGGCAACCAGAAATACTGTGTTCCCAATAAGGTAGCGCCGCCATAATCTGCGAGGTTCCTGAATGAGTCTATAGAACCACTCAAGACCGGCCCCCTGAATCCATCTCGGCGCGTGGCGCAAGTTACCTGCAGAAAAATCGAACGCTGCACCGACACAGATGAATGTAAGGGACGACATCCCACTAAGCCGACGCGCCACCAGGTCCTGTTTTGGCGTACCTAAACCAACCCAAACTATATCCGCATTTTGTGACTCAATTTTTTGGAGTTCTTTTGCCCACTCTCCGTCAGTAAGCTCTCTGAACGGTGGCGACGAAACACCTGCGATACTCACACCTGGAATCCGCTGCTTCAATTGCGCCTGCAACTTCGACAATGTCTCGTCCGTCGAACCAAGAAAATAGTGACGAAGGCCTAGGTTCACTCCTCTATTCATCAGGCCCTCAAAGAAAGAAGGGCCCCTTACCTGTTGAATGTCATCGGCTTTTTCGGGATTAAATGCCCTGAGAGCCCAAACAACGGGGCGGCCGTCGGGAAAGATTGTTCCCTCAGAGAACGCGGATTCGAGTTCGGCACTGCGTTCAGCCAGCGACACAGAATACGCGTTTGCGAAGTGGATATGACTACCTTCGGCGCCTTTCCGAAGAACGGATTCAATTACGTGATCAATCGCTGATTCCAAGCCCGCTGCACGAAATCGAAGCTTTCCGCAGCGCATGGCCGATTCGATAATAGTCATATCCGCTAGCTCACAATTCTTCCGAAGAAACGCCTTACGCCGAGCTTGGACAAGGTTCGCTTGGCAAGCTTCTTCATCCGGATATACCCAACTTGACCGCGCGTCCAAGACTCGTCCAACCAGGCAGATAGTCCTACCAAGTTGTACGCACTCACGCGGGCTTCATGCCTTCTCTGGAGTTGCCTGAAAACGTCTGTGTCTGACACCCCGCCCACGCCATAGAGCACGCAAATATCATCCCTTGTATGAGGGGGACTAACCACAGCAGCCCTAAGCAAGAGATGGTAATCCGCAGCGTATCCGTACGTAGTATCAAAGCCTCCAAGCTCGCGGATGAACTTGGTTTTCATGAATACAGTCTGGTGGCAGATTGTGCCCAAGCCAAGAGCATGCTTTACGCGGGAATACGGGATGCTTCCAACGGGATTACGCACTTCGGCGCCGATTGAGTTGACGATTCGAGCACGCCCATATGACCACTGTGGGGATGCGTCGCGAAGGACAGCAGAAACCCGTTGAAGCACACCCCCATCGCTAAAAGTGTCGCCCGCATTTATAAAAACGATATATTCGCCTCGGGCATGCCTGATCGCCTTGTTCATGGCGTCGAATATGCCGTCGTCCGGCTCAGACATAATTCTACTCGCGGGCAAAGGGTGATTGGACTTATACCATTCTTGCGTGCCATCAGTCGACGCCCCGTCGACCAAAAGATGTTCATATCCTGCAAGTAGTTCACCGTGCTGGGAGGCAATCGACTGACAAGTACGCTTTACATTCTCCATATCCTCGTAGCAGACGGTGACGAGGGTTACCTGAGGTGCTTGAAGAGTCAACGCAGTACGTCTTCGAGTCTGACCTTGGGAAAGACGGTGAGTTTTCCGTCCACGGTGGCGTCCACGATTGAACGTCCAACCGCATTGTACGTTTCTCGGGCTAGTTCGTATGCAATCTCAGAAGTATCCAGGTCGGGCAACTGCCATTTGAACCCTTTGCCAAAGTAGTTGGGATCAAAGTGATTCGGATCGGCACCCGCCGATTCAACCTGCTTATGCGCCGGCCCTTTTGACACAAAGCTGTGATCTACACCAACCAGCACAACTTCCGTAAACCCCATGTAGTAGGCGACTTGCATTGCGGCGAAAGTGACCGTCGCCCCTTCCCAGATACCGTGCGAGATGTCCTTGGAAAATCGAGGACCCACCAACTTATTCAAGAAGGAGGTGTTGGGCCTTTCGCCTATATGAGCGCGGCTCGGCAATGTTGTGAAGAGAGGGCCTTGCAGGTTGCTGAAATCTTCGGCGCACTGTTCGACAACAAGCTGATTTATGACCGTGTGATAGCTCGTGGTGAAGCCCAACTTTTCAAACATCAGATAAATGCGATTGAGTCCGAAGGTAGTTTCGCCACGCAGCAAGTCCAAATTGGTGTTGTTCAAGCTGGGCCCGTTGCCTATGATTACGCACCGCTCGCCCAGATGCTTGTTTCTGAAACTTTCGATCTGCTGAACGTTCAAGCGGCCCTCACGGCTTAGCTTGTTGGTCCGCAAAGCGTCCAGATCAGTCTTGTATCCAGCCAAGCGTCTTGCCTTGGTTTCCCCCAATACAGCTGTAGCTGCACGCCTACTAAAGGAGAGCCCTTCCCTCTGATCACTAGTCGATGCCATCGCCGATTCCACCCCATTTTCTTACGCGAACTTGAACACTTTGCCTGACTACTACACACATGGAAGCCGCTGAGACAAGTCGAAGCCAAAGCGATGACCCAGAACGACGTACGGGAGCCATAGTACCGGCAGCACTCACGCAGCGACGATGTGCGTCTTGCAGATGCAGCTGCGATTCCTCCAACTCGACCTACTCCGCGACGATTAGCTGCACCCCTTCCGGGTAACAAACTCTGCACCACCCGTGGTGCGATTCGGTAACGAATAGTCGCCCTTGTTATGCTTCGTTCTGGGGGGACGATACGCAGACACCGATTGGACTGAGCCTCCAACCCCGACAGCAGAATTAGTGCGTCGCTCGTGTCTGTACCGCCAGTGAGACGCACAAGACCGCAACGCTTCTAGTAGTCCTGGCGATCAAGAAGGAACCAAATGCCATCCGTTTCAGTCGTAATCCGGGCATTCAACGAGGGCCAGCACCTTGGCAGGCTAATTTCAGGCTTGAACCAGCAGACTGTACGCCCAGATGAGATCATAGTCGTCGATTCTGGCTCAACCGACGACACCGTAAAAATCGCTCTAGATTCCGGCTGCCGCATCGTAAACATTCCCAAAGAGGAATTCTCTTTTGGCCGTTCACTAAACTATGGATGTGAAGCTGCCACCGGCGACGTACTTCTAATTGTCTCTGCCCACGTCTATCCGATTCACGACTCATATCTCGAGCACATGATCCGACCATTCGAAGATGGGGTCACCGATATTGCCTACGGCCGTCAGGTCGGTGACCATCGCACGAAGTTTTCCGAGTCGCGAATAATGCTGCAGTGGTTCCCCGAGGAAAGTATCTGGGATCAAGGACACCCATTCAGCAATAACGCGAATGCGGCCGTTCGTCGGAGCACGTGGGCAGCTCATCGCTACAACGAGGAGCTCACCGGGCTGGAGGACCTCGAATTTGCCAACCGGGTGATTGCCAAGGGCGCACGAGTCGCATATGTAGCCGAAGCATCGGTCGTCCACGTGCACGAGGAGACCTGGTCTATCATCCAAAACCGGTATCGTCGAGAGGCGATCGCGTACAAGCGCATTATGGACAAAGCCTCTATGTCGGCTGCCAAAGCTGCTGGACTTGCACTGCTGAACATCTTCGGCGACTACGTGCACGCAGCGCGCGTCGGTAGCCTGGCCTCGAACGTATTCAGCATCCCTCGATTCCGCGCCGCTCAGTTCTATGGTGCATGGGAGGGCTTTCGAAACAACGCCAATGTCAGCGAGGAACTACTGCGGCGCTTCTATTATCCAGCCGACAGCGCACAACCCGGATCTCGTGCGTCTATAGGTAACGTCATCGACTATGGTGAAATCCGCTAGAGCTTGTTTTTCGATAAAGAAGGCGTAAGTATGTCCAGAGTTGTAGCTATAGTCCCAATGCGCCATAACAGTGAGCGCGTACCGGGAAAGAATTATCGTATCCTCGGCAGCAAGCCTCTTTACCACCACATTATCGAGACGCTTTTGTCTGTCGATGAAATTGATGATGTGGTCATTGATACAGACAGTGACACAATTTTGGAGGACGCTGCAGCTTGCTTCCCACAAGTAAAGCTACTTCGCCGGCCAGAGCACCTTAGGGATGGCGAAATCCCTATGAATAAGGTTCTCTTGCATTCGCTGTCCCAGGTTGAGGCCGATGTGGTCCTGCAGACCCACTCTACGAATCCCTTCCTTTCGGGTGAAGTCCTCAGCTCTGCCTTGCGTACCTTCACGTCCGAGGCCACGGATTCGGATTCAGTCTTTGCTGTTACTCGAATCAATGCAAGATTGTGGGACAACGATGTTCGCCCGCTGAACCACGATCCCGCAGTCCTGTTGAGGACTCAGGACCTTCCTCCGGTCTTTCTGGAGAACTCCTGCTTTTACATATTTTCTCCTGATGTCCTGAGGGCTACTGGCAATCGAATCGGCACTTCGCCAATGATGATTGAGGTACCCCCCGCTGAGGCCATCGACATCGATGAAGAATCTGACTTCAGGCTGGCTGAAGCACTTGAAAGGGTGAACAAGAACTGATGGTTACCGAGCCAAAGATCCTCGTTACGTGCAAGCAAATGCAAGTCGAGTTGCCTCGTCACCAAGAACGAATCGAATCACTGGGCTACGAGTTGCTGGTGCCAGAGCTCAAAGGACAGCAGTTCAGCTCAGAAGAACTTAGTGACTTGATCCCAGGTGTTGTTGGCTTTATTGCGGGTGATGATGAGCTCGACGAAGCCTTCTTCAAGACCGCTGGTGACCTCAAGATACTGGTCCGCTGGGGCATCGGTATGGACTCTGTGGATCACCGGGCTGCAGCCGCAGCAGAAGTTGTAGTGCGCAACACCCCCGGGGTTTTCGGTGCTGAGGTAGCCGATATGGCCTTCGCCTATATCCTCAACCTTGCCCGGGGCATCAACGTCATTGACGAGTCGATTAGGTCTGGGGACTGGCCGAAGTTCGAGGGTTTCACACTGGCAGGTCAGACCATTGGCATCGTCGGGTTCGGAGCGATTGGCCGCGAGGTTGCTGCCCGTGCAGCAGGGTTCGGTATGAACGTCCTTGCATTCGACCCGTTCGTTAGCCAGGATCGAGTGCCGACCAACGTGCAGCTCTCGACCCTAGAAGCGCTTCTCTCGTCGAGCCGATTTACGGTGCTCACATGCCCGTTGACCCCGGAGACAAACCACCTAATGGACCAGAAGGCATTTGCACGTATGCCGAGTGACTCTTACCTCGTTAATGTCTCCCGCGGACCGGTTGTCGATGAAGAAGCCCTCATCCAGGTTCTGGAAACTGGTGGGATTGCTGGCGCTGGCTTGGATGTATTTGAAGTGGAGCCACTCCCGCAGAATAGCGCGCTAAGAAACTTCCCTAACGTTGTCCTGGGCTCGCACAATGGGTCCAACACCCGAGAGGGTGTCGCAAGGGCCAGCTCCAAGGCCGTGGATTTCCTACTGTCTGAACTGGGGCACTAATGTCCAACCGACAAGCGGTGATTGTTACGGGCGCCGCCGGGGGAATTGGTGCTGCGCTTACCCAGAGGATGGAAGCCGACGGGTACACCACAATTGGGATCGACCGCGTCAAGGCTTTGGACGTCCATGAATTCGTTGAAGTTGACATGTCGGATACCGCCGCTCTCCGGGAGGTGGCGCTAGACTTGGGCGCCCGGTACGAGTTGAAGGCCATAGTCCATAACGCCGCTGTGCAGCCGCTCGCAGGCGCCGGAGACACGTCGGACGGTGACTGGGCGGATGCCCTGAGGGTCAACGTTGTGGCGGTTGATGCCCTGCTTGCAGGAACACGATCATCCCTTGCGGCCAACCAGGGCTCGGTGGTTGTAATCAGCAGCGTGCATGGGCGGGCGACGACGGGCGGTATCACGGCATACGCTACGACGAAGGCCGCACTCGAAGGATGGGTTAGGTCGGCTTCGTTGGATCTCGGACCGCATATCAGGGTGAACGCGATCGCCCCTGGGGCGATTGACACGCCTAAGCTTCGCGAGGGATTTGCCCGGTGGACTGGCGCCGAAGTGGAATCTCGAAAAGAAATTCTCCGGGAGCGCACTGCACTTGCCCGTATAGGACAACCCGAGGAGGTAGCGTCAGCTGCTTCGTTCTTGATCGGCGATGATGCTGCATTTATAACCGGAATCTCGCTGCTGGTTGACGGCGGTGCCAGCGCTCGGCTTGGATCCGAGTAACAGCCAACTTCACTCGCAGCACTAGCGCGCTGCAAGTTTGCAAAGTGAATGCCATGCCTGTTAGATACAGACGTTCTTTTTTCTAATTACACAGACACACTATGGGGGTTTCAGTGCCAAAGCGCGCTCTAATTACGGGGATCACCGGCCAAGATGGCTCTTACCTGGCTGAATTGCTGCTAAGCAAGGGATACGAGGTACATGGCCTGATTCGTCGTGCCTCGACCTTCAACACCGCCAGAGTAGATCACCTGTACGTTGATCCTCACGATCCTAAAGCCCAACTCTTTCTCCATTACGGCGATCTAAGCGATGGGGCTCGTCTCGTAACGCTCCTTGCGGAGATCAAGCCGGACGAGGTCTACAATCTGGCGGCTCAGTCGCACGTTCGCGTTTCCTTCGATGAGCCTGAACACACTGGTGACACCACCGGCGTGGGCACAATCAGACTGCTCGAAGCGGTCAGGATGTCAGGCATCGAAACGAAGTTTTACCAGGCATCCTCGTCTGAAATGTTCGGCGCAACTCCACCTCCGCAGAACGAAGATACGCCGTTTTATCCTCGCTCCCCCTACGGAGCCGCGAAGGTGTACAGCTATTGGATAACAAAAAACTACCGTGAAGCCTATGGCATGTTCGCCGTCAACGGCATCCTGTTTAACCACGAATCGCCCCGTCGCGGCGAGACATTTGTGACCCGCAAAATTACCAGGGCGGTAGCAGCCATCAAGGCTGGCAAACAAGACCTCCTTTACATGGGCAATCTCGACGCGGTCCGAGACTGGGGATACGCCGCAGAATACGTCGAAGGTATGTGGCGGATGCTCCAGGTGGAAGAACCTGAGGATTTTGTCTTGGCGACTGGCGGTAATTACACCGTTCGGGATTTCTTGGAGATCGCCTTCGAGCACGCAGGCCTCAACTGGGAAGACCACGTTCGCTTCGACGAGCGCTACCTACGACCCACCGAAGTCGACGCACTGGTTGGAGATGCCTCCAAGGCTCACCAGAAACTGGGTTGGAAAGCTACTGTTCACACCCCAGAACTGGCTCGAATTATGGTGGACGCCGACATCGAAGCCCAAAAGTGTGCAGGTAGCCACTGGATCGACAAGGTAGACCTCGACAGCTGGAAGAGCCGATGACGACGAGCACGAACTTCAAGCCCGGGCGGCTTGATCGTGACTCGGCGCTCTACGTTGCTGGGCACCGAGGACTCGTAGGTTCGGCCATCTGGCGCAATCTCGAAGCTCAAGGATTCACCGGTCTTATCGGCAAGACCTCAGCAGAGCTCGATCTGAAGGACCGCGCTGCTGTCTACGAATTCTTTGCCACGTCAAAACCCCGCTATGTGGTGCTTGCCGCTGCCAAGGTGGGCGGCATATTGGCAAACAACACTTACCCAGTGGACTTCCTCAGCGAGAACCTGCAGATTCAGGTCAATGTTCTTGATGCGGCACGCGAGCACGGAGTGGAGCGACTTCTCTTTCTTGGCTCGTCGTGCATCTATCCCAAATTTGCAGCCCAGCCAATAACTGAAGATTCACTTCTTACCGGGCACTTAGAGCAGACGAACGACGCCTACGCGATCGCCAAGATCGCAGGAATCATGCAGGTCCAAGCCGTACGGCGTCAGTACGGCCTAGCATGGATTTCCGCGATGCCCACGAATCTTTATGGTCCTGGAGATAACTTTTCCAAAGATGGATCTCATGTGCTGCCTGCCCTGATTCGACGGTACGACGAAGCCGCCAAGTCCGGCGCCCCCAGCGTTACCAATTGGGGAACGGGATCACCCCGCCGAGAATTCCTTCACGTTGACGACATGGCAGCAGCCTGTCTTCATCTCTTGGAACACTTTGACGGTGACGATCAGGTGAACGTTGGGACGGGCGTTGACGTGACCATTCGAGAGCTTGCGTCCGTTGTGGCGGGGGCCGTTGGCTTCGAGGGTGACATCCAATGGGATGAATCTAAGCCTGACGGCACTCCGCGAAAACTTCTGGATGTGTCCAAGCTCGCCCGAGCTGGTTGGTCTGCTTCAATAGGGCTCGAAGAGGGCGTGCGGGAGACCGTGGACTGGTATAGGAATAACGTCGACTCGATCCGGGGTTAGTTGAATTTGTCGGGTGGGCTGCCACTATCGTGAGTGATAACGGGGGACAAGTGGGTCGGGACTCTGATTGGCGACATCGATCGTCTCGCCTCTTGCGGCTAGTGGATGCGTTTGTCGTGACTTGGGCGGTTCTCGGGGCCTACGTCATCAGATTTGGCTTTGAGCCAGGCGATGTAGGCCCCAGTCTGGATGAGGTCTATGGTTGGGTGTCGGTTGCACTTGCTATCGTCTGGTGGTTGATGCTTGGCGCTTGGAATAGCAGACAGAGTCGGATTTTGGGTGCCGGTGCCGACGAATATAAAAGGGTCGCTGCCGCTTCTCTCTGGCTTTTCGGTCTGGTTGCCATTTTTTCTTATGTACTGCGCTTTGACACCGCCCGGGGCTACGTGGGCATAGCGTTGCCCGCGGGCCTGATCGGCTTGCTCTTGGCTCGTTGGCTTGTGAGGCAGCACCTGAATGTCAGCCGACAAAATGGGCACAGCATGTCACGCCTGTTACTGCTCGGCGGGCCCAGCGCTGTCGCACACTTAGCTTCTTCCCTGGAACGCGCCAAGCATGCTGGCTATCTTCCTGTAGCGGCTTATACGCCGGGTACATTTGAGGCGACAGTCGGCTACGAACATGGACTTCCGGTACTAGGTAATAGCTCCGAAACTAGCTCCATTGTCGAAGCCATTAAACGCTGTAACGCCGACGCAGTCGCTGTTTCTGCCGGTGTCCAGCTTCATCCGCAGACTTTGCGACACCTGGGTTGGGAGCTGGCCGCACTTAACGTGGGATTGATCATGGCTCCAGCATTGACGGATATTGCGGGGCCTCGAATCCATACCCAGCCTGTGGCCGGTCTTCCTTTAATTCATGTCACCACTCCGACATTGGAGGGTGGTCAGCGAGTCGCAAAACGCCTTCTTGACATCTTGGCATCAGGCATCTTGCTCGTCCTAGCGGCTCCGACAATGCTATTGATTGCTGCCGTCATCAAGTTAGATAGCCCCGGCCCCGTCCTCTTCAAGCAGATGCGAGTTGGAATGGGTGGGCAACAGTTCGGAATGCTGAAATTTCGTTCTATGGTGGTCGACGCCGAAAGCCTACTGACTGGCCTAACTCACAAGAACGAAGGCCATGGGCTCTTGTTCAAGATGAAGCAAGATCCTCGCGTTACTAGAGCAGGCGGATTCTTGAGACGGTACAGTCTCGATGAGCTGCCACAGCTGTTCAACATATTCTCCGGTTCGATGAGTCTTGTTGGACCACGCCCTCCTCTGCCGCGCGAGGTTGAAGCGTACGAACACGACGTGCGCAGAAGACTATTGGTGAAGCCCGGCCTCACCGGCCTTTGGCAAGTCAGCGGCAGGTCGAATCTGTCCTGGCAAGATTCCGTGCGTCTTGATCTTTACTATGTGGAGAACTGGTCGCTGGCCGGCGACCTAATGATCCTGCTAAAGACAGTTCGTGCGGTCTTTTCAAGTTCGGGCGCCTACTAAGACAGCCGACGTCAACCACGCTCCGAGCGGAAGGAATTAGCCATGCGTGAGCCAGTCCCGAGCCGACCCAGCAACAATGTCCGACTCCAAAGAGTTATGTATCTCATCAACTCGACTGGAACGAAGCAGCGCACGGGGACCCTGATGCCTCATGTCTCGAAGTCATCTCTGGCAGTTTCACCCACTTCCGGAGGCTCTAAGCCCAGAGAAAAAGGAACAGGGCGACCCGCCCAGCCCCACGAAAACAATCCTGGACGAGTGGCCTACTGCCTATTGCCGACTTGTCTCGGCGGCAGGAACGGACACGATTAAAATGATCGACCCATCGAAGAAACACCTTAGAGAGCCTGCCGCAGACAATGTGAGCCCGCCTGGCAAGCCAAAACTCGTACTAGTTGTGTCGGTCATCGCATTGGCCGTGCTAATCGTCTCATGCGTCGGCTGGTTAGGTGTGCGAGCCACAATGGTGAAAGCGGAACTAGAAGGAGCTTCCCAACTGCTCCCTAAGCTAAAGGACCAACTACTCAAAGACGATACGGCTGCGGCCGCCGGGACGGTCAGTGAACTAAGAACCCACACGACCAGTGCCCGGGACATGACACGAGAGCCCCTGTGGACTCTTGCCGCTGCCCTTCCTGGACTCGGCCAGAATTTTCACGCGGCCCAAGAAGTTGCAACCTCGGCTGACGACGTCATCAGGCTCGCGGCGGGACCGCTTGTTGAAGTCTTTTCGTCAGTTGATTGGAAATCTTTGGCGCCTAGGAACTCCGGGATAGATCTCGACCCTCTCAAGAGGGCTGAGCCGAAGATCTCATCTGCTGCACACGCAATTAGACAGTCGTCGGATCGACTAAACGGAATCGACACAGAAAATCTCTTGCCGCAAGTCTCGGCGCCGCTGGTTTCAGCACGCGAGCAGTTAGCGGAGCTCCGAACAGGTCTAGACACCGCGGCCAGCGCAGCGAGCATCGTTCCAGAACTGATGGGTGCGGACGATGAGCGCCGCTACTTGCTTCTCATCCAGAACAACGCGGAAGTACGCTCGACCGGAGGAATTCCTGGAGCTCTCGCTGTTCTCCATGTCGATAGCGGAAAGCTTCGTCTCGAATCGCAGACCAGCGCTACGGCGTTGGGCCCATTCGACCCGATAATCGAAGTTGACCCGGACCAGGAGCTTATTTACACACGCCGCCTCGGTAAGTTCATGCAGGATGCCAATCTGACCCCAGATTTCCCGACTGCCGCGACGACTGCAAAGGCCATGTGGGCGGTAAGAACGGGCACTAACTTGGACGGCGTTGTTTCCATAGATCCAGTCGCTTTGAGTTACATTCTCGATGCAACAGGGCCAGTTCAGCTTAAGGACCCGCAGGTGCTGGAACTCGCCCGAAATATTCTGCCCACCAAGCTAACTGGTGACAACGTCGTTCGCACTCTACTGTCAGATGTTTACTCCAAAATTTCGGATCCGCCCTTACAGGATGCGTATTTCGCGGGTGTTGCCCACGAGATTTTTGGCGCCCTTTCTAGCGGTAAAACTGACGCAAAGGGCCTGTTAGACGGGCTGAGGCAAGCCGCGGATGAACGACGAGTTCTTGTGTGGTCGGCCCACCCTTCGGAGCAGGCAGTAATTGCTAAATATGTCCTCGGTGGTGCGATTTCGGGGGAGTCGGTCAATCCGGCCCAATTTGGCGTCTACTTCAACGACGGCACTGGCGCAAAAATGGATTACTACGTAAGAAGGACGGTCCAACTCGTCTCTGCCTGCAGTGCTAATGGATACTCCGAGATAAAAGTACGCGTGACCAGCACGAACACCGCGCCCACTGATGCAGCAACTTCGCTGCCAGAGTACGTCACCGGGGGAGGTGCATTCGGCGTTCCCGCGGGCAGCGTCCAAACAAATATCACGGCCTATGGTCCCGTCCAGTCAAACGTGGAAACAGCCGTGGTAGACGGGAAGAAAACCCCGTTTGGGTCTCAGCGCCAGAGCGGCCGACCTGTCGGTGTTCTTACCACTCGGCTTGCACCAGGCCAAACTAGCACTATCGAGTTCACATTCGGCAAGATAGTCCAGCACACGGCGCCCCAGCTTGCGGTGACTCCCACGGTCCAGGCTCTCAAAGACGTGATTTTGAAAGCACAGGCCGACGCGTGCGTTCCCGCGGCGTAGCCACGTGATTAACAGTATGTAAAGTGTTTTGATTCACTTTGGAGAGATCGCCTTTTGGGTGCTAATCTCTCTTTGGGTAACACCACGAGATTCGCCCCACGGTCACATGGGGATGGGGAATCTCCACAATCAATGTGACATCCGTGTGTTAAAAGGTCTCAGGGGGGACAAATTGAAGAAGTCTATTGCTGCGCTTGCGCTCGCAGGAACCATCGCGCTCACAGGCGCCGTTCCGGCCATGGCCACCACAAACAACTACCCGGCAACGCCCGCTAACGCAGCCGTCTCAGACGGCGTGGTTGGCCCGGGCGAATCCTTCACTTTCTCCGGCCGGGGCTTCCTGGCGGGCGAACGGCTCATCATCCGCGTAACGCCCGGCGCCCGCCCGGCATCCACCGGAGCAAGCATTGCCGGCGGAGCCAGCCGCTCAGTACCCAGCAAGATCGATGTCCTGTTGGCCGCCCAGGAGTTCAGCACGACGGCTGACGCCAACGGCGCATTCGGTTTTCCGCTTACCATCAGCGAACCTGGCGTCTACACCCTGACTGCAACCGGCGTTACTTCCGGCAAGGTGGCAACCCAGACCGTTACCGTCGAAGGTGCCGCAACGGGCGCCGGAACCGTCGCAGGTGGTACGGGCACCGATCTCTCCAACACCGGCGGCGCAGGCCTGGCCAACACCGGTGCTGACTCCAGCCTGGTTCTGTGGTCGCTGGTTGGTGGCGGTGCACTCGTCGCCGGCGCCGCTTCTGTGGTCGTTGTTCGCCGCCGCGCCAACGCTGAGGCAGCAGCAGTCTAAGCAGCAAGCTCCACGCTTCGACGAAGCGGGCCATTTCCGGAAACCTGGAAATGGCCCGCTTCTTTGTTTGAGCAAACGCGCGATGAAGATATAAGAAGCCCCGACCACCGTCGGGGCTTCTTATATCTTGGCTTTTTTCGGAACTATCCGTTAAATTCCTTCAGCCATGTCCTGAGGTCTTCGCCGAATTCGGCGCGTTCGGAGGCCAGCGTTATGACGGCCTTCAGGTAGCTCAGCTTGTCCCCTGTGTCGTAACGGCGGCCGCGGAAGACAACACCGTAAACCCCTGAGCCTTCCCCTTCCCCCGCAGCGAGTGTCTGGAGTGCATCCGTCAGCTGGATCTCGCCGCCGCGGCCGGGCTCAGTCTTTTCAAGGACATCGAACACGGCCGGGTGCAGCACGTACCGGCCGATCACTGCCAGGTTAGACGGCGCGTCGTCCACCGACGGTTTCTCCACCAAGGTGTTCACCCGAACGTAGCCCTCACCATCAACTGCGGAGATATCCGCACAGCCGTAGGCACTAATCTGGGACGGCTCCACCTCGATGAGAGCAATCACGGAACCTCCAGTCTTAGCCTGGACCTGAATCATCATGGTCAGGAGCTCGTCCCGCTCATCGATCAAGTCATCGCCGAGCAGCACCGCGAACGGCTCGTCTCCAACGTGCTGACGGCCGCAGAGGACTGCGTGCCCGAGGCCTTTGGCCTCGCCCTGCCGAACGTAGTGGATGGGTCCCAGGCCCGAAGCATGCTGGACGGCGTCGAGGCGGGCCTGGTCGCCCTTCAGCTCCAGCGTGCGCTCCAGAGCGGGCGCGCGGTCGAAGTGGTCCTCCAATGCCCGCTTGCTACGCCCGGTGATCATAAGAACGTCGTCCAGGCCGGCTTTGACAGCCTCCTCAACCACGTACTGAATGGCCGGCGCATCAACCACCGGCAGCATCTCCTTCGGCATCGCCTTGGTGGCAGGCAGGAAGCGCGTGCCCAAACCCGCGGCCGGAATAACTGCTTTACGAACTGAATTCCCCAATGTCATGATCGAACCTTACAAATTGACTTGCAGAAAGCGAAATTCCTAGCCACAGATTTCGGCACGGAACACGGGTCCCGTAGCTTATCCTCATGGGGAAATGGAGCAGAGCCGATGCCGCAGGTTCGGCGCGGGCGCTGCTGTCCCTGTACGTGGCGGCCTTGGCGTTCGTGGCGTTCTGGCCAACCCCCGTTGACCGGCCTGTTGCTGGACGCCTGCAGACCGTGCTGTTTGCCCTCCACCGCTCGGGGCTTCCCGAGCTGATCAACTACAACTTCGTAGAGTTCTCATCCAACATCCTGCTGTTTGCACCCATCGGGATCCTGGCAGCCCTCGCGTTCCCGGCTCTCCACCGGGGACGGATCGTGTTGGCTGCCTTCCTTGCTTCATGTTCCATGGAACTGGGACAGAAGCTATTCCTGCACGACCGGTTCCCCAGCGCCATGGACATTCTGGCTAATACGGCTGGGGCAATGCTGGGGGTCTGGGTGCTTGGTGTTGTTGAGGATTGGGTGCGGCGGGGCGGGTTCGACAGGGTCAGACGGCGGTGATTTCGACAAGCTCAATCAGCGGATCTCGACAAGCTGGTTTCGACAGGCTCAACCGGCGAATCTTGGCTCGCGCCTTTCTTGGAACGCCTTGAAGCCTTCTGCGTAATCTTCGCTCTTGCACAGCCTGGCCTGCTCCGCGTTTTCCTCCTGCATGGATGCCCACAGTCCCAGACGCTGGTCGCGGATGTGCGCCACCAGCTCCTTGCTGGCCTTGAACGCACCCGTCGCGCCGGTGGCCACCTTCGCCACGATGGCGCGCGTGGACTCCAACAGCTCGTCCGCCGGCAGCGCCCGGCTGAACATCCCCTGGGCAACGGCTTCGGTACCGGAGATCAGCTCCGCCGTGTAGATCAGGTCCAGCGTGCGGTGCATGCCCAGCCGCTCGGTGAAGTACCAGTGCCCGCCTGAATCGAGCGTGGCGCCCAACTTGGCGAACGGCGATCCGAACTTCGCGTTCTCCGCCACGTACACCACGTCGGTGGCCAGCAGCAGCCCGAGCCCGACGCCCAGGCACGCTCCCTGCGCCGCAGCGAAGGTCGGGGCTGGGAATGCGCTCATATTCTGCAGCAGCGGCTGCACCAGCCCGCCCAGGTACGCCTCGGCGTCGTCGCTCTCCGGCGTGACTCCAGCGATGTCCCGGCCCGCACAAAAGGCGCGGCCCTCTCCCCTCAGCAGCAGCGCCCGCACCTCACCGCGCGAGGCGGCCGCAGCGGCATCGTCGTACGCCTGCGACAGATCCGCCAGCGCCTGCTCTTCCAGCGAGTTCAGCTTCTGCGGCGCGTTGAGGACGACTTCGGCGACGCCGTCGGCGATGGAGAGGGAGATCATTGGTTCCTTCTTTCCGGGGCAACAGGCTCAACCAGCGGGTCCTAGACGTCGAAGTCGACTGTTACTTCTTTGCTCGTGGGGTGAGACTGGCAGGTTAGGACGTAGCCCTTGTCCAGCTCATCCTGCTCCAGCGCGTAGTTTTCGTCCATGGTCACGGTGCCGGTGACCACCTTGGCGCGGCAGGTGCCGCACACTCCCCCGGCGCACGCGAACGGCACGTCCGGGCGGACCCGCAGCGCGGCGTTGAGGATGGACTCGCGGGCGTGCGTGGGGCTGGCCACGTCGCCCTGCAGGCCGTCCAGCTTGAAGGTGATCTTGTACGTTTCTTTGGACTCGTCCTCCACGACGGGACGGCCGGCGTTGCCTTCGGGCCGGTCCGGCTTGCCGGAGGTGAACAGCTCGAACCGGACGTGCTCCGGCTTCACGCCGCGCTCGGCCAGGGTGTCCCGGCACAGCTGCACCAGCTCGAACGGCCCGCACAGGAACCACTCGTCCACGTCGTCCGCGTGGATGGCGGTGCCCAGCAGCGCCTGCAGCTTCTCGGCGTCGATCCGTCCGCTCAGCAGCGGCGCGATCCGCTGCTCGCGGGACAGCACGTGGTGCAGCGCAAGGCGCTGCGGATACTTGTCCTTCAGGTCCGCGAGCTCCTCCAGGAACATCACGTCCATGGCGGCCTTGTTGGCGTAGATCAGGTCGAACCGGGTGTCCGGGTTGGCGGCCAGCAGCGTGCGGGCGATCGCGATCACCGGCGTGATGCCCGAGCCCGCGGCGATGGCCACGAAGCTCCCCGGCTCCCCCGCCAGGTCCTCCGGGTGGTTCATCGAGTTCATGACGTTCTGGTCCACGGCCTGCCCGTCCCGGCCGTGCTTGGAGACGAACGCGCCCATGGGACTCATCACCTCCAGGGTGTCCCCCGCCTTCAGCTCGGCGTTGGCCCACGTGGAGAACAGCCCGCCCAGGTCCTTCTTGATGGCCACCCGGATCTCGCTGCTGCCGTCCGCGAAGCTGCGCGGCTCGGCACAGATCGAGTAGCTGCGGCGGATCTCCTTCGGCTCGCCGGCCTCGTCCGGGAGCGTGGTGCGCAGGGCCACGTACTGGCCCGGCAGGTAGTCGAACTGCCCGGCCAGCCCGGCCGGAACCGCGAAGGTCACCTCGATGGCGTCCTCCGTCAGCCGGCGGACCTCCGCGACGGTGAGGGAATGGAAGGACGGACGACGGCGGCCGGTGGCCTGCGCCGATTCGGCTGCGCTCTGGCGGACAACGGGCATGGGCTTTTTCCTTACAGGACTTTGAAGTAGTCGAACGGTTCCTTGCAGTCCTGGCACACGTACAGGGCCTTGCAGGAGGTGGAACCGAAGCGGGTGAGTTCCTTGGTGTTCAGCGACGAGCACTGCGGGCATTTCACGGCCAGGCTCAGCCGGATGGGGCCGGAGTGTCCGCCGGCAGCGGCCCGGCCGCTGGGAGGGGCGATGCCGTATTCCTGCAGCTTGGCCTTGCCGGACTCGGTCATCCAGTCCGTGGTCCAGGCCGGGGCGAGCACCAGCTCCACGTGCACGCTGGGGTAGTCCTCCTTGTGGAAGGCGGCCTTGAGGTCGTCCCGGATGGCGTCCATTGCCGGGCAGCCCGAGTACGTGGGTGTGATGGTGACCTGGACGGCGGGCACCGTCCCGCCGTCGTCGAACAGCCGCACCGCGCGGAGGATGCCCAGGTCCTCGATGGTGAGGACCGGGATCTCCGGGTCGCACACCGTGGCGGCGACGGCCCAGGCCTTCTGGTCAGCAGTGACTCCGGTCTTGGTCTCGGAGTCCGAGATGTACACGGCAGTCACCAGCTGGCCCCGGGATGCTCGCGGGCCAGCACCTGCATCTCGGCGAGGACGTAGCCCAGGTGTTCCGAGTGCTGGCCGCGGCGGCCGCCGCCCGGGGCGAACGGCACCTCCGGCACCTCCAGCTCCGCTTCTTGAAATACTTCGCCGGTGAGGCGGTCAAAGTCCGCCTTCAGGCTGGAAGGCTCGACGGCGGCACCGGCCTCCGCGAGGCGGGTGGTCAGCTCGTCATCCACGAACAGCTCCCCCACGTACGGCCAGATGATCTTGAAGCCGTCGATCATGCGGCGGCGGGACTCGTCCGTCCCGCCCACCAGGCGGAGCACCCACTGGGCGCTGTGGTCGCGGTGGTAGTCCACTTCCTTCACGGCCTTGGCGGCGATCGCGGCGAGCGTGGCGTCCGTGGACTCGGTGAGCCGGCGGTACAGCTCGAACTGGTAGTAGCTCACCACGAACTGCCGGGCGATGGTGACGGCGAAGTCCCCGTTGGGCTGCTCGAACAGGTGGGCGGAGCGGAACTCGTGCTCGCGGCGGAAGTAGGCGAGGTCATCCTCGGTTTTGTCGTTGAGGCCGGCGGCGTAGCTGAGGAAGGACCGGGCGTGGCCCAGCTGGTCCAGGGCGATGTTGCCCAGGGCCACGTCCTCTTCAAGTTCTGGGGCACGGGAGATCCAGTGGCCCAGGCGCTGCGCCAGGATCAGGGCGTCGTCGCCCAGGCGCAGCGCGTACTCGGCCACGTCCTCGGTGGGTTTGGCCAGGCCGGTGCGGACCTCGAGCGCGATGTCCTCCGGGCGGAGCGCGTTGCCGGGGGTGATGCGGGTGGCGCTGGCCGACGAGTCACCGCTGCCTGCTACTCCAACGGAGATGTCGCCGTGGCCGGTGGTTTCTGTCTGTTCTGTCTGCTCGGGAGTCACAGGTGCTTCACTCCTTCGCTCTTGGTGTAGTACGTGGCGTGCCGGTAGTCCTTGCCCTGCGGCGACTCGAAGAAGGCGCCCTTGGCGTCCGGGTCGCTGGAGGCGATGGCGTCCGCCGGGACCACCCAGATTGACACGCCCTCGTTGCGGCGGGTGTAGAGGTCGCGGGCGTTGCGCAGGGCCATGGCGGCGTCCGGCGCGTGCAGGGAGCCGGCATGCACGTGGGACAGGCCGCGGCTGGACCTGACGAAGACCTCCCACAGGCCCCACGCGTTGCGGCCGGCGGCTCCGCCTTCAGTGTGTGACTCGACAGGGACCTTGGCAGCAGAGCTTTCCACTGCTCCGGCGGAGCTGGCCGGTACTTCCGGGTTGCCGTGAGGGCTCATGCTGCGTATTCCTTCTGTGCGTTCTTGCGTGCCTGTTTTGCCGCATAACTGGCGGCTGCCTCGCGGACCCAGGCGCCGTCGTCGTGCGCTTCCCGGCGGCGCTCAAGCCGCTGCGAGTTGCAGGGGCCGCGTCCGGCCAGGACTTCCTTGAATTCGTTCCAGTCCAGCGGGCCGTGTTCCCACTTCTTGGTGTCCTCGTTGAAGCGGACTTCGCTGTCCGGGAGGGTGAGGCCCAGGACCCTGACCTGCTCCACCATCATTCCGACGAAGCGGCTGCGCAGCTCGTCGTTGCTGAAGCGCTTGATGTTCCAGGCCATGGACTGCTTGGAGTTGGGGGAATCGTCGTCCGGCGGGCCGAACATCATCAGGGCCGGAGCGTACCAGCGGTTCACGGCGTCCTGTGCCATCTGCTTCTGCGCGGGCGTTCCGTTGGAGAGTTCCAGCAGGATCTCGAAGCCCTGGCGCTGGTGGAAAGACTCCTCCTTGCAGATGCGCACCATGGCCCGGCCGTAGGGGCCGTAAGAGGCGCGGCACAGCGGCACCTGGTTGCAGATGGCGGCGCCGTCCACCAGCCAGCCGATGGCACCCATGTCCGCCCAGGTCAGTGCCGGGTAGTTGAAGATCGAGGAGTAGCGGGCCTTGCCGGCGATGAGATCGTCCATCATCTGGTCGCGGGACTGGCCCAGCGTCTCCGCGGCCGAGTAGAGGTACAGCCCGTGGCCGGCCTCATCCTGGACCTTGGCCATGAGGATGGCCTTGCGCTTCAGGCTGGGGGCCCGGCTGATCCAGTTGGCCTCCGGCTGCATGCCGATGATCTCCGAGTGCGCGTGCTGCGAGATCTGGCGCAGGAGGGTCTTGCGGTAGGCGGCCGGCATCCAGTCCTTGGGCTCAATCCGTGAGTCGTCGGCCATGACGCGGTCAAAATACGCCTGGCCGTCGGCCTCCCGCTGGTCCTGGCCTTTTGTTGCGTTGGCTTCCTGGGGGGCTGCCGGCTGGTCAGGCACTGACTGCAGATTCTGCGCTGCCATGGTTGCTCCTATGCATTCACGTCCGTACTCGGATTATTTACCGACCGTTCGTTCAGGATATGCGGAAGCGGCGAAGGGCGTCAAGCAAACTGCCAAGTGCAAGGGGCCCCCAGCTGTGGCGCGGGATTGCTTGCAGCAGCTCTGTTCGTAGTCAGCAGGTCCCGACTCTTCGGGGCTCTTGCATTTTCAGGGGGCGCGGCCAGCGACGGTAACATAGGGTGCGCCCGAGGCAGGGCGCCAGCCCCGAAAGGTACACGTGACGACCGTCGAATCCCCCGTACCAACCAGGCGTCTCCGCCGAAGGGCTGAGGCCTCGAAGTTGGAGAAGTCGTTCCGGCCGGAAATTCAGGGACTTCGCTCGTTGGCCGTGCTGATGGTGGTCGCTTACCACGTGTGGTTTGGCAGGGTTTCCGGTGGCGTGGACGTGTTCCTGATGATCTCGGCGTTCTTGATGACGCTGCAGTTCACAAACAAATTCGACCGAAAAACGCCCGTAGATCTCCTCCGCCACTGGCTTCACCTGTTCAGGCGTCTTCTTCCTCCGTCAGCCGTCGTTATCGCCGCAACCTTGCTGGCAACGTTCCTTTTCGTCCCGAAGACCCGCTGGACGGCCATCATCGAGCAGGGCTGGGCTTCCCTTCTGTACTACCAAAACTTTCTGCTGAAGGCTCAGGCCGTGGACTATTACGCCGGGGACCACAGCCAGGCCAGCCCGTTTCAGCACTTCTGGTCGCTTTCCATCCAGGGCCAGATCTTTATCTTGTGGCCGCTCATTTTCGTCGCCGCAGCCCTCCTCGCCAGGGGCTTCAGACTCCGGTACCGCGGACTGCTGCTGTACATTTTCGGCGCCGTGTTCGCGGTGTCCCTGACCTTTTCGGTCTACCACACGGCTACCAACCAAACGCAGGCCTATTTCGACACGGGGACGCGGCTGTGGGAGTTCGCGCTGGGCTCCCTCGTGGCGCTGGTGCTGCCCGCGCTGAACGTGTCACGGCAAAGCCGGGTTTGGCTGGGCTGGACGGGTGTGGCCGCAATGCTCGCCTGTGGCCTCGTGCTCAACGTTGAAACGGCGTTCCCGGGCTTCATTGCTCTGTGGCCCATCCTGGCGGCCTCTGCTGTCATCGTCGCGGGGCAGACCGGCAGCCGTTACGGAGTTGACCGGCTCTTGAGCTTCGGCCCCTTGGTGAAGTTGGGCGACAATTCATTTGCGCTGTACCTGTGGCACTGGCCGGTCCTGGTGATCTATTTGATTTGGTCGGGCAAGGACCACGCGGGCTGGTTGTCAGGCACAGCGGTGGTGGCAGCATCCTTGTTGCTCGCCGTGCTTACTACGCGGTTCATCGAGAAGCCTTGGCGTCAATGGGCATGGCCAGACGCTAGGCGGCGCCGTGCCATCGTCGCCGTGCTGGCTGCCGGGACCATCGCCGTTGTGCCCCTGAGCGGCTGGAAGTACGTGCTTGACCAGGAGAACCGCACCCTTGTACTCAAGGCCGAACAGAATAACCCTGGCTCCAAGGCGCTGGCGCCCGGTTTCATTGATAAAGCTGATGCAGACGCAGGGGTACTGCCCACGGCCGACCGGCTCAGCAAGGACTTCGCTTCACTTGATGGACCGTGCGAGGGTCCTCTGGCCCCCGGCCCCGGGCTTCTTGAGAAGGCCTGCGGGCAAACGAAGGGACCGGAGAAGCCGGCCAAGAAAATCCTGGTGCTCGGCAATTCCCACGCCGAGCAATGGATGGCGGCGCTGGCACCCGTAGCGAAGAAGAACAACTGGCTGCTTTACTACGTTCTAAAGGGCGGCTG
This sequence comes from Arthrobacter sp. ISL-65, assembly GCF_018613795.1. Classification (GTDB taxonomy): domain Bacteria; phylum Actinomycetota; class Actinomycetes; order Actinomycetales; family Micrococcaceae; genus Arthrobacter. Next base: position 60,744 of record NZ_JAGGPN010000035.1, read on the forward strand.
CGTGTACGCCCCGCCTGCCTCTGGGCTGGCAGTTGAGTGTGAACCATTCAATCGTGAGGTGGACAAGTACGTCGCTCAAACTAAGCCCGATGCCATCGTAACGGTAGCGACGGCGGCGAGCCCTTCTTCTCCTGCCGAGCGCCTCGCGCCAGGCTTTGAGCAACTGGCCCGACAGTTCACAGCCGACGGTATCGACGTGGTGGGCATCCGTGACAACCCGCGCTTCAAACAGAACATGGCCGAATGTGTCATGTCGAAGGGCGCCAGCGACCCGGCATGCAATCCGGCAAGGGAATCAGTCCTCCCCGAAACCCCAGCTTTCAGCCCGCTGATAGGAAAAATTGCCGGCCTCTCCCTGCTCGACATGACGGACAGGCTGTGCACGGAGACTTCCTGCCCGGCCCAGGTGGGCAACATGTTCGTCTACCTGGACGATAACCACCTCAGTGCAACATACGCGAAGACCATGGCGGATGTTCTTGAAAGCCGCCTCCTCGCCGCGACCGGTTGGCACGGACGGTAGCGCCCTGCTGACCACCCGCCGGGGAGCGCCCAACAGCGCTACTTCGCGGGGCGGGTAACCGTCTTCTCTTTGCTTCGCACCGAGCCGGCCGTCCCGGAGAGCGACGAAGTATTCGGCGAAAGGACTTCTTGAGTCCCAAGGGTCACCGTGCCGGCGGCAGAGACGGGCCGGCTCTTGGTACCTTCCGACGATTCAAAGCGGATGCCCTCGGAACGGGATTTGGACTCTTCAAATGTCTTCGTCGCATGAGCGGTAGCCCGGAAGGACACGTCGGCCGTGATCGCCGAAACTACCGGGTTCTCGGCGTCGGCATAGTTCGTGAATTCCATGGACATCGTCAGGCGCCCTTTAGACAGCCCGTTCGGAACGGACAGGTTCAGGGTAGTCGTATCCCCGGACCCGTCTATCAGTGTCACGAGTGTGCAGGTGTTAACCTGCGTGACAGACACAAAGCCCAGCTTCTCGGGCGGAGTCGCTCCGCGGGCGGTGAAGACGCTGCCGAACACGCTGACGTTCGTCTGTATGCACCCGTCCGTGCGGACGAATTCCGCGGTCACTCCCGCTCCTCTCATCTCGGTTTTGGTACTGACGCGCTCCGCTGCCGTGCTCGGTCCGGCGCCAGCGAGTTGAACGAAGAGTGTTCCGGCCAGTGCCAGTACTCCGAGTGCTGTCTTTTTCATGGCGCCTCTCTCTTTCGTAGGGCCGCGAGTCCGCAGGGTCACCGGATCGTATGAGCTTGAGGTTGGAAAAACAGTGGAACGGTCCGGACTCGAGCGCCCGGTGGCGCCTTTGATTCCCAAGGTGCTCCACGCTGATTCCAAGGACGCGGACTGACAATTCCGATTGGGACGGCGGTGGCCGTTGGTTCACCCTCCGGAACTGGTTACCTAACCCAGTCCGCCGCCGGTCCCGCCAAGCGCGAATAGGAGGTATGGGGCGACACGGACCACGCAGTACCCCACCGCGAACAGGAACGCGGGCTGACCAGAAAGGAGGCGCGCGCCCCCATGCGTCGCAATCGTGTTATCGCTGGAACGTCCGCTTTCCTCTTAGGAATCACTGGCCTTTGGGTCGCGTCCCTCGCTATCGGCGGTGGGAACACTGCTGAGGACGTGCCGCAACCAACTACGACTCCCACTGCGCCACCCCCACCGTCCCCCCGCAAGCCGAGGACACCTGCGCCTGATGTCCGGATCGCTGCTGTCGGTGACATGAACGGCGTCAGGACCATTGACCCTGATAGCCCGTCCGGTCGAAACGGTGCGGCGATCACCCGGCTCGTGCAGAAGAACGAGATTGACGCCTTCCTGGGGCTCGGGGACTTCCAGTACGCCACCCCGCACTGCGCTGACTACGTGAAGTACTGGACGCCGCTGTGGGGTGGCACCAAGCCCAAGTTGTACTGGGTGTCCGCCCCCAACCACGACTGGGAACCAGGCCGTAACGAAGACCTCGACAACTTCATGAACGGCCAATGCCCGGGTGCCCCCGCGAAGGCGGCGATCAACCGGCAGCTTGGGTTCATCGGGAACGGGGATCCGTACTCGAAGGACTTCGGGAACTGGCACTTCGTGTTCCTGTCGTCCGCGTTCTGGCGGTACGACCCCGAGCACGCCGAGGCGTTGACGACGTGGCTGGACGACAACCTCACTGCTGCTCAGGCGGCGGGCAAGTACCTGGCAGTCGTCTACCACGAACCGTACTTCACGTCGAACACGGACGAACACGAGCGGGCCGATGACCACAAGCCGTGGATCGACGTGATGTATAAGCACCGGGTCCGTCTGACGCTGTCAGGGTCACAACACAACTACGAACGCACATGTCCGGTGAACAACGAGGACCAGTGCGTCAGCGACGGTATGACAGCGTTCCAGGTATCCACGGGAGGTATCGGCCTCCGCCCCTTCACGAACAGTCCGTCGTACATCGTGAAGCGGTTCAGCGACACCCACGGTTTCCTTCGGATGACACTCAAAGACAACGGGTCTTTCACCTGGAACTTCGTTCCAACATCGGGCCCGGGCAAGGACGCAGGAACGCGTCCCGCACCGGAGCCCTCTGCCGACGGATAGAGGATTTCGACGGGGTCAATTACCGGGCCCTACGGATTTCGACAGGCTCAATCACCGGGTCCCCGGCAACCATCCGCCGGTACGTGCTCGGTGTGAAACCCAGGTACTTCTGAAAGTCATTCGTCAGGTGTGCGTGGTCGGCGTACCCAAGCTCGGCCGCTATCGCGGCCAGATCCGCTGAAGCATCCAGGCGCGTCCGCTCGGCAGCATCCTGAAGGCGCCGACGGCGGATCAGCGCGGCAGGGCTGAGGCCGATGTACTTCCTGGCCACACGCTGCAGGGTCCGCTGTGAGACCGCCAGCGCAGACGCCGCATCCTCGACCCGGACTACAGAGGGGTCAGAACCAATGACGTCCATCAGCCGGTTGGCCAGCAGCGCCTCCTCGGACACCGCAGGCCCTGCAAAGCAAGCCAGCCACCCCGCAAAGGCATCCACTGCCCGCTCGCGGCGAGTATCGCCGTCGTGCGTGTCCATGACCTCCGAGGCGGAGAGATGCAGCCCTTCCGCGGCAACTGCCACTTCCGTGTCCCGCAGGCTGGAGGGACAGTCGGTGAACAGCGGCACGGCCGCCGGCCGGAGCAACGCACCAACCGCCCAGCCCCGTCCAGTCAAATCCCGATGGGCCGCCCGGGTAGTTGGGCCGGAGAAGACCACGCCACCACGCTGCACCACGAGGTTGGAGCCGGGGTACGCGATCAGGTGCTGGCGGGACGTGCGGCCCGGCTCGATGTCCCACTCGGGAAGCCAGAACCACTGGACCAGTTCCGCCACCGAGGGCGGCGCCGGAAGGCGGTGAAAACTGGGCAGCCGGGCCGGGTACAGGATCCCTTTGAAACTCTCCATCGGTCCCTTCAGACTGTCGCGAATCTCCAAGCCTCGCCGCTGGCCGGGCACGTAGCGTCATAGACATGACAGATACTACAAGCACCGAATCCACCACGGCCGCCCACGGACAGCACACCACGCACGGAATTCCGAACGGCCTGACGAGCCTCACGCCGTTCCTTGCCGTGACCAGCGCCAGGGAAGCGATCGCCTTCTACAAGGACGTGTTCGGCGCCCGCGTAGTCGCCGCCACGGAGATGCGCGGAGTAGTGGTCCACGCCGAACTCGACTTTGGAAACGGCCACCTCCAGCTCGGCGAACCCAACCCCGAATACCACCTGGTTCCGGCGCCGGAGGGAGAAAACGACTGCTACTCCCTTGGCCTCTACTGCCCGGACGCAGACACCCTGGTGCACCGAGCTGAACAGGCCGGAGCAACGATCCGGGAGCCACTGGCCACCTTTGCCTCAGGCGACCGTTACGCCAGCATCCGGGACCCCTTCGGCGTCCGCTGGTCCATCATGACCCGCGTGGAAGACCTCTCCGAAGAGGACAGCAACCGCCGGGTCGAAGAATGGGCGGCGCAGCAGGGCTGACGCTGGGGAGCAGGCAGTCCGATCAGACGGCGTTGACCGTGACGGTGCGGGTGGCGAGTACCTCCGACGTGAGCCAGTGCAGGAAGCTGATTGTGATGGTGTACTTTCCGGAAGCGGGCGGTCGGAGCAGGAAGTCGAACTTCTCCGCGGCGCCGGACTTGATGATGTTGGTCAGGAGCGGTTGACCGGCCATCGTGGGCTGCACCGCCGGGCCGGTGGGGCTGGGGGTGTTCCAGAAGGGCCGGCCGTCGTGGGCGATCAGTTCGGCGATCCTGGCTGGCCTGCCCGCCGCATCCGTGATCACCGTCTGCGTGGGGAAGTAGTCCACGTTCAGCATGCGCACCAGCGTGGGGTGCCTGCCGTTCCCAGAAACGTTGGCCCGCATCTGGGAGATTGCCCAAACGATGTCGTCGCCCCTCGGCCGAGTAGGGATGTTGCCGCCGAGGAGGAAGAAGTGTTTGGGCTCGAAGCGGTTCAGCCCCGCATCCTCGCCGTTGAGCCCGGCGGCGTGGTTCAGTTCGTGCCAGCGGGGGTCAAGGGAGTACGGCGCGATCAGGGTTTCCGTGGCGACGTCATACAGCGGCCCATCAACCGAATGACGGCGGGTACCGGCCGGCACCGGTGCAGCGGGATTGGCTGGAGGGTCGACGACGATCGGGCCGAACATGCCCATCTGAACGTGGAGCGGGGTGTTGACGTGGCAGTGGTAGAAGTAGGTGCCTGCCCCACCGCGGTTGGGGTTGCCGGGTTCGCCGACGTCGGGCCTCCACTGGTAGGTGTAGTGTCCCGTAACCTCGAAGGAGGTGTGGCCCACTCCGTCGTTGCGCGGGTCCGGTTCGATGCCGTGCCAGTGGATGGTGTGCACCCTCTTGCTGGGCTTGATGGTCGCCTGGAACAGTTGGCCTTCCTGCATCCGCACCGTGGTCCCGGGGATTTGGCGCCCGAATTTGTTGCCCTCGAAGCTCCACATCTCGTGCTCCGAGCCGTCGGGGAAAGTGAACTTTCTGTTGAAGAAGTCCATCTCGAGGAAGACGTCCGGCTTCTGCGGAAACTCGGTTTCCGGGCTGCCCTCGTGCGGCTGGTCCGATGAGAAGTCCACCTGGCTTCGGAACGTGTGGTGCGGATCCGCGGCCGTAGGTGGCGTCCCTTGGACCGGGGCGGGCTGGGCGGCCAGTACCCAGTCCGCCATGAGCCCACCGGGGTATAGCCCGCCGCGCGCCGTCTGGGACGGTTCCGCGTGGCAGTGCATGGGGTAGGTCCAGTCCTCGGTCCTGGCGTTCCACACAGGGTCGATCACGTCTGGCGGCCGCCGGACTGGCAGAATCGATTCCTTGCGTTCCAGGGGCTGCAGCTGGACCGTGTCCTCCCACTGCTGCAGAACCACATCACCCTGGGGTGACACCCGGCCGTTGGACCGGGGGAAGTCGAGGCCGTTGGCCCGCACGGTCCACACGTGGTTGCCGTGGTAGTGGAGCTGGTGATCCACTATGCCGGCGTTGAGCATGCGCATGAGGTGTCCTGTGCGGATGGCCCCGGCTGCCGGGGTGGCGCTGAAGTTGCGCACATCCGTTTCGCGCGGATGGCCCGAGGGCAGGGTGTCCTCGTGCCTCCGGTCGTTGAACGCCAAGTCAGTGGTGACGGCCAGCGACTGGAACCCGGCGAACCCATTGAGGGTGAAATAGTTCGGAACTGCCGGGGTGGCGAGCGGATCGACTGTCTGACCCCTCGAGGCGATGCGGGCCCAGTTGGAGTCCACGTCGTGGCACAGCCAGAGCCACTGGCGTTCGAACTCCGCGGCGCCCGGCGCCAGCCGCCACGCGTTGCGGGGATCGATTACGACGAGGACTCCGTAGAGGCCCAGGGTCCGTTCCACCGGCTGGTTGCCCGGATCGGTGTACACATAGGTCCCGGGCAAGGGCGCCGGAAACCGCAGCAGCTTCGATTTTCCCGGCGCGACCGGCCCGGAGCCGACGTCGGCCCCGCCCGGTCCGGCACGGTGGAACCGCATCTCGTGCGGCTGCGCGAGGTTGTTATGCACCATGATCTCGATGGTGCTCCCGGTCTCCGCTATCAACGTCCGGGGCGGAAAGAAGCTGGCCCAATAGCCCCGCCGGGCAAGGATCTGCCGGGGGAATGCCGGGTCCGGCCGCAGCGGTGCGGGCCTCCCATGCGGCGGCACCGGAGCGCCCAGCGGATAGGTCCGGCTGACCACCACCCGTCCGTTCGCGGTGATCACCCGTGGTGTCATCGCCAGCGCCGGCGCCGGATCATTGACCGCAGTGCGGCGATCCCCGAAACCACGGTGATAAACCAGTGATCCGTCCACCATGGGAACGAATCCGTCGTTGATGTGGATATCTAGGACTGTCATTGACGACCTCCTGTGTATTGGAGACCGGGATTAACTGAGAAACACAGGTCCATGTCGCCCCCAAATTGCGCTAGCAGACAGGGCTTCATGTTGCCCGGGGCAACCTAGGGAAAACTTGCGGCACCTTCGAGCCCGGGTATGTCCTGACATGCGGCGTCAGCGGGAGCCGCCTTAACCCTTCCGGGTAAATGATTTCCGGGGACCGCCTAAACAGCACTGGCTAGACTGTGAGCGTGCCATCCACCCCGCCATCGCCGTCCGGCCCTGACCCCCGCAGAAGCCGGGTGGCCGAAACGCTCCTGCCCGGCGGCTCGGAACCGGACCCGCGTTTCACCCTGGCCAACGAACGGACCTTCCTGGCATGGATCCGCACGTCCCTGGCCCTTCTCGCCGGAGGCATTGCGGTGGAGGCCTTCACCACCGACGTCTTCCCTGAGCCCGTCCGCCGCGGGCTGTCGGTGCTGCTCCTCCTGCTGGGCATGCTGCTGAGCGCGGGCTCCGCCATCCGCTGGCTGCGGGTGGAGAGCAGCCTGCGCTCGAACCGGCCGCTCCCGTTGCCCCTGATCGCCCCGTTGCTTGCCGCCGGCTGCGCCGTCGCAGCGGCGGTGGTGATCGCCGTCGTCGTTCTTGCCTGAACCATGGACGACAACCCGGCCACCGCTCCCCTGCCCGACGACGGTCCTCTCCACGGCGACCCGGGACTGCAGCCCGAGCGCACAGCGCTCGCCTGGGGCCGGACCGTTCTGACGCTGATTGCCGCGAGCGCGATGTGCCTCCGCTGGCTCCCGGACCAGGGAGCGTTCGTGCTGGCGATGTTCGGGCTCACCATCGCCGCCGGGAGCGGGATCTACCTGACCCAGCGCCGGCGCTACCGGCGCAGCGTCGCGGGGATCAGGGCGGGACGCCTGGCACCCGATGTCGCGGCGGTCTTCTGGACCGCGGGCGCCTGCGTCGCGCTTGGAGCGCTGGGCATCTGGCTGGTGCTGTCCTAACCGGATGAGCCGCGCTTCATGAAAGCGCATTTTTGAATCCGACAAATTTTATGCTGAAAAACGGCTCCCAGCCTTGTACCGTGTGGTGTGGGCGGTGAACTTAGAGCTGGTGCTGGGCCGGTTCAAGGATTCGCCAGACGTGGAGTTGACCATGACCGGCTTGGGAGTGGCAGTCGTTGTTGAGGACGACGCGGATATGCGAAATCTTCTACGGGCAGTCCTGGAGCAGACGGGATTTGCCGTTTATACCGCGGCTAGCGGGCTTGAGGGGGTCGATCTGGTGCGGCGCCGGCTTCCCCGTGTTGTTACTGTCGACGTCGGCCTTCCGGACGTCGATGGTTTCGAAGTGCTGCGGCGCATCCGGTCGTTCAGCTCCGCCCGGGTGGTGATGCTTACCGGCCGCGCCGATGAATCGGATATCGACGAAGCGCTGCGCCGCGGGGCAGACGAGTACGTCACGAAGCCGTTCCGGCCCAGGGAGCTGCGGACCCGGATCGAGGCGCTGCTTGCCGCCGGGACCGCGGGCCCGGTTCACCATGCGGTATAGCTCCGTTGACATCATGCAGCGCGCTGAGGAGCATCGAAGATGTCGGCGCGGCGTGGCGGTCTCGTAGGAGTCAAGCTGCGGACCGGCCCTTGGAAGGGTCTAGGAAATGCAGGCAGCACCGCGCCGTATCATCTCGTTCCGCTTCGCAGCCCTGGCAATGGCCATGGCCGGCCTATTGGTGTCTTCGATCGGAGCCTGCACGAGCGCACCGGATCCGCCCGGCCCGCAGACTCCGACGGCACGGCCCTCGACGGCGCCCGCTTTCGTCGCGGTTCTGGAAAAGTACAGCAAAGATATGCTCGCTGCTGGAGCCCCGGCGGTCTTGATCCAGATGAAGTCACGGGTAGGGGGATGGTCCACGGCCGTCGGCGTCCGAAGTCTCGCCAACAAGGAACCAGTCCAGTTGGCGGACCGGGTCCATGTCGGCGCCATTACGACCTCCATGGTGGCGGTGTCCGTCCTCAAGCTGGTGGAGGAAGGGAAAGTCCGGCTGGACGAACCCATAACCAAGTATCTGCCCGAACTCGAGAACCTGATCCACCCCCCTGGTCCTGTCAGCGTACGGAGTCTGCTCGGCCACCGGTCCGGCATGCCCAGCTATTGGGAGGGCGACATCGCACCATCCCTGCGCGAGGGCCTGACCAGGCGCCTCAGCCACAAGGAACGTTTGGCCGTCGCTGGGGCCGCCCCCTGGAAAACCAGCGGCTCGACCAGCACCTTCATCTACTCGGAATCCGACTATTCTGCGTTGGCGCTCCTCGTCGAGAAGTTGCGCGGCCGGAACCTCGGCGACGTCCTCCAAACCGACATTATGGAACCGTTGGGGCTGCAGGACACCTTCATGATGGGTGAACAAACTGCCCCGAAGAGGATGGTGCATGGCTACATTCTCGAACGCGACGAACGGATCGACACAACCCTCCCTGCGTTCCACATCGGTTCAGCTGACACCGGGATGATCTCCACCGTCCCGGACCTCAACACATTCTTTTCCGCGCTGGCACAAGGAAAATTGCTCAAAACCGGGACAATCACGGAAATGCAAACTCCAAATCGTGACTACGGCCTTGGCCTCATGAAGGCCTATGATCCCTGTTCCAATAACTACTTCTACGGTCACAGTGGAGTCAGCCTTGGATACGGGACCCTGGCCCTGATCAGCGCCGATGGCTCCCGGCAACTGGCCATCGCAGTGTCCCGGCCACCATCACCAGAACTGGTCGGATACGATGATGGGCCCGCATCCCAGATGATGCAGGTGGCCCTCGAAGCGCTCCATATGGCCTGCTAGCGCCCGCCCTCCGGGTGATCCTGTGCAAACCTTGCGGCTTCGCTGACAACCCGTTACCGACACTGGGTTAATTCGCCGGTGGCCTTCCGGCCGCGCGCCGCCCGTGGCAGTCAGGAGCCCCCGCCGCGGTGGCGGGACCCGTCCAGGTAGCCCATTCCTTCGCATCGACTGTCCGCCGTCCCAGGAAGTGGCCCTGGCGTCAGCTCATCCCGTCTATCCGGCTTAGGCCGGTCGCTCGCCCACCTGATCCTGGTCGCCGCCATTCAGGGCTCCATGATGCTCGGGGCAATGATTGGCGGCGGACTCATCGACACCGTCGGAGCGGCCGGGCCGCTCCTCGCCGCCGCCTCGGTACTGATAATCGGCGCGGTCCACACCTGGTTTGCGCTCCGGCCCGCACGGACCAGGGTGGGCTAGGCAGCCAGGGCGGCCGCCCGCCGTCGGGCAGGCAACGCCGCAACCAGCAGCGCCACGATGGCGACGGCGGCACTCAGCACCAGGCCTGGCCGGTACTGCTCAAGCATGGCTGCGGCACTGGGGACCGCGCCGCCGTCGGAGTGCCCGCCGCTGACCATGGCGGTGGTGACCGCCAGGACCAAAGCGGCGCCCACCTGGGTGCTGGTCTGGATCAGTCCGGCCGCCAGGCCCTGTTCGGAATCCTTGATGCCCGCCGTGGCCTGGACGTTGATGGACGGGAAGGCCAGGGCAAAGCCGATGCCCAGCAGGATGATCGAGGGCAGGATGTCCAGGGCGTAGTTGGGCGTGGTGCCCACGCGGAGGAACAGGACGTAGCCGAGGCCCATGGAGGCCAGTCCGGCCAGGATCAGCCGCGTGGCACCGAACACGTTGATCAGCCGGTCGGCGAACGGCGCGCTGGTGGCGACGATCAGTCCGGTCGGCAGCAGGGCCAGGGCCATCGCCAGCGGGCTCCACCCCAGGGCGGACTGCAGGAAGAGCGTCACGATGAACTGGAAGCTGAGGTAGGAGCCAAACAGTCCAACCGCACTGAGGTTGGCCCGCGCCACCCAGCCCTCGCGCAGGATGCCAAAGCGGATGAGCGGGTGCCGGACCTTGTTCTCGATGACGGCGAAGGCTGCCAGCACCGCGGCAGAGATGATGAATCCGGCGATTGTTGCCACAGATCCCCAGCCCTGTTCAGGTGCGGACACCAGCGTGTAAACGAGTCCCAGCATGCCCAGCGCCAGGGTGACAGCGCCCCAGATGTCGTGGCCGCTGTCCGTGGCATCGGGTGTGTCCCGCGGGATGAAGCGGGAGCCCAGAATGACAACCAGGACGGCGATCGGCACCGATACCAGGAACGTCCACCGCCAGCTCAGGCTGGTCATGAGGCCGCCGACGACGAGCCCCAGGGAGAAGCCGCTCGCACCGAACGTGGTGAAGATGGAAAGCGCCTTGTTGCGCTCGCGGCCCTCCGCGAAGTTGGTGGTGATGATGGAGAAGCCCGTGGGGGCCGTGAAGGCGGCCGCGAGGCCCTTCACGAACCGTGTGGCAATCAGGATTGCGGGGTCATCCACGAGTCCGCCCAGCAGGGATGCGGCAGCGAAGACCGAGAGGGCAATGAGGAAGATGCGGCGGCGGCCCAGAAGGTCCGCGAGCCGGCCGCCCAGAAGCAGCAGGCTGCCGTAACCGAGGACGTACGCGGAGACAATCCACTGCAGGGCGTCCGTACCGAGGTTCAGTTCGTGCCCGATGGACGGCAGGGCCACGCCCACCATGGACACATCCAGCCCGTCCAGGGCCAAAACGGTGCAGACAACCATCAGCAGGAGCCACTGGGCACGGGTCCAGCGGACGGCCGTGGCGACGGGTCCGGCAGTTCGTTCGAGGGTGGTAGGTGAGGTCATGTATGAAAATCTATATGACGCGTCATTCAATGACAAGGAATATGACGCGGAATATTATGACGTGGACTCGAGTTCGCTTTTCGTCTAAAATCAGGGCATGGCATCGACGACGGACCGCACGCTGGTTGAGCAATGGCGCAGCATCCAGGACGCGTACTTCCGCACCTCCTGCGCTCTCGACCGGGCGCTGGAAGCCAAGTTCAGCATCGGCCTGAACGAGTTTGAGATCCTGGACCTTGTGGCGGAGCACAGCAAGGCATCGTGCCGGATGAAGGAACTCGGCGAACGGACCCCCATGAGCCAGAGTGCCGTCTCCAAGGTGGTGGACCGGCTGGAGAAGGCCGGGTTGCTGACCCGCCAGTCCTGCACGGATGACCGCCGTTCGCTATACCTCGAGCTCACAGCGGCGGGCCGAAAGCTCCACCAGGCTGCCGCCGTCGAACACCGCGCACTCCTCAAGGAGAACCTGGCTTAGGGGCCTGGGCGCCTATACCTTCACCCGGCGTCGGGATTTCGACAGGCCTAATCACCCGGGCGGTCCCGGGCTGGTGGCGTGGCCGAGGATGTGCGCCACCGGAGGGGTCATGGCCTGGACGGCGAAGCCGAACCGCCGGTTCTCCCGGATGGTGAATCCGGCCGCAGTGATGGCGCCGAGGGTGTCCCGGTTGGGATGGCACCCTCCGGCCAGGCGCTGCCATGCCGGCGTCAGCAGATCTTCGACGGCGGCCAGGACAGGGCGGCCAGAGCGGACGTGTTCGTAGTAGGCGAGGGTCCCGCCGGGGCGCAGGACGCGCCGGATTTCCGCGAGGACGGCCGCCTGGTTCGCGACGCTGCACAGCACGAGGCTGGCGACGACGGCATCCGCGCTGCCGTCGTCGGCCGGGATCCGCTCGGCTGCGGCCGGCCTCACCGTCACGGGCACGGAGGCATCAGCGGCGCGGTTCAGGGCGAGGCTTCGGAGGTAGTCGTCGGGCTCCAGCGCCAGAACGTGCGTGACTGCCGGCGGGTAGAGCGCAAAGGCGGATCCGTCCCCCGCGCCCATCTCGATCACCGTCCCGTGCAGGCCGGCCAGCATGCGGCGGCGGTGTTCGGTGGCCCCGCGGCGGTTCATTTGTTCGACGGCGCGCGCATAGGCGCGGGCGAACCGCGGATGCTGCAGGTGCTTCAGCGCAGCGCCGCTGGTCAGGTCCGCGTCGTCCATGCCGTTCAATCCTTCCACTGAAGGGTGCGCCTTCACTTCTTTCTGCGGGACGCCGGCCCCGCCGGACCTGATCAGGCCAGGGACAGGAAGAGCTTCTCCAGTTCTTTCCGGTCAAGGCTGGCATCTTTGCGGACGATGCACTGCTCCAGACCGCTGGCAATGATCGCGAAGCCGGCCCGGTCCAGCGCCTTCGAGACGGCGGCGAGCTGGGTGACGATGTCCTTGCAGTCCCGTCCCTCCTCCAGCATGCGCGTAACCGCGGCCAGCTGGCCCTGCGCGCGCTTGAGCCGGTTAACCACCGGAGTGAGTTCGGATGTGTCGAGTTGCACGCGGGTCTCCAGTTCCTTGAAAGTCTTCTTGCCGCAATTGTATACCCCAGGGGGTGTATTGACTTACCCCCGGGGGTATCGGTAATACTCGGTGGGGTATCCCCCTATCCCGTTTTCAGAGGACTTTCATGACACCCCCTTCCGCTCCCCCTTCGTCTCCGGCCGTGATGTCCCTGACCGCGGAGACCCTTCGCGACTGGCTCCGGGAACACCAGGACCTGGTGGTGCTCGATGTCCGCTCGGCCGCCGAATTTGAGTCCATGCACATCCGCGGCTCCTACAACGTGCCCCTGCCGCTGCTTGCGGAACACACCCGGGAGCTCGCCGGCCGGTTGGGCAGGCGGGTGGTCCTGGTCTGCCAGTCCGGCGTGCGCGCCGAACAGGCCCGCCAGCGGCTGAGCGCCGCGGGCATCAACACCGCCTACGTCCTGTCAGGCGGCGCCCCGGGCTTCGCTGCCGCCGGCGGCGACGTGGTCCGCGGCAAGGAACGCTGGGATCTGGAACGGCAGGTCCGCCTGGCCGCCGGGTCCCTGGTGATGCTGGGGCTGGCCGGAGGCAGGTTTGTCTCCCCCAGGGTCCGGATGCTTGCTGGGGCCATCGGCGCCGGCCTGACCTTCTCCGCTGCCACCAACACCTGCGCCATGGGCAAGGCCCTGTCCGCGATGCCGTGGAACAGGACCGCAGCCGAACCCACCCGCGAATCGGCCATCCTGCAGCTGCCCCTCCCCGGCAGCATCACCGAAGAGGCCGCAGCGGCATGATTTCCGCCCTGGTTCTGGGGCTTGCCGTCGGTATCGTGCTGGGTGTGGTCGGGGGCGGCGGGTCCATCGTCGCCGTCCCGGCTCTGGTCTACGGCGTGGGCATGACCCCGGCCGCGGCCATCCCCACCTCGCTGCTCGTGGTGGGCCTGTCCTCCCTGGCGGCGCTGCTCCCCCGGATCCGGGAAGGCATCAACTGGCCCCTGGTGCTCCTGGTGGGCGCGGCCGGCATTCCGGCCGCCTGGGCCGGCGCCGCCGTTGGCCGGCTGCTGGATCCGGGCGTCCTGATGCTGGCCTTCGCCGCCATCATGGTGGTGGCCGGGATCCGGATGCTCACCGGCACCACCGAAACTGACGGCTCCTGCAGCACCGGTCCCGCTCGGGCGTTCCGCTCGTGCGCCCCCAAGGCCGTCGGGGCCGGCCTGCTCGTCGGGTTCCTCACCGGGCTCCTGGGGGTCGGCGGTGGATTCCTCATCACCCCGGCCCTGACGATCCTGCTGGGGCTGCGCATGAAGCAGGCCGTGGGAACATCCCTGGCGATCATTGTGGTCAATTCCGCCGCCGGCTTCAGCGCCCACGCGGCTGGATTCACCATCAACTGGACCACCACCCTGGCCTTCGCGGTCCCTGCCATCCTCGGATCCGTCGTCGCAGCCCGGCTTGCCCGCCGGCTCAAGGACAAACACATCCGCGTCTCGTTCGCGGTCCTGATCTTCGCCGTCGCGGCCTGGGTCACCGCCGGCACGGTCACCGCCTGACCCGCCACCCGCAATGCCCCGTCCGGCCAAATGCCGGCGCTTGCCTCACCTCTCTAGGAGAAACCATGCTGATCGAACGCATCTACGACGAAGACCTCGCCCAGGCCAGCTACCTCATCGGCTGCCAGGCGAAGGGGGAGGCGGTGGTGGTGGACCCGCGCCGCGACATCGCCGTCTACCAGTCCCTCGCTGCAGCCAACGGCATGAGGATCGTCGCCGTCACCGAAACCCATATCCACGCCGACTACCTCTCCGGCACCCGCGAACTGGCCGCCGCCACCGGCGCCACCATGTACGTCTCCGGCGAGGGCGGCCCGGACTGGCAGTACGGGTTCGACGCCGAACGGCTGTACGACGGCGACAAGATCACCTTGGGCAACATCAGCGTCCAGGCCCTGCACACTCCCGGCCACACCCCGGAGCACCTGTCCTTCCTGGTCACCGACGGCGCGTTCTCCGACCAGGCCGGCTACCTTCTCTCCGGGGACTTCGTCTTCTCCGGCGACCTGGGCCGGCCGGACCTGCTGGACGAGGCCGCCGGCGGCGTGGACACCCGCTGCGAGGGAGCGAGGCAGCTCTTCGCCAGCCTCCGGGACAAGTTCCTGGCCCTGCCGGACTACGTTCAGGTCCACCCCGGCCATGGCGCCGGCAGCGCCTGCGGCAAGGCCTTGGGCGCGATCCCCTCCTCCACCGTCGGCTACGAACGCCTTTACGCGTGGTGGGGCCCGTACCTGACAGCCAATGACGAAGCGGGTTTCATCGCCGAGCTCCTCGAAGGCCAGCCCGACGCGCACGCCTACTTCGCCCGGATGAAGCGCCAGAACAGGCAGGGCCCGGCCATCATGGGCCACCGTGCCGCGTTGGCGGAACTCGACACGGCCGCCCTCGCCCGGGACCTGGCCAGGGACGCCGTGACCTTCGTGGACACCCGCCCCAATACCGAGGTCCACAAGGGCACTGTCGCCGGGGCCATCAACGTTCCGGCCGGCAAGTCCGCAGCCAGCTTCGGCGCCTGGGCCGTGGACCCCGAGCGGGACAACCGGCCCCTGGTGCTGCTCGCCGCGGGACAGGACGAGGCCCAGGAAATGTGGGACCACCTGGTGCGCGTCGGCATCGACCACGTGGCCGGTTACGTCACCGGCATCGACGGACTCCCCGCCGCGACCCCGCGTCTGGTCCAGCCCGAGGAGCTCGACGGCTTCGAGCACGCCCTGCTGCTGGACGTCCGCAACCGCACTGAGCACGACGCCGGCCACATCCCCGGCTCAACCCAGCTCAGCGGAGGCCGCGTGCTCTGGAACCTGGAGCAGCTGCCCGCAGAAGGAACCATCGTCTCCTACTGCCAGGGCGGAGTCCGGAACTCGGTCGCCGCGTCAGTCCTTCGCCGCGAAGGCTACGACGTCGTCGAACTCGACGGCAGCTACGCCGCCTGGTCCGCCCGGCTGAGCACCCCCGTCGGCTGACCGCAGGACTGGCCGGGCACTTTGTCCGTCGCCGTTGCGATGAGCATCGCCGGCACCGCCGACGTCAGCACTGCAGCGACTCGCCACCTCGCGCAGCCGCCCCCGAACAACGACTAAACCGGCCCCTTGACGGATATACCCCCTAGGGGTATATTTTGTCGTGTTGTCAGTGAAGTGGTATGTCCAGGGGTCCCCCTCCCCGTCACAGCCGTTCAACCCCAGCGCACCCATCCGTCTTCGTGGAATGGAACTGACATGCGTGAATCAAACAAGCGCCTTGACCTGCCGCTGACCACCGGCTCTGCCGGCTGCGGCTGCTGCCCGCCCCAAGACCTCCCTGGACCGGATGCTGCTCCGGCGGCGGAGGCCGAGTACCGTCTGGAAGGGCTGACCTGCGGCCACTGTGCCGCATCGGTCGAAAAGGCCGTCTCGGCCTTGGACGGCGTGGACGACGCCGCCGTCGAACTCATTCCGGGCGGCCTGTCCCGCCTGCGGATCTCCGGAAGCGCCGACGAGGCCGCTGTCCGCGAAGCAATCAACTCGGCCGGATACAGCGCTCACACCAGCTGACCGGCACCCGGCCCCGCCCGGATTTTGATTCCGGGGCGGGCCTGATCTCCTCAAGGAGGAATCATGGAAGACCACACCTCACACCGAGCGCCGCGGACGGCCACGGCCGAGCACGGCGAACACGGCGCACCAGACGTTTCGGTACCAGCCACTGCAGGAGCAGACGCGAGCCACGGACACGGCCCGCACGCTGGCCACAACACCCACGACGACCACACGATCCACGCACAGGGCCAGCATGCCGGCCACAGCACGGCTATGTTCAAGAACCGGTTCTGGCTGACCCTGGCCCTGTCAGTTCCGGTGGTGTACTTCAGCCCAATGTTCGCGCACATCCTCGGCTACATGCCGCCCGAGTTCCCCGGGGCGGCGTGGATCCCGTCCGTCCTGGGCACGGTCATCTTCTTCTACGGCGGGATGCCGTTCCTGAAGGGCGGGCTGAACGAGCTGAAGGCCCGGCAGCCCGGGATGATGCTGCTGATCGGCATGGCCATCAGCGTTGCCTTCGTTGCCTCCTGGGTGACGAGCCTGGGCATCGGCGGCTTCGACCTGGACTTCTGGTGGGAGCTGGCCCTGCTGGTGGCCATCATGCTCCTGGGCCACTGGATCGAAATGCGCGCCCTCGGCTCCGCCCAGGGCGCCCTCGACGCTCTGGCCGCGCTGCTGCCGGACGAGGCCGAACGCATCACCGAGGCGGGCACCGAAACCGTCAGCGTCGCAGAGCTCCGTGCCGGGGACCTGGTCCTGGTCCGCTCCGGCGCCCGGATGCCGGCCGACGGCACCGTAACCGACGGCACGGCCGAATTCGACGAATCAATGATCACGGGCGAGTCCAAGACCGTCACCCGTTCCGCGGGCGACCCTGTTGTCGCCGGCACGGTCGCGACAGATAACACCGTCCGGGTCCGGGTCACCGCCGTCGGGGACGACACGGCTTTGGCCGGCATTCAGCGACTGGTCGCCGAAGCTCAGGCCTCCTCGTCCCGCGCGCAGGCCCTGGCCGACCGCGCCGCGGCCTTCCTGTTCTACTTCGCCGCCGGCGCCGGCGTCATCACCTTCATCGCCTGGACCCTGCTGGGCAGCGTTCCCGATGCCGTGACCCGCACCGTCACCGTGCTGGTGATCG
This sequence comes from Arthrobacter sp. ISL-65, assembly GCF_018613795.1. Taxonomy (GTDB): domain Bacteria; phylum Actinomycetota; class Actinomycetes; order Actinomycetales; family Micrococcaceae; genus Arthrobacter. Next base: position 78,035 of record NZ_JAGGPN010000035.1, read on the forward strand.
CCTGCCCGCATGCCCTGGGCCTGGCCATCCCCTTGGTGATCGCAATTTCCACCGAGCAAGCCGCCCGGGCAGGGGTGCTGATCAAGAACCGGATGGCGCTGGAACGGATGCGGACCATCGACGTCGTCCTGTTCGACAAAACCGGCACCCTGACCAAAGGCGAACCCGAGCTCAAGAACGCAACCGCTGTTGAAGGCGTGAGCCCGGACGAACTCCTGGCCCTGGCGGCAGCCGTCGAGTCAGACAGCGAACACCCCGTTGCCCGGGCGATCGTCCGTGCAGCACGGCAACAGGGACTCCTGATTCCCCGTGCCACCGGATTTTCGTCCATGACGGGACGCGGTGTCCGCGCAACCGTTGACGGCAGGACGCTGGCGGTGGGCGGACCGGCACTGCTTCGCGAATCCGGCATCACGGAACCGGCGGAGCTGACAGCCTCCACGCGGGGCTGGATGGACCGCGGCGCGGCCGTGCTCCACGTCCTCGACGGCGACCGCATCCTCGGTGCGGTGAGCCTGGAGGACGCCGTCCGTGACGAATCACGCCAGGCCGTGGCGGCCCTGCAGAGCCGCGGCATCAAGGTGGCCATGGTCACCGGCGACGCCCGGCAGGTCGCCCAGTCCGTGGCCGCCGAGCTGGACATCGACGAGGTCTTCGCCGAAGTCCTGCCCGCCGACAAGGACAAGAAGGTCGCCGAACTCCAAGCCCGTGGCCTGAAGGTGGCCATGGTGGGCGATGGCGTCAACGACTCTCCGGCACTGGCCCGTGCCGAGGTCGGCATAGCGATCGGTGCCGGAACCGACGTCGCGATGGAATCGGCAGGAGTGGTGCTGGCCGGCAACGATCCGCGGGCCGTGCTGTCCATGGTGGACCTGTCCCGGGCCAGCTACCGGAAGATGTGGCAGAACCTGGTCTGGGCCACCGGATACAACGTTCTCTCCGTGCCGCTGGCCGCCGGGGTCCTGGCCTTCGCCGGTGTGGTCCTGTCCCCCGCCGCCGGTGCCGTGCTGATGTCCGCCTCCACGATCGTCGTCGCCCTGAACGCCCAGCTGCTGCGACGGGTGAAACTGAACCCGTCCCAGGCTCGTTAAACCCCGGACACATTGTGCGTCAGCATGGGGCTGGCAGGACAGTGCCGGTAGCCTTGAAAATGACCCGGAACCCGCTACGGAAGGAGGAACAACGTCATGACCGCACCCGTGAAGCGCCTCGTGAGGGCGTTCCTCTGGGCGGGCGGACTGGCCGCGGTCCTGGCCGTCGTCGCCGGCATCCTGGGCATGCACGTAATCACCGGCAATCATTCGGTGCACTCCATGTCAGCCATGAGTGCGGGAACAGCCGGAACACTGCAGGCAATGCACACGGACTCGGCCGCCGAAGGCCACTCTGATCACCTGGCGTCCGGTACGCAGGCAGTTCAGACAGCCCCTGGCCACGAGTTGGCCGGTGGATCCGTGGACCCGTGCTGCGGCAGCTGCACCGGCGTGCAGGCCGTGACGGTATCCTGCACGCCGTCGGCGAAGAGCGGTTCATTGGCCGCCCCGCTGCCAGGCACCACCGTGTTCGGCGCCATCCCCGGCGCGGCCGCGCCCGGTCCCGTGGCCGGTGGTTACTCATACCTCCCCGGAAGCCCTTCACCGGGCGACCTCTGCATCAGTCGGACGTAGAAAACACGCCACAGAACTCCGTGCCGGAGCCTCTCTCTGGCGCGAGCCCCTCGGGCCCACAGCGGCCCTTTCAGCGCACCCATGCGCTCTCGCGCCCCCTCCTTGCGGCGCCGCCGCGCCCTGACAAATTTTTGAAGGACCTGATTTTCATGACCAAGAAGTTTCTGACCCTGTCCGCCGCGGCCGTCGCCGCGACCCTTGCCCTGGCTGGATGCTCCACCGGTTCAGGGACCGGCTCCGCCGGCACCTCGACACCCGGGATGGATCACGGCAACTCCAGTTCCGCGCCGGCCAGCAGCTCCCCTGCAGCGGCTGCCGAGCACAACGCCGCCGACGTCATGTTCGCCCAGATGATGATCCCCCACCACGCGCAGGCGGTGGAGATGAGCGAGATGATGCTGGCCAAGAAGGACGTCCCCGCGGAGGTGACCGCCCTGGCCACCAAGATCAAGGCCGCCCAGGGACCGGAAATCGAGACTATGACCGGATGGCTGACCAGCTGGAACGAACCTACGCAGGCACCCACCGGTCACGACATGTCCACCCACGGTGCCGGTGGCATGGGCGGCATGGTGAGCGACGCCGACATGAAGAAACTCGACGCAGCCCAGGGCACCGAAGCGGCAAAGCTCTTCCTGACCCAGATGATCGCCCACCACGAGGGCGCCATCGTGATGGCCAAAACCGAAACCACCGGGGGGAAGAACCCCGACGCCGTGAAACTCAGCAAGGACATCGTCACCGCCCAGGAGGCCGAAATCCAGGAAATGCAGGCACTGCTGGCCAAGCTCTGATCTGGCCCCGCGTGATCCTTGGCCGGCATCGGAACGTCCCGGTGCCGGCCCGTTCCCCTGAAAGGTCCACGCCGCTCACACCTTCCGCAGCATCGCTTCCATCTCGTCGATCAGCCCGTCCACTCCGGGGGAAGCGGCAATCGCCGCCCCAATCCGCTGGCTGCCGGCTCGGTACCGGCCGTCGCCCAGGACCTTTTGCACGGCGTCGCGGATAGCCTCCGGCTTGGGCCGGCCGGTTTTGAGGTTAATCCCGACGCCGGCCCAGGCCACCCGGGCGGCTCCCTCGGGTTTGTCCTCGGTGTCCCCGGCGACCACGATGGGCACGCCGTTTTCCATGGCGTAATGCAGGCCGCCTTAGCCGCCGTTCGTGACGTAGACGTCTACCTTCGGTTCTAGCGGAAGATGTTGTAGCCGCTCCAGCCTGCGCCGACGATGGTCCGCGCGCCCCAGGTGCCCCTGCTGAAGGGGTAGCGGGCCAGGCGACCGTCAGTGAGACGGGTCATGAGCCCTGAGCTTCCCGTGGTGAATCCGGCCACGGCAGTGATGCTGTTGATGCCGTTCCACCCCGCGCCCACCGTGGGCCTGGATTCGGAGACGAAGCCGCCGGTTCCGGTGGAGCGGTACAGCAGCATCCTGCCGTCGCTGCGTTTGGCCAGGAGGTCCTGGGTCCCGTTCTGGTCGAAGTCGGTCATGGTGAGGTAGAGGCCTCGCCAGCCGAGCCCGGTCCTGATTCGGGGGGACAGCGATGATCCCGCGCTGTTGCCGTAGTACCAGAGCGTCCCGGCGGCGTCGTAGGCAAGGATTCCCGGGTACTTGTCGGTCTTGCGCCAGCGGCCGACGGTGACGTGGTAGCTGCCCCAGCCGTTGCCGATGGTCCGGGCGGCGACGAATCCACCGCCGGGTCTTCCGGCGTAGTAGCTTAGCCGGCCGTCCTGCCACTGCGCGATGACATCGAAAACACCATCGCTGTTCCAATCCGCTACGAACCCTTTGGCCAGGGTCGACCAGCCGGTGCCGATCTTTTCCCGGGGCTGGAACCCGCCGCGACCGGATGCCGGGTAGTTCCACAGCACGCCATCGGGACCAGCCGCCACGACGTCCGCGGCACTGCGGATCGACGGCCCGGAGGTGGGCGGACTGGCAGCTGTGAAGGTCCAGGTCTTGTCCGACGCCAACGCGTTGCCGTCAACATCTTTCACCCCATCGGAACCGCCATCGATCGACACCGTGTACGTCCTACCCACCGCCAGATTCGCACCGGGGTTCAACGTCGCAACCCCGTCCGTGCTGCTGTACGACACAGCGGCCGGCACCGTCGTCGCTCCGTCTTCCAACGTGAACGTGCTCGACGTGACCGTCGACGGATCCATCGCCTCGGAGAACGTTCCCGTTACATTGGCCGTCGTCGCCACACCAGGTGCACCAGCAGCCGGGGACGTACCCGTCACCGTCGGAGCCGTGGTGTCAGTACCGCCACCGCCGCCGGTGGAGTCGTAGTAGTGCCAGTACCGGCTTGTGGCGTTCACATCGGCGAGCACCAGCAGGCCGCTGTTGGCCGTGCCCGAAGCATTACTGTTGAGGTTCTGCTTCGTCGACGTCACGTTGTGCATGTACTGGTCGGCGTCGACGATACGGGCCGTCTTCGTGGTGGTGAAGCTGATGTTGCTCAGCGACGTGGACTTCTCGTAGACCGCACCACCCGAGCTGGTGCAGACACCGGCGTTCGTCGTGCCACTCGGCTTCGGATAAGTGGCGAAGGTGCGCAGCCTCTGCGCAAACTCGTCAATCATGACGATCACACGGTTCGGGCACTCCGACACGGTCGCGATCGTGTGCGCCGACCATGTTGATGTCGTGGCATTCAATACCAACAGCTGGATCAGCGGCAGGGACGCCGACGTGTTTGATGTCTTAGTTGCGGCGAAGACCTGGCCACCCGTGGAGTCCAGCCACTTCAGGTTCATGTGGTCATCACCGCTGCGCAGCCCCTTCACCGCCGCCACAGGAGTGGTCCAGGTGGTGTTGGACGCCCCATCGACGTGGAAGCTCCAGTACATGCCGTCGGTGGCGTCACCGACCTGCCGGCTCCACATCACACCCATCTTGCCGTTGCCGGCTCCGCCGAACGCGATCACAGCCGAGGTGTCGTCCACAGACACGTTGCTCAACGACGCAGGATGCGCGAACGGCGTTCCCCACGTTATGCCATCCGTGTCAGTGACGTTCAGAAAGATCCGGTTCCCCTGCTGCCAGGTGGCCCACACCCGACCAGTCGAGTCCTTGTCGATGGACATGGTCTCCACCTTGTTGTTGTGGATTCGTTCAGAAGTCAGCAGCGTGTACGTCTTCGTACCCGAGTCGTAGCTGTAACGCCGCATCGTAGACGGGAAGTTCGGCTCAAACGGCAGACCGTCATTAACGAACCGATAGCTCGCCACAAACAGCGTCGTCCCGTCCCACATCACATCGTGATGAGTGTTCGCCCGCGTCTCCGTCGCCACACCCGTGTTGACCCACGAACTGGTCGCGGCATTGAACCGGAAGATATGGAAATCCGAGCTGGCAGTGTCCCACAGGTTCCCCCACCAGATCCCGTCGTTGAACCACAACGCATTCGTCTGCCGCTTCGTACCCGTCGGCGTCCCCGTCCCCGAATGCGAGAAATCCTCAACCCCAACATCACCTGCAGCGGCCGACGCCGTCACCGGCACCACCAGGACACCCAGCGTAAGCAGCAGCGCTGTCAGCAGCGCATGGAGCCACAGGCTCCGCGACCCGCGGAGCCTGCCTCTGCCAGGCCCGCCCCTGTGAAAAGTTGTCTTGCCCAGCAATGTTGCTTCCCGGAGTTGAACGTCGGCCTGTATAGGGATGCTCACTAGCCTCACCACTCATCGAAGTTGTCTGCCTATGCCAGTTCCGAGCAACCCTCCGGGCTGAATCGGAGACATCGAAGCGCCTGCCACTGCGGTCCTGGCAACCTGGGTGCACTCCCCCCGCGGAACATATTCGCTTGGGCAACTTGTAAAAAGCTTGGGTTTTGAAGCGGCCCCAGTTTTAGGGGTTTGAAATTGTTGGAAACTGGCTAGCCGTAATGCCACCTACATGACGCCCTTTCCGGTCAGGGCTTGGGTGAGGCGGATGGAGTCACCGGTGGTTTGGCAGACGTGGGCGTGGTGCAGCAGCCGGTCCACGGTCGCGGTGGCCTCGTCGGCCCCGGCGATCTTCACGTTGATCCGTCCGGCCGCGGTGGACTGGCGCTCCGCCGGACCCCCCGCCATCGCCAAGGCCTACACCGCCGAACTCCCCGACTGGTTCCAGTTCGCCGCAGAACCGAAGGACTGCACGCCGGCGCCGCGACGTGCATGCGCCGCGGTACCTGCCCGCGGGTGGTACCTTAAGTCACCGCCACAATTGGCCGGTTCATTAACTGTTTGGCGCCTGCCGCGTACTCCGACGTGCGCTGCCGGCTGTCCGTGCATTGGGAAGCTGGGGCTTGTATGCGCATTTGGAAGAAACTACGCGCCGGCGGCGGTGCCGCCGTCGTTCTGGCCATGGCTGCGGTGCTGGCCCTGACAGCGGCCGTCCCGGCCGGCGCGGTCACCGGTGACTATGCCGAGGACAACGAGCACCCCTTCGTGGGGCTGGTTGTTTTCTACGGACCCGACGGCGCGTTCCACCACAGGTGCTCGGGCTCCCTGCTGATGCCCACCGTGTTACTGACCGCAGGGCACTGCACCGCCGGCGCTTCCTCGGCCCGGGTCTACTTCCAGCAGGACGCCGGCGCGGACTGGAGCCCTGAAACCGGAACGGATCCGGACACCGGCTACCCGGGTGCCTGCGCGGACGGAACGCTGGGAACGGAGTGCGCGGAGTCGCACGAGCTGTACAACTACGGCTACACCAGCATGGCCGCAGTCCCGGAAACCAAGGACGTCGGCCTGGTGATCCTGGAGCAGCCCATCATGCTCAAGGAGTACGCGCGCCTCGCGGCACCGGGGACCCTGGACGCGCTGGCCACCAGGCGCGGACAGCAGGAAACAACCTTCACCGTGAGCGGCTACGGAATCTCCGAAGCCAACCCGGTTTCCGACACCTCGTTCAGGGAACGGCTCATGGCCGAGTCCAAACTGACGAACCTCACCAGCGCGAGCGCCGACGGCTACAACGTCCAGACCAACGGCAACGGCAAGGGCCGCGGCGGCACCTGCACTGCCGACTCCGGCGGGCCGCTGTTCTACGGGACCGCAGAGTCCAACACCATCGCCGGCATCACCTCGTTCAATCACAACCGCTACTGCAAGGGAACGAACTTCTCCTACCGCACCGACCGGCAGGACGTGATCGACTGGATCAGAGCCAACACGACCGAAAGCGAGTTCGCCCAGATCGTTTTCGCACCCGCCGTCTGACGCTTCGCGAGCAAAATCGGAGGGCATCCGCCTGCCGGCCCTCCGCCGTCGTACGCTTCCGACGGCGGGTGGCCGCCCGCCGTCGAACGCTCACCTTCTCGAGCCCGGTTTCCGGGCGTCTTCGCCTGGAATTCCACGTATCAGCGAGGCGTCATCCTGTAGCCAAAACCGCGCGCCGTTTCGATCCAGCGCGGGTTCGCCCTTGATTCCCCTAATTTCCTGCGAAGGTTACCGATGTGGTTGGGCACGATCCGGGAAGCTCCGTCATCTCTGTAGGCTCCGGCTGCCGTCGTGATGTGGCCCTGAAGGATTCCCGCGAGGTCGGCCCCAGTCCGCACGGTGCGTCCGCCTTCCATCAGGGCACGCAGAAGGTCGAATTCGGAGGGCGTCAGGGCTATCTCAACGCCGTCAGCCTCAACTCTCCTGGTCTGGGGGCTCAGACGTAGTCCATTGTGTTCGAGGATGGTCAGGCCGGCAGCCTGCGTACCAGCGCGTGGCCAGGAAGCCTCGTTGTCGGGTTTGCGGGGTCTGCGCATCAGCGCCTTCACCCGATGTTTCAGTTCGCGCGGCCGGAAAGGCTTCGTCACATATTCGTCTGCGCCGGATTCCAGGCCCATGAGCATATCGATCTCTCGCGACCTGGCCGTGACCATGAGGATACGGGTATCGCTGAACACCCGAATCTGACGCGCAACTTCGAAACCATCAATATCCGGCAGGCCAAGGTCGAGCGTGACGAGTTCGGGGCGCAGCGACCGAACGGCTTCGACCGCGTCCGCTCCACGTTCGCAGGCGTGAACCGCGAAGCCGCTCTGGCTGAGGATTAAGGTGATGATGCCACGGGTTTCGGCTTCGTCCTCAATTACCACCGCCGTTTGCACCCTGTTCACGTACCCTTCTGTGAGTTGCCTCGAGCACGCTAGCACCCCGCCGGAAGGTCAGGGGTGCCAATTTCACCGTCTTGACGCAATCTTGAGTAAAAACAAAACAGTTCTTGATTTACGGCGGGAAACGTTGAGTGAGCCGCTGCCGCACGCAATCGATTTGGTGAGTACCACCCGAAAAAGTTCGCTTCTCGGGCGCGGCAACCTCGAGTAAATGATGCCCCTGCTGCATCTATTGGTCCGCATCATGGAAAAGAAAAAATATGAGTGAAGAATTGTTTGCCGTGCTGGATCCGAATCCGCTCTTGTGCCTAGTTGAGGATGCCGGAGCGGAAGTAGCGGAGGGCTTCTTCCGAACATATCTGCAGATGCTTCCCGTGCGCACGGCCAAGCTCACCCGCGCCCTCTTGGGCGGGAACCAGGAAGCAGCCCTCGATGCCGTGCTTAGCCTGAAATCGACGTCACGTATGGCTGGTGCGGTGCGGTTGGCACGGCTATGTGCGGAGCTTGAGGGAAAAGTAAGAGCTGGCAGCGTCGTCTGCAGATCCGCAGAATCCAGTTTGCTTGAGCAGCAACGGCTGATCATGGAGTACGCCGGCGCCCAGGTCCGCGTGCCGGTAGCCACTCCCTAAACCATTTACGTTTTTGGTTTGGCGGCGCATAGCGAGGGAATCACATTTTACCGTGCGCTAAATCACACTTCCTTGCAAATCAATACCGATGCTGAATCCTTGATCTTTTCTTGAGCCTTTCCGTAACTCTTCCTGCGTTTTGCGATGGAAATGTTCACTCCATGCAACTCACAAACTACAGCACCTCATACGCTATTTTTATAATGAGCCTCACAAATAGACAGCCTGCCTCTATCAAGTTCAACAGGGTCATTTGCAGATGACGGGCCGAAGGAGACACCGCGCGCAAGGGGGCGTGGTAACCGTACTGGTTCCGGCTCACAATGAAGCCGCCGGAATAGCAGAGACGCTCAGGTCGCTGCGGAGTCAGAGCTACCGCCCTGACCGGGTCATCGTCATCGCTGATAACTGTACGGACCTGACAGAGGACATCGCCTTGGCTGAAGGGGCCGAGATCATGAGGACAACTGGCAATCAGGATAAGAAGGCGGGCGCGTTGAACTTTGCGCTCGACCGCATGTTGCCCGATACCGCACCCGAGGACCTGATCCTGGTTCAGGACGCAGACTCTCAACTCGCCCACGACTTCATCGAACGGGCCGTCTCCCACCTGAGGGCCGACGATCTCCTTGGCGCCGTGGGAGGCATCTTCCAAGGTGCGCCCGGGTCAGGTTTCGTCGGTCACTTGCAGCGCAACGAGTACGCCCGCTACGCCCGGGACGTCAAACGGCTGCATGGCAAATGCCTGGTGGTCACAGGAACAGCTGCCCTGTTCAGGGCCCGGACCCTTGTCGATGTCATGAGCTCCAGGCTCGCCGGATCACTTCCGCCGGGCAATGGCCGCGGCGGGGTGTACGACACCTCAGTCCTGACCGAAGACAACGAACTCTCCTTCGCCCTGCTGACCCTTGGCTACAGGATCAAGTCTCCCGCGGACTGCACACTCGTCACCGAGGTCATGCCCTCATGGCGGGAGTTGTGGGCCCAGCGGCTGAGGTGGAAACGCGGGGCGGTGGAGAACTGCGTCCAGTACGGCTGGACTGCGGTGACCAGGCCCTACTGGGGGCGCCAGGCCCTCTCCATGTCGGGCGTGCTGATCACGGCGCTCTACTTTGGCACGATCGCCTTTGCACTGGCCACGGGAAACGGGCTGCACGTACATCCGTTCTGGCTCGCCGTGACCGGTGTCTTCGTGATCGAGCGCGTCGTGACCGTGCGCTACCGGGGATGGAAATACATGCTCGCCGCCGCCACGATGTACGAAATGGTGATCGACCTGTTCCTGCAGGCGGTCCACGCGAAGGCCTACAGTGATGCGCTCTTCAAGAAAAAGAAAGTCTGGTAACACACATATGTACAACAACTTGGCAGCACCCGCCGCAGCAGGTATCGGGGGCAGCGCCCTGGCATTCACAGGCGCCGGAGACGCGCTTTGGCTGGGGCTGGCCGCCTTCGCAATGGTGGCACTGGGGACGGCAATCAAGCGTATTGTCCCGGCCCGGCGGGAAGCCGGCCCGAAGGGCTGAACTCCTGCCCCGGGATCGCCACTACCGGCTCTTCACATTCATCGCACCCGCGCAGTGGGTGCTGAGAACCGAATGGCGGCCGTGTAGCCCGAAAGAGACCCGGAAACGCGGACTTTGAGGGTGTCTGCCCTGTCGGCCGCCACGAGGCGGTAGGTCCTCCCGGTTGCGCCGGTAATGACCACGCCGCTGCGGTACCACTGGAAGCGCAGCGTTGTTCCTGGCGTCCAGGCCCCGGAATTGGCTGTCAGGACATAGCCGGCGCGCAGAATCCCGCTGACAGCCGGAACCGGGGCCTTGAGGGTTCCGGCTGCCACAGGGGCCGTAACGGCCGAGGTTTTCGCTGCGGGCTGGTAGCCCGGTTTGATCCCTGTGATGCGGATGCTCATTTTCTTTCCGGCGTCCGCAGCTATCAGCCGGTAGGTCGCCGCGGCGGCTCCCGTAATCGGAACACCCGAGCGGTACCACTGGTACTTATAGACCGTGCCAGTGGTCCAGATGCCCGGGCGGACGCCAAGGGCAGACCCCACCTTCACAGTTCCGGTCACGGAGGGTGCAGATGCTGCAAGTGTGCCGGGACGAACCGGGGCAGTCGGGGCGGAATGCCGCGAAACCAACTGTCCGTCTGCCGTGGAGCCGGTCACGCTAACGCCGACCGCCTTGCCCAGGTCCACTGCGGTCAGGGCGTAGGTCGGGCCCGTCGCCCCGGGAATCGGGGCGCCGGCCCGGTACCAGCGGTAGGCGGTCCCGGGCCCGGAGGACTCGGTTCCCGTGCTGGCCGTCAACGCTGCACCGACGTTCGGTGCCCCGGCGATCGCGGGAACGGGAGCAGCCGCCCCGTAGAGCTCAGTGGTGGCCGATGCCGCAGATGTGAAGCTGAAATCGCGGATGGTGACCGTTTCCGGTTTCACATGTGCAGGATCCCCGCCTCCGCTGCCAACGACCCACAGATTGAAATGGATTCGCTCGCGTGCCGGCACGGGGACGGTGGAACCCTCCAGGACGGTTCGCTTCAGCAGGGCGCCGGAGTAGCCCTCCCCTGCGTACGTCTCAAAGGTCAGCTTCCCCGGCGCCCAGGTCATTCTGTGGGTGAGGACGGGGTTGGCGGTGACGGGGAAGTCTACGGTGTTGTTGCCTTCACCAGGCAGTTTGCCCGCATCGAACCAGTATCCGTGGCCTTGGCTGACCGGCCAGGACTGGCCATAGGCAGAACCACCGCCCCACGCGGAGGCCTCGCACAGGTCGATCTCGTTATACCCTGGCCCCGCCTCAGCATCGTAGGTGAACAGGCAGCCCCAGACCGCCTCCTTTTGAAGGCTGCTGACGTCCTTCTCGACGGTGGTGCTGTAGGTTCCGTACCCGAACCCTTGGCGCGTTGACTGGAATTCCGCTCCTGCTGGTGCACTGCCACTAGGATTCGTGATGCTCATAGTGATAAAACCATTGCTGTCAGGACCACTGACATTTGCCGGGTCAAATGACTTGTTGAACTGCGGCGCTCCATTCCAGGAGCGCCTTTCCCAGTTCTGGCCTTTCCAGCTGAAATCTCCCTGTGGGCCGGGATCGGCACTGAGCGAACCGGCAGCAGCCTCAGCCGCAGGGGACGGCCCTGCTCCTGAGAGCAGGAGAAGGGCTGACAATCCGATGCTGCCCAGAACTTCCAACGCTTTCCGTGACCGCTGACGGATTGTGGTGAGTTGCATTCTTCAGCCCCTGCCGTTCGGTAGCCCGGCTGACCCAAGGGGCCCCGTGGCTTTGCGTCACCGGCTCGCGCCGGCTTTGCCCTTATCGATGAGCGGTTGCCCACACGGTAGATCGTGCCGAGACCATCCCTCGCGGCCTGACACAGGTCGATTATCGAATGGCCCCTCTCCCAAGACACGCAGGGTCGGCACAGTTAATCCACAGGATTTACGCACTGCAGCCAGCAAAAAAGACGCGCTTCCACCCTCCTAGGCAGAGTGCGCGGCCGAGGACATGCAGTCACGGAGAAAGTGCAAGGCCAAGAGGACCCCGTTACGCCAGGAACTCCGCTGTTGCTTTGGCAACCTTGCGCACGGCATAAACCGGTGCGAACACCGGCCGCTTGGGCAGCAGGGGTGCCGGCACCGGGTGGTCGTGGGCGCCCGGCAGTGGGATGCGCGGCGGCGCGATGCGCTGCCACGCCCACGGCAGGAAGTAGGTCCGCGCCCAGGCAAGGTCCCCGGCACGGGCGTCGCGCCAGTTGCTGAGCGGGAGGGCCTTTGGCTCCAGCGGCTGCAGCGAATGCTGCACCTGCAGGGTGTCCAGCACCTGCATGGCGATGGTGTGGTGGCCCAGCGGCGAGAAGTGCAGCCGGTCCGGGTCCCACATCCGCGGATCCCTGAGTCCGGGCACGGTCCACAGGTCCACCAGTAGGCAGTCGTGGGCGGCGGCGACGATCCGGATGTTCTCGTTGAAGATGGCTATCCGGGAGCGGCTCCGCCCCAGGATCGGCGTGCGCCGCCAGTCCGGCCCGGCGAACAGCATGATGGTGGCGCCGGTGGCACTCAGCCGTTCCACACCGGCCTCCAGCTTGGCCGCCAGCTTGTCCGGATCGGTCCGGTGGAACACCATGTCGTTCCCGCCGGCCGACAGCGTGATCAGATCCGGTTTCAGTTCCAGCGCCGGCTCGATCTGCTGATTAAGTATCTGGTCCAGGAGTAGGCCACGGATGGCCAGGTTGGCGTAGGCAAAGTCTTTCCGCTCCGCGCTGAGCTCCTCTGCCACCCGGTCCGCCCAACCCCGGAGCCCTCCGGCGCAGCGTTCCTCGGGGTCGCCAACGCCCTCGGTAAACGAATCTCCGATTGCCACATACCGGCTCCAGGGGTGTGGGGCCGTTGCGTCCGCAGCGAAGTTCCGGGGTCCAAAGTGGCCGATGTGTTTCATCGCCTCGTCCTCTCCCTTGCGCCCCTGGCGCGGTACGCCTGTGGCGTTATCCAAGGAACGTTCGAGCCCCGCGGGAAATTCCTGAAAAGTTCCCCTTTTGTGAAATATTTCCGCCAGCCGGGTCGGCTGCCGGCCCTGGGGCAGCCACCGCCCTTGATGCTAGATTCGTTCGTGGTGCCTGCGCCCCTCTGACCTGCAAGGAGCTTCCAAAATGCTGATCGGCGGCCTTCCAGCCCACATTCTCCTGGTCCACGGCGTCGTCGTCTTCGGGCCGCTCGCCGGCCTGGGGGCCGTCGTCTTCGGACTGGCCGGCCGGACCCGCCGATATCTCGCCTGGCCGCTGGGCGTGCTGGCACTGATCCTTGCCCCGATGGCGCTCATCACTGCGCAGGCCGGTGAGCAGCTGCAGGAGACCCGTGGCGCCACCGACGCCATCCAGGCCCACGCCCGGCAGGGCGACATCCTGAAGATCGCCACCGTCGTCTTCTTCTTTGTTGTGGTGCTGATGCTCGCCGCCACCTTCGCGCCATGGGCCGAGCGAATCCCCGCGCTGGCCGGGCTCCAGCGTTCTCGTCCCGCCCGAATCGCGGCCCTTACCCTGGGCGTGCTCGCCGGGCTCTTTGTCACCTACCAGAGCGTGATCGCCGGGCACTCCGGCTCGTTCTCGGTGTGGGGCGGGTAGCCGGACGGGAACGGCAAAATGGTCGACTATTCAGCGGTCGCCCAGCGGGCCCCCAAGGTGGCCCCAGCTTTCCCCAAGGCATGCGAGACAGAGTTGTCTCACTCAGCACAGGCCGGCTGTCACGGGCAAATGATGGCAGGTCCAGTCGCCGGGCCCGAAATGTACCCCATGCGTTCCGGGCCTGGCGGAAAGGCTCTTTCGTCAGTGCCATTGCTGTAACCGGTCGATCCGCCACACAACAACGGTGTCGCCCTCCGCGGCGTACTCGAGGAGCCTTTTCATTCCAGGCCGCTCAATGGCCGTGAGATGCGTTTCCGAGACGTAAGAAGTCCGGCTTTCCGCCAACTCGATGCCACTCGACGTCTCATCTGAGCTCGGGAGACGTGTCTTGAAAAGCTGAAGTTTTTGGAGACACTGTCCTGCCGCTCAGCGCGTGTTGAGGCGGGCGGTGAGGCCTTCACGGAGGTGGTCAATGACCGCATTGATTCGTCGGGGGGTCTGTGTCGTTGCGGAGTAGAGGGCGTGGATGTCGGCGTCGGGGGTTGGAACATCGTCGAGGACCTGGCGGAGCTTCCCGCTTTGGATGAGGGGGTTGACGTGCCAGCTGGAGCGCATGATCAGTCCGAGGCCTTGTTCGCACCAGCCGGTGACGACGTCGCCGTCGTCGCTGACCATGTTTCCGTTGACGCGTACGAATTGTTGCTGGTTTCCGGCCCCGAACCGCCAGAGGGCGTAGTCGGCGTTGTTTTCGCGCAGCACGATGCAGTTGTGGTGTTCGAGGTCCTCGACGTTTTGAAGCGGCGGATTGTTTTCCAGATATTGGGGAGCGGCGCAGACGATCCTGCGGTTCCGGGCGAGGAGCTTGGCTTTGAGTCTGGAGTCCTCCAGTGCCCCGACACGGATGGCGATATCGAAGTTCGTGCCGGAAATGTTCAGCGGCAGGGCGGAGAGTTCCAGATCGACGTGGATCCGCGGGTGTTCGAGCACGAATTCACCAAGCAGCGGTGCGATGTGGGCGCGCCCGATGCCCAGCGTGGAGTGGACGGTAATCCTGCCTTTGAGCTCGCCGTGCTGGTGCGAGACCAGGTCTTCGAGGTCGGCTTTCTGTTGCAGGATGGACAGTGCCCCGGCGGCGTAGCGGTGCCCTTCTTCGGTCAGCGTCAGCCGGCGGGTACTGCGCCTGATGAGCGTCACGCCGAGGCGCGCTTCCAGTGCGCTGAGGCGTTTACTGACCGAGGCCACACCTTTGCCCCAGGTCCGGGCGGCTTCAGTCAGGCTCTGGGAGCGGGCGATCTGCTCAAAGAACTCCAGATCATCTATCTGGTACAGGTCCATAGCCGATTCTTTCTTTTCAGGAAAAATTGCATTGTCTCACAGCCTCTTAATCGCAGGCTTCTTGTTTCGTACGCTTGTGTGACAGGAAGCACACGGCCGAAGTACTTGCCATCTGAGGGCACCCCGACCCGGGACAACGGCGTTCGCAACACGAGAAGGACCATGATCATGACCAGGACACACCGCATCGCAGTCATCGCCGGAGATGGCATCGGCCAGGAAGTTGTGCCCGAGGGCCTGCGGGCACTGGAATCAGCCGCCGAGGCGTTCGACTTCAAGCTGGAGACCACGCAGTTCGACTACGCGAATGCCGACTACTACACCAAGCACGGCAAGATGATGCCGGATAACTGGTTCGAAGAGCTGAGCACTTTTGATGCGATTTTCTTCGGCGCCGTGGGCTGGCCGGACGTCGTCCCGGACCACGTCTCGCTCTGGGGCAGCCTGCTCCAATTCCGCCGCGGTTTCGACCAGTACGTCAGCCTCCGCCCGGTAAAGCTGCTGGCAGGAATGGACAGCCCCCTGGCCGGCCGTGTGCCCGGGGACGTGGACTTCTACGTCGTACGGGAGAACACCGAGGGCGAGTACTCCAGCATCGGCGGGAAAATCTTTGAAGGCACCGACCGCGAAACGGTAATCCAGGAAACCGTCATGACCCGCACAGGTGTGGACCGGATCCTGAAGTACGCCTTCGACCTGGCCCAGAGCCGGCCGAAGAAGCACCTCACGTCCGCGACCAAGAGCAACGGCATTTCCATCTCGATGCCCTACTGGGATGAACGCGTGGAGCAGATGGCCAAAGGCTTCACCGACCTGAAGGTCGACAAGTACCACATCGATATTTTGACGGCTAACTTCGTGATGCACCCGGACTGGTTCGACGTCGTAGTCGCCAGCAACCTGTTTGGCGACATCCTCTCGGACCTGGGCCCGGCCTGCACGGGGACCATCGGCATCGCCCCGAGCGGGAACATCAACCCCGAGCGAAAGTTCCCCAGCCTTTTCGAACCGGTCCATGGCTCCGCGCCGGACATCGCCGGCAAGGGCATCGCGAACCCGGTCGGCCAGATCTGGAGTGCTGCGATGATGCTCGAACACCTCGGCGAACGAGGGGCCGCGGCAGCTGTCCAGCAAGGTTTCGAAAACGTCTTGGCACGCGGCGGCAAGCACATCCTCACCCCGGATCTGGGCGGCGAAGCCACCACGGAAATCCTGGGCAAGACTGTCGCCGAAGAGATCACGGCCGTGGCCCTGACCGCAACGGACCACTGAAATGACCGTTATCCCAATCGAAGACCGGCTCCGCGTCAGTGGAGCAGGTCTCTCGGTGCTCATCGCGCCGGACAAGTTCAAAGGCTCCTTGACCGCATCCCAGGTGGCCCGGGCCATCGCCCATGGCCTCCGCAAGGAACAGCCTGGACTGAATGTGATCGAATTGCCGGTCGCCGACGGGGGCGACGGGACCCTGGATGCTTTTCTCGCCAGCGGATACGTCGCGCATCCGATTTCCGTGACCGGACCGGATAACGATCTCCAGCCCTCGACCCTGGCTCTCAAGGACGGCACGGCCGTGATCGAGACCGCACTGACCTCAGGCCTGGCCATGCGCGGTGACCGGCCGTTGTCCCCGCTGAGCGGCACGAGCCGCGGCGTCGGTGATGCCATCTTGGCAGCCCTCGGCGCCGGGGCGCGCAGGATCATCATCGGCCTCGGGGGCAGCGCCTGCACCGACGGAGGAGCGGGCATGCTCCAAGCCCTGGGCGTTTCCCTCCGCGACGGATCAGGTGCGGTCCTGTACCCCGGCGGGGTCAGCCTGCTGGATCTGCACACGGTCGACATCTCCGGGCTTGATCCACGAATCTGGGATACGGAGATCATCCTGGCCACCGACGTCACCAACCCGTTGTGCGGTCCGGACGGCGCCGCCGCCGTCTACGGCCCGCAAAAGGGCGCCAGCAGCGAGCACGTCACTGTCCTTGACCGGGCGCTTGGCCATTTCGCCTCTCTTGTCGCCCCCGAAGCCGCGCACCTTCCCGGTGCCGGTGCCGCGGGCGGCATCGGTTACGCCGCGCTGGCGGTGCTCGGCGCCACGGCCCGCCCGGGAATCGAACTGATCATGGAACTGCTGGACTTCGAATCCCATCTGGCCGGCGCGGACCTCGTCATCACCGGCGAAGGCCGCCTGGACGATCAGTCCTTCCACGGCAAAGCACCGATGGGCGTGCTGATGGCAGCAGCCCGGCACAACATCCCCACCATCGCCGTATGCGGGTCCAGCCAGCTCACGCCGGCACCCCGTCACCCGGACTTCGACACCATTCACGCGATCACGGACATAGCACCGGATATTGCCACGGCCATCCGCAACGCTGAACCGCTGCTCGAACGCCTCGCAGCACAAATCACGGTCCGGAAGCGATCCGCCCGGTCCGCAAACTAACGGACAAGACACCTACACCCGGGGCAGCGACGCCCACCCTCCCAATGAAGCGAGAAACCACTATGAGTACCACCATAGAAAGCACGGAAGCTCCAGCACGGGTCCCCCGGTTCCAGCTGGGCGGAGTGCCACTGATTGTCCCGGTCATCATGGCCGGCATCGTCATCACCGCCGGCGCCCTCGACGCGGTCCCCGCCAACATGATCGGCGGCCTGGCAATCATCACAGCCTTCGGCATGCTGCTCGGCCCGCTGGGCAACCGGCTCCCGGTCATCTCCAAGATCGGCGGCGGCGCCCTGGTCTGCCTGATGGTCCCGTCCCTGCTCGTCTACTTCGGCGTCTTCAACGCCAACATGCTCGAAGCAACCACGGCCCTGATGAAGGAAGCCAACTTCCTCTACTTCGTCATCTGCACCCTGGTCGTCGGCAGCATCCTTGGCATGCACCGGACCATGATGCTCCGGGCCCTGGTCCGCATCTTCCCACCCCTCGTCGCCGGAACGGCCGCGGCCGTAGCCGCCGGCATCGGCGTCGCCATGCTCTTTGGCTACAGCTTCGAACGCGCCCTGTTCTACATCGTGGTCCCCATCATCGGCGGCGGTATCGGAGAAGGCGTCATTCCCCTCTCCGCCGCCTACGCCAACGCTCTGGGCGGAACGCCCAAGGACTTCATCGCGCAGCTGATCCCAGCCGCTGTCATCGGCAACATCGTCGCCATCATCCTCGCCGGCATGCTCCGCCGCCTAGGCGAACGCAAAGCCCACCTCGACGGCGGCGGCATGCTCGTCAAGCCCAAGAAGGGCTCCAACGACACCGAGATCTTCGAGGCCGCCAACCACGACACCGTCCAGGCCAACCCGAACTACGCCATGGGCATCCTGCTCATCTGCGGCATGTTCGTCCTGGCCAGCCTCGCCGAACCCTTCCTCCACCTGCCCGCACCGGTGCTGGTCATCGTCTTCTCCGTCATCCTCAAAGTCGCAGGCATCGTCCCGGCCAGCGTCGAAGGCTCCGCCCGCGCCGTCTACGCCATCATCTCCAAGCACCTGATCTACCCGACCATGATCGGACTCGGGATGCTCTACGTGCCGATGGCAGACGTCATCAGCGTCCTCTCCATCGGCTACGTCGTCACCTGCGCGGCAGTCGTGATCACCATGGCCCTCGTCGGCTTCTACGTCGGCAAGGCCCTGGGCATGTACCCGGTGGACGCCTCCCTCGTCACCGTCTGCCACAGCGGGCTCGGCGGCACCGGCGACGTCGCCATCCTCTCCGCATCCAACCGTATGAACCTCATGCCCTTCGCCCAGATCTCCACCCGCATCGGCGGCGTCACCACCGTCATCTCCGCAGCGTCCCTGATCCACCTGACCGCCGGCTAAACGGCCACCACCCACTCCACAGCAGAACCACCCGGGGAGGCGGAACCATACCGGTTCCGCCTTCCTGCACCTACAACAACCTGACGGGACCCCTCCGATGGACACAACCCAGACACCGACGGCACAGCCCACCCGCCACGGCTACCGACGCTCAGTCGTGGCCGACTGGCGCGAACTCACCCCCGGCGACAACATCGTGCTGCTGAGCCCTGACCAGGGCGGAACGCCGTTCGCCGGAGCCGTCGATGCCATCTCCGCCGACGGCTCCCTCATCTGGCTCCTCCAGGGCGGCTGCGAAGGGCGCCGCATCTTCCACCGCCACGACGGCTACAAAACCCTCATCGACCCCGCACCGGAACCGTCCGCTTAGCGGCGTCTCACCGCACCATCACATAGAAAGGACGCACCTGACCGTGGCGCGCATCCTGATCACCACCGACTACCTCACCGCCGGCGACGAGATCGACACCCTCCTGCGCCGGCACGGCCACGAACCCGTCTACTCTCCCTACACCGGACCCAGGGAACCCGCCGACCGGGAAACCCTGTTCAACGGCGTCGACGGCGCCATCCTCGCCAGCGAACCAGTGACCGGGAACATGCTCACCGACACGGCCCGCCTCAAGGTCCTGGCCCGCAGCGGCGTCGGCTACGACTCCATCGATGTCCCCGCCGCCACCGCGCTGGGGATCCGCGTCTGCAACGCCCCAGGCACCAACCACCACTCCGTCGCCGAGCTGACCATCGGCCTGGTCATCATGGCAGCACGCCGCCTCGCCGAGGTCACCACAGCCGTGCAACAGGGCCGCTGGCCCCGCGGGGCCGGCCACGAACTGCGCGGATCAACCCTCGGCATCATCGGCTACGGACCCAGCGGCCGCGCAACAGCCCAGATCGGGGCCGCCCTCGGAATGACCGTCCAGGTCAGCACTTCCCACCCGGATGCCGACGACCCGGCCGTGCACTTCACCGACCTCGACACCGTCATCCGGAACGCGGACTATCTGTCCCTGCACACGCGGGCCGGCCACAGCACGCGGCGGCTCATCGACGGCCCCCGGCTGCAAACGATGAAGCCGACAGCAGTCCTCATCAACACCGCCCGCGGCTCCCTCGTGGACGAAGACGCACTGGCCAAAGCCCTGCGCACCGGCACCATCGCCGGCGCCGCCCTCGACGTTCTCGAGAACGAACCCTTGCCCCTGAACAGTCCGCTGCGGGGCCTGGACAACCTGACCATCACCTCACACCTCGCGGGCCAAACAGCGCAAGCGCGGACACGGGCCGCCCTGGCAGCGGCCCACGCCATCATCGATGTGCTTGCCGGCCGCGAACCAGACCACCCCGTCGACCGATAACCCCTCATCCGAACGCCGACTACAAGGTACGCATCTTCACCCCACGGGCAGAAGTACCTTTCGCCGGACACCCCACACTCGGCACTGCCCCATGCGTGGCTGGAGAAGGGCGGATAGCCGCGGGACCCAAAACAGCTGGTCCAGGAATGCGGGGCAGGCCTGGTCAACGTCCGGAACGACGGCGGAGAACTCGCCTTCGCCGCCCCGCCCCTGCACAGGTCCGGCACGGCCGAGCACGACGTACTGGACCAGGCCAGCAAGAGCCTCGGCATCGACCAGGTCCTCGGCAGCAACTGGGTGGACAACGGCCCCGGTTGGCTTGGGATCCGCCTGGCTTCCGCCAAGAGGTCCTCGACCTCCGCCCCGACTTCGCGACCATGGACCAACTGAACATGGGAGTCATCGCAGCGAACAAGAACGCCGGACCAGCAGACTACGAAGTCCGGGCCTTTGCGCCGGGCCACGACGTGACCGAAGACCCCGTCACGGGTCGGCGGCGCCTGCCGCACCAACATCAACGGCCACGTCGGCCGCAAAAAGAGGCTTCGAAGCGGCCCTTTTCGGCAAAACGACGACCCTGATGACCTTGGCCCAACTGGCCAGCAGTTGTTGTCGTTTTGAAGGCTCATAACGACAACAACTGCTGGTCAGTTGGGCTGCGGCGTGTGGAACAATCGAATAGCCCTTTGAAAGGAGCCCTCCACCCATGCGGCAGCCGGACCAGGGACGGCGGGTACCCTCCGGCTACCGGACGCCTGCGGGGAGGGCCCGGGTACTGCACGGCTCCCCCGCCACCCTCACCTTCGTTGCTCTCTTCTGGGCCACTGGTGCGCTGTCCGCCAGCATCCGGTTCGGCCCGCCGTCGTTACTTCTGCCCCATGTGGCGGCCACCTCGCATTCGGTGCCGGATCACTGGTGGGCCCTGATGCTCTCCGCGTTCTGGGAGCGGGACCTGGCCGGGTACGTGGTGGGCACGCTCGTGGTGCTTCTTGCCGGGCTGCCCTTGGAGCGACGTCTGGGATCCCGGAAGTTCACGATATCCGCGCTCGGCGGGCACGTGCTGGGGATCCTGGCGACGCTCGGCTTTCTCGCCGCCGCCCGAGGCCTGATGGGGAGCTGGATCCGCGACCTGAGCGGGCACTTCTTTGTGGGGCCGAGCGCACTGGCCTGCGCGGCCGTGATGGCTGCGACGGCGGCCCTTTCCACCCTGTGGCGGCGCCGGATCCGCGTGGTTCTCCTCGCCGTGCTGCTGCTGTTTGCGATGTACGCCGGCGGGTTCGAGGACCTGGTCCGGCTAGGGGCAGCCGCGGCGGGAGGGCTGCTTGGCCCGGTGCTGCTGGGCCGCTGGCCGCGCTTCGGCAGGCCCGCCGTCTCCCGCCACGAGGCCCGGATCCTCGTGGCACTGCTCCTGACGGTAGCGGCTGTGGGACCGGTGGTGGCAGGGCTGGCACCGCACGCCGTCGGACCTCTTTCTGTGCTGAAGTTCCTGTTCACCAACATCCAGCCCGTGGACCCCGCGGCGCTGCAGGCGTCCTGCTCCCGGCCAGCCGGCCTCAGGGACTGCGCCGCCGCGCAGCTGCAGCTGCGGGCGGGGGCGGGCGGAATTTTCATGGCCATCCTGCCGTCGTTCCTGCTGCTCCTGTTCGCTGACGGCCTGCGGCGGGGGCGGCGGTTCGCGTGGGCGGGCGCGCTCCTGATCCATGCAACGCTGTCCCTGCTGGCCGCCGTCACCATCGCCGGCGTGCTGCTGCCGCCGCCCGGCCCGGGTTTGCCCGCCCGCGAGGGTGTGGGCGGGATCGAGCTGTCGGGCTACTCGCACCCGCTCAGCCTGGTGCTGCCGATGCTCCTGCCCGTCTTCCTGGCGGTGCTCCTGCTGGCCGGCCGGAGCCTGTTCCCGGTGCGGGCTCCGCACGGAACGTACCTGCGGCTGGCGCGCCGGGTTCTGGTTGGCCTGGTTCTGCTGAGCCTCGCCTACGTGGGCCTGGGCCTGGCTTTGGCGGATGGTTTCACTCCCGTGCCCGGCCTGCCTCAGCTTCTGGCCGACGTCCCGGACAGGTTCCTTCCCCTCGGCTTCCTGGTGGACCGCTCACCGGCATTCTTCCCCGAAAGCACCGCCGCCGTCGTCCTTTACGAAAGCATCGGCGTCGCATTCTGGGCGTGGACCGGAGCACTGCTGCTCCGGACGTTCCTGCGTCCGGCGCACGGCCGGCACAGCGCGGACGAGGAGCGTGCCCGGCGCATCCTAAAGTCGCACGGCGGCGGCTCGCTCTCCTGGATGACCACGTGGAGCGGGAACAGCTACTGGTTCTCCGGCTCGAGCTTCATCGCATACCGCGTGCTCAGCGGGGTGGCCGTGGCACTCGGGCCGCCCGTCGGGCCGCCGGCCGACCGGCAAGCCGCGTTCACGGAGTTCGCCCGTCACTGCCGGTTCAACGGATGGACGCCGTGCTTCTACTTCGTGCCGGACGAGCTCCGCGGCATGGCCGGATCGCTGGGCTGGGGCTCGGTGCAGGTGGCGCAGGAAACCGTGCTGCGGCTGGACCAGGTGTCCTTCCGCGGCAAGAAGTTCCAAGACATCCGCACGGCGCTGAACCGGGCGGCGAATGCGGGAATCCGCGCGGAGTGGACGTCGTTCGGCCAGGCGCCGATCGCCGTGCAGGCCCAGATTGAGGCCATTTCCGAGGAGTGGGTGGCGGACAAGAAGGTCCCGGAAATGGGCTTCACGCTGGGCAGCCTGGACGAGCTGGACGACCCCGAGGTCCGCTGCCTGCTCGCAATCGATTCAGACCACACCGTGCATGCCGTGGCGTCGTGGCTGCCGGTGTACCGCAACGGATACGTGGTTGGCTGGACGCTCGACTTCATGCGGCGGCGCGGTGACGGTTTCCGCGCGAGCATCGACTTCCTCATCGCGTCGGCTGCGCTGAGCCTGCAGGACGAGGGCTGCGAATTCATGAGCCTGTCCGGTGCGCCGCTGGCACGGGTGCCTGCTTCGTCCGCTGGGGGCGGGGCCTCCGGCGTCGGGTCCGCTGCTTCTGCGTCCGCCGGGGGTTCCAGCGGGGCCGACGCAAACGGCGCCCTGGACCGGATGCTCGACTGGCTGGGCGCAGCGCTGGAACCGGTGTACGGGTTCAGGTCCCTGCTGGCGTTCAAGGCGAAGTTCAAGCCGGACTACGAGCCCATGTACCTGCTGTATCCGGACGCGGCCGCCCTGCCCGCGATCGCCAACGCCATCACCCGTGCGTACCTGCCGTCGATCAACCTGGGCCAGGGCCTCACCCTGGTGCGCGGCCTCCTCACCCGCCGCTGACCCAACGCACCCAACTGGGTCGCAGCTGAGGGCGTTCCCAGCGCTGAGAACGCCCTCAGCTGCGACCTACTTGGGCTGACGGGCCTACTTGAGTGCGAAGCCCGTGTGCCGTTCCAGCGCGTCGAGCAGCTCAGCCTGGAACGCCGCGTCATTCGCGGCCGGATGAGGCTGCCGGCGCTGCTGGTGGAACCAGTAGCCTCCGGACACGTGGTCTTCAGCAAACTCCCGGGTGGCCAGCCACACCTGCGTGACGTGCCCCAGCTCCAGGTCATCGGGCGCACTGCGTCCGCCCATCCGGGTTGGTACCCAGCCTGGATCGACGGCGTTGCTTTCGACGTCCGGCCAACGCTCGGCCACCGCGGCCGAGAGCGCAGTGACGTACAACTTGCTGTCCGAGTAGGCCGCCGGCCGCGTGGCCGCGTTCGTCCAGTCGATTCCCTGAAGGTCTGGCGAGCCGGACCGGTGCATGCCGCTGCTGATATACACAATGCGACGCGGCCGAGCCATGAGCGCGGTCAGGATGTACGGCGCGACGGTGTTCACCGCAAAGATCTGATTGCCGCTGTACACACCGGCGTTATGGATGACCGCATCGAACGGGCCAAACTGGTCGGCCTGTTCCGCCACGCGTGCCGTCGCGGTGAGGTCGGCCAGGTCTCCGATGACGGTCCCCAAAGCCTGGTCCCTGACCTCGCCGGCACTTGCGAAGCGCGACTCATCCCTGGCGTGCAGGACCACTTCATGGCCCTGCTGAAGCAGCGCCCGGGCAGCATTCAGCCCCAGTCCGCCGGCAGAGCCGGTGATGAATATTCTCGCCACTGTTTCACAGTAGTCGGGACACCCCGGCGTCTGGCAGGCACTGACAGGGCCTCCCTCCGCAGCCGCAGTCTCAGTAGGGTGGATATGAACAAAGTCCCGTGCTGTCCGCCACAGACGGGAAGAGATTTGGGGGTCCCTGTGGTTACCCCTTTCAGCAGGGTCTGCCTCACGCCACGGCGATGGGGTTTAGTAGATGAAAGAAACGGCCGATCCCTTTCATCTGCGGCCCGTTCCACCACACCGACAAACAGGAGAACCATGCCTACCGTCAACGCTTACGCCGCGCCCTCCGCTTCCGAGGACCTCATCCCCACCACCATCGAACGCCGCGACGTCGGCCCCCGCGACGTCCTCATCGACATCAAGTACGCCGGCATCTGCCACTCCGACATCCACACCGTCCGCGGCGACTGGGGCCCGCAGCAGTACCCGCTCGCGCCCGGCCACGAAATCGCCGGCATCGTCACCGAGGTCGGCTCCGAGGTGACCCGGCACAAGGTTGGCGACCGGGTCGGCGTCGGCTGCATGGTCAACTCCTGTAAGGAGTGCGCCAACTGCCTCGCCGGCGAGGAGCAGTACTGCCTGAAGGGAATGGTCGGCACCTACGGCGCCGTTGACCGCGACGGCACCATCACCCAGGGCGGCTACTCCACGCACGTCGTGGTAACCGAGGACTTCGTCGTCACCATACCCGAGGGCATCGAGCTCGACGTCGCCGCTCCCCTGCTGTGCGCCGGCATCACCACCTTCTCCCCGCTGCGCCGCTGGGGCGCCGGCCCCGGCAAGAAGGTCGCCGTAGTCGGCCTTGGCGGCCTTGGCCACATGGCTGTGAAGCTCGCGCACGCCATGGGCGCCGAGGTCACCGTGCTGTCCCAGTCCCTCAAGAAGCAGGAAGACGGCCTGCGCCTGGGTGCCGACCACTACTACGCCACCAGCGACGCCGGCACGTTCGAAGCCCTCGCCGGCAGCTTCGACCTGATCATCAACACGGTCAGCGCCTCGATCGACATCAGCTCCTACCTGCAGCTGCTGTCCCTCGACGGCACGCTGGTCAACGTCGGTGCCCCGGCCGAGCCGCTCCCGGTCAACGCGTTCGCACTGATCGGCGGACGCCGGGCCTTCGCCGGTTCCATGATCGGCGGCATCCGCGAAACCCAGGAAATGCTCGACTTCTGCGCCGAACACGGCCTCGGCGCCGAGATCGAGGTCATCCCGGCCAGCAAGATCAACGAAGCCTACGAGCGCGTCCTCGCCTCGGACGTGCGCTACCGCTTCGTGATTGACACCGCCACCGTCTAAGGCGATAAACGCCCGACGGCGGGCCGGTCCCTTAAGGGGCCGGCCCGCCGTCGGCCTTTCCAACCCGGGGCAACGGACAGACGACGCCAAATACGAAACTTTCAGGAACATACGTGACCCAAGAACTCCCCGGCTCCGAAACACCGACGCAGACCCCACGCAGCAAATCAGCCACCCGCTCCGACGCATCCAATCCGCCGGCCCGCACCGCACGGATCCCGCGGGCAGGCCTGCTCATCCTGGCCATGGCAGGGTTCACCGCCGTCACCACCGAGCTCCTGCCGTCGGGGCTGCTCCCCCAGATCAGCCGCGACTTGGGCGTGGAGGAATCGGCCGTCGGCTCGCTGACCGCTGCCTACGCCGCCGTCATCGTTATCACGGCACTGCCCCTGTCGAGGTTCCTCGGTGCGCGGATGCCACGCAAGACCCTGCTGATCGTGACGGTGCTTGCCTTCGCGCTGAGCAACGTGCTGCTGGCCGCCAGCCCCAACCTGAGCCTGGCCATTGCCGCCAGGCTCCTCGGCGGCGTGGCCCACGGCCTGCTCTGGTCCAGCATGGCCCTTATGTTGCACGGATCGTGCCGGCGCATTCAGTTGGCAAGGCCATGGCAATCGTGTTCAGCGGCAACAGCGTCGCCCTCGCCGTCGGCGCTCCGCTCGGCACGATGATGGGGTCGGTCCTCTCGTGGCGCGCCTCTTTCCTTGTGCTGGCCGGTGTCGCAGCGCTCCTCGCTTTGCTGGCCATTAAGCTGCTGCCCCCGGCTTCCGACGCCGACCGGGACTCGGCGCCCTCAATGCGCGCAGCCATGGCGCTGCCGGGGGTCATCGCCGTCGCGACCGCCTGGCCGCTGCTGCTCCTGGGCCACTTCGCCCTGTTCACTTACATCGCCCCGTTCATCCTGGCCGCGGGCCTGCCCGACACCGCCACCGGCATCTCGCTGTCCGTCATCGGCGTCGCCAGCCTGGTGGGGATCTGGATTGCGGGCCTCACGGCGGACGCCCGTCCCCGGGGATCGGTCCTGACCGGGGTGGCACTGCTCCTGACCAGCTTCGCCCTCCTGCCCGCGCTCGGCGGCACGTGGACCGGGGCACTTGCGCTCCTGACCCTGTGGGGCATCACCTTCGGCGCGACCGGAATCTACAACCAGGCGGCAATCCTCCGTGCGGGCGGGGAGCACAAGGACGCCGCCAACGGGCTGGCCGTGGTGACCATCCAGCTGGGAATCGCCGTCGGCGCGGCGTACGGTGCCCTGGCCCTGAACACCGTCGGTGCTCTGCT
Organism: Arthrobacter sp. ISL-65; assembly: GCF_018613795.1. Taxonomy (GTDB): domain Bacteria; phylum Actinomycetota; class Actinomycetes; order Actinomycetales; family Micrococcaceae; genus Arthrobacter. The sequence goes on from NZ_JAGGPN010000035.1 coordinate 104,754, forward strand.
GGTGCCACTTGCGGCGGCAGTTCCGCTGGCGGTGGCTCTGGTGATCATCTTCGCGAGCCGCCACCGCGGGTACCCGGCCGGTCCACGCGAAGGGTGTCTGGCCCGTTCACCCAAGTAACTGGCAGTTGTTGTCGTTTTGAGCGCTGAAAACGACAACAACTGCGAGCCAGTTGGGGCTGCCTCAAACTCTTGCGCAGATCTTGTGGCTACAGTGCCCGCTTCTTGAGTCTGGTGTTGAACGATCCTTTACAGCATCGTGTGGCGTCAACGAGGAGGTCCGATGGAGTCGGTGCGGCGGAGCAGCCGGACGGAGACGGAAGCCGTAGGCGCCTTCTTGCGGTGGTGGTCCGTAGCGGGAGCCGGCCTTATCACTGCAGCCGTCATGAGCGGCGTTTACGGCGACCTCCCGGAAATCATCGGTGCCATGGTGATGGCGATTCACCCCGAGCTGCGTTGGGAGACCGGCCCGGGCGCCCGATCGCAGCATCGCCTCTGTGTCACGGGCGGTGGGGACCCCCGGCTGCGGGTTCTGGCCGAGCGATGGCGGAGGGCGGCTCCTCCGCCCACTGAGACCTGGGAATTCGCCGCGGCCAGGGAGCCTCAACCCGGCATGCTCACTGGCACCCTCGAAGGTCTGGCGCAACCGGTGGACCTGGGGCTGGCCCGGATTGCGGTGGACTGGGACGACCGAAGCGCCCTGGCCGAACTGACGGTTTACCACCCAGCTTTCACGCGGATGAGCACCAACGACTGTCGCCTGGCCGGCCGCCTGCTGGTCGACTGGCTCCTCGGAGAAGACGATGTCCAGCGATGGGTAGGCGCCCTCAACGTGGCCCGGACCGATCCCCGCGATAGTCAGCCCGCCGCCGTCGTACCCGAATTCTTCCAGGCCGTGGCAACCCGGAACGCGAACCCCCGCTGGACGATACGGGAAGCCCAAACTTCCTCGGGGCACAGGGTGATTGTCTGCACCCTGCGGCCATTGCGGTGGGTTGATCATCCGCTGCTGGACCTGCACACCGCGGTCCGGATCAGCTATCGGCGGACCGGGCCGGACGGGTTGCCGGACGGCGACGCACTGATGGGGCTCCAAAATCTCGAAGCGGACCTCGGCGCGTTGCTGGGCTCACGCGGCGAGCTAGTGGCCTCAGAGACGTGCAACGGGCTTCGGATCCTGCACTACTACAGCGACTCCGAGGACCAGAACGGACGTGACAGCTTCGACCGCTTTGCCCGGGCCCGAAAAGAAGTCCAGGTGACCCACACCGGCGATCCGGGGTGGGCCGGGGTACAGAAATTTATCTCGGGCACATGAATGGCAGCCGGAGCCCGAGTTCTGGGGGGAATGCTCGCGGGTCCGGCTGCCATGCCCCGCAGCCGTCGAATTCGAGCGTACCGCCGTCGGGATAGCTTGATTCTGGCCGCGCGGACTTGGAAAAAGGATGGACAATGTGCCAGTCTTCGTGCCCCGGGCCACCAGATCTAGGGGTATGCAAGCGCTAACTCCCACTTCTCTTTTGGTCGAGGCCGGACGATAATTAGATCAATCTCCGGAGCTGGGCCGGCGGCGGTGTCGCCTGTCTGAGACCAAGGCGGCCCCCCCCAGCCGCCGCCGTCCCTTATATTCAGCCGCCGCCCTTCAAAGGCCGCCGTCCTCGACAGGCGCGATGGCGCGTCCTATTGTGAGGAAATGAGCGATGTTCCAGCCGACGATGCTCCGGCGCCAGACAAGGACAAAAGCACCAGGGACGGCCTGGCGGACGCACTTTCCCCCGTCGTAGCACCCGAAAGTACGGACGAGGAACGCTTCAAAGAGCCCAAGGAAACTCGACCCGCGGACGAGCGCGAAGCAGCGGACTGATGAGCGAGGTTGTAAACCGTCTGGCAGCGGCGATGAATGCCCACGACCTCGAGGCGGCCGCCGCGCTGTTCCATCATGACTACCGCAGTAGTCAGCCTGCCCACCCAGGCAGGGCCTTCGTTGGCCGTGCGCAAATGCATGCGAACTGGCAGGCGATATTCGCCGGTATCCCGGACTTCCACGCGGAGCTGCTTGGTTCAGTCGATGACGGGAACACCACGTGGAGCGAATGGCACTGGACCGGAAACCGCGCAGACGGGCAGCGGTTCCGGGCCCGTGGAGTCATCCTCTTCGAAATCGCCGGAGGCCTGATAACGGCCGGCCGGCTCTACATGGAGGAACTCGAAAACGAAGAGGAAGGCATCGAGTCAGCGGTGCACTCCATGTCGGGGCGGACGCCGGAGAAGCCGCAGGACTGACCCGCCCTATTCGGCGATGTCAGGCGTGGGTGGGCTCCTCCACCAGCGCCGTGGCAATGCTGTCCGCGTCCTCCAGCGCGGCCAAGTAGCGCTCCGCATCGAGGGCCGCCGCGCAGCCGGTGCCCGCAGCGGTGATGGCCTGGCGGTAGCGGTGGTCCACGGCGTCCCCACAGGCGAACACGCCACTCAGGTTGGTGCACGTGGTGGGCGAATCCACCTTGATGTACCCCTCGCCGTCGAGCTCCACCTGCCCGGCCAGCAGCTCGGTGCGCGGCACGTGGCCGATCGCTACGAAGAGCCCCGTGGCGGGCTGCGTCCGGGTTTCGCCGCTGCGCGTGTCTTTCAGCGTGACGCCGCTGACCTTGCCGTCGCCGTGGATCGCCGTGACGGCCGAGTTCCAGGCGAACGTGATCTTCGGGTTGTCCTTGGCGCGCTGCGCCATGATCCGGGAGGCGCGCAGCTCACCCTTGCGGACGACGACGGTCACGGACTTCCCGAAGCGCGTCAGGAAGGTGGCCTCCTCCATGGCGGAATCGCCGCCGCCCACCACGATGATGTCCTGGTCACGGAAGAAGAAACCGTCGCAGGTGGCGCACCAGGAGACGCCGTGGCCGCTGAATTTCTTCTCCTCGGCCAGCCCGAGTTCCTTGTATGCAGAGCCGGTGGCCAGGATGACCGCCGGGGCCTCATAGGTTTCGCCGCCGCCCGTGACCACGCGCTTGAGGTGGCCCTTGAGCTGAACCTGGGTGGCGTCGTCGAACACCACCTGCGCGCCGAACTTTTCGGCCTGCTGCTGCAGGCCGTCCATGAGCTCCGGGCCTTGGACGCCCTCCGGGAAGCCCGGGAAGTTCTCCACCTCGGTGGTGCTCATCAGTGCGCCGCCGGCCGTGACCGAGCCCGCCAGGACCAGCGGCTTCAGGCCCGCCCGTGCCGCGTAGATGGCCGCGGTGTAGCCGGCCGGGCCGGACCCGATGATGATCAGCTGCTCGGTGCTGGTCTTTTCAGCGACGGCGACCTCCGGCTTGGCGTTCTTGCTCACAGTTAGCTCCTTCTCTTCGGGCTCATTCACGGGGGCTGCTACTGGGCGTCGACGTGGCGGGCGGGCAGCAGCTCAGTGACCAGGGCTTCGATCCGGGTGTGGATCTCGTCGCGGATGGGGCGCACGGAATCGATGCCCTGGCCCGCGGGGTCCTCCAGCACCCAGTCCTCGTATCGCTTGCCCGGGAAGTACGGGCACTCGTCGCCGCAGCCCATGGTGATCACGACGTCGGACTCCTTGACCGCCTCGGTGGTGAGGACCTTGGGGACCTCGGTGGACATGTCGATCCCGACTTCGGCCATGGCTTTCACCGCGGCCGGGTTCACTGCTTCCGCGGGCTGGGAGCCGGCGGAGCGCACCTCGATCGCGCCCCTGGACAGGCTGGTGAGGAACGCGGCCGCCATCTGGGACCGCCCGGCGTTATGCACGCAGACGAACAGGACGGAGGGCTTCTTGGCGGGGTCGGCGGTCATGGTGTTCTCCTAGGTTGGTGGTCTGTAGGGCGGGATCGCGGAAAGAAGCGCCTGCCTGCCCACAGCGCCGCTTACACAAGTGCAACAAGAGCAGGCAGTTCAATCAAGAGCCGGTCAGTGGCAGCGCGGCAGTGGCTGAGCGGCGCCTGCCCGTCGTCTAGGGCGGGCAGGCGCGTGGATGTTCTGGTGTGCGGGAGCGGTCAGCAGCAGTCCTGGCCGTCCTCGCAGCACTCGTCGTCGCAGCAGCCGGAGTTCATCCCTTCACCCCCTCCCTTGGTCAGCGGGATTGGTCTTTGGCCGGCGGGTACTCGCTGGCCGGCGCAGGCGCTGCCGGCGCCGGGTACAGGGCACGTACCAGCACGAATCCCACGGCACCGCCGAGCAGCTGGGCCAGAATGAAGCCGGGCGCAGAGGCCGGGGCGATGCCCGCGAAGGTGTCCGTGATGGTCCGGGCAGCGGTTACGGCAGGGTTGGCGAAGCTGGTGGAACTGGTGAACCAGTAGGCCGCGGTGATGTAGCCGCCGACGGCGAAGGCCACCCGGTCCGTCCGGCCCGAGCGGAGGGTGCCGAACACGATGACCAGCAGCCCCGCGGTGGCGATGACTTCGCCCAGCCAGAGCCCGGCGCCGGTTCGTTCATGGTTTGAGAACGTCAGGGCGTCCAGCCCGAACATCAGGTTGGCCAGGACGGATCCGGCCAGACCGCCCGCGAACTGTGCCGCGATCAGTCCCGCCGCGGTCCGGGTGTCCAGCATGCCCAGCACCCGCTCGGCCAGCGTCACCACAGGATTGAACGACGCCGATACCGGCTGGAGCGCCACGATCAGCGCGACCAGTGCCGCGCCCGTGGCGAGGCTGTTCTGCAAAAGCTGCAGCCCGACGTCGTCCGGTGACAGCCGTGACGCCATCACGCCGGAGCCGACGACGGCCATGACCAGAAGAGCTGTCCCGGTGAACTCGGCAGCCGCGCGCCGCGCCAGCGTGCTCATTTGCTGTGGCCCCCGATCAGGGCAGCCAGGTTCGCCAGGGCATCGGTCCGCGCCCGGTAGTACACCCACACCCCCCGCTTTTCCCGCTCCAAGAGGCCGGCCGCGTGGAGGACCTTCAGGTGGTGGCTGATGGTGGGCTGCGAGAGATCGAAGGCGCCGTTCAGGTCGCACACGCAGGCCTCGCCGCCCTCATGCGAGGCCACCAGCGACATCAGCCGCAGCCGCACCGGGTCCGCCAGCGCCTTGAGCAGCGGCGCAATGCCTTCCGCCTCGGACGCGGACAAGGGTTCCCTGGACAACGGCGAACAGCAGGCGACCGCCTGGACCGGGGTGAGTTCCAAATTCATAGACACACGTAAATATTTACACTCATCTATGTCTTAAGCAAGATGAAGTTTTTGTACAGCTGTCGCGATTTCGAGGGCATTTAGCGCCCATCATCTGTACAAAAACTCGCAGGTCCGCGAACCGGGCACAGCACCATTACCGGCTGCCTGGTATCCATTGCTGGCTTCGGGTGCGGGGTCCACTATAGAGAAGAGCGGCAAGGCTCGCACCGACGGCAGCGCCCGTGGCCTGACGGATCTAGGGGGCACTCATGGACAAGACCGGCTCTGTTTTTCCAAACCGACGTGCTGTGCTGAAGGCAGCCGGGATTGGGGCGGCCGGTGTTGCCGGTGCACCCCTTCTGTCCGCTTGCACGGGCGTACCCACGCTGGCTACGCCATCGGGTTCGGCCTCCCTGCTCCCGGCCCCGCCGGGACAGATCGCACCATTGCTGGACGGGCCGAAAGTCACAAATGCCTTGGCCCAGCTCGACGGATTGATCCGAAATGCGATGGAACAGACCGGGCTGCCGGGAATGGCCGTGGCCGTGGTGTACCAGGACGAGGTGGTGTACTCCAAAGGCTTTGGGGTGCGGGAGGTCGGCAAACCGGAGGAGATAAGTCCTGACACGGTGTTCCAGTTGGCATCCGTGTCCAAGCCCATGGCGTCCACAGTGGTGGCAGGGGTGGTGGGGCGGCGCATGATCAACTGGACCGACCGCGTCATCGAACATAACAAGAACTTCGCGCTCAAGGATGACTACGTCACGAAGAATGCGAGCTTTGCCGATCTGTTGTCACACCGCAGCGGACTGAAAACGGGGTCCGGCGATCTGCTGGAAGACCTCGGATTCGATCGTGCGTACATCCTCGGGCACCTCAACCAGGAGCCCCTTGACACGTTCCGGTCCAGCTACAACTACAGCAATTTCGGCTATACGGAAGGCGGCCAGGCAGCAGCCGATGCGATGAAAATGTCGTGGGAGGATCTGGCAGACGAGATTCTTTTCCGGCCGCTGGGCATGTCCGCCAGCAGTTACCGTCACTCGGCCTATGAGAAAGCGTCAGACAGGGCAACCATTCATGTCCCGCTCGGGAACAAGGTGTGGGCAGCAAAACACCGTCGCGATGCCGATTCCGAGGCCCCGGCCGGGGGCGCGAATTCATCAGTGCGGGACTTGGCCAAATGGCTCCGGCTGCAGCTCGGCAAAGGCAGTTACGAGGGCAAGCCCGTTATTGATGCAGATGCCCTCCAAACAACTCACGTCCCCCATACAGTGTCCGGGCCGGCGTCGGCACCGGCCGCCCGCTCCCGTTTCTATGGGTTGGGCTGGAATGTCTCCTACGATGATCAGGCCCGTGCCCAAGTTGGGCACTCCGGGGCGTTCAATCTCGGCGCAGCCACCGCTGTCTCCATGCTTCCGGGTGAACAACTGGCAATCGTGGCCCTGACCAACGGAAGACCGCAGGGAATTCCTGAAGCAATTACGGCGGCTTTCTGGATACTGCGCAGCACGGATCTCCCACGGTGGACTGGCTGGCATTCACCGCGGCCGTCTTCAAACAAATCGATGAGTCCGAGAAACCTAAGATCGACTACACCAAGGTTCCGTCTGACCCCGCTCCTGCCAGGACAAACAGTGCCTACACAGGAACATATGCGAACTCCTACTACGGCCCGCTTGTAGTCCTCGAGCAGGGCGGCAAACTGGCCATGAGAATGGGACCGCCTGGCAGTCCCACAACATTGCCGCTCACCCACTTCGACGGCGACACCTTCAGCTTTGAATCCATCGGAGAGAACGCCAACGGCCTGGCCGGTGCACTGTTTGCGGAAACAGTCCGCGGGTCGTCGCCCCGCGTCACCCTGGACTTCTACGACAGAACCGGGCTGGGAACATTCACGCGGACCTCCTAGGCTAGGGACTCGTAGCGGGCAAAGTCCGTAGGCTTACTGCACACTGTCAGCCCGTGGCCCATCGGCCTGCTGCCAGCTAGCAGTCATGGAGAGCACGGAACAGTCTGTCGCCTTGGGCACCGCCAGAGGTCGCATTGCTGGCGCTGAAAAGGGGTCAATCCCGCAGTCAGTGCGCGACAGGTGTCCCACGCGTTGCAGACTGCGTGGCTGCGCGATTGGGCTGCAGGGAACGCACGATGATGTTCTTGGGGCTTAACCAGTCTCCGTGAACGCGGTCTCCTGTTTCCTTCTTGGCTGAGTGACGTGGCATTCAGGGACAACGCCCCATCTCCTTGTCTCAGGAGGCAGCAACTTCTGGGACGCCGCTTCCTTTGAATGCCTCCCCAAATGAAGAACGGCGGCGAGGAGTGCTGGCGCCGGACTATGCACTCAGTGTATAGATTGAGGCGTGAATAATTCCCTCACCCTGCTGGGACTCCTAAGCCGCGAGGCAAGCTACGGTTACGACCTCAAGCACTCCTATGACCGCTACTTTGGTGCCGGTAAGGCCCTGGCTTTCGGCCAGGTGTATTCCACCCTGGCCCGCATGGTCCGTGACGAGTTGATTCGGGCCTTGGGTGAGGAGACCGGGGGTGGTCCGGACCGGAAGAAGTACGAGATCACTTGGGCCGGCCAGAACAAGGTGCATGAGTGGCTGTTCACCCCCGACGTTCCTTCGGAGTCCTTGCAGAGCAACCTCTTTGCCAAGACCGTGATCGCGTTGCTGCTCGATGACGATGCAAACCGGTTGCTGGATCTGCAGCGGATGCGGCACATGGCTCGTATGCGTGAATTGACCCGGCTGAAGCAGGAAGCCAATCTTCTCCAGGTATTGCAGTGCGACCACGGTCTGTTCCACATTGAAGCCGACCTGCGGTGGATCGACCTCACCAGTGCCCGCCTCACCCAACTGAAGAAGGAGCTCCAGAGCGCATGAACACTAACGAGAATGCGGCGCCCATTCTTAGGGCCCGCAGCCTGCGGCACTCCTTCGGGCAAACTGACGCGCTGCGCGGGATCGACCTGGACGTGCAGGCTGGTGAGGTGCTCGCCGTGATGGGTCCGTCCGGATCCGGCAAGTCCACACTGCTGCACTGCCTGGCCGGGGTGCTGGTCCCGGACCAGGGTTCCGTGGACTACAGTCCGGCCGGCCGGGCTGGGACTGCGATCAGTACTCTCGCGGAGCCGAGACGGGCACGTCTGCGGCTGACCGACTTCGGATTTGTCTTCCAGTTCGGCCAGCTGCTGCCTGAGCTCTCGGCGGCCGATAACGTCAGCATCCCACTGCTCCTGTCCGGGACCAGACGTCAGGATGCGCTGCGCCGGTCCACGGAAATGCTGGAACGCCTGGGTCTGGACGGGTTAGGCGCCAAGTTGCCAGGTGAATTGTCCGGAGGCCAGGCCCAGCGCGTCGCCGTTGCCCGGGCGATGGTGACGTCCCCTGCCGTATTGTTCGCCGATGAACCAACAGGTTCACTGGACTCCTTGGCATCAGAGAATGTGCTGACGCTGATGCTTGAGCTTGTCCGGGAAGCGGGCACCACGGTCGTGATGATCACCCACGATGCGCGCACCGCCGCGTATGCGGACCGGGAAGTCATCGTACGCGATGGTGTCATCGCCGCCGGTTACCGGGTGTCGGCGTGAATCCGGGGCTGCTCAAACTGGCAGTCGTTGGCAGCCGCTCAGCTTACGGCAGACTCGCCGGAATCGCGGGAGGGGTCGCTGTCGGAGTATGCCTGTTGTTGCTGCTGTGGGGCGGCGCCAACGGCCTGAGCGCGCGGGATGACCGCGGTGCCTGGCTGCGCGAAACCGGAAGCCCCTCCGTGGCCGCTCCCCGGACGGATGATCCGACCAGTTCAGGGCCAGCGACGCCCGTGCCGCTGACAGAAGACACGGCCTTGATGGAAGCCAATCCCGTGGAGGTCTTCCGGGACCAACTGATCAACCGCCGGGACGTTGCCGCACTGGCGTCGACGACCGTCAAGATCCCGGGCATCGGCACACCTCCGGAACCGGGCCTCTACTTCGCATCTCCTGCCCTGCAGCGTCTGATCGAGTCAACGCCCGGCGACGAACTGGGAAACCGCTTCGGGACGTTCGCAGGAACAATTGACGATGCTGCCTTACCCGGACCTGACTCCCTGGTCGTCGTTACGGGGGCAACGGAAACAGAACTCCGGCAGAACGGCAGGGCCTTCCTGGTCTCAGACTTCACGACCAACCCGTACGGTGGCAGCGCGCCCGCCTACAGGACTGTGCTGTCCGTTGGTGCCATCGCACTGTTCTTCCCGGTGCTGCTGCTCATCAGCATTGTCACCAGCCTCGGAGCCGCGCAGCGCCGGGAGCGGTTCGCGACCCTGCGCCTCATCGGGGCATCTCCCCAGATTGTCTCCCGCATTGCCGCGGTCGAAACAGCGATCCCGAGTCTGGTTGGAGCAGCGCTTGGCGTCGCGCTGGCCATCATTCTGAGGCCGGTTGCCGCGCAGATACCGGTCAACGGCACCAGGCTGTTCGCCGCCGACATGACCATTGGATGGGCTGCAACCACCGCAGTCGTCGCCGTGATGGTCGCAGCCACGGCACTCGTCGCGGCGCGCCGCACCGCCGCTGCAGGTGTTGGACCGCTGGGCGCCACACGTGCCGTACACGAGAAGACGCCAACCGCTTGGCGGAGCGTTCCACTTCTGGCCGGACTTGCCACCATGATCACGCCGGTACTTATGGTCCGCGTCTTGGAAGTGCGGCTGCCGTGGCTGGAATCACCGCTGCTTATCCTCGGCTTTTTGCTGATCCTCGTAGGGCTCGTAGTCATCGGACCCTGGCTGACTCACCTGGTAAGCCGGGTGGGGCTCCGCCACGCCAATAGCGCAGCGGGAGTGATCGCCGCTAGCCGGATCCACAAAACCCCGATGGCGACCTTCCGCTCGGTATCAGGGCTTGTGATCGCCGTTTTCGTCGTCTCAGTCTTCGCCGGAGCATCCAGCGTCTTCGAAGCGACAGAAGCACCTCCGGCCCAACCCGGCATGCTCCAACCCACAAGCCTGTACGCCACCTTGGGCGCCGGAGCCGCCCCGGCCCAGGCCGCGGAGGCTGCACGCCAAGCCCGGGAACTACCAGGAATCCCGAGCGCCACCATCGGCTACGGCCCAGCAGTCCTCTCTGACAAGGATGCAGGCCCTGAAATCTACCTTCGCGCCACAGACGCACCCCGCCTCGGATTCGAGGACGTGCCAGCAACAGCGACCGTCGCGGTTGATACCTCGTTTCTCGGGTCAATGCAGCCACTCGCACTGACGGCTGCGCCCGCCGCCAACCTGGACGATTTGGTGCCGGTCGTGATTGTGCTCGGCACCGACGGGACGCCTGAGGCTATGGACCGAGCCCGAACAGCATTGAATGTCTCCGGCATCACGGCCATCCCGGCCACCTCCCCATTGGACCTCAGGCTGCAATCCACCGGCCGGCTAATTCAAGGGCTGGCCGTGTTCGCGTACCTGGGCATGTTTGTCGCGATCGCAATTGCCGGCCTATCGCTGGCCGTCGCTACCGCCTCCGCCATACTGGACCGGAAGCGAATCCTAGGCCTCATGCGGCTGATGGGGATGCCAGTGTCGGTCCTGCGCAGGATCATCACCCGGGAAGCCGCCGTTCCACTCCTGACGGTGGTGCTGCTCTCGGTCGGCCTCGGATTCCTCGTGGCCTGGCTGATGGTGACGTTCATCGACGACACCTACCAGGTAACTTGGCCAGCGACCGATTACTTCGCTGCCCTAGGTCTAAGCCTGCTCCTGGCCCTCGGAGCGGTAATCACGCCATTCACTCTTGTGCGAGCCAAAACCGCAGTGACGGCCACCCGCTTTGAATAGAACTTCAACCGTTTAGCTCTCATTTACCGGTCCGTCCGGGAACCTCTACCGGGGAGTGGTTCCGGGGTGCTGAGTTTGGCGGCGGACGATGGCCCGCAGGTTCAGGTTGTCGGCTTTGAGGCTTTGACGGCTAGTCGTGGTGGCGCTGGCTGCTGCCGATGGCTGATCAGCGGCCGCATAAACGTCCGCGCGAAGGTCGAGATGGCGGTGGATAAAGGAGCGGCGCACTTTGGCTCGGGCTGCGACCGAGGAGATGGTGATCTCGATTCCTTCGGTTCGCATGGCATCCAGCGCCTGGGCCACACGGGCGCGGCGCGCGTCGACGTCGCGTCGTCGGGCGATGGTCAACGTGCCGGCCCTGCCGCCCCTCGCCACCGGCCGAGTTTCGTGCAACGATGCGGCATGACCAGCAGCACCGGCGCCAACCAATGGCCGTCCCACGCGGGATCAACACCGGGCCATGTTGTACTGCTAGGCGACTCGATCTTCGACAACAAGGCGTACGTCAATGACGGGCCCGACGTCGTGGAGCAGTTGCGCGGCGAGCTCCCGTCGGGCTGGAACGCCACACTGCTGGCGGTGGACGGCGACGTAACCGCCGGAATCCGCCGCCAACTCATTGCCCTTCCCGACGACGCCACCCACCTTGTGGTCAGCGCCGGCGGCAATGACGCGCTCGGCTTCGCCCACCTGCTCGAAGCCCCCGCCCGCTCAGTGGCGGAAGCCCTGGATATGTTCGCCGACGCGCAGGCGCGGTTCGCCGCCGACTATGAGTCGATGGCCGAGGCGGTCTCAGCGACTGGGCTGCCCGCAGCGGTGTGCACCATTTACGACACGCCCTCCTCCGGGCCCTTCTACCGGATGATCAGGACAGCCCTCACGGTCTTCAACGACTCCGTCACCAGGGCCGCGTTCTCCCGGGGCATCAGCCTGCTGGACCTCCGGCTCATCTGCAACGACGACGGCGACTATGCGAACGCGATTGAACCCTCCGTCCAAGGAGGCGCCAAAATCGCGTGGGCCATCACCGCACTGCTGGATGGAACACGCCAGGTGCCGCGGTCAGCGGTCGTCGGCGGCACCTGACTTCATGCGGCTGCGCGGCACCCCAACCTCGCGAGGCGTGGAAACCTCCCGAGACATGGAGTCAGCGGCAGGCGCCATCGCGGGCCGCGGTTGGCGTCGGTGGGTGGGGTCCTCTTGATAGACCCCCAATGCGGGGAGCGATGTTGTGGTTGAGGCTGAAGAGGCTATCGGGGTCGCAGCTGGCCTTCACACCGCTCAGGCTAGCGGAGCGGCGCCGTCGAGTTCCGGACCACCAGCCGGGGCGTGCTGGTCATGTCCGCGATGGGGCCGCCGGGATCGTTGAGCCGCTCGAGGGCCACACGTCCGGCAGTTGTTCCCAGCTCCACGGCATGGAGGTCTACCGAGGTCAGGTCGATGCCGCGGAGCCGGGCCGTCCGCGAATCGTCGTAGCCCACGAGCGACAGGTCCCCGGGGATCGTCAGCCCCATCGCATACGCGGCTTCGCGGACACCCAGCGCGAACTGGTCGTTGTGCGTGAACACGGCCGTCGGACGGTCCGGCCCGGCCAGCAGCTCCGACGCCGCACGCTCCGCGGCCTCCTGCGTGAAGTCGTCGGCCGCCGCGGTCTGCGGGGTCAGGCCGGCATCCCGCATCATCTGCTCGTAGGTTTCCCGGCGGACGGTATGGCCATCAAAGGGCGGGCCGGCCATGTGCGCGATCCGCGTGTGTCCCAGTCCGAGGAGGTGTTCGACGGCGGCCCTGGCGCCAGCGCGGTCGTCAGGGTACACGCTGTCCACGCCCTCCACACGGCGGGTGACACTTACCACCGGGATGATCTGCGCCAGTTCCCGGACCCGCTCGTCGGGATCGAGCAGCGCCGCTGCGATGATGATCCCCACCCGCGCCTCAATGAGTGAGTCCATCGCGCCCTGGTCCACGCCGCCGATGGAGCGGGAGACGCTGAGGATGAGCCGGTTGCCCGCCTGCGGCAGCGCCAGCCGCACGCCGTTGAGGACGTCGGAATACACCTCGTTCCGGAGGTCCAGGAGGTAAAGCCCGACGGCGGTCCGAGACTTGCTGGCCAGGGCGGCGGCTGCCGCATTGTGCCGGTATCCCAGACGCTTGGCGGCGTCAAAGATCGCCTGCCTGGTCTCCGGGCTGACGCCGGCAGCGTCACGGAAGGCGAAGGAGACCAGCGTGCGGGAGACTCCGACTTCCCGCGCGACATCAGCCTGCGTGGCTGGCCGGGGCTGCCGCTGGATGCTCATACGGCCATCCTCCCACGGCGGGAAATGGCGGAAATTCCACCCTTTGTAAGTTTGACCTTACATTTAAGCCTTTCGCGCGTTAGTCTTGGATGTGACAGCGGGCACATGTCCCGCAAACTTGAGACAAGGGAGTCCTTATGTCTGCAACCCAAGCCCAGCGCGACGGCGCGCATGCGCCCTCGCTGCCGCCGCTCACCAACGGCCCGCACCGCAAGCGCCTCGGCATGGTCGCCACGGTGGCGACCTTCGGCGGCCTGCTGTTCGGGTACGACACGGGTGTCATCAACGGCGCACTCCAGCCCATGACCGCCGATCTCGGCCTCACCCCGATCACCGAGGGCATCGTGACCAGCTCGCTGTTGTTCGGCGCTGCGGCCGGCGCCGTGGGCGGCGGCCGGCTCTCCGACACCTGGGGCCGCCGGAAGACGATCATCCTGCTGGCCATCCTGTTCCTCGTCGGCGCGCTGTCCTGCGTGTTCGCACCCAACTTTGAGGTCATGGTCGTCGGCCGTGTCATCCTCGGCCTCGCCGTCGGCGGCGCCTCCTCCGTGGTTCCTGTGTACCTGGCGGAACTGGCCCCCTACGAGATCCGCGGCTCGCTTGCCGGCCGCAACGAACTCATGATCGTCATCGGCCAGCTCGCCGCCTTCGTCGTCAACGCCATCATCGGCAACCTCTGGAGCGAATTCGGCGGCGTGTGGCGCATCATGCTCGCCGTCGCCGCGGTGCCGGCAGTTGCCCTGTTCCTCGGCATGCTCCGAATGCCGGAATCCCCGCGCTGGCTCATCTCCCGGGGCCGTAACCAGGAGGCCCTGGCCGTGCTCAAGACCGTCCGCTCGTCCGACCGTGCCGAAGCCGAGATGGCCGACGTCAAGCACCTCGCCGACGAGGAAAAGGAAATGAACCTCTCCGGCTGGGGCGCACTGAGGAACAAGTGGATCCTGCGCATCCTGCTCGTCGGCATCGGCCTGGGCGTGGCGCAGCAGCTGACCGGCATCAACTCGATCATGTACTACGGCCAGTCCGTGCTGGTCGAGGCCGGCTTCGACTCCCGTGCCGCCCTCATTGCCAACATCGCTCCCGGCGTCATCGCCGTCGTCGGCGGCGTCATCGCACTGACCATGATGCAGCGGGTCAACCGCCGCACCACCCTGCTCCTCGGCTTCACCTTGACCACCATCTGCCACTTCCTGATCGGCATCGCCTCCATTGCATTGCCCGTCGGCAACCCGGCCCGGCCCTTCGTGATCCTCTTCCTGGTGGTTGCCTTCGTCGGCTCCATGCAGACGTTCCTCAACATCGCCGTCTGGGTGATGCTCTCGGAGATCTTCCCCCTGCACATCCGCGGCTTCGCCATCGGCGTCTCCATCTTCTGCCTGTGGATCGCCAACGCCTTCCTGGGCCTGTTCTTCCCGACCCTGGTGGCGTCAGTCGGCATCACCGGAACGTTCTTCATGTTCGGCGTCGTGGGCATCCTGGCCCTGGTCTTCATCTACACCCAGGTGCCGGAAACCCGCGGCCGCACCCTCGAAGCACTCGAGGAGGACGTCACCACCGGCGCCATCTACCTGGTGCACAAGACCCCGGCGACGGCGGCGCACTAACAGCCCTCATAGCCGCACAGGACCCGTCCTCTGGATTCACCCGAACCCAGCGGACGGGGCCTGTGCGTTTCCCGGCGTTTACTTGTCCGCGGGCTGGAACAGCTCGACGACATTGCCGGCCGGATCCTCCAGCAGGATCTGCTGGCCGCCCGGTCCCCTGACAATGTCGTTCCGGAACGGAACACCCGCGGTCCGCAACCTGTCCACCTCGGCGGCGATATCGCTCACGATGAGATGGATTCGGTTCCATCCGCCAGGTGCCGGGACCGCGCCGTCGGGCATTGGCCGGCCCGCCGAACTGGTGGGCCCGCTCAGCAGCAAACGCAACGGCCCACGGACGACGTCGGCGAACGCCGGTGCCGCGTTCATCCTTACAGAGAAGCCGAGGTGCTTCGTGTAAAAGCCGACGGCGGCCTCGACGTCGTCCACCATGTACCGGACGCTGACAAAGTCCTTAGTGCTATTAAAGTCCTCAGGGTTGCTGGACATTTCTCTTCTCCTCCTTAGATGGAAGCGGGATCAGACGTGCTGATCGACGATGACCGGGTTGCCGTCGGGGTCCGCCACGATGAAGCTGGCCGGCCCAGTTCCGTCGCCGGCCTCGGCAACGAAGGGAATGCCCTGGTCCTTCAGCTGGCGCTCAAGATCCCGCACGTCGGTGAATGAGTCGAGCTGCTGCGCGTCCTGGCTCCAGCCCGGGTTGAAGGTCAGGGAGTTCTTTTCAAACATGCCCTGGAAGAGTCCGAGCACCGTCTGCCCGTTCCGCAGGATCAGCCAGTTCTGGTCAATCTCGCCCCCGGACCTGGTGAATCCCAGCTTCTCGTAGAACGCCGCGGAGGCCGCGATGTCCTTGACGGCCAAGCTGAGCGAGAAAGCGCCGAGTTGCATGTGCTGCTCCAGTCTCCGGAACTCTCCGGGCATGAATTTTCACCGATACTAACTGCCGGCCGGCGTTGCCTGCCCCAAACAGCACTATTCCAGAGCCCTCTGACAAATACCCGCCCCCGGCACAAATTCACGGGCCGGGACTGGGCGTCCGTTCTGCTCTACCTCGTGTTCGGGCATGCGGCCATGCCAGAACCCGGCTATCGGCTGCCCTCGGCAGCGACACCTGGTACCCGGTCTTCACCTGGATCCTGACCGCGTACTTCGCACTCGGCGTGCTGATGAACGGCATCTCCCGCAGCAAACCGGAACGGCTGATCATGACCCAGAATCAGTAGCGTGGATTGGTGCGTTTGTTCCACTCTGAAGTACTTGTCCATGCCCGCGTCTCGACTGTCTGGCACGTCATCACCGACGGCGGAAACTTCGGCGTCTGGGAATGGGGAATCCTGGAGGCGAACGGCGCGGTCCAGGCCGGCGACACGGTCCGCATCACGCCAACCAGCGCCTCTTGAACCCGCGTATGCAGAAACATTGAGTGCCGCGCGATCCTCGAGTGCCGGGCTAAAACGCGTCGGTGTGCTCCAGCTCCGGCAGGACAACCAGCGGATCTCCTGCAAAGTGCAACCTGCGCAAAGACTGCCCGTCAATCCAGGCGAACACGACTGAGCCGTCAAGGGGCACGCGACCGACGACGCCCGCTTGGCCTGAGTGGACCTGTTTCCTGATCTCCGTCTCGGCCCCCGGGGTCTGCGTCCCCCACGCTGCCGGGAGGTCGGCGTCGTGATCATTGCCAGCGTTCGCGTCCATGACCCAATAGAACCAGCTGCTCATTAACGGTCCGTGAACGTGGCCCGTTTGACACGCCCGTGAACCCGCTGCAGCCTGGCGGTGGCGTGCGGCCCACCCGCGTGGGACCATGCCTCATGGCCAACGGCAACGCTGTCCGCGAGGCAATTGAGAAGGCGCGCGAGGAGATGCTTTTCATCGGTCCGGACCACCCTTACTATCCGCTCCTGGCAGAAATGGTCACCGCCGTCGAGGCGGCTTGGCGGCAGGGGTACGATGCGCACCGCGCCGGCAGGCCCAACAGCAATCCCTACAGCTGGCGCCCTTAGAGTTCGGGGTTGTGCCGGGCCCGGTTCGCGAGGGGGAGTGCGTCCGGACCCGGCAGTTCTGACGGTTCGGGGCTGGGCTTCCGTTCCTTCAGGACACAGCCAGTATTGCCCGCTGACATGGGGAAATACTTGGGGCACCTTGGGGCAATACCCGGCAGACCCCACGCTCCCCCGTGCCGGTCCAAGGAACTCCAAAGTTCTTCCAAGGAAGCTCAACCAGCGGTACCGCATCAACGCCCTCCGCCTCGCGGCCAGCGCGGTCGCCCTGGCCGCGATCGATCGCGCCCGGACGGCCAGCCCGATCCCGGGGAGCACGCCCGGGGCCTGACGCCTCCTCTGTACAACAGTGCTACTGCAGGGTAGTTTAAATACAGGAATCCTGTGAACTCTCTCCAGGAACCCCTTCCGGCGTTGTGCACCGCCCGGAGGTAACGCCGCTATAGCCTCATGGCGGCCGTCCCGCACCCTGAGGAAAGAGCCTGTCATGGCCACCTCGCATTTCCAGCAGTTCCTTCACGACGCCACCTACCCCGCTCCCGAAACCGACAGCCCGCTGGGGCCGGACTGCCTTTACGGCCTGTACACGAGCTGGTGCCTGATTCAGGGACTAACACCCAAGACCGACTCGTCCTTCCGCGCAGGCATGCGGCGGTGCCGCGTCAACCTCCGCGGCGCCAGGCGGAAGATGAAGGGCCGGGCCGCCGCCGACTACATCCTCGCCAGCTACCCGTACGCGGGCTGACCATGTCGCTCAGATCGCCCGGCTTCCGTTCCGACGGCGCCGGACGGGCACGGGTCCTGCCTGTGATGTGCTCGCGGTGCGGCACCGACCGCCGTCTCACCATCAGATCGGTGACGGATATCCCGGACTGCCCCGCCAACGTCGTCATGGTGGCCTACACCTGCGGCCGGTGCCGGCGCTTCAGTGAACATCCCGCCCAGGTTGCCGACTTGTCGGCGGTCCTTGGCCGCCGGGAACAAAAGGGCGACGTGCTCATCTTCGGCGGGCACTACATGCACTGCGGACAGCCGATGGCCGCGGCAGGATCCGAGCTCCGCAGGCTGTCCGCGCCGCTGTCCACCGAGCGCACAGCCGACGACCCCCTGGATGTCTACCTGTCCACCCGCGTCCTCAGATGCACCTGCGGCTTCCAGATGGAACTGCCGGAGTAAGCGGGATCGTACATTTGGAGGACAAACCTACGCCCGGGTAACTTTGTGTGGGGCCCCATCCTATTCCCCCATGCGGATGGTCGTCCCCGGAAAGCCCCGCACCGCCTTCACAAATGGTGCGGGGCTTTTCGTGCCTGGGCCATGCACTTCTTGAGGTTTCCGCCCTACACTGTGCACACCTACTACAGGCCGGGGGGCACATTGGGTTCACGGGGGCTGTGCCTGGTCATCGAGGATGACCGGGATATTCGCGATCTTGTCGCGCTGATACTGACGCGGCTCGGTTTTGACGTTCATGCAGTCAGCAACGGCATTGACGGGGTGGCCGCGGCGTGGGAACACCATCCCGTCCTGGTTACGGTCGACCTGAATCTGCCGGACATGGACGGTCTGGAGGTGGCGCACCACATCCGGGCGCGCTCCGAGGCGCCGATGCTGTTCATCACGGCACGGGCGGAGCTCGACGACGAAATGGCCGGCATGGCATCGGGAGCCGCGGCCTACCTGGTCAAACCGTTCCGCCCACGGCAACTCACCGAGACGGTCAACAGGCTTTGTCCCGTGGGCCCGCTGACAGCGCAAGGCCTGAAGCCGCGCGTCTGACCGACCTGGTTCCTAAGTGCCGCGGAAACGGCCTGAAGAAGACGGCTGGGCCGACGTCGTTCTTTCCTATATCCCCAAGCGGCACTTCAGTTCCATAATGTCCCCATGAACTTCGGGGACCCGCGCGCCGGTCAACGCCGCGAGGCGCCGCAGAGTCCCAGGTGGCCGCCCCGACTCGGCGATACGGGCGGCGACGCGGCACGGGCACGGACGGCAAGTCCGTTCCCAGCACCGAATCAGCGGGAGCATCGCCATCAGTGCAACGAGGAGAGAACTGTCATGCTCAAAGACATTGAAGTCACCGCTGTCCTTCCCGCGAAGGACGTGGGCAGGGCGAAGGATTTTTACCGGGACAAGCTCGGGCTGGAGCCCGCGGAACCCGCGGACGACAACGTGATGTTCCAGTGCGGCAACGGGACCAGGTTCATGCTGTACCAGACTGACAACGCGGGCACGGCAAAAAACACCCAGATGGGGTGGGTGACGGACGACGTCGAGCGGGACGTGCAGGAGTTGCGGGGCCGCGGCGTCGTATTCGAAGAGTACGATTTCCCCGGTTTGAAGACCGAGAACGGCATTGCCACATCGGACGCAGGCAAGGCCGCCTGGTTCCTGGACAGTGAAGGCAATATTCTGAGCCTCTTCGAGCGCCCGTAGCTCCGGAGCAGGGTTAGCCGGAAAACCGGAAAGGGGCCGGAACCACGTTGTTCCGCCCCTTTCCGCCTATTCCGCGCCCCCCGGGCAGTGGAAAGTTCCAGCTGCCCCGCGACGCTCCAGCCCTCTGCGCTTGGCAGAGCAGAAGGCCCCCAACGGAGAGGATTGAAGAAACTATGAATTGATCAATTCCTCAATCACGAGTCTTGCCCACCGCCGCCACGCCGTCAAGGACGCGAACCCTTCGTGCCCAAAACGAGACTTTTCGATTCCTCCGGGGCCGGCCGCCTTCGATCAGCCGGTTCCGCGCCCCGCCACCGTCTCGCTGGAAACTTCAGCCAGGGTCAGGCTCCGCTCCCGGGCCTGGATCAGGAGCCCGCCCAAGGCGGCCTCCGAGCTGCTGCCGGTCCTGGCGCTGGCCGAACGCACTGCGTTGGTTATCAGGGCGCGCCTCTCCAGGGACTCCTCGAGCACTGCCATGGACTCGTCGTCCGTCAGGATGCCCTCACCGGCAAGGCCTGGGCCCGATGCGCCGATGCCGGCCAGGCGGCCAGCGTCAGCCGCCGCCCGGGCATTCAAGACCGTCTCGGCAGCGGTGAGGAGGTCTGCGATCTCGGGAAAGGACAGCCAGTACCGCAACCGCCCTCCGGAGCGGCGCCCGGTCACCAGGTGCTGGGCACGCAACAGCGCGAGTTGACCGGCCAGGTGCGACGGCTTCAGCCCCGTGGCCGAACAGAGGTCCGCCACCGAAGCCGGGCCCGCCGCGAGCACGGCAAGAATCCGGACCCTGGCGGGATGCGCCAGCGCCTTGAACAACTCCGTCTCAGCGGCCGCTGCCCATTCCGCGGGTCCTGGCGGTCCTACCACCGCTGCTCCTGTCTGCCGTTAACCGTATTATCGTCCAGAACACCTCGAGAAGCCCCGTTTTGTGTTCCCAGGACTCCGGTTTCTCCATAAAATCGTTGCCGTTCAAAGCCTCCACCCCTCGCGGCGCGCGCCCTTCGCTGAAATAATTAGTATTAACGTTCGACGCCGCAGTCTGCTACCCCGGACGGCGCTCCGCGGACCCAGGAAAGGAACGAACGCGATGCCTGTCTCAATAGCCACTCCTGCCCGGCCCGGCGTCTTTCCCCTGAGCCGGTCTGGCCCCCGCGGGCCTTCCGGCCATTTCTTAGCCAGGCCCTGATGTCGGCCAACCTGCCCCTCGCGGACGAACTGGCTGCCCTTACCGTCCGGATCGCCGACCTGTTACTGACGCATGAGACCGTCGACGAAGCAGTTTCGGCGCTGGCCCAGGCCCTCAAGGAAAACGTTCCGGGTGCCTTGGGGGCAGGCGCCAGCCTGATGGATACTCGCGGCCGGCGCACCAGCACCGCCGCCACCGATCCCACCATCCTGCAGGCAGACCAGCTCCAGTACGACCTCAGGCAGGGACCGTGCCTGACTGCGTGGGCCCAGCAGGCGACCGTGAAGATGGCGGACAGCCGCACCGACCACCGCTGGCCGGCCTGGACGCGGGCCATCACCGATCTGCCGCTGCGCTCGGTGATCAGCACGCCGCTGTCCACTCCCGACGGCGCCATCGGTGCGCTGAAGGTCTACTCGCCCATTCCCGACGGCTTCGATTCCAAGGCCATCCGCCTGATCGAACTGCTGGCACGCCCTGCCGCCCTGATGCTTGCGAACTCCCAGGCACGCGACGCTGCAGAGCGCCTCAGCGACGGGCTCATCGGAGCGCTCGGCGCCCGCGACGCCATCGGAACGGCAACCGGGATCATCATGGAGCGCCTCCACGTCAGCCACGACCAGGCGCTCGCCACCCTTATCAGTGCCTCCCGCCGGCGCGAGGTACCGCTGCACCAGCTCTCCCGGGACATCGTCAGCGGCGGCGAGCTGTAACTGGCCGTCATAAAACCGCCACCGCAGACGCCGCAACCGCCTTCACATAAGGGGGCGGCCGACGTCGGCCATTCCCTTACCCCATACGTCCGGGACTGACCCAATCCGGCCGGCCTACAGCAATTGTGTCCCCCGCGCAACTTTGGCGCGCGGGGCAGTTCCAAGGAAAATAGCGAGTCAGCACACAATGCACCGCCCCGTTAACTTCAGGAGACACAGAACCATGACTAACACCATTGCCCCGGGCGCCGGCCTGATCGCCGCCCCGAACGCAGCCATGGCCGCTTTGGACGAAATGGACCTTACGCCGCAGGGGCTGTCTGACGCGCCAGCAAATGAACTGGTTCCGGACACCCTCGTACATCCCGGCGCCAGCTAGGCTGCGCCAGCTTCAGTCGAGCAGCGGACGTCAGGTTCCGCAGAAGGTCCGGTAGGGACCAAAGGTTTCCGGCGCGGCCTCTGCATAACGTTCGACGCCGGGACGCTCGTGGTAGGGGTCTGTCACCGCTTCGAGCAGCCGCCGGAGCGGCCCGACGTCGCCGTCGGTCGCAGCGTCAAGTGCTTCCTCTACGAGGTGGTTGCGGGGCACATACACCGGATTGACCCGGTCCATCATGTCAGCGTCCGGCTGCAGGGCCTGCCAGCGTTCGGCCCAGGCCAGGAAAGCGTCCGGCTCAGGGAACAGGGTGCGGATCGGCTGGCCCTCGCCGCGGGCTGCGGTGCCAAGACGCCGGAAGAACGATGTGTAGTCGACGCGTCCCTTCTGCAGAAGCCCGAGTAGTTCGTCAATCAGAGGCGACGCCACGTCGTCAGCGATGCTGCTGTCCAGTCCGAGCTTCGCCTTCATGCCGGCCAGCCAGGCCGCGCTGTACTGCCGGCGGAAGGCCCCCAGCGATTCCTGTGCCAGCGCGACCGCCCGCTCCTCGTCGTCGTCGAACAGCGGAAGGAGCGCCTCCGCCAGGCGGGTCAGATTCCACTCCGCCACCACCGGCTGGTTCGCGTAGGCGTAGCGTCCGTTCTCGTCGATCGAACTGTAGACGGTGGCGGGTTCGAACGCGTCCATGAAGGCGCACGGACCGTAGTCAATGGTCTCCCCCGAGATAGCCATGTTGTCTGTGTTCATCACGCCGTGAATGAAGCCCACCAGCATCCACTTAGCCACCAGCGAGGCCTGCGCAGAGATCACTGCCTCTAACAGGGCGAGATACGGATTGTCCGCCTCCGCGGCATCGGGATAGTGCCGGGCGATCGCATGGCCGGCAAGGCGGCGCAGGAGTCCGAGGTCACCGGCGACCCGGGCATACTGGAAACTGCCTACGCGCAGATGGCTGCTCGCGATGCGCGTGAGTACCGCTCCTGGCAGCGCTGTTTCCCGCTGGACGGAACGCGCAGTGGCCACCACGGCGAGGGACCGGGTAGTGGGGACGCCCAGGGCGTGCATCGCCTCACTGACGACATATTCACGCAGCATCGGCCCCACGACCGCGAAGCCGTCGCCACCCCGTGCGAAGGGTGTGCGGCCGGAGCCTTTCAGGTGAATGTCGCGAAGGCGACCGCCGACGTTGGCTATCTCACCGAGCAGCAGCGCACGACCGTCACCCAGCCTCGGGGCAAACCAGCCAAACTGGTGGCCGGAGTATGCCTGCGCAACTGGAGTGGCGCCGTCGGGCACCTCATTGCCGATCAGCAGAGGTAGTCCTTCCGGGCTCCTCAGGAACTCCGGGTCAAAGCCCAGTTCGGCGGCCAGCGGCTCGTTCAGGACGAGCAGCCGCGGGTCAGGAACCTCCTCCGCCTTCCAGGGGATCGCCATCTCGGCAAGCTCTGTGGCGAAGCGGCTTTCAAAGGTGACGGTCGATGCGGCTGTTGCGCTCATCTTTCAAGAATAAAGCTATGCCGAAAAGGCGTCACCGTTATGGGCATGCCGGACTCCTTGCGGACACCTTATTCATCAAAATGGGTGGACAGAGCAGAATCGCCACCCACCGAGGCAGCAACTGACACCGCTACGTCACGGAGTTTCAGGTTCCTCAGGCTGGAGGCAGTCTTCAGGACCCGCAGGGCAGCCTCCTGGCTGCACCTGTTCTGCGCCATGATTATTCCGGTGGCGATGTCGATTGCAGTCCGCGACTGCATGGCAGCGGCCAGGTCGTTCCGCGAATCGGTCAGCTGGGCCATCCGCAGGGCAAGTCGGAGGCTCTTGGATGCCTGTGCTGCGAATTCCTCCGCGCCAGAGATGTCTTCGCCGGTGAACCCATGGGACCGCGCTGAAAAGAGGTTCAGCGCCGCGCGGGTTTCTCCCTCCAGTGCCAGCGGCACCGCGAGGATTGAACCCACGCCACGCCCGGCGACGGCCGACATATATGCCGGCCAACGCGGTTCAGACTCCACGTCCGGGACATGAACGATGCACATCTCCGCCATGGCCGCCAGGCAGGGACCTTCGCCAAAGTCCACCTGGACTTCATCCAGCATCCTGGCCTGCGGATCGCTGCTTGCTACCGTGGCGGCTTTCTTCCTCCGCAGCACCGTGAAGGCGCACCGCACCTTCATGCCGGGTGCGGAGTAGAATGCCGCGGAATATCCAGCCAGCTCCTGGAGGAAGTCGCCAACGTCAACGCTCTCCAGTACCAGTTCCTGGAGCCGTCCTGCGACGTCCTCACGGTCCCACGCCCGTGCTTCAACGCCCATAACAGCCTCGTTTCCACAGGAGTGCCGCCCGGCACAGAAACCGAAAACGCTGCTTCAAAGAAGGACGGCACTTCCCAACATCTACTGCCAGATTACCTCTCATGGGGATGTGCGAAGCGTTACCCTGAGGAGAATCATCAGGCCGCAAATCGGGCCAATCCTGGACCGCCGGCCATCAGGCCATCAGAAACGGCGAGTCGGCGCCCTCCTGCGGCGGCTCGTCAGCGATTCCGCCAAACCGATCAGTGCGACAGCCGCGATGACGGCAACGACGAACCCCAGGACGTTCAGTTCCAACATGTCGCCGGTACCTAGCAGACTGGCCACAGCTCCGCCAATGACGGAACCTGCAAGGCCTAGGAGCAGGGTGGCGATGATGCCCAGGTTCTGCCTCCCGGGCTTGATGAGGCGGGCAAGGGCTCCGATAACGAGCCCGGCGATGATAAATCCAATCATGGTCAACGACCTTTCTGTTGGCATCGAACAATTTTCAACTCATGTAGGAAGTGTACTTACTATTCGATGGTAACCATGCTTACTATTGCTGAGTGCTGGTTCATCAACAGCCGCTAACCCTCAAAGGAAAGAGAGCAATGATGACCGAGAACCCATACGGCACCGAACCGGAAACCACGGGCTTGGGCACTACCGGAGCAGGAACCACGGGCTTCGGCACTACCGGATTGAGCAGCACTGACGCCGGCACCACCGGCTACACGGGCACCACCGGTTACCAGGGCGACGACTCCTCCAAGAAGGACGTGGCGAAGGAAGAGGCCGCGAATGTCGCTGGCCAGGCCGCCGGCGCTGCCCAGAACGTGGCCGAGACCGCGAAGGCCGAGGCCGCGAACGTCGCCTCTGAAGCGAAGAACAGCGCCCGGGATCTGCTGCACCAGGCGAAGTCGGACCTGACCAGCCAGGCCGGCACCCAGCAGACCAAGGCCGCCGAAGGCATCCGCACCATCTCCTCGCAGCTGCACACCATGGCCGACGCGCCGGACCAGCACGGTGTGGCCTCGGACCTGATCCGGCAGGCCGCCGAGCGCTCCGAATCGGTGGCGTCGTGGCTGGACAACCGGGACCCGGGCTCACTGCTGGATGAAGTGAAGTCCTTCGCCCGCCAGCGCCCCGGCACCTTCCTGCTCCTCGCAGCAGGCGCAGGCATGCTTGCCGGACGACTGGGCCGAAGCCTGCAGGCCGGCGCCCCAGAAACCGGACCCGCGGCCGGCGCCGGATACGTAGGCACCGTGCCGCAGTACCCCGCCCAGCCACCGGTCACGGAAAGCAGCCTCGCCGGAGCCTCAGGCGCCCCGCTGTATGACGCACCGCAGGCAACCCCCACCACCTACGCAGAGACCGTGTACGGCGAGCCCGCCCGCCCCGGCTTCGATGCGCCGGGTTCGGCTGGCGTTCCGCTCCGCGATCCCGAGGACCCGTATACCGAGGGTGGAGGTCGTCCCCTGTGAGCAGCCAGATACCTGATACACCTCCCACGGAGGCG
>NZ_JAGGPN010000036.1 GCF_018613795.1 Arthrobacter sp. ISL-65
CGCCCTCGCCGTCAACGAGGAGAATGCGGCCGGCGGCCGCATCGTCACCGCCCCCACCAACGGGGCGGCCGGCATCGTCCCGGCAGTCCTGCATTACTACATGAAGTTTGTTCCCGGAGCGGACGACGACGGTGTGGTCCGTTTCCTGCTGGCGGCGGCCGCCGTCGGGATTCTGTTCAAGATCAACGCCTCCATCTCCGGTGCCGAGGTGGGCTGCCAGGGCGAGGTGGGTTCGGCCTGCTCCATGGCCGCCGCCGGCCTCTGCGAGGTGCTCGGCGGGACGCCCGAACAGGTGGAAAACGCCGCCGAAGTGGGGATCGAACACAACCTCGGGCTGACCTGCGACCCCGTGGGCGGCCTGGTGCAGATCCCGTGCATCGAGCGGAACGCGATCGCCAGCGTCAAGGCCATCAACGCCGCCCGCCTGTCCCTGCACGGGGACGGCAGCCACAAGGTGTCCCTGGACAAGGCCATCAAGACCATGCGCGAAACCGGCGCCGACATGAAAACCAAGTACAAGGAAACCTCTCGAGGAGGCCTCGCCGTGAATGTAATTGAGTGCTGAAACCATGACTGCTATTCAGACTGAGAACCGCAGCTCCGGGCAGGCGAACAGCGCCGTCGAGCACGTGCTGACCCTGGACTGCCCCGAAGGCCCGGGCATCGTGCACGCCGTCTCCGGCTTCCTGCTGGAACACGAGTGCGACATCATCGACAACAAGCAGTTCGGCGACCGGTCCGAAGGCCACTTCTTCATGCGGGTGCACTTCGCGTCGGACGGCAACGAAGCCACGCTGGGGCAGCTCCGCGCCGGATTCGCCCCGGTGGCCGAGAAGTACGACATGAAGTGGCGGCTGGAACGGAACGGGTCCCGCCGCAAGGTCCTGATCATGGTCTCGAAGTTCGGCCACTGCCTCAACGACCTGCTCTTCAGGGCCCGGGTGGGGGAGCTTCCCATCGACGTTGTGGGCGTGGTTTCCAACCATACGGACCATCAGACACTCGTGGAGTGGCACGGGATCCCGTTCTTCCACGTCCCCGTCACCGCGGCCACCAAGCCGCAGGCGGAGGCACGGCTGCTGGAAATCGTGGACGAGCTCGATGTGGAGCTGGTGGTGCTGGCCCGGTACATGCAGGTCCTCAGCGACGACCTCGCACGGAAGCTGGATGGCAGGGCGATCAACATCCACCACTCGTTCCTGCCGTCGTTCAAGGGCGCCAAGCCGTACCACCAGGCCTACGCCCGCGGCGTGAAAACCGTGGGCGCCACTGCGCACTACGTGAACGCGGAACTCGACGAGGGCCCGATCATCGCGCAGCAGGTGGTGGAGGTGGACCACACCTTCGGCCCTGAGGACCTGGTCGCCGCCGGGCGGGACACCGAGTGCAAGGCGCTCAGCAACGCCGTCCGCTGGCACTGCGAAGGCCGCATCATCCTGAACGGCAACCGGACCGTGGTCCTGAAGTAGAGGACGCTTCCTCACCTCCCGTCGCTTCAGACTGGACGCGTCCTCACGTCCCGTCGCTTAAACCGAAACGCTCCTGCAGTTCATGCAGGAGCGTTTCGGTTTAAGCGACCAAAAGGTGAGGAAGCGTTTGGGGTGAAGCGACGAAAGGTGAGGAAGCGTTGGGGGTTAGACGCCGAGCTGTTCGCGGAGCGCCTGGACGTGGCCCTGTGCCTTGACCTGGTATTGGGCCAGCGTGACCTTGCCCTCGGGATCCAGGACCACGGTGGAGCGGACGATGCCCTCTTGGACTTCGCCGTCGATGAGCTTCTCGCCCCAGGCGCCGTAGGCCAGGGCCACGGCGTGGTCCTCGTCAGCCAGCAGCGGGAAGGTGAGCCCGAAGTCGCCCGTGAAGTTGGCCAGCTTCTCCGGAGCATCGGGGGAGATGCCCAGCACTGCGTAGCCGGAGCCCTGGAAGGAGGCCAGGTTGTCGCGGAAGTCGCAGGCCTCCGTGGTGCAGCCGGGGGTGGCCGCTTCCGGGTAGAAGTACACGATGACGTTCTTGCCGCGGTAATCGGCCAGCGTGGTCTGCTTGCCTTCAGCGTCCTGCAGGGTGAAGTCCGGCGCCTGGGTTCCGGGCTGGAGCTTGGTGGTCAGTTTGGGGCTCATGGCATTCCTTCTGATGGATCTGGGTTGAGCGAAAAATCTGGTCAAGCACAGTGACTGATCGGACTGATATGGATAACAGCAGCCCTAGATACTGTATTCCGCCGGGCCGCGCACGGTGGCTGCTGGTCCACAGATGAAGCGGTAGCCGCCACCGCGGACCGTGGCGATCGCGTGCCGGCCGCCGCGCAGCTTCCGCCGCACCCGGCCCACGTAGACGTCGATGGATCGGGTTGCGGCGCCGGGGCTGTCGAACGACTCCAGGAACAGCCGCAGCTCGTCCCGGTCTACGGTCCGCGAGCAGTGTTCCACCAAGTAGCGCAGCAGTTTGAACTCGACGCCGGTCAGCGGCACCCGCGCGCCGTCCAGCAGCACTTCGGACCGGGAAAGGTCCACGGCCACCCGGCTGACGTGCCCGGCCGACGGCGGGAGGTGGGTTGCGCCGCCGTCGTCCGTTTCCGGGGAGCCCAGTTCCGAGGAGTCCGGGTGCGGGGAATCCTCCAGGGAGGACGACGGCGGCACGGGAGGTCCGCCGTCGGGCGCACCGTTGGGTTCCCCCTCCCCTGGGGGCGTGCCCGGGTGCGTCCCGGCGGCGGAAGTTGCAGCTCCGGCGGCGGGCCAGTGGACTTCCGCCTCCGGAGCAGATCGAAGGGCCCGCGCCAGCACCAGCTCGGCGGCCCGGGCCAGGACTTCGGGATCGATGTCCTGGCCTTCGGGCGGAGCTACCCAGACGGCCAGGCCGTGGGCCTTGGCGGTCCCGTGGGCACTGGCAGTTCCAGGGCCGGCGCCCCACGGAGCCGAAGAGCCGCGCGGTGAATGGGCATGCACAGCCACCGCGCGGTCCTCAGATGCCGCCGCGGCGGATCAGCTTGCCGCCGGGGGTCTGGCCGTCCACCACGCTGCCGCGCAGGTACGTGCGGCGGACCACGCCGGAGAGTGCCTTGCCGTCGTACGGGGTGATGGGGTTCTTGTGCTTGAGCTTGGACACGTCCACCACGAAGGCCTCGTCCTGGGCGAAAACGGAGAAGTCGGCGTCGTACCCGAGCGCCAGCTGGCCCTTGTTGGAGAGGCGGGCCAGGGAGGCCGGCTTCTCGGCCATCCACGAAACCACCTGCTCCAGCGGGATGCCGCGGTGCCGGGCCTCGGTCCAGATCAGGGACAGGCCCAGCTGCAGCGACGAGACGCCGCCCCAGGCCACAGCGAAGTCGCCGTTTTCCAGATCCTTCAGGTCAAGCGTCGACGGTGAGTGGTCCGAGACGATGCAGTCGATGGTGCCGTCCTGCAGGCCCTGCCAGAGGAGCTCGCGGTTGGAGGCCTCGCGGATGGGTGGGCAGCACTTGTACGCGGTGGCGCCGTCGGGGATTTCCTCGGCCATGAGCGTGAGGTAGTGCGGGCAGGTCTCCACGGTGAGGTGCACGCCGTCGCGCTTTGCCGAAGCGATCATGGGCAGCGCGTCCGACGACGAGAGGTGCAGGATGTGGGCGCGGGCGCCGGTCCAGCGGGCGCGCTCGATCACCTCGGCGATGGCCTTGTTCTCGGCGCCGCGGGGGCGGGAGGCGAGGAAGGTGGAGTAGTGGGCCCCGCCGGGGTGGGGTGCGTGGTCGATCGCGTGCGAGTCCTCGGCATGGACGATCATGAGGGAGTCGAAGGACTTGAGCTCGCGCATGTCCTCCTCCATCTCGTCCGCCTCCAGGTGCGGGAACTCGTCCACGCCGGAGTGCAGCAGGAAGCACTTGAAGCCGAAGACGCCTTCGTCGTGCAGCGGGCGCAGGTCGGCCTTGTTGCCGGGGATGGCGCCGCCCCAGAAACCGACGTCCACGAAGGCCTGGTCCTCGGCCACCTCGCGCTTGAGCTTGAGGCCGTCCACATTGGTGGTGGGCGGGATGGAGTTCAGCGGCATGTCGATGATGGTGGTGACGCCGCCGGCGGCCGCGGCGCGGGTGGCGGAGGCGAAGCCTTCCCACTCGGTGCGGCCGGGCTCGTTGACGTGGACGTGGGTGTCCACCAGGCCGGGGATCAGGGTTTCGTCGTCGGTGAGTTCGATGACCTCGGCACCCTGGAGGCCGTTGCCGAGCGGTTCCAAAGCGACGATCTTGCCGCCGCGGACGCCCACTTCACGGGCGGCGATCCCGGCGGTGGTGAGGATGCGCCGGCCCCGGATGACCAGGTCAAAGCGTTCTTCAGACATTCAGGGGCTCCTTCGTGTAAGCACTGTCGGTCAGGTGCACGCCGATGTGCTGACCCAATTCTTCAAGCAGTCGGCCTGCTTCAGCTATACATATCTCTACATTGCTTTCCAGCGCCGTCAGAGGGTAGACCTGCCGGAAACCGGAACTCTGCTGCTGTTCCGGCGAAAGGGTGGTGCGGCCGCAGACGACGAGCACCGGCACGCCGGCTTCGGCAGCTGCCCGGGCAACCCCCATGGGCGTCTTGCCGAGCAGGCTCTGTTCGTCGAGGCTGCCTTCGCCGGTAATCACCAGGTCCGCGCCGGCCAGTCGTTCCGCCAACCTGGTGAATTCAAGCACGACGTCGATGCCCGGGCGGCGCGATGCCGCCAGTGCCGCGATGGCGGCGTAGCCGACGCCGCCGGCCGCTCCGGCGCCCGGTGCGCTGGCAGCCTTGACCGCCCGCGGACCGATCTCTGCGGCGAGGACCTTGACGAAGGTGGCGAGGGCGGCGTCCAGCTCGCCGACGTCGGCGGCGGTGGCGCCCTTCTGCGGCGCGAAGATGGCTGCCGCGCCCTCCGGCCCGAGCAGCGGGTTGTCCACGTCGCTCGCCAGGATGAAGCGGGACTCCTCCAGCCGGGTGTCGAAGCCGGAGAAGTCGATGGCCGCCAAGTGTCCGAGGGCGGCGCCGCCGAGGGGCAGTTCGTTGCCTCCGGCGTCGAGCAGCCGGGCGCCGAGTCCCTGCAGCACGCCCGCGCCGCCGTCGGTGTTGGCGCTGCCGCCGACGCCCAGGATGATCTGCCGGCAGCCGGCGTCGAGCGCCGCGCGGATCAGCTCGCCGGTTCCCACGCTGGTGGCGGTTCGGGCGGTTTCGGAACCCGGCCGCCCGCCGTCGTAATCGGGGAGGACAGCGAGGCCGGAGGCCGCGGCCATTTCGATCACGGCTTCCCGGCCGCGGACCGCGAACTCCGCCGTCAGCGGCTGCCCGGTGGGGCCGCTGACCACGGCGCTGCGGCGGGTGAAGCCGGAGCCGACGGCGGCGTCGAGGGTGCCCTCGCCGCCGTCGGCCACGGGAATCCGCAGTACCTCAAGGGTGCCCAGTTCCTCAGGGGTGCCGGGACGGCCCGCTGTGGCGGAGCCGTTCCGGAGCCCTGTTTCCAGGTGCCGGGCGACGTCCGGGGCGGAGAGTGAACCCTTGAACTTATCCGGCGCGATCACGATGCGCATTGCTTGCCTATCTTCGGTACTTTTCGGTGCGGCCTGGCTGTTGGTCCCGCAGGTTATTAGTCCTGCAGGGCCAGGATGGCGGTGGGGGCGTCGGCGGCGGTGGCGGCCAGCTCCTCGAACTCGTTCACGGCGTTGATCTCGAGGCCCATGGAGATGTTGGTGATCTTTTCCAGGATCACTTCAACCACCACGGGAACCTGGAACTCGCCCATCAGTGCCTTGGCCTTGCCGAACGCGGCCGGCATGTCCTCGGGGTTTTCCACCCGGATGGCCTTGCAGCCCAGGCCCTCGGCCACCTTGACGTGGTCAACGCCGTAGCCGTTGGTTTCGGGGGAGTTGATGTTCTCGAACGCCAGGGACACGTTCTGTTCCATCTTGAAGCCTCGCTGGGACTGGCGGATCAGGCCCAGGTAGGAGTTGTTCACCACGACGTGGATGTACGGCAGGTTGAACTGGGCGCCCACAGCCAGTTCCTCGATCATGAACTGGAAGTCGTAGTCACCGGACAGGGCAACAACGGTCTCATCCGGCTTGCCGCGCACGACGCCGAGGGCGGCCGGGGCGGTCCAGCCCAGCGGGCCTGCCTGGCCGGCGTTGATCCACTTGCGCGGGCCGAACACGTGCAGCATCTGGGCGCCGGCGATCTGGGACAGGCCGATGGTGGACACGTACGTGGTGTCCTTGCCGAACGCCTTGTTCATCTCCTCGTACACGCGCTGCGGCTTGATCGGCACGTTGTCGAAGTGGGTCTTGCGGTGCAGGGTGGCCTTGCGCTCGGCACACTCGGCAACCCATTCGGTGTAGTCAGGCAGGGTTCCGGCGGCCTGGCGTTCGCGGGCCAGTTCCAGCAGCCCGTCCAGGGCGGCGCCGGCGTCGGAGGCGATGCCGAAGTCCGGGGAGAACACGCGGCCGATCTGCGTGGGCTCGATGTCGATGTGCACGAACTTGCGGCCGGCGGTGTAGGTGTCCAGGCCTCCGGTGTGGCGGTTGGCCCAGCGGTTGCCGATGCCGATCACGAAGTCGCTGCGCAGGTAGTTCTCGTTGCCGTAGCGGTGGGACGTCTGCAGGCCCACCATGCCGGCCATCAGCTCATGGTCGTCCGGGATCGCGCCCCAGCCCATCAGGGTGGGGATGACGGGAGCGTTCAGCAGCTCGGCCAGTTCCACCAACTGCGCCGAGGCTCCGGCGTTGATGATGCCGCCGCCGGCCACGATCAGCGGGCGCTCGCCTGCGGTCAGCATGTCCAGGGCTTTTTCCAGCTGCTTGCGGCTGGCCTTGGGCTTCTCAACCGGCAGGGGCTCGTAGGTGTCGATGTCGAATTCGATCTCGGTCACCTGCACGTCGATCGGCAGGTCCAGAAGTACGGGACCGGGACGGCCGGAGCGCATCAGCTGGAAGGCCTTCTGGAAGGCGCCGGGAACCTGGCCGGGCTCCAGGATGGTCATGGCCATCTTGGTGACGGGCTTGGCGATGGACTCGATGTCCACGGCCTGGAAGTCTTCCTTGTGCAGCTTGGCAACGGGGGCCTGACCGGTGATGCAGAGCATGGGGATGGAGTCGGCCCATGCGGCGTACAGCCCGGTGATCATGTCGGTGCCGGCGGGGCCGGAGGTGCCGATGCAGATGCCGATGTTGCCGTCTGCTGCGCGGGAGTAGCCGTCAGCCATGTGGCTGGCGCCTTCAACGTGGCGGGCCAGGGTGTGGCGGATACCGCCGTGGGCCCGCATTGCGGAGTAGAACGGGTTGATCGCCGCGCCTGGCAGGCCGAACGCCTCGGTGGCGCCCTCCTTTTCCAGGATTGCGACGGCAGCGTCTACGGTGCGCATCTTCGTCATGGTGTGCTCCTTGAAAGTTTGTTTTTGGGTGTAGTTGGGGAGCCGCCGTCGTTCATGTACGACGGCGGTTGCCCGGTTTTGCTTGTTATCCGGTCTGCTGCCGGAGGTGCGTTACTCCCGGCCGCTGAGCTGGAGGACCTGCTTGAAGAGTCCCGAGTGGTCCAGGCCGCCGTCGCCCTGGTTGACGGTGGCGGCGACGAGCTGGGCGACGACGGCGCCGAGCGGGACGGCGACGTTGGCTTCGCGGGCGGCGGAGGTGACGATGCCCAGGTCCTTGTGGTGCAGGGCGAGGCGGAAACCGGGGTCGAAGTTGCGGTCCAGCATCTTCTGGCCCTTCTGGTCGAGGACCTTGGAGCCGGCGAGGCCGCCGCCGAGGACCTTGAGGGCGGCGTCGGTGTCCACGCCGTAGGCCTCAAGGAAGGCGATGGCCTCGCCGAGTACCTCGATGTTGACGGCGACGATCAGCTGGTTGGCAGCCTTGACGGTCTGGCCGGAGCCGGACGGGCCGACGTGGACGATGGTTTTTCCGACGGCGTTCAGGACGTCCTGGGCTGCCTCAAAGTCTGCCTTGTCGCCGCCGACCATGATGGACAAGACTGCGTCGATGGCGCCCTGCTCACCGCCGGAAACCGGAGCATCGAGCGGGCGGATACCTGCCGCGACGGCGTCATCGGACAGACGCTTGGCGACGTCCGGGCGGATGCTCGACGCGTCGATCCAGAGGGCGCCCTGCTTGGCGTTGGCGAAGACACCGTCGGGGCCGCTGACGACGCCTTCGACGTCGGGGGAGTCGGGCACCATGGTGATGACGACGTCGGCGTCCTCGACTGCGTCGGCGATGCTGGAGGCGCCCTTGCCGCCTTCGGAGACGAGCTTGTCGATCTTGTCCTGGCTGCGGTTGAAGCCGGTGACGGCGTGGCCGGCCTTGACGAGGTTGATGGCCATGGGCAGGCCCATGATTCCGAGTCCGATGACTGCAACGTTGCTCATGTTGGTTCTCTTTCTGAAGTCCTTTGGGTGGTGCGGTGATGAGGCGGGGCTAGCTGGCGGCGTGTTCGCGGATGGCCCAGCTGAAGGCGGTTTCCTGCGGTTCCTTGTATTCGAGGCCGATGTAGCCGTCGTAGCCGAGTTCGCGGCTGCGGGCGATCCACTCGCCGAGGGGAAGCTCACCGGTTCCGGGAGCCCCACGGCCGGGGTTGTCGGCAATCTGGATGTGGCCGAAGTCCTTGGCATGGTTCTCGATGACGGCTGCGACATCGTCCCCGTTGACGGCCAGATGGTAGAAGTCCGCGAGCAGCTTGATGTTCTGGGCGCCGGATTCCGCCTTGACCCGGGCGATCACGTCGAGCGCGTCCTGGGCCTGGAGGAGCGGGTAGCGCGGGGCTCCGCTGACGGGTTCGAGGAGGACGGTGCCGCCGATGCGGGCCACGCCCTCGGCAGCCGCGGCCAGGTTCTTGGCCGCCAGTTCGTCCTGCTCCTCCGGGCTGAAGTCCTCCTGGCGGTTGCCGTAGAGGGCGTTGAAGGCGGTGCAGCCGAGGTGCTCGCCGATGCCGGCCACGACGTCGATGTTGTCCTTGAACTCGGAGCAGCGTCCCTTCCAGGACACCAGGCCGCGGTCACCGCCGGGCATGTTGCCGGCGTTGAAGTTCAGGCCGGAGAGCTGGACGCCGGCGTCGGTGATGGCGCGCTCGAAAGCCGTGGTCTCGGCGTCGGAAGGGACTGAGCTTTCGAAGGGCCACCAGAACTCGACGGCGTCAAAACCGGCCGCTTTCGCGGCTGCGGGGCGCTCGAGCAGGGGCAGCTCCGTCAGGAGGATGGAGCAGTTCACTGTGTACGTCATCGTAGGTCCTTCCGGGGAGGGGCTTTGATCTATCTTCCCTGCTTCTCGGCTTCTAAACCGTTTCCGCTTTGTGGAATTTAGATTCTGCTTTATGAAAAGTGTAGGGAAGGGGTGGCCGGGTAGTCAAGGGGAGTGGGTTGGGCGGATGGCCGGCGCCGGCGATGGCAGTTCTGGAGCCGCGTGGAAACGCAGGAAGGGCCGGCACCGAAGTGCCGGGCCCTTCCTGGTGTTTGAGGTCTCTGTTTCTCCCTGGAGCGTTACGCCCGCGCTGCGTCGACCAGGACGCCGTCGATCCGGGACAGCACTCCCGGCCAGCCGTTGCCCATGCCTTGGAATGCTTGCTCGCCCATCGGGGTGTCGAGCTTGAAGCCCGTGTGCTCGAGGTGCAGGACTGTGCCGTCGACAGCTTCAAGCGTCCAAGCGATGGTTGTGTCCAAGCCGCCTTCGGCAAACGGCAAACAGAAAGCTGATCGAGGTGCCGGGATCGACGCTGAGGACTTCGCACTGCTGGATGCCCCAGGCGCCCATGTCCAATGTGAAGCGATGCCCAGCGTTGGGAGCGATGTCGCCCGGCGCCCACCAGCGCGCGAGCAGTTCCGGCGTCGTGAGCGCCTTCCATACTGCCCCTGGCGGGTGGGGGAAATGGCGCGTGGGGCGGATCGCGTAAAACCCGAGCAAATCTGCACCACTTTCCCAGCTGCCAAGGCCCTGCTCCCGCGGATTTCCAAGGGTGATCCCTGTGGCGCAGGAGCAAAGCGGTGCAGATTTGCCGGGGCAGCCGCTTTTTCCAGCGGCTAGCTCGCATATTGGGCAGCTGGAAATCGAAAAACCCCTGTCTCACGGGGCTCCGGGCTCGTAAAATAAAGGTGGGGCCGACGGCAAGAGCCCCGGAGAGCGATCCTTACGAGCCCGGGGTGCCTTCCCAAAACGCCGCCGGCCCTTATGAATGCCGCCAGGTTCCGATCCGGTTACGGCTCTTCCCGCAAGGTCACGCTCATGTGACTATGGGGCATGAGCGAAGAACTTATGGCGGCGGCACCCTCCGGCAGTGGCGCTCCCCGCAATCGAACGGCCGGACTGATCCACTCCGAAGGCTCCGAGGCAACACGGCAGATGCGCGAGCGGGCCAAACGGCGCCGGGAAGCAGAAGCGAAACTGCAGCTGCACCTGATGGAAACCCGCAACAAGTCAGCCGGCGCACCGGACTCGGACCTCTGACGGCCCGGCCCGAAACTACACGAAACAGCAGTCACGGCGACACCATTCCGATGCCGCCGTGACTGCTGTTTAGTTATAAGAGCGCTGCGGGCGTTAGTGCTGGCCGCTGGTGCCGCCCAGGGGCGGAACCGTGCCGGGGCCGCCTTCTTCCCATTCGGCCCGGTCTGCCGCGCTTCGTGTGTCGCTTGCAGCCGTCTCGTCCGAGTCGCCTTCGTCATCGATCAAGCCGTTGGTCTGGTCGAAGGGATGAGCGATGGACTCGTCCGTCAGTGCCGAACCGGTGCCTGCCGCAGTTCCACCGGCAACAGTTCCACCGGCAACAGCTCCGCCGGTAACGGTGTCCGCAGCGGTTCCGCCGGCGAAGCCGGGGGTATCGGTCGTGTCGGTAACAACAGTGGTTTCGGTGTATTCCGGAACCACCGGGGTGACGGTCTCGTCCACGACATACACAGTGTCTGCGTCCTTGTCCTTGCCGCCCGCGGCAACGGCCGCCGCCGCGCCTGCTGCGGCGGCTACTCCGGCAGCTGCCGCCATCTTGCCGGAGACGCCGGCCTTGCCGCTGTCGCCGAGCGATCCGGCAGCGTGCTCAACGCCCGGGGTGCCCACCGAGCCGCCTTCGTTGACCGCGCCCCGCCAGGCGCCGCTGGCGTAGCCTTCATCCTCGATGAATGCCTTGAACTTCTTAAGGTCGGCCTCCGCCTGGTGCTCCACGACGTGCAGCTTGTCGCCGATCTTCTCCACCAGCCCTTCGGGTTCGTAGTCGATGAACAGCTTGATGGAGGTCTGGCCGCCGCCCACGTCTTCAAACTCCACGGAGCCAGCGTTGGTGGCACCCTCAGTGGCCGCCCAGGCAACCTTCTGGTCCGGCTTCTGTTCGAGGATCCGCGCCTCCCACTTGCGCTTCACGCCGGCGATCTCGGCCACCCATTCAAGGCGGTCGTCGCTGAGTTGGGTCACTTTTTTGACGCCGCCCATGAAGTGCGGGAAGTCTTCGAACTGGGTCCACTGGTTGTATGCCGTGCTGACCGGCACGTTCACCAGAATGCGCTTCTCAACCCTCGTGCTCATAGTGTCTCCTTCGTCGAAGTGAACAGATGATGGTCCGGTATCCGAAGTCATCAGCATGCTTACTATATCGTCGACGGCGGAGCGTGGCCAGAGCAGGCAGTGCCCGGAGCGTGGTTACGCGGTGAAAAAGGGGAAGCCTCCGCGCGAATCAAACGACTCCAGCGCGGAGGCTTCCAGCGCTCCGATTTGGGGGGAAAGGGGAGAGCTGGCACTAATGTACAGCGCGATGGGCTTCAGG
Source organism: Arthrobacter sp. ISL-65 (assembly GCF_018613795.1). Lineage (GTDB taxonomy): Bacteria > Actinomycetota > Actinomycetes > Actinomycetales > Micrococcaceae > Arthrobacter. Next base: position 11,703 of record NZ_JAGGPN010000036.1, read on the forward strand.
GAAGGCGTATTCGGCCGTTTCGGAAATTCTTGACTAAACCTTGAGTTGCCGTTGTGAATCGACCGCGTCGAGCAGCCTGGCGAGCACGCGGGCCGGCGGCCCGCCGGCGTCGATCTCCACAATGTCCGCGTACTCGGGTAGTGCACGGTAGGCGTTCCGCAGGGCGGTCAGATCGGCCACGGACTCCTCGTCCGTGCCGCGCGCCAGGATCCTCCGGTGTGCCTCTGCGGGACTCACGTCCAGGTGAAGGACCAGGTCCGGGGCCGGAAGAGTGCGGAGCAGCCAGGGGAGAAACCGTCCGCGGCGCAGGCCCCTTGCCTCGCGCAATGCCAGCTGGCAGTGGAGGTGGCGGTCCATAACAACCAGCCCCTCGAAGCGGGTTGCCCGGCCAGTGGACACCAGCACGTTGAATACGCGCATGGTGGTTTCCGCCGCGTCGGCCAGCCGGGCAGGCACGTGGATGCCGAGCCTGGCGCTGAGCAGGGACATGCGCCGCCGGCCTGCATAGTTGCTCAGCAGAAGTGCCTTGCTGTCCTCCGCGCGGGCCGCCGCAACCAGGGAACGGGCCGCCGTCGTTTTTCCCGAACCGTCGATTCCTGTCAGAACAATGAGCATGGGGCCTCCTTCCGTCTCCCTGTCCAACGGCTGGGGGTCGGCCAGTGTTTCGGCTTTGAGGCGCACATCACTTGTTGTCCAGTTCCCAGCCAGCCCACGGCGGCCCACAGCCCTGATCGGCCGACGGCGCACCCGCCGGAACTTGCGGCGATCCTGCCGGAATGTTGCGCCAGGCTTGAGCCTGCCGGGGGACAGTATTTCCCAGGGGCCGTGCAGAAGCGCCGCGGCCCCGCAAGAGACCCGGTACGAAGATCAGCCAAGAAAGACCACGGACTGGGACGGGCAGGCTCAATGGGGCGCCGGCCCGTCCCTGGCACGTTTCGTCGAACCGGGGGCGGGACTACAGGGAGACGCTGCCCCGGATGACGGTGCGGCTGGTGCCGCCGACCCAGATGCTGTCGCCTTCGCTGGTGATGGTGACCAGGCCGCCGCGGCCGAGTACCGTGCCCTGGCTGACGGTGTAGTTGCCCTCCGCCACTCCTGAGCCGATCAGCCACTGGGCAAGGCCTGCGTTCAGGCTGCCGGTAACCGGGTCTTCGGGGACTGCGAGGCCGGGAACGAAACCGCGCACCTCGTAATCCGCCGGGCCACCGTCCCCGTAAGCGCCGATGACGCCCACGTTCAGCTTGGCCATGGTGACGAAGTCCGGCGTTAGGTCCAACACCTGCCGGGCCGAGGCCAGCCGGATGCCGATCCAGCCCGGGCCGTTATCCACCCAGTTGCTGTCCAGGACCTGCTCGGGCGTGATGCCCAGGCTGGCGATGGCCTGCTCCAGCACCTCAGCCTCCACCGGACCGGAACGGCGCAGCGGCGGGGCCTCGAAGAACTGTTCGTCGGCCGTTTGGCTGATCTTGACGAGCCCCACCCCGCATTCCTGCACGAGTTCTCCTGGGCGCAGCGGTTGGCCGCCGTTCTCCAGCCACGCGTGCGCGGAGCCGAGCGTCGGGTGGCCGGCGAAGGGAAGCTCGGACGCCGGCGTGAAGATCCGGAGCCGGTAGTCCGCCTCCGGTTGCGTCGGCTTCAGCAGGAACGTGGTTTCCGAGAGGTTGGTCCAGTTGGCGAAGCTTTGCATCTGCTCGTCTGACAGGCCGTCGGCGTCATGGACGACGGCGACCGGGTTGCCGGCCTTGGGCCCGGGGGCAAAGACGTCGACCTGCGAAAAGGGATAATCGTTCACGTTGGCGGCCATGCTGGTCCTTCTGTGGAAATTCAACTTCGGTTGGAACCCACGTGGAGTTCCCAACCACGGTAGGCAGCCTGCCGGACCGCGCACCAGAGCCAATTCAGGAAAGTGGCCCTGCCGAACCGCTTCAGTCGCCCGGCACCTCGGCAGGTTCCCGCGGTGTGGCGAGCCCGTCCACCACCTCGACTCCCGGCAACTTGAGGAGCTCGGCGGGGTCGAGGACGATCTTGCTGGATCTGTTGCCGCCGCCCATGACCACCCGTGGCACCTCCAACACGCCATGGGCCGCCAGGGCCTCAGCCACGGGAGGCAACAGGAGCGTGTCACTCACAGAAGTTCTCCTTTGAGGGCGGGGTCCGGGCCAGCAACGGCAGGTACCGGATAGGCGGCGACGTTGCGGCGCAGCAGGAAGAACCGGTTGGACGCAGGCAGCCACATGAGCGTGGCACCCGCCAGCGTCAGCACCAGGCCGGCAAGGATCAAAGCGGTGAGGTCGACGGGTGCGCCGAGTGCCGACAGGGCTGCGGCGACGGTCAGGAGAATGCGGGCCCAGCGCGCGCCATGCAGCAAATGCTGGGCCGCCAATACCTGCAGGGCGGTCAACGGGACGGCGAACGCCACGAGATAGGGGACCGCCCAGTCCGGGATCGACTGGCCAAAGTCGATTCCGGCCACCTCCAGGATGACGGGCATCATGCCGGCCACCACGGCACTGGCCACCCAGCAGGCGGCCGCGAGCCGGACAGCTTGCGGTATGTTTATTGGCCCAATGTTTCCGGGCTCGCGAAAGCCCAACTGCTGATCGCTCAATGAAGTCCCCATTCTTCAATTTGCGGTGTTCAATTGCCGCGTTTCCGGAATTCCGGCGACGGCCTCAGCTTACAGGCTGCCCCGAGCCGCCGGACGTAAACTGGCCTTCCCATCACTTGAGGACCTGCTGCGAAGGTGGACCTGGATGCTGTGGAAGCTTCTTGTCCGGTACCTGCAGCCGCAACGGCGGCTGCTGATCGCCGTCGTCGTTTTTCAGTTGGCGCAGTCCATTGCCTCCCTTTATCTCCCCACCCTGAACGCGGACATCATCGACCTGGGTGTGGCCACGGGGGACACCGGCTACATCCTGCGCGTTGGCAGCCTCATGCTGTTCATCACCCTGCTGCAGATTGCGTGCGCGGTGACGGCGGTGTACTTCGGAGCCAAGGCGGCGATGGGGATGGGGCGCGACCTGCGCGGGGCGATCTTCACCCGGGTGGGCGGGTTTTCCGAGCAGGAGGTCACCCGGTTCGGCCCGGCAAGCCTCATCACCCGGTCCACCAACGACGTCCAGCAGGTTCAGCAGCTGGTGCTGATGTCTGCCACCCTGATGGTGGCCGCGCCCATGCTCAGCATCGGCGGCGTGGTCATGGCCGTCCGGCAGGATGCCCAGCTGTCCTGGCTGATCGCGGTGAGCGTGCCGGCGCTGCTCCTCGGCGTCGGGGTGATCATCAGCCGGATGGTGCCGCTGTTCCGCCTGATGCAGCTGCGGATCGACGCCGTCAACAGGGTGCTCCGCGAGCAGTTGGCGGGCATCCGGGTGGTGCGGGCGTTCGTGCGCGAGGACCTGGAAACGGAGCGGTTCGCGGGCGCCAACGCGGACGTGACCGACACGGCGCTGCGGGCCGGGCGGCTGATGGCGCTCGCCTTTCCCGTGGTGATGCTGGTGCTCAATGTTTCCAGCGTGGCGGTGATCTGGTTCGGGTCATTCCGGATTGAGGACGGCTCCATGCAGGTGGGCACGCTGGTGGCGTTCCTCAGCTACCTGCTGCAGATCCTGATGTCCGTCATGATGGCCACCTTCATGGCCGTGATGATCCCGCGCGCTGCCGTCTCGGCGGACCGGATCGGGGAGGTGCTGGAGACGGAGTCGTCCGTGCGTCCGCCGGCGAGTCCGGTGGTGTTCGCGGCTGATACTTCCCGGGCCACCGCCCGCGGTGAGCTGGAAATGCGCGACGTCGGGTTCGCCTACCCCGGTGCCGAGCGGCCGGTCCTCAGCGGCATCAGCTTCACCGCCCCGGCGGGGCGGACGACGGCGGTGATCGGCAGTACGGGATCGGGGAAAACGACGCTGGTCAACCTCATGCCGCGGCTCTTCGACGCCACGTCCGGCTCCGTGCTGATGGGCGGTGTGGACGTGCGGGAGCTGCACCCGGACCTGCTGTGGGGGCACATCGGACTGGTGCCGCAGCGGCCGTACCTGTTTTCCGGAACCGTGCGGAGCAACCTGCTGTACGGCAAGCCGGATGCCACCGAGGAGGAGCTGTGGCACGCGCTGGCCACCGCCCAGGCCGAGGACTTTGTCCGGGAGATGGAGGGCGGCCTTGACGCACCGGTCTCGCAGGGCGGCACGAACGTGTCAGGCGGGCAGCGGCAGCGGCTGGCGATTGCCCGGGCGCTGGTGAAGCGGCCGGAGCTGTACATCTTTGACGACTCGTTTTCGTCGCTGGACACCGCCACAGACGCCCGGCTCCGGCGGGCGCTGCACCGGGACACCGCCGGGGCCACGCTGGTGATCATCGCCCAGCGCGTCTCCAGCATCGTGGACGCGGACCAGATTCTGGTGCTCGACGGCGGCAGGATCGTCGGGCGCGGAACGCACAGTGAGTTGCTGGAGAGTTCGGAGACGTACCGCGAAATCGTGTCCTCGCAGCTGGCGGCGGAGGAGGCGGCATGAGCACCTCGAGCCGGGCCCAGCGAGCCGAGCAGACCGAAACCGGCGCTGCCCCCCGAACCCAGCAGTCCGCCGTCGTACGCATTCCCCGGCCCACGGGCGGACCGGGACGCGGCGGACCGTTTGCCGGGATGAACGTCCCGGCGGAGAAGGCGCTGAACTTCGGGCCGTCGGCCCGGCGGCTGCTGGGGGAGCTGCGCCCCGAGCGGGCGTGGCTGGCGCTGGTACTGGCGCTCGCCGTCGTCAGCGTGGCGTTCTCGGTGACCGGGCCGCGGCTGTTGGGCGAGGGCACCAACCTGATCTTCGCCGGCGTCGTGTCCAAGAACCTGCCCGCCGGGGTGAGCAAGGAGCAGGTGATCGCCGGACTGCGCGCGTCCGGGCAGAACGCGCAGGCGGACATGATAGGGGCGATGACACTGACGCCGGGGGCGGGGATCGACTTCGCGGCGCTGGCGAACGTGCTGCTGTGGGCGCTGGCGCTGTATGTGCTGGCGTCGGCGTTCGGCTGGATCCAGGCGTATGTGCTGAACGGTGTGGTGCAGCGGACCGTGTACCGGCTGCGGGAGCGGATCGAGGCGAAGATCCACCGGCTGCCGCTGCGGTATTTCGACTCCATCCAGCGCGGCGAGCTGCTCAGCCGGGTGACGAACGACGTGGACAACATCTCGCAGAGCCTGCAGCAGTCCATCTCCCAGGCGGTCACGTCGCTGCTCACGGTGGTGGGCGTGCTGGTGATGATGTTCCTGCTCTCGCCGGTGCTGGCGCTGATTGCGCTGGTGACGGTGCCGCTGACGCTGGTGACGACGGCGCTGATTGCCAAGCGCTCGCAGAAGCTGTTCGTGGCGCAGTGGAAGCACACGGGCGAGCTGAACGGGCAGATCGAGGAGACGTACACCGGGCACGCGCTGGTAAAGGTGTTCGGCCGGCAGCGGGAGGTGGAGGAACGGTTCCGGCAGAAGAATGCGGAGCTGTTCGAGGCGAGCTTCGGCGCGCAGTTCATTTCCGGGCTGATCATGCCGGCCCTGACGTTCATCGGGAACCTGGTGTACGTGGGGGTCGCGGTGGTGGGCGCGCTGCAGGTGGCGTCCGGGGCGATGCAGCTGGGCGACGTGCAGGCGTTCATCCAGTACTCGCGGCAGTTCACCCAGCCGCTGGCCCAGCTGGGCTCGATGGCCAACCTGCTGCAGTCCGGGGTGGCGTCGGCGGAGCGGGTGTTCGAGCTGCTGGATGAGGAGGAGCAGTCCCCTGAGGCTGCTGGCTCTGCTCCCGACGGCGGACGGGGCCGGCTGGTGTTCGAGAACGTCTCGTTCTCCTACTCACCGGACAAGCCGCTGATCTCGGACCTCAGCCTGGTGGCAGAGCCGGGGCAGACGGTGGCGATCGTCGGCCCCACGGGGGCCGGCAAGACCACCCTGGTGAACCTGATGATGCGCTTTTACGAGCTGGATGCCGGGCGGATAACGCTCGACGGCGTGGACGTCACCTCCGTCCCGCGGCGGGAGCTGCGCTCGCGGATGGGGATGGTGCTGCAGGATACGTGGCTGTTCGGCGGGACCATCCGGGACAACATTGCATACGGCCAGCCCTCGGCGTCTGAGGAGGAGATCTTGGAGGCGGCGCAGGCGACGTACGTGGACCGGTTCGTGCGTGCGCTGCCTGAGGGGTACGACACGGTGCTCGAGGACGAGGGCTCCAATGTGTCGGCAGGGGAGAAGCAGCTGCTGACGATTGCCCGGGCGTTCCTGTCCCGGCCGTCGGTGCTGATCCTGGACGAGGCAACCAGCTCGGTGGACACGCGCACCGAGCTGCTGGTGCAGAAGGCGATGAGCGCCTTGCGTTCCGACCGGACGAGCTTCGTGATCGCGCACAGCCTCTCCACCATCCGCGACGCCGACCTCATCCTGGTGATGGAGGCCGGGCAGATCGTGGAGCAGGGCACCCACGCGTCTTTGCTTTCTGCGGGCGGGGCGTATGCGCGCCTGTACGAGGCGCAGTTCGCAGCGCCGGCGGCTGAAGTTTAGGGGAGTTCGTAGCCCGAACGGACACTTGTGGCCCCGGACTGCTGGGGCCACAACTGTCTGATCGGGCCAAGGGTCCTGCTGGAGCACCAGTCAGCACCTCCCCCACCTTCCCGGGCCGCTCAGCAGCCGCTCCAGGCCGCCGGAAACCTCGCCGCTGCCGGGGCATCAGCTCTCCCCGACATCCAGTTAGGTCGCTCCCTGTATCGTCAGAAGTCAGGAACCCCTTCGGTTCCCCTACAGGAGCGATAATGGCTGACAAGTCCCCCCGTCAAGCAGCATCCAAGAAGTCCGACAAATCCCTTAAGGAAAAGCGCGCTGACAAGAAGGCCGCTTCGGCGTCGGCCAGCTCCCTCGACAAGGTGACCGCCACCAAGTCCGTGAGCTCCAAGAAGAAGTGACAAATTCACCGAAGCACCTCACCCTTGGAGTCCTAGCCAGCACCCGGAAGCCCGACGAGCGGCGCCTCCCCATCCACCCGCTCCATTTGGACCGAATCGCCCCGGAACTGCGCCAGCAGCTTATCTTCGAGGAAGGCTACGGCGAACGATTCGGCGTTTCGGACGCCCATCTGGCATCGCGCGTGGGGCGCATCGCCCCGCGCGCGCAACTGGTGGCAGATGCCGACGTCGTGCTCCTGCCAAAACCCCAGCCTGAAGACCTTGCCGAGCTCCGTGACGGCCAAGTCCTCTGGGGCTGGCCGCACTGTGTCCAGGACCGGGCGATCACCCAGCTGGCGATCGACAAAAAGCTCACGCTGATCGCCTTCGAGGCGATGAATCACTGGGCCAGCGACGGCGGCTTCGGCCTGCACGTGTTCCACAAGAACAACGAGCTGGCCGGGTACTGCTCCGTGCTGCACTCGTTGGCGCTGTCCGGCTCCACGGGCGATTACGGCCGCCGGCTAAGCGCCGTCGTTATCGGCTTCGGGGCCACCGCGCGTGGCGCCGTCACGGCACTGAATGCCCACGGCATCCATGACGTCCAGGTGCTGACCAACCGCGGTGTTGCAGCCGTGGGGTCGCCCATCCATTCGGTGCGGATCGCGCAGTTCGACCACGATGATCGGGCCCCGTTCCTCAGCGAGGTCATCACCGAGCGCGGTCGCGTGCCGCTGGCGCCGTTCCTCGCTGAGAGCGATATCGTGGTCAACTGCACCCTGCAGAACCCCAATGCGCCGCTGACCTACCTGCGCACCGAGGACCTTGACGCGTTCCGTCCTGGCAGCCTGATCGTGGACGTCTCCTGCGACGAGGGCATGGGCTTCAGCTGGGCGAAAAACACCACCTTCGCCGAACCCATGTTCACGGTCGGCGACCACATCGACTACTACGCGGTGGACCACAGCCCTTCCTACCTCTGGAATTCCTCCAGCTGGGAAATCAGCGAGGCGCTGCTGCCCTTCCTGGAAACCGTGGTCTCAGGCCCTGGTGCGTGGACGGAGAACGAGACCATCCGGCGGGCGATCGAAATCCGCGACGGAGTCGTTCGCAACATGGACGTACTGCAGTTCCAACAGCGTGCGCCGGAATACCCGCATTTGCCGCTCGATGGCTAGCGGCCACACCCCGCCCGGGCCGGATAGTCCCGGTACGAAAAGGCTGTCCGTAACGGCGCGGATGCTCTGTCCAATACCCCGATGCCTCTGGAGAGGCTGTCTCAGTAACACCCAAAACTGGTCGCGCGACACGAAGAGCTGCGAGACGGCTTTGCGAGACACTCGTGGGGCGGATGGGTTCCGCGGGATTCCGGGGCATCGATCGATTCGCACCAGCAGGCCGTGCGGTGTCTCGTAAACCTGTTCTTGGGTTCTTGTGGTGAT